>NZ_ATUK01000011.1 GCF_000420165.1 Thioalkalivibrio sp. AKL19 | reverse complement strand
TCGCACGACGTGGGGAACGGTGCGTTTCGCTGCGCTCAACCGCACCCTACGGGATACCGTCTGTTGTGACCTTCTCCTCCCGTATGAAGCCCCTCGCGGAGGGCGTGATGGGCCGGCCAGTTAACAATAGACATGGGGCGCTGGATGTCTGAGCGAAGCCGCAGGCGTAGCGAGTTCAGCGCCGCCGGCCCAGCACGTCCGGAGCGAGGTTCCCGGGCGGAATCCGGGTGCCCTTCTTCGGGTACTTTCTTGGGCAAGCAAGAAAGGACCTCGCGGTGCGCTCGCGAGAGAGCGAGTGGCAGGCGGCCAGACAAAAGCACGTAAACACCGACGACGAACCAGGCCTAGCCACGGCCGTCGCCGACAGTTACCCGGAGCCGGCACCACGAAACCCCGAGCGATCAGGGTTCGGCGCGTGGGGCAGTAGTGGAGCGAGCACCCCGGCGCTCGCCATCGACATCCTCGACCTCGGCGTCGAGGTCGTGCAGGCGGCGGGTCGTCGCCAGCGGCGAAGTCGTGCCGCGGGCGACCAGGCGGTAGGCCGCCGGGATCACGAACAGCGTGAACAGCGTGGCGAACAGGACGCCGGAGAACACCGCCACCCCGATCACGAAGCGCGTCTCCTCGCCCGGACCGGAGGCCAGGATCAGCGGGATCGAACCCGCCACGGTGGTCAGCGCGGTCATCAGGACCGGCCGCAGACGCATGCGCGCGGCCTCGAGGATCGCGGTATCAAAGTCGCGCCCGCGATCACGCAGCTGATTGGCGAACTCCACAATCAGGATACCGTTCTTCGCCGCCAGGCCGATCAGCATGACCATGCCGATCTGACTGTAGATATTCAGCGTCTGCCCGGTGACGGTCAGGCCGATCAACGCCCCGACCACCGCCAGGGGCACGGTCAGCATGATCACGAACGGATGCACGAAGCTCTCGAACTGTGCCGCCAGCACCAGGAACACCACCAGCAGGGCCAGCGCGAACACGAACAGGATCGCCTCGGAGCCCGCGCGCAGGTCCAGCGACTCGCCCTTGTAGTCGATCCCCGCCTCGGCCGGAAGCAGCTCGGCCGCCTTCGCGTCCAGGGCGTCCAGGGCCTCGCCCAACGTCATGCCGTCACGCAGCCCGGCGGTCAGCGTCACGGCGCGCGAGCGATTGTATCGCTCGAGCGAGGAGGGACCGGCCTGTTCCTCGTAGGTCACGAGGCTGGACAACGGGACCATGGAACCGGAGCTCGAGCGCACGTAGAGGTTGTCGATATCTCCGGGCGTCCGGCGCTGGTCGGCCAGCCCCTCGATGATCACGTCATACTCCTCGCCGCGGTCGACGAAGGTGGTGACGTCGCGCCCGCCGAGCACGATATCCAGCGTGCGGCCAACATCACGCATGGAAACGCCCAGGTCTCCGGCCCGGTCCCGGTCCAGGCGCACATTGAGCTGGGGCTGGGTGGGCTCGTAGTCCAGGTCCACCCGGGTCAGGCCGTCAATGCCCTCGGCGGCCTCGCGCATGATCTCGCCCCATTCCTCGAGCTGGTCATAGTCCGGGCCGGAGATCACGAATTGCACGGGCGGGCCGACGCGGCCGCGCGAGAGCCCCTGACGCATCACCACGCGCGCCTCCACCCCGGGCATCTCGTTGATGATTCCGCGGATCTCGTCGATCACCTCCTGCCCGGAAACATCACGATCGTCCCAGTGGTCGAGGATCGCGATCACGAAGCCGTTGTTCATGAGCTCGGAACCGCCGAAGCCGCGCGGCGTACGCACCAGCGCCCGGCGGATCGGACCGTCCTCGATCAGCGGCTGGATACGCGCCTCGACCTCGGCCATCTGACGGCTCATGTATTCGAAATTCGCACCCTCGGGACCGTCCACCAGCACGAAGAAGGACCCGCGATCCTCCTGCGGCGCGAATTCCTCGGGCAACTCGGAGAACAGGTACCAGGCGCCGCCCAGCACTACGGCAAGGATGGGCACCACCAGCCACGAACCCTTGAGGCCTGTGGCGAGCACGCGCCCGTAACCGGCTTCGAGCGCGGCAAAGCCACGACCGATATAGCGGGCCGCACCGGTTTCGTCATCGCCCTTGTGCATCAGACGCCCGGACAATACCGGCGCCAGCGTGAGCGCCACGATGCTGGAAAAGAACACCGCAATAGCCATGGCGATGGCGAACTCGGTGAACAGCTGGCCCACCGTGCCGTCGAGGAACGCCAGGGGCACGAACACCGCAATCAGCACCGATGTGGTCGCGACGATCGCGAACCCGACCTGGCCCGCTCCGCGATAGGCTGCAAGCAGGCCCGGCTCCCCGCGCTCGATGCGCCGGTGGATGTTCTCCAGCATCACGATCGCGTCATCCACGACCAGCCCAACCGCCAGCACCAGCGCCAGCAGGGTGAGCAGGTTGACGGAGAATCCGAACAGACTGATGCCGATGAAGGCCGCGGTGATCGCCACCGGCACGGTCACCGCCGGGATCAGGGTCGCGCGCCAGCTGCCCAGGAACAGGTAAATCACGAACACCACGGCGGCGGTCGCCACCGCGAGGGTGATGTAAACCTCGCGGATCGCCCCCTCGATGAACACCGATTCGTCATAAGTCGTGACGAGCGAGGTACCCTCCGGCAAGGAGTCCTGCAGGGTGGCCGCCATCGCCTTCACGCCATTGGCCACCTCCAGCACGTTGGCGTTGGACTGGCGGATGATCCCCAGCCCGATCATGTCCTCGCCATTGCCGCGGAATTCGCTGCGCTCGGTATCCGCGCCGATATTCACCTCGGCGACATCGCCCAGGCGCACCAATTGCCCGCCCTCCCCGCGCTTGAGCACCAGGCCGGCGAAGTCCTCGGGGGTGCGGTACTGGCGTTCCACGCGTACGGTGAACTCGCGTTCCAGGGAATCCAGGCGTCCGGCCGGCAGTTCGACGTTCTCCCGCTGCAGGGCATCGGTGATGTCGGTGACGGTCAACTCGCGCGCGGCCAGGGCCTCGCGGTCCACCCAGATGCGCATCGCGTAGCTGCGCGCGCCGCCCCGGCGCACCAGCCCCACGCCGTCCACGACCGAAAGCCGGTCGATCAGGTTGCGTTCGGCGTAGTCCGCCAGCTCCAGTGCATCCATCGTGGTACTGGAAAGGTTCAACCACAGGATCGGGTTAGCGTCGGCGTCCGCCTTGGTCACCTCGGGCGGATCGACCTCGTCGGGCAGGTCGCCCAGCACGCGGCTGACCGCCTCGCGCACGTCATTCGCCGCGGCGTCGATGTCGCGGCTGAGGTTGAATTCGATGGTGATGCGCGACCGGCCATCCTCGCTGGAGGACTGGATGAAGCGAATCCCCTCGATACCCGCGATGCGGTCCTCGATGCGCTGGGTGACTTCGCGCTCGATGATCTCGCCGCTGGCCCCTGGGTAGATGGTATCCACCGTGACCACCGGCGGGTCCACGTCCGGGTACTCGCGCAGGGGCAGGCTGTCGTAGGCGATCAGGCCGAAGGTGATCAGCAGCAGGTTGAAGACAATCGCCAGCACCGGGCGGCGATTGGCGACATCGGAGATGATCATGCCCCGTCCCCGGCCTCTCCGTTATTGCCTTCCGGCGCACGCGGGGGCAGGACGCGCACCTCGCGCCCGTCACGCACCCGCGAGACGCCCTCGGAGACCACGGTGTCCCCCGGCTCCAGGCCGTCCAGGACCTCGGCAAAGCCCGGGTCACGGCGACCGATGCGGATGCGCACCCGTTCCACCGTGCCGTCATCGCGCAACTGGAACACGAAGTGCTGGTCGGCGACCTGCTGGATGGCGCCCTCGGGAACGGCCAGGCGCTCCACCGGGTCCAGCGGCAGACGGATGTTCACCAGCATGCCGGGGCGCAACAATAGGTCGGGATTTTCCACCAGGGCGCGCACGGTCAGGGTACGGGTGGCCACGTCCAGACGGTTGCTCACGGCCGCGACCTGCCCCGCGAACTCGCCGTTCGCGCTGCGCCCCTGCACGTCCATACCGAGATGGATGGCCGCGGTGTGGCGCTCGGGCACGGCGAAGTCGACCTTCACGACCGACACGTCATCCAGCTCGACGATCACGGTCCCTGGACTGACCAGCGAACCGGGGCTGACCTGGCGCAGCCCCAGACGGCCGGAGAAGGGCGCCCGGATCACCCGGTTTGCGACCCGGGCCTCCGCGGCCGCCAGCCGGGCTTCGGCCTCGTTCAGCCGTGAACGCTGCTGGTCCACCTGCTGCTGCGTGACCACGCCATCGGCCACCCGGTCGCGCACGCGCTCCAGCTCCCGCCGTGCCTCGTCCACCTGCACGCGGATCTCGCGCATCGCCGCGCGTTCTTCGTCGGCGTCCAGGCGAACCAGCACGTCGCCAGCCTCGACCGTATCGCCATCATCGAACAGGATCTCGACCACGCGCTCGGTCACGCTCGCGGTCACCACCACCGACTCGTTGGCCTCCACCGTGCCCAGGGATTCGACGATGGTCTCGAAGGTGCGCGGGGCGACCTCGCTGACGCGCACTGGCGTGCGGTCGTCGCGTTGGGACGCGGCGGGGGCATCGCCTCCCTCGTCACGGGCGCCATCCTCGGGGCCGAACGCAAACCAGGCCGCAGCCACAATCGCCACCACCAGGACCAGCCCCAGGAACCCGCCTATCGCCTTCACTTGCCTTTCCCCCGACACGAATGCGGCCCGGCATGTAGCCGGGCCACGGTTGAACCTCCCAACAGTTTAACGACCGTCACGTTTCGTTGGCGTTCCGCAGCGCCGCTGGCAGGTCGCCCAGGGGGCGGCCGTGCGGCCGGGTGTAGTCGATCAGCGGCCCCTTCGGGACGATGCCGCTGGGATTCAGCATCGGATGGCTGCCGTAGTAGTGCGCCTTGATGTGGTCCATGCGCACGGTCTCGGCCACGCCCGGCCGCTGATAAAGCATGCGCAGATAGGCCGAAAGCGCCGGGAAATCGATGATCCGCTGGCGGTTGCACTTGAAATGGCTGTAGTAGACCGGGTCGAAGCGGACCAGCGTGGTGAACAGCCGCCAGTCGGCCTCTGTGAGGCGGTCTCCGACCAGGAACGGCTGGCGCGCCAGCCGTTCCTCCAGCCAGTCGAGCGTCTCGAACAGACGGTCCCAGGCCGCGTCGTAGGCCTGTTGCGTGGTCGCAAAGCCCGAGCGATAGACACCGTTGTTCACGTTCTCGTACACCCGTTCGTTGACCGCATGGATCTCCCCGCGCAGGTCCTCGGGGTAGAAGTCCAGGGTGTTGCCGGTGATGTGATCGAACGCGCTGTTGAACATGCGCACCAGATCTTCCGATTCGTTGTTCACGATCCGGTCGGTGCGGGTATCGAACAGCACCGGCACGGTGATGATGCCGGTGTACTTCGGGTCGGTGCGGGTATAGAGCTCGTGCATGTAGCGCGAGCCGTGCACGCGATCGCCGGTGCAACCGTCGCAGTCATCGAACGACCACCCGGCATCGCCCATGTAGTGATGCACCACCGACAGCCCGATGTGTGGCTCCAGCCCCTTCAACCGGCGCAGGATGAGCGCACGGTGCGCCCACGGGCAGGCATAGGAGACGTACAGGTGGTAGCGCCCGGATTCGGCCGGATAGCCACCCTCGCCCAGCGGGCCCGCGGAGCCATCGGGGGTCACGTAGTTGCGGTACTGCTGGTCCTGGCGGACGAACTCGCCGTTCTCGTCGGATTCCTCGTCCAGCCAGCCCTCGCGCAGCTCGCCGTTGATCAGAAGACTCATGGATACCTCCGGGTGCAGCGCCACCTGACGGGGCAGCGAGCGGGTCGAGTTTCAAACACCATCATCCCATCGAAATTATCGAACAAAAAGCGCGTTAAATGGGCTCAACGATTCGATAAAACCGAAGGGTATAGCGGTGCTCAACCCGTGCGCAGGGTGCCGTCGAAATAGCGCGCGAGGAAGGCATCGAAATCGAGGATATCGGCGGCCTCGATGTCCGCCTGCCCGGAGAGGCTCTCGCGCGCCAGCGCCTCCAGGGTCTCCGCGCGCGGCAGCGGCCCGTTGAAGCGGAAGGCCTCGCGATGCTGGGCCGACAGCCGGCTCGCATAGCGGTAGAAGCCCTCCTCGCGCGCCATCATGTCTTCCAGCATGCGCGCCGAAGGCGTCAGGTCCGCCTGCTCGACCTTGCCCCATTGTTCGCTCAGCGCGCGCCGATAAGGGTCGCCCGGAAGCTCCTGATCGAGGATCGCGGCCACCGGACGCATCAGCGCCAGCAGTTCCCGGGCCCAGTCCTGTAGCGCAATGCCCTCGCCCTCGCGGCGCAGCTCGAGACCCGGACGCCGCCCGTAGTGCGCGACATCCAGCAGGTTGCGGTCGATCGCGTCCAGCTCGCCCTCGCCCAGCAAGGGGCTCGGCTGCAACAGACAGGTCAGCGCGAACACCTCGAGAAAGCGCAGCTGGGTCTCGTCCACCCCCAGCGGGTGCTGGGCATTGATGTCCACCGAGCGCAACTCGACATACTCGATGCCACGCGCCTCCAGGGCATCGGTCGGCTTCTCGAAGCGCTCCAGCGGCTGCTTCGGGCGCACCGTGGAGTAGTATTCGTTCTCGATCTGCAGGATGTTGGCGTTCAACTGGCGGTATTCGCCATCCACCTTTACCCCGATGCGCTCCCACTCGGGGCTGGGCGTGTTGATCGCGCAGCGCAGCGAATCGACATAGCCGGCCAGCGAGTTGTAATCCGCCTTGATACCGGTATCCGCCTCCTTGCGGTTGGTATAGCCGATATCACCCATGCGCAGGCTGGTGGCATGCGGCAGATAGGACGTATCGTCGTCGAAGTCCTCGAGCACCGCGCCGTGGCCTTCGAGAAACGAGTTGCACACCGCCGGCGAGGCCCCGAACAGATACGGCACCAGCCAGCCAAAGCGCAGCAGGTTGCGGATCATCCCCATCATGCGCTCGTCGCGGAAGGCGCGACCATCCGTCTCGCCCGACACATCGGCCAGGGCCGGCCAGAACTCCGGACGCGGGGAATAGTTGAAGTGCACCCCGGCGATCACCTGCATCTTGCGCCCGTAGCGATGGCCCAGTCCGATGCGGTAGACGGTCTTCATGCGTCCGGCGTTGGAGGTGCCGTACTGCGCCACCGGGATCGCATTGTCGTCGGCGGTCACGCAGGGCATGGAGGTGGACCACAGCGTCTCGTCGCCCACATTGGCGGCGGCGAAGGCCTGCAGGTCGTGCAGAAAGCCAAGGGTCTCGCGCACGTCCTCGAACGGCGGGGTCACCAGCTCCAGCAATGCCTCGGAGTAATCCGTGGTGATGTAGGGGTGGGTCAGCGCCGAGCCAAGGGCCGCGGGGTGCGGCGTCAGGGCGGGGGAGCCTTCAGGCCCCACGCGCAGGGTCTCCTTCTCCAGGCCGATGCGCCCGTGCAGGCCCGCCCCCGCCAGGCGCTCGGCCAGCTGCGCGACCAGTCCCTGCAGATTGCGTTCGTCGGTTCCCAAGGGCGTGCCGTCCTGCTCGAATCAAAACCCGGCGAACATACCCGAATGCGCCTTCCGGGTCACATGCACCGGGCTCGGGCACTGGTGGTCGATGTCACAGACCGCACGCAGGAGGAGGCCCCGGGGTCTTTCGCGGGCTTGCCCGGATACCGTCCATGCATTAGATTTTCCTAATACTATTGCGATCGAGCCTCACGTGGAACCGGAACCGCAACACCGCAGCTGGGACGAGATCATAGTGGACGCCCTGCGCGCGCCGGCCACGTGGCTGTTCATCCTCGGACTCATACTGGGGGCGGGGACGGTGCACTGGGGCGTGGAGCCACCCCCGGCCGAAGGCGCCTTGATGGTCACACTGCACAATGACAGCGATGTGGCCATCCGTGCCGTGCACTTCGATTTCGGGCACGACCTGTCCGAATCCAGCATCCGCGAAGGCGAGATCGGCCCCGGCGAACGCCGGCGCGTAGCGCTGAACCACGTGCCGGGCGCCGGCTTCAATGTCGAGATCCGTTACACCGACGGCCAGGTACAGGCGTTCTGCGCCAATCGCGGCGTGGGAGGCTGGGCACAGGAGGTCCGCGTCTACCGTTGACCCTGGCAGGCGGCACCGGCATGGCCTATACAAGGCATGCGGGGTAAAAAAATGCCGCAGACATGGCCGAACATGGTGGAGTGGTACACCCGCGGGCGAAAAGTGCCGCGCCTGCGCGAGACACGCTCGGCCGCAACCCGCGCGGTTTCGATGCTGGAGGCCAGCCAGCCAGCGGGCGAATTCGCCACGCCCGCGTCCGACGACCTGATCCTGAGCCAGTCGACGGGGATGCCATTTCGCTACGTGTGCGACCTGGGTGCCGGACGCTTCTCCGGGCACACCCGCACACGGGATTTCGTGGCCGTAGCCCCGGGCGCCTCTCCCTGGTGCCGCGTGACCGACCCCGCCCAACTGCGCTTTATCGGGATCCCCGCGGGGCTGGCCCGGAGCTGCCTGGAACGCCCTGCGGATGACCCGCTGGACTTCGGTCCCGTTCACACCCGTCACCAGAGCGACCCGCTGATCGCCCAGGGCCTGGAGCTGCTGTGGCTGGAGATGGGCCGCGACGATCCCGCCGCACGCGTGTTCGTGGACAGCATGATGGCGGCGCTGGTGGTGCGGCTGGCTCGTCTCGCCAGCCAGGGCATCCCGGCCGACCGTTGCCGGGGTGGCCTGGCGCCGCATCGCTCGGTACAGGTCATCGACTACATGCAGGCCCACCTCGACCAGCCCGTCCGCCTCGCCGAGCTCGCGGCCCTGTGCGACCTCTCGCCCTGGCATTTCGCGCGCGCCTTCCGCGACACCCACGGCCAGCCACCCCACCGCTACCTGACCCGTCTGCGCCTGGAGCGCGCGCGCGAATGGCTGACCACGTCCTCCTGCAGTGTCAGCGAGATCGCCGCCGCCACGGGCTACACCCCGCAGCAGCTGGCCCGCCACTTCCGCCAGGCCTTCGGCATGGCGCCCGGGGCCTTCCGCCGCCAGCACCAGGACCACCCGGCCCCACAGGAGGACGACGCGCCAACCCCCTGATACAACGCCGCAAGATTCGACCATTCGGCGCAAGCCTGTGACCGCCAGGGCCCGTGGCGCGGCCTAGGCTCGATATGAAAGCCGACACCCGGCGCCATCGCGGAGGTCACCCGCATGTCGTCTGTCCCGGAAAGCCATCCCGCCCCAAAGGGCGCAGAGGCCTTCGGCGATCACCTGGCCAATGTGCTCAATCACGGCGCGCTGTGCCTGATGCTGTCGGTCGGGCACCGCACCGGGCTGTTCGACGGCATGCGCGGGCGGCCCGCGTCCACCCCCCACGAGATTGCGGTAGCCACCGACCTGGCCGAGCGCTATGTGCGCGAATGGCTCGGCGCCATGGCCACGGCCGGCATCGTCACGGTGGAACCGGAGGGCCCGCGCTTTGCCCTGCCGCCAGCGCACGCCGCCTGTCTGACCCGCGCGGCGGCCGCCGACAACCTGGCCGTGTTCGCCCAGTACATCGCCGTGCTGGGCACCGTGGAGGACCGGATCGTCGCGGCGTTCCGCACCGGCGCCGGCGTCCCCTACGAACGCTACACGCGCTTCCACGAGGTCATGGCCGAAGACAGCGGCCAGTCCGTCCTCTCCTCGCTGGAAAGCGATGTCCTGCCCCTGGTGCCGGGCCTGACCGACCACCTCGAGCGCGGGATCCGGGTGCTGGATGTCGGCTGCGGACGCGGCCGCATCATCAACCGCCTGGCGACGCTCTATCCGCGCAGCCGGTTCACCGGCCTGGATCTCTCGGCACAGGCCATCGAGCACGCCCGCGCCGAGGCAGCAGCGGGCGAGCTGACCAACGTCGAGTTTATCGAGGCGGATGCCGCCGCGATGGATCGCCATGTCGAGCCGCAGGGATACGAACTGATCACCACTTTCGACGCCATCCATGACCAGGCCGACCCCCTGGCGGTGCTACAGGGCATTCACCGGGCGCTCATGCCCGAGGGGATCTACCTGATGCAGGACATCCGCGGCTCCGGGCAGATCCCGGGGGATCTCGACCACCCGCTCGGGCCCTTTCTCTACACCGTCTCCTGCATGCACTGCATGCCGGTATCGCTCGCGCAGGGCGGCCCCGGCCTGGGCGCAATGTGGGGCGAACCCCGGGCGCGCGACTACCTGGAACGTGCCGGCTTCCGCGACATCCGCGTCCATCAGCTGGCGCACGACCCCCAGAACAACTGGTACGTGGCCACGCGATAACGCGCACGAAAGGAGGGCGCCATCATGATTGAACCCAGCCTCTGCCAACGCGTACGCCCATCAGCGTCTCTTGCGCACACGCAAGACGCGACCATCCGTTACCGCCACATCGACAGCGCCCGCGGCGGGGGGACCACCCGCCGCGGGCGGCACATGCGCCAGCAGGAGTTCGTCCAGTGCCTCGAAGACAACGTCGAGGCACTGGACGAACACGGGGTCGGGCCGTGCGAGAAGGAGAATCCGCGGTCGATCTCCTGGTCGCCAGAACCCGTGACCGTGCGCGTCAGAACACCCTCATGCCTCAGGAGGAACCGACCATGAACACGCGACATTCCATCACCACGCTGGCCGTGGCCGCGGCCATGGCACTCGCCCTGACCGCCCCGCTGGTGGCGGCCGAACCCGACGACCACTTCATCATCCGCGACTGCGAACAGTCCCGCGAGGACCTGGCGACGGCGATTCGCGAATACGCCGAAAACGAGGAGGACTGGATCTTTCTGGCCGAGTTCGACCTGGCCGTCGGTGACATCACCGCCCTCAAGGTCTGCTACCTGCCGCTGGGGCCGGACATCCTGGATGCCGGACTGCATGTCGGGGCGATGATGCCCTGTGGCCACATCGGCCTGTACGAGGAAGACGGGGGCACCAAGCTGTCCATGCTGCACCCGAAGTTCATGACCACGCTGCAGCCGCACCCAAGCCTGGAACGCGCGGCACAACGCGCCGAGCCGGCCTACGAGGCGCTGCTGGATCATGTCCTCGGTGGTCCGTAGGCGAAGCGGGCGGGATGGGTCCGTTGCTCCGTGACACGATCATCGGTGGTCTTGCCCTGGCCATGCTGGCACTGGCCACGCCACTGGCGTCGGCCAGTGCCGGGAACACGGGCGTCGTGCAGGCGGACACGGACGCCACCAGCGGCCTGACCACCTGGACGTGGCGGGGCGAGGACCTCTCGCTGCAACTGGCGCAGCTGCTGCCCGACCAGACGCGCGCGTTCTTCCGGGCCCGGGGCTTCGGCACCGAGCACGCCGACCGCATCGCAGGCCACTGCGTCTTTCAGGCAGTGCTGCGCAATCACGGCCAGCGCGCCGCCATCGAGGTGGATCTGCACGACTGGCGCAGCCACGGGCCGGAGGGCAACACACGCCCCCGTCCGGACCGGGACTGGCAGGCGACATGGGCGCAGGAAGAGCTGCCGGAAGCGGCGCGCATCGCCTTTCGCTGGGCCCTCTTCCCCGGCGAGCACCGCTTCGAGCCGGGCGACTGGCTGATGGGCATGGTCCTGTTCGACCACCCACCGGACACGCCCTTCGACCTGACCCTGCGCTGGCGCATGGCCGGGGAAGTACGCCAGGCCAGGCTTCCCGGGCTGCGCTGCGCCGACGACCAACGGGAATGAACGCCATGTACCGCATCGCAACCAGGTTGGTTCTACTGGCCATCTCGACGGGAGTTGCCACGGCTGGCGCCGACACGCTCACCGCCATCGAACCGCGCCCGGACGCACCACCCCTGGAACTCGAGGATCTGGACGGTCGCGAACATGCCCTGGACGACTATCATGGCCAGGTCGTGGTCGTGAACTTCTGGGCAACCTGGTGCCCGCCGTGCCGGGAAGAGTTGCCCTCCCTGCAGCGGCTGTGGGAAGTCCTGGGGCCCGACGGGCTCGTCGTGCTCGGGGTGAACGTCGGCGAAGACGCCGATCGCATCTTCTTCTTCACCGCCGACTATCCGGTCGACTTTCCCCTGCTGATGGACCGCGATGCCACCGCCATCGACACCTGGCCCGTGCGCGGCATCCCCACCACCTTCGTGATCGACCCCGAGGGCCGCATCGCCTACCGCGCCATCGGCGCGCGCGAGTTCGACCACCCCGCCATCCTCGAACGTCTGCGCGGCCTGCAGCGGAGCCTACGGCGGGACGCTCCCGCGGCCGAGTGACGCGCCGGCGTCTTCAGCGGGGCGCGGCTCGGTCCATCCCGTTGTCCGGGGCGCCGGGCAGCCACGGGCTGGGTGCGCCGGTGTGCGTCAGGACAAGCCGGCGCATCGCGCGGGTACAGGCCACGTAGAGCAGGTTGCGATCGAGCTCGAACGTCATCTGCTGGTCACACCATCGTAGTATTTTGCGCCCATGAACGAATCGCGATCGCGCCACTGGGCCGGGGCCGGCGCCGACCTGATCCTGCTGCTGCAATCCATCGAGAATGGCGAGCAGGCCCGGCGCCTCGCGCGGGTGGCGGGCTGGGTACTGATCCTCGCCGGTGTCGTCGTGGTGATGCTGGGCGTTCTGGTGCAGCACACACCCACCATGGCGGAGGGCACCCTGGTCGCGCTGCTGGCACTGGTTGGCGGCTGGCTCCGCAGCCGCTTCGCCGCAATCCTGCTGATGCTGCTGATGGCGCTGGGACTGGCCACCGGCCTCGCCGTGGGCGCGACCACCGGCGGACTGCTGCTGCAGGTCGCCCTGTTCGGCGTCGCCCTGCGCATGGTCGAGGGCAGCTTCCGCTTTCGCCACGGCGGCTAGTTCACGCCGCAGACCGCCCCCGGCCAAGGAGACTTGAACCCACCCGGCGGGGCGGACAGGATGAGATGACCCACTTACCGCCAAGGAAAGCCACCCGCGATGTCCCTCGTCGCCCGCCTGCAAGACCGTCTGCGGACCTTTATCTGGCCCGCCTGGGCCACCCGCATCCTCGGGACCCTGTCGATCCCGGGGCTGATCCTGGCGACGCTGTTCTTTGCCGCATCGCTGTCCCCCAGCCTGATCCCGCGCACCGATGACGTGCAGGGCATCCTGTCCGGCCTGTCACTGGCGGCCGGCTACGGGCTGGGCGTGTTCCTGCACTGGCTGTGGTCGTATCTCGAGTTGCCAGAGCCCGGTGAACGCACGCACAACACCCTGGTGGTGATCGCCGGCGGCGGGGCCGTGCTGATCGTCCTGATCTTCCTGTGGCAGGCCACGGAATGGCAGAACAATATCCGCGAGCTGATGGAGCAGGCCCCGGTGGATGGCGGCTTCCCGATCCGGCTCGGCCTGATCGCGGCCGCGGTGTTTGCGGCGACCCTGGCGATCGCGCGGCTGTTCCAGCTGCTGGTGCGTTTTCTCGCGCACCACCTGCGCCGCTTCATCCCGCGCCGGCTGTCGAACGTAATCGGCGTATTGGTGGCGGCCGGGGTGTTCTGGGCAGTGATCGACGGGGTGATCCTGGAATACGGTCTGCGCGCCGCCGATCGCAGCTTCCAGCAGTTCGATGTACGCGAGTATCCCGGGGTGGAACAGCCGGTGGCGACCTTCCGCACCGGCAGCCCGGCCTCCCTGATCACCTGGGAAGAGGGGCTGGGCCGCCAGGGTCAGCGCTTCGTCGGCCAGGCACCCGACGCCGCGGCGATCCGCGATTTCACCGGGAACGCGGCACTGGACCCGATCCGCGTGTACGTAGGCCTGAACGCCGCCGAGACCATCGAGGAACGTGCGCGGCTCGCGCTCCAGGAGATGCTGCGGGTCAATGCCTTCGACCGTTCGGTGCTGGTACTGGCGACCCCGACCGGGCGCGGCTGGGTGGACAACCGCGCGATCCAGCCGGTCGAATACCTGCACGACGGCGACGTGGCCACCGTGGCCGTGCAGTACTCCTACCTGCCGAGCTGGCTGTCGCTGATGGCCGAGTCGCAGTACGGCCACGAGACGGCCCAGGCGGTGTTCGCGGAGATCTATGGGTACTGGAAACAGCTGCCACCCGACGCCCGCCCGGACCTGTACCTCTACGGCCTGAGTCTCGGGGCGCTGAACTCCGAGCGGGCGGCGGACCTGTACGACGTGATCGGTGACCCGTTCTCCGGGGCGCTGTGGGCCGGCCCGCCGTTTCGCAGCGAGACCTGGCGCGACATCAAACGCCAGCGCCAGCCGGACTCGCCGGCCTGGCTACCACGGTTTCGCGACAGCTCGGTGGTGCGCTTCACCAATCAGGAGAACCACCTGGACATCCCGGGCGCCGAATGGGGCCCGATGCGCATCGTCTACCTGCAGTACGCCAGCGACCCGGTGACCTTCTTCGAGCCCCAGGCGCTGTACCGCAAGCCCGAATGGATGCAGCCACCGCGCGGACCGGATGTCTCGCCAGACCTGACCTGGTATCCGGTGGTCACCATGCTGCAGCTGGCGGTGGACGTGGCCATCGGCGATGCCGCGCCCCGTGGCTACGGCCATGTCTACGCCACCGAGCACTACATCGATGCCTGGAATGCGGTCACCGACGCCGGTCGTTCCTCTGAAGAACTCGAGTGGCTGAAACGCCACCTCGGCGAGTGACACCACTGCCCCACTCGCGTATCCGCGTGGGTGTCCTATGATCCATGCTGGAAGCAATCGACCTCGACCCCGTCACAGGGGAAGATCCCGGCAAGCGGGGTATGCGCGCCCAGGCCGAGGGGATCTTCCCGAGGAGTTCGGAATGCGTCACGTCCTGTTGAGACTGCCCCTCATTCTGCTGCTTGGATGGCCCCTTGCCGGAGCCAGCGCGGAGCCACCCGAGCGCAAACATTTCATAGTGCACAGCACGGAACAGTCACGCGAGGCCCTGCTGGAGGCCATCCGTGACTACACCGATGCCTCGTCCGACTGGTTTTACCTGACCGACATACCCCTGAGGCGGGGCGCCTTCACCCTGGTGAAAATCTGTTACATCCCGGCCGCCGGGGACATCTTCGCCGCGGGCCGCCACGTCTCCGCCCTGCTGCCCTGCGGCCATCTCTCGCTGTACGAGGAAGACGGCCGCATGCACCTGTCCATGCTGCACCCTCGATTCATGACCACCCTGAGCCCGGGCCCGGAGATGGAACGCGCAGTCGAAAAGGCAACGCCGGCGTTCGAGGCGCTCCTGGACACGGTGCTGGAGTAGTCACCGCGCGGTGAACTCCGCGTTCTCGACAATCACCGGGTAGCTGTAACCCGCCCCGAAGTCGCGATCCAGGATCAGCGTTCCAGTCACCGAGACGCGGTCGCCCACCTCGGGCAACTCGGTGGAGGTGATGGTGATGTAATCGCCCTCGCTGCCGGTACCGTCGACGAAGTGGATGAAGTTGCGCCCCATGATGTCGTCGTTCACCCGGGCCACAATGCCGTCGAGCCGAACCTCTTCCCCATCCAGCTCGGACGGGGCCTGATTCAGCTGTTCCACGGTATGCATCGGTTCGGCAGCAGCCACGCCCCACCAAAGTAGCCCCGCCAGCAGTCCGGCCAGAATTCCCGCTTGTCCGCGCATTGCTCGACTCCTGTTCTTTTTACTTTCTTGTGTGCGTACGGGAGGCGCTCATCAGCGCCTCCCTGGGTGAACCGCCCCGGGATCGCAGGAACCCATGCCATAAATGGATGCGTGGGGGACACATGCGCCCGGCGGCTCGATCCGTCCCATTCTGGCACACAAGGACCGGCACCCCGTCGGGCCACCTGTGCCACTATGCGCCCGAACGGGGCTCCCGTTCACCACCGCAAAGGAAAAACAATGATGTCCAGCCCTTATCGCTTCGCCACCGCCCTGACCGGCGCCTGTGTCCTCCTGGCCTCGGCCGGCTCGGTTCAGGCGAGCCCCTTTCACGGCTCCTACATCGGCGGCCAGCTCGGCTGGGTCGGTTATGACATCGACTACCGCGACCCCACCAGCGATGGTCGCATCTCCGGGCTCAGCGCCTCCGGCTTCACCGGGGGTGTCAT
Organism: Thioalkalivibrio sp. AKL19; assembly: GCF_000420165.1. GTDB lineage: Bacteria > Pseudomonadota > Gammaproteobacteria > Ectothiorhodospirales > Ectothiorhodospiraceae > Thioalkalivibrio. The sequence continues at coordinate 334,576 of NZ_ATUK01000011.1, read as the reverse complement.
GACCGGCTGGGGTACCGTCCTGGACAACGGCCTGTACCTGGGCTTGGAACTGGATGCGCAGAACGAGGACGCCGACCTGACGGTCACCCTTGATGAGAGCGAACTGGGGGTGGATAGCAAGTACAGCTACGGCATCACCGGCCGGCTCGGCACCACGGTAAACGACAACGTCCTGTTCTACGGCCTGGCCGGCTACCAGCGCTCGCGCCTGGACTACCGCCTTACCGATACAGAAGAGGACATATCCATTCGCTTCAAGGACAGTATCAACGGTGCCCGGCTCGGTGTAGGCGTCGAATACCAGATGGACAACCGCCTGTTCATGCGTGCCGAGTACTCGTACACGCTCTTCGAAAGCGAGCGCTATCGCATCGAGGGCGAAACCCTGAGCTTCGATCCCGACGCCTCGCGTTTCATGGTCGGTCTCGGCTACCGCTTCTAGCATCCAGCCAAGGCCCGCGCGCCACTCGGTAGCGGGCCTTTTTTCAGGCTATGCGGGCAGCGGTGTCCCGCATGCCTCCGGTCAGGCGCCGCTTCGCCCCCTCCGCGGCCCGGTTCACCACCAGGTACAGGCAGGGCACCACCAGTAGCGTCAGAATCATCCCGGCGATCAGGCCACCCACCACCGTCAGCGCCAGCGGGCGCATGATCTCTGCCCCTTCGCCGAGGCCGATGGCCAGCGGCAACATGCCCAGCACCGTCGTCAGCGTGGTCATCAGGATCGGGCGCAGCCGCAATGCCCCGGCCTCCACGACCGCCCGCGCCGGGCTCAGGCCACGGAGTCGACGGCCCTGCTCGATGTACTCCACCAGCAGGATCGCATTGTTCACCACCACCCCGATCAGCAGGATCGCGCCAATCATCACCGGGGCGGAGACCGGTGTGCCGGTCGCCCACAGGATCGCGACCACCCCGGTCAGAGACAGCGGCGCGGCCGCCACGATCACCAGCGGATTCGCCAGGCGCTCGTACTGAACGGCCAGCACCACCAGCACCAGGAAGATCGCGAGCGCCACCACTGTGGCCATCTCGCGCTGGGTCTCCTGGATGGTCTCCCACTCGCCACCGATCAGCAGACTGTAGTGCTCGGGCACATCCACCTCGGCCAGGCGCTGCTCGACCTCGGTCATCACCGAGCCGACATCGTTCACCTCGGTGTTGATGTCGCCGTTCACGCGCACCACCCGGCTCTGGTTCTCGCGCTCGATATGCGCGGGCCCCTCGCCGATCTCGAACTCGGCCACGTCCGCCAGGCGCACGGGATCCCCGTTGTCGCGGAACAGGATCATCCGCCCCAGGGTGGCCGTATCCTGCACATCCTCGCGCGGCAGGCGCACGCGCAGGTCGTACTCGCGATCGTCGCGGACGTACTGCGTCGGCACTGATCCCTCCACCGCGTCGCGGATCGCCTGCCCGACCTGGCCCACCTGCAACCCCAGCGCGGCCGCCCGCTCGCGATCCACATGCACGCGCAGGATCGGGCTCTGGTCCTCGCGCCCAACCTCAACGCCCTCCAGGCCCCGGATGCCTTCGAGGCGCCCGGCGATCTCGCGGGCAATGCCGCGCATCTCGGTCAGATCCGCCCCGACCACCGCAATCGAGAGGTCATCCCCGGTGATACTGAACTGCAGCCCCTGGATACTCGGCGGGCGCACGGTAATCCGTGCCCCGGGGAGTTCCAGCGCATCCATTGCCTCCTGCGCCTCGGCCACCCATTGTCCCGCGCTCATCTCGCGCTGTCCGGCCGGGGTCAACTGGACGGTGATATTGGAGGTGCCCGGGCGCTCGTTGACCACGCCGCCACCTAGGTGCCCGCCGACCATCGCGAACACGCTCTCCACATGCGGCAGATCTTCCAGCGCGGCCTCGATATCGCGTGCGGCGGCATCGGTCTCGTGCGGCGGGGTTCCCGGCGGCAGGACCATGCGCACGCTGACCTGACCATCGTCCACCTGCGGCAGGAACTCCGTGCCCAGTTCACCGCCCACCTGCACCGCGCCGATCAGCAACACGACGGCCGCCCCCAGCACCGCCCAGCGCAGGCGCAAGACCTTCGGCAACAGGCGCCGATAGCGCCGGCGCAACCCCTGGACACCACGATCGAACCCGCGCAGCAGCCAGGTCCGGTCCAGCCCGCTCTCCCAGCGGATACGTGTCAGCAGGGCCGCGAGCATCGGCACCAGGGTGATGGCCGCGGCCAGGGTCGCGATGATCGCAAACGAAAGCGTCAGGATCAGCTCGCGGAAGATCAGCGCCCCGATCCCGGTGATCAGCAGGAACGGGAGCACGGCGGCCAGATTGGTCAGGGTGCCGGCAATCACCGCCGAGACCACCTCGCCGGCCCCGTCATGGGCCGCCTGCTCCGGCGACTTTCCGAGCTTGTCGCGATGGCGGTAAATGTTCTCCAGCATCACGATGGCGTTGTCGAGCAACAGCCCCACCCCCAGTGCAAGCCCGCCGAGGCTGATGATGTTCAGGGTGAGCCCGCCAAGGCCCATCATGGCGAAGGTCGCCATCAACGCGATCGGGATCGACAACCCGATAATGAAGCTCTTGCGCAGGCTGCCGAGAAACAGAAACACCGCCAGCATCGCCAGCACGCCGCCCAGGATCGCGGCGGTACCCACCGAACTGACCGCGCCACGGATGAACGGGGCAGAGTCGCTGACGACCTCCCACTGGATGTCCTCGGGAATAAACCCCGAGCGCTCGAGTCGTTCGAGCGTGGCGCGTACCGAGTCCACCGATTCGACGGTATTGGCGTCCGGCAGCTTGAACACCGACACGCGGGCGGCCGGCGTGCCGTCCAGGCGGATAAACAGGCGCTGCTCGCGGTGGCCATCGCGCACCTCGGCCAGCTCGCCGAGGCGCACATGCGCGGACTGCGGCCCCGGCAGCGGGATCAGCACATTGCGCACGTCCGCCTCGGAGGTAAACAACCCCTCGGTCTTGGCCATCACGTCAAAGGTATCGGAGGTCACCCAGCCCCCGGCCACCTCGCGGTTCTCGTCCTCCAGCGTCGCGCTGATCGCCGCCAGCGAAAGGCCATAGCCGCGCACCCGCTCCTGGTCGAGGATCACCTCCAGCTCGCGCTCCTGCCCACCGGAGGCCTCCACCGAGGAGATGCCATGGATCGCGATCAGCTGCGGCGCCAGCTGGTGTTCCACCCAGTCGCGCACCGCGGTCTCCGAGCGCACGGTGGAGGAAAACCCCGCCTCCCAGATCGGGTCCTGCGAGGGATCGTACTTGTACAGGCGCAGGGATTCGAAATCGTCCGGCAGCTGGGTGCGCGCGAGCTCCAGGTGGCGCGCCGCGTCCTGCAACGCCAGGTCCAGGTTGGTGCCGTACTCGAATAGCAGATTGACGTTGGTGCGGCCCTCGGAGGCGCGGCTGTAGATGCGGGTGAGGTTCTCGGTGGCCGCGAGGTTGCGTTCCAGCACGCGGGTCACCTGTTCCTCCATCACCTCCGGCGAGGTGCCGGGATGGTTCACGGTCACGCGGATATGCGGATACTCGACGTGCGGCAGCAGGTCCACCGGCAGGCGATCAACAAAGAACATGCCGAGCACGATCACCACCGAGGCCAGCGCCATGATCGCCACCGGTCGGCGGATGGAGAAGCTGGTCACCCGCCCGCGCGGACGGTCCTCCGGCTCGGCGGCCATCTTCTAGCCCCGCCAGCCGACGATGCGCACGCGCTGGCCCTCGCGCATGTCGATCGGGTTGGTGGCCAGCACAATCTCGCCTTCCTCCAGGCCGTCCGTGATCTCGGTCCATGGGCCTCGGGTCACGCCGGTCTCGACCGTGCGGCGCTCCAGCTGCTCGTCCACCACCACGTAGACATAGCGTTGGTCGCCGTCCTCGCCGATGGCGGCGGCCGGGACCGCCAGCACATCCGGGCGTTCGTCGACCGTCATGCGGATGCGCCCGAGATTACCCGGACGCACGCCATTGTCGGCCGCCCCGGCCGGCAGGGCAATCTCCACCGTCACCTGCTGGGAGTCCGGCGAGGCCGCCGGAAAGATGCGGCGGATCTTCGCGACGTAATCGGCATCCGGAAACGCGTCCAGCCGAATGGGTACATCCTGGCCCACCACCAGATCGCGCACGTCCAGCTCGGACACCCCGGGACGCAGGACCAGCGTGGTCGTATCGACCAGTTCCAGCAATGTATCGCGCGCGGCGACCGCCTCGCCGGGCTCGACCATGCGCTCGGTGATCACGCCGTCACGGCTGGCGGCGAGCGTGCCGTAGTCTACCCGTGCCTGCCACAACGCCTGTTCGCTCTCGGCCGAGCGCAACGCGGCACGTGCCCGTTCGTAGCTGGCTCGGCTGGCAATCCCCTCGTCACGCAACTCGGCACTGCGCGCGTATTCCAGCCGGGCCTCCTCGACATGCGCCTCGGCCCGCGCCAGCTCCGCGCGCTCCTCGGCCACGTCCAGCTCGACCAGGGTCTCGCCCTGCTCCACGCAATCGCCTTCCTCGACATGCACCGCCTCGACCACACCATCGGTGCGCGCCGCCAGGCGCACCCACGCCCGCGGCTCGACCCGCGCGGACACCATCAGCTCGCGCGACAGATCCCGCGGCTGAAGCTCCACCGCCGCGATCGGCGTCGCGGCCTCGGCGGCCGGCTCATCACCCGCCTGCGAGGGCTCGCCCCCGCAGCCTCCCAGCCCCAGGGCAAGCACCACCAGCAACAGACCACCCAGCCAGCGCGGCAATGGCACAGCTCGCGGGGAGCGCGGCAGAAAAGGCCGGGCCGACCGCCGCCGAAGGAACAGGGTATCGAGTCGCATGCGCCGGATTGCTCGTGGGGAGTGGACGAAAGCACAGGGTAGCCGCTATGTACCCCTCGACGCAGGAATGGCCCTGCGGGTTCCGTCAGGCGCTCAGGTCGATCTGCTGCACACTGCCGCTGCGGCCATCCTCGCCCACCCAGACGCCGGTCGACTGCACCTGTCCCAGAAGGCTGTTGTCGCCGCCGCGACGGAGATCAAAAGGCGTGCTGACATGCCCGAGGTAGATCGCCCCGACGCCCACCTCGCCCAGCGCCAGCAACTGATCGCGGCCCTGGGCGTCGCGGGTCCACACGCGCAGGCGGTCGTAAACCGGATCCGCCGCATCAATCCAGCCATTGCCGTCATGATCGAACCGTCGCAGTTCGGCGAAGCCATCACCGGTCAGCGGGCCAAAGAGCTCGGAGCCGTCATCGACCTGCCCGCTGCCAGACCGGTCGATCGCGAGAAAACCACTGCCGGGTTGCAGAAAGGCCACCTGTTGCGGCGAACCGTCGGCGTCCAGGTCGAATTCGAAGCGGGTGTCCGTAAGAGCGGCCGCCGGGGCGTCGAAATTGATCACCAGCGGATCGTGCAGCTCCGCATCCATGCCACCCTGCAGACGGCTATGCTCGATGAACTCGCGGCTCATGGTCAGCGCAATATCCAGGTCGATGGTCTTGCCGTCGGCCGTGTGCACGCGCCCCTGAGCCTGGAACGATGTCCTCTCGACCTCGACCCGGGTCTGCTCCACGGACCAGGCGACACTGAGCCCTGCCGCCGGACGAGGGGGGCGCGCAACGGGTCGCTCGAGGGGTTCCGGCGGGGTGTCGGCCGGCTTGAGGTCGGCGGGATCGATCACCCGGATCTCGCGCCCGGTAAAGCGCTCCAGGATCAGTCGCAGGAGCTCGGTACGCAGCTGGTCCACCGAGGTCAACTCGCTGTCCGCCGGGGCTACGCCCACGAAGGAGGGCCGTGCGGCCGCGGCAGGAGAGGAATTCTGCAAGGCACGCGCTGCCGGGGCCGGATTCGCGGGTGGCTCCGGCACCTGTCGGGGACGCACCGCACTCCCCTCGACCACGCTCAGGCGAGCCTCGCGCCGCGTCGTCTCCAGCGCGAAACGCTGGCTCGATAACTGCATGGAATAATTGGTAATCTGCATGATGCCCCCGTCAATTTTTCCGGTTGCAGGGCATAACGGCCGCAGGGCGGCAATCATTAGCCGCGCTGCGGCAACCACCTGCCGCAGACGGACACGTGCCAGCCAAACGTGCGACGATTGACGGATGGATTCGACGCCGAATTTTCCCTTGCGCGGCCTGTTCCGGCGCATCCTCGGGCCCTTTGCCGGCCTGGAGCCCGAGGCCGTGCAGTTGGACAACGATGAATGGGAGGCCCTGCGTCGACGGGTCCCGTTCATCGCCCGCCTGACGCCGGAGGAACGTTCCCGGCTCCGCGAACTGGTCGGCCAGATCCTGGCGCAGAAGGAATTCATCGGCATCGCCGCGGAACCGGAACCCTGGCAGTGCCAGGTGATCGCGGCCTATGCCGCCCTGCCGATCCTGGAGCGCGGGCTGGAACCCTACCGGGACTGGCGCACGCTGATCCTGTACCCGGACACCTTCGTACCCGAACACGAATGGGTGGACGAGGCCGGCATCGTCCACCAGGGCGCCATGCCCCAGTCCGGCGAGGCCTGGGAACGCGGCCCGGTCATCCTTTCGTGGAATGACGTCGAACGCGATGGCGCCGTAGTCGTGCACGAGATGACCCACGTGCTGGACGCCGGCAACGGCGAGGTCAACGGCTTCCCGCCGCTGCCCCGCGGGCAATCGGCGCGCGCGTGGACCGAGGACTTCTCGCGCGCCTTTAATGCCTTCGTGGAGACAGTGGAGGCAGGTGCGGTCGACGCGGCGGCCCTGCCACTGGATCCGTATGCGGCCACCGCCCCGGAGGAATTCCTGGCGGTCGCGGTGGAATCCTTCTTCTTCGACCCGGCGCGGCTGCGCGAGGCCATGCCCGAAATCTATGACCACCTGGTGGCATACTTCGGTCAGGAGCCGCACCGACGCGGCGACTGGATCGCCTCGAGCACGCAAACCGCCCCGGAGCACGCACCATGACCCGAAGCCGCCTTCACCCTCTGCATATGGTCCTGATGGGCCTCGTCCTGCTGCTGGTTACACCCCTGGCCCACGCCGTGGACGACCTCGACAGCCACTACGTAACCCTGGAGCCGGTGGTGGTGAACATGGCGTCCTCCGACCGCGGACGCTACCTGCAGGCCTCCATCCAGCTGGAAGGCAACGACCTGGAAGACGCCCGCGCGATCCGCGAGCACATTCCCGCAGTGCGCGACCGACTGATCCACATCCTTGGCGGGCGCAGTCCCGACAGCCTGACCGGCGGCGGCGCGCGCGAGGACCTGCGCAACGAGGCCGCGGAGGAGCTGAACGAGTTGCTCGAGGAGATTACCGGCTCGCCCCGGATCGCAGCCCTCTACTTCTCGGATTTCATCCGCCAGTAACGCTCGCTCTCCAGCGAACCGCTCACCGGCAAGGAAAAGCCCCCGGCAGCACAGGCTACCGGGGGCCGATGCTCCCGCCAGTACATGACGGGATCGAGCCCCGCTGGGGGCTCACTCCATAATCGATCATCGCTCCTAGATGGAACGATCAGTGCGGCCGATGCAGCAGCGGCATCTCGCCACGCTCCATCATGTGCCGGATCAATGCAGCCCGACCGGGCTCTTCCTGCTCCAGCTCGTCGGCGCACTGCGAAGGCTCGTGCGCGGCCTCCGATAGCATGACCTCCAGCTCGCGCAGGTCGACCTTGGGTTCCTGCAGGTCTTCCGGCTTCGGGTTCTCCAGCATGTTGGTTTTCCAGAACATGCGCGGGTGCCAGCAATGCAGTTTCGCATCCGGGTTGTGAAAGAGCTCGACACAGCGACGATTCAGTTCCTGTGCGTTCATGGGGATCACTCCTCGTTCCGGTGCATTCACTCCCATGTATAGACCCTGCAATACCCGAGTGCAAGGGTCGGGCTTTGGCGCGGTACGCAATCCGCCGTCCCGGCCTGCGCGGGCCTGCGGATGAATCAGTGCTTCTCCAGCGCCTCCAGCGCCTCCATCCACTCGGCCTCCAGCGCCTCCAGGCGGCTGCGCAGCTCGCCCTGCTCGCGGGTCAGCTGCGCCAGGCGATCCGCCGCCTCGTCCTCGTAAAGGGCCGGATCGGCGAGTTCGGTCTCCAGCGCGTCGAGTCGTTCCTGCACGCGCGTGCATTCTTGCTCGGCACGGTCCGCGCGCTGCTTCAGAGGTTTGAGCGCAGCACGCGCCTGGGCCGCCTGCTGGCGGCGCTCCTTCTGCGACAGGGCCGGGGCATTGCCGGCCGTGGTTTCTGCGCTCCCGGGGTCGCGCGCCGCGACCGCCTCCCGTTCACGCGCCTGCAGCTCGCGGGCGTAGTCGTCCAGGTCCCCGTCGAAGTCGCTCAGGCGGCCGTCCTCGACGCGCCAGAAACGGTCGCAGACGCGGGCCAGCAGTTCGCGGTCATGCGCCACCACCACCAGCCCGCCGGCGTAGTTCTCCAGCGCCTCGGCCAGCGCCTCGCGCATGTCCAGATCCAGGTGGTTGGTGGGCTCGTCCAGCAACAGCAACGACGGGGCCTGCCAGATCAGCAGGGCCAGTACCAGGCGCACGCGTTCCCCGCCAGAACACTGGCCCACCGGTGCATCCGCCTTCTCGCCGGGGAATCCCATGCCCCCCAGGAAATTGCGCAGGCGCTGTTCCTCGGCACGCGGGTCCTGACGCTGCAAATGGACCAGGGGCGAGGTGCCCAGGTCGAGCTGCTCGCTTTGATGCTGGGCGAAATACCCTACCCGGAGGTTCGGCTCGACCCGGCGCTCCCCGGCCGTCGGCGCCAACTCCCCGGCCAGCAACGTCAGAAGTGTCGATTTCCCGGCACCGTTCGGCCCCAGGACACCGATCCGGTCCTCCGGCCGCAGACGTAAACTCGTCGCATGCAGGCGGACGCGGTCCTCGGTTCGTACCTCGGCATGATCCAGCGCCAGGAGTGGATCCGGCAGGCGCTCGGGGGTCGGAATCTCCAGATGGATGGGCCGCGCCGCACGGATCACGGCCACCTCGTCGAGCTTCTCCAGGCGCTTCAGCCGGCTCTGGGCCTGGCGCGCCTTGGTCGCCTTGGCCCGGAAGCGGCGGACGAAGTCCTCCAGGTGGGCGCGCTCGGCCGCCACCTTCGCCGCCGCCGCCTCGCTCTGGACGATCGCCTCGGCGCGCTTGGCCTCGGCATGGGTATAGCTGCCGGCATACAGGGCGATACCACCGCGCTCGATATGCGCGATGTGGGTGCAGACGGAATCGAGAAACCGCCGGTCATGCGCAATCACGATGACCGTGCCGGGATAACGCGCCAGCCAGTCCTCCAGCCAGAGGATGGTCTCGACATCGAGATGGTTCGTGGGCTCGTCCAGCAGCAAAAGGTCGGAGCGCGTCATCAGCGTGCGCGCCAGGCCCAGGCGCATGCGCCAGCCACCGGAAAAGGCGCTCATCGGCCGGTCCGCATCCTCCGCGGCAAACCCCAGCCCTGCCAGCAGGCGCCGCGCGCGGGCATCGGCCGTCCAGCCGTCGATCGCGTCCAGGGCCGCGTACAGCCGGGCCTGTTCGGCGCCATCGGACACCTGCTCCAGGCGTTGTTGCAGGTCGCGCAGCTCGGCATCGCCGTCCAGTACGTAGTCCACCGCCGAACGTTCGCTCCCCGGGACCTCCTGCGGCAGGTGCGCCACCACCCACTCCGCGGGCCGTTCGATCTCGCCGGCGTCCAGGCTCAGTTCGCCCTGCAGCGCCGCCAGAAGGCTGGACTTGCCCGAGCCGTTGGCGCCGGTCAGACCCACCCGCCAACCGGCGTGTACGGTCAGGCTGGCGTGCTGCAACAGCACATGGCGGCCACGGCGCAGCTCGATATCTTGAAGTCGAATCATGCCGCGCAGTGTAGGGGAAGTGCGCACCGGACTCATGTACGCCGGTCACCGCCCGGGGTGCGACCGCCGAACCGCCCCGTCAGAATCTTGCCACCCTTGCCACCCTGGGCGGCCACAACCTGCCAGAGGCGGCAAGAACGCGTCGGATTTTCGTCTAGTTCGAACCCAATGGAATCTCAAGTCCCGGTTTTTATGTACGTTTTATTTATTGGCACGGATCTCGCTTGACCCCCGACCCAACGATCGATGCGAGCGAGACGGCCATGAACCGCGACGGGAACGCCCACAACCTGCGACTGGTATCCACCAAGGGACGGACCACCGGCGATGCCGGTACCCCCTTTGACGCCCTGGCGTTCGTACAGTCCCTGTCGGCCAGTCTCGAGCTCGGGACGGTCCTGGCCCGGCTGCAGGAACACCTGCACGCCCAGATCCACCACAGCGGCTGGTTCTTCATCCTCCAGGAGAGCGACGAGACCTGGTCGGGGGGCGACGAGGATCGCCACCGCATCGAGTACGGGATGAGCCTCAACGGCGAGACCCTGGGTTCGCTGATCCTGATGCGCGGACGTCGCTTTACCGATGACGAACAGCAACTGACCGAGGCCCTGCTGGGGCTCGCGGCGCCGGCCCTGGCCAACGCCCTGCGGTTCCAGCGCCTGAATGAGAGCCTGGAGATGGACGAGCTGACCGGCCTCGGCAACCGGCGCGCGTTCGAGAAGCAGGGCGCTCGCTGGCTCGCCGATTGCCGTCGCCAGAACCGGCCCATGTCGGTCCTGGCCATCGACCTCGACCACTTCAAGCAGATCAACGACGACTTCGGCCACAGCGTGGGCGACGACATCCTGCGCCTGGTGGCGAAGACCCTGCGCAACACCACTCGCGAATCCGACCTGTGCGTGCGCATGGGTGGCGAGGAATTCCTCGCGTTGCTGCCCGGCGCGGACCTGAGCCGTGCAATGGAATGCGCCGAACGCATTCGCCTGGCCATTGCCTCCCTGCGCTCCAGCGCCACCGCCGGCGACGCGTCGCCCCTGGAGAGCGATGGCTCGGTCAAGGTAACCGCGAGTATCGGCGTGGCCGGCATCGGCCAGAAGACCACGCTGCAGTCCGCCTACCAGGCGGCCGACGAGGCCCTCTATGCGGCCAAGCAGGCCGGGCGCAACCGCGTGCTCGCCGGGAACTGAGCCCCCCGGCACCCGCCGCCGCTACCCGGCACCCGGCTGAATGAAGTCCACGCAGGTCAGCGGGGTCGCCAATACCGCCTGACGCAGGGCCTCGATCGCCTCCGGCCGCGGGAAGCTGGTACGCCAGGCCAGGGCCACGCGGCGGCTGGGCGCCGGGTCCTGAAAGCGGCGCACGGCCAGCAGTCGCTGGGCATAGCGATCCGCCCCCACCGCCGTGCACGGCAGGATGGTCACGCCCATGCCCGAGGCCACCATGTGGCGAATCGTCTCCAGCGACGAACCCTCCAGGTTACGCGGGGTACTGCCATCCGCGGTCACCGTGCGCTGGCAATCGGGACACCGCTCCAGCACCTGGTCGCGGAAGCAATGCCCCGCCCCCAGCATCAGGAGCGTCGCGTCGGCCATATCCTCCAGGCGCAGCGGGTCCTTGTCCTTTAGCGGGTGCGCTGCCGGCAGCACGGCCATGAACGGCTCGTCGTACAGGGGCAGCGTGACCACCCCCGGCTCCTCGAATGGCAGCGAAATGATGATGGCGTCCAGCTCGCCCTGCTTGAGCCGCTCGCGCAACCGACCGGTGTAGTTCTCCTCGATCACCAGCGGCATGTCCGGTGCGCGCTCGCGCAGCGCCGGGATCAACTCCGGCAGCAGGTAGGGGCCGATGGTGTAGATCGCGCCCAGGCGCAGCGGCCCGGAGAGCTGATCCTGACTCTGCACGGCCACCGAACGCAGCTGTTCGACCTCGGCGAGCACGCGCCGCGCCTGCGCGATGACCTGCTCGCCCGCCGGCGTCACGGAGACCTCGCCGCGGCCGCGCTCGAACAGGGTCACGCCCAGCTCGTCCTCGAACTTGCGCACCGCCACCGACAGCGACGGCTGGCTGACATGACAGGCCTCGGCCGCACGGCCGAAGTGGCGGGCATCGGCCACGGCCACCACGTAACGCAACTCGCTCAAGGTCACCGGGATGCGCCTCCGTTCGGGTCGTCGCGGTCCGGCCCCTGGAACTCGCGCCCGCCGTCGGGCCAGTTCAGGGTCACGCGCTTGAGTTGCCGGCCCTCCAGCGAGATCTCGCCGGGGTGGCGCCCGGCCCCGTCGGCGGAGAACTCGAAGCGATAATGTCGCTGCAGGGCCAGCCCGCGCTCCCCCCAAAGCAGGCGCTGCCCGGTGCGTACGACGGTGGCATCCAGCAACTGCACCCCCGCCCGCTCGCAGGCCTGGCGCCCCACCCGCCGGGCACGCTCGTTGGCCCGCCAGGTGTCATTCACGTAGAACGCGACCAAGGCAAGGGCGAGGATTATGATCAAGCCGGTCATGGACCGGTATGATAAGCGCATTCGAGACCGAGTTCGCCCGGGTCGTCCCGGCCGCATCCGGCTCACTCACTTCGCAATCGGCGTTGCCAGGGCTGCATGACTGCCACCTCCATCCCCTTTTCCGAGCTCGTCCGGGGTCTGCGCATGATCGGGCAGCAGGAGCTGCTCCCGCGCTTCGAGGCCGGCATCGCCGTGGACTACAAGGCCGACGGCAGCGTGATCACCGAAGCCGACCATGCGGTGGACGCGCGCGTGCGCACCCTGCTGCACGAGCACGGGCAGCACGAACCGGTGCTGAGCGAGGAGCAGGCGCGCGCGGAACAGGCGCAGGTCCTCGAGGCAGCCCCCGCCTTCTGGCTGGTGGATCCACTGGACGGCACCTCCAATTTCGCCGGCGGCATGCCCTTCTTCGCGATCTCCATCGCACGGATCGAAGGCCACCGGGTGACCCATGGGGCCACCTACGACCCGGTACGCGACGAGCTGTTCGCGGCGACCGAGGACACCGCACTGGAACTCAACGGGGCCACCCCGCCGGCGGCCGCCCGCCCGCCGGTCGCGGAACTCGGCCGCGCCATCGCCCTGGTCGACTACAAGCGTCTGGAGGCCCCAGTGGCCCGGGAACTGGCCAGCCATGCCCCGTTCCGGTCGCAGCGCAACTTCGGGGCCTGCGCGCTGGAGTGGGCCTGGCTGGCGGCCGGGCGTGCCGACCTCTACCTGCATGGCGGGCAGGCACCCTGGGACAGCGCGGCCGGGGGTCTGATGCTCGCGCGTGCGGGCGGGGCCATGTGCAGCCTGGCGGGCGGCCCCGTGTTCGGGCGATCCCTGGCCAAGCGCTCCGCGGTCGCGGCCCGCTCGGAACCCCTGCTAGCGGAGTGGCGTACCTGGCTGGCGCCCTGGCTCGCGCCGCGCGAGGGCACCTCGTGATCGGGCGTCGCAAGCGGAGCAGGAGCGTGCGCCTGGGCGTCGGCGGCACCGACTTCGCCCCGCGCTACCTGCCGATCGCATGGAAGATCGTCGCGGCGATCGCGGGGCTCACACTGGCCGGGATCGTGACCCTGTCGGCCGTGGTCCTGAACCAGGTCAGCAACGTGCTCGACAACCAGATCCGCGCGCAGGCGGAAATCACCGTGGCCCCGGTCGCACGCACCTCGGCGGAGCTGATGCTGGCCGAGGACTACCTGACCCTGGAGACCCTGCTGAATTCGCTGGTGGAGGAGGGGCGCGTCGAATCCATCGCCGCCTATGCGATCGACCGCGGCCAGGTGGCCAGCGCCGGGACACCCCCGGAGCAGTCCCTGACCGAGGGCGTGTGGCCATTGGCGCCCACGGTGGAGCCCTACCGCCGCGAGGTCCTGTTCCAGGACGTGCAGGTGGGCTACATCGAGGCCTATATCGACACCTCGCCCATGCAGGAACTGATCCGCAACACCCTGAACGCCGGGATCGCCACGGCCATCGGGGTCTTCCTGCTGAGCCTGCTGCTCGCGATCGACATCAGCAAGCGCCTGGTGCGACCGCTGGAACGCCTGGCCGAGAGCATGCGCTCGCGCATCCGGCCCATGGACGACCAGGGCAACCCGCTGCCCATGGTGCGCCAGGACGAGATCGCCCAGCTGACCGACGCCTTCAACGACATGGCACGCGACCTGCTGCGCAAGGACCAGGTCGAGGCTGCGCTGCGCCGCTATGTCTCGGATGCGATCGCCCAGGACATCCTGGAGAACCTGGACCGGGTCGAGCTGGGCGGGCGCGCGGTGGAGGGGTCCGTCCTGTTCGCCGACATCCAGGGCTACACCGCACTGTCGGAGCGCTGCAGCCCGGCGGCCCTGGGGCGCATGCTCAACGAATTCTTCGGCCCGATGTCGGAATGTATCGCCCGTCACGGCGGCACGGTGGACAAGTACATGGGGGACTGTACCATGGCCGTCTTTGGCCTCGGGACGGAGCCTGGCAACCATCGCCTGACCGCCGTGCAGACCGGCCTGGCGCTGCTGGAGACGGTCGCCTCGATCAACGCCGAGCGCGAGCGCCGCGGCGAGACCCGGGTGGAGTTCCGCATCGGCCTGAACGCCGGCGAGATGCTGGCCGGCAACATGGGTGCGGAGGACCGCATGCAGTTCACCGTAGTGGGCGACACCGTCAACCTCGCCGCCCGCCTGGTCACGGTCGCGCCCCCCGGCGGGCTCGTCACGACCACCGCATTCATGGAGCACGAGCAGGTGAAGGGACACTTCCATACCGAGGACTGGGGCACCCACGAACTGCACGGGGTCAGTGAGGCCGTGGCGGTCAGCCGGGTCCTGAGCGCCGTGGATCGCGCATGACCCTGACGCGCGCCCGGCTCCCGCTCGCGGGCATCCTGCTCGCCGTCCTGCTGGTCCAGGGCTGTGCCGCCCTGGATCCCTTCGCGCCGCCCGAGCAGCGCATCGAACGGGCACTGGAGGCCGGCGACTACCAGCGCGCCCTCGAACTGATCGACGAGCACGAGCCCGAACCCCGGGCGGAGTGGGCCGAACGCCGAACATCCATCGAGGCCGAGGCCGGGGCCGCCGCAGACGAGGCGATGGACGAGGCGCGCGCCGCCTCGGCCGAAGGTGCCGTGGCCCGGGCCCTGGCAATCCTCGAACAGGCCGAGCAGCAGCTGCCGCCCGACACCGAACGGCGCCAGTACATCGAGCAACTCGAGCGCCAGCGACAGGTCGGCCTGAAGACCCTGGAGCAACGCCACGACATCCTCGAGGCACGGGCCCTGGTCCAGCAACTGCGCCTGCTGGAGGTGATGCGTCCCCTGGTGCGACGCAGCGAGCAGCTTCCGGACGACCCCGACCGCCTGGCCCAGCGCCGCGACCCCCTGGCGCGATCCCTGGATGCCTACGCCGCGGACACCGAGGGCGAGGAGCGCCTGGAGCTGCTGCGCCTGGCCCAGAATCTCGCGCCCGCCGCCGAGCGGGCGGCGCGCATCGCGGGCCTGGAGCGGGAACTGCGCGAGGCCGAGGCCCCGGCCGTCGAGGACGAGGTGCCGCGTTCCACCATCAACGCGCGCCTGCGCCAGGCCCTGGAGGCCGACGACCTGGCCACGGCGGCACGCTGGTGCCGCAACGATATGCCCCCCGACGCCGATGCCTCCGGGCCGGACCAGGCCGCGCAGCGGGCCCACCGCGTTCTCTGCGAGGAATGGCGCGAACGCCGCGACACGCGGGCGGAAGAGCTGCTGGAGGAAGGCCGCGGGCATTACTCCGCCGGGCGCATTGAGGAGGCCCTGGAGCACTGGAAACAGGGGCTCGACCTGGCCCCCGACCATGCCGGGCTGATCACGGCCCACGAGCGGGCTCTGCGGGTCGTCGAACGCCTGGAGAGCCTGCGCGTGCCGGAGCCCCTCCCCGAGCCGGACGAGGACGCCCCGCCGGACGACGTACCACAGGCCGAACCCGGCATGCCCTGACCATCCCTGGCGACGGCCCGGCGACCCGCGCTGCGGGCCGCACGCATTCGCCGTAGAATACGCCCCGCCCACCGGAGCAAGGTCCCGCCACGCATGAATCCCGCCGTCCAGGAACTGATCGCCGACGAACCCCACCGCATCCTGCAGCTGGGCGACACCGAGGTCGTCGTGCTGGGTACCGCCCATGTATCGCGCGCCAGCGCCGACAAGGTACGCGCCCTGATGGACACCGGCGCCTTCGACAGCGTCGCGATCGAGCTGTGCGAGAGCCGCCAGCGCGCGATGCTGGACCCCGACGCCATCGGGCGCATGGACCTGTTCAGCGTAATGCGCAAGGGGCAGGCCCCGATGATCGCCGCCAGCCTGGCGCTGGGGGCCTACCAGCAGCGCCTGGCCGACCAGTACGGCATCGAACCCGGCGCCGAGATGCGCGCGGCCATGGACGGCGCCCTGGACCGCGGCCTGCCGCTCGCCCTGATCGACCGCGACATCGGCCTGACACTGCGCCGCACCTACCGCGCGGTCCGCTGGTGGGAGCGGATGGGGCTGATCGGCGGCCTGTTCAGCTCGGTCCTGTCGCGCGAGAAGATCGACGAATCCGAGATCGAGCGCCTGAAGGAAGGCGACATGCTGGAGTCCACCTTCAGCGAGTTCGCCGAGCAGTCCGAGGACCTCTACCGCACGCTGATCGAGGAGCGCGACCACTACATGGCCGCCCACCTGCGCCGGCTCGCGGCCCATCCGGACACCCGGTGCATCCTGGCGGTGGTCGGGGCCGGGCACCTGCCGGGCATCGCCGAGCAGGCCCAGGACACCCTGACCCCGCCGGATGCCATCCTCGATGCGCTGGACCAGGCCCCGCCCAAGGCCCGCTGGCCCAAGGTCGTCCCGTGGGTGGTGATCGGGGTCATCCTCGCCGGCTTTGCCATCGGCTTCTCGCGCAACCCGGATATCGGCCTCCAGATGGTGACCGACTGGGTCCTGATCAACGGCGGCCTGGCGGCCATTGGCGCCATCGTGGCGCTGGCGCATCCGCTGACCGTGCTCACGGCGGCCCTGGCAGCCCCGCTGACCTCGCTGAACCCCACCATCGGGGTCGGCTTTGTCGCCGCGGCCGCCGAGCTGTTCCTGCGCAAGCCGCGGGTCTCCGACTTCGCCAGCCTGCGCCAGGACACCACCACGCCGCGCGGCTGGTGGCGCAACCGGGTATCGCGGGTATTGCTCGTGTTCCTGCTGACCACCCTGGGCTCGGCCGCCGGCACCTACATCGGCGGCGCCCGCGTCTTCAGCCACCTCTTCGGCGGCTAGCTCCCGATCGCGCGCGCTTTCCGCCCCACCTCAAAGCGCACGAAACAGGGCAAGGTCAACGTCAAGAGCGATTTACAGGAAGAAGGGAAGACCGGAAGGGTTTTTGGGGTGGGGGATTGGCTGGAGACCGCGATTCCCAAACCGCCCGCCATGCTTCCTGCGTTTCACCCCAATCCCTCTTCCAATCTTCGCGTCTTCCTGTAGACCGCCCTTGCCCTTCTTGATGGTTGCAAGACCCGCTTATTCGGGGATGCTATTCGGGGATGCGGAGGACGAGCTTGCCGCGGCGGCCGCCGGCCTCGATGCGGCGATGGGCCTCGACGGCCTCGGCCAAGGGGAGGGTGTCCTCGACGTTGACCTGCAACCGTCCGCTGGCCACCCGGGCCAGCCCCTCCGCCACCAGGGTGCCCTGGTGCTTCAGGCGCCGACGATCGTTTTCCAGCATGGGCGTCAGCATCAACTCCAGACTGATGCTCGGGTTGCGCAGGCGCGCCGGGTTCCAGTCGACATCGGCCGGGGGCGCCAGCAGGGTGACCAGATCACCACCGTAAGCCACCTGCCCCAGCCCCTCGCGAAAGACCTCGCCGCCGACCGTATCGAGCACGATGTCGAAGCCGCGCCCGTCGGTGTACTGGTGGATGGCCTGTTCCGCGTCCGGCTTGGCCAGGTTGGCGACATCACCGCCGAGGGCGGTCACAATGGCGGCGGCCTCGTCGCGCCGTACCAGCCCGAGGACCCGGCCGCCGGCGGCGCGTGCGATCTGCACGGCCATCTGGCCCACGCCGCCGGCCGCCGCATGCACCAGCACGGTTTGACCGCGCTGCAGGTCGGCACGCTCGAACAGGGCCTCCCAAGCGGTCAGCCAGGTCAACGGCAACGCCGCGGCCTGGATATCGGACACAGCGGCCGGCACCGGAACCACCGCGGCTTCGGGTACCACCACCTGCTCGGCGTAGGTGCCCGGGTCGGCACCAACGCCGCCGAAACAGAAGGCGACGCGCTGCCCCGGCCGTGCATGATGCACCGCGCTTCCACACTCCTCGACGATGCCCACCCCGTCACAGCCGGGCGTGTTGCGCGGTGCGCCGGGGACAATCATGCCGCCCGCGCGCACCTTGGTATCCACCGGGTTGACGCCGGCGGCCAGCATCCGGATCCGGACCTGGTCGGGCGCCGTGATCGCCGGTTCCGCCACCTCGTCCAGGCGCAGGACATCGGCGGCGCCGGGTTCGTCAAACACCACTGCTCGCATGAGGCCTCCCAGAAAGAATCACGATTCGATATGCCATCGCGGCCCGCCAGACCGACCGCGAACCTACAGGCCGATGCCGATCCCGATGCCGAAGCGCACCCCGCCGGACGAACGCGGCGGTTCGGGTTCCGGCCACAGGTGCACCGAGTGGGCCTCGAGCACCGGGAAGACGTAGTCCAGCTCGCCGATCCGGCCGTCCTCGACCCCGGTCACGGTGCCGACACCGGTAATCCGGCGCCCGGCGCGGTAATCCACCGGGTCGGCAAAGCCCTCCACGCGCAGGCGGAAACGGCCAATAGTGGACTGCCGGGTCTGCGGCTCCTGCCGACTCAGGGGATAACCAACCACCTCGATAAAGGTCGCCTCCGCGCGATTGTCCACGCGCGCGATCACGCCGCCCCAGACCTGCTCGTCGGGCGGCAGGTTGTCCGCCGTGACGGCGCGCGGTTCGACCTGCACGGCCGGGTCATCGGGGGCCTCCAGTGGGCCGGTGGCACAAGCGGCCAGAAACAGGGGCAGCAGCAGGGCCGCCAGGGGCAGGAGGAATCGGGTCATGGTCACCAGTACCAGGGATGCGGGTGATAACGCCCATAGGCCCCGTAGCGTGGGCCCCACGGGCTGTAAAACGGGTCGTACAAGGGATCGTAGAACGGGTCGCGGTGGTGTCGCTCGGACGGCGGCGGACGGCGGGGCCACAGGTAAACGGCATCCGCCTGCAGGGTGACAAACGCGTAGGCATAGTCACCGATGGTGCCCTCCTCGGTCCCCTGGATGACGCCCCGCACGGTCACCTCGCGCCCCTCGGCGTAGATCTGCGGGTCGAGAAAGCCACTGCTGACCGCGCGGAAGCGCCCTGGCGAGCGGTCGGCCTCCTGTGGACGGCCCTGGCGATCCAGGTCGCGGCCGACCACCTCCAGCCGGGTGCCGCCGGAGGTATTCTCGACGGCCGCGATCACCCCGCCCCAGACTACGGTCTCGCCCTTGGCCGCCGCGGGGTCGGCCAGCACCTGCTCGCGATCGGGGGCGGCTGCGGGCAACGGGGCCAGGGATGCTGGCACCCCGGCGCAGCCGACCAGCAGGAACATCAGGCCGGCGGCGACCAGTACGCGCCCACGCGAGATCGAGGAACCCTTCATGTGCATGCCCCTTCGGCCCCGGGGGCCGGCCGCGGGTTCACGGTGCCGCCTCATGCCCGCGGCTCCCCTTCATGTGCCGGGTCGCAGATGCCCTGTACCGCCAGCACCTCGTGCTGGGCCTCTTCCACGGCGGACAGCAGGACCTCCGGTGCCAGGTGCAGGGCCTCCCACACAGTCGGGTCCACGGGCGGGGCATCCGCCCAGTCGCGCGAATCGATCTCGGCCAGATGGGCACCGGTATTCGCCAGGTGTACCAGCATCACCGCGGTACGGTGGCGCTCCGGCGCCTGCATCGGCTGGTGGTGGCCGGACAGGCAGTCGACCAGGAGCTCCGGCAGACCCCAGTGCGCCGCCAGGGCGCCGCCCAGCTCCGCGTGATCGAAGCCCAGCTGGCTCCGTTCCGCGCCCTGCGGGCTGAGGCCGTCGCCCACATCCAGGCTGGAAAGGAACGCCCGGTGGGCCGACTCCGGCGACTGCGAGAACAGAAGCAGCTTCCCGAGGTCATGCAGCAGACCGGCGAGGAAAATCCCGCTCGCCTGGCGCGGCAGCACGCGCATCGCCAGTTGCCGCGCGATCACCGCGCAATAGGCGGAATGGCGCCAGAACACCTCCAGCGGCAGCCGCTCCTGGTCGGGAATGCTGGCCGTGGCGCGGGTGATCGCGCTCGCCACCACCAGGCGCTGCAGGGCATCGCGACCCAGCATGGCGATCGCCCGGTCGACCGAATCGATGGTACGCGCCGGGGCATAGGCGGGGCTGTTGGCAATGCGCAGGACCAGCGCCACCAGGCCGGGGTCTCGGCTCAGGCTGCTGGCGATCTGCGTCGCCGTGGCGTCATCGTCCTCCAGCAAACGTGCGACCTCGAATACCACCTGCGGCATGGCCAGCAGCTTGTCGGCCGACTCGACGCGGGCCTCCAGGGAGTCGTTGGCGGAACGTTCGGACATGGGTGGGTCCTCTGGGGAATCAATGATCAATGGACACGCTCGCGCGGGTACCCCGACGTCTCTACTGTAGCCCCTGTCCCGTTCGTTGTAACCCGGGCGCCCGCGAACCATACTCGGGGATCCGGGTCGATAGAGAGTCGATTCGACGATCAAGGAGGTGTTCGATGTTCGCCAAACCCGCATTTTCCCCGCTGGCCGTCCTGCTCGCCGGCCTGCTGCCCGGCCTGGCCCTCGCCGGCATCCAGACCGCGGAAGTTACCTACGACCACGAGGGTGACGAGATGACCGGCTACCTGGCACATCCCGAAGGCGACGGTCCGCACCCGGCGGTCCTCGTCATCCACGAATGGTGGGGCCACAACGACTACGCCCGCGACCGCGCCGAACAGCTGGCCCGCGAGGGCTACACGGCCTTCGCCCTGGACATGTACGGCAGCGGCAAGCTGGCCGACCACCCCTCCACCGCCGGCGAGTTCGCCGGGGAGATCCGCGAAAACCGCGACCTGATGCTGGGCCGTTTCCAGGCCGCCTACGACTGGCTGCGGGCGCATGACGCCGCCGCCGACAGTGCCCCCTCGGCGGTTGGATACTGCTTCGGCGGCACGGTGGCCCTGGAGGCCGCGCGCGCCGGGATGGACCTGAACGTGGCCGCCAGCTTTCACGGCGGCCTGGGCACCGAGCACCCGGCCGAGGCGGGCAGGGTGACGGCCGAACTGCTGTCGTTCACCGGCACCGCGGACCCCATGATCCCGCCGGAACAGATCGCCGGGTTCCACGAGGAGATGCAGAACGCCGAGGCCCGCTACACCATAGTGGAATTCTCCGGCGTGAAGCACAGCTTCACCAATCCGGGGGCCGATGCCATCGCCGAGGAATTCGACATGCCGGTCGGCTATGACGCACGCGCCGACCATGATTCCTGGAACCACCTGCTGGGCGTGCTGCGCGACCGGCACGAGTAGCCATCTTCCCGGGACGACGCTGGATCCGTCCCGCCGCGGGCACCCGGCACCGGGTGCCCGCCCTTCCTGACCCGCGCTACCTGCCGCGCGGCCGGCGTCCTCAGTAACCCCGCAAGTAGATCGCGACCCCCAGGGCCACGACCACCGCCAGCACCCCGACAAACGCCACCCGGAACCAGCGCCGGCGCCCCAGACGCGCGGGACGATCGTGCCGGCCCTCCTGGTACGGGGCCCGCGGGCGGTCCTCCGGCTCCGCCTTCATGGACTCCGCTAGTGCGGTCTCGCTCGCGGGTTCCGCGGCGGCCGTGGTGCTGTGGCCGGTGAGGGCATGCTCGAGATCGCGAATGCGGCCACGCAGGTCCTGGTTACGCCGCTGGGCCTCGGCCAGTTCCTTCTCGCGCGCCACCAAGCGCTCGCCCAGTTCCGCGGCCGACTCGCCACTCTCGGCACAGCGTTGTTCCGCCTCGGCCCGGGCCTTCTCGGCGGCCGCCGCGCGCTCGCACTGCTGATTGCGCTCGCGGCGCAGACGCTGGGCTTCGTCCCTGGCTTCCTTCAGATCCTTCTGCACCGCTTCGCGCTGGCGCTCGAGCTCGACCAGTTCGTGGTCCAGGCGGACGGTCTCGCCCTCCAGCTCGCGCACCCGGCTGCGCAGCTGGTCCATCTCCTCGCTGGACGCGCCCGGCGCCTCGCCGTCCTCGCTCTCCAGCTCCTCCACTCGTGCCCGCAGGGTCGCAAGCTTCGCCTCGCGGTCCTCGGTCTTCTCGCTTGCCGCCGCGGCCTCTTCGTCGCGGGCCCGCGCCGCGGCCAGGGCCGTCTCGGTCTCTTCCAGGCGGGCCTGCAGGCTCTCGATCTCGCGCTCACGCTCCTCCGCTCGCTGGAACGCGGCTGTGGATTCGTCGCGGGCCTCGCCCAGGGCATTGCGCAGCCGCTCCAGCTCCTTCTGCGCTTCGCGTTCGTTGGATGATTGCTGGCGCAGCATCAGCTCGCGGCGCAGACGCTCGACCTCGTCGCGCAGCGCCTGGGTCTCGGCGGAATCCGCGGCCCCTGCCGGCTCGGGCTCGGCGACCTCGGGCTCCGGGGGCGGCGGCAGGAGCTCGGCCACCACCTCGCGCACGCGGGTGGGCACGAAGGGCTTCATCAGGACGGCATTGGCACCCAGCGAACGCCACTCGTCACTGGCGGCCTCGTCGCTCTCCTGGCCGGTCACGATCACGACCGGCAGATCGGTGGGGACGTCGTCGATACCGTCCCGAATGCGCAGCAAAAGGTCCTGGCCATCAATGCCCGGCATGGACAGGTCGGTCAGGACCAGTCCGATATCCGGATACTGCTGCAGCAGTTCCAGGGCCTGCTCGCCATCGGCGGCCTCGTAGACCGTGTTCTGCCCCTGCAGGATGCGCTGTAACGCGACCCGGATGACCTTGGAGTCATCCACCACGAGGATCGCGGCGCGTTGCGGGTCCGGCATCTGGTCGCTCATTGTTTCCCCCTGACTGGCAGACGCCCGCCTGGCGACGGTGCGGCCCCGGCCACGGCGGACATGCCGCGACCGATGTTCCCTGTACCGGCAAGACTAAGGGCCCGGACGGCCGGATGCCAGTGGCGTCCTCCGGGCAACCGGAACCCGTTCACGTTTTCCGGACACACGCCGCCCACGCATGGGTCATCGCCCGGGGCCCCCTACACCGGTTTGGACTTCCACTTGACCGAGTAGAGGTCGCGGCGGCGGTCGCGCAGGTTGCGCACCGACCCGTGGTTGCGCAGTTCCTTCAGGTTGTCGAGGTCAAGGTCCACGATCAGGGTCATCTCGGTATTCGGGGTCGCCTCCGCCGCCACCGCGTCATGCGGGAAGGCAAAGTCCGACGGCGTGAACACCGCGGCCTGGGAGTACTGCATGTCCATGTTCTCGACCTTGGGCAGGTTACCGACCGAGCCGGACATGACCACGTAGCACTCGTTCTCGATCGCGCGGGCCTGGGCGCAACGCCGTACCCGGAGATAGGCATTCTTGGTGTCGGTCCAGTAGGGGACGAACAGTATCTGCAGGCCGTGATCGGCCATCACCCGCGGCAGTTCGGGGAACTCCACGTCGTAGCAGATCAGGATGCCGATCTTGCCAAAGTCGGTGTCGAAGACATGCACCTCGTCGCCGCCCTGCAGTCCCCAGTAGGACACCTCGTCCGGGGTCACGTGGATCTTGTACTGGCGGTCCCAGGTGCCATCGCGACGGCACAGATAGGAGACATTGCGCAGCACGTCGTCGGTGTACTCGGGCATCGAGCCGGCCACGATGTTGATGTTGTAGGCGAGCGCCAGGCGCACCATCTCCTCGCGGACCGCCTCGGTGTATTCGGCCAGGCGGCGCACGGCCTCGGCCGGGTAGTCCTGGTTGAACGCGCCCATCAGCGGTCCGTTGAAGAACTCCGGGAACAGCACGCAATCGGAGCGGTAGCCGGAGACGGCGTCCACGAAGTACTCCACCTGCTGGAACAGGGCATCCAGGTCGACCGTCGGGCGCATCTGCCACTGGACCACGCCGATGCGCACGTCCGAGCGGCTGCCGCCGATCAGCTTTTCCTTCTCCTCGTAGTAGATGTTCAGCCACTCGATCAGGGTCGCGTAGGCCCCGGACTTCTCATCATCCGGCAGGTAGTTGGTGATGATCTTGCGGACGTGAAAGTCGTTCGCCAGCTGGAAGGTCAGGATCGGGTCGATGATCTCGTGGTTCTTCACCCGGCGGACGTACTGCTGCGGCGTCAGCTCGTCGCGGTACTGCTCGTAGCCGGGGATACGCCCACCGGCGACGATCGCCCGCAGGTTCAGCTTCTCGCACAGCTCCTTGCGCGCGTCGTACAGGCGCCGCCCCAGGCGCAGCCCCCGGTAGTCCGGGTGCACGAAGATGTCCACGCCATAGAGCGTGTCGCCGTCCGGGTCGTGGGTCGTCAGGAAGCCGTTGCCGGTGATCTGCCAGTAGTTGTGGTGATCGCCGAAGCGCTTGTACTCGACGATCAGGCTGATGGCGGCGGCGACTACCTTGCCGTTGTCCTCGATGCAGATCTGCCCCTCGGGGAAGCGCATCACCTGGGAACGGAACTGCGCCTCGCTCCAGGCACCGTCGAGGTCGTGGTAGACCCGCTCCATGATCTCGCGGATGTCCTCGTAGTCCTCGATCCGTGTCGGGCGCAGGGTCAGGTGATGCTGGGGGTTCGCTTCGTTGTCCGCGTCGGTGGTCACGCTGGGGGCTCCGGGGCTTGTCGGGGACGGGAAGGATGCACGGGTAGCGGGCCCGGATCAAAAGATCCAGGCCAGCATCAGCCAGAAGAACACAAAGAACAGGAAGAAACCGGGGATCATGAACTGCAGCTCCCCGATCAGTCCCTCGCCGGCGGCCAGGGCAAAGACGATCGACACCAGCACCGAGACGATGGCCGCGACCAGGGCCGCGTTCTTCAGACCCATGCCGTCATCGAACGTCAGCGCGACCCAGTCCGACAGCCCCGGGAGGGACACGGCCGCCGCCAGCACCAGCAGGGCGACGAACAGGGCCACGAGCGCCGAGGTGCCGAGCAGGATACGCAGCGCCAGGCGGCTGTCGCGGCGGTCGGAGCGGCTCATGCCACGGCCTCGCGGCGCTCCCGAACGTACTCGCGCACCCGGTTGGGGTCCGGGATGCCGCTAACCCGGAATTCCGGGTTGTCGCCGGTCGTGTACACCGCGATCTGGCCGACACGGAAGATCCGGTCGAAGAAGCTCTGGTCCACCTTCACCGTGCGGATCTGGCCGATATCGAGGTCCACGTGCGACTTCGACAACAGGCCGCGTTCGAGATGCACCTGGTCGGCGTCGATGCGCAGGCGCACCGAACGGGTCTGCAGATACCACCACAGCAGGATCAGCAGGCCCAGGCCGAAGGCCGGGATCAGCACCAGGCTCAGAATGAAGCCGAACGGATGATTGCGGAGCATCGCCGGTCGAGCGTCGATCGCGGGTTCACGAGCGGACATGCGCGGACTCCGGTTGGGGCCAAGCCCATCCGAAAGGGGACGGACCCGTCCAGTGTGGCGCGGTACCCCAAACAAAGCGAGCCCCGCACGGGGCGGGGCTCGCAGTTTGCCGGGTCGGTGCCGGTCACCCGGCCCGCCCGGAGGCAGGATCGCGGACTTACGCGGTCCGGGCCTCGCGCTCGGCCTTGGCTTCCGCCTTGGCCTCGTCGCTGTCGTCGTAGCCGATGTTCGGCGCGAGCCAGCGCTCGGCCTCCTCGAACGACATGCCCTTGCGCTTGGCGTAGTCCTCTACCTGGTCGCGGTTGACCTTGCCGAGACCGAAGTAGCGCGACTCTGGATGCGCGAAATACCAGCCGGAGACGGCCGAGACCGGCAACATGGCGTAGCTCTCGGTGAGCGTCATGTCGGCGTTCTCTTCCGGCTGCAGGAGCTCCCACAGGGTCGCCTTCTCGGTGTGCTCCGGGCAGGCCGGGTAGCCCGGCGCCGGGCGGATGCCCTGGTACTTCTCCTCGATCAGGTCCTCGTTGGCCAGCGACTCGTCCGGGACATAGCCCCAGTATTCGCGGCGGACGTGCTGGTGCATGCACTCGGCGAAGGCCTCGGCCAGGCGGTCGGCCAGCCCCTTCACGAGGATAGCGTGATAGTCGTCGTTGGCCTTCTCGTATTCCTTGGCCTTGGCGTCGACATCGCCACCCGCGCTGACCGCGAAGGCCCCGATGTAGTCCGGACCACCGGCTTCCTTGGGCATCACGAAATCGGCCAGCGAATGGCTCGGCTGCCCGCGACGCTTCTCGGTCTGCTGGCGCAGGTGGTGCAGCTTCTTCAGCACCTTGGAGCGGCTGTCGTCCGTGTAGACCTCGATGTCGTCGTCATCGACGGTGTTCGCCGGGAAGAAGCCAACCACGCCACGCAGGGTCACCCACTTCTCGTCGATCATCCGCTTCAGCATCTCCTGGCCGTCCTTGAACAACTTGCGCGCCTCTTCGCCGACCTTCTCGTCATCCAGGATGCGCGGGTAGGCGGCGTGCAGCTGCCAGGAGTGGAAGAACGGCGTCCAGTCGATGTACTCGGCGACCTCGTTCAGATCGTAGTCGTCGAAGCGCAGCAGCACGGAGCCATCGCCGTGCGGGTGCAGCACCTTCGGCTGGCCCGGCAGGTCGTCGGTCTCCAGCGCCTTCGGCTTCGGCGGCGTGTACTCGGACCAGTCGATCGGCGGCTTGTTGGCGCGCGCCTTCTCGAGGGTGACCCACTGGGTCTTCTTCTTGCGGCCGGCGTTCTGCACGCGCAGCTTCTCGTATTCCTCGCGGATCTCGGCGGCGTAGTTCTCGCGCAGTTCCGGGCTGATCAGGCTCTGGGCCACGCCCACGGCGCGCGAGGCGTCCTTCACCCAGACCACCGGGCCGGAGTAGTTCGGTTCGATCTTCACCGCGGTGTGGGCGCGCGAGGTGGTCGCGCCGCCGATCATCAGCGGGGTCTTCATGCCTTCACGTTCGAGGTCGGCGGCGAAGTTCGCCATCTCCTCCAGCGAGGGCGTGATCAGGCCGGACAGGCCAATGACGTCGACGTCATGCTCCTTGGCCGCCTTCAGGATATCGGCCCCCGGCTGCATCACGCCGATGTCGATCACCTCGAAGTTGTTGCACTGCAGGACCACGCCGACGATGTTCTTGCCGATATCGTGGACGTCGCCCTTCACCGTGGCCATCAGGATCTTGCCGTTGTTCTCGGTGCCGGTCTTCTCGGCCTCGATGTACGGGATCAGGTGGGCCACGGCCTTCTTCATCACGCGCGCGGACTTGACCACCTGCGGCAGGAACATCTTGCCCTCGCCGAACAGGTCGCCGACCACGTTCATGCCGTCCATCAGCGGCCCCTCGATCACCTGGATCGGGCGGTCATAGGCCTGGCGCGCCTCTTCGGTGTCGTCGACCACGTAGGTGTCGATGCCCTTGACCAGGGAGTGCTCGAGGCGCTTGGAGACCTCCCATTCGCGCCACTCGAGATTCTCTTCCTTCTTGCCGCCGCCCTGGCCCTTGTATTCCTCGGACAGCTCGAGCAGCCGGTCGGTCGCGTCGTCGCGGCGGTTCAAGACGACGTCCTCGACCGCTTCCTTCAGCTTCGGATCGATGTCGTCGTACACCGCCAGCTGACCGGCGTTGACGATACCCATGTCCATGCCTGCCTTGATGGCGTGGTACAGGAATACGGCGTGGATCGCCTCGCGCACCGGCTCGTTGCCACGGAACGAGAACGACACGTTGGACACGCCGCCGGAGACCAGTGCGTGCGGCAGGTCGTTCTTGATGCGACGGGTGGCCTCGATGAAGTCCACGCCATAGTTGTTGTGCTCCTCGATGCCGGTCGCGACCGCGAAGATGTTCGGGTCGAAGATGATGTCCTCGGCCGGGAAGCCGACCTTCTCGGTCAGCAGCTTGTAGGCCCGGGTACAGATCTCGACACGACGCTGTTCGTCATCCGCCTGGCCGTCCTCGTCGAAGGCCATGACCACGATCGCGGCGCCATAGCGGCGGCACAGCTGGGCCTGCTTGATGAAGTTTTCCTCGCCTTCCTTCATGGAGATCGAGTTGACCACCGGCTTGCCCTGCACGCACTTCAGGCCCGCTTCGATGATCTCGAACTTGGAGGAGTCGAT
Source organism: Thioalkalivibrio sp. AKL19 (assembly GCF_000420165.1). Taxonomy (GTDB): domain Bacteria; phylum Pseudomonadota; class Gammaproteobacteria; order Ectothiorhodospirales; family Ectothiorhodospiraceae; genus Thioalkalivibrio. The sequence goes on along the minus strand of NZ_ATUK01000011.1, from coordinate 306,598 downwards.
CATCACCGGGACGCGGGCGATATCGGGCTCGCCGGCCAGGAGGTTGAGGAAGCGGACCATTGCCTCCTGCGACTCCAGCATGCCCTCGTCCATGTTGATGTCGATGATCTGGGCGCCACCCTCGACCTGATTCAGCGCGACTTCCAGCGCGACGTCGAATTCCTCGTTCTGGATCAGGCGCAGGAACTTGCGCGACCCGGTCACGTTGGTGCGCTCGCCGACGTTCACGAACAGCGAATCGTCGGTGATGTTGCACGGTTCCAGACCGGACAGGCGGCAGGCCGGCTCGACCTCCGGCACCTTGCGCGGGGGATGCTTCTCGACCGCCTCGCGCATGGCCCGGATGTGCTCGGGCAGCGTGCCGCAGCAGCCGCCGATGATGTTCAGAAGACCCGATTCGGCCCAGGGTCCGACGTCCTCGGCCATCTGTTCCGGGCTCTCGTCGTAATCACCAAACTCGTTCGGCAGACCGGCATTCGGGTGCGCGGAGACAAAGGTATCGGCGATGCGCGACAGGTCGGCCACGTACTGGCGCATTTCCTTGGCACCCAGCGCACAGTTCAGCCCGATCGAGACCGGGTTGGCGTGACGCACGGAGTTCCAGAACGCCTCGGTGGTCTGGCCGGAGAGGGTACGGCCGGAGGCGTCGGTAATGGTGCCGGAGATCATGATCGGGAGTTCCTTCCCGAGCTCGTCTTCCAGCGTCTTCACCGCGAAGATCGCGGCCTTGGCGTTCAGGGTGTCGAACACGGTCTCGATCAGCAGCAGGTCCACGCCGCCCTCGACCAGGGCCTCGGCCGCTTCCTTGTAGGAGTCGACCAGGGTGTCGAAATCGACGTTGCGCGCGCCGGGATCGTTCACGTCCGGGGAGATCGACGCGGTGCGGTTGGTCGGGCCGAGGATGCCGGCGACGTAGCGCGGCTTGTCCGGGGTCTTCTCGGTCCACGCGTCGGCCGCCTTGCGCGCGAGCTTCGCGGATTCGCGGTTCAGCTCGGGGACGAGGTCCTCCATGTGGTAGTCCGCCATCGCGATGCGGGTACCGTTGAAGGTGTTGGCCTCGATGATGTCGGCACCGGCTTCGAGGTAGTCGTTGTGGATCTGCTCGATGATGTCCGGACGCGTGAGGGACAACAGGTCGTTGTTGCCTTTCAGGTCGGACTTCCAGTCCTTGAAGCGCTCGCCGCGGTAGTCGGCCTCCTCCAGCTTGTACAGCTGGATGGTGGTACCCATACCGCCGTCCAGGATCAGGATGCGCTCTTTCAGCGCGTTCTCGATGTCTTTGCGTGTTGCCGTCATGTGCCGTACACCATTGGTTTCGAATGGGATAAGTGTACACGCCGGGGTTCCATCCCGTGCGTGGAGCCCACCCTGGTGGCAGGCCCTTTCGTGTCTCGTGGCGGCCCCGGATGCGGCCTGGTTGCGCCCGTGAGCAGAACTGTCACGATAGCGCCATGCAGGAACATCCGATCCGCTGGTTCATCACTGCCCCGCAGGCCTGCCCCTATCTGGACGACCGCGAGATGCAGAGTCTGCTGGTCGACCCCGCGGTCAGTCTGGGCGGGGCGCGCTTTGGCCAGCTACTCGCCGAGGGCTTTCGCCGCAGCGGCCAGTTTGTCTATCGGCATCATTGCCCCGAGTGCGCCGCCTGCGTGCCGGTGCGTATCCCGGTGGCGAATTTCCGCCCGAACCGGAGCCAGCGCCGCTGCCTGAACCGCAACCACGATCTCGCGGTTGCCATCCGGCGCCCGCCGGAGCAGCCCGGGACAGGGCCCGCCGCCGATCTCGACGAGCACATGCCGTTGTTTTCGCGCTACCAGGCCAGCCGCCACGCGGGCGGCGGCATGGAGCAGATGGGGCACGAGGAATACGCGGGGATGCTTGCGCACCGCAACGGCCCGGTGGATCTGATCGAATTCCGCCAGGCCGGTACGCTGGTGGCGGTGGCCGTCACCGACCGCACCCCGCAGGGGCTGTCGGCGATGTACAGCTTCTTCGATCCGGACCAGCCGCGTCGCGGCCTGGGCACCCTCGCAATCCTGACCCAGGTGGCACATGCGCACCGCCTGGGTCTGCCCCATGTCTACCTCGGCTACTGGATCGACCAGGCGCCGAAGATGGAATACAAGACCCGCTTCCAGCCGCTCGAAGGCCGCGTGGACGGGGTCTGGAGGCGGCTGCCCGCCTGACGGCGGCCAGCCCCTCGGTCCTGCGCGCGATTAGCGGGCCGGCTTGCGGAAGCGGAAGATGCCCCAGGTCAGGTAACCCGAGTTGCCGCCATCGACCCAGTGCTGCAGGCCCTGCTTCATGCGGTCGATGTAGTCCTGCGAGATGTAGTTCTTCAGCTCGTCCTCGCGGGACTCGAGCTCCTGCTTCACGCGACCGTAATGGGTCGAGATCTGACCGGAGTGCTCCTCGAAGCTGACCTCTTCCAGGCCGGCCGCCTTGGCCGCCTCGCGGTACAGCGACGGGCTCGCCAGCGAATCCAGATGGATGCGGGCCAGGATCGGGTCCAGCACGCCATCCGGGCAGTCGTCGGTCTGCATCGGATCGGTGAAGATCAGCCAGCCACCCGGCTTCAGGACGCGCGCGGCCTCCTGGATCACCTTCTTCTTGTCTTCGTTCTGGCTGTGCAGGAAGGAGTCCTCGGACCAGACGACATCGTAGGATTCGTCCGGCTCGTCGACCTTCTCGAAGGAGCCGTCGACCACGGTGATCTTGTCGTCGAGGTGACGCGCCTTGTTGATCTCGCGATCGCGCTCGTTTTCCTTCTCGGACAGGTTCAGCGCGGTGACATCACAACCGTAGTTTTCCACCAGGTAGCGCGCGACACCGCCGTAACCGGCGCCCATGTCGAGCACGCGCCATTCTGGCTGCGGCTCGCCCAGGAGATCGGACATGTGCGCGACGGTACGGCGGCTGGCGTCGCCGATCGGCTCGTCCTTGTATTCGTACAAACCGATATGGAGGTCTTCACCACCCCACACCATCTTGTAGAAGGTGTCGGCGTCCTCGCTGTTGTAGTAGTCGCGAGCGGTCTCGACTACGTCGGAGTAGTTCTCGCTCATCGTTCCTCGCCCTCGATATAACGCTTGTCGGCCACGTGGATGAAGAAGTCGGGATCGGTCTCGCGGTAGGTCTCCTGGAAGTCCCCGTAGGTCTCGATCTTCTGGAAACCGACCTCGCGCATCAGGCGGCGGACATAGGCCTTGCGCAGCGGGAACATGTTCAGGAAGTACTCGGAGCCATCCGGGAACTTGTACTGGAAGCGCGCCAGGCCTTCGTCAACGTGGGCCGGCTGCACCTGGACGTCGTCGCCGCAGTAGTAGTAGGTGTGCTTGGACGAGTAGCCGTGGTCCATGATGGTGTCGTAGTTGCGCTGGTCAAGGATCAGCACGCCATCGTGGTTCAGGGCGGAGTAGAACTCGGCCAGTGCCTTGCGGCGGTCGTGTTCATTGAACAGGTGGGTAAACGAGTTGCCGAGACAGACCACGGCGTCGTAGCGGCCGTAGATATCGCGGTTCAGCATGCGCCAGTCGGCCTGCACGGTGCGCAGGATGTGCCCGCGCTTGCGACCGTTCTCGAAGGCCTTGACGAGCATCTCCGGCGCACCGTCGGCGGTCACCACGTCGAAACCGGCCTCGAGGAGCTGCACGGAATGGAAACCGGTACCGGCAGCCACGTCCAGCACGCGCTTGGCGCCACGCTTCTTCAGTTCCTCGATGAAGAAGGTGCCTTCGCTCTTGGCGCGGTTGTCCCAGTCGATCAGGTCATCCCACTTGTCGACGAAGCCGGTGGTGTACTCGTTGAGGTAGTTCTCGGTATCGCGGCGTTCGGTCGGCTTGTCACCGAAGTCCTGATCATTCTTGATGTTCGCTGCCATGCTGGTTCCTCTTGGCTTTTGCTGCTGTTGTAAGCGTGAACGGACGGGCCCGGGGCCGATCCGTCGGCACAACACCCCGCAAACGCAGTGAACCGCGACCCCCGCATTCCTCGGCGGTCTCGCCAGCAGCCCGATCGCGCCAGGCGATGGTCACCTGGTGTTCGGGTATCAATGCGCCAGGTGCGTTGTTCGCAGCACCCGGCACCGGCCTGGCCGGTTCATCCTGCACATCCGGAGGGCTCTTCATTACCCGGATGCCGAGCCGTGGTCTGGCGGGCCCATCCCGCCTGGCTCGGGGATCGCTTGCGGCGCCGCGCGCTGCGTCTGAACGCGGGCGTTGTGTCCGAAATCGTTTTTATACCCTGAAGGTTTTGCGCAAAAATTACAAGTTGAGGCCCGCCCCGCCGGCCCCGGCCCGGCACCTTTCGCTGCCCGTCCATCTGTGCCGCGCGTTCGATATAATGGCGGTTTTGACCCGATTCCGAGGCCCCGCATGACCCCCAGCCGTCCCATCCAGCGCGCCCTTTTGTCGGTCTCCGAGAAGACCGGCGTCGTGGAACTCGCCCGCGCCTTGCACGAGCGCGGCGTCGAGCTTCTGTCCACCGGCGGAACCGCCCGCCTGCTGGCCGAAAACAACCTTCCGGTCATCGAGGTTTCCGCGCACACGGGCTTCCCCGAGATCATGGACGGCCGGGTCAAGACCCTGCACCCGCGCATCCACGGCGGGCTGCTGGGCCGGCGCGACATCGACTCCGCGGTGATGGCCGAGCAGGACATCCCGCCGATCGACCTGCTGGTGGTGAACCTCTACCCGTTCGAGGCGACGGTGGCCCGTCCCGGCTGCAGCCTGGAAGACGCCATCGAGAACATCGACATCGGCGGCCCGGCCATGCTGCGCGCGGCGGCGAAGAACTATCGTGACGTGGCCGTGGCCACCAGCCCCGACCAGTACAGCGAGATCGCAGCGGCCATCGGCGACCAGGGCGAGCTCCCGCCGTCGCTGCGCTTCCGTCTGGCGGTGGCGGCCTTCGATCACGTGGCGCGCTACGATGCCGCGATCAGCAACTACCTGTCGGGCCTGGACGAGGATGGCGAGATCGCGCCCTTCCCCGGGCAGATGAACGCCACCTTCGAGCGGGTGGAGACCCTGCGCTACGGCGAGAACCCGCACCAGCGCGCCGCGTTCTACCGCGACCCGCAGCCCACCCCCGGCACCCTGGCCAGCTACCACCAGCATCAGGGCAAGTCGCTGTCCTACAACAACCTGGCGGATGCCGATGCCGCCTGGGAGTGCGTGCGCCAGTTCGAGGCCGGGGCCTGCGTGATCGTCAAGCACGCCAACCCCTGCGGCGTGGCCGTTGCCCCGACCCAGCTGATGGCCTACGAACGCGCCTTCCAGACCGACCCGACCTCCGCCTTCGGCGGCATCATTGCCTTCAACCGCCCGCTGGACGGCGACACCGCGCACGCGATCGTCAGCCGCCAGTTCGTCGAGGTGGTCATCGCCCCCGAGATCACGCCGGGCGCCCTGCGCGCGCTGGCCACCAAGAAGAATGTTCGCGTGCTGGAGATCCCGCCGGCGGGTGTCGGTCCCGGCCTCGACTACAAGCGCATCGGCGGCGGGCTCCTGGTACAGGATGCCGATCGCGGCAGCCTGGCCGATGTGGAGCTGAAGACCGTGACCGCGCGCGCGCCCTCGGAACAGGAGATGAAGGACCTCTGCTTCGCCTGGCAGGTGGGCAAGTACGTGAAGTCCAACGCCATCGTCTATGCCCGCGACGAGCAGACCATCGGGGTCGGGGCCGGGCAGATGAGCCGCGTGTACTCCGCCCGCATCGCCGGCATCAAGGCCGCCGACGAGGGCCTGCAGGTGGCCGGCTCGGTGATGGCCTCGGATGCCTTCTTCCCGTTCCGTGACGGCATCGATGCCGCCGCCGAGGCCGGCATCACCGCGGTGATCCAGCCGGGCGGCTCGATGCGCGACCAGGAAGTCATCGACGCGGCTAACGAGCACGACATCGCCATGCTGTTCACCGGCATGCGCCACTTCCGCCACTGAGGTCCTGATGAACGTACTGGTAATCGGCAACGGCGGCCGCGAGCACGCGCTGGCCTGGAAGCTGGCGCAGTCGCCGCGCATCGAACGCGTCCTGGTAGCCCCCGGCAACGCAGGCACCGCGCGCGAGGCCAAGTGCGAGAACGTCGAGGTCGGCGTGACCGACATCGACGCGCTGCTGGCGCTGGCGGAGCGCGAGGCCGTCGACTTTACCGTGGTCGGGCCCGAGGCCCCGCTGGTGGCCGGCGTGGTGGATGCGTTCCGCGCCGCGGGCCGGCGCTGCTTCGGCCCCTCTGCCCGGGCCGCACAACTGGAGGGCTCGAAGTCCTTCGCCAAGGACTTCATGCAGCGCCACGGCATCCCGACCGCCGCCTACGGCAGCTTCGAGGACGAAACGGCGGCGCTGGAGTTCATCGCCGCCCACGGCGCGCCCATCGTGGTCAAGGCCGACGGTCTTGCCGCCGGCAAGGGCGTGATCCTCGCGCAGACGGAGGACGAGGCACGCGCCGCGGTGCACGACATGCTGGCCGGTAACGCGTTTGGCGCGGCCGGTAACCGGGTCGTGATCGAGGAATTCCTGACCGGGGAAGAGGCCAGCTTCATCTGCATGGTGGACGGCGAGCACGTACTGCCCCTGGCCTCCTCGCAGGACCACAAGGCGCGTGACAACGGTGATCAGGGCCCCAACACCGGCGGCATGGGCGCCTACTCCCCGGCCCCGGTGGTGACCGACCACCTCCACGAGCGCATCCTGCGCGAGGTCATCGAGCCGACCGTGCGGGGCATGGCCTTGGACGGCGAGCGCTATACCGGCTTTCTCTATGCCGGCGTGATGATCGACGCCGCGGGCCATCCGAAGGTACTGGAGTTCAACTGCCGCTTCGGCGACCCGGAGACCCAGCCGATCCTGAGCCGCCTGGACTCCGACCTCACCGAACTGGTGGAGGCCGCGCTCGACGGCCGCCTCGACAAAGCCCGGGCAGAGTGGGACCCTCGGGTCGCCCTGGGCGTGGTCCTGGCCGCCGGTGGCTACCCCGGCGAGTACCGCAAGGGCGACGTGATCAACGGCCTGGAAGCCGTCGAGGCCGACCCCGACGCCCATGTGTTCCACGCCGGAACCGCCATCGACAGCGAGGGCCGGGTCGTGACCGCCGGCGGCCGCGTGCTCTGCGTAGTCGGTCTCGGGGCGGACGTCAGGAGCGCGCAGGCAAAGGCCTACGCGGCCGTGCAACGAATCCACTTCAACGATATATACTGCCGGACAGATATCGGCTATCGCGCCGTCGCTCGCGAGGGATAAACCCGAAGCGGCGGCCCCTCACCTCTTTTCTGGAGACGCCTTGATGGCCGCCCCCGAAGTGACTCACCTGCCCAATCTCCCCAACGACGTGGAGGGCCTGCGGCAATCCATCCGCGATGCCGTGGTCCGCGTGGTCGGCGAGGACCCGCGCCAGGCCACCGAACGCGACTGGATGGAGGCGCTGGCCTTTGCCATCCGCGAGCGCATGGTGGAGCGTCGTCTCCTGACCCGCCGGCAGTTCGCCGACGAGGACGTCAAGCGCGTCTACTACCTGTCGATGGAATACCTGATCGGGCGCATGCTCGAGGCGAACCTGCGCAACATGGGCATCCTCGAGCCGGCCCGCCAGGCGATGGCCGATCTCGGCGTCAACCTGGACACCATCCTCGATCTCGAGGACGACGCGGCCCTGGGCAACGGCGGCCTGGGACGCCTGGCCGCCTGCATCCTGGAATCGCTGGCGACCCAGGGCTACCCCGGCTACGGCTACGGCATCCGCTACGAATTCGGCATGTTCCGGCAGGAATTCGAGCCCTACCACCAGGTCGAGCACCCGGACAACTGGCTGCGCTACGGCAACCCGTGGGAGTTCCCGCGCTCGGACCGCAAGTACCCGATCCATTTCTACGGCCACGTGGTCGAGCACCACCATCCCAGAGGCGAGACCCGCTACACCTGGGAAAATGGCGAAGAAGTCCTGGCCATGGCCTACGACTACCCGACGGCGGGCTACGGCCGGCGCAACGTGAACAATCTGCGCCTGTGGGCGGCCAAGGCCACCCGCGACTTCGACCTGCGTTACTTCAACGAGGGTGACTACATCCGCGCGGTGGCGGACAAGGCCGAGTCGGAGACCATCTCGATGGTCCTGTACCCGAACGACGCCACCGCGATCGGCAAGGAACTGCGGCTGAAACAGGAGTACTTCTTCGTCTCCGCCTCGCTGCAGGACATCCTGGATCGCCACCTGGCGCTGGATTACAACCTGGATGCCCTGCCCGACAAGGTCGCGATCCAGCTGAACGACACCCACCCGGCCATCGCGGTGGCGGAACTGATGCGCCTGCTGGTGGACTGCCACGAACTGTCCTGGGACCGCGCCTGGGACCTCGCCCGGCGCACCTTTGCCTACACCAACCACACCCTGATGCCCGAGGCCCTGGAGACCTGGCCGGTGGAGCTGATGGAGCGCGTGCTGCCCCGCCATATGGGCATCATCTATCAGATCAACCACGACTTCCTGGAACAGGTACGCCACCGCTATCCGGGCGACAACGACCGTCTGGCGCGGCTGTCCATTATCGACGAGCAAAACGGCCGGCGCGTGCGCATGGCCCATCTGGCGGTGGTCGGGTCACACCGCGTCAACGGCGTGGCGGCGCTGCACACCCAGTTGCTGCAGGAGACCCTGTTCGAGGACTTCTACAACCTGTGGCCGGAACGCTTCGTCAACGTCACCAACGGCGTGACCCCGCGCCTGTGGATGATCCAGGCCAACCCGGCACTCACCGAGCTCCTGGGCCAGCGCATCGGCAACGACTGGCAGTACGACCTCGACCGCCTGCGCGCCCTTGAGCCCTATGCCCATGACGCCGACCTGCAGAAGGCCTTCCTGGACGTGAAGCGCGCCAACAAGGTGCGCCTGGCGAACCTGGTGCGCGAACGCACCGGCGTGGAACTGAACCCGGACGTGATGTTCGACGTGCAGATCAAGCGCATCCACGAGTACAAGCGCCAGCTGCTGAAGCTCCTGCACGTGGTGGATCTCTACCGCCGCATCCGCGCCGGCGAGGACGTCGCGCCGCGCGTGGTCCTGTTCGGCGGCAAGGCGGCGCCGGGGTATGCCCGGGCGAAGGGCATCATCCAGGTGATCAACGAGGTGGCCGACATCGTGAACCACGACCCGGCCGTGGGCGACCGCCTGAAGTGCGTGTTCTTCCCCAACTACGAGGTCAGCTCGGCCAGCATCATCATCCCGGCCGCGGATGTCTCCGAACAGATCTCGACCGCCGGGTTCGAGGCCTCCGGCACCGGCAACATGAAGCTCGCGCTGAACGGCGCGCTGACCATCGGCACCCTGGACGGCGCCAACATCGAGATCCGCGATGCGGTCGGCGAGGAGTCCATCTTCATCTTCGGCATGACCGCCGACGAGGTGGTCGAACATCGCCGTAACGGCCCGAACCCCGAGGCGATTCTGGCGCAGCAGCCCAACCTGGCCGCCGCCGTGGAGATGATCGAATCGGGGTTCTTTACCTGCGACGACCCGGGAACCCATGGCGACCTCGGCCGGTACCTGCGCCACGAGGATCCCTTCTTCGTGATCGCCGACTATGCGGCCTACACCGAGGCCTGCGAACGCGCGGACACCCTGTACGCCGACCGCACCGCGTGGGCCGAGGCGGCTATCCTGAACGTCGCGCGCATGGGGTACTTCTCCATCGACCGCACGGTGCGCGATTACGCCAACCAGATCTGGGACATCATCCCGGAACCGGTGGCACCCTCGCGCACCAACGGCGCCGCCTGACGCGCGCGGGCCGGGCTTCAGGTGTCCGGAAGCCCCAGGCGCCGGAGCCAGGCGTCGGGGTTGCCCGCGCACACCAGGAACTCCGGGTTCAGCAGGCTCTCGCGCGTGTTGTAGCGCAGATCCTCGCCGTTGAGGTCGACCACCCGTCCGCCCGCGGCCTTTACCACGGCATGGGCCGCGGCGGTGTCCCATTCGCTGGTGGGGCCCAGACGCGGATAGATGTCGGCCGCCCCCTCGGCCACCAGGCACAGCTTCATGGAGCTGCCCATGCTGACCAGGTCGTGGGGCCCCAGCCGCTCCAGCACGACCTTGAGCCGCTCCGCGCCGTGCGAACGACTGCCGGCCACCAGCGGGTGCTCCGTCCCGATGCGCTCGCGCGCCACCGCGATATCCCGCGGGGGCTGATCCTCGTCACGCCGGATCGCCACGCCGTCGCGATGACCGGCGTACAGGCGCTTGAGCACCGGGCACCAGACGACGCCCAGCACCGGCTCGTGGTTGTGGATCAAGGCCACGTTCACGGTAAATTCGCCGCTGCGTTTGACGAACTCGCGGGTGCCGTCGAGGGGATCGATCAACCAGTAGGTCTGCCACTGGCGACGGCGCTCGAAGGGCACGTCCTGCCCCTCCTCCGACAACACGGGCCAATCGGGGTCGATGTCGGCCAGCCCATTGGCAAGGATTCGGTGGGCAGCCAGGTCGGCCTCGGTGAGCGGCGAATGATCGGCCTTTTCGGTGACCGCAAAGCGCGTCTCGTAGAGCTCGAGGATCGCATGGCCGGCCAGGTCGGCCAGCGCAGCCACCTCGTGCATCAGGGCAGTAAGAGCCGAATCCTTCGGCGGAGCATGCATGGGGAACTCCCGTTTTCCCGGAACGTTCCGTCTAGCTTGGCAGGGTTGCGCTCAAGCGTCGAGGTAATCGCGCACCATGTACAGCGCGGCGATGGAGCGCGCCTCGGTCAGGTCCTCGCGGGCGACCAGCTCGGTGAGGCGATCCAGCGACCAGGGTACCACCTCGAGCGCCTCCGGCTCGTCACCTTCCGCGGTCCGCGGATACAGGTCCTCGGCCAGCACCAGGTGGGTCTGGTGAGCCATGTAGCCGGGTGCGACGGTCAGCGCGCCCAGATGGGTCAGGCGATGCCCGGCGTGGCCGACCTCCTCCATGATCTCGCGATTGGCGGCGGCGAGGATGTCCTCGCCCGCCTCCATGCGTCCCTTGGGCAGGCCCAGCTCGTAGCGGTGGGTGCCGGCGGCGTATTCACGGATCAACAGGACGGTCCGGTCGGTCTGCACCGGAGCGATGATCACCGCCCCGTGGCCGCGACTGACCAGGCGCTCGAAGCAGGTGCGCGCGCCGTTGCTGAATTCGAGGTCCAGTTCCTCCACCTCGAACAGGCGGCTGGTGGCGACCGTGCGCCGCCCCTGGACATCCGGTTTGTCTCGGCTCATGCGCCCTCCCGGGCGGTCAGTGGCTGTTGCGTAGCCGCACCAGAGTACGCAGTTCGCCCTCGAACAGGGTGTCGAACATGAAGCCATGATCGGAGGTGACCACCTCGAACCCCTCCTGGTCGGCCGGATCGGTCTCCGCCAGACGCAGGTCAAGATCGCCCCAGCTCACGGCCATGGTGACGCGCATCGGGAAGTAGCCATCCAGGAAGCGGCGCACGAACGGCCCGTTCTCCAGGCGGTAGACGCCATCCCCTTCGTCTTCGACGATCTTCATGCGCGCCGTCACGCAGACCTCGGCGTCCTCTTGCACCCCGCGCAGGTCCACGCGATCGCCTTCGGCGCGCGCGGATTCGATGTTGCGGGTGGACTCGACCTGAAGCTCGTCGATGACGGCTTCATTGTACACAATGACCATGCGCCGAATGGCCGCCACGTCGTTGTGGCACTGGCGCAGATCGGCCCAGCCATCCTCCAGCGAGGACTGCGTGATGCGGATCTGGTTCTGGTGGTGATGCGGGGTCCGGTCCGGTTCCTCCAGCAGGAAGGTCAGCTCCGGACTGGTGGTCTGGGTCTGGTCCGGGGAGACCGTCTCGCCCCACAGGGAATCATCCTCCAGCGGATCGTAGTCCGGGTCGCCAGGGTCCATCCCCTGCGCCGCCAGTGGCAGGGTCAGGAGCGCGAGGAACAAGGGCGCGGGCAGAAACCGCGATTGGGGTACCATGGGGGTCATCGTCATCACCCTCTTTCATGTTGCCGTCAGCTGTGGACCTGCAAGATCCCGAAAAAAATCCGCACACCCCCGCACTCGCGGTGGACTGGGCCCGAATCGACACCGTTCTGTTCGACATGGACGGTACGCTGCTGGACCTGCACTTCGACAACCGCTTCTGGCGCGAGCTGATCCCGCAGGAGTACATCCGCTGCCACCCGGACGACCCGGAATGCGCGCGCCGCCGGCTGGAGGACGAGATGCAGCGGGTACGCGGCAAGCTGGAATGGTACTGCGTGGACCACTGGACCCGCTTCACCGGCCTCGACATCCTCGGACTGAAGCGCGAACTGGCCCATCACATCGCTCTGAAACCGCATGCCGATCAGGTCCTCGATGCCTTGCAAATGGCGGGCCGGCGGCGGGTGCTGGTCACCAACGCCCACCCGCAGGTCTACGCCTTCAAGCACCAGCTCACCCGTATCGGTGACCGCCTGGACACCATCGTCTCCGCCCACGACCTCGACTGCGCCAAGGAAGATGCCGCGTTCTGGGAACGTTTGCAGCGGGTCGCGCCGTACGATCCCGCGCGGACCCTGCTGGTGGACGACAACCTGCTGGCGCTGGCCAGCGCCGCCACGGCGGGGATCACCGAGTTGCGCGGTATGCGCTACCCGGACGAGCGCGGCGAACCCGTGCGTTCCGAGGAATTCCTGCTGCTGGAGTCGCTCGCGAACCTGCTGCCCGGCCTGCCCGCGACGAGCGGCACGGCGGGAGGGGGTCCGGCGGCTACTTGACCGGGGTCGGCAGGTTGCGGATCAGATCCAGACGGATCTGCACCGGCCGCCCCTCGCACTCGCCGTCTAGCCAGTGATACCCGTCCGCCTCGCGCAGCTCGCGCGGGGTCACCTTGCCCCACCATGCCTGGCTGGAAGCCGGCTCGGCCCAATTGAGTTGCAGGGTCTCGCCAGTGAGGATGGCGATCTCCAGGCGTTCGGACACATGACGGGGAATGGCGGAATCGGTCATCGGGGCGCTTCGCGGTAGTCGGTCGGGTCGGGGATGCCGGCCGCGGCGAACGCGGCCCGCCGGGCCTTGCACTGCGGACAGCGCCCGCACTGGCGGGATTGTGCCAGAAGGCAGCTCCAGGTGCGGCCCCAGTCGATCCCCAGCGGATCCGTCGCCGCGATGATCTCCGCCTTGGACTGCCCGATCAGCGGCGCCTCGACCCGCAGCCCCGGCACCAGGGTCGTCGCCAGCGTCGAGACCTGCTGCACGAACCCGGGCTGCGAGCCCGGACCGTGCCCCTGGTCCTCGCGATTCAAGGCCAGCAGGATGCGTCCGGCCCGGTGATGCGCGGCCAGGTTGACCGCCAGCGCCAGCACCAGCAGATTGCGCTGGGGCAGCGGCACGTGCCCGACCCAGTCGTTGCGGCGGGTGAAGGCCGTGCGCAGGGACTGGAGATCCAGCGCGATGGGGGCACAACCGTAGACCGCCGACAGGTGCTCCACCGCGGTCCATTCGCGCGCGGCATTGCGCTGCCCGTAGTCGACCCAGACGGCGCGCATGGACTGGCCGGCGGCATGCCGCTGCGCCAGCAAGGCGCTGCTTTCGATGCCGCCGGAGAGCAGGAGCAGATCGGGGGATTCGGGCCGGACAGGTTCCATTCGGGCACCATACGCAATGCCCCGCGCAGCGCAACACCACGGAGACCAAGACGTGATCGAACAACTACGCAGCCACTGGCAGCGCCTGCTCGGCGCCGAACGCAGCGACCGCGCCGAGGGCGACCCCGGGGAGCGCCTGCAGCGCGCCGCCGCGGCGCTGATCATGGAGGTCTGCCGGGCCGACTTCCAGCTGCACGCGGAGGAACTCGAGTCGGTACGCGCCAGCCTGGTCGACCTGTTCCGGCTGGATGCCGACACCGCCAATGCGATGCTGGAGATCGCCCGGGAGGAAAGCGACGAACTGATCTCCATCCACCCGATGGTGCGCGAAGTGAACGCCGCCTTCGACGCCGCGCAGAAGGCCGACATCATGCGCGCCCTGTGGCGCGCCGCGTGGGCCAATCGTGACCTGCACAAGCGCCAGGAGGCCGTGATCCGGCATCTGGCGGATCTGCTCTACGTGCCCCATTCCACCTTCATCCGAACCAAGCACGAGGTCCTGGGCGATGCGGCCGACCCCAGCTAGGCACGGCGGCCTGAAGGGCACCACGGATGGGTGACCCGGGCACCCTGCTGGCCGCCCTCGCCGTGGGTATCCTCGGCGGGGTTCACTGCCTGGGGATGTGTGGCGGCATCGTCGGTGCGATTTCCATGGGCCACGACCGGCGCGGGCCGGGCCTGGATCTGCTGCTGGCCTACAACCTCGGGCGCATGGCGAGCTACGTCATCGCCGGGGCGCTGGCCGGCTGGCTGGGGGCGAGTCTCCTCGGCGGATTGCCGGCCGGCCAGGCGATCCTTCAGGGCTTTGCCGCGATATTCCTGATCCTGCTGGGGTTCTATCTTGCCGGCTGGTGGCCGGTCCTGGCCCGCCTGGAACAGGCCGGCGGGGTGCTTTGGCGCCGCATCGAGCCACTGGGGCGTCGCTTTCTGCCGGTGCGTCACGCGGGCCAGGCGCTGATGGTCGGCGGCCTGTGGGGCTGGCTGCCCTGCGGACTGGTCTACAGCGTGCTGGCCTGGTCCCTCGGCGCCGGCGGAGCGCTGGAAGGCGCCGCCCTGATGGGCGCCTTCGCCCTGGGCACACTGCCGAACCTGCTGCTGATGGGGGTCTTCGCCGCGCGGCTGGCGGCCTTCGTGCGCCGCCCCTGGGTCCGCCGGGTCGCCGGCGGCGGGGTCGCCATGTATGGCGCGTGGATGCTGCTGAGCGTGTTCATGTGATGCCCCGCCCGCTCGGACGGGGCTTCCGTTACAGGGATTCGAAGCGCGCTCAGTCCACGAAAAAGTCGCGCGAGAAGCGTACCGGCAGCACGCGTTCACTGCCCGCCGGGGCGACATCGATCGCAAATTCGAGGGTCTCTCCGCTGCGCACCGTCACCTCGGAGAGGAAGTAGATCGCATCACCGTCCTGGATCTCGCGGAAACGCAGGTTGCGCATCTGGTCGTTCAGGTTGGTGGCCGACCCCGTCACCTCGGCGGACACCGCCTGCAGGCCGTTGTCACCACGCTCCATGACGCTGACGTTGACCATCGCCCGGTTGGAACTGCGCCGCACGTCGTAGGCCCGCGCGACCTCCGGGGACAGGAAGGTGGTATTGATCACGTTGTAGTGGACGACGTAATTGTCGAACTCCGCCTCGTTGGCGGATGCAATCGAGCTGCCGAGAGCGACCGCCGCCAACGCGACGAGAAAGCCGGAAATGACCCGATGCACTCTTGCCATGGATGACTCCTTTGCCTGGTTGGGAAAGCGGGGCCCTGCGGCGGCACACACCCAGGCACCCCTGTCTTCGAGTCTAGCCGCTTTTGCGTCCGATGAAACGGGGGAAACGACCGGCCGCGCCGGCGGCGCGGACGGGGCTCAGAAAGAGCGCACGATAATCAGCAGGATATAAAGCCCGACCAGGGCGATCATTGGCGAAAAATCGATCGCACCGGTGTTGGGCAGGGCCCGGCGCAGCGGGCCAAGGATGGGGCGGTTCACCGCCCCGGCCAGACGCATGATGGGGTTGTTGGCGGCGCCGCCACCCCCAGCCTGGATCCAGCTCATCACCACCTCCACGATCAACGCGATGATGAACACCCAGATCACCGTGGTCAGTAGTTCGCGGATCGTCACGGCGAGGATAAGCCCGACCCCGACATCCACGCCCACGATGAGCACGCGCAGCCAGATCTCGATGAACTTGAGCACGATCATCAGCACAATCGCGGCCAGGTCGACGCGCCCGACCGACGGGATCACGGGCCGCAGCACCCTCAACGGCGGGTCGGTGAGCATCACGATGGTCTGCGAGATCGGGTTGTAGTAGTCGGCCCGCACCAGGCCGAAGATCGTGCGCAGGATCAGCAGGATGATGTAGATCCCGAAGACAACGCTGACGAGAAAGATGGCGATCTCTTGTCCGGTTCCGGCGGCGGGCATGCGGGCTCCTTGGAGTGCGGCGGGTCAGCCGCCCATTCTCCGGCAAGCCCGGCGGGATGCCAAGCCGCGACGCGGCCGGCCGCGTCCCGTGCCCTCAGGCGCCGGGGCGGGCGTCCATGCAGTCGCGCACCCGGGTAGCGATCTCCTCGATCGACAGCTCGGTCACATCCAGATGCGGGATACGCCAGATGTCGAAGAACTCCTGGATCGCCACGCACTCGGCCCGGCACTGGGCCAGACTGGCGTAGCGGCTGTCCGGCCGCCGGCCCTCGCGGATCTGCGCCAGGCGCTGGGGCGTGATCGTGAGTCCCACCAGGCGCCCGCCCAGGCCGCGCAGCCCCTCGGGCATGTGCGGGATGTCGCCCTGGCGCAGGTCCTCCGGTACCAGCGGGTAGTTCGCCGCGAACAACCCGTAGTTCATGGCCAGGTAGAGGCTGGTGGGCGTCTTGCCGGAACGCGAGGCCCCCAGCAACACCACGTCGGCCACCGACAGATCCTGGATCGCCAGGCCATCGTCATGGGCGAGGGTGTAGTTCAGGGCCTCGATGCGCCGGTCGTAGCGGGTGACGTCGCCCATGCCGTGGGCGCGCCCGGACACCGACTGCGCCGTCACCCCCAGGAGGTTCTCCAGCCGTTCCACCTGCTCGCCGAACACATCGATCACCGGCACCGGGCTGTGCCGCAGATCGGCCCGCAGATCGGCGTTGGCCAGGGTCGCCACGACCAGAGCGGGCTGGGGACCGGCTGCGGCCCGGGCGAACACGCCGGCCAGGCGGCCGGGGGTCTGCACGAAGGGCAGGCGGTGCCACGCGGGGTCGACCCCCGGAAACTGGGTAAACAGCGAACGCGCCAGCGTCTCCGCGGTGATCCCGGTCCCGTCCGAGACCAGGTAGACCTGCGGGCACGTGACGACGGCCTCAGTCATCGCCGGAATCCCGCACCCGAGCGAGCTGCTCCCAGGTGGACAGCAGCGAATCGGGGTTCAGTGAAAGCGACTCGATGCCCTCGTTCATCAGCCAGACCGCCAGCTCCGGATAGTCGGAGGGGGCCTGACCACAGATCCCGACGTACTTGCCGGCCCGCCGGGCCGCCCGGATCGCCATGCTCAGCAGCGCCTTGACGGCATCGTTGCGCTCGTCGAAGGAATCCGCCACCAGGCCCGAATCGCGGTCGACCCCCAGGGTCAGCTGGGTCAGGTCGTTGGAGCCGATGGAGAACCCGTCGAAGTGCTCGAGAAAGCGCGCGGCCAGCAGCGCATTGGACGGGATCTCGCACATCATTACGACCTTCAGACCGTTCTCGCCGCGCCGCAGGCCTTCCTCGCCCAGCACCCGGATCACGTCCTCGGCCTCGGCGAGGGTGCGCACGAACGGGACCATGACCTGCACGTTGTCCAGCCCCATGTCGTCGCGCACCCGGCGCAATGCCTCGCACTCCATCGCGAACGCCGGGCGGAAGGTCTCCGAGCGATAGCGCGAGGCCCCGCGAAAGCCCAGCATCGGGTTCTCTTCCTGCGGTTCGTACCCGACGCCGCCGAGCAGGTGGGCGTACTCGTTGGACTTGAAGTCCGACAGGCGCACGATCACGGGCTCCGGCGCGAAGGCCGCCGCCAGCGTCGCGATGCCCTCGGACAGCTTGCGCACGAAGAATTCGCGCGGGCCGTCGTCAAAGCCGCGCAGGCGTTCGGCAATCTGCTCCTGCACCTCGGGCTCGAGGCGGTTCGGGTCCTCGGCATAGTCCAGCAGCGCCAGCGGGTGCACGCCGATGGTGCCGTTAATGATGAACTCCAGCCGGGCCAGACCGATCCCCGCGTGTGGCAGTTGCGAAAAGGCGTAGGCCCGCCCGGGGTTGGCCACATTCAGCATCAGCTTGACCGGCAGCTCCGGCAATTCGCCGATATCGGTCTTTTTGACCGTGTACTCCAGCGTGCCGGGGTACACGTGGCCGTCATCCCCCTCGGCGCAGGAGACAGTCGCCTCCATGCCATCGGAGAGCACCTCGGTGGCATCGCCGCAACCCACCACCGCCGGGATGCCCATCTCGCGGGCGATGATCGCCGCGTGGCAGGTGCGTCCTCCACGATTGGTCACGATCGCGGCCGAGCGCTTCATCACCGGCTCCCAGTCGGGGTCGGTCATGTCCGCGACCAGAATGTCGCCTTCCTTCATGGTGTGCATCGCATCCGGCGAATCCAGCACGCGCACGATACCGGCCCCCACCTTCGAGCCGATCGCCCGGCCGGTGACCAGCGGCTCGGCTTCGTGCGGCGCCAGTTCGTAGCGCGCGCCCGCGCCCAGCTCGACCCGGCTCTCTACGGTCTCCGGGCGGGCCTGGACAATGAACAACTCGCCGGTCTCGCCATCCTGCGCCCACTCGATGTCCATCGGCCGGTCGTAGTGCTGCTCGATGGCCACCGCGTAGCGCCCGAGCTGCTCGGCATCGGCATCCGACAGGCAGAAGCGCTGGCGCAGGTCCTCGGGGGTGTCCTCGGTGTGGGTGCCATCCTCGGTGAGCACCATGCGCACGGCCTTGGTGCCCAGCGTACGACCGATAATGGCGCGCTTGCCGGCTGCCAGCGCGGGCTTGTAGACCTGGTATTCATCGGGATTCACCGCGCCCTGCACCACCGTCTCGCCGAGGCCCCAGGCCCCGGTAATGAACACCGCGTCGCGGAAGCCGCTCTCGGTATCCAGGGTAAAGATTACGCCGCTGGCGCCGACATCCGAGCGCACCATGCGCTGGATACCGGCCGACAGCGCGACCTCGTCGTGCGCAAAGCCGTTGTGCACGCGGTAGGCAATGGCGCGGTCGTTGTAGAGGCTGGCGAAACACTCGCGCAAGCGCTGCAACAGGGGGTCGATGCCGCGCACGTTGAGGAAGGTCTCCTGCTGCCCGGCGAACGAGGCCTCGGGCAGGTCCTCGGCGGTGGCCGACGAACGCACGGCGACCGGCACGTCATCGCCCAGCTGCGCGTAATGCTCGCGTACCGCCTGTTCCAGCTCGCCCGGCAGTTCGGCCTGCTCGATCCAGCCGCGCACCTCGCGACCGGCCGCCCGCAGGGCCTCGATGTCGTCGATATCGAGATCCGTCAGGCGCGCCTTGATCTGTTCGTCCAGACCATCCTTCGCCAGCAACGCGCGATAGGCATCCGCGGTGGTGGCGAACCCGCCCGGCACACGCACCCCCGCCGCGCCCAGCTGCCCCAGCAGCTCGCCCAGGGAGGCATTCTTGCCGCCCACCTTCGCGACATCGTTCATGGTCAGATCGGCGAGATCGACTACCCAGCGCATGGCAACTCCCGGACTCCACGGGAATCCTGAACATTCCCGAAGTTTGTGAACCCCTTAACAGGGGCTGGCAAGTGTGATCAGCTAACATTCCGTGTTTTGTAAACTTCAGGAGACTGCGTGACTGCCCCAGCCGCCCGTCGCCCCAGCTTAACCCAATCCCTTCTGCCGACCATGCTGCTTGGATTCGTGTTCCTCGCGCAATCCGCCATGGCGCACGAGTCGAGTCCCTCCATGGCCATTCTGGGCGCGGTGGAGAACGTGAAGATCGTCGAGGAGGACGTTGTGCTGGAGGCACGCATGGATACCGGCGCCACCTCCTCGTCCCTGAATGCGCTGAACAAGGAACGCTTCGAGAAGGACGGCGAGGACTGGATCCGCTTCGAGATCATCGATCCGGACGACGAGGACGCGCGCATCACCCTGGAACGCCCGATCGAACGCATCGTGCGCATCCGCCGCCACAGCGGCGAGTCGCAGGAACGCCCGGTGGTGCGCATGGAATTCTGCATCGGCGACCGGCTGCTGACCGCTGACACCAGCCTGATCGACCGCACGGCCCTCACCTACCAGACCCTGATCGGGCGCAGCCACATGGCCGGACACATCCTGGTGGACTCCGGGGAGGAACATCTGCGCGCCCCGGACTGTCCGGCGGATGACCAGTGAGGCGCTTCCACCTGCCGATCCTCATCGTGCTGCTGAGCGCGATCGGGCTCGGGGTCTTCGCCTACAAGGTCAGCGCGCTGGGGATGCCCCTGCAGCCGGACGCCACCGCCGAAACCTGGCTGGTGGAGGCGCGCGTGCGCTACCAGCCCACCGGCGGCGCGGCCTCGGTGGAACTGCGCATCCCGCACCGCCTGCCCAACTTTTCGATCCTGGACGAGGGCTTCGTCTCGCGCGGCTACGGGCTGAACACCCTCGCCCAGGCGGAAGACCGCCTGGCACACTGGACCACGCGCCAACCGCGGGGCGAACAGGTGCTGTACTACCGCGCCACGCTCTACCGCGACGGCAATGACCGCTCGGAGTCGGACTACCCCGGGCCGGTGGCCGTACCCGACTGGACCGAGCCCTATCGCTCGGCCGCCGACGCCCTGATTGACGACGTTCGGAGCCGTTCGTCCAATATCCAGAGCTTCGCATCGGTGCTGGTCAACGACCTCGCCAACGCCGCGCCGTCGTCGAACGCCGCGGTGTTCATCGAGAGCGACGACGACCGCGCAAGCCGCACCGAGACCCTGATCGAACTCCTCGCCACCGCCCGCATCCCGGCCCGGCAGGTGACCGCCCTGAGACTGATTGACGGGCGCCGGGATATCGAGCCGCAGACCTGGCTGGAGGTCCACAATACCCGGCGCTGGGTGCCCATCGACCCGGAGACGGGCGAAATCGAATATCCGTCCGACGTGGTCGTCTGGGCCCATGGCGACGCCCCGCTGCTGGAGATCACCAACGGCGAGAATGCCGAGGTGCGGTTTGCGGTATCGCGCGGAGTCCAAGACGCCCTCGCGACCATCCAGCGCTTCGGCGACACCCTCGACACCCGCATCCTCGACTTCTCCACCCTGAACCTGCCGCTGGGCACACAGAACACCTACCGGGTACTGCTAATGGTGCCGTTGGGCGCGATGATCATCGTGTTCCTGCGCAACGTGATCGGGATACAGACCTTCGGCACCTTCATGCCAGTGCTGATCGCACTGTCCTTCCGCGAGACCCAGCTGCTGGCCGGGATCATCCTGTTCACGCTGATCGTGTCGCTGGGTCTCGTGGTGCGCTTCTACCTCGAGCACCTCAGACTGCTACTGGTCCCGCGCCTGGCGGCAGTGGTCAGCGTGGTGATCATGCTCATGCTCGGGATCAGCATCCTGTCGCACCAGCTCGGCTTCGAGCGCGCCCTGGCGCTGTCACTGTTCCCGATGGTCATCCTCGCCATGACCATCGAGCGCATGTCGGTGGTCTGGGAGGAACACGGCCCCGCCGATGCCATCACCCAGGGCATTGGCAGCCTGGTGGTCGCGGCCGCCGCTTACGGCCTGATGGCCAACCGCCAGCTGGAGCATCTCCTGTTTGTGTTCCCGGAACTGCTGCTGGTGCTGCTGGCCGTGACCCTGCTGCTGGGGCGCTACACCGGCTACCGCCTGACCGAACTGTTCCGCTTCGGACGTATCCAGGACGCGATGCGGAGGACCGACTGATGCCCGCCTGGCTGCCGCGCTTCGTACGCCCCAAGCTGCTGAAGGAGCAGGGCATCGTGGGTATGAACGCCCGCAATGCCCGTTATATCGCCGCCTGGAACGCCCGGCGCTTCTACCCGCGGGTGGACGACAAGCTGCAGACCAAGCAACTGGCGCTGGACGCCGGCCTGTCCGTACCCGACCTCTACGGGGTCGTGCGCACCCACCGCCAGATCCGCGACGTGCGGCGCCAGCTGCGGGAGTATGAAGACGGCTTCGTGATCAAGCCGGCGCATGGCGCCGCCGGCGACGGCATCCTGGTGATCGAAGGCTGGCGCGGCGACCGCCCGCGGCGCGCCGGCGGCCGCGCCATGGAGCTGAGCGAGCTGGACGACCACATCTCGAACGTCCTCTCCGGCATGTACAGCCTGGGCGGGCGCCCGGATGTCGCGATGATCGAACAGCGAGTCCGTTTTTCCTCGGTCTTCGATGCCGTCGCGCATCGCGGCGTGCCGGACATTCGCACGGTGGTCTATCGCGGCTACCCGGTGATGGCGATGATGCGCCTGCCAACGCAGGACTCCGATGGCAAGGCCAACCTGCACCAGGGCGCGGTCGGCACGGGCATCGACCTCGGTTCCGGCCGCACCATCGGCGGGGTGCGCTACAACAACCCCTGCCGCGAACACCCCGACAGCGAGCAGAGCATCGTCGGGTTGCAGATTCCCGGCTGGGATGAGCTGATGGAACTGGCCGCCGGCTGCTTTGAACTGAGTCAGCTCGGCTACCTGGGGGTGGACGTGGTCATCGACGCCGACCGCGGACCACTGATCCTGGAGCTCAATGCCCGTCCAGGCCTTGCCATCCAGATCGCCAACGGCGAGGGTCTCGACCACCGGATCACCGCTGTGGACGCCCACATGGTGGCACGCGAGACCGAACCGGCGGCCGAACGCGCCCGCTGGTCCGCCGAGATCTTCGCCCGACCGGAGGCGACCCGGCTGACCGAGGCCGAGGTCAAAGCGACCACCGTCACTAGCCCCGCCTGAACAGCAGGGCGTTTCGGGCGCCCGGCACGTTTGGGCTATGCTTGGCGCATGACTGCCGCCGCCGAGACCCAGACGCCGGACATCAAACAGGCCCTCGCCGATGCCGAGCGGGTGTGTGCCCGCCATGGCGCGCGCCTGACCGAGCAACGCCGGCGTATCCTCGAACAGATCCTGCGCACCGACGGCGTGATCAAGGCCTACGACCTGATCCACGCGCTGTCCTCCGATGATCACAGCATCAAGCCGCCGACGGTCTACCGTACCCTGGGCTTCCTGCTGGAGCAGGGCCTGATCCACCGCATCGAGAGCCTGAACGGCTTCGTCGCCTGCTCGCATCCCGGCGAGCGCCACGAGTCGGCGCTGATGATCTGCGACGGCTGCGGCCAGATCACCGAATTCCACACCCCCGAGCCGGCCAGCCAGGCGCTGGAGGACGAGGCCGAGGCCCAGGACTTCGCCATCGAGTCGCGCATGGTGGAGCTGCACGGTCAGTGCGGCGACTGCCGCCGGGGTCAGCAGGACCGCGCCTGACGCCTCCGGCCTACACCGACGTCCGGATGACCGCCGCCGCGCCGACTCTTGAGGCATTCCCGCCCATTCTGCGTGCGGACACTCGCCTGATCGTGCTGGGCAGCTTTCCCGGCGTCGCCTCCCTGGAAGCCCAGGCCTACTACGCCCACCCGCGCAACCAGTTCTGGCCGATTGTCGGGCAGATTCTGGGCGAGCCCTTCCCGGAAATGGATTACCCCGAGCGTATCCAGCGCCTGCTCGACCACGGCGTGGGCCTCTGGGACGTGTACGGTGCCTGCTCACGCGAGGGGAGCCTGGACAGCGCCATCCGCGCCCCGGTCCCCAACGATCTCGCCCGCCTGACCCGCGAGGCCCCGGGCCTGCGCGTGATCGTCCATAACGGCGCCGAGAGCGCGCGGCGCATCCGCGAGACCCGCGCCCTGGGCGTCGAGGCCCTGCGCCTGCCCTCCACAAGTCCCGCCAACGCCCGCCTCAGCCTGACCGAGAAGCTGGAACCCTGGCGCGACGCCTTCGCCCTCGCCGGCCTTCCAGGCGACTGACCGGCACCGCACCGGCGCGCAAGATCAGGGTTGAATCGCGAACTGTTATTGTATAACGTTTATCGGCCGATCGTTACGCTATAACAGCCCATTTCCGTTGATTGGCACTGTCCAGAACAGCAGACTGCCGCGCAACCAGGAGCCCAAAATGCCTCGCACTCCGTACGCCCGCCCGGTCCTCGCCGGCCTGACCGCCCTGACTCTCGCCGCGCCCGGAGCCGCCGCGGCGCAATGGACTGCCGGTGGCGACAACTCGTCCTGGGGCCTGGATGCATCCCTGATTCTCGAAGGCGTCTACTACAACGAACTTTCGCACGGCAACGATTCGCCTGCCGGCTTCGATGACGGCCACGATCATGGCCACGGCCACGGCGATGACCACGGCTTCGACGATGGCTTCAATCTTGGGCACTCCGAAATCAAGCTGGACGCGCAACTGGGCGATCTGTTCGACGGCGTCCTGACCCTTGGCTTCGACGACAGCGATATCGAGGTTGAAGAGGCCTACCTGACCACCCGCGCCCTGCCCGGCGGTTTCCAGATCAAGGCCGGCAAGTTTCTGTCCGACATCGGCTATATCAACAGCCGCCACGGCCACGAGTGGGACTTCGTGAACCGCCCGCTGGTCAACGAGTACCTGTTCGGCGACCACGGCCTGCAGGAAACCGGCGTACAGGCCACCTGGCTCGCCCCTACCGCGACCTACACCCAGTTGGGTGTCGAACTGCTGCAGGGCGAGACCAGCGGGATCGCCAATTACGAGGGCGGCCAGTCGGCTCTCAACGGTCAGGAGCGCATCCTGCGCGACCGCTCCGGGCCGCGCCTGGTCACCGCCTTTGCCAAGTTCGGGCCGGATCTCGGGCCGGACCACGCGGCGCAGTTCGGCGTCTCCGGCGGCTATGCGCGTAGCTACCAGGTGACGGACGAACACTCCACCCGCTTCGAGGACTGGGACGGCAGCGCCTGGTTCGCCGGAGTGGACGCGGTGTACAAGTACAGCTCGGGCCGCGCCTACGGCCATGGTGACTGGCGCCTGCAGGGCGAATACTTCTACCGCGAGATCGACGTCGACCGGCGTGACGTGAACTTCGAAGCCGACGGCAACGGACCGGTGGGCTTCGTGCGTAACGAACAGTCGTTCAAGAACCAGCAGGACGGGATCTACGTCCAGGGTGTCTACGGCTTTGCCCCGCGCTGGGAGGCCGGCCTGCGCGCCGAGGCCCTGGGCCTGAGCAACGACGTCGGCCGCGGCGATGGCGAGACCTTCGGCACCTCCTATCGCCACACCGCCCAGGTGACCTTCCGCCCGGTGGAGCCGGTCTTCCTGCGTGCCCAACTGTCGCAGAACGACTTTGTCGATGACCACGGCGATCGCGACCGCGGCCTGGAGTTCATGCTGCAACTGAACGTGGCCCTCGGCGCCCACGGCGCCCACCGCTTCTAGGCCGCCTCTTGTCCTCGCGAGGCAGGCAGGGGCTGCTCCCGTCCCTGCCTGCCTCCGCCCGTATCCCGATCTGAAAGGAGTCCCGCATGTCCTATCGCAAGACTCGCATCCGTATGACCCGAACGCTCGCCACCCTCGCCTCGGTGGTACTCCTGGGCTTGCTCCTGCTGCCGTCGCAGGCCGCCGCCGGACTGAACATCGTTGCCACCACCTCTACCCTCGGCGCCCTGGCCCGCGAGATCGGCGGTGACGAGGCCGAGGTCCGGGTCCTCGCCCCGCCGGACCGGGACGCGCACGACCTGGACGCCCGCCCGAGCTTCATGGCGGCCCTGCGTCGCGCCGACATGCTGCTCGAGATCGGCGCCGGGCTCGAGGAAGGCTGGCTGCCGGCCGCCCAGCGCGGCGCCCGCAACCGCGCGATCAACTCCGGCCAGCCGGGCCACTTCCGGGCAGCGGACATGATCGAGCTGCGCCGTTCCATCACCATGGACGGCCCGAACATGGGCCACGTCCACGAAGAGGGGAACCCGCACTTCAACGCCGATCCGCTGCGCCTGGCAGACATCGCCCTGGCGCTGGCCGAGCGCATGGGCGACCTGCGCCCGGACCATGCCACCACGTTTACGGAACGCGCCGAGCGCGCCGCCGAACGCCTGCGCGACCACGCCGAGACACTGGCCGAACAGGTCCAGCCGAACCAACGCATCGTGGTCTACCACGAGGACCTCGACTACCTCGAGGAGTGGCTCCCGGTCGAGATCGTGGGCTATCTGGAACCGGCTCCGGGCATCCCGCCCACCGCGCGCCACCTGCGCAGCCTGGTGAGCGACCTGGAAGGCACCGAGGGCACGGTCCTCCATGCGGCCTTCCAGCCAGCGCGCGGCGCGGAGTTCCTGGAACGCAACCTCGGGTGGGCCAGTCATCCGGTGCCGCTGGATCCGCCCGCGGATTCGTCCCTGGAGGGCTACCTGGAACTGATGGCCACCTGGGCTGAAACGCTGCCTCAGCGCTGACCCAGGGCAAAAAGCCTTCATGACGATCGGGCCCGGAAAAAGCCTTCCGGGCCCGATATGATTGACTCCCTCCCAACCCTTGCGAGCTCGCATGACGCCTCAGCCCGCCCTCGCCATCCTGCGCGCACAGGCCGTACACCTCGGCTTTCATCGCCCGGTGCTGGGCCCGCTGTCCCTTGAAGTACCCACGGGGGCCCGATGGGCCCTGACCGGTCCGAACGGCATCGGCAAGTCCCTGCTGCTGAAGGCCGTGACCGGCCAGGCACGGATACACGGAGGCACGCTGGAGCTCGGACCCTCGACCCGCGTCAGCCTGCTGGCGCAGGACCACTCCCGGCGGGATCCCTGGCCCTTGTGCGGACACGACTGGTTCCGGGCGATGGGGGCAGCGGCACCGGGTCAGCCCCGTGTGCAAGCCTTGCTCAATCGCCGGCTCGACCGCCTGAGTGGCGGCCAGTGGCAACTCCTGCGCCTGGCGGCGGCCCTGCACAGTGGCATCCACCAGCGACCGCAGGAACGCCTGATCCTGCTGGATGAACCCGCCAACCACCTCGACGCCGAGGTACGCGGCGACGCGGTGGAACTGATTGCCACCCTCCCGACCGATGCCACCCTGGTGATGACCAGCCACGACGACGACTTCCTGCGGGCCGTCGGGGCCGAGAACCACCCGCTGACGGACTACCTCAATGCTCGGTGACCTACTGTTCCTGCCCTTTGTCGCCGGGCTGCTGATCACGGTCGTGCTGGCCCTGGCCGGGGCCGGCCTATTCCTGCGCGGTTCGGTTTGGCAAGCCCTGGCGCTCGGGCAATGGGCCGCAACTGGCGGCGTCCTGGCTTCTGTTTTTCACTGGCCGGTACTGCCCGTGGCACTGGCACTCGGTGCCGGAGTCATGGCCCTGCTGCAGCGTAGCCCCGACCGCGAGCGCTTGCCTCTTGCAGTCTTTCTTGCGGGACTGGCAGCCGTGACATTGCTGGCCGCCAATTTCGCTCAGGCCAGCCTCGCCGCGGCCGCCTGGGCCGAGGGCCAGCTGTACTTCGCCGGCCCCCGCGAACTATGGGCGGTGGTCGCGCTCGGGTTGGCCAGCCTCGCGCTCGCGCCCGGGCTGTATCGCGTATGGCGGCACGCGCAGCTCGCCCCCGACGTCCCCGCCACACCGGCCCCGCTCGCGTGGCTGCGACTCACCGAGATCGGCTGGCTGGTAGCCGCTGTCGTGCTGGGCAGCATGGTGCTGGGGCTGCCCGCCGCCCTCGCCACCCTGCTGCTGCCCGCCTGGGGCGCGGCCTATCTCGCGCGCAATCTGCGCGGGCTGTTCCTGTGGACCCAAGCCATTGCCCTGACGGGCTTCCTGATCGCCTGGAGCCTCAGCCTGCCGCTGGATCAGCCCTTTGCGCCGGTTCTCGTCCTGGTGAATATCGCGCTCGCGGTGGTGGCACGACTGCTGGCCACCCGCCGAACGCCCTGAGGGCGACACTGAGTGAGTCGCCGCAAGGAAATGCTTGCGGGATACCAGCCCCGTCGGTAGCGTCCCGGACATGCCCACGTCTCCTTCCTACGCGTGAACCGCGCCGAGCGCATCTTTCACCTGCATCGGTTGTTGCAGGGGAGGCGTCCGCCCTCGCTGGCGGATCTGATGGAACGCCTCGAGGTCTCGCGTGCCACCATCAAGCGCGACCTCGAGTACATGCGCGACTTCATGCAGGCGCCCATCGAATACGATGCCCAGGCCAATGGCTACCGCTACGCGCAGGATGCCCCGGCGTTCGAGCTGCCGGGGCTGTGGTTCAACGAATCCGAGCTGCTGGCGCTGCTGACCATGGAGCAGTTGCTGGAGGACGTGCAGCCCGGGCTGCTGGCACCCACGCTGGGGCCGCTGAAGGGCCGCATCCGCGAGCTGCTCGCCAGCGGCGGGCACCAGCCAGACACCGTGCGCCGCCGCATCCGCATCCAGCCACTGGCTCAGCGCGGCAGCCGCGGCGAAAGCTTTCAGGCGGTCGCCTCCGCAACCCTGGACGAACACCCCGTCGAGATCGAGTATCACGGCCGTGCGCGGGACGCCGCGAGCTGTCGTGTCGTGCACCCGCAGCGCCTGCTCTACTACCGCGACAACTGGTACCTGATCGCCTGGTGCGAGCGGGCTCGGGACCTGCGCACCTTCGCCCTGGAACGCATCCGCTCGGTGCAGCCGGCGGAGTCCGCCTACCGCAGCATCGACGAGGCGACCCTGGATGCCCACACCGGAGACGCCTTTGGCATCTTCACCGGTCCCGCACAGGAATGGGCCGTGCTGCGATTCACCCCGGAACACGCCCGCTGGGTCGGCGACGAGACCTGGCACCCGGAGCAGATCGGCGAATACGAGGGCGACGCGTATCGCCTTCGCATCCCCTACTCCGACCCGACCGAGCTGGTCCAGGAGATCCTTCGCCACGGCCCGGGCGTCGAGGTGCTGGCGCCCGCCGCGCTGCGCCGGCGCGTGGCCGACGACCTCACGCGGGCCGCCGGTCAGTACCACTCGCCCGGCTGAGGGCGCCGGATTTCCGGGGTGGCTCATTCTGTGAGCCACCCCCGGTGCTACAACGGACACCCAGGCCACACCGAGGAGTCCGAACATGTCGCACAACCGTCAGGCACGTCCCGTCCCGCCGCTCGCCGGCTACTACGCCAAGCGCGGTACCTACAACCACACCGCCACCACCGAAGAACTGCTGGACCGCATCCCCCTGGCCGGCTTCCGCCACCACGAGGCGCCCAGACTGTGGGACATCCTCAAGCGCGGCCAGGCCCTGACCGTGGAACGCGAACGCACCAACACCCACGACGGCCAGGCCGTCGCCGTGCGCTGGATGGATCATCACCTGGGCTACCTGCCCCGCGACCGCAACGGCCTGGCCGCCCGGCTACTGGACCAGGACCAGCCCCTGATCGCCCGCATCCTGGAAAAGCGCGACCACGCCGACCGCCACCACCGTCTCGAACTCGGCCTCTACCGCCCCAAGCTACCGGCCAGCCGTGCCCAAAGCGAATGATTGCAAGTCGAGACTGCAGTGGCAGTCAAAATTCACTTGCACGCATTTGTGGAGTCCCACCATCACCTTTCTATCGGCATGGAATTGTGCGAGAGACAGTGTTCCCCGCACCCGCGGGGATGAACCGTACTCAAATAAGTGGAAGCGTCTCTTCCAAGCCGATCCTGCTCAGAAAGCGTTATGCCATCTTGAACTTCGCGCTCCGGCCTCATCAAAGCGGGTAGTGGGCGAATCCGTGAAGGGAGAGGCCCCGGAGGTCCGCAGGACCCGGGCTACCCAGGAATAGAAATCTGCGATCAACGCCCATGCTGTACCAGTGGGAGAATGACCATGGACCCGGCTTCGCCTGGCTAGAGGCGGGACTAATCCTGTGTCAGCAGGCGCCGAAGGGGTTCGGCATCGATGGGGGCATCGTTCGGGTCGGCGGGGTCGTCCTTGCCATATACGTGGTCGGCGAGTTGCTGTTTCTGCGCCTGCAGGGCGAGGATCTTTTCTTACACCGTGCTTCGGTGACCAGCTAGTAGACGAACACGGGCTTGTTCTGGTTGATGCGGTGGGCGCGGTCGGAGGCCTGGGTCTCGACGGCGGGGTTCCACCAGGGAGAGTTCGATGCCACACCCATCAACATTGGGTGGATCACCACCTGGGCTACCTGCCCCGCGACCGCAACACCCTGGCCGCCCAGCTACTGGACCACCCCAGCCGTCACCCTCGCTTGGCTCTACAAGCTCCAGCAATTTAAGGACGAAACGACGCCCCGCCGGTTGATCTGTTGCCTAACGATGCGCGCTGGGGCGACCGGACGCCGTGAAGAAACCAGGCGATGCCGACGGGGATTAAATCAAATGCGAGAACTCGCGCAAGCGCTGAGCGGTTACGACCAAACCCTGTTGCTCGAGAGTTTCGATGTAGGCATCGGGACTGACCTCCGGGTTGCGCAGGGCGGTCCGCGCCTCTTTGGCTGCCTGAAGGACAGCTGCTTCGCCCAGATCAAGCTGATGTTCGGCGAAGACGTCGGGATGCATCGCTTCCAGATCGAATGGCGAAAGTCTGCGTTCGGGAAAGTCTTTGAGGTTGAAAGTAATAATGGCTTGGGCACCGGCCCGGATTGCCGCCGCCAGAACATGACGGTCGTCGTAATCGGGCAGATCGAGACCCTCCACAAGCGGTTCATAGCCTTGCACGAGGCAGTCCGGCACCGCCTGGTCCATCAACTGGCGGGTCCGCTGGAGGCTGTGGGAAATTTCCGGACGGCGCGCCGACAGGTTGCGAATCCACTCCTCATGGATATCGTCCGTCCACTTCGCGGAGAAAAGACCGGTACGGGCCAAGCGATCAGGAAGTCACGCAAAGGGGCCGGATACAAGACGCAGGCATCGTAGATGACGATGAAGCGCATGTATCAGTAGCCCATATCCAGCTCCTGCGCTTGCGCGGCCAGGGCATCCATTGCTTCTCGGCTATCGCAGTCCATGCGCGCCTTGTACTTCATCAGGTCCTCGTACCGAATGCGGCGATGTGTACCGGCTTTCCGAAACGGGATTTCACCCTGTTCCAACAGCTTGACCACAAACGGTCGGGACACGTTCAGGATAGTAGCCGCCTCCTGGGTACTCAGTTCTGCGTGCGTCGGGACGATCGTCACCGCATTGCCCTGGGCCATCTGGGCGAGAATGTCACGCAATAGGGAGACCGCCTGCCGCGGCACGATCAGATCGGCTCCATCCAGCCGAATCTGTGCCCGTTCCGCCTCGGGCTTCTCCGCGAGTAGCCGGGCCAACGCGCTCGCGCTTTCGCGCGCCAGCGCGGCCGCTTCGGCGTCGGGCAATGCATTGTGCTGTCCAGGGGCGTTCATGTCGGTTCCTGTGCGTTTACTGACGAATATAGGAGCACTTACACAGCAAACGCAATAAACGAAACAACAAGAGGGGGAACGGCAACCCCGAAATCCGTCATGCAGCCCGGCACGCCGAGGGCGTTACCCGCCCCCACGTTGACGGAACGATGAACAAGGACGCCTGATCAAGCCACCCAGATGGTCTTAGCGTTGACGAATTCGCGGATGCCGAGCTCCGAGAGTTCGCGGCCGTAGCCGGAGTCCTTCACGCCGCCGAAAGGCAGGCGCGGGTCGCTCTTGACGATGCCGTTGACGAAGGCGCAGCCGCATTCCAGGCGCCGGGCCAGGGCCTCGCCGCGAGCCGGATCGGCGGTCCAGACGCTGCCGCCCAGGCCGAAGCGCGAGCCGTTGGCGAGTTCGATGGCGTGGTCCGCGTCGCGCGCCCGGGTGACCGCCGCGACCGGGCCGAAGGTCTCCTCATCGAAGGCCGCCATGCCGGGTTCCACGGCATCCAGCAGCGTGGGCGGATAGAAGTAACCCGCCCCGTCGCGCGGCTCGCCGCCCGACACCAGGCGAGCGCCGGCCGCCACGCTGCGGGTCACCTGGTCGTGCAACTCGCTTCGCAGGTCATCGCGCGCCAGCGGCCCGATGTTCGTTCCCTCGGCCATCGGATCACCGATCACCAGCGCCTCGATGGCCGCCTTGAAGCGCTCGACAAAGTCCTTGGCGATCATCTCCTCGACGATAAAGCGCTTGGCGGCGATGCAGGTCTCGCCGTTGTTCTGGAAGCGCCCGCGTACCGCCTGCTCCACGGTGTGGTCGAGATCGGCATCCGCCAGCACGACGAAGGCATCCGAGCCGCCCAGTTCCAGCACCGAGGACTTCAGGGCCTTGCCGGCGGCGGCGCCCACCGCACGCCCGGCGCCTTCGGAACCCGTCAGGCTGACGCCCTGCACGCGAGCGTCCGTGATGATGCCTTCCACCGCGTCGGAGCCCACCGGCAGATTGCGGAACACCCCCTCGGGGAAACCGGCCGCCGTAAACACCCGTTCCAGATGTTCGGCACATCCGGGGACGTTGGAGGCGTGCTTCAGCAGCACGGTGTTGCCGGCCAGCGTGGCCGGGATCGCCTGGCGAAAGGCCTGCCAGTAGGGAAAGTTCCAGGGCATCACCAGCAGCACGGTCCCCAGTGGCTGCCAGGCGATGAAGGAACGGCTCGCATCCGAGGCGATCATCGTGTCCTGCAGGAAGTCCGGACCATGCTCGGCGTAGTACTCGCAGGCATTCGCGCACTTGTCGACCTCGGCGCGCGCCTCGACCAGCCGCTTGCCCATCTCGCGGGTGGCCGTGGTCGCCAGGGTCTCGCGCTCGTCGCGCAGCACCCCGGCCAGGTCGCGCAGGCGGGCGGCACGCTCCGCCATCGGGCGTGCCGCCCAGTCCGGAGCGGCACTGGCCGCGCGTGCCAGCGCAGCCTCCAGCCCGTCCCGATCCATGCGGGGGTAGCGCGCGAGCGTCTCGCCGGTCGCAGGGTTGATCGCGGTCAGTTCGGTCATGTCGGCGCCTCGGATTGGTGACCCGGAAACAGGCCATGGGAAACACAGGTCAACTATTTGCTAGTTTGAACAATGCCGGTCACCCGAGTATAAGACGTCCCGCACTCGCTTTCGGAAGGACCTTGCCCCATGTCGATCGATTCGATTCGCAATGTCTGCCTGCTCGGCGGCACGGGCTTTGTCGGCCACCACATTATCCGCCGACTGATTGACCGCGGCCTGAAGGTCCGCGTGCTGTCCCGGCGCCCGCATCGCCATCGCGATCTCCTGGTCAACCCCGAGGTGGACCTGGTCGAGGGCAGCGCCCATGACCCCGCCACCCTGGAACGCGTGTTCGCGGGACAGGACGCGGTGATCAACCTGGTCGGCATCCTGAACGAGCGTGGCCACAGTGGCGCCGGCTTCCGTGCCGCCCATACCGAGCTGACCGAAAAGGCCCTGGCCGCCGCCGAGTCGCAGGGCGTGCGCCGCTTCCTGCAGATGAGCGCACTGAAGGCGGACATGGACGACGCCCCCAGCCACTACCTGCGCAGCAAGGGTGCGGCCGAACAGGCCGTATTCGCCAGCGAGGGCCTGGCGGTCACGGTGTTCCGGCCGTCGGTGATCTTCGGACCGGAAGACTCGTTCCTGAACCGCTTCGCCACACTGCTGAAATTCTCCCCCGTGATGCCGCTGGCCCGCGCCCGGGCCCGCTTCGCCCCGGTGTTCGTGGGCGATGTGGCGGAGCACTTCGTCGAGGCCCTGGAAGACCATGACACCGTGGGTCAGGGCTTCGAACTGTGCGGCCCGAAGACCTACACCCTGGGCGACCTGGTGCGGTATGTGGGCCGGGTCTCCGGCCACCGGCGCCCGGTAATCGGCCTGCCCGACTGGGCCGGCAAGTTGCAGGCCAGCGTGCTCGAGTTCGTGCCCGGCAAGCCGTTGTCGCGCGACAACTTCGCCTCGCTGACCATCGACTCGGTCTGCGACGGCGAGCAGCAGCTGCCCTGCCCGACCCGCCTGGAATCCATCGCTCCCAGCTACCTGGGTGGCGGCGGTGCCGGACGCGAGGCCCGCATGCAGGTACTGCGGACCCTCAACCGCGGATCGGGCCGCGGCTGACCCGGATCGCGAACCCGGGGCCGCCATGCAGACCTACCTCGTCGGCGGTGCGGTTCGCGACCGCCTGCTGGGTCGCCCGTTCACGGAGCGCGACTACGTCGTCGTCGGCAGCACGCCGGAGGCGATGGAGGCTGCGGGCTTTCGACCGGTCGGGCGCGACTTCCCCGTCTTCCTGCATCCCGAAACCCACGAGGAATACGCGCTGGCACGCACCGAGCGCAAGACCGCGCGCGGCTATCACGGCTTCCAGTTCAACGCCTCGCCCGAGGTCACCCTGGAGGACGATCTCGAACGCCGTGATCTCACCATCAACGCGATGGCCGAGGATGCCGACGGCACGCTGATCGACCCCTACAACGGCCAGGCCGACCTGGAAGCGCGCCGGCTGCGGCATGTCGCTCCCGCCTTCGCCGAGGACCCGGTACGCCTGCTGCGCGTGGCCCGATTTGCCGCACAGCTTGCGCCGTGGGGTTTCGAAGTCGCACCCGACACGCTGACGCTGATGCGCGAGCTCGTCACCTCCGGCGAGGTCGACGCCCTGGTACCCGAGCGCGTCTGGGCAGAATGCGAGAAGGCCCTGAAGAGCCCGGCCCCGCGGCGCTTTCTGGAGGTGCTGCGCGAGGCCGGGGCGCTCGCCATCCTGTTCCCCGAGATCGAGCGGCTGTTCGGCGTGCCCCAGCCGGAACGCTACCACCCGGAGGTCGACACCGGCGTGCATACCCTGATGGTGCTGGACCAGGCGACCCGGCTTTCCGATGCGCCGGAGGTCCGTTTCGCCGCGCTGGTGCATGACCTCGGCAAGGGCACCACCGACCCGGAGATCCTGCCCAGCCATCACGGGCACGAGGAACGCGGGGTGGATCTGATCCGCGCCCTGACCGAACGCCTGCGCATACCCAACCGCTACCGCGACCTGGCGGTGCGCGTGGCGCGCTACCACGGGCTGGTGCATCGCGTGTTCGAGCTGCGTCCGAAGACCGTGATGAAGCTGGTCGACGGCCTGGACGTCCTGCGCCGCCCGGAGAACGTAGAACCCTTCCTGCTGGCGGTGGAGGCGGACTTCCGCGGTCGCACCGGCTGGGAAGACAAGCCCTATCCGCAGGCCGACGCGGTGCGCCGCGCGGTGGCAGCCGCGCAAGGCGTGCAGCCGCAGGCGCTGATGGCCGAGGGCTACAAGGGCAAGGCACTGGGCGAGGCGTTGCAGCGCGAGCGCATTCGCGCCATTGCCGACGCCCTCCCGGATAACCCCGAACCGTAGGAGCCCAGCCTCTGGGCGATGGGTCCTGTCCAACACCCAATCGCCGGGAGGCTCGGCTCCTGCACGGGGCCGGAGCGCAGGAGCCCCCCTGGGCAATGGGGCCTGTCCAACATCCAATCGCGCAGAGGGCTGAGCTCCTACTTGCCTGTTTCGGCCCGTGAACGTACTCTTTCGCGGCTGTCGAGCGTACTGAGGAAACCGCGATGGATTACGCCAAGGCCCGGATCAACATGGTCGAACAGCAGGTCCGCCCCTGGGACGTGCTGGATACTCGTGTTCTGGACGTGATGGAAACGCTGCCGCGCGAGCGCTTCATGCCCGAGCCCTACCAGGCCCTGGCGTACGCCGATTCCGAGATCCCGCTGGGGCACGGCGAGAACACCCTGCCGCCGGTCGTGGTCGGCCGCCTGCTGCAGGCCGTGTCGCCGCAGCCCACCGAGACCGTGCTGGAGATCGGCACCGGTTCCGGCTACGTCACCGCCTGCCTGGCCCACCTGGCCGCCCAGGTCGACAGCATCGAGCGCATCGACGAGCTGCGTCTGGCCGCGCGCAACCGGCTGACGGACCTGGGCCTCGACAACGCCAACCTGCGTACCGCCACGGTGACCCGCGACTGGACGCCACCGCGCCCGCGCTACGACGCGATCATCCTGACCGGCGCCATGACCGAGTACGAAGATTTCCTCGAGCCGTACCTGACGCTCGGCGGCCGGCTGTTCGTGATCACCGGCGACGGCCCGATCATGGAGGCGCAGCTGATTACCCGCACCACCGAGGATGACTGCCTCCACGAGGGCCTGTTCGAGACCCGCGTGAAGCCGCTGGCCGGCTTCGAGCCGAAACCCGCCTTCGAATTCTGAGCGCTGCCCGGGCAGCCCACTCGCCCGGGGAAACGCCGATCCATGTATGCGCTCGCATGGGCACCGCAAGATCGGGGAATCCGGGGCATCCACCCCGGAGGGGCACGACTGCCCGCTGTTGACGAAAATGGGCGCGCACGGCGTTGCGGCTCTGATAGGATAGGCTTTTCCTAATATCCTCCGGAGTCGCGTCCATGAACCGTCTGCCGTCGCTTCTTGCCGCCGCCGGGCTGGCCCTTGTGATCTCGACGCCCGCCGCTGCCTCCAGCCTGATGGAGGTCTACGAGCGGGCGGCCGCGGAAGACGCCGAACTGCGTACCGCCGAGGCGGAATACCGCAGCGTGCTGGAAAACCGTCCGATCGCGCGCTCCGCCCTGCTGCCGCAGATCTCCGGGCAGGCCGAGGCCGGCGCGTTCTACCGCGACGACCGCAACCAGCCGGGCAGTCTCGACGGCCGCCAGACCAGCTTCGGCGTCAATCTGTCGCAGAGCGTCTACGACCGCCGCAACTACATCGATCTGGCGCAGGTGGATCTCGAGATCGCCCGCGCCGAGGCGGAACTGGACGGCGCCCGCCAGGACCTGATCCTGCGCGTCGCCCAGGCCTACTTCGACGTGCTGATCGCGCAAGAGACCCTCGCCTTCCGCGAGGCCGAGGTGGACGCGATCGAGCGCCAGCTGGAACAGACCGAGCGCCGCTTCGACGTCGGCCTGGTCGCCCGCACCGATGTCACCGAAGCCCAGGCCCAGCGCGACCTTGCAGAGGCCGAACGCATCGCCGCCGAGAACCAGCTGGACCTGACCCGCGAGCAGCTCGCGGTGATCACCAACACCTATTGGGACGAGCTGGACATGCTGCACGACGAGGCCGAGCTGACCCCGCCGGACCCGGCCGACCCGCAGGCCTGGGTCGACATCGCGCTCGCCAACAACCTCGAGCTGGCCGCCCAGCGCCTGAGCACCGAGACCGCCCGCGAACAGATCCAGCGCCAGCGCGCCGAGGGCCTGCCGCGGGTCAACCTGAATGCGTCGGTCCGCGAGAACCGCTACCACGGTCTGGACATCCCGCCAGGCTCCGGGGGCGCGTTCTTCGAAGGCACCGACGCCCAGGTCGGCGTGCAACTGGAGATCCCGTTCTACACCGGCGGTCGCGTCAGCGCCCTGACCCGTCAGGCACGCGAGGACTTCCAGGCCGCTCAGGAAGGCCAGTCCCTGGTCGAGCGCCGCACCACCCAGGACACCCGCAGCGCCTACCTGTCGGTGATGTCGAACAGCTCGCGCGTGCGCGCCCTGGAGCAGGCCCTGGCCTCCACCCAGTCCGCATTCGAGGCGGCCGAGGCCGGCTTCGAGGTCGGTACCCGTACCCAGGTGGACGTCCTGCTGGCCCTGCGCGAGGTCTTCCGCGCCGAGCGCGACTACGCCGAGGCCCGCTACGGCTTCCTCGGCGAATCGCTGCGCCTGCAGCGCGCCGCCGGCCGCCTGAGCGTGGCCGATCTCGAGGCCATCGACGACCTGCTGGAGTAATGGTCGGGCCCGCCGCGCACAATCCGCAGGCCCGCTGCGAACGCGAGCGCTCGCGCCTGGTCCTGATCGACCTGCAGGAACGCCTGCTGGCCGCCATGTCGGAGGCCGACCGCGCCGAAGTCGAGCGCAACACCGCGCGCCTGATCGAGGCCGCGCGCCAGCTGGGCATCCCGATCGAGGTCTCGCGCCAGTATCC
Organism: Thioalkalivibrio sp. AKL19; assembly: GCF_000420165.1. Lineage (GTDB taxonomy): Bacteria > Pseudomonadota > Gammaproteobacteria > Ectothiorhodospirales > Ectothiorhodospiraceae > Thioalkalivibrio. The sequence goes on along the minus strand of NZ_ATUK01000011.1, from coordinate 269,188 downwards.
GAAGGGACTGGGCGAGGTCTCCGCTCCCCTGCAACAGGCGCTGGAAGGAGCCGGAGCGGTCACGGACAAGACGGCCTTCTCCTGCTGCGCGGAGGACGACCTTCACGCGCGCCTGACCGGGGGAGACCAGATCATCCTGACCGGCGCCGAGACCCACATCTGCGTGACCCAGACGGCACTGGAGCTGCTGGAGGCGGGCGTGACCGTCTTCGTGGTCGAGGACGGCGTCTGCTCGCGCGACGCCGGGCGCAAGCGCAACGGGCTGGAACGGCTGCGGGCGGCCGGGGCCATCATCACCAACCACGAGTCGGTGCTGTTCGAATGGCTGCGCGACGCGGCCGATCCACAGTTCCGCGAACTGAGCCAACTGATCCGCTAACCGGAGGATTCCGCAGGGATGCGCATACTCGGCAACATTCTATTGGGCGCCTGGCTGATCCTTTTCGGCCTGCGCGGCCTGCTGGGGCTGCAGTTCCAGTACGACCATTACGTCATCAGCGGCCTGGCGGTGATCGCCGGTATCCTGTTCATCCTGCGACGCTAATCGAGTCCCCATGCGCCTGACACCCGACGAATACCGCAACCAGGAGCACCGCCGCATCACCCTGCTGGGGATGTCCGGTGTCGGCAAGACGCGCCTGTCCAACATGCTCCGGCGCGAGGACTGGTTCCACTATTCGGGGGACTACCGCATCGGCACGCGCTACCTGAGCGAGCCGATCCTGGACAACATCAAGGCCCAGGCGATGGCGGTGCCGTTCCTGCGCGACCTGTTGCGCTCGGACTCGATCCAGATCATCAACAACATCACCGTGGACAACCTGCACCCGGTGGCGAGCTTCCTCGGCAAGCTCGGCAACCCGGAACGAGGCGGCCTGCCGCTGACCGAGTTCAAGCGCCGCCAGACCCTGCACCACGAGGCCGAGGTGCGAGCGATGCTCGACGTGCCGGACTTCATCCACAAGGCACAAACGCTGTTCGGCTATCCGCACTTCGTCAACGATGCCGGCGGTTCGGTCTGCGAACTGGACAGCCCCGGCGTGCTGGAGACCCTCGCCGAGCACACCCTGATCCTGTACATCAAGGCGACTGACGAGGACGAGCGCCAGCTGATCGAGCGCGCCGAGCGCGACCCCAAGCCGCTGTACTACCGCGAGGCATTCCTCGACCAGCAGCTGGCCGAATATATGCGCGACGAGGGGCTGGACTACGTCGCCCAGATCGATCCGGACGCCTTCGTTCGCTGGGTCTTCTCGCGCCTGTTCCGCGCGCGCCTGCCGCGCTACGAGGCGATCGCCGAGACCCACGGCTACACCATCAGCACCACCGAACTGGCGCGCGTGCACAATGCGGCCGACTTCGATGACCTGGTCTGCATGGCCCTGGAACGGGAGGCGCGCCTGTAATGCCACTTGTCGCCTACTCCGACCTGCCCACCTTTGCCCGCCTGCGGAGCGAGGGCGAGACCGTCCTGCCCAGCGACTTCGCGCAGCAGCAGGAGATCCGCGCGCTGCACATCGGGCTGCTGAACATGATGCCCGACGCGGCCCTCGCGGCCACCGAGCGCCAGTTCTTCCGCCTGATTGGCGAGAGCAACCAGATCGCGCAGTTCTATATCCACCCGTTCACCCTGCCGCAGCTCAAGCGCGGGCCGAAGGGACGCGATCACGTCAAGCAGTACTACGAGGACTTCGAGGACCTGAAGAAGGAAGGCCTCGACGCGCTCATCATCACCGGCGCCAACGTGACCCAGCCGGACCTGGCGCTGGAACCCTTCTGGGAGCCGCTGGCCGAGGTGGTGGACTGGGCCTGGGAGAACGTGACCTCGACGCTGTGCTCCTGTCTCGCCACCCATGCCGTGTTGCAGGCCCGCTACGGCGAACACCGCCGGCACATGGGCGAAAAGCTGTGGGGCGTGTTCCCGCACCGCGTGGTGGACCGCGGCCATCCGCTGGTCACCGGCGTGAACACCCGCTTCGATGTGCCGCACTCGCGCTACAACGATGTGTCGCGCGAACAGTTCGAACGCCACGGGCTTCGGGTGCTGGTGGAGAGCGACCAGTCTGGCATCCACCTCGGCGCGTCGCCGGACGGCTTTCGCATGGTCTTCTTCCAGGGCCACCCGGAGTACGACTCCATTAGCCTGCTCAAGGAGTACAAGCGCGAGGTCGTGCGCTACATACAGGGCGAACGCGACGCCTACCCGCCGTTGCCGGAGAACTACCTGATGCCGCAGGCGGCCGCGATCCTCGACGAGCACCGCGAGCACGTGGAGGCCGCACTGGAACACTGCACCGAGATCCCGGCGCTGCCCGAGGCCCTGTTGCTGGATCGGCTGGACAACACCTGGCATGACACGGCCCTGGCGGTGATCAACAACTGGCTGGGCAACGTCTACCAGCTGACCAACCTCGACCGGCGCAAGCCGTTCCGCGACAGCGTCGACCCGAGCGACCCGCTGGCCGGACGCCGATAAGACCCCGCATGGGGCCGAAGCCCCGTCATTGCGAGAAGCCAAAGGCGACGTGGCAACCTCACAAAGTTGGCAACGCGCCAGGCCGGGTGACTCCAGTGCGAGGTTGCCGCGTCGCTGCGCTCCTCGCAATGACGGGGGCAACGCAACGGAAGGACTTCATGGCCGAGAATGCCCCGGACAAGCTGCCGCGCCCGATCGTCTCCCTGTACGAGACGATTGCCGGCGACGAGGACGCCCGCGTCTGCAAGGACATCCCGGAACACGCCTGCCGCGCCCAGCCGGTCAATTTCTTTGTCCACCTGGTCTCCAACACCCTGAGCAAGATCGGCGACGAGCTGGCCTCGGCGCGCCTGGTGCTGGCCTGGCTGCTGGGCGCCCTGGGCGCCCCGGCCGCCTTCGCCGGCTTCCTGGTGCCGATCCGCGAGTCCGGATCGCTGCTCCCGCAACTGTTCGTCGCCGCATCCATTCGCCGCCGGGCCATCCGCAAGGGCTTCTGGGTCCTCGGCAGCGCGCTTTCCGGCCTGGCGGTGGCCGGCATGGCCATCGTCGCGCTGACCCTGGAGGGCGCGGCCGCCGGCTGGGCGATCCTCGGGCTGCTGGTGGTCTTTGCCCTTTCGCGCGGGATCAATTCGGTTGCGGCGAAGGATGTACTGGGCAAGACCATCGCGAAGCATCGGCGCGGGACGGTGATGGGCTATGCCGCCTCGCTGGCCGGGTTCTCTACCCTGGGGCTGGGCATCTACCTCTCCCTCGCGACCCTGGACGAAGCCGGCATCGGTGTGTTCGTCGCCCTGCTGGCCGCCTCGGCCGGGGCTTGGTGGGTCGCCGCCGCAACCTTTACCGGGTTGCGCGAGGATCCGGGTGCCACCGAAGGGGGCGGCAACGCCGTCAGCGAGGCCATCAAGTCGATGCGCCTGCTGTGGACCGACCGCGCCTTCGGTCACTTCGTGCTGACCCGCGCCCTGTTGATGAGCACGGCCCTGGCACTCCCCTTCTACGTCCTGCTCGCGGAGGACGCGAGCGCCGGCGACCTGGGAACCCTGGGCCTGCTGATCCTCGCCAGCGGCCTGGCCTCGGCCGTCAGCGCCCCGGTCTGGGGGCGGCTGTCCGATCGCTCCGCGCGCTGGGTCCTGATCCTTTCGGGCCTGCTCGCGGCCGGGCTCGGCATCGCGGTCGCCCTGAGCGTCTGGCTCGCGCCCGTCGGCACCGACCATGCGCTGGTCCCCGGCGGCTGGGTCTACGCGACCCTGTTCTTCCTGCTTGGGGTCAGCCATGCCGGCGTCCGTCTGGGCCGCAAGACGTACCTGGTCGACATGGCAACCCAGGAAACGCGCGCCGCGTTCACCGCCGTCAGCAACACGGTCATCGGTGGCCTGCTGCTGATCGGCGGCCTGTTTGGGCTGCTGGCCCAACTGGCCGGCACCGAAGTCGCCATCTTCGTACTCGCCCTGATGAGCCTCGCCGGCGCCGTCAGCGCCTGGCTCATGGGCGAAGCCTGACGCCCGCCTCGTCCCCGCCGACTCCGCCGGCTGGCCACGGCTCGTCGTCGGTGTTTACATGCCTTCGCCCAGCCGCCTGCCCTGTTGTGGCTGGTCCGGGTTCGTCCTCCGGTGTTTACGGTGCCTTCGTCCGGCCGCCTGCCGCGCGCTCTCTCGCGAGCGCGCCGCGAGGTCCTTTCTTGCTTGCCCAAGAAAGTACCCAAAGAAGGGCACCCGGATTCCGCCCGGGAACCTCGCTCCGGACGCGCTGGGCCGGCCTCTCCCGGCAGGCAGTAGAAAGAACGCAATTCGCGCTCCGGGATGGCGAGCCTGAAAGGCCTCACGGTGCGCGCTACGGCACGCCAAGGTGATAGTCTTGGCGCCCGCTACAACACTCGCTCGCGACCGGAACTCGAATGGCACTGCTCACCCTGCGCAATATCCACCTGGCCTTCGGCATGGCCGCCCTGCTCGACGGCGTCGACATGAGCCTGGAGCCCGGCGAACGCGTCGCCATCGCCGGGCGCAACGGCGAGGGCAAGTCCACGCTTCTCAAGGTCATCAATGGCGACGCCCAGGCCGATTCGGGCGAGATCACCCGCCAGGACGGCCTGACCACCGCCTACCTGACCCAGGAACTGCCCCCGGGGATCGAGGGCACGGTGTTTGACGTAGTCGCCGAGGGCCTGGGCGAGGCCGGCCGCCTTCTGGAGCGCTTCCACCATCTCAGCCAGGCCGCCGCGGGCGGGGACATGGAGGCGCTGGACAAGATGGGACCGGTGCAGTCGCAGCTGGACGCAATCGACGGCTGGAGCCTGCAGAACCGGGTAGAGACCACCATCTCGCGCCTGAGCCTGGATCCGGAGTCCCAGTTCGCCGCGCTGTCGGGTGGGCTCAAGCGCCGGGTCTGGCTGGCACGCGAGCTGGTGCAGCGCCCGCAACTGCTGTTGCTGGACGAGCCCACCAACCATCTGGACGTGGCCGCGATCCGCTGGCTGGAACAGTTCCTGATCGAGAGCGGCCTGACCGTAGTGTTTATCAGCCATGATCGGCAGTTCATGGAAAGCGTCGCCACGCGCATCCTGGAACTGGACCGCGGGCAGCTGTACGAACACCCGCCATCGATCGAGGCGTTTCGCGAGCGCCAGGCCGAACGCCTGGAGACCGAGGCCACCCAGCGCGCGGAGTTCGACCGCAAGCTGGCCCAGGAAGAGACCTGGGTACGCCAGGGCATCAAGGCCCGGCGAACCCGCAACGAGGGGCGCGTACGCGCGTTGCAGGCCCTGCGCAAGAAGCGCGCCGAACGCCGTGAACGCAGCGGGCAGGTGAAGATGAAGCTGAGCCCGGAACAGCGCTCCGGGCGCCTGGTGATCGAGGCGGAGCACGCGGACTTCGGCTACGACACCCCGATCGTGAGCGACGTGAACCTGCTGCTGCAACGCGGCGATGCCCTGGGCATCGTCGGACCCAACGGGGCCGGGAAGACCACCCTGCTGCGCGGTCTGCTCGGGCAGATGGAACCGCTGGCCGGCAGCGTGAAACTGGGGACCCAGCTGGAGATCGCCTACTTCGACCAGGCGCGCGCGCACCTGGACGAGGACACCACGGTGCAGGATGCGGTCGGCGAGGGCCGCGACCGGGTCATGGTCAACGGCGAGAGCCGCCACATCCTGTCCTACCTGGAAGACTTCCTGTTCCCGCCCTCGCGTTCGCGCCAGCCGGTCTCGGCACTGTCCGGGGGCGAGCGCAACCGGCTGCTGCTGGCGAAGCTGTTCCTGCGCCCGGCGAACCTGCTGGTGCTCGACGAGCCCACCAACGACCTCGACGTGGAGACCCTGGAGCTGCTGGAACAGCTCCTGATCGAGTACACCGGGACCGTCATCGTGGTCAGCCACGACCGCTCGTTCCTGGACAATGTCGCCACCTCCACCCTGGTCTTGCCGGGCGATGGATCGGTCGAGGAGTTCGTGGGCGGGTGGTCCGACCTGCCAGAGCGCGTCACCCGCCGGCTGCTGGAGGGCGAATCCCCCGCACCTGCCGAACGCGCGCCCGCGGCAAAGGCTGCCGCGCCCACCGCCGAACCCGAGCCTGCGCCCGCCGCGCCGCGCAAGCTCTCCTACAAGGATGCCCGCGAACTGGAGGCCCTGCCGGCGCAAATCGAATCCCTGGAACAGGAACAACAGGCCCTGACCACCGCCATGACCGAGCCGGAGGCCCTGCGCGACGGTGAACGCATGCGCGAGCTTCAGACTCGCCTCGAGACGGTCGAGTCGGAACTGGCTCGGTGCTACCAGCGCTGGGAACAGCTGGAATCCGGCTGAGCCCCGTCACGTCTACAATCCGATCGGGTTTCCGGGCAACAGGGAGATAATGTACGGATTCACGTTGGGACCCCGCGTATTCCGAGACCTCGGGCAGCCGTACTGCTGCCCGCCCGTGCTGGATTACCGGAACGCAACGTGGAACCGGGGAACCCGGCATACCCACCTCAAAACGATGCAAGGCAGGGACTCGGGCGTAAGCGCATAAATGGATCCGTGTTCCATCGACGCTCAACTCTGCCCGGGGCCTGCCGTAACAGGGGTTGAATAGCCACCTTTCGGGCTCGCGGTGCTTGTGACCGCGACCGGTTCGCGAAGCGCCGGACACAAGGCGCGTTGAAGGAGTCATCGCATGCTGGACAAACTCTCCATCCGGGGGCTGCTGATCGCCGGCTTCGGCCTGGTAGTCGCCATCCTGATCATCAATTCCCTGCTGGCCCTGCGCGCGATGAGTACGGGTAGCCAGGGGGTCGAACAGCTCACCCAGGCGGACTACCCGGCCGTGGCCCGCGTCAATGATGTCGAGCAGCTGCTGCAGGAAAGCGCGGCATTCCTCGGCTTCTATCTGATGAGCGAGGAGCAGTCGCACCGCGATGCCTGGCAGAACGCGATGCGCGAGCTTGATGCTGCCACCCGCGCGCTGAACGAGGACCCGGTGATCGCGGCGGACGAGGAACTCGCCGCCAGCGCGACCGAGGTGCGCCGCCTGGTGGACCAGTTCGCCAGCTTCGATGAGCGCCTGGTCGAGGTCGCCGAGAACGCCGCCGAGAACATGCCGGCGCTGGGGATTGCCAATGCCCGGGCCAACCCCGCCAGTCGCGAGATGACCCAGCAGACCAACATGATGATCGATGCCGAGATGGCCCTGCCGCGCTTCCAGCGCTCCTGGGACCGTCTTGACACCCTGCACGACCTGCGCATGTCGGTGGTTCAGGTCACGTCGAACCTGCGCGGTTTCATCGCCTTCCGCGACGATGCGTTTCGCGAGAACGTGCGCCTGTTCTCCACCCGCACCAACGACATCAGCGCACAGTTGATGGAACAGTTCGATGACCTGGACTTCGAGCAGCAGATCGCGCTGGAGGATTTCCAGGGTGCCCTCGAGATCCAGAACGCCGCCCTGGACGACCTGATCGAGATCCACGGCAGCGAACAGGCCCTGCAGGACGCGTACCTGATCCGCACCGAGATTGGTCCGCTACTGGTCGAGGCCCGTGACCACCTGCAGGGGCTCAGCGATCGCATCACCACCCGCGCCGAGCGCAGCGCCGCCGCCCTGACCGCCGACATGCGCGCCACCCAGACCACCCAGGGCGTGCTGGCCCTGATCGGGGTAATCCTGGGCCTGGCCGGTGCCGTGTTCATCATCCTGGTGGTGCGGCGCGCCCTGGCCCACTCCACGGCGGCGCTCGAGGAGATCGCCGACGGCGATGGAGATCTGAGCCGCCGGCTGGACGAGAACGGGCTGATCGAGACCGCGCAGCTCGGTCGCGCTTTCAACCGCTTCACCGACAAGATCGCTCAGGCCATCGGCAACGCCCGGGGCAGCACCGAGACGCTGAACCGGGCCACCGAGAATCTGAACCAGGAGGCCTACGAGGCCCGCGAAGCGGTCTCGCGCCAGCGCGACGAGACGGAACGCGTCGCCACCGCGATCAACGAACTGCAAAGCAGCGCCGAGGAGATCGCGCGCAACACCGACGCGACCTCCCAGGCCGGCCAGGAGGCCGGGGATGCGGTGAACAACGGCTCCGAGGTGATGAGCAAGAACATCGAGTCCATGGCCTCCCTGCTCGGAACCGTCGAACAGGCGGCCGGTACCGTGGCCAAGCTGGGCGAGGACTCCAAGCAGATCGGGACCATCCTCGAAGTGATCCGCGGCGTCGCCGAACAGACCAACCTGCTGGCCCTGAACGCGGCCATCGAGGCCGCCCGGGCCGGCGAGCACGGCCGCGGCTTCGCCGTGGTCGCCGACGAGGTGCGCAAGCTGGCCACCCGCACCCAGGAATCCACCGACGAGATCGAGACCATGATCGCCCGCCTTCAGTCCGCCACCGACAGTGCGGTGAAGGCCATGCAGAACGGGCAGGAGGAGGCCGAGAACACCATGGAGCACACCTCCGAGGTCAACGGGGCCCTGCAGCAGATCCGCCAGTCGGTCACCACCATCGTGGAGATGACCGAGCAGATCGCGGTCGCCTCGCGCCAGCAGAGCACCGTGGTCGAGGACATCAACCGCAACATCGTGCAGATCTCCGACGAGGCGGATCAGTCGGCCAACACCGCCGACCGCGTCAGCGCCGCCTCCGACGAACTCAAGCAGGTGGAGAAGGAGATCCAGCAGGCGCTGGCCCAGTTCCGCCTGTAGGCCTGGGCGTCAGCGACCCTGCGGTTCCAGCCAGGTCCGGGCGGCGCGACGCAGCCTGCGGGTGACCCCGCGCCGCCCGGACACCCCCAGTTCGCGCGCCAGCCGGGGCCAGTCGATCGGCGCGGTCAGGCTCGCGGCGAGCAACCGGCCTTCCGGCTCCACCGGAGGGGACGCCGCCAGCTGCCGCAGCAACGCGGGCAGCACCCACTCCAGCGGCCGCGCGCGCTCGGCAAAGGCCCGCACCTCCGCCCGGTCCGCGGCCGGGTCGACCGGCGCGTCCACGCGAGCCGAATCACCCGCGGGTGACGCCAGCACCGCATCGACCATGGCAGCGGTTGCAGCGGGCAGGAATCGCCGATGCCAGACGGGCCAGTCGCGCCGAAAATCCTCCCATGTCGCCTCCAGCCGGGGCTGCAATGCGGGCGCCACCGCACGCAGGACCACGCCGCTGACCTGGCCGCTGGCCGCATCCGGCTGGGTGCCGACGCGCACGAGGCCGTAGCCCGCCCGCCGCCAGAGACGCAGCAGTGCGGGCTGCAGACCGAAGCTGGCGCCGAGCAGCCCCATGCCTTCGAATTGGGCCCGGTCCGCGACCGCACGCAGCAATCGGCCGCCCAGCCCCCGCCCCTGCCAGCGGGGGTGTACCGCAATACGCTGGATGCGCCAGGCAGCTGCCGACGCCAGGTCAAAATCGCCCCGCGCGGCGAGGGTGCAAGGCAGGAAATGTCCCTGCGGGCGCCGTTCGCCCGCCCAGACCGCTTCGGCCAGGGCCGGCTCCAGGCCAGCCTCCTCCTGGATCAGGGCCACGCCAAACAGCGCCCCGTCGCCCGCTCCCTCCATGCACAACACCCGAACCCCGGGGTCGTCCAGCCAGCGGGCAAGATCCGAGGGCCGGGTGCGGTAGTGCGCATCCGCCAGCAAGCCCGTGACCGCCTCCAGGGTCTGCGGCAAGTTCGCCAAGGCCGCGCCCATGCGCCAGCGCAGGCAGACGGCCTGGACGGACGGCGTCAAGCTCTCGGCCTCCAGCAGGAACAACCGATTGAGCCAGTCCTCCAGCGGATCCCCAGGGCCCCAGCGCACCGGGGTATCCAGCGCCTGCGTCCGCACCCGAAACCCCGCGGCCTCCAGCGCCGGCAGGGCACGCAACCGGAAGCCCTGCCCGCTCCCCTCAAATCCGCCGGTCGTGGTCGCCAGCACCAGGCGTCGCGCCCGGCGGGCCAGCCGCAGCAAGCGCTCCACCGGCAGGTTCGCCGCCTCGTCGACAATCAGGGTATCCAGCCGCACGGAGTCGTCCAGCAGGCGATCGGGGGCCCGGTAGCATCGATCCGCGGCATTCTCCCACTGCCGGGCACGTGCCAGCAGGGCGTCCACGGCCCGTGAACCCGGGGCGGTCAGCGTGATACCGGCTTCACCCCTCGCCAGCGCCATGCCCAGGAATTCCCCCAGCAAGGTCGACTTGCCGCGCCCGCGGGGTGCTGTAAGCGCCAGGCACTCCCCCGTCTCCAGCCGCGCCAGGCGGTCCAGCGCAACCCGCTGATCCGGTGTCCAGGCGAACGGGGCCGGCGTTGCTGCCGGCACGGGGGGCAACCGGTCCATCGATGGTGAACCGATCGTCTGTATCCACGGTTCGGCCAGTGCCGCCCGCCAGCGCCGGGCAAACACGCCATCACCGGTGACTCCGTCGAGGATCACCAGGGTGCCACGGCCGCGCAGCAACCCCGCGGCCGTGACCAGCGCATCCACAGCAAGCGGCTCGCCGGCCTCGAACACCAGGGCCTGCACCTCGTGCCCGAGCCAGTGCCCGGCCTGCGCGGGGGCCACGTGCGGCAGCCCCTCGGGAGCATGCCCCCCCACCCAGAGGACCGAATCCCGGACCGCAGCGGCCCGCAACCAGGCCTCGACCGCACGGCGAGCGTCCGGGTCAGTCGACAGGCGGTAGAGCGAACGCGCCTCCATCTCAGCACCTCACCGGGGTCGAATGGCTCATGGAAAATGCGGCCTCGCGGGGACAGAAACGGCATCTGGTCACACCGGTGCGGCAAAAGTCCAGGCCTCGGCCGGCATCTACCTCTGAATCCGTCCTCAAGTTTTCCCTCCGGCAGCCGTACAAGTTTTTTACGAATGGCTGGCGAATACCTGTACATATCCTGTACAGTGAGCACTAATTCACGGAAAGGTAACGCCGATGACCACCATTGCGCTCCCGGAACGCCTGCGCATCGACACCGCAGCCGACTGCTGGCAGGAGCTGCGCGCGGCACTGGATGCCGGCGAGAACCTTCGGGTAGACGCAGCGTCCGTGGCCGATATCGACGCCGCCGGTGTGCAGGTGCTGCTGATGGCCCGCCACACGGCGACACGCAAGACGCAGGCCTTCTTAATCGACGGCGCCAGCGCCGTCCTCGCGCAGGCCTTCCAGGCGCTCGGCGCGGACTGGGCCGCCGCGAGTGCCGGACAACACAACACGGATTCAGGAGAGATCAATGGCTAAGGTTCTGGTGGTGGACGATTCCGCCTCGATGCGCCAGATGGTCGCATTCACCCTCAAGCAGGCCGGACACGAGGTCGTGGAGGGGCGCGACGGCAAGGACGGCCTGAGCAAGGCCCAGGGCGCGAAGGCGGATCTCGTAATCACCGACGTGAACATGCCCACTATGGACGGCCTGCAGCTGACGCGGGAACTGCGCAAACTGGGCGACTACAAGTTCACCCCCATCCTGGTGCTCACCACCGAGGCCGGGCCGGAGAAGAAGCAGGAAGGCAAGGCGGCCGGCGCCACCGGCTGGCTGGTCAAGCCGTTCGACCCGGATCAGCTGATGAACACCGTGAACCGGGTGCTGCGCTAGTCATGTCCATCGACATGGCCCAGTTCGTCGACGCCTTTCTCGAAGAGAGCTTCGAGGGGCTGGAGCGCATGGAGACCGAGCTCCTGGCGCTGGATGGCGGCGATCCGGAGACGCTGAATACCATCTTTCGCTGCGCCCATTCGATCAAGGGTGGGGCCGGCACGTTCGGATTCGGCGCGATCTCCGAGTTCACCCACGGTGTGGAGACCCTGCTCGACCGGATGCGCAATGGCGAACAGGATGCGGCACCGGAAACGGTGAACCTTCTCCTGCGGGCAGTGGACATTCTGCGCGCCCAGCTGCACGCCGCACGCGACGGCGGGGAGGCGGACGCCGCCGAGGTTGCGGAGGTCCGCACCCTGATCGAAGCCCACCTGGGTGACGCCGCCCCGCCCCGGGATCCTGCGCCGAGTGATGGATCGGAAGAAGGCCCCGGCGACGGCAACGACGATGGTCCGCGCGGCTGGCGGATTCACTTCCGCCCCTATGCGGACCTGATGCGCACCGGCAACGACCCCCTGCGCATGTTCGAGGTCCTGGCAGAACTCGGCCGGCTGACCGTGCATTGCGAGACCGATCGCCTGCCCGACAGCGCGGAGGCATTCGATCCGGAGGACTGCTATCTCGCCTGGACCCTGGAACTGGAAGGCGACGCCACCGGCGACCAGATCGAGGAGGTCTTCGAGTGGGTCGAGGACGAATGCGATCTCGTCATCGAACCCCTCGAGGCCGCACCGGTCGCTCCCGACGAGTCGTCCGCGCCCGAGCCCGGAGCCGCCGCGGATACGCCCGCCCGGCCGGAGACCGCAGCGAAGGGCAGCGGGGGCAGCGCTCGCGGGGCCGAATCCAGCTCCATGCGGGTGAACACCGGCAAGATCGATGCGCTGATCGACATGGTCGGCGAGCTGGTCATCACCCAGTCGATGCTGACCGACATCAGCGAGCAGCTCGAGGAAGATCCGTCGCAGATGGAGGCGCAGATCGAGCGCCTGCGCACCGGCCTGGCCGAACTGGAACGCAACACCCGCGAGCTGCAGGAGAGCGTGATGGGCATCCGCATGGTGCCGATCGCGCAGGTCTTCAACCGTTTCCCGCGGCTGGTACACGACATCTCCGGGCAACTCGGCAAGCAGATCGAGCTGACCCTGAAGGGCGAATACACCGAGATCGACAAGACCGTGATGGAGCACCTGGGCGACCCCCTGGTGCACCTGGTGCGCAATGCCGTGGATCACGGCATCGAACGGCCCGAGGCGCGCGCGGCGGCCGGCAAGCCGGAGACCGGCCAGGTCACCCTGGAGGCCTATCACCGTGGCGGCAACGTCATCATCGAGATCCGCGACGACGGCAAGGGCATGGATGCCGACCGTATCCTGGCCAAGGCCCGTGACACCGGGCTGGTGGGTCCGAACCAGCAGCTGGACCGCCACGAGATCCTGCAACTGGTCTTCGAACCGGGGCTTTCCACCGCGGACCAGGTCAGCGATCTCTCCGGCCGCGGCGTCGGCATGGACGTGGTGAAGAAGAACATCCGCGGCCTGGGCGGCAACGTCGAGCTGGAGTCCGAGCCCGGCAAGGGCTCGCGCCTGACCATCCGCCTGCCGCTGACGCTGTCGATCATGGACGGCCAGCTCCTGAAGGTCGGCGACGAGACCTTCGTGATCCCGCTGATCGCGATCGTGGAGTCCCTCCAGACCCTTCCGGAAAGCGTGAAACAGGCCTTTGGCAAGCTGCCGTTGTATCGCCTGCGCGACGAGTACATCCCGATCATCGACCTCGCGGCGTTGTTCGGTCGCGCCGAGCCCAGCCCGCTTCCGGAGCGCGCCTTGCTGGTGGTCGCCGAGGCGGACGACCAGCGGGTAGCCCTGCGGGTGGATGACCTGCTCGGCCAGCAACAGGTCGTCATCAAGACGCTGGAAACCAATTTCCGCAAGGTCCCCGGCACCGCCGGCGCGACCATCCTCGGGGACGGCCAGGTGGCCCTGATCCTGGATGTCGCGGGGATCGCGCGGATGGCCGCCGGGCGCGACACCCGCGCGGCCTGAGCCTGAACTCCAAGGAGCCAAGCACCATGGCGAACGACGCAACCCAGTCCATCCACGACCCGGCCACCGCCGGCGAGGACCAGTACCTAACCTTCATCCTGGCCGAGGAAGAATACGGCGTGGACATCCTGCGGGTGCAGGAGATCAAGGGCTGGGAGCGGCCCACTCCGCTGCCCAATACCCCGGACTACATCCGCGGCGTGATCAATGTGCGCGGCATGATCGTACCGATCATCGACATGCGCCTGCGCTTCCGCATGGAGCCGATGGAATACGGTCCGACCACCGTGGTGATCATGCTGCGGGTGATCAACGAGGACCGCGAGCGGGTGATGGGTGTGGTCGTGGATGCGGTATCCGAGGTCTACAGCATCGGCGCCGACGACCTGCAGCCGGCCCCGGACTTCAACTCGCGCATCGGCATCGACTTTGTGCGCGGCCTGGCGACCATCGACGAAAAAATGATCCTGATGCTGGACATCGACACCCTGCTGGGCCCGGGCCTGATCGCCAGCGAGGATGCCATCGCGGAAGGCGCACCGGCGTAGCCCGGTCCCTCGACGGAATCATGCGGACGATCGCGGTGATCAATCAGAAAGGGGGCGTCGGCAAGACGACCGTGACCCTGAACCTGTCGCATGCCCTGGCCCTGGCCGGGCATCGCGTGCTGGCGATCGACGCCGACCCGCAGGGCCACCTGTCCATGGCCTTCGGCCTGGAAGATCCCGCCGGACTGGACCAGGTCCTGCAGCGCGGCGCACGCCTGGAGGATGCCTTCAGCGAGGCCGGCAACGGCCTGCAGATCGTCGCCGCCGGGGAACAGCTTCAGGACGTCGAGAACCTGAACGAAGGCGGAGCCGAGCGTGGCTGGCGACTGAAGAAGGCCCTCGAGGCGGTGGAACAGCCATTCGATTTCGTGCTGATCGACTGCCCGCCCTCGGCTGGACTGCTGGGCATGAACGCGATCATCGCGGCCGACGAGATGCTGATCCCGGTGGCCGGCGACTTCCTCGCCCTGAATGGCCTGTCGCGTCTGATGCGCATCCTTCAGGGCATCGAGGCGCGTCTGGGCACGGCCCGTCGTAAGTGGATCGTGCTGTCGCGTTTCGTCGAGCAGCGCCGGCACGCCCGCGAGGTGCGCGATCGCATCCGCGAGCACTTCGCCGATGCCCTGCTGCCCACCACCATCCGCGAAACGGTGGTGCTGGCGGAAAGCCCGAGCTTCGGGCAGACGATTTTCGAATACCAGCCGCGCCACCGCGCGGCCACCGACTTCCAGCAACTGGCCGCCGACCTGGTCGCGGCCGGGCCACAAATTGACACCCGCCCGACGGCGGCACACGCCTGAGCCTCGCGCCAGGGAGAACGGGCCATGACGACACGCAAGCGCAACAAACTGGGCAACGACCCCCTGGGGTGGATAGATGCATCCAGTGAGCGGGGCGAGCCAAGCAGCAGCGATACCTCGACCGACGACCACCCTCCGGCCGACACAGCTGTACCCAAGCCCCCGCCCGGTCCGGAAACGGCCTCGGCACCTAAAACGAACAAATCCACGCGGCGCCGCACGCCGGCCCCGCGTCAGACGAACAAGCAAAGCGAGGACACCCCCATGGCAGCCAATCCACAAACCGACACCGGCAGCGACCAAAACAACCTTTTCATGCGTGCCGCCGTGCAAGGTGCCCGGACCGCGCTGATGATGTGCGACAGCGACATGAACATCGTCTACGCCAACCCGGCGGTGGTCGAGCTCCTGCGCAAGCGCCGCGACACCCTGCGCCGGGAATTCCCGGGCTTCGACCCGGACAACCTGATCGGGCAATCGATCGACCAGTTCCACAAGGACCCGACACACCAGCGGGCGATCCTGCAGAACCCCGCAAATCTGCCCTACGAGGCCCGCATCCAGGTGGCCGACCTCAAGTTCCGGCTGAACGCGACGGCAGTACTGGATGATGCCGGCAACTACCTGGGCAACATGGTCGAGTGGCAGGACACCACCGAACAGGAACGTGTGGAGCAGGAGCGTGCGCGCATGCGCGCAGCGGTGGAGAGTTCGCAGACCGCGCTGATGATGTGCGACCCGGACATGAACATCGTCTATGCCAACCCCTCCGTGATCCGCCTGTTGCGCAGCCGCAGCGACGTGCTGCGCCGCGAGTTCCCGAGCTTCGATCCGGACAACTTGATCGGCCAGTCGATCGACCAGTTCCACAAGGACCCGACGCACCAGCGGGCGATCCTGCAGAACCCCGCCCGCCTGCCGTACGAGGCCAACATTCAGGTCGCGGACCTGCACTTCAATCTGAACGCTACCGCCATCATTGATGCCGACGGAAACTATGCCGGCAACATGGTCGAGTGGCGCGACATCACCGAGATGCGCCGGGCCGAGGACGCCATTGACGCGCTGATCAAGGATGCCGCGGCCGGCAACCTCGGCGAACGCCTGGCACCCGAGGAGTACCAGGGCTTTGCGCGCAACATCGCGGAAGGCGTGAACGAGTTGCTGGACGCAGTCGTCAGCCCGCTGCGCGAGGGCTCGCGGGTAATGCAGGCGATGGCCGAGGGCGACCTGAGCGGGCGCCTGGAGGGCGACTTCAAGGGCGAGTTCGCCGAGTTTCGCGACGCCATCCACACCACGCTGGAGAACCTCGACAATCTGGTCGGGCAGATCCTCGAAGGGGCTGGCAACGTGCGTTCAGCCTCCGCCGAGATCGCCCAGGGCAACACCGACCTGTCCCAGCGCACCGAGGAACAGGCCTCTTCGCTGGAGGAGACCGCCTCGTCGATGGAGGAGATGACCTCCACCGTCAAGTCCAACGCCGACAACGCCCGGCAGGCCAATCAGCTGGCCGCCGCCGCACGCGACAAGGCGCAGGAAGGCGGCGAGGTCGTCCAGAAGACGGTCTCGGCGATGGGCGAGATCAACCAGTCGTCGAAGAAGATCGCCGACATCATCGGCGTGATCGACGAGATCGCGTTCCAGACCAACCTGCTGGCGCTCAACGCGGCGGTCGAGGCCGCCCGTGCGGGCGAACAGGGCCGCGGCTTCGCGGTCGTCGCCACCGAGGTGCGCAACCTGGCTCAGCGCAGCGCCCAGGCCGCCAAGGAGATCAAGACCCTGATCAACGACTCGGTGGAGCGCATCGGCGAGGGCAGCAAGCTGGTCGACAACTCCGGCAAGGCGTTGGAGGACATTGTCGATTCGGTGAAGAAGGTCTCCGACATCATTGCCGAGATCGCCGCGGCCAGCGAGGAGCAGTCCACCGGCCTGGACGAGATCAACAAGGCCGTGACCCAGCTCGACGAAGTGACCCAGCAGAACGCCGCGCTGGTCGAGGAGGCCGCGGCCGCCAGCGAGTCGCTGGACGACCAGTCGCGCGAGCTCCTCGAAATGATGAGCTTCTTCAAAGGTGTCCAGGCGTCGGCAGCCGGCCAGGCGGCGCCGCAGCCGACTGCTCGGCCCTCCGCGACCGCCGGCAGGGCGGCGGGTGGCACGACCGGGTTGAAGCGCCCGGCGTCTGCCAGCGGTGGCAGCCCCACCGGTCGCCCGGCCCCGGCGACCTCGCGCCAGGAGGCCTCCGAAGAATGGGAAGAGTTCTGAGAACGGGGGGCTGATGCCGAATGGCCACCTCCGATCGGCTGAGCGAGCGCGACTTCCGGCGCGTTGTGCGTCTGACGCAGGAACGCACCGGGATCATGCTCAACGACAGCAAGAAGGATCTGGTGTACAGCCGGCTTTCGCGGCGGTTGCGCGCGCTTGGCCTGGAGGCCTTCGACACCTATCTGGATCGGGTGGAAGGTGGCGACGAGGACGAGCTCGAGGAGTTCGTGAATGCGCTGACGACCAATCTGACCGCTTTCTTTCGCGAGCCGCACCACTTCGAAATGCTGGGGGGGCCGGTGCTGGACGAGATGCGCAAGCGCAATCCCGCCGGGCCGCTGAAGATCTGGTCGGCCGGGTGCTCCACCGGTGAGGAGCCCTATTCCATCGCGATGACGCTGGCCGAGGCCCTCGGGGCGCCGGAAGGCGCCCGCATCCTGGCCACGGATATCGACTCGCGGGTGGTCGCACATGCCGATGCGGGGGTGTATGACGCCGCCCGGGTTACCGGAATTCCCGGGGGGCGCCAGCAGCGCTGGCTGCTGCGTGGCCGCGGTGCCAACGAGGGCAAGGTGAAGATTCGCGACGAATTGCGGTCGATGGTGCATTTCCGGCGCCTGAATCTGTTCGACGCGTGGCCAATCCAGGGGCCGCTTGACGTCATATTTTGCCGAAACACGCTAATTTATTTCGACAAGCCCACCCAGAAGCAGCTGGTGGAACGTTTCGCCCAGCTACTGCGCCCGGGGGGCTACCTGTTCATTGGCCACTCGGAATCGCTGTTCCGGGTGACCGAGGACTTCCGCCTGCTGGAGCAGACCCTGTACCGGAGGTCCGCCTGATGGCCGCATTGCCGGACCTGCACGACAACGCGTTCGCGCATATCAACCGCTACTGGGATCGGGTACATGCCTGCCCGGCGGCGAAACTGCTACCTGGAGAATGCTACGTTTCGGTATCGCGTTCGGAGCTGATCACCACGGTACTGGGCTCCTGCGTCTCCGCCTGCGTCTGGTCCCCTGCGGCCGGGATCGGCGGCATGAATCATTTCATGCTGCCGGACGGCGCCCGCGACAGCGGCTGGGGACCGGCCGTGTCCAATGCCACGCGCTACGGCACCCACGCGATGGAGTTCCTGATCAACGAACTGCTCAAGCTTGGGGCCGAACGCGACGACCTGCGCGTGAAGATGTTCGGAGGCGGCCGGGTGATGGCCGGGATGACCGACGTGGGTGCCGGCAACATCGCCTTCCTGCGCCGCTTCGTGCGGGAGGAGAACCTGGAACTGGTCGCGGAGGACATCGGCGGGCCGTGGCCGCGCAAGGTCGTGTTCTTCCCCGCCAGCGGGCGAGTACGAGTGAAGAAGCTCGTGTCCCTGCACAACAACACCCTGCTCGAGCGCGAGCAGGACTACCGTCGCCGTCTGCAGGACGATCCCCTGCAGGGCGACGTGGAACTCTTCTAGATGTCTGCCACTGCCAAGCCCATTCGCGTTCTGGTCGTCGACGACTCGGCCCTGATCCGCAAGCTGCTCACGGAGATCCTGTCCCAGGCGCCGGACATCGAGGTCGTGGCTGCCGCCTCCGATCCCTATGACGCGCGCACCAAGATCAAGCAGCACGAACCCGACGTACTGACCCTGGACGTGGAGATGCCCAGGATGGACGGCATCACCTTCCTGCGCAATCTGATGCGCCTGCGCCCGATGCCGGTGGTCATGGTCTCCTCGCTGACCGAAGAAGGCGCCGATGTGACCCTGGAGGCGCTGGAAGTGGGCGCGGTGGACTTTGTCACCAAACCCAAGGTAGACGTCTCCCATGCCCTGCAGGAATACGCCGACGTCCTGATCGACAAGGTCCGCACCGCCGCCGGCATCCGCCTGCAGGCCCGCAGCGCAACCCCGGGCCCGGCTCCCCAACGTCTCGCATCCGCGAACACGGGGCGCTTCCGTACCACCGACCGGGTGATCGCCCTGGGGGCCTCGACGGGCGGCACCGAGGCCCTGCGCGAGGTGCTCACGGCCCTGCCGCCGGATGCCCCGGGTATCCTGATCACCCAGCACATCCCCTCCGGCTTCAGCCGCGCCTTCGCTGAACGCATGGACCGCAGCACCGCTCTCGGCGTGAAAGAAGCCGAGGACGGCGATATCGTGATGCCGGGACACGCCTATGTGGCCCCCGGCACCGACTATCACCTGCGCCTGGCGCGCGACGGCGCCCGCTACGTCTGCCGCCTGGACCGCAGCGGTCCGGTGAACCGCCATCGACCCAGCGTGGATGTGCTGTTCCACTCGGCCGCGGAACAGGCCGGCGCCAATGTTGTGGCCGCCCTGCTGACCGGCATGGGCGACGACGGGGCGCGCGGCCTGAAGGCCCTGCGCGAGGTCGGGGCCCACACCATTGCGCAGGACGAGAACACCAGCCTGGTCTGGGGCATGCCCGGCGAGGCCGTCAAGCTCGACGCCGCCGCCCAGGTCCTGCCGCTGGGCGGCATTGCCGCCGCGCTGATCCGCGACCATCGCAACGCCGCCGCCGGCGAATAGGAGCCACCGGAATGGACAACCGCATGCACTGGCTGACGCGTGACACCACCCACAAGGGGATGGCGCTGGCACTCACCACTCTGCTGCTGGTCGCGGCGATCCTCGCCGGTCTGAACGGTGCCGGGTGGCTCGCGCTGGGCGCGGCGATCCTGGCCGGGCTGGCGGCGCTGCTGACCCAGGGCATCCATCAGCGTGGGGACACTCGGGAGAATGCGCCGGGCGAGACCGATGGGGCGGACCAGCCCACCGGCGGCGGCGAGCTTTCCGACGAACTGGACCAGGCCATGCGCTTCGAACTGGAACAGCTGGAGGGCGAGATCGGCCGCCAGCGCGGGCTGATCGCCGACGCCGTGCAGGAGCTGGGTTCCAGCTTCAACGAGATGCACGAGATCGCGGGACGCCAGATGGAGCTGATGACCCGCAGAACCGCCGCCGACGGCGAGGATGGCGAGGACATGACGCATGCCGAGGTCATCACCGAACTGACCCGCAAGTCCGACGAGACCCTGCAGATGTTCATCGACACACTTGTGCAGATCAGCCGCCAGAGCGTGGAGAGCGCCCACCATATGGAGGACATGAGCCAGCACATGGACGGGGTGTTCAAGCTGCTGGACAGCGCCGGCGCGATCGCCGGGCAGACCAACCTGCTGGCGCTCAACGCCAGCATCGAGGCAGCGCGGGCCGGCGAGGCCGGCCGCGGGTTCTCGGTAGTGGCCGACGAGGTGCGCTCGCTGTCGCAGCGCTCCGCGACCTTCCACGACGACATCCGCAAGCAGATTGACCAGGCCCGCGAGTCGATTGGCAAGGTGCACGGCACGGTGCACGACATGGCGTCGCGCGACATGAACCAAAGCATGGGCGAGAAAGAGCGCATCGGCCGGCTGTTCGACTACGCGAAGCGCGCCACGGACGAGCTGGACGCACGCATTTGCGAGGAAGCCGAGCTGAGCGAACGCATGAACAGCGCGGTTGCCACCGCCGTCCGCTCCCTGCAGTTCGAGGACATCGCCCGGCAATCACTCGGCACCGCCGAGGAGGCCGTGGCGCACCTGCAGGAGCTGCAGGGGATCCTGCACGAGGCCCGCGCCACCGAGGACGCCCACGCCATGGCCGCCCGTGTGCGCGAGTGGCGCGACCGCCGCCAGGAGAACTACCACCGCGCAGTAGATCAGCAGAACATGGGCACGGGCGACGTGGAATTGTTTTGAGGCTTTTCCGTCGAAACCACGCTACCCCCTTCTTCGACAGGGGCACGCATCCAAATTCAACCGGGCATGAGGCCCGTCACAGCGCCAGGAACCGCACATGAGTATCGAGCAGCACACCTCCGACGACGGCAAGGAAGTCCGCATCCGGGTCAAGGGCCGGTTCGACTTCGAGCAGCACCAGGACTTTCGTGCCGCCTACCGCGACACCGCCGGGGCCGGCGTGCGCTATACCGTGGACCTCTCGCAGACCGAGTACATGGACAGCTCCGCACTCGGCATGCTGCTCCTGCTGCGCGAGCATGCCGGTGGCGAATTCTCGGACGTCACCATCAGCGGCACCTCCGAAGGGGTACGCAAGGTGCTCGATATCGCCAATTTCGGCCGCCTCTTCCGCATCCAGTAAGGCATTCCTGTGGAGGAACCCGCCATCGCCCCGAAATCCAGGCCGACCTCGCCCGGTGAACTGATCTCCGGCAAGGGCGTGGTGCTGGTCGCCGACGACGATCCGCACAACCGGCGCCTGCTGCGAATGATGCTGCTGGGTGCCGGCTACGACGTGCGCGAGGCCGCGGATGGCCGGGCCGCACTGGAGGCCTGCCGGGAAGAGGTACCGGGCCTGATCCTGATGGACGTAATGATGCCGGAGATGGACGGCTACCAGGCCACCCGCCGGATCAAGGCCGAGATGGGCGATCACTTCATCCCCGTGATCTTCCTGACCGCACTGGACGACGAAGACGCCCTGTTGCGCGCGATCGAATCGGGCGGCGACGACTTTCTCAGCAAGCCCCTGAACCTCGCGATCCTGAAAGCCAAGATCCATGCGATGGAACGCCTGCGCAACCTGCACGCGGGGCTGCGAAACCGCAACGAGGCCCTGCTGCGCGCCCGCGCGCGCCAGGACTGGGAGGAAGAAACCGCCGAAGGCCTGTTCTCGCGCGCCATCACCCGTCGCAATCGCGGCCTGGACCGGCTGCAGCTGTATCGTCGCGCCGCCGCCACGTTCAGTGGTGACGTGGTGCTCTCCGGTTACACGCCCGATGGCGCCCTGCGCGTGCTGGTGGGCGACTTCACCGGCCACGGCCTGAGCGCGGCCATCGGGACCTACCCGGTCAGCGAGACCTTCCACACCCTGACCCAGCAGGGCGTGGACGATCAGGAACTGCTGCACGAACTGAACCACGTGCTCCACGACTTCCTGCCCGCGTCGATGTTCATGGGCGCCCTGCTCGCCACCTTCTCCGCAGACGGGCGGCGGGTTCGCCTGTGGAACGGCGGCATGCCGGACGCATGGCTTTGCAACACGGGTCAGGACCGGGTCCGGCGCGTCCAGTCCCGGGCCATGCCGCTGGGCATCCTCGACCGCCTGGACCCGGATACGGGCGCGCGTTGTTACGAACTCGACGACGGCGACTGGCTGACGCTGGTGAGCGACGGCGTGCTGGAGGCCACCGATATTGCCGGGACGGCCTTCGGCGAGGCCACCGTCTTTCGCCATTGCCAGGCCAGCGAGTCGGCCGGGACCGTCTTCGACAGCATCCGCGAAGCGCTGGATGTGCATTGCGGGGACCAGACACCCGCCGACGACATGACCCTGGTCACCATCGACTGCAGCCCCGCCGTGGTGACCGAGAGCGGGCGTCCACAGAGCCGCGAGCGACGGGGCACCCTGCGCTGGTCGCTGGAGGCCAGCGACCAGCGCCTGGCCGAGGTCGACCTGGTCGGTGCCGCCCGCACCCAGCTGCTGGAATGGCTGCCAGACATGGGAGGCGGTCATGCCGAGGCCCTGCAGACCGTCATCGCGGAGCTGTGCAACAACGCCTTCGAGCATGGCGTGCTGCGCCTGGATTCCGGCATGAAGGCCACGGTGGAGGGCTTCGAGCAGTATTACCGTCAGCGCAGCGAGGCCCTGCGCGACATCCGCGGCCGGATCGGGATCTCCCTGCGTTACCGTCCACTGGATGGCCAGAACTGCATCCGCATCCGGGTGCGCGACAGCGGACCGGGCTTCGACCACCACCAGGTCCAGGACGCCCTGGAGGGTCGCGGTGACCGGCGTCTGTGGGGGCGTGGACTGACGCTGGTGCGCCAGCTCTGCGCGCAGGTGCGCTATCTCGGCAGCGGCAACCTGGTGGAAGCGGACTACCGCTGGAACACCGTCCACGATGCCAACCGCAGAGGCGGCAAGGCGCCATGACCTACGCCCTGGAGTCCCACCCAGTACCCGTCCCGCTCGACCTGGTGAATGCCCTCAGCGAGGCGGTCGTGTTCGTCGCGGCCGATGGCGCCGTGCGCTACGCCAATCCGGCGGCGGAACGCCTGTTCGGCACGACCGCCCACAGCCTGGACGGGCGCGACCTCACTCGCCTGATCGCGTCCCGGGATCCGGCCTTCGACCTGCACAACCGGTTGCGCGAGGCCAACCGGGCAGAGGGCTGGATCCCGCGTCGGGAGCCGGTTGACCTGCTCTGCGAGGACGGCCAGACCCGGCCCGCGCTGCTGGATATCGGCACCTGCCAGCACGCCCGGGATCCGCTGCAGTTCGTGGTCCTGCGCGAACGGCGTCCGGATCACCGCGACGAAACCCCGGAACAGGCCGAGCACCTGCGCGAGGCGATCGACCTGCTGACTCGCCAGGTACAGGAGCGCATGCGCGCCGAGCAGGCCCTGCGGGACAGCCACCAGCGTCTGCTGGCCGCGCAGCGCGTGGCCCGCATCGGCCACTGGGACCTGGATCTCGAGACCGGCGCCCTCCTGCTCTCGCCGGAGGCAAGCGCGCTGTTCGGACAGGACGAACGCCCCCGGAGCATAACCCGCGAGGCCCTCGTGGAATTAACCCATCCGGATGATCGCGCCGCGCTGGCATTTGCCCTGCTCCGCCTGGCCAATGGCGAGACCCAACGCTTCTCCATCCGCCATCGCCTGCTGCTGCCGGGCGGCGAAGAACGCTACATGCTGGCCGAGGGTGAACGCGCGGACGACGCCCCCGCGCGCATCCTCGGCATCCACCAGGACCTGACCGAGCGCGAGAAGACCGAGCAGGCCCTGTTCAGGCTGGTGAACTTTGATGCCCTGACGGGCCTGCCCAACCGGACGGGGCTGCGCACCCGTTTGCGGACAACCCTGGACGAGGCCGAGCGTCATGGGGAATCCCTGGCGGTCCTGCTGCTGGACATCGACCGCTTCACCTCGCTCAACAGCACCCTGGGCCATGACACCGGGGACGCCCTGCTGAACGCCCTGGCGGGACGCCTGCAGAACCTCCTGCAGCCCCGCGACGCCCTCGCCCGCCTGGCGGCCGACGAATTCGCGGTGATCCTGACCGGGATCAAGGGTCTGCCCCAGGCCCGCGAACGTGCCCAGACCATCCTCCAGCATTGTGCAGAGCCCTTTGCCCTGGACGGCGGCCAGCATGTCGCGACCAGCAGTGTCGGCGTCAGCCTGTTTCCGCAGGATGCGCGCGGCAAGGACGACCTGTTGCGCCATGCCACCAGCGCCCTGCACGAGGCCAAGAATGCCGGGGGGAACACCCTGCGCTTCTACACCCGGGAGCTGAACGCCCAGGCGCGCGCCCAGCTGGAACTGGAGCAGGGCCTGCGCGCGGCGCTGCGCCAGAACGAGTTCGAACTGCACTATCAACCGCAGACCGGGCTGATTCGTGGCGACATGGTCGGCGTCGAGGCCCTGATCCGCTGGCGCCACCCGGAGCGCGGCATGGTTTCGCCGGGCGAATTCATCCCGCTGGCGGAGAGAACCGGGCTGATCGTGCCCATCGGCGACTGGGTCCTGCGCACCGCCACCCGGCAGCTGGCACAGTGGGACCATCAGGGCCTGCCGCCACTGCGCCTGGCGGTCAACCTCTCCGCCCGGCAGTTCGCCGACCCGAACCTGCCCGAACGCATTCTGGAGACCCTCCAGGCGGCCGGGCTCGCGCCCGAACGCCTGGAGGTGGAGATCACCGAGAGCGTCCTGGTGGAGGACATCGACGCGGCGGCCGAAATGCTCCAGCGACTGGTGCACCTGGGGGTATCCGTGGCCATCGACGACTTCGGCACCGGACAGTCCTCCCTGCGTTACCTGCGCCGCCTGCCCCTGACCACGCTGAAGATCGACCGCGAATTTACCTGGGGCATCGGCAACGACCCGGACGACGAGGCCATCACCCGCGCCATCATCGGCCTGGCCAGGACCCTGAAGCTGCGGGTGCTGGCCGAGGGCGTGGAGACCGAGCAGCAGCACAGCTTCCTGCGCGAGATGGGCTGCGACGAAGTCCAGGGCTTCCTGCTCGGCCGCCCGATGCCGGCCGCCGACCTCGAACGCGATTGGCGCGAACGCGCCCGTACGCCGGGGTAGATCGCTTTATTCCACCACGAAGCACACGAAGGCACGAAGCAGGGCCAGATCAAGAGCATTTGCACAGGAAGATACGAAGACCGGAAGAGGGATATGGGATGAAGCGCGAGTGCTATGCCGGACTTCTCGGGTATGCCTCGGACGCCCATCCAGTACCCACCAAAATCCCTCCAGACTTCCCGTCTTCCTGTGAACCGCCCTTGCCCTTCTTCGTGTCTTCGTGGGCTTCGTGGTAGACAATCCGGACATTCAGAATCTCATAAGGAGAGCGCTATGCAGAACGGCCGTTTTGGTTCAGCACTCGTCACCGGCAATTCCAGTGGTCTGGGTCTGGGGATGACCCGGGTGTTGCTGGAACAGGGCGCCCGCGTCTACGGCATCAGCCGGCGCGGCTGCCCCGAGGCCGGGGTGAGCGGCGACGAACAGGTCGACCTGAGCGATTTCGGTGCCGCCGAGGACGCGATGGAACGCCTGCTGCAAGGCGTGGAGTCGCTGGACCTGGTGGTACTCAACGCCGGGCTGCTGGGCCACATGCAGCGCATGCAGGACGCGCCGATGGACGAGTTGCGCCTGCTGATGGACGTGAACACCTTTGCCAACAAGGTGATCCTCGACGCGTTGCTGAAGCACGAGGTGCGCGTCGGCCAGATTATCGCGATCTCCTCCGGCGCCTCGGTCTCCGGGCACGCCGGCTGGAGCGGCTACTCACTGTCCAAGGCGGCGCTGAACATGATGATGCAGCTCTACGCGCACGAATTCCCCGAGGAGACCGCGATCAACGCCTTCGCTCCGGGCCTGGTCGACACCGCGATGCAGGACTACCTGTGCGAAGAGGCCGACCGCGAGAGCTTCCCGGTCCTCCAGCGCCTGAAGGCCGCCCGGGGCACCCAGGACATGCCCGACCCGGAAAGCGCCGCCCGCGCCATCCTCGACGTCCTGCCGCGCCTACACCACACCACCCGCGGCAGCTTCGTCGACATCCGCCAGCTCTGACGCAGAGCCGTCCCGGCCACCCAACAGTTCAAGGGCGGGCAACAGGAAGACGGGAAGATTCGAAGGGGGATCGGGCTGGAACACAGGGGGTGGGGCTGACGGGCAATGCATGTCCCGACACCCAGACCTCTGCCCGCACCCATAAACAACCGACCTTCCGGCCTTCCCGACTTCCTGTGAACCGCCCTGCCCCTTCTGCGTGCGGTTCGTGGTGCCCCCGGCGTGCGGAAAATCCGCGGCGCAGCACCAAAAAAACTTCACGGAGGGGCGTTGGATTTTGCCCGGGATGGGGCGTATAGTCGAAAGCGTGATTCGTGGTTGAGCGACAACACTAGGAAGTTTCTAGTTTCTGAACCAGTGCTCCCGTTGATCTGTTGGCAGCATGCCGCGAACACATTTGTTAGTTACATGAAGAGGTTACAAGTTGTGAATACTGGTGTTGTGAAGTGGTTCAACGAGAGCAAGGGTTTCGGTTTCATCACCCCCGATGATGGCGGCAAGGACGTGTTCGTCCATTTC
The DNA here is from genome assembly GCF_000420165.1 of Thioalkalivibrio sp. AKL19. Lineage (GTDB taxonomy): Bacteria > Pseudomonadota > Gammaproteobacteria > Ectothiorhodospirales > Ectothiorhodospiraceae > Thioalkalivibrio. Next base: position 242,426 of record NZ_ATUK01000011.1, on the reverse strand, counting down.
TCCGCGATCAACGGTTCGGGTTTCAAGACCCTGGCCGAAGGTCAGAAGGTCTCCTTTGAAATCCAGGAAACCGCCAAGGGCCTGGCCGCCGGGGAAGTGACCGCCATCTAAGGCGCCACTCCCAAGGCTGACGGCTCCTTCGTTGGACCGTCCGAAAAGGCCGCCTCCGGGCGGCCTTTTTCGTGTCCGGCGTTCTGCATCCACTACGAAGAAGGTCAAAAGCGATTTACAGGAAGACGCGAAGGTTGGAAGAGGGATTGGGGTGGGGCGTACAGGGTAGGGCTGACGGTCCGGGCATGCCACGGGCTCTCAGCCAGTGCCCGCACCCAATAACCCTTCCTGTCTTCCCATCTTCGCGTCTTCCTGTGAATCGATTTTGACCTGGCCCTTGTTCGTGGTGGAGCAGGGGTTCAACGGGAATGATTCAAGTACACTGCGGGGCTTTCCCGTAGGCTGCCCACGCACGCGATGAACCGCCTGTTTCGCTCCACCGCCGTCGTCAGTGGTATGACCATGATCTCCCGGATCATGGGCTATCTGCGCGACATGGTGCTGGCGGTCACCTTCGGCGCCGGGCCGGCGACCGACGCCTTTTTCGTCGCCTTTCGCATCCCCAATTTCCTGCGCCGGCTGTTCGCCGAGGGGGCATTCAACCAGGCCTTCGTGCCGGTGTTCGCGGAGTTTCGCGAGAAGCGCGGGCGCGAGGCCCTGCGGGATCTGCTGGATCACACCGCCGGCACCCTGATGACCGTGGTCACTGTGGTGACGCTGATCGGGGTCCTGGCCGCGCCGGCGCTGATCTGGGTATTCGCCCCGGGTCTGGGCACCCAGGAGGCCGGCCGCGAGGACCTGGCCGCCACCATGCTGCGGATCACCTTCCCCTACCTGCTGTTCATCTCGCTGACCGCAATGGCGGCCGGCATCCTCAACAGCATCGGGCGCTTCGCGGTGCCGGCGTTTACCCCGGTGTTCCTGAACCTGGCCCTGATCGGGGCCGCGCTGTGGCTGGCGCCGATGTTCGAGGAACCGATCATGGCTCTGGCCTGGGGCGTATTCATCGCCGGGGCGTTGCAGCTCGCCTTCCAGATCCCGTTCCTGTTGCGCGCGGGACTGCTGCCCCGCCCCCGCTTTCGGCGGGCGCACGAGGGCGTGCGCCGGATCGTGAAACTGATGCTGCCAGCGATCCTCGGGACCTCGGTGGTCCAGATCAACCTGCTGGTGGACACCCTGATCGCGTCGTTCCTTGTCGCCGGCTCGATCTCCTGGCTGTACTTCGGCGACCGCTTCGTGGAGCTCCCACTGGCCCTGTTCGGTATCGCCATCGGCACAGTGATCCTTCCGCGCCTGGCGCGGCAGTACAACCTGGCGGACCCGGCGGCCTTCAACCGTACCCTGGACTGGGCCCTGCGCCTGGCGATGCTGGTCGCGCTGCCGTCGATGGTCGGGCTGGTCGTGCTGGCGGTCCCGATCCTCGCCACCCTGATCCAGTACCAGGCCTTCACCCAGTTCGACACCTACATGACCGCGATGGCACTGGCGGCCTACGCCCTGGGCCTGCCCGGGTTCATCCTGATCAAGGTGCTGGCGCCCGGCTTCTTCGCCCGCCAGGACACGAAGACCCCGGTCAAGATCGCGATCATCGCCATGCTCTGGAACATGGTGCTGAACGGCGCCTTCGTGCTGCCGTGGTATCTCTCCGGCACCCCGGGGGCGCACGCCGGGCTGGCCCTCGCCACCGCGGCCTCCGCCTATATCAACGCCGGGCTGCTCTACCGCGGGCTGATCCGCGAGGGCATCTACCAGCCCGGGCCGGGCCTGCGGCGACTGCGCCTGGGGCTGCCGCTGGGCCTGGCCGCGATGATCGGCGTGCTGGTCTGGCTCTCGCCGGAGTTCGGGCAGTGGACCGAGTGGTCCATCGATACGCGCCTGCAGGCGCTCGCGGGGTTGATCCTCGCCGGAACCGCGACGCTGGCCGCGACGCTTTGGCTGGCCGGGCTGCGGCCGCACCACCTGCTGCTGCGCGAGTCCGCGGATCACGCGGATCAATGATGTCCGGGATGGCCACGGCGGGTTATACTCGCGGTTTTGCGCGGGATCGGGGCAATGCGGCTGATACGCGGCCTGGGGCCGGCCGACAGCAAGGCGTTCGAGGCGGCCGGCCTGCACGGCGCGGTGGTGACCATTGGCAACTTTGATGGTCTGCATCGTGGCCATCAGGCTGTTCTGGGGCGCCTGCTCGAGGCGGCGCAGGATCACCAGGCGCCGGCGCTCCTGATGACCTTCGAGCCGCTGCCGCGCGAGTATTTCGGCGCGCACACGCAGGCCCCGGCGGCCCCCGGGCGCCTCCAGCGTCTGCGCGACCGTCTGGTGGCCCTGAGCGACAGCGCCCTGGACGCCGCCTGGATCCTGCGCTTCGACGCCCATCTGGCCGGGCTTTCGGCCGATACCTTCATGGAAGAGGTCCTCTACCGGCGGCTGGGTGCCCGGCATGTGCTGGTCGGCGACGACTTCCGCTTCGGCCGCGGGCGCGAGGGCGATCAGGCCGCCCTGCAAACGGCCGGCCGGCGCCTGGGCTTCACCGTGGAATCCACCCCGACGGTGCGCGATGCCGAAGGTCGCATCAGCAGCACGCGGGTGCGCGCCGCCGCCGTCGCGGGGGACTTCGCCCGGGTGACGGAACTGCTCGGCCGGCCCTACCGCCTGCACGGCCGGGTGGCGCATGGCGACAAGCGCGGGCGGACCATCGGCTTCCCGACCGCGAACCTGCGTCTGGGGCCCTGGCCGCTGGCACTGCGGGGGGTGTATTCGGGCTGGCTGCGCCGCGCCTCCGGCGAGACCCTGCCGGCGGTCGCCAACATCGGCTGGCGTCCCACCGTGGACGGCACCGAGCAGCGCCTGGAGGCCCACGTACTCGAGGGCCAGCCCGACCTGTACGGCGAGGCCATCTGTTTCGAGCCGGTCGCGCAGGTGCGCGGCGAACAACGCTTCGAGGGCCTGGAAGCGCTGCGCGCACAGATCGCGCGCGACGTCGGCACGGCCCGCATGCAACTCTCCGAAATCGACTGAAACCGGCCCGCAGGGCCAATCCGGAACTCGCTCATGGCACGCAAACCGGCACCGCCGAATCCCTACAAGGACACCCTCAACCTGCCCGAGACGGCGCTCCCGATGCGCGCCGGCCTGGCAACCCGGGAGCCGGAGTGGCTGGAGGCCTGGAAGGCCGAGGATCGCTACCAGCGCCTGCGCGAGCACTGCGCCGGGCGGCCGCGCTTCGTGCTGGCCGACGGTCCACCGTATGCCAACGGCTCGATCCACGTCGGCCACGCGGTCAACAAGATCCTCAAGGACGTGATCGTGAAAAGCCGCACGCTGGCGGGCTTCGACGCGCCCTACGTGCCGGGCTGGGACTGCCACGGCCTGCCGATCGAGCTGAAGGTCGAGCAGAAGCTGGGCAAAGCCGGGCGCGACGTGGACGCCGCGACCTTCCGCAAGGCCTGCCGCGAATACGCCCAGGAGCAGGTGGACGGCCAGAGCGCGGACTTCCAGCGCCTGGGGGTGCTGGGCGACTGGGACAACCCCTACCTGACCATGAACTATCAGGTGGAGGCAGACACCGTCCGCGCGCTGGGGACCATCTTCAAGCGCGGCCACGTGCAGATGGGCGAGAAGCCGGTGCACTGGTGCGTGGACTGCGGCTCGGCCCTGGCCGAGGCGGAGGTGGAGTACGAGGACAAGATCTCGCAGGCGATCGACGTGCGCTTCCGCGTGGTCGACGACATCGACTTCCTGCGCCGCTTCGACGGCATCGACGGCTCGCGCGGCCCGATCAGCGTGGTGATCTGGACCACCACGCCGTGGACCCTGCCGGCCAACCAGGCGGTGGCCCTGCACCCGGAACTGGACTACGCGCTGGTGGAGTTGGAACACGAGCGCATCCTGCTGGCGGAGGACCTGGTAGAGGACTGCCTCGCACGCTACTCCCTGGGCGAAGGCAAGATCGTCGCCCGGGCCAAGGGCCAGGCGCTGGAAGGCCTGATGCTGCGCCACCCGTTCCTGGAGCGCGACGTTCCGCTGATCCTGGGCGATCACGTGACCACCGAGACCGGGACCGGGGCGGTGCACACCGCCCCCGGCCACGGCCAGGAGGACTACGCGGTTGGATTGCAGTACAGCCTGCCAGTGGAAAACCCAGTGGGCCCGGATGGCCACTTCCTGCCGGACACCCCGCACTTCGCCGGCGAGAACGTGCACCAGGCCAACGGCCACGTGATCGACGTGCTGAAGGAACACGGCGCGCTGATCGTGGCGGTGAAGTTCGAGCACAGCTACCCGCATTGCTGGCGCCACAAGACCCCGATCATCTTCCGCGCCACCCCGCAGTGGTTCATCAGCATGGATCGCGCGGAGCTGCGCGCCGATGCGCTGAAGGCGATCGCCGATACCCAATGGATGCCGAGCTGGGGCCAGGCGCGTATCCACGGCATGGTGGTCAACCGCCCGGACTGGTGCATCTCGCGCCAGCGCAACTGGGGCGTGCCGATCCCCTTCTTCGTGCACAAGGAGACCAACCGCCTGCATCCGCATACCGCGGAGCTGATCGAGACCATCGCCCAGCGCATCGAGCGCGACGGGATCGAGGCCTGGTTTCAGCTGGATCCGAAGGAGTTGCTGGGCGACAAGGCCGATGACTACGTGAAGCTGAACGACACCCTCGACGTCTGGTTCGACTCCGGCGTGCTGCACTCCACGGTCGTGGAGAAGCGCCCGGAGCTGGGCGAGCTGCCGGTAGACCTGTTCCTGGAGGGCTCCGACCAGCACCGCGGCTGGTTCCAGTCCAGCCTGCTGACCAGCGTAGCCATGCGCGGCGAGGCACCCTACCGGGCGGTGCTGACCCACGGCTTCACCGTGGACGAGAAGGGCGAGAAGATGTCCAAGTCGCGCGGCAACGTGGTCGCGCCGCAGGAGGTCGTCTCCACCCTGGGCGCGGACATCCTGCGCCTGTGGGTCGCGGCGACCGACTTCTCCGGCGAGATGGCGATCTCGAAGGACATCCTCGACCGCACCGCCGACGCCTACCGCCGCATCCGCAACACCACGCGCTTTCTGCTGGGCAACCTGAACGGCTTCGAGCCGGCCGAGCACGCCCTGCCCCTGGACGAGCTGCTGCCGCTGGATCGCTGGATCGTCGCCCGCGCGCTGCAGGTGCAGGGCCAGGTGACGAAGGCCTACGACGACTACCTGTTCCACCAGATCTACCAGCGCGTGCACAACTTCTGTTCGGTGGAACTGGGGAGCTTCTACCTGGACGTGATCAAGGACCGCCAGTACACCACGCAGGCGGATTCGCACGCCCGGCGCTCGGCACAGACCGCGCTGTACCACGTGGCGGAGGCCCTGACGCGCTGGGTCGCCCCGATCCTGACCTTCACCGCCGAGGAGATCTGGGAGCTGCTGCCGGGCGAGCGCCCGGACAGCGTGCTGTTCGCCACCTGGTACGAGGGGCTGGCCCCGCTTCCGGAGGACGCGACGTTCTCCGACGGCGACTGGGACCGCATCCTGGAGGTGCGCACCCATGTCGCCCGCGCGCTGGAGCTGGCGCGCAACGAGCAGGGCATCGGCGCCTCGCTGAATGCCGAGATCGACCTGCACCTGCCGCCCGACTCGTCCATCCGCTCCCTGCTCGAGCGCCTCGGGGATGAACTGCGATTCGTGCTGATCACCTCCGAGGCGCGCCTGGCCTCGGGCGCCACCCCGGAGGGCGCGCATGGCGCCGAGTTGAACGACGGCACGGCGCTGGGCGTGGTGGTGCACAAGAGCGAACAGCCCAAGTGCGTGCGCTGCTGGCACCGGCGCCCGGATGTCGGCGAGCACGCGCAGCACCCAGAGCTGTGCGGCCGCTGTGTCAGCAACGTGGACGGCCCGGGCGAAACCCGGCGTCTCGCCTGATGGGCTTGCGGGGTTCCGGCCTGGGCCCCGGGCTGCTGATCGCGACCCTGATCGTGGCCGCGGACCAGGTCACCAAGGTCTGGGCGGAACATGCCCTGACGCAGTTCGCGCCAGTCGAGGTGACGGGCTTTTTCAACCTGTCGCTGGTGTACAACCCCGGCGCGGCCTTCAGCTTTCTGGCCGGGGCCGGGGACTGGGGCCGCTGGCTGCTGACCGGCATCGCCGTGGTCATCGGGCTGCTGATCGCCTTCTGGCTGGCCCGCCTGCCGCGCCAGGCCTGGTGGTCGGTCACCGCCCTCGGCCTGGTGCTGGGTGGGGCCATCGGCAACCTGATCGACCGCGTGCGCTACGGCGCGGTGGTGGATTTTCTCGACTTTCACTGGGCGGGCTATCACTGGCCGGCCTTCAACGTGGCGGACATGGCCATCGTGGTGGGGGCGGTCACGCTGATCGTGGCAACCTTCATCGAGGGTGATCGCAGCCACACCGAAGACAAACACTGAACACGGGAGCACGCATGACCACGGCCACCAAGGGCGCGCACATCGAGATGCACTACCGCCTGATCCTGGACAACGGCTTTGTCGTGGACGGGACGGGCGAGGAACCCATCACCCTGGAGATCGGCTCCGGCGAGATCCTGCCCGGACTGGAAGACCTTCTGGTCGGGCTGGAGGCCGGTGACCACCGGGAATTTGCGATCGAGGCCGGCGTCATGTTCCCGTTCCGGGATCAGGCGGCCGTGCAGCAGATGCCGCGTTCGCAGTTCCCGGACGACCTGCCGCTGGAAGTGGACTACATCTACGAGTTCAACAGCCCCGCGGGAGATGCCGTTCCAGGACGCATCGAGGCGATGGAGGACGACACTGTAACGGTGGACTTCAACCACCCCCTGGCGGGGCAGCACTTCACCTTCGAGGTGGATGTGGTATCCGTACGGGAACCACAGTAGGCCGCGACAGACGGCAGGAGAACACCATGAGCATGCAGGCCCAGCTCGCCAATCCACGCGGTTTCTGCGCCGGGGTGGAACGCGCCATCGAGATCGTGGAGCGCGCCCTGGAGATCTACGGCGCGCCGCTGTATGTCCGCCACGAGGTGGTGCACAACCGCCACGTGGTCGGCCGACTGGAAGAGGCCGGCGTGAAGTTCGTCGAGGAGCTCGACGAGGTCCCCGACGGGCAAGTGGTGATCTTCTCCGCGCACGGCGTGCCGAAGCGCGTCCAGCAGGAGGCCGAGCAGCGTGGCCTGACGGTATTCGACGCGACCTGCCCGCTGGTCACCAAGGTGCACCTGGAGGTGGGACGCTATGCCCGCGAGGGCCGCGAGGTGGTGCTGATCGGCCACGCCGGGCACCCGGAGGTCGAGGGCACCATGGGACAGTTCGATGACTCGCAGGGTGGTTGCATGATGCTGGTGGAGACCATCGCCGACGTCGAGAACCTGGAGGTGGCGAATCCCGACCGTCTGGCCTTCGTCTCCCAGACCACGCTGTCGATGGACGACACCGCCGGGATCATCGACGCCCTCACCACGCGCTTCCCGAAGATCGAAGGCCCGCGCAAGATGGACATCTGCTACGCCACGCAGAACCGCCAGGACGCGGTGAAGGACCTGGCGAAGCAATGCGACCTGCTGTTGGTGGTCGGCTCGAAGAACAGCTCGAACTCCAATCGCCTCAGCGAGATCGGTGCCCGCATGGGCGTGGAGTCCTATCTGGTGGACGGCGCCGCCGACATCGACCCGGCGTGGCTTGAGGGCAAGAGCCGCATCGGCGTCACCGCCGGCGCCTCGGCCCCGGAGATCCTGGTCAACGAGGTACTCGATTTCCTGCGCGAGCACGGCGTCGACGCCATCTCCGAACTCGCCGGCCGCGAGGAGACCATTACCTTCTCCATCCCCACCGGCCTGCGCCGCGAATCCGCCTGAAAAGGACGGTCTACAGGAAGACGCGAAGATCGGAAGAAGGGATTGGGTGATGGCGCCCAGGACATGACAAGGGTTCGGGGCATACCCCAAGCCCCAAACCAGGGCCCTCACCCCAAAAACCTCCCTGTCTTCCGATCTTCCTGTTAACCGCCCTTGACCTGACCCAGGACACCAGACCCGATGGATGATCGACCCCGGTTTCGGCTGAGCATTCGCTGCCCTGATCAGCACGGGATTGTCGCGCGCATTGCCAACGCAATCGCGAATACCGATGGCTGGATCACCGAAGCGGCCCAGCACACCGATGCCGAGGCCGGCTGGTTCTTCATGCGCTGGGTCTTCTCGCTGCCCGTGGATGCCGAGCCCGCCCTGCGTGAACGCCTGGACGAACTGGCCCTCGATCTCGGCATGGACTGGTGGCTGGCGGGGGCCGACACACGGCCGCGCGTGGTGCTGATGGTCTCGCGCGAACCGCACTGTCTCAGCGACCTGCTGGCGCGCTGGAGCAGCCGCGAACTGCCGATGGAAATCCCGGCAATCCTCTCCAACCACCGCGATCTGGAACCGCTGGCCAAGTGCTACGGCATCCCGTTCGAACACATCCCGGTGCCGCGCGAGGAGCGCGAGGCGGCGTTCGCCACCCTGCAGGATCGCCTGGCCGAACTCGCGCCCGACGCCATCGTGCTGGCGCGCTACATGCAGATCCTGCCGCCCACGCTCTGCGACGAATACCCCGAGCGCATCCTGAACATCCACCACAGCTTCCTGCCATCGTTCGTCGGCGCCCGCCCCTACCACCAGGCCTTCGCGCGCGGTGTAAAGCTGATCGGTGCCACCTGCCACTACGTCACCGAGGATCTCGACGCCGGCCCGATCATCGAGCAGGACGTGACCCGCATCCGTCACGACGACGGCGTGCAGGACCTGATCCGCAAGGGCCGCGACGTCGAACGCTGGGTCCTCGCCCGCGGCCTGCGCTACCACCTCGAGGGCCGCGTCCTCACTCACGGCAACAAGACCATCGTCTTCAACTGACGGGGCGCCCCACTGCGTTAACGCGGTCGCCGGCCACCCCCTCCTTCGCCTAACGCTGCAACACCACGGCTGTTATCTCCTGACCTAGACTCGAATCATCGACTGGCGGGGATGACCCATGGACAGCACCACGAGCAAGCGACCCAGCCCCTTCTTGCGCGGGCTGTCGGCAGGCGCACATGACCGCGCACGCAAGACGCTCAAGGCACTGGCTGCCGCGAGCCTGCTGACCCTGCTAGCCCTGCTGGTCTCCAGCCCGCCGGCCACTGCCGACGGCCTCCCTGACACCATTGAACGCATCAAGCCCTCGGTGGTGAGCATCGCGACCCATCAGCCATCGCGCAGCCCGCGGGCCAAGTACCTGGCGACCGGCTTCGTGGTCGGCGACGGGCGGTTGGTCGTGACCAATCACCATGTGATCCCGGCGTCACTGGATCACGCGAACCGCGAGCAACTTGTGGTGGTCAGCGGTGAAGGGCGCGACACGTCCATCCACAGCGCGGAGCTTGTGGCCCATTCGGAGAATGACGATCTTGCGCTTTTGCGCATCGCCGGCCCCGCACTACCCGCCTTGCGACTGGGTTCGTCGGACACCGTGCGCGAGGGCGAGCAGCTGGCCTTTACCGGCTACCCGATCGGCATGGTCCTGGGCACCTACCCGGCAACCCACCGGGCCACAGTGGCCGCGCACACGCCCATGGCCATTACCGCGCGCCGCGCGAGCGAACTGAGTGAGGCCCGTATCCGGCAATTGCGCGCGGGTGCGCCGATGGTGTTTCAGCTGGATGCCACCGCGTACCCCGGGAACAGCGGAAGCCCCGTCTATCGCATCGAAAGCGGCGAAGTCGTCGGCGTGATCAACCAGGTCTTCGTCCAGGGCGGCCGCGAGGCGGCGGTCGGCCACCCCAGCGGGATCAGTTACGCCGTGCCGGCGGATCGGATCCGTCCGCTACTCGCAAGCTACCGGGAGTAGGCCGATCCGCACGCCCAACCCCCGCTACCCGCCCCGTCCGGAAGAAGGCAGCGCCATGGCAGCGGTCGCGTCCGATGGCACCTGCGTCTACCGCCAGATCCACATCGACGTGGCCCGCAACGCCACGGACGACTTCAACCCGTTCCACGACGGCGACAAATGGATGCGCATCCGCGGCAACCCGTTTGGCGGGCCGATCGTGCTGGGCTTTCAACAGGAGTGCCTCGCCGAGGCCCTGGTAACCCGGATGCGCATCGCCGAGGGCGATGCCGGAAACATCTCGCAACTCCCGTTCCGCAACTACCAGTTCACGTTTGCCGGCGCCCTCGGCGCGGACGAGGCCTTCACCGCCGTGGTGAAGCCCACCATACGGGGTACGGACACGGCCGGACAGGCGCAGATGTCCAATCGCATCGCGATGCGCAAAGACAGCGGGCTGGTGCTGCTCGGCCATGTGCGCGACTCCCTGACGCCCCAGGCGTTGCCCGACGAGCCATTGCCGCTGCCCGCGGATGTGAAGCTCGAACAGCTCGAGGATCGCTGCGTGCTCGCGGACAACGGGTGGTTCCACAAACGCAAGTTCATGTCCAACAGCAATGCCAAGAACCTGCTGTCGGGGTCACTCGTACGCCAGGCGGACTACTTCGACGAGCTGGAGGACCGGATCAACTTTCCAGACATGTTTCCCGCCGCGCTGATCTCCTGCGCCCTGCTCGAAAAGGCCGGTACGGACGGTCACGATTTCTACCACGACCCCATGGTCTACGCCGCGCACCACATCAGCGTGGACCAGCGGCTGGCACGCGCCCTGCGCAGCGCCGACACCCTGCATATCCTGGTAAGCCCCGCGGAGCCTGTGCCGACCGCGGTTCGCGGCCTGTCTGGATCCGGCACGGAACAGCTGCGCTATCGCTGCATCGGACTGATTACGGGCGCGCGGATCCTGTTCCGGGCGGAACTGGTTCTCGCACCCCTTGCCGGCCCCGGCAACGGCACTCGATAGGCCGAAGGGCACGCGCAGGCGCGCCGGCTGGTGAACGCCGACACGGGCAACGCGGCGGACATTCCCGGGCGGTCCGGTCAGGGCTCCGACTTTTCCCGTTTGGCTTTGCGATGGTCCTTGATAGCCTTGCGCATCAAGTGAGGAGCCAGCAGGTGCAGGGGCATGCGCAGGTAGTGTGAACGCACATACAGCAGCCAGCGAGCGGCGCCGGACAGGCGGCCATCGCAACTCCAGTGATGCGGTTTCAGCCCGCGCCGGAAAAGGCCATCCATCAGTCCGCGCAGAGGCGACGCCGGACGCGCCACGGCCAATGCGCGGAATGCCGAGTCGGGGACGGGGATCTGCAGGAGTTCGTTGCCATAGCGCAACGCGTAGTAGAGCGGGCGCGCCAGATCCATCTCGAAGGAACGCGCGGTCAGGTGTTCCCAGAAATGTGGATCGTCCGCCGCAAAATGGCGCAGCAAGGCATCCAGGTCGGCGAGGTCCCGCAAGCCGTTCTCCAGTTCGCCGTCGTGAAACAGGTGGGTCGCACTGTGCAGGACCATGTCGGCCGGCCCCGGAACGTACATTCCGGGAAAGCCGTCCAGCGGCACGGCCGCCTTCCACAGGAGAGCCGGATCGGGGTGCAGCCGCGCCGTTGGCGGCAGGATCGTGTGGTGCACATCCAGCACGCTTTTGCGCCGCATGTGCGTCAGCGGCGGCAGCTCGTGCATCCACTGGCGGTAATACCTTTGATCATAGGCATCGTAGCCCTCGCAGACCCACCCCTGAACGAACAGGTGCTGTTCCGCCTCCTGGATCCGTGCCTGCGGGACCAGGATGTCCACGTCGGAGAACTGCCGGCCCGGCGCACTGGGCAGCCCGGCCATCACGTAGGCTGCACCCTTCAGGAGCATCACCGGGATCGCTTCCGGCGCCAGGGCCTCGTGAATCCGTGCCACCTCCCAGCGCACCATGGCGTGCTGGCGATCCGCCAGGACCCGCGCGGCGTGCAGGTGTCGCCGGGGAGCCGGAGGCACATCCGGCAACATCCCGGCATCCTCGATCGTGGCCTGCAAGCGGCCCTCCAGGGAGGCGACCCGCGCGACCCGGACCAGCAAGTCCCAGTCCGCCAGCGAAAGCTCGCGAGCGGCTGCCGGCCGGACCAGGACCGCGACCAGCTGCGCAAGCGCGGGGCGCGTCATGCGGGGCCCCCGGCCACCGCGTTCAACAACCCCAGGGAGGCATCCAGGTCCGCGTACTCCAGGGTCAGGCATTCGCTTTGCTCGATCAGGTTGGCCGCTGCCTCGAAACCGGCACCGCCCACCACGCTGTAATTAAAGGACGAGCCAACCAGCTTCAGCAATGCCTCGGCCCGGTCCAGCGGCTGCAGCCGGTCGCTCCCTCCAGCAGAAAAACGCGGGAAGACCAGCCAGGCCGGCCCGGCCTGCTGGTGCATCCGGTCGATGCTCGAATCCGGTGGCTTCAGATGTGCCACGGTCCCCTTGCTGGTGTCGTGGGAGGCGGGCCCGATGATCGCCCGCGGATGGCGCTCGCGGATCAGGTCGATGGCGGCATTCTTCAGACTGACCGGACGCGGCAGCGCCACCAGCTTGCCGGTCTCCAGCGAAAGCAGGGCGAATTCGTCCGACAACAACCGCCAGCCCGACAGAGCCAGGGCCGCGGTGAGGGTGCTCTTGCCCGATCCGGGCTCGCCCGGCATCACCAGCGCGCGGCCGTCGCGTTCCAGCACCGCCGCGTGGACCATCAGGTAGTCATGGGCATGCTGGGCGATGCACCAGTTCAGGCCCCACTCGAACAGCGGATAGGCATGAGCCAGTGGCAGGGGACGAAAGGGCGAGCGGCCATCGAGAAAGAAACGCGCCTGCGGCCGCCAGACCGTGCGCAGGCCGGACGAACGCGCAAGGGTGACGTGAAAATCAGCGAACGGGGCGCCATCGACCGGCAGCAGCTGCCGGTCGTAGAACAGGGCCACGGAACGTTCGATTCGGTCCAGCTGCGACCGCAACCGCACCACAAAGGGACCCACCTGGATGGCAAGGCCGGCGTCCCGCAACCTCGCCTTCAGGTCTTCATGGGCAATCACGCGTCCCGCGACTCCGGGGAGACACGGATCAGATCATGCTGCCGCAACTGGCTCAAGCCGGCCTGCATCGCATCCTCCAGGTCCCCTTCCGTGGCGTCATATCGCTGTTCAAGGTACTCGAACAGGGTGGCCGGCGTCATCGGTCCCGCTTGCAGGGCCTGGAAGATGTCGATCAGAGGCGGCTGCAGCACGTGCGTCTCGCCACAGCGCTGGTCATAGACAACCACGGATTCGTCCCATGCCCGCACGTGAGCGGCGGGCAGCGGGATCAGCGCAAAGGATTCTTCAGAAACGGACAAGGGGGGCCTCGTGTACCGACCGGTCCGGGAGCGCTGGTGGGCAGCGCCCCGGGATATCAACGATTGAGAGTGCCGGTCGAGTTGGTCCGCACCTCCACGCACTCGCCCGCCTCGTTGCGCGTATAACCGTCGCCACAGTCACCGAGGCCGTTGACCGGGCAGAAGCGCTCGTTCATATAGGCGAAGACGTTCGACACCGCCGAGTGCTTGCTTACATCCTCGCGGGCCATCGAATAGGCCTTGATCACGTCGTCGACCGAGGCGCCGAAGTCGATCGAGGTACACGCTGCGTTCAGAACGGCGCCCACTGCATGCCAGTCGAGCGACCCCCTGCATACGCCCCAGGCCTGGAGCACCTCCATCAGCGAGGGTGTGCCGGTCAGGCATTCCGGCCTGTAACCGAATACCTCCTCGAAGGAGGTCGCGCCGCCTGTACTCACCGTGGCGTCAAAACGCTGGCAATTGGTGTCGGTCCCGCTGGTCTGAATGCAGGAACCCGGGGAATACCCGGTGCAGTCCCAGGCACCCCAGTTGTCCTTCCAGAACGCCGAGGTACAGCCATCGCCCGCGGTGCACTCGTGGTCAATATTGGAGACGTTGGCGGAGAAGATATTGCCCGACAGCGAGCACTGCCCCTGAGCGCCCCAGACCGACTTGGCCGGGAGCGACACCAGCATCACCCCACCCAGGCCGGCCGCGGTCAGGCGGCGCCGGCTCCGGCTGCGGGGGGCGGAAGAACCCAAGCCGCGGTCGACGGGGGTGCCGGGCTTGCCGTCGCCTACGTCTTCGGCGCCATGATTTCCGTTGTGCTCGTGTTCATCACTCATTCGTGCCTGCTCCAGGTCAATCCTCGCCATTTCGCCGTCCGGGCAAGGGCACCCGGCCACGCCGCAATGGGCTTCGATCCGGGGGGTACACTGCAATCAGACGCTTTCTCTTGGTACGTAGCAAGCGAAGTGCCATCCTTCTGAATAACGGGTAACTCACTGATATCAAGACTTCCTCGCGCGACGGAACAAAGCCCGCAGCGCACCCCGGGGGGCCGAGTGGAAAGTTTTCCGACAGCCCCGCTCGGCCCGCCTTTCACACCCGCCGCGCCCGCAGAATGAACGAATGACTCAGCCACGCCCCGGCGACCGGCACCGCCTGCAGGACCCCCCGGGTGCCCCGGTTCTCCAGGAGCGGCTGCAGGCGCGCCAGGCGGCCGGGGGCCAAAGGGAGCCAGTACAACGCCTCGGGCCGCAGACCGACGGCCTCCGCTGCCGCGCGAAAACCTTGAGGGTCGTCGTAGCGCAGATGCAGCGGGCGCCCTCGCCGGCACCGGCGCCATTCGCGAACCGCCGTGGGGAGGCAACGCAGATTCAGCGCATCGATCCAGGCCTCGCCCCCGGGGCGCAGTACGCGCCGAATCTCGGCCAGTGCCGGCTTGGGGTCCGACAAGGCCTGCATGACGCCGAAGCAGAGCACCCCGTCGAACGCGGCGTCCGCCAGCGGGAGGTAATTGATATCCGCCGCCAGCCAGGGAATCGCCGGGTCACTTCGATCCCGCGCCTTCTGCAGGGAAGGGGTTGAATAGTCGAGCCCCCAGACCGTGTGACCCTGTGCCTGCAGCATCCGCGTGTAGGTACCCGCGCCACAGCCGATATCCAGCCAGCGCCCGGGCGCCATTCCGGCACGTCGCCAAAGGTCGTCGAACTGCCGCACACGGCTGCTCAGGCCGCTACGCGTCCACCCCGCGATGTCGGCATCGTCCTCCAGGCTTGCACCGCGCTGGAGGAAGCGCTGGCGCCAGCGGCGCTCGAAGCCGGCATCTTTCATGGCGCCACCCCAAACGTCAGCGTCCCGCGCGCGCGCGCCGTCATTCCCGGTCCTCGCTCACCTGACCAATGAGCTCGGTCGCGGCAATTAATACATGATCGCGAGAAAACCCGGCACGGCTCATCTCGTCGTAGAGCGTGCGCGCCAGCAACCGCGCCACGCGCTCCGGGGCGTGGGTAATGGGGCCCGTGGCCGCCCCCGGCTGACGCGCCAGCGCCAGCTGCATGAAGCTGGTGCGCAACAGTCCCTTTAGGCGATGGATGAGGACCGACTTGGCCACTACCAGGGCCAGGATCAACGCGCGGCGCAGGTCTTCCCCTGTGAGCCGGTCGCGTCCCCGGGGGCTGTCGATGTTGATCACGCCCAGCAAGTCGCCCTCCAGAATGACCGGCACCGCAATCACGTCGACCGGGTCCGCGCCGGCGGCGCGCCGGGCCTCGGCAGCAAGATCGGAGGCATGCAGGTCGCGAATCAGAAGCCCCTTGCGCGCACTCGCCACCCGCCCCGAAATCCCCGCACCGAGGGGTTGGCTCACGTCATAGGCCTGATCGGGCAGATACCCGTAATGCGCCTGGACACGCAGGCGCGCCTCACCCCCATCCGGGTCCGGCTTCAGCAGCATGATCGAACAGCGCTCGCACTCCATGGCGTAACTCACCAGCGTGGCCAGCCCGAGCAAACCCTTTTCCAGGGATTCGGCCTCCTCCACAAAATGAGCCAGCTCCATCAGCCGCTCGTCGAATGCATCAAAGGCCTCGCCCATCTCCCCGGCCCCACGGCGGTTTCTTCCCGCGAGATTAGCAGCCCGGCCCGCGCCGGGATGGGAGCAGCGTTAGCCATGCGCCCGGCCGGCCCGAACGGCCCCTAACGCCGCCGACCGCCCGGCCGGCGCCAATCACGAGGAAAGACTTCCGGGGCCGTCGGTTCGTCGGGCGACACGGCTCGTTGGCGCCGTGGTCGCCGCCGCGCCCAGCAACAGGACGAGATAGAACAACAGGGCGCTCCGCGGCGAGAAAAACAACGTGCTGAACAGGCCGATCGACAATGCCCCGGCCAAAGCGGCCGCCGAGGCCAGCGCCACCACGTCACCCCTCAGCCCCTGCCGCAACAGGACGATGAGCGCGACCAGCGTCAGCCAGACAAAGGCGACCACGCCCAGCCAGCCCTGATCGAAATAGAGCTCCAGCCATTGATTCTCGACGCGCCAGGGCGACAGATGGTCCGTGGTGAAATACCAGTAACGGCCCAGATGCGCGAAGTCGCCGTTGGCCACGTACTCGCGACCGGCCGCATCCCGGATCTGCACGCTGTAAAATTCGGTGACAGACCGCTGGCGCGCATCGACCCCCAGCGACAACACCAGGCCGCGCTGAATGGGCCAGGGGCGTGTCTCCATCGGATCCAGATCGAAGGTCCACTGGAAGGTCTGACGTCCGCCGTCTTCCAGACGCATGCCTTCGCTGCGACAAACGAAGGAATGGCGGATGGGCTTCTCGCAGATGAAGACTCGAAATCCCGTGGGCTGGGCACTGGCGGCCTCCACGGTCAAGGTATAGAGACCGTCGCGGGGCAGGCTCACCCGCTGATTCACGAACAACGAATCGCCACCGCCGATTTGCAGGCGCGGCTCACCCTCCGCGCGGGTGAAGGCCAGATTGCCGGGCAGGCGCCCGTCCCGGTTTCCGGTCCGGTAGTGCTCCGGAAAACTGCCGACACCCCGCCCAAACAGAGGTGAAAGCGGCCCGCCGCCCGGCAGTTCGAGGGCGGCCTGCCAGTGATCCATGCGGACTCCGAAGTCACGTTCGATGTGGCTCATCCGCTGCTCGGCAAACCCGCCCAACGTGGTGCCCGCAACCAGGGCAATCGCCACCACGGGCAACAGCACACCGACCAGTGCCCCCTGCCGAGCCTGCATGCGCCCATGCAACGCCGCCAGCAGCACCCCGACCGCGAGCACGACCACAGCCACCGCCAACCCCAGATACCCGCCGCGCGAATAGGTCATCGCCACGGCGTATGCCGTCCCGACCGCCAGCAGGGCCGAGCCGGCGAGCATCAGGCCGAGGCGCTGGCGCCAGCACCAGATCAGGGCCAGGGGAAAGGCCAGCACCAGAAAGGTCTCGATGCTGGGCCCTCCCGCCTGCATCTCCGAAAACAGCCCTGACAGCCGATAGCCACTATCGAAGTTCAGCAGCCCGGGATAGGTAACCCGCTCGCGCACCACGAACGCCAGTTGCGCCAGCAGGGCCAGCGCCACCCCGGGGAGAAACCAGCGCGTCACCTGCTCCGGCACCGGGACAGGCGCAACCCTCAGCATCGCCAGCAGGACAACCGCCCACAGCAGGCCCTTGGCCACCCGCAGGGCATTCCACTGGTGGGCAAAATGCACCGCCTCGCCGGGGTTCCAGGTGCCGGGCGGGAACAGGGCAACCGCCAGGCTGATCAGCGTCGAGGCCACCAGGAGACCCAGCGCCCAACGAATGCCGCGCGGCAACAACGATGCCCCCGCATGCAGCGCATGCGGCCCGAGCCAGAGGGCCATGGCCAGGGTCATCAACAGGAACAGGTCCAGCTCGGAGACGAAAAGGCGCCCGTGGTAGAGCGTCAGGTCCAGGGTGGCCAGCAGCACGGGGATCACGAACAGCCAGCCCTGCGGCCGCCACGCCAGCAATGCGGCATAGGCCAGCAACCCGGCGCTCAGTGCCACTGGCACGACCGGCCAGGTCACCGCCAGCAACAGAGTCGCCAGCGCCAGCAGGCCGGCAAGCGCCTGGCGCAGGCGCTGAAAACCGCGCGGATTCGGGCCCGGCCCAGCCGGCTCCGGGTGAGGACCGCGTGGCTCAGCCGCAGCCCGTTCTGCGGGTACGCCCCCCACGGCACTGGCACGACCCAGCCATTGCAGCAGCGCGGCCATCGCCCAGGCGGCCAGGCCGGCAAGCACCAGGCTGGCCGGGTCCGGGCGCGCGCCGTCCACGAAGAGCTTGGCGGCCTCGACCAGCAGCGCCAGGACAACCCCTGCCACGACGGCCAGCAGGTTCAGCGCCGACGGCTGCAGGGGACGGCGCAGCTGCCACAACCAGACCAGGAACCCCAGCGGTGCATACATGGCCAGATGCAGCGCCGTACTGCGCAGGGCGTGAATCTCGTCCACGTGATAGTGGTAGTAGAACGGCCACAGGTTCAGGTCGTCCCACTGCGCCCGCGCCGCCTCCAGATCGGCATGAAACGGGCCGAAGCCATGGTTCAGCGCAACCAGCAACAGTGCGTAGGACAGGCCACCGACCACGAGGATCGGCGCGGCGAACTGCTGCAACGCACGGATGACGCCATGGGGATGTGCCGGCAGGTGCCGGAACATAGCCAGGCCGATGCTCATCCCCAGGGCCCGCAGCAGCACGGACCGCCCCTCGGCGATGCCCGACAGGGTGGCGAGATTCAACAGTTCCAGCAGCCCCGCAAGAAGCAGGGCCAGCGGGAGTCCGGCCCCCAGCAGCGAGGCGCCGCGCCGGTGCAGCCACAATGCCAGGAGCAGCCCCACCGGGATACTGGCGACCACCTCCAGCGTCAGCCAGCTGATACAGCGAATCCCGCTGGTGCAGGCCCCGGCAGCGACCCACCAGCCCCAGGCATCGGATGCCAGGCGAGCCCGCAGCTCGTCCATGGCGAGCACCAGGTCAAAGGGGACGAAGCCGACCATCACATAGGCGGCGGCATAGATCACCAGCCCGGCGGTCAGGGCCTGCGCACCCGCACCCTCCAGCACCCGACGCCAGCGCGCCAACGGGTCGCGCAACGCCAGCCAGGCGAGCGAGCCGGCCACTGCCCCGGAAAAGTTTCCGGCGATATCGGCCGCCGCCGGATGCCGGTACGGCAACCACACCTGCAAGAACTCCACGCCGGCCGTAACCGCCAGGCCCAGGGCGGCCACGAAGACGAACGCGCCGATCGCAAGCAGCCGGTTGCGGCGACCATGAGTCAGCCATGCGGTCCAGAAGAACCCTAGCGGCAGGAACATCAGGGCATTGGCCATGAACTGCTGGCGGCCACTGGTCCCGGGGCCGGTCAGGCTCATGCCACGGTAGATCTCCCAGGCACGCTCCAGGCTCATCGAGCCGAACTCGAACGGCAGCAGCGTCAGGTAGACCGCAGCGCCCAGCGACAGCCAGGCCCACAGCGCGCAGGTACGCAGCGACAGCGGTTCCGAACCGGCGCGCGGCCGGCTCATCGAAGGGCCAGGGAAGCGCCGATCCATGAATCGGTGCGGGCGCGCGTCACGCCCGAATGCACATGGGGCGCAGCGACGCCCCTGCAATCAGGCGGCACGTCGGAAACCATGGGGCAACAACGCGGACGGACACACGGTTCAGCGTCTCCCGGGACGAAAGCGTCCCGCCACTGTAGCTCCGGCCGCGCCCATGAACAGCGCGGGCGTTATGCGGGCGTGGCGTTCACCATCCGTGCGCCGCGCCGGGGCCCAGGGGAACGGTGCGCGCCGCGCCAGGTCCCGAAGCTTCCCCATCAGGAACCTGGGGGGGCATCAACGCGAACGCTGATGGGCTCGGCCCCCCTTACAGGCGGAGATCCGTGGCAGTACGGGGGAATACCGATTTCACGTCGAAGATTACCGACTCGGGCCGTGCCAGTTCGCGGATGGCCTCGATCCCCATCTGCAGGAATTCGCGGTGCGGCACGGCCACGATGATTGCATCGAACTGCCCCGGTGCCGGCGTCTCGGTCACCGGCGTAATGCCGTACTCGTGCTCGGCCTCGGCCGGGTCCACCCAGGGGTCGAAGACCGTCACCTCGGCGTTGTAGCCAGCCAGGGTGGCGTGGATGTCGATCACCCGGGTGTTGCGCAGGTCCGGGCAGTTCTCCTTGAAGGTTAGCCCCATCACCAGGATCCGCGCCCCCACCGGATTGATGCCCTTGCGCACCAGGGCGCGCACCGTGTTGTCCGCGATGTGCGCGCCCATGGCATCGTTCACGCGCCGCCCGGCCAGGATCATCTCCGGGTGATGGCCCACCGCCTGTGCCTTGTGCGTCAGGTAGTAGGGATCCACGCCAATGCAGTGTCCACCCACCAGGCCCGGCCGGAAGGGCAGGAAATTCCACTTGGTCCCGGCCGCCTTCAGTACCGCCTCGGTATCCAGGCCCAGGCGCTCGAACAGCAGGGCCAGCTCGTTGATCAGCGCGATGTTCACGTCGCGCTGGGTGTTCTCGATCACCTTGGCGGCCTCGGCCACGCGGATGCTCTCGGCCTTGTGCGTCCCGGCGGTGATCACCCGCGCATACAGCCCGTCCACGAAGTCGGCCACCTCCGGGGTGGAGCCCGAGGTGACCTTCATGATGGAGGTGACCCCGTGCTCCTTGTCGCCCGGATTGATGCGCTCGGGGCTGTAGCCGGTGAAGAAGTCCCGGTTATGCACCAGCCCGGACTGCGCCTCGAGGATCGGCACGCAATCCTCCTCGGTCGCGCCCGGGTAAACGGTGGACTCAAATATCACCGTGTCGCCCGGCTTGAGGACCTGCCCCACACTGCGACTGGCCCCCAGAAGCGGGCCGAGATCGGGACGCTTGTGCAGGTCGATCGGCGTCGGGACGGTTACCACAAACACGTTGCATTCGCGCATGGTCTCGAGATCGGCGGTGTACGTCAGCTGCGGGGTCGCGGCGAGCTTCTCCGGCTCTACCTCGCGCGTGCGATCCATTCCAGCCTGCAGCTGCCGCACCCGCTCCGGGTCGATATCGAACCCGCGGGTGGGCCATTGATGGCCGAATTCCACGGCCAGTGGCAGGCCGACGTACCCCAGACCGACTACTCCGATGGTGACTTCATCCAGCTCGGGAAGCGTATGCATAAGATGTCCGTTCTCTTTGCCAATCGTAATGGAGGGCGTCGGGCCGGGTACCTCTCCGTTTTCGTGTGCGACACCGGCGCTCGCAACCGCGTCACCGGCAGGGCGCACAGCCCGGGACACGCGGTCCGATAACGTCCACTCGTCCGGGGTTGGGCCCCGGCGGCCCGGCATAGGCACCCCAGACCGCCTGCTCGCGCAAACGGCCATTGTAGTCGCGATCCGCACCCGCGACCGGGGCCGAACTCACGCTGTCAGAACGCTCGTGCAGCGCGCCCTCCCGGGGATAGAGATCCAGCGCATCCAGCCCGGCATCGGGCGCCCTCAGATACCGGGCCGCGTCCTCGCGCGACGCAGTGAAATTGTCGTTGCCCGCGATCCCCTCAGCGAGCTGCAGCGGCTCCCGGGCAAAAACGGCATTGCCGGCCACCACCTGGTCATAGGCCCGATCCGGCGCGTCCACCCGGATGCCGAACCCGGCAGCCAGGATCGTGTTGTTCACGATCCGGATCTCGCGTGGCCGGTGGTTGTGCGGCCGCACGAGTACCGCGTCGCCCGTATCGTTCAGGAACAGGTTGTCGTGCAGCTCGATATTCCCCTCGCCCTGAAACAGACGCTCGTGCGGATTCTGATAGAACAGGTTCCCCGCGATGCGATAGCGGTCCTCCGCCCCCGGCCCGGCAGGCGGGAAATGCCCCACCAGCAGGTTGGGCCGCGCCCGTCCCCCGTCGGTCGCCCGCTCCGCCTTGCTCAGCAGGTTGTACCGAATGCGGGTCTCCCGCGGCTCCGCCGGCATCCCCGGGATCCCGTCGCGGTCCGTCTGGTGCTTGATCTGGATGTTGTACCCCAGGGTGCGGTGAACGTGATTGTGCTCGATCACGCCAGCGACAAACGGGCTGGTCCCGTCCGGCTGTCCCAGATACATCCCGGTCCCCACATCGTGGATCTCGTTGTGCCGGATCACCCAGTCCCGGGCGGGCGCCCGCGTGGTGATCCCGGCGTTGCCCTGCGAATGGTCGTAATGACGGATGGTCAGGTGTTCCAGGGTCACGTGATGGACCCCATCACCGCGCGCCTCGGCGACCACCCCGGCCACGGGTTCGCCACCACCATCCAGGGTCAGGTGCCGGATCACGACATGCTCGGCGTCCACCAGGCTGATCGTGTTCGCCCCGCGGCGTCCACGCAGGATGGCGGGCTCGCCGTCGACCGGGCCACTGATCACGATGGGTTGCTCCGGCGTTCCGCGCACGCCATGCAGTCGCAGGGCCCGGGGGTAGTCGCCCGGTGCCAGCTGCAGCCAGTCGCCGGGCTCCAGCGCTGCCACTACTGCCCGGTAATCCTCCGGCCCGGCCCGCACGACATTCCAGCCCCCATCCGGCAGACCAACGCCAGGACTTCCCGGAGCCGACGAAGCGGCGGAAATGGCAGCGATCAGCCAGACGCACGCTGCAAGCGTTAGGCAAGACCCCTGATGCAATCCGCGCTCGAAACACCCCATCACCGCACCTCTGCGCCGGAATGCGGATCCACGCAGTCCCTGTCGCACCCGTCTGCAAGACCCAACGATGAGCGCCTCCCATCCGGTTGTCACGCACCAGCAAGCACTCCGGACCTAACGAGCCATTCACGAATGGCGCAGCGTGTTTCTGTCGACACGATAAAGTGATTCCACAGGTATCCGGACCGGGCCGTGAACCCGCCGAGGATGCCGAGCCGCGCCCGTTGGCGTCGTCGCGAACGGGCACGCCCATGCGCCCACAGGACGTCTCGACAGCCCATGACAAGCCATCAGCAATGCGACATCGTGTGCGTCGTTGGCGCACGGCCGAATTTCATGAAGATCGGCCCGGTGATGCGCGCGCTGGCGAACGCTGGCATCACCGCGCAGCTCGTGCATACCGGCCAGCACTACGATCCGGCGATGAACGAGCGCTTCTTCACCGATCTGAACATCCCGTACCCGGACATCAACCTGGAAGTCGGCTCCTCCTCCCACGCGATCCAGACCGCCGAAGTCATGAGCCGCTTCGAACCGGTACTGGACAGCCTGAACCCACAGGCCGTGCTGGTGGTGGGCGATGTGAACTCCACCATCGCCTGTGCCCTGGTCGCGGCCAAGAAGGGGATCGGCGTGATCCACGTCGAGGCCGGACTGCGCAGCTACGATCGTCGCATGCCGGAGGAGATCAACCGGGTCCTGACCGACCAGATCTCCGATCTTCTGTTCACCACCGAAGGGCATGCGATCGACAACCTCGCCCGCGAGGGGATCGAACACGAACGCGTCCACTTCGTCGGCAACGTGATGATCGACACCCAGCTCCACAACCTGGACCGGGCCGTGCCCTGGGACGAATCCCTGCAATCCGCGGGTATCGACCCGGCGCGCTTCGCCCCGGAGGGTGCCTACGGCGTGCTGACCCTGCACCGTCCCTCCAATGTCGACGACCCGGCGATCCTGGAACGCCTCATCGCCACTCTCGCGACCATCGCCCGCGAACTGCCCCTGGTCTTCCCGCTGCACCCCCGCACCCGCGACCGGCTGCAGGCCTCCGGGCTGGACCACCACCTGAGCGAGGCGCCCATCGCGGTCCTGCCGCCGGCCGGCTATCTGGAAATGCTGGGCCTGATGAAGGACGCACGAGTCGTGCTCACCGACTCCGGCGGCATGCAGGAAGAAACCACGGCCCTGGGCGTACCCTGCATCACCCTGCGGGAGAATACCGAACGGCCCATCACCATCGACGAGGGCACCAATGTCCTGGTCGGACACGACCCGAAGCGTCTGCAGGCCGCCTTCCGCGACGTCATGGACCATGGCGGCAAACAGGGCCGCGCCCCGCAATACTGGGATGGCCGCGCCGGCGAGCGCATTGCCTCCGTCATCGCCCAATGGCTGGGGCACGAGCCGCGCGCGCGCGCCACGGGCTGACCCGCATGCTGCTGCGCTCGCTGCTGTCCCTGATGTCGCCCGGCGGCTCCCGCGCGCGGCTGTCCATCCTGATCTACCACCGCGTCCTGCCCGCACCCGACCCGCTGTTGCCCGGCGATCCGCACGCCGATGAGTTTCGCTGGCAGATGCGCCTGCTGGCCCGCTCCATGAACCCCTTGCCACTGGACGAAGCCGTGGACCGCCTGCAGGCCGGCACCCTGCCCGCCCGCGCGGTCAGCGTGACCTTCGACGACGGCTACGCCGACAACGCCGAGGTCGCCCTGCCGATCCTGCGCGAGGCGGGCGTGCCGGCCACGTTCTTCATCGCTACCGGGTATCTCGACGGCGGGCGCATGTTCAACGATACCCTGATCGAGACCGTACGCCGCCTGCCAGCAGGACCCATCGATCTGACGCCGGAGGGGCTGGGACAGCGGCAGCTGGACACGGTCGCCGACCGGCGGGAGTTGATCCGCGAACTGATCGGCCGGTTCAAGTACCAGCCCGCGGAGCAGCGCACAGCCGGCACCGAGGCGCTTGCCCGGCGCTTCGGGCTGGAGCTGCCAGACGACCTGATGATGACCCGCGCGCAGGTCCGCGAACTGGTGGCAGCGGGCATGGGGATCGGCGGGCATACGGCCACCCACCCGATCCTCACCGAGGTGGACGCCACGACCGCGCGCGCCGAGATCCAGCGCGGCAAGGCCGATCTGGAAACGCTGCTGGACCGCCCGCTGCGCCTGTTCGCCTACCCCAACGGCCGCCCGGACCGCGACTACGCCGCCGCGCACGTGCAGATCGCGCGCGAGTGCGGCTTCGATGCCGCCGTCTCCACCGCCGCCGGCGCCGCGCGCGCGGCTTCCGATCCGTTCCAGCTCCCGCGCTTTACCCCCTGGGACCGCACGCCCCTGCGCTTCGGCCTGCGCCTGGCCCGCAACCTCGCCGGACCCCTGGAACGCCGCGCCGCATGACCACCCGTGTCCACATCACGGTCGACACCGAATTCAGCATCGGCGGGGCCTTTGCCGACCCGCAGGGCCGGCGGCCGATCGGCCCGCCGTCCGTCTACTGCGAGCGCCATGGTCGCTCGGAAGGTCTGGGCTATCTTCTGGAGACCCTGGAGCAGTACGGCATTCGCGGCACCTTCTTTGTCGAGACCCTGAACACCTGCTATTTCGGAGACGAGCTCATGGGGGGCATCGCGCGCGAGATCGCCGCGCGGGGGCATGACGTGCAACTCCACCTGCACCCCTGCTGGACGTACTTCGAACAGCCGAACTGGTCTCAACAGCTGCAGACGAATCCGCCGAACGATGACATCACCCGCCGCAGCGAGGACGAGCAGGTTCGGCTGATCCGGATGGGCCAGGACACCTTCACCCGCTGGGGCCTGCCCGCGCCCACGGTCCTGCGTACCGGCGGGCTCAAGGTCGGGCTTGGCGTCTACGCGGCGATGCGCCGCTGCGGCATGGGGATCGCCTCGAACATCGGCCTGGCGATCTACCGCCCGCGCGAGCCCGAGCTGCACTTATTCGCCGGACATCACGATATCGACGGCATACGCGAGTTCCCGGTCACCACCTACACGGACTTTTGCCTGCGGGGCGAACGCCACTACAAGACCCTCACGATCACGGGATGCTCCTGGCCGGAGACCCGGACCGTCCTGAAAAAGGCCCGCGAACAGGGCGTATCGGATGTCGTGGTCCTCACCCACCCATTCGAGTTCGTGAAGCACCGGGGCGACGCCGCCCGGTCGCCGACCCTTGATCGCGTCAATCGCCACCGCCTGAAGCGACTGTGCAAATTCGTCGCGGAACAGCCCGGTCTGGAGGCGGCCTGCATGAGCACACTCGGAAACGAGCCGGCAGCACCCCATGACGACACGCTTGATGTCCCCGCCTATCGAGCCCTGGGGCGCATCCTCGTCAACCGCCTCAACCACGCCTCGGTCGGGGTGTGAGCATGGCCCGCTCCCCCAGCGCCGCCGCGACCCACCAGAACGATCGTGCCCGCGCAGCGAACTGGGTCCTGCGCCAGGCCTCGCCGGGCGAGACCTTCACGCCCCCGGCGCCGGGCACGATGATGGAGCATGACCCGGAGTGGCTGCTCGCCATGCGGCATCCCGGCCACGGCAGCGTGCTGCTGGCCGAGCGGGACTCCCGCCAGTTACCCATCTATGTCCACGACGGGGCCCTCAGCTTCGTCCTCGGTGGCATGGCCCTGAGGCGCATCGAGATCCGCCGCCATGTACTCACCGGCAACCTGCCCGACTGGTCGCAGGATGACCTGACGGCCGTCCTCGGCGAGCTGAAAGGCCACCTGGACCGGCGCGGCGTGGTGTTCCTGATCGGCGTGGTCGAAGGCGAACCGCTTTGGCAGGCGCTGCAATCGGCCGAGCTCCGCCGTCACTACCACGTACTGCAAAGCGGCGAGACAGACACGCGGCGTCTGGCGGACCTGCCAGGCACCTTCGATGCCTATCTCGGCTCGTTGCCACGCAAGGCCCGCCAGGACATCCGCCGCAGTGAACGTCGATTCAACGAACACTTCGGCCAAAGCGCACGCCTGGATGTCTTCTCCCGACCGGAAGAGATCACGGCGTTTCTTGATACCGTCGAGCCCGTATCGGCCCGCACCTACCAAAGCCGCCTGCTCGGACTGGGGGTGAAGCGGGGGCACTGGATTGAGCGCATGCTGCAGGCCGCCGCCGAACGCGGCTACGCGCGATGTTACGGCTTGTTTGTGGACCAGAAGCTGGTCGCCTGGAGAGTCGGCTTTGTCTTTCAGGGCACCTATTTCAGCCACCACATCGGCTACGACCCGGACTGGTCCGAATGGCATCCGGGCATTGTGCTGCAAGCACGGACCCTCCAGGACCTCTGTTCGCTGTCACCGACCGTCCAGCGTGTCGACATGCTGCATGGGGACAACGCGGCGAAACGCAAACTCTCGAACCAGTCGCGCCGCGAAGGCAAGTTCTACCTGTTCCCCCGAAACGTGCGGGGGACCCTCCTCTACACCTCGCTGGGTAGCTTCAACAGGCTCTCTGACACCCTCTCTGCCCTCGCCGCACGTCTGAAATTCAAGGACCGGATCCGGAGGGTTCTGCGGCGGGTTTGAGGCGCGTGACGCCGAAGCCCCGCCGGCGGGTACCGGGGGTGGCGACAAGGCGTCCGGACGTGGTCGCGACAATGATCCCCGCCGGCCGCCAGCCTGCGCGCCGGAATGCCCGGCGAGAGGCAATGTTGGTGGAGCGGACGTGGCAGTACGCGCGCCCGTAGCCTTCCCGAAACAGCGTCTCGCAGGCATGCCGCACCAGTGCCTGGGCGTGCCCCCGCCCGCGCTCGGATTCGGGCGTGTACAGGAAGGAGACAAAGAACGCCTCGGCCGGCAGGGAGAACCGCAACGGAATCGGCGTGGAGACATCGAATGCGCCGAACTGCACGTTCAGCTGCGACACGATTCGTCCGCCCGCCTCCAGCGCATGGATGCGCCCGCCCTCGCGCAACAGGCGCCGCGGTGAGCGGCCGGTGTGTCCCGCGATCGACCGGGCCTGATCCTCGGGCAGACCGTCGAACCCCGCCACATCACGAAACTGGTGGTAGCACACTTCCGGTGCCCCCCCGTGCGGACTCCCGCCGTCCGTGGCGGCCGCGCGCAGTTCGTAGAGCCAGTGGACCTGGAGACCGGTCAGTCGCTTGAGCAGCCACAGGGCGGATGCCTCGAACGTCATCGGTGACAGGCGCAGTCGGCGCACGAGCGATCGCCCCTCAGCCTGCCGCGGCCGCCCGGGCACGACGCTTGGCCCGGCCCTTGAGCTGCAAGCGGCTCAGGACATCACTGGCCAGACGCGAAAGGTCCGTGACCGCCAGATACGAGTACACCAGGGCGCGGTTACGCCAGGACGGGCGCAACAGGTACACGTCGGCGCAATAGCGGGAGTCCTTCCCGAACAGCGACTTGTGCGCGCCTTCCCCCGGGCTGAAATCGAACAGGGCAAATCGCTCCTCGTGGAACAGCGCCTCCAGCACCAGCCACTGCAGGACCGTGCCGGGGGACAGGTCGGCATGCTCCTGCAAGTAGCCGAGGAATGCGTAACGCAGAATCCCGTCGTCGATCGGACAGTACAGATAGGCAATGGGCTGCCCCTGCAGAAACAGCAGGTACCCGCGCACCCGCCCCTCGCGAGCACGTTCCACCAGTTGCTCGACGAACGCCTTGCCCCCGGGCAGACCGGCATCCAGCAAGCGCTCCTGATAGGTCCGGGCCGACACCTCGCGGGCGAGTTGATGAAACTCCTGGATCCCCTCCGGCGTGTCGTATTGACGCCAGTCGACCGCGCCGCCGGAGGCCTCCGCCAGCTTGCGCACCTTGCGGCGCATGCTCGCGCGCGTCTTCGCGCTGAACCGTCCCTGATAGGCGTCCCACCCGGTGGTCAAATCGATGAAATGGCGCTGGTATTGGCGTGGCACGAAGCGCAATCGCCCCCGAAACCGCGAGACGCGGGGCAGGGGCGCCTCCACCGGCATGGAGCGGATCAGGCAGTCCTCGTCCGGTGCGGCCGTCAGGATCTCTTCGGCATGCTCGGCACGAATCCGGGTAAACGGAAGCTGCAGCACCTGCATCGTGCGCACCGGCTCCGCCAGGGTGCGATACCCGAAGCGGAAAGGCAGATACACCGTCTGGCGCGCCAGCGGCAGGGCCGGGCTTTCCGGGGGCACGGCAACGGCGCCGTTCACACCAGGATCTCCACGGGTTCTGGATGACTGAGGAAGCGCGTGGGGCTCGCGGTGTAGCCGTAAGCACCCGACTGGAAGACCACGATCAGGTCGCCCACGTCGGCGCGTGCCAGTTCCATCTGCTGGGCCAGCACATCCAGCGGCGTGCACAAAGGGCCCACCACGTTCACGACCTCGCGCTCGGTACCGCGCACGCGATTGCCCACCACCACCGGATAGTTCTTGCGGATCACCTGGCCAAAGTTGCCGGAAGCGGCCAGGTGGTGATGCAGGCCGCCATTGGTGACCAGGAACACCTGGCCGCGCGACTCCTTGCGGTCCAGGACCTCGGCCACATAAATGCCGGCCTCGCCCACCAGGTAGCGCCCCAGTTCGAGAATGATCTCTGCATCCGGGAGCACATCCCGCACCGCAGGCAGACGGCCTTCCAGGTGCTCCGCGACCGGCCCGAGATCCAGCGGTTGATCGCCCGGGAAATAGGGGATACCGAAGCCGCCGCCGATGTTCAGCATCTCGACCGGCCCCGGGGCGGACTCGGCCAAACGCAGGGCAAGCTCGAACGTCTGCCCCTGCGCCTCGACCAAGGTCTCTGGTCGCAGGTTCTGCGAGCCGGAGAAGATATGGAAACCGCGAAAATGCAGCCCGAGTTCGCCAATGCGGGCCAGCAGGTCGGGGACCCGTTCGGCATCGATCCCGAAGGCCTTGGGGCCGCCACTCATGCGCATGCCGGAGCTCTTCAGCTCGAAATCGGGATTCACCCGGACCGCGACACGGGCCTGATAGCCGGTACGCGCGGCAATCGCGCCGACCCGCTCGAGTTCGGTGGGAGATTCCAGGTTGATGGTGATCCCGGCCGCGACGGCGGCCTCCAGCTCCGGCACCGACTTGCCCGGTCCGGCAAAGCTGATGTCATCCGGACGGGTCCCGGTATCGAGCGCCACCTGCATCTCGCGCTGCGAGGCCACATCGAGCCCGTCCACCTGCCCGGCCATGTGTTGTACGACCGCCGGCATCGGGTTGGCCTTGATCGCGTAATGCAGCGAGAGGCCATCCGGCAGGCTGCGACGCAGCAGCGCGACCCGGCGGGTCATTGCGTCCCGGTCATAGGCATAAAAGGGAGTCTGTCCGATACGCGCGGCCAGATCTACGAGCGACTGCCCTCCAAGCTGGAGGCAGTCGTCCACCACGCTGAACTGGTCCATCGGGCAGTGGTCGGGGCGGGTATCGTTCACGCCGGCACCCCTTCCCGGAACAGGTCGCCAAACTCGCTGGCAAGCGCCTTGCGGTCGATCTTTCCGTTGGCGTTGCGCGGCAGCGGCTCGGTGCATAAACCGACATGCGCCGGCAGCATGAAGCCCGGCAAATGGGGGCGCAGCGCGTCGACCAGGTCATCCGCCCGCAGCCCCGGGGCCTGCGGCAGGGCCACAAGCACGATCGCTTGCCCCAGGCCCGGGTGTTCCACCCCCAGCGCGGCGGCCTCCGCCACCAGCCCTGTGGCATAGACCGCTTCTTCCACCTCGTTGGGGCTCACGCGGTACCCGGAAGTCTTGATCATCTCGTCACGGCGCCCGACGAAATAGAGGAACCCATCCGCATCCATGCGTACCGTATCGCCGGACCACACCGCCATCTCGGTCAGGGGCGCACCGGGCGGTTGGCCCGGCGCGGGGCGGAAACGCTCCGCCGTGCGTTCCGGATCGTTCCAGTACCCCATGGCGACCAGCGCACCGCGATGCACCAGCTCGCCCGGCTCGCCGGGGGCGCAGGGGCTGCCGTCCTCGCGGACCACCTGGATCTCCGCATTGGGGATCGCCCGGCCCATGGAGCCGGGACGCTTGTCCAGCTCGGCCGGTGGGAGATAGGTAGAGCGAAATGCCTCGGTCAATCCGTACATCAGGTAGCAATCGGTGCGAGGAAGTTGTTCACGCAGGGCCGCGAGTGTCTCCTTCGGCATCGCACCGCCGGAGTTGGTGATATAGCGCAGGGAGGCGCGTGCCGCTTCCGGCCATTCCAGGCGGGCGAGCTGGATCCACAGAGGCGGGACGGCCGCAAGGCCGGTGATGCCGTCGCGCTCCACGGCCCGGATCACGTCGCGCGGCAGCAGGTAATTCAGCAACACGGCCTCGGCCCCGATCCGGAAGGCGGTGGTCAGCTGGCTCAGGCCATAGTCAAAACTGAAGGGGAGCACCGCGAGGATGCGATCCTCCGGCCGGTTGTCCAGGTAGGTCGACACGCTCTGTGCGCCCGCGACCATGTTGCGGTGCGAAAGCACAACCCCCTTGGGGCGTCCGGTACTCCCCGAGGTGTAAAGGATCGCGGCCATGTCGGTATCGATCACCCGGTGCCCGCTCAATCCATCGCGATCCGGCTCGGCATCCCAGGCGTCCACTCGCACATGCCCGCCCCCGGCATCGCCCGAGTCCTGACCCGAGTCCTGGCTCGACTCCTGCCCCACCACCAGCACCGTGTGCAGGTCGGGGCACCCGGCGAGTGCCGCACGCAGTGCCGCCAGGCGGTCCGCGGAGGTCACCAGGATGCGCACATTGCAGTCGCGCAGGATGTGCGCCACCTGTTCCGCCTTGAGTAGCGGGTTAACCGGAACGAAGACACCGCCGGCGCGAGCCGCACCGAACAGGGCGTGCACCGTCTCCGGCCGCTTGTCGAGGTAGACCGCCACCCGTTCCTGACGCTCCAGGCCGCGCCCCATAAGGCGCGCCGCGGCGCGCCCGATACTGGCCGCCAGCGTCGCATAGTCCTCGACGGCACCCCGATGGCGCAGGGCCGGCACGGCCGCCGAGCGCTCGGCTTGCATCAATACGGAATCGTGCAGGAGAAAGGACATTCGGCGCCAAGGGATCTCGGAGACTGACGGGTCGATCATACCCCACGCACTTTGCACCGCTGGCCGCGACCCGGCCGCAGCGTTAGTAGTCCGTTCGTCGGCCCGGCCTTAAATGCCTCTCGCCGCGTGTAACATCCGAAAAGACGCGCCATGAGCCATCCCTTTTCCGTCCGTCCCGGCCATAGCGGCGCGAGGTTCGAACTGCATGCGTGATTACCTGCTCGCCCTGATCGTCGTCGTGCTCGTGCCCCTGATCGTGCGCTACGCGTGGATCGGCATCCTGGCCTGGTTCTGGGTCGGGCTCTTTGCGCCCCAGTGGCATGCGTGGACCTTCATGCGCGGGGCCCCCCTCGCCACCTACCTTGGCGGGGCGACCCTGGTCGCACTGTTCCTGGCAAAGGATCGCAAGCCGTTTCCGTTCACCCGCGAGACGGTGATGCTGTTCGCGCTGGCGGCGTATTTCGCGATGACCAGCCACTTCGCGGTGAATTCCAGTGGCGCCTGGGACTTCTGGATCCACTTCATGAAGATCCTGCTGATCACCTTCATCACCCCCCTGCTGATCTACGGCGAGCGCCGCATTGTCTGGCTGCTGCTGGTGATCACCGCCTCGCTCGCCTTCTACGGATTCAAGGGCGGCATCTTCGCCATCCAGACGGGCGGGGCTCACATGGTCCTTGGGCCCGTTGGCTCCTACCTTTCCGGCAATACCTACATCGGCCTGGCCATGCTCATGGTGCTGCCACTCATCCTGGCAAGCGCGCGCATGTTCCATCACCAGTGGGTCGACCTGGGATTCGACCTGCTCCGTCGATTCTCGCGCCCCATTAGCTGGTTCCTGTACGGCGTCTTCTGGCTCACCGCAATCGCGATCCTCGCCACCCACTCGCGCGGGGCGTTTGTCGGCCTGCTCGCGATCGTGCCCCTGCTCTTCTGGCACATGCAGAAAAAATGGCTGATGGTCGGCGTCGGCTTTTTCCTGATAGCGGTGGTCGGCGTCACTGCACCGGAGCCACTGGTCGAGCGCTGGCAGACGATCGAGACCTACGAGGAAGACACATCCGCCATGCAACGCATCCAGTCCTGGGGCGTGGCCTGGAACATGGCGCTGGAACGACCGCTCACTGGCATGGGCTTCCGCAACACAGCGCTAGGTTATGAGTGGTGGATTAGTTATGCCAATTTCGAGGGTGGCTGGCGCCACGTACTGTCCCCCCACAGCGTGTACTTCGGGATACTGGGGCAGCACGGATTCGGCGGCCTGGCCGTATTCCTGCTACTGATCGCCTTCACGTTTCAGACCTTCAATCGGATCCGGCGATCGGCGCGCCAACAAACGGGAGAAGTCTGGCTTTCGGAATACGCATGGGCCCTGCAGATTGGGCTCGTGGGCTATCTGATATCCGGCATCTTCCTGGATGTCGCCTACTTCAACCTGCTATATGCCTTTGTCGCCCTGGCCGTCATCATGCGCAGGGAACTGGAACAGGCCCCACAAGCGGCCACGGCCCCGGCAGCCAGTCGGCCCATGGAGCCGGAACCAGCCTCGGGTCCGGATCCCGAACCCAACCCAGTCCGCGCAGACAAGGACACGGTGATGTCCGGCACCCTGATGGGGCCGTCATCGTCCAGGGGCTGACTCGATTGCGGATGCAGACCTGATGGGGGCCATACCGATCATCCCTCCCTCCAACCCGGTAGTACCCGGGTTGGACCTTTGTCTCGACACGCTCGCCGCTGCATTACGCACACACATCCGGCCCGGCTGTGGCTTGCACGATCCAGTCGATGAAGCCCCCACACCCGCAGATCACTACGGCCAAACCGGTGCCGCTCTCGCGCTTGCAATCCTGGATGGGCCCGACTCGCGGATGTGGCGGCACCCCCTGGAGGCATGGGAGACCCTGCCCGCGCAACAGACCGGGCACGCCCCGTTCAACCGCTTCCTGCTGAACCTGCTCGCGGAGCACCTCGAGCGATCCGGGGCACCGGCAAGCGAAGTGGCGCACAGCCGGGCATTGGCTCAAGGCTGCAAGTTGGCGCGCCGTTATCCATCCAACAATTGGACCTTGCTGGCCCGGCTGTGCGAACTGCAGGAGGCCAACGGCAAGGCCGAACCCCGGGCGCATGCGCGCCTGCGCGGACTCGTTGACCGCTGGACAACCCCTTCAGGCGCCTTCGTTGATTACCCGGCCCGCCCCGGCACACCGGCACGCGGGGCCACACCCGCGGCCTATCATCACAAAGCGTTATTCGTGGCGGTCATGGCCGCGGAGCTTGGCGAACCGGAAGCATGGCGGCCCACCATCGAGCGCCTGCTGCGATGGAGCCTCTACGTGTGGGACGGCCACGGCCATGCTGGCGGCCTCGGCCGGAGCAGCCATGCGCTCTTTGGAGATGCCTGTCTGGTAGCGAGCCTGCTACTGCTCGGGGCCGCAACTGACGCACACCAGGACACCGCATCCGGACGGATGTTGAGCGGCCTTCTTGGGCGCTGGTCCGACCAGATTCGACCCGATGGCTTCCTGGCACTGAACCCCGCCGATACCGCCATTTCGGGCACAGGCTGGGACCCCTACATGCATCTGTCGGTCTACAACGCCTGGGCCGCGGCCATAGTCGCATGGGCGCGCTGTCGCACGAACCGCCCTGATCGCAAGCATGCCGTCCACCTCGATGCGCTCGAGGCCGCACAGCCAGCCCACATCGGGACCGAGCTTCTCCGGGCCGGGACACCGTCTGCCACCCTTGCCCTGGTCGCTACGCACGGGCAGCCTCCACAGGCCTTCAGCCGCGACACCGTGGAGCTGCGCTATGCCGGTGGCGTGCCATTGCACGTGACCTGGCAAGGGAACGTGCTTTGTCCCGCGCCTGCCCGAATACCCGCAAAAGCCCTGCTGCACGCTCCCGCCCTGGCGGGCTGGACGCCCGTGTTCCTGATCGACGACCGCCTGTTCGGACTCACGGACTTCGAACAGTGTGAAAGCGAGGCTTCGGAAGAACGCTTGCGAGTAACGCTCTCGGGACACCCGCGCCCTTTGCTTCGCCTTGCCGACACAAGCCTACCGGCGCGAACCCTGGCAGCACTCGACTGGCGGTTGCTGGATGGCGCATTAGGCCGGCGCGCCGCCCTGCGGAGAGCAACATACCGGGACGTCGTCGGCACTGTCACCCTGATCATTTCCCTGAAGAAGCCTTGCATCGTGCAACGGCTGAACCTCGAATACGGCGGTCGGCAGGGTCTCACCCTCCTGAACCCAGGCGGACACGCTGTCACCGACACGCGACGGGTGAATCGCGGGTTCAGACAAGCCGTAAACGGAGCCCAGCACGATTACTCATCTGGCGACTGGCACGAGACGCCCTTGCCCTCCGCCATTGCCGGTGGCATGGCGTTTTGCCAGAGCCCCGAAAGCATCCTGAGAGGCACTTACATGTCCGAACTGACACTCGAATGGCCCAGTCGGCACCGGGACGCGCCATGCTAGCCGCCCAACATCGCTTACGCCGTTGGCCGTCCACCCTTTTGTCCAAGGCGTCCGAGGGCCAGGCCCAGGATGTTCGGCAAGAACAGGACCGCCCCCAGCGGATCTCGACGCAGCGTCGCCCTCACCAAAGACCAGTCCAGGGGTTTACGGTGCCTCAGCTGGTGCAAGACGGCCGCGACGAAAGAACGCCGCGAGTCCGCCAGCTGTCCCCGCACAAATGCCCGCTGCTTCTCATCCAGCCGAATCTCTTCAAGAACCATGCGGGAGAGCGCAATGTAGTTGGATGTCAGGCGAAGATAGCCTTCCGTCTTCCAGCCCGACTTGTCGAAGACATTCACGCCCTCGCCTTCGTCGGCATAAATACGGGGCGAAAATGCTACGCGTCGCAGCGATTGCCCCAGTTGCAGCTTGAAGAACCGATCCTCGCCCTGCATCAGACCCTCTGGAAACCGGTTCCTGGAAAAACGATCCAGTCGATATGCCATGGCATTCGCACTAATGATGCTGCTTCGACGTACCAGGAGATCGAAAAAGTCGCCAGAAAACTCGTAAAGCTCATGCTCCGCATCGATCAGTGGATGGTCCTCCGGGTGAATATTGTCTTCCCGGGAATCCGCCCATTGGAAACGCGTTCTGGAAATCCCTGTTCGTTGCGTATCGCCAATAAACAGGTCGAAGCCCCGGCCGAGCGCGCGAACCGCATCTCCCAGAAACGGCCCAATCCACTGATCATCCGAATCGAGAAATGCCACAAACGGTGTGTCGCGAGGCACATGATCCAGACCGGTGTTTCTTGCCGCACCCGGTCCGCCATTTTCCTTTCGGACGATCACGATCTCTCCATCATCCAGGAGGTCCCCGATCTCTTGGTCAGCCGGCAAGGGCGAACCATCGTCAACCACAATCACGCATATCGAAAGTCCAGCCCGCCAATCGAGCACCGATTGGACACAACGGCGCAAAAGACCGCGCTCTCGCTGAAAGTACGGGATAACCACAGCGACCTTCAAAGGATTCTCGGACAAGGCGACTACTCCATCATGGGGATCAAGCGGCTAGCACGTCGCGCTCACCGCCATTTCATGCAAACCCAACATCCGGGAGGCATTCCACCGGATTGTGCTGGAGCCAGAGATGTATCTCTACAGCTATCGTAAACACCCCAACTTTGGGGACGCTCTTAACGACTACCTCTGGCCACGCTTCATCGATACGCCACTGGAGACTGAGCCGGGATCCGACGAGGTGTTTGTCGGCATTGGCACCTTGCTCAACGAACGCCTGCCCACCTCGGGCACTCTCCACATCTTCGGCAGCGGCCTCGGTTATGGAACGGTCCCTGCAGAAGCCATCGCGCGCTGGACGGTCCACTTCGTACGGGGTCCCTTGACCGCCGCCTCCCTGAACCTGGACCCGAAACTCGCCATCTCTGATCCCGGCATCCTCCTCCACCGCACCGAAGACCTCAACCGCAAAAAGGATATCGACTGCGCCTTCATGCCGCATCACGCCCTTTTCTCCAAACGAATGAGCCAGCTTTGCGAGCAGGCCGGCGTTCATTTCATTCACCCGGAAGCCCCTTGCGACAGCGTAATCGATCAGATCGGACGATCCCGCAAGCTCATCTGCTCCGCCATGCACGGCGCGATCACCGCCGACGCACTTCGCGTACCGTGGCTTCCCGTGATTACAAACCGACAAATGTTACTGAGCAAGTGGTACGACTGGTCCGCCAGTATTCAGACTGACATCCGCTTCCACAAGCTGCCAACGATATGGTCTCACGCCCACCGGTCACCCCATGGCTGGCTGCTTGCACGCATTAAGGCTTATACCTTCTCTCGAAAGCTGCAACAGCTCTCGCAGAAAGGGTCTTTCCAACTCAGTAGCGAAGGCATTCTTCAGGACCGTGTTAGACGCATAGAAAAAAAGATCGACGAATTCAACTCCAGATCACATAGCGAAACCGGAAACCACCACTACGGAACAGTTTCATGACCATCCACGTCGCCCAAATGGAAAAACGCGAAGAAGATGGCTGGGCCGTTTTCGAAACCACGGTTCACCATCCACGACTGCCCGGCACCCTATATTTCCGCACGCTCCACCGTTACGCCGAAATGATATCCGAAGCATCGGACGCAGCCGCGCTCGCCCTTATCATCCCCGCCATGGCCTTAGGCGAAGATATCCATCTCTCCACCACCGTATCCGAAAAGCTTCTCCGAAACCTTAACGGCCCAATTCAAACGATCCTTCTGGCTATTGCGCCCTACCTCACACAGGTTAAGGTCAAAGCAACCCCCGCGCCACGTCCTCCGCACCATGGAGACGGGCTAGTTGCGACAGGCTTTTCCGCTGGGGTGGACTCCTTCTGCACTCTGACGCAATACCATCCTGACAATGCGCCGCAGGGGTTTGGGCTCTCCTTTTTGACCTACCACAATGTAGGGTCGCAAAAACGATCCAATACGAATGAGTTCATCGAGCGATATGAAAACCTAAAACAAAAAGCATCCCAGGAGGGGTTCGAACTGGTTCCGATTGACTCAAATATGGACGACTTCTTCCACGTATCGAAAGAAATTGACTTTGTACAGACGCATTCGGTAAGGAACAGCGCGACAGCACTTCTCTTTCAGGAGAGAACGTCCCGATTCTTGTACTCTTCAGCCTATCCGTATGCGAGTACATTTGTTGGACAAACGGGCTCGATCGCGCACACAGACCCTGTCTTGCTGCCCATCCTAGGAACTGAATCCATCGAGATACTTCCCGTGGGTGGCGAGCTCAACCGGGTTCAGAAGACAGTGGCAATCGGAGAGAACCGAACCGCGCGAAAGGGCTTGGACGTATGCGTAACCAATGAAAAGGGGGAGAACTGCTCGCGCTGTGAGAAATGCCTCAGGACACTCCTTTGCCTGGAAATAATAGGAACCCTGGACAAATTCACCGAAGCCTTCAATCTCGACATCTATAACAAGCACCGAATTCGATATATTGCTGAAACCACTCGAGGACGAAGAACATACGATAAAGAATTACAGGAGGCGATGAAGCTGTACCGATTCCGCGCCCCCTTGAAGGCGCGAATCGCAGCCAGCGCCAGAACTCCAGAGCTACGATACAAGATTCGTCAATTACGGAAGCTGTATCGGAACACGATACGGTCTGCCTGGGGCGAACGGGGGTAGCCAGGCGTCATGAATTCGTTCCTCAGGAATTACCGTGGGACAAGGGCGCACGGGTCATATAGTACTTGAACCATACTCCTGCGACTGGAACCGATCCCCACACCACCGCGCAAGAGTCAACATGCAAGAACCAGTTAGCTCGCTATCAGCTGCGCACACGAGCACGTAGGGAAACATTGATTTATGCCGCCGCCGCTCCCGCCCGACGAACGGGTTTGGGATAATGGCGCCAGGCGTTCTGCCCGAGGTGACGACCGATGCCCCAGCGCAGCCGTTCCGATCTTGAGTATTCCGCCAAGCGCAAGCAGACGCGGTGGGACCGGTTTCTATGCGATCACGCCTTGGGCGGCGGTGGTGGAGGCGATCGAACCGCACTACCCGAAGGGGAAGCGGGGCCGTCCGCCGATGGGTCTGGAACGGTTGCTGCGGATGTATGTGGCGGATCAGTGCTTCAGCCTGTCGGACGGAAGGATCGAAGATTCGGTCTATGACAGTCGGGCGATCCGGAGCTTTGTCGGGATCGACCTGAGCCGCGAAGACGCCCCGGATGCTACGACCCTGCTGCAGTTCCGCCGGCTTCTGGAGCAGCACAACCTGACCCAGGTAATCTTCGACCGGATCAACGCCCATCTGCAGCAGCGGGGACTGATGCTGCGCGAGGGCACGGTGGTGGATGCCACCCTGATCGCGGCCTCGCCCTCGACCAAGAACGAGAAGAAGGCCCGCGATCCGGAGATGCACCAAGCGAAGAAGGGCAACCAGTGGTACTTCGGGATGAAGGCGCATATCGGGGCCGATGTCGTCACCGGCCTGGTTCACACCGTGAAGGGCACGGCGGCGAACGTCTCCGATGTATCGCAGGTGCCGGAACTGCTCCACGGCGAGGAAGCCAGCCTGCATGGCGATGCCGGTTACATCGGTGCGGAGAAACGCCTGAACGGGCATCGTCCGGAGACGCACATCGCGCGCAAGCGCGGCACGGTACGCGCAATGCAAGACGGCCCGGAACGCGATCAGGTGCGGGCCGATGAACGACAGAAGGCCCAGTTGCGTTCGATCGTGGAGCATCCGTTCCATGTGCTGAAGAACCTGTTCGGGTATCGCAAGGTGCGTTACCGGGGCCTCAAGAAGAACACCGCGCAGCTGCACAGCCTGTTCGCCCTGGCGAACCTGTACCGTGCGCGACGATGGGGACTCCTGCCGCAGGGGTAGTGTGTCCGCAGGACCGGAAATCGCCCCTGTAACCGCCAAAAACGGCGGTTACAGGGGCCCAGGCCGGCCGTAATGGCCCCAGTGCCCTTCCAAAACGCTTCGGCGGGGCACCGAGCCGGATGCAGGCCCATTGATCAGTGTTTCCTTAGACGCCCTGAGCGCCAGACTCGTTAAACATGGCGTGGGCTGACAGATGTGCATATACCCAACACTATATGGACTTCAGCTCCTCAAGCAGCTTGCGAGCATGCCGAAGCCGGATAAAACGGCGTGGCATGCTCATGCCATTAATATTGCTGCAACTTACAATTCTGGATGCATTTAACGAGAACCGGACGATCTTGTGGCCGGGGCTTGCCGACCAGAACTCCCCAGGGCTTCGGGAAAATCCATAGCCATCGAGAAAGGCCTGAATGATCACGTTCGGTGTCGCTTTCGGAACAAGCTTATTTTTAAACAGGGTCTCTGTCTGGAAGATAAAGTAGCCAGGATCAAAAAGCGGGGATCCGTACGTACTGCTGGAGAAATCGATACCGGTTATTTTGTCCGGCGATGCGAGCAGGTTACCTGCAAAGAAATCGGCATGAACTGCACAAAATGGTGCTTCTCCGCTGGACTGCGCAGAGAGCCGGGCAAGCTGACCCTTGAATCCATCGAGCTCCTCGCGGGAAAAAACCAGAGTGCCGGCCGCCTGAGCCTCGGTCAATCGGCCGGAAGCCTGGTCAACCATAGAGTCAAGGTTCTTCTGGTAGGGCGGTTCTGCCTCTGTCCCCTGAGCGGGGCAGAAACCCTGAGTCAGGCTTTGAAATTCTAGTAGCCATTTCCCGCAGCGATGGGACACATCTGCGAGTTGATCGATGTTTCGCGGTCCCCAGGTCATTCTGGGAATAGCCTCAAGCAGGTTCTGAACGCGCTCACCGGGGGCGTGCCGGGTAACCATCACACCGGCATCCGGAATCGTGAGGAGCATCTCCGGCACACCGAAGGCACGGCTCGCACGTTCGTGCCTGAAGAGAAATTCGGTCAGATCAGCGTCTCTGAGGGTCTGGCTTGCTTTCCGGGAATCGACGCCGTCCGGGCCATGGAGGATCTTGATCCAGGCAAGCAGTGAATCCGTTTCAAGGTCGATCCGCACCTGGTACACGGACGAACTTTGACGGACGGTCGACCGGACACAATCGCAAGCGCGGATCTTTTGATTTAAGCGCTCCTCCAGACGGCAACGGATGCGATCCAGAAGGTGCGCATCCGGCCCGGCAGGGCCACAGCTGAAAGGTGTGGGTTTCATGGGCAAACGCAGCGAGCAAGCACTTTTGGATTGGTGCCGATGGACAGGGCACGACGGCGAACCGCGTGGGGCTGGACTATTACCTGTTCTGCACCTGATGTCATTTGGCGGTATTTCCTTCTCTGCATTGAGATTCCAACGCTACAGGACACCTGCCGCGAGGCGCCGGAATGGTTCGCTGCACTCGGAAAGTTCTGACCAGTTTCCCTGGTCGGCGATGCGTCCATCTTTCATGACAAAGATCTGGTCGCTGGGCTGGACAGTGCTCAGCCGATGGGCGACCAGAATGATGGTCTTATCTCCGGATAGGTTGTGTAGCGCTTCCATCACAGCGCGCTCGGTGGCGTTGTCCAGCGCACTCGTGGCTTCATCGAAAAAGAGCACAGCGGGGTCCCGGTATAGCGCCCGGGCGATGCCAATTCGTTGTCTTTGTCCACCCGAAAGGCGGGTGCCGCGCTCACCAATGACGGTGGCATACCCGTCGGGCAGATCCCGCATGACAAACTCGTGCAGGTTGGCCAGGCGGGCCGCCTTCTCCACGGCCTTATGGTCGATTTTCTCTTCCGGTACACCCAGGGCGATATTTGCTGCCACGCTCTGGTCCGCCAGAAAGATGTGCTGTGGCACGTAACCCAGGGTGGCCTGCCAGCGGCGGACGTTCTCCCGCGTGAGGGGTTCGCCATCGATTCGGATGGTGCCTTGCTGGGGCTCCAAAAGGCCCAGCAGAAGATCTACCAGGGTGCTCTTGCCGGCGCCGGATGAACCAACAAAACCAACCGTCTTGCGAGCCGGTATCTCCAGCGTGACGTCTTCAAGGGCGGGGCGTTCGAGCCCTGGGTACCGGTAAGTCAGACCGCTCACCTCGATGGATCGGGTTGGGACGAAGGGCTCAGGCCGGTCATTGCGCGCGAGCATCGGCGTGCTTTCCGGGCGGTTGCCCAGGTCTTTCAGAATGTTGTCCACCGCTGCCGTGCTGAAGCGCAACGAGGCAACCTGTTGGAAGATTTTCTGGAAGGCCGGGATCAATTGTCGCCCGGCAAGCGCATACAGACCGATCAGCGGTAGCGCCTGGGCCAGCCCCCCGTCGCCCGCCATCAGGTAGAGCACCAACACCAGGACCCCCCCAAAGGCGATGGCCTCGATCGCGTATTGCGGAAGGCTCTGGAGCAAAACCGCATTCGCCTGGTGGCTGGCAAAGCGCTTGGACGGGTGGCGGTAGCGCTCCAGATAGTCGCGCTCCCGTCCCAGCAGGCGGATCTCCTTTGCGCCGGCAAAGGCCTCCGCCGCCGCGGTGAAGCGCTGGCGGTTCGCCTCCACGCGATCCTGCCCGATGCGGTTCAGCCACGTGCGCGCGAGAACGTAGATGGCTCCATAGATACCCCCCAGAGAAAACGCGACGATCAGGGCCAGCCAGGGCTGGGCTACGATCAGCAATGCGATGATGAACATCGCCAGCAGTCCTTGGCTGACTAGCCGGAGGACTGGCATCAGGGCCCCGTTGATCGCCTGAGTGGTCTCCTGCAGGACCGTCTTGGCAAGGTCCCCGGAATTCCGGTTTAGGAAGAACGTGAACGGACGGCTGAGGTAGTCCCCCATCAGGCGCCGCGACAGCTCGTACTGCTGCATGTGGGTAAACCGTGTGATGGCCCACTGGTTCAGCGCCTGGAGCGCAGTGCCGGTGACAAAGAGTACGAACGCCGCCACACCCAGGAAGTAGAGAAAGCCCCCCGTGGACTGGAATCCGAGCCACTCGTATGCGAGACGAAGTATTTCGTTGTCGTGGACCATGTTGGGGTCGGAGAGCACCGCCAGAAACGGCATGACCGAGGCGATGCCCGCGGTCTGCATGAAGGCCGTGACGATCATCAGGATCACCAGCAGGCCAACCTTGCCGCGATCGCGGGGGTCGAGCAGGGCATTCAGCTTGTGCAGAGTTTGCAGCATGGTTTCGCCGAATCGGGATCCTTCGCACGAGGGGCCTTGTCGCGGCCCCGTAGACAACCGCCATCAGGCGGCCGTTAGCCAGGCCTGGCGGCCGGCTTCTCGTCTGGATTGTACGAGATGGGGCGTTCGCGGATGCTGCGCTGAAGGCACCGTGGACGTGCCTGGGTACGACTGGCCAGATGGACCGCCAGTCCGGGCCGACCCAAAAACCCCCGAGAGCCGCAGCAGTAAAGGGTTC
Source organism: Thioalkalivibrio sp. AKL19 (assembly GCF_000420165.1). Lineage (GTDB taxonomy): Bacteria > Pseudomonadota > Gammaproteobacteria > Ectothiorhodospirales > Ectothiorhodospiraceae > Thioalkalivibrio. Next base: position 199,599 of record NZ_ATUK01000011.1, on the reverse strand, counting down.
CCGAGGAGAGCGAGGACTGCACCCATGCCAAACGCCAGGATAACGAAGGGTTTACTGACCGGCTTCCTGCGCTCCGTCGAACGCTTCCCGGAACGCCCCGCCCTGGATGTCGAGGGTCGCGTCCTGAGCTACGAGGAGCTGTTCGCAGCCGGCGCGGACATTGCGCACACGCTACAGCAGAGCCCGACCGGGCCCCGCCGGGTCGGTGTGCTGGCCCAGCGCTCGCTCGCGATGTACCGCGGGATTCTGGGCACCCTGATGGCCGGCCAAGCTCTGGTTCCGCTGAACCCGGGGTTTCCCACGGAACGTACGGTGGCCATGGCCGAACAGGCCGATCTGTCAGCGTTGCTGGTGGATGCCCAGGGTCTTGAGCGGCTCGATGAACTCCTGCAGGCATTCTCCCGGCCGTTCCTGATCCTGCTACCCGATACGCAGCGACTGGAGGACCTGCAAACGCGCTGGCCCCGACACGACTTCCGGGTGGCCGGCGATTCCCATCGGCCCGCGGACTGGGCGCCGGCAGCCGTATCCCCGGATGACCTGGCCTGCCTGTTCTTCACCTCCGGCAGCACGGGCAAGCCCAAGGGCGTGGGCGTTCTGCAGCGCAACGCAGCCCGTTTCGTGGAGATGTCTCAGGAGCGCTACCGCGAGTTCGGCATTAGCGAGACGGACCGCTTTTCGCAGTTCTACGACATCACCTTCGATTCCTCGATGTTCGACCTGTACGTGTCGTGGGCCTTTGGCGCCTGCCTGTGTTGCCCCTCCGCCAAGGAGTGGTTCAACCCCAACCGCTACATCGCGGACAAGGCGCTCACGGTAATCGACATCACCCCCTCGGCCGGGCACGGGATGAATCGCCGCAACGGCTGGGCGCCGGGACGGTTCCCGGATCTGCGCCTGTGCCGCTTTGGCGGGGAGGCCCTGTCAGCGGAGCTGGCCGAGGCGATGGCGGCCGCCGCCCCCAATGCCATTGTCGACAATGCCTACGGGCCCACCGAATGCACGGTGGATGCCTGCTACTACCGCTGGGACGGGGAGCGCTCGCCGGCGGAATGCGAGCACGGCATGGTCCCGATCGGCTATCCGGGCAACCAGGTCGGCCTGCGCGTGGCGGACGAGGCCCTGCGGGAGGTGCCGGTCGGGGCCGAGGGCGAACTGCTGATCAGTGGCCCGCAGGTGACGCCCGGCTACTGGAAGGACCCCGAACGCACGGCGAAGGCCTTTGTGCACCAAGACGATGGGCGCGTGCACTACCGCACGGGGGACCTGGTGCGCCGGCCGGCCGCGGGCGAACCGATCATCTTTCTCGGGCGCCTGGATCACCAGATCAAGATTGGCGGGGTGCGGATCGAGCTCGGCGAGGTCGAGGCCGCACTGCGCGAGGCCGCCGGTACGGACCAGGCCGTGGCCGTCGGATGGCCACGAACGGAAAGCGGCGCCTCGGGGATCGTGGCCTTCGTGGTCGCGGAAGATATGGACGAATCGGCCATACGCGACCGACTCCGCCAGCGACTGCCCACGGTGATGGTGCCCCGGGCCATCCACTCGCTGGACAACCTGCCGCTCAACGCCAATGGCAAGGCCGACCGAAAGGCACTGATCTCGACCCTGGAAGAGACGGCGACCCCGTAACCACGAGGCTGCGCCGAGCCTCTGGCCAACGTCTGTTTCCAGGCTACGCCGGCGCGACCACTCCAGGGACAGCCAGGTACGTATGCCGGAGATGCAATACCTCGAACCCCTTGCGGAGGTGGTTTTGATAGGACGGGTCCGGTCTGTCCGGTGTCCCCACGGCGGTATCCGTGATCACCGACGTACACCCATGCAGCGACGCGTCCCTGAGGCAAGCGGAGATGAGCGCCCCATGCAGGCCACGTCCACGGTAGTCCGGGCGGGTTGCTTCCCACCCGGCCCAGGCCACCCCGTCCCCGAGATACAACAGGCCGGTTGCCACCACCGTTCCATCGTCGAGCGCCAGCCACTGACGCCATTTGGATGATCGCGGCAGTTCCGCCAGAAGGGCCTTTGCCTCCTGCGGCACGGAGAACGCATCGACCGCCAGCGCGGCGCCAGCATCTTCGTCTTCTGGCCGCCAGGGGCGGATCTCGAGATCGCTCTTCCCCTCGGGGACGTCGCTGCTGGCCCGCATCAGGACCGCAGATGCCGCCCCCCGGCGAATCCTGCGATCGCGTAGCCATTGGAGAACGGACTCCGGGCGGGCATGAGGGCTGAGCTCGATTGCCCAGGGAAGGTCATGCTCGGCGTACAGGGCCGCTAGTTCATCAATATGGCCCTCGGTTGCCGGGTCTGAAACGCCCAATCCCAGCACCCGGTTAAAGACCAGCATCTTCTTCAGGCCCGGGGCGATCAGGGCAACATGCGTCCCGCTGCGGACCGCTCGAAAGCCCGGGATGCCCGCGCTTTCGGCCAGCTGCATCATGCTCTCGTAGGCCTCGGCCTCGACCCGCTCGGCCTGGGCGGAAGATGGATCTTCAGTCATGGTACCTCCTCCTGTCTCCGGCTTGGGTCTTGCCGAGGGCCCTTAATCAGCCCGGACGATGCCGGGTCCGACCCAATGCCTCACCGCGCCTTGCGTCTCCCTGCCACACTCTTCCCGGCACTCAGGACCAGGTAGGCCCAGGTGGACACGGACCAGGGGTCCCGAAGCGTCGACTGCAGGAACGATCGTGCCGCCAGCCTCGGGTCCCCCTCCCAGTAATGGTGATAGCCGAAACTGAAGCAGGTCTCGGCAAGGCGCCTGCGAATCGCGCCGCGTGACGTCTGCTCTCCGCCCGGGCCAACCCGACCCCAGCGGCCGAGCGCCTTGCGGACGACCTCGTATTCATAGTTCGTGTCGGGGTACTTGGTGATGCAGCCCTCGCCATGAAGCCGGTAGAGAGCCGTCACGAGGTTCAGCTGGTGGATCTCGGTCAAGCGCGACGCGCGCAACCAGTAATCGTAGTCCTGCCCCCTTTTGAGATCAGGGTCGAACTGTCCGACACGTCCCACCAGGTCGCGTCGCATCATCACCGTGATGGTGTGAGGCAGCGAGCCGAAGAGCAGACGGTTGTAAAGCCACCCGGACCCACGATCCACGAGCGGTTTGCCGTCAGGGTTCATCGGGTACGCGCCCTTGGCCGCATCGGGTTTCAGGAACGTGCCGGACGGATCGGGCTTCCATGTGGCCCAGGCGGTAAAGGTCATCCCGATCCCGGGATGCTGGTCCATGTAGTCCACCTGAGCCGCGACCTTTCCCGGCAGCCAGACATCGTCGGAGTCGATAAAGGCGATGTAGTCACCGCCTGCCCTCGCGACGCCGGCATTGCGGGCCACGGCCGCCCCCTGGTTCTGCTGGGTCAGCAGTGTCAGGCGGTCACCATATCCGCGCAGGATGTCGAGCGTCCCGTCGGTCGAGCCGTCGTCTACCACGATCAGCTCGATGCCCGGGTAGTCCTGATCCAGAACACTGTCGACGGACTCGGCAATATATGCGGCCGTGTTGTAGGCCGGCATGATCACCGAGACCAGGGGCTTGCGGTCACGACCCTCCGGCGCGGCCGGGGCCCTGCTGCTCGTCCGGGCTTGCTCCACGGACGACATCACTCCCGCCCTCGTTCCGGCAATGTCTGTAGCCAGTCATGCGTCCACAGCGCCACCTGGTCGCGCCACACGCGGCGAGAAAAGGTGTGGTTGGCACCGGGCAGTTCGCGCAAGGTCACGCGCGGCTCCTGCAGCAATCCACTCCATGCCGGCGCGTTCGTCGCCACATCGCGAAACTCGGCCGCGGTCAGGTCATCGCCGCTCAGGATCACCAGGACGGGCCCCTGGAAGCGCCGCCAGCCCTCGGCCATCCGATCCGGCAGGGGGCCTTTGTCGATGCGATCCGGGCTTGTGTTGTCGGGCTCGCCGGAGGCCCCACCGGAACCGGAACCCACCGCAGTGCCGACCATGCGCCCCAGGGAGCGCAGGGACACCCAGGGGTTAAAACGCCCCTTGAGGGCCCCGGACCAGAAATCGCGCGAGAACAGGCGCTGGAGGTAGTAGGTCTTCAGGTAGGCCCGAGCCAGCCCTTCCTCGGTGCGGGCCCAGGGGTTGACCAGCACCAGGCCTGTCACACGGGGGTCGCGCCAGGCATAGAACAACGCCGCAGAGGCCGCGCCACACAGACCCCACAGGGTCACCTCGTGCATCCCCGGCACCTCGCCTGCAAAGGTATCGACGGCCGCATGCAGGTCGTCGTGCACGTCGTGGAACGTTCGCTGGGCACCGGAAGAATCGCCCATGCCGCGGAAATCGAAGCGGAAAACGGGTATCCCCTGCGCCGCGAGATGTCGGGCCAGGAGCAGGAACTGGCGGTGGCTGCCTACCCGGTACTGCGGCCCACCCACGGCGATCAGCACGCCACGCCGGGCGCCCTCCGCGCCGGGATGCAGGATCCCCAGGAGTTCGTCCTCCCCCACCTGGAAGACGACGGCGCGCTCGCTCATGGGAGAGCCTCCAGGCGTTGCATGGTCGCCTCCAGCAATTGCGGCACCTCGACGATGTCCTGGGTGGACCAGAAGGCATCGCCAGCAACGACCGTCGCGGTGACCGCGGCGCCCTCCTCTCGCCAGCGCTCGATCAGGCGTTCGCTCGCCGGCGGCAGCGGTGCGGTGTCCTGCGCGGCCACCTCGAACCATTCGACCGCCTCCGCATGCGGCCGCCGCAGACGGGCCGCCGCCAGGCGCGCGGCCAGCCCGGGTGCCAGGGTATACCCGGCGACTTCCAGCGGCTCTCCCGCATCCAGTTGGGCCCGCAGCTGGGCGGTACCTTCCTTCTGCCCACCCATCAGCCCGGCGGCCATGCGCAGGCGCAGGAACTGGGTCAGGTGCTGTTCGCCATTCGTCACGGGCGCCCAGTAGATCGCGGCGGCGGCCGGCTGCGCACGCATGGCCAGAAAATCACCCGCGAGCAGGCAACCCGCCCGCAACCCCCAGACCATGAACGGCGCCGGGCAACGCGTCTCGAGGTGTTCACTGCAGCGTGCGAGGTCGTCCAGCCAGAGATCCCAGTCCGCGTCGCCAAAGTCGCCGCCGCTGTCGCCGCACCCGTAGAGGTCCGGGATCAACACGGCGTAGCCCGCCTGCGCCAGGCGGCGCGCCTGCAGGCTCACCATGCGACGGGACTTGTTGAGCTCCTCGGCCAGGGGCGGGACAAACAGGACGGCACCCCGGATGGAGGGACCATCCGGCAGATGGAGCACATGGAATACCGGCCCGGCCTTGCCCTCCAGGAACCCGGCTTCCATGCCGCGCGCCTAGCGGTCGAGCTTGGAGTCGATGAAATCGACCAGAGTGCCGAGCGTCTCGAAGGTCTCGGCGCTGACATCGTCATCATCGATCACGATGTCGAAATGGCTCTCGATCGAGGTGATCAGCGAAACGACCGCCATCGAGTCCAGCTCCGGTACGCCACCCAACAGCGTGGTGTTGCGATCGAAGTGCTGAGCGCGTCCATTCAGACTCAGGGCACTGTCCAGCAGATTCCGGGTGTGATCGAGCGTCGACATATCAAGGTTCCTGAAGTCGGGTATCCGTGCCCGGCCGGGGATGCGGGTTATCCGGCAGGTTACCGCATCTGCACGGGCTGTCCAGATCGGTGCCGGCAGACCGCGCCCCCTGCGTGATCGGCTCGTTAAAGCCCTGGGCCTCGGACCACCTCGCGCACCCGGACCCGCACGTAGAATGAGGTCCAGCACGGCACGGATCCGTGCTCGCGAGCAGTGCGCGCGGCCTCGCCCCGCGCATCCCGCGCCTTGTCAGCAAGCAACAACGACTCGAGCGCGAACGCATACATCAATCAACGTTTCCCTGGCCCGACCAGGCAACAGGCGGACGGATGGCGGGACTTTGTGGATGGTTCGCGGTGAATGCCGCATCACCGGCCGGCGCCCTTGAGGCCCAGGGGCAGGCGCTCCCGGGGCTCTCCGGGGCGCCTGACGCCCAATGCACGAACCGCCTGGGCGGCTGCCGGGTCCGGGGCGGCTGGATCGCGCAGGATGCCGACGTCATTGCCGCCATCACTGGCCATCCGCAATGGCGGGACCCTGCCCTGGCCCGACGGGCGCGAGAGCACGACCCGGCGCAAGCCCTGCTGGAGGCCTGGCGGCAGCACGGCATCGGCCTCTTCGAGCAGGTTGGCGGCGACTATGCACTGGCCATCGTGGATTCCGGGCACGGCCGCCTGGTGGCCGGCATCGACCGCCTGGGCCAGACACCGCTTCACTTTGCGCACCTGGATGGCGGCGTGGCCTTCGGCACCAGTGCCGGATGCGTGGCCGCACACCCGGCGGTTGCCACCGAGGTGACCCGCGAGGGGCTCTACCACTACTGTTTCTTTCACATGCTTCCGGCCCCGGTCAGCCTGTTCTCCGGGCTGGAGAAACTGCCGGGCGCCCACCGCCTGACCCACAACGGCGACCGGGCCGAGGTGTCCCGCTACTGGCGCCCGCGCTTCGAGGAAGACAGTGCGGCCACGCCCGAGGCCCTGGAACATGCCCTGCACGAACACGCGCAAGCAGCGGTGGAACGACGTGCGGACTCCCCCCGCCCCGGCGCCTTTCTGAGCGGCGGCCTGGACAGCTCGACGGTGGCCGGGATGCTCGCCGGCATGCACCCCGGGGCCGACAGCTTCAGCATCGGCTTTGATGCGCCCGGATACGACGAGATGGAGTACGCGCGCATCGCCTCGCGGCACTTCGGGACCCAGGCGCACGAGTACTACGTGACGCCGGAGGACGTCGTCGACGCCGTGCCCCGGATCGCCGGCAGCTACGACGAGCCCTTCGGTAATTCGTCGGCCCTGCCGGCCTATTTCTGCGCCCGCATGGCGGCCGACGCCGGCATCACCCGGCTACTGGCCGGGGATGGCGGCGACGAGCTGTTCGCGGGGAATGCGCGCTACGCCAAGCAGGGCGTATTCGAACACTGGGGCCGGATCCCCGCGCCGCTGCGCCACCACCTGCTGGATCCGCTGTTCACCCGCCTGCCGCGCGGCCTGCCGCTGGCCGGCAAGGCCCGCAGCTACGTGGAACAGGCGCGTATCCCGCTGCCGGATCGACTGCAGACCTACAACTACCTGCACCGCCTGGCGCCGGAGACGATGTTCGCACCGGAGTTTCTCGCGGCGGTGGACCGCGAGGCCCCCTGGGAGTTGATGCGCGGGATCTACGCGCAGCCCCAATCGGCGTCGTCCCTCAACCGCATGATGTACCTGGACTGGCAGCAAACCCTGGCCGACAACGACCTGCGCAAGGTGACCGGGATGTGCCAGCTGGCCGGCGTCGATGTCGCCTTCCCGATGCTGGACGACGATCTGGTCGAGTTCTCGTGCCGCGTGCCGTCGGACCTCAAACTAAAGAAGGGCCGCCTGCGCCACTTCTACAAGGAGGCGTTTACCGGTTTCCTGCCCGACGCCATCATCGACAAGAAAAAACACGGCTTCGGCCTGCCGTTCGGCGTCTGGATGCAGGAGCACGCGCCGCTGCGGGAGCTGGCATACGACAGCCTGCTGCGACTGAAGGGCCGCAATTTCCTCCGCGACGACTTCATCGACGAGCTGATCCGACTGCACCGCGAGGGCCACGCAGCCTATTACGGCGATTTCGTCTGGATCCTGATGATGCTCGACCTCTGGCTCGAATCGCACCCCGCCGCCCGCCTGGCATGAGTCACGAAGAGCACGAAAAGCACGAAGACACGACGCAAGGGCGGGTCACAGGAAGGCGGGAAACGCGCGAACGCTCTGGACGAAATGGCCCGCGATCGACCGCTTGGGGCTCCCGACTGCAACGGTTTCCATATCCCCGTCATCCGGGCCGCAGCACACCACCATCGTCATCCCGGCCGCAGCGAAGCGGAGAGCCGGGATCTCCAGGCCGTGACACCCACGCCGCCCTTCGCCCCGCCCTTTTCAGGTTTTGGAATAGCATGGAACCCGTGATACCGTGTTTCCATGATTGTATGCTTCAAGGATCGAGGCACTGAGGATATCTTCAACGGGCTTTCGTCGAAGGCTGCTCGCAAGGTCTGCCCACAATCTGTATGGCGGGTTGCCGCAAGAAAGCTGGAATTGCTGGATTCGGCCATGAACGTTGAGGAGCTGAGAGTCCCGCCGGGTAACCGACTGGAGGCCCTGGCGGGAGAGCGAAAAGGCCAACACAGCATTCGAATCAACGAGCAATATCGGATCTGCTTCGCCTGGACAGACTCCGGGCCCGACCAGGTCGAAATCACGGATTACCACTGAGGCACAATCATGGTCCGCATCCCTACCCACCGACAGCCGACCCACCCCGGTGAAATGCTGGCGAAAGAGTTCCTGGAGCCGATGCATATCTCCCAGCGCCAGTTGGCGGACGCGCTCCATGTTCCGTATCAGCGCATCAACGAGCTCGTGAACCAGAAGCGCGGCATTACGCCAAGTACGTCGCTGCGTCTGGCACGCTTTTTCGGCATGTCGCCCGATTTCTGGTTGAACCTTCAGGTACGCTGGGATTTGTTCAAGGCGGAGCAATCGGAACAGGCGGACCTGAAACAGATCCGGGAATTCCGTTCGTGTAAGCAAACTGCCTGAGCCGGGTTCCCAGTAGCGGGTAGGATGTGTTGAGCGCAGCGAAACGCATCTCGGCCTCCAACCACGCCCACGCACGAGACACCGGCTTCCCGGTTCACCTGCACGCGCCGCGCTGGGGGCTATCATGATCACCCGGCACGCCTCGGCACCACCATCACGAATCTTCCCGTTTTCCCCACTTCCTGTTAACTAGCCCTTCTTCGTATCTTCGTGCGCTTCGTGGTGAGTACTCAGGCGTTCCGGGCTGGCTGATCGGTATCGGGAACGCGGCAGACAACATGGCGGTGCTTGCCGTTGGGCTCCGGCGGGATGGCATCCACCGCCCGCACATCCACCTGGACCGCCTGCCCCAGCGCGTCGACCAATGCACGGCGCAGGCGCCCCTCGGCGGCCGCCGGCAGTGCGGCGACCAGGCTCAGCAGCACCTCGACGTGGTGTCGGTCGTGCTGGATGACCTTGTAGGCGCGCAGCCCGGGCAGGTCGCGCATCAGGTAGTTGAAGCGGCTGCCGTGGATCCAGGAACCGTCCGTCGTGATCAGGCCGTCGTTGGCACGGCCGTCGATGTCGCGCAGCAGCGGCAGGCCGCGCCCGCAGGGGCAGGGACGCGGGTCCAGTGCACCCCGGTCCCCAGTGCGATAGCGGATGAACGGGAATTCCGGGCCCACCAGGTTGGTGATGACGATGTTTCCGGTCGCGCCGGGCGGCACCGGTCGATCCTCCGCATCCAGGATCTCGACGATCAGGGCCTCGGGCGTGATGTGCATGCCCCCCGCCGGACATTCGCGGGCGATGAACCCGGCGTCGCGCGCGCCGTATTCGTTGGCGACCCCACAGCCCATCACCTCGCCGATCACCGCGCGCCACTCCGGGCGCAACACCTCGGAGGTTGTGAAGGCGACACGAATCCCGAGATCATCCAGCCGCTGCCCTCGCTCGCGCGCCCGCCATGCCACGCGGGACAATGCCGACGGATACCCGAACAGCATGCGCGGACGCCGCTGGCGGATCTGCTCGATGATGCGGTCGAGCCGCGCCGGATTCAGGTCGCGGGCCGGCACCAGATACGAACGGAACAGGCGATCGCGCCAGGCACGCAGGCCGTTCTGGGCCTCGTTCTCGACGGCGGATCCCCACAGGACCAGTTCGCGGTCGCCCACGTCCACGCCCCACCAGCGGGTTGCCCGCCACTTTGCGGCGATATCCATGCCGATGCGATCCGCGCCCAGCCAGAACCTCAGAGGCTCGCCGGACGACCCGCTGGTGTGCTGCTCTTCGAGGTTCCTCGCGCCCTCCGCGCGCCAGGCCGCGCCCTGTTCGCGGATCAGTGCCTTGTCGATGACCGGGAGGCGCTGAAGGTCCGCGATGCCGGAGAACGCCGCAGGCGACCAGGCCTGTTGCGCAAACCATTCCCGGTAGAACGGCACCTGCCGCGCGACACGTTCCAGAAGCCCCTGCAGCCGCTGCTGCTGCAGGCTCTGCAGGGCCTCCGGCGTCCACCACTGAGTGGCTTCCAGGGCCTTGTGCCACGCCACCGTCGGGTGACCCTTGAGCCGCTCCTGCAGCGGGAACAGGCCGCGCGCCACCCATTGGGTATAAAGCCCCATGTTCAGCCGGACCGCGCGGTCCCGGGGGCCGTCGCGGTATCCGCGGCCGCGATCTGCTCGAAGGCTGCAACCAGCTCCGGGATCCGCGTCTCCCAGGCATTCGCCCGCGCATGGGCCAGGATGGCCTCGCGGTCCCATTCGCGCTCGAGCGCCTCCAGCAGGGCGTCGCGCAGCGCGTCATGGTCGCCGTACGGGACCACGATCCCGACCTGATCGGAATTCACCACCTCGGCGTTGCCTCCAACCCGGGTGGTCACGATCGGCAGGGCGCAGGCCGACGCCTCGAGGAAGACATTCGCCCAGCCCTCGAACCGGGTGGCCAGGACGAACACGTCACCAGCCGAATAGACGAAACGCAGGTCTTCCGGCGATACCTGCCCCAGGAACCAGACCCGGTCTTCCAGACCCAGGCTCCTTACCTGCTGGCGCAACTCGGCCTCGTTGTTGCCCTCGGGGGTCGCGCCGCCGGCAATGACCAGGTGCAGGTCGGGTTGCGTGCGCAGCAATTCGGGGAGGGTCGCGATCACCCGGTGAAAGCCCTTGCGCTCGGTCAGCCCCCCCACCGACACGAGCAAGCGGCCCTCCTGCGGCAGACCCAGGCGCTGGCGGGCCCCGGCCCGGTCCTCGGGATGGAAACGCCGCAGGTCCGCGCCGTTGCCGACGACCTGCACATGCCCGGGGGCCTGCCCCCAGGCGATCGCATCCTGCCGCAGCGAGTCCGCCACCGAGAACACCCGCGCCGCCGCGCTCATCGCCCGGCTGATCTGGCGCCGATGCAGGGCGCTGCCGGCGAAGCGCACGAGGCTGCCGCGCAGGGTGATGGTGTAGGGGCAGCGCAACCAGCGCGCCAGCCAGCGCGCGGCCACGCCATCGGGATAGACAAAGTGGGCGTCGATCAGCTCAAACCGGAAATCGCGCCGCAACCGCCGCATCAGCCAGAAACTGCCCAGCGCCAGGAAGAACCCGTCGGTCCACTTGAGCACGCCCGGAAAACAGAAGAACCGCGGGTGGTAAACCGCAATGCCGTCCTGCTCCTCGTAGCGCGGCAGCGGCGGGCGCGAGTGCGGCCGGAGACGCCCGAGCAGCCCCTGGAAGGGGAACCACGGGGCCGGCGCCACGACGACCAGGTCCAGATGTTCGGCCACCCGCCGCATGCGTTCGCGCACGAACAGCCCCAGGTTGGGCTGCGCCGCGTTGGGGTAGACGCGGGTGAACACCACCAGGCGCGGGCGCCGGCCAGCATGACGCCGGTCACCGGGCATGGGCGGGCTCCACGACACCCCGCAGACGTTCGTAGATCGCCTGGTAGCGGGCCACACTCCTCGCCCAGGTGCGTTCCTGCTCGACAAAGCGGCGCCCCGCGGCGCGTACCGCATCCCATTCGGGCTCGCGGGCCAGGGTGTCGAGCACCGTGTCCGCCAGCGCCCCCGGGTCGTCGGCGGGGAACAGCCAGCCGGTTTCGCCGTGCCGGATCAGTTCCTGGTGTCCGCCGACGTCCGAGGCCACCAGCAGTCGCCCCTGGGCCATCGCCTCCAGCGGCTTGAGCGGGGTCACCAGCTCGGTCAGCCGCATCGAGTGCCGTGGGTAGACGAGCAGATCCACCAGGTCGTAGTAGCGCTGCACCTGGTCATGCGGCACCCGACCCGCAAAGACGACCTGATCGGCGATGCCCAGGCGCCGGGCCTGCTCCTGCAGGCGTTCCGCCTGCGGCCCGCCACCCACCAGCAGGATGCGTACATCCGGGGCCTGCGCCCGGATGCGCGGAAAGGCCTCCAGCAGCAGGTCCAGCCCCTCGTAGGCATAGAACGAGCCGATAAAGCCCAGCACCCGGGCATTGGCCAGCCCGAGCTGCGCCTTGAGCTCGACGTCCGGCGCCCCGCCCAGGCGGAAGGCCTCGGCATCCACCGCATTCGGGATCACGGTGACGCGGTCCTGCGGGATACCCCGGGCGACGATGTCCCGCCGCAGGCCTTCGCAGATGGTCGTCACGTGGTCCACCCGGCGGAACACGTATGACTCGAAACCGCGCGTCATGCGGTAGCGCAGTCCGTGTTCGCGGCTGGTCCCGTGATCCACCGCGGCATCCTCCCAGAAGGCCCGCACCTCGTAGACCACGGGGATGCCGAGCCGCCGGCCGACCCGCAGGGCCGGCAGGGCATTGAGAACCGGGGAATGGGCATGCAGCACGTCCGGCTGCACTTCCCGGGCCACGGCCTCCAGGCGCCGGGTCAGGGCGCCCATCAGCCCCCATTCGCCCAGCCCCGGCAGCGTCCCGGGGCGATAGCGCGTGCGGTAGAAGTGCAGGCCGTCGACATCCTCCTCGTCCGCCTCCACCGCCCCCTGCTTGGGGCTGGTCAAATGAAACGTCTCCCAGCCGAGCCGGTGCTGCTCGCGCAGGATGGCGGCCGTGCGGAAGGTATACCCACTGTGCAGCGGGATAGAGTGATCAAGGACATGCAGGATTCTCATCAGACCGACCCGACTTCAACTTCCTTGTCGGTATCCTTGGTGGCAACCAGCCAAAAGCCCAGACATTGCAGTGTCTCGTCATCCAATTCGCGGAAAGGTGTCGCAAGGAACGGGCGAACGGCGTTGATATCCTCCTGCTCGGCAAGCGCTGTCGGCTCAATGCTTAGAGCAACCATTCCGCTATCTCCCAGGGCCTGGCGGTAACGATTAAGACGCCAGCGATTCGGAACGCCCTTGCCTTCGTACATGAGTCGCCACAGAAGGGCCGGCCAAGTCAGAAAATCAAGCGGATTTTCCCGATGCAAGCCATGGCTCTTCAGGTCCACTTGATGGATCGCGACTCCATCCGGCTTGAGCGCACGGGCCATATCATCAAAAGTGGCACCCAGATCATTCACGTGCTCAAGGACCGCTCGTGAATACACCAGATCGACCTCCTCTGAAAGGCCGGACAAACCGCTTCGTGTCACGCGGTATTCCAAACGTGCCGGCTTGAAGCCGGAGGCGGGATCACCCTCTTGCACGAAACACGAGGCGGCTCGTCGTCGGGATTCGCCTTCCAGGCCGTCGAGGATTTCCTGCAACACCGACACCTGAAATGAGGTCCGCTGATTGAGCGAAAACCGATCGACACAAATTACCTTTTCGGCACCGTGGGCCAGCATTAGCAGACCAACACCAGGCACATCCCCGGGTCCATATTCCAGTAGCACCTTCCCCTCGAGCCATTCATCAACAGCGTCCGCTCCCACGCCAAGTTTTTCGAAATAATCCGAGAAACAAGTGCGGAAATAATCAGCAACTGACTGGGGCGTTTCCGCCTTCTTGCCGCGCCCTGTTTCCCCCGTCAGCCGTACGTACAGGCCCGGCGCCCCCTTCGCCAGAAAGTTGCTGAGAATAGCCCTGGAGGCCCGTTTGGCATCAGCGACAGGTCGGCGTCCGTACATTGGTTAGCTCCCGCTTGGTTCAGAAAGCTGCGGGCTCTGGGCCCGGGCCAGGAAGCCCTCGAACATCAACAGCGACCACAGGGCCGGGCTGTGGTCGCGGGCACCACTGGTGTGCTGGTCCACGAGGGTCTTGAGATAGTCCATGTTGAAGATGCCGGAGTCGGCGATGCGCGGCCCCAGCACCTGCGCCCGCATGCGTTCACGCAGCGGTCCGCGAAACCACTCGGCGACCGGGACGGCGAAGCCCTTCTTGCGCCGATAGAGGATCTCCTCCGGCAGGTAGGGCTCCATGGCCTTTTTCAGCACGTATTTGCCCTCCGTCCCCCGCAGCTTGAGATCCGGGGGCAGGCCCGAGGTCCACTCGACCAGCTGGTGGTCGAGCAGGGGCACCCGGACCTCCAGCGAATGCGCCATGCTCGCGCGGTCGACCTTGGTCAGGATGTCGCCCGGCAGGTAGGTCTTCATGTCCAGGTACTGCACCAGCGACAGCGGGTGCTCGGTGGGAGCGCGCGCCGCATGCCGACGCAGGACCTCCACCGCGCTGTAGCCCTGAAGCGAGCGCCGAAACGCCGGGGAAAACAGGTGCGCGCGCAGATCGTCACGCAGGATGGATACCCCCTGGAAATAGCCCTCGACCGAGTCCCGCGCCAGGGCCTGGAACGTCGCCTTGGCGCGCAGCGGACGTGGGGCCCAGTCGGCCTTCGGATAGAGTTTCGCAAGGGTGCCAAAAAGCGGCCGCCGCAGCCCGAGGGACAGGGGCGACCGCAGGCGTTCCTCGGCCAGGTGGTGGCGGTAGCGGCGGTACCCGGCGAGGTTCTCGTCGCCGCCGTCCCCGGAAAGCGCCACCACCACCTGCTGGCGCGCCTGTTCGCAGACGCGATAGGTCGGCAGCGCGGAGCTGTCGGCAAACGGTTCGTCGTACAGCCCGCTCAGCCGATCCAGCAGCGCGAAGTCATCGGGATCAACCTCCTGCGTCTGGTGATCGGTGTGGTAACGCTCGGCCACCAGGCGCGCGTAGCGGGACTCGTCATAGGCGGGATCGGCGAAGCCGATGGAGCTGGTGCGGACGGGGTCGTCGGACAGGCCCGCCATCATGGCGACCACCGCGCTGGAGTCCACCCCGCCGGAGAGAAACGCGCCCAGCGGGACGTCTGCCACCATGCGGATGTCTACCGCCTCGCGCAGGCGGGCGGTGAGTTCCTCGGCGGCCGTGTCCAGGTGCGTGACGCCGTTTTCCGCGAACGGAACGTCCCAGTATTCGCGTGGTTCGCTCAGGTTGCCCTGTCCACGGCGCACGGTCAGCGTATGGCCGGGCGGCAGCTTGTGCACGCCCCGGAAGATGCTGCGCGGCTCCGGCACATAGCCGAAGGCAAAATAGTCCTCCACCGCGTGCGGATCCATCTCTCGCGGCATCCCCGGATGCGCCATCAGCGCCTTGAGCTCCGAGCCGAAGATCAGGTGCCCGTCCGCCAGCGCGCTGTAGTACAGGGGCTTGACCCCCAGGCGGTCGCGGGCGAGGAACAGGGTGTCGCGATTGCGATCCCAGACGACGAACGCGAACATGCCACGAAAGCGCTGTACGCAGGCCTCGCCCCACTCCTCCCAGGCATGCACGATCACCTCGGTATCGCAGTGGGAGCGGAACCGGTGCCCCGCCTGCTGCAACTCGGCGGTCAGCTCCGGGAAGTTGTAGATCTCGCCGTTGTAGGTCACAACGACGGTTTCGTCCTCGTTGAACAGCGGCTGCTGCCCGCCGGAGAGGTCGATGATCGACAGGCGACGATGCGCCAGCCCGACGCCCGGCTCCAGGTGCACACCCCCCTCGTCCGGACCGCGGTGAAACTGGGTCTCGTTCATCGCCTCCAGCAGGGACCGATTGATCGGCTGCCGGTCGCGCAGATCGAAGATGCCGGTAATGCCGCACATGTCGGGTTCCTGATCGCTTCCTTGCCGGGAGAGGCGCTGGTCGGTACAGCCGGGAATGCACTGAGTCGGGCAAGGCCCTTCGCACCATCACGGAAAATTCAGCATAAACGACAACCCCGCCACGCAGCGCCCGCAATCCGCGGCACACGGCGGCTGGCGTTAGCGCCCGAACTAACGCCGGGCCGCGCCCCCGTTCACTAGCACCCGGTCATACACCCCCATGTACCCCGCGACCATCGCGTCCATGCTGAAGGCTGCCTCGGCCCGGGCACGAGCGGCCGCACCTTCGCGCGCGGTCCGCGCCGGGTCGCCCGGATACCCCATGAGTGCGTCGGCGGTCGCTTCCGGATTGCCGGCCGGAACCAGGGCCCCGGTCATCCCGGGCTGGACGAGATCGGGGTTCCCCCCCACGTCCGTCGCAACCACCGGGAGCCCGGTGGCCATGGCTTCCAGCACGGTGTTGCAGATGCCTTCGGCCAGCGAGGGCAGCACGAAGAGATCCAGCGCCCGCAGGCAATCGTGGATGTCTTCCCGGGCACCGGGGAGCCAGGCCTGGTCGGCCACCCCGGCCTGCTCCAGGAAGTGCCGGAGCTCGCCGTGCAGCGGACCGTCCCCGATCATGGCGAGGCGCAGACGCGGGAAATCCGCGGGCATGCGCTCGCGCAGCGCGACAAAGGCCCGCGCCAGATCCAGCGGCGCCTTGACGGCCTGCATGCGCATGACCGAACCGATGACGAAGGTGTCGCCCCGCCGGAAACCTTCCGGAAAGGGCGGCACGAACCCGGCTGTCGGGGGCGCGAAACGGCCGGTATCCACGCCGTTGAAGACGTGCGACAGGCGCGCGGCGGGCACGCCGATCGCATCCCGGAGATATGCCTTTTGGTGCTGCGACAGGGCAATGTAGTGACCGACCAGCGGTCGCACCAGGCGGCGCAGGCGGCGGTTGCGGTCACGCGTGCCATCCAGGTCGCCGACGTCCCAGCCATGCTCGCCGTGCACCCGCGCCCGCACGCCGGCGAGCGCGGCGGTCACCTGCGCCTCCAGCGTGCCGAAGTTCCGGGTATGGACGATATCCGGTTGCAGGGCGCGCAACAGTTGCCACAGGCGGACGTGGACCCGCGGGTCCTTGCCCTCGCGCTTGTGCAGGGCATACAGGCTGACATCCTCGCGCCGGATACGCCGGCGGAAGTCGGTGTAGTCGGTCATGCAGATGATGGCGTGCCGGAAGCGCTCCGCCGGCATGCGGTTGATCAGGTTGACCAGTCCATTCTCCATCCCGCCGATGTCGAGGCGGTGGATCACATGTGCCACACAGGGGCGAGGGTCTCCCTTCCGGGCGGCGGCTTTGGCAGAGGGCTCCGTCACTGTCGCGCGACGCCGTCGAGCTGCTCGAGGAGCCCGGGGAGAACATCCTCCGCATAGGCCCCGAGCACCCGCTCCGCTTCGCCGGACTCGGCGCCATAGGGTGCATAGAGCACGACCAGCGCCGCGTCGTCCCGACCGCCCACCAATCGGTTCAGCGCCTCGCGGGCCTTCACTGCGTGCGGGCGCGTGGTCAGCCGACCATCCACCCAGTACCAGCGCCAGACCAGGAACTGCTGTCCCGGGCCGTTCAGCAGGAAACGGTCCGGATCGGGATAGCCTTCGACGGTGGCCCGCCCGCGATGCGATTGCGACCAGGCCGCCGCGCGGTGACGCCCGGCCAGGGTGTTGCTCCAGCCCACCATGTTCCCGTACCGATGCTGCTCGCGATAAAACAGCACGTGCATGCCCACCGGCGGCCCGCCTCCGTCCCCGACGACCAGGCCGCCACGGCCGTCCCGGGAGCCGCGATATCCCGGCTCCCAGGCATCCGCCTGATCTTCCAGCACCCGCCAGCCGGCGGGTGCCAGCGGCCCCGTACCCAGGCCGGCGACCGGGCCGAGATCCCGCTGGTTCATCCAGCCCGCATACAGCGGGGCGGCACTGGCCAGCACCACGGCCAGAACGGCCGCCGCGGCGAACCGTCCGGCCCGCAGCGAGCGGCCGGGGGCGGCGGTGCGCACCGGCGCGCGGGGTGGGTCCATGTCCTCGCGCCAGAAGGCTCCGATGCCGAACATCAGCGCGATCACCACGCCGAAGAAGATCCAGCCGTAGATCAGGTGATCGACCCCGGCCGCATGTTCCATGTCGCTGAAGTGCCCGATCATCACGATCATGTAGGCCCGCAGCCCGTTGGCCACGATGGGCACCACGACGGAGACACCGACGAACACCAGCCGCCGCCAGGTGCTGCGATACATCAGATAGGCGTACAGGGTCCCGAGCGCGACCGACGCGATCAGGTAGCGTACGCCACTGCAGGCCTCTACCACCGACCAGCGTCCGGTGGGCAGATCGAAGTAAAGCCCGTCGCGATAAACCGGGATCCCGGTGAGCTGGACTGCCGCCACGGTGAAGTCCGCTGTGAAGTCCATCAGCGGCGGTACCAGAAATTCGCCGAACGGAACGGCGAACAGCAAGTACGCCAGGGGGAACTGCAGGCGCCAGCTGATCGCGTTGCCCAGGACCAGCCAGAACAGCGCGGGGATCATCAGCACGGCCGCGAACTGGCGCACGGACACCACATCCACCAGTTCTCCCGCCACCCATACCAGGGAAAAGCCCACCAGGGGCACCAGCGCCCACCAGGATGGTCGCGGCTCCAGGGCCAGCACCTCCTCGCGCTTGAGAAACAACAGAAACAGCACGATGGGGACAATCAGGAAACCATGGGCAAAGGTCTCCGAACGGTTCCAGACGGCCACAATGGATTCGAACGTCGGGTAGAACATCCATCCCAGCACGGCGAGACCCAGCACCAGCACCGGCCCGGCCAGCCACCAGGACGAGCCGCGGACGGACGCCCGGATGTTGAGCGTTTCAGCGTCCATGGGCAGCCTCCGGGACCGGCTCGGCGCCGGGAAGCCCGCCGGGGTGCAGGCGGAGAAACTCGCCCAGGTGCGCGAGATTGCGCGCCCAGTCATAGTCCGCCAGCACCCGGGTGCGCGCCGCGTGCCCGAGCGCCGGATCCGGTGCACGCAGATATCCGGAAACGGCCTGCAGGAACGCGCCCGGTTCGGCCTCGGCACGGATCACCTCGCGCCCAGCCATCGCGGCCAGGCCTTCCAGAGCCTGCGGGCTGGCCACGACCGGGCGCGCCAGGGCCATCGCCTCCAGGACCTTGTTCTGCACCCCACGGGCAATTCGCAGGGGTGCAATGACGACGGTCGCGTGCGCGATCCACGGTCGCACGTCGTCCACGAATCCGGTCACCGTGACACCGGGGCGATCCGCCAGCGCCATCACCTCCGGGGCCGGCCGGCTGCCAACGATGCAGAACTCCACACCGGGATGTTCGAGCCGCAGCGCAGGCAGGACGTGGTCGGCGAACCAGATCACGGCATCGACATTGGGCCAGTAATCCATCGCCCCCGAGAACACCACGGTGCGCACCCCGTCCGCATAGGGACCGGGTGCCGCAACCGCATCGGGCGAGAAGAAGGCGGCATCGACACCGTTGTTCAGGGCATGCACCCGGTCCGCCACTTCCGGTGCTTGCTCGCGAAAGGTGTCCGCTTCGGCCGGCGACACGAACAGACTGGCGTCACTGGCCTGCGCGACCTGGCGCTCGTATGCCAGCAACCGTCTCCCTTCGCGCCGATATATGGCGCTCATAGGCCAGCGCCGCGTCGGCGCGTACTGGGTCCACTTGTCGGAATCTACGTCCACGAAGTCGACCACCCGGGTGCGCGCGGTTCCTTCCGGCAGGTACTGGGCCATGGCCGAGGAAAAGGCGACGGCACAGGCCACCGGCTGGCGGGTCAGGGTGGTGCGGACCCAGCGCGCCAGCTCGCGGTCGCGATACCACGGTACCGTCAGCGGCTCGCCTGTCAGGAACCCCGTGAGAGCGCGCAACTGCGCGCGCCGGCGTGGCAGCGGACGGGCACAGACGCTGGTGCACAGCTCCTTGAGCTCGGGCAGGTAGGCGGCATCCACCGGGTCATCGATAAAGGTACCCAGATGCACGCGGTAGTGCTGCGCCAGGTAGCGCAGGATATGGTGCGAGCGGATCTTGTCCCCCTTGTTCGGCGGCCACGGAATCCGGTGCACCAGATACAAAAGATCATCCATCAGGCATCTGCCAACTGCAGTTGGTCACAGGAAGATTTGAAGAAGGGAAGGCTCATGGAATGAGTTTCAAGAGCCAGTTGAAATACCGCGCCGCTCAAGACGGCGGATCCCGTCCTTGAGAACGGGGGCGTTGAAGTTGATCAAGAGCCCAGTATCGACTCGCGCAAGTTTCATGTAGGTAAGAAGCTGCGCCTTGTGCAAGCCACTGAGCTCATCCACGCTTTTCAGTTCAACCATCAGGCACTCCTCAACGAGAACGTCAATGCGGTAACCCACATCAATGGTTTCGCCTTGGTAGGCAACCGGCATCGAAACCTGCGTGGTGCAACAGATCCCTCTTTCACGAAGCTCATGGGCAAGACATTTCTCGTAGACGGATTCCATTAGCCCCGGGCCCAGCTCTCGATGAACTTCGATCGCGGCGCCAATCACTTCCTTCGAAAGCGGGTCGAATTCCATTTCGCTCCCGTCCCTTCAACATTGTGCGGTTCGATACAGCTCTCACATGGCTTCGGCTAAAGAGCGGTTTACAGGAAGGTTAGAAGATGAGAAGAGTTCTGGGGTTGAGGCGCCTGGGGTAAATACCAACGCCAAAGGCTGCCCCAACCCAAGCTTTTCCCCGAACCCCACACCATAAACCTTCTTTTCTCCCCTTCTTCCTGTTAAACGTACTTGACCTTGACCTTCCATTCGCTCAGCCGAGGGAGCGGGAGATCTTGGGGCCCAGCCAGTTGGCCACGGGCAGCGGCAGGCGCTGCCAGGCGGCGATGAAGTAGCGGTACTTCGGGTTGAGGGGATTGACGTCCGGCATCTCGCGGGCACGCACCAGGTCGTATTCGTAGTACAGCGGCTGCGGCTCGAAGCCCCAGTTCTTCTTGAAGCTGAAAGACCCGGTATCGCGCTTGCTGCGGCCGAAATCGAATACCCGGTAGCCCGCCTCGCAGGCACGGCGCATCAGCTCCCAGTAGAGGAAGTCGTAGCCCGCCACTTCGCGGGCGCGCGGGGTTCCCGCGCCGTAGTAGGGCAGCACCTCGTTGCGGAACCAGAAGCTGACCACGCTGGCGACCGCTTCGCCCTCGTGGGTCACCGTCAACACGTCGCAATCATCACCAAACACATCGAGCAATGTGCGGAAGTAATGCGGGCCGAAGACCGGGGTCCCCATGCGCCGGACATTGGCCGCGTAAATCGGGTAGAAGCGGTCGATGTCATGTTCGACTTCGCTGACCAGGCCCGCCTTGATGCCCTTGCGCACCATGCGCCGCTGTTTGCGCGGGATCGCATTCATGTTCGCGTCGACATCCGGATCCAGAAGGCGGCGGAAGGTGAAGTAGAGCTCGCTCTTGGTCGGCCAGTCCGGGTGCCTCGGTTCGCGCAGGCGATACTCGAGATAATCGACATTCAGGCTGCGGGCGAGCTCCTGTGCTCGGGCATCCAGCGCCGCAGCCGCGCCGTCGGTGACTGCGGCCACACCACCGTAGACACAGAACGGCAGCGATGACAGCGAGTCCCCGAACAGACGGGAACGGATACGGGCCAGCGGCAGCACGCCCTGTATGGCGCCATCCACCTCGGCATAGAGGAAGTGCGTCTCGTGTCCGAACGCCTCGCGCAAAACGGTCGACCAGCCTGCGCGGTGGAAGAAGGTGGCCTGCGGACAGTGCTCCACGAACGCATCCCAGCGCGCATGGTCGGCCGCACACAGCTTCCGGACCTGCAGGGCACCGGTACCGCTGGCACGTTGATCAGGCGGTTCGTACATTGTCTGCCCCTGCCACTCTTGCATGGTCCCCGGGTGCCGCCAGTTCCGCGGCAAACACGCGGTCCATGCGATCCCAGCGAAAGTCCTGCAGCAGACGCTTCAGGCGCGACTCCATACGGTGCAGGTTCACGTAGTGCCGGAAACGGCTCCGCGCCCCGAGCCCGGACACCCGCGGCTGATCGGGATCGATCTCCCAGGGGTGGAAGTAGAAAACCGCCGGCATTCCGTCCAGCGCCCCGATACGCCGAAGGGCCCCGCGCGACATCACGTAGGGCAGCAACCGGAAATAGCCGCCACCGGCCGCCGGCAGGTTGCGCCCGCCCATGCGGAGGGTCGCCGGGGGCAGCTCCAGGACCCCGGCGGGCATCGGGCGATGCGGGTGTCGCGGGGCCTTCGGCATACCGTAGTGATCGTGATGCACCGGGTAGATACTCGAGCTGTACTCCAGTCCCGCCTCGCGCAGCACCTCCAGCGCCCAGAGATTGCCCTCGCCGATCGAGAAGCTGGGTGCGCGATAACCGCGGACCGGGGCTCCGGAGAGGTCTTCGAGGATGCGTTGGGCGCGCTCGATATCGGCGCGGAAGGCCGCGGGCGCCAGATCCGTGACCCGCTCGTGGCCGTAGCCGTGACTCGCCAGCTCATGGCCGGCGTCGACGATGCGGCGGATCGCATACGGGTAACGCTCGGCGATCCAGCCGAGGGTGAAGAAGGTCGCCTGCGCGCCGCTCTGATCGAACAGCTCGAGGATGCGATCAAGGTTGCGCTCGATCCGGCATTCGCGGGTGTCCCAGGTATCGCGCGGGATGCGCGGGGCCAAGGCCGAGACCTGGAAGTAATCCTCCACATCGACGGTCAGGGCGTTGGGCCGATCGGGACTTTGCGTCTGCATGTCAGGCCTCGGCCGCTACGACTGCGCGGCACTGGAAACCGGCGCCAGCGACGCCGTTTCGTAGCCCTCGTCGCGCACGATCTTCAGCACCTCCTGGGTCGCCCGGAAGTTGACCAGGAGATTGCGCTCGATCCGCTGCAGGCGTTCCTCCAGTGCCTCGATATCCTGCTCGATCCGCAGCATGGAGACCTGACTGGCCACCAGGCGGTCATCCAGACCACCCGCGTCCGCCCCGTCTGCGGGGCGTACCGAGGCAGACGGCCCCTCATCCAGCAGGACCCCTTCCAGATCTTCCTCGATCTCGTCGATCACCTGCTGCGCCCGCGCGGCATCCAGGTCGGTACATTCCTCCAGGTACCCCATCAGCAGCAGGCGGTCACAGAAGGTGTTTACCTTGCGCGGGATGCCGCTGGTGTAGTCGTGGATGCGTGCCCAGATGTCGTCGTCGAAATGCGGCCGCTCGTTCCAGCCGACTCGGGCGAGCCGGTGCTCGACGTAGGCCCGGGTATCGTCTTCGTCCATCGGCCCCAGGTGGTAGGTCGCGATCACCCGCTGGCGCAGCTGCTGCATGTCCTCGCTCCGCAGCAGGCGCCGGAATTCCGGCTGCCCGAGCAGGAAGCTCTGCAGCAGCGGCCCGTCCTCGCCCTGGAAATTGGACAGCATGCGCAGCTCCTCGACGGCATCGGGGCCCAGGTTCTGCGCCTCGTCGACCACCAGCAGCGCGCGCTGGCCCCGGGCTCGCGTGTCGTGCAGGAAGGTCTCCAGACGGCGCAGCTGGCCGGCCTTGTGACTGGGGGCATCGTCCAGTCCGAACGCGAGACAGACCGAACGCAGCAAGTCTTCCGCATCCAGCTGGGTGCTGACCAGCTGCGCCGCCACCAGCGGCTTGTCACTCAGGGTCTCGAACAGGCTGCGCACCAGGGTCGTCTTGCCGGCCCCGACCTCGCCGGTAATAACGATGAAGCCTTCCTCCAGCTGCACGCCGTATTCGAGATACGCCATTGCCCGACTATGGCCCTTGCTGGCATAGAAAAAGCGCGGGTCGGGGCTCAGGGCGAAGGGCCGACCGGTGAAACCGTAGAATTCCTCGTACATGCCTCAGAACTCCTTGGTCAGCGTGCCGATGATCGCGTTCTCGCGATACTCGTTGTCCGCGCTGTTCGACTCCCGGCGCTGGTGCCGGACGGCCAGGCTCGCGGTGGTATCCGGGGTCAGCTGTCGGCTGACACTGGCTCGCAGGTACCAGAGGTCGTCCTCGCGATCGCTGTCGTCGAAATCGGTCCGGATGACGCCGGTGCTCACCAGGGACGTCGTGCGCGGCCCGTACCGCCATTGCCAGAAGGCATTGGCCGCGCGCTGGGTCCGGTTGTCCTCGAACAGTCCGACATTGGTCTGGGTCTCGGACTCACGCTCGGTCTGCACCAGATTGACTCCGAATACACTGCGGCCGGTGTCATAGCTCCAGCCCGCACGCCAGCTACGGGTAAAGAAGAAGCCTTCAACGAAGGCCTCGTCGCCCAGCTGCGGATTGAGGGCAAACAGGAAGATCTCCTCCAGGGTGTAGTTCTCCAGCAACTCGTCGATGGTCATGAACTGCGCATCCTCCGCCAGCTGGGCAAAGGGACCCTGACGGCGCTGCCGGGTCGAACTCACCCCTTCGTCGTAGCTGAGGCGATAGGTCGCGCGGCGACTGCGATGACTCACGGACAGCGCGCGGTTCTTGCCGAAATAGCGCTCGCCGTAACGCGCCTCGATGTTGGTCACCCGGGTCGGGGCCCAGCCCGCACCGACCTGCCAGAAACTCCCGTCGTTTTCCTCGCGCGTCGTCTCGAAATTATTGAAGTCCTCGCCCACCACGCCGAACAGACGCAGGGATCGGCCGAAACGATAGCCAAGTGTCCCGCTGACCTGTCCGAACTCACCCTCCAGGCCTTCCTCGAAACGTTCCTTGTCGTAGGAGGCAGCGACCTGCCAGAACGGGCGGTTGAAAGCGGTCCCGCTGTTGAGCACGTATTCGCCCCGGTGATAGTCGCTGTCCTGGATATTGCTTCGGTGGTTCAGGGTCTCGCCATAGGTGTAGCGGACCTCCTGTGTGGCAAAACTGCCGTAGCGGGTCCGCAACATCGGCGAGACGCTGTAGGTCGTGGTCTCCCGCAGGTTATCGCGCGGGGTACTGCCACCAATGCCCACCGGGTCGAGAATCGACGCCACCTGCTCGGTGCGCGAGGCCCCGGCATCGACAAAAAAGGTGTCGTCCACCAATTCCCAGTTGGTGCGCCCGCGCAGGATGTGCGTCGTGCGGCCCTCGAACGGGTCGTCGGCATTAAAGCGCGAGTTCATGCGGTAATCGATGCGGGTGTCGCTGCGCGCACCATCCCCTTGCAGGGTAAACCCGGGGCTGGTGGTGACGATCAGGTCCGCTTTCTCCTGGCCTCGCGGGGCCAGGCGGACGTTGTCGGTCACCTCGGCCGACACCGTGACCCGCGGGGTGAACGTCCAGTCGACGGCCAGCGCACCACCGGGAGCCAGCAGCGCGATCCCGGCCGTACCGAGCAGCCATCGGCGGGCTGCCCCCTGGCGCCGGCCACTAGCGGGCCGGGGCGCCGGGCCCATGCTCACGCTCGCTGCCATAATAGCTGCCGCCATAGTATTGCCCCCCGAGGCCGAGACCGGGCGTCGCGCGGTTGAGGGAGGTCAGCACCACACCGCAGGAATCCAGCTGGTGCATGGCTCGTTCGACCGTGCTGGCCGGCGTGCGATCGGCCTCCACCACCATCACGACCTGTCCCATATGGGTCGCCAGCACCCCCGGCTCGCTGGTGGCGAGCAGCGGCGGGGAGTCGAACAGGATGATCCGGTCTTCGTACCGGTCATGGAGGTCGTCGATCAGATCGCGCATCACGTCGCTCGCCAGGATCTCGGTCGAGCGCCCATGCGGGCGACCAGCGGGCAACACCGTCAGGTTCTCCACACTGGTGCGCAGCAGGACATCGGGGATCTCGACATCCGGTTCACTGAGCACATCCATCAGCCCGAGGTCGGCCTGGAAGCCGAGGGCATAGGGTATGGACGGTCGCGCCACATCGGCGTCCACCAGCAATACCGTGCGTTCCAGCTCCATCGCCATGCTCAGGGCCAGGTTCACGCTCGTGAAGGTCTTGCCCTCGCCCGGCAGGGCGCTGGTGATCATGATCAGCCGGCCCTTCGGCACGCGCATCGCGGCATGTCGTCCGAACGCATTGTTCAGCAGCGGGCGCTTCATCATGCGGAACTCTTCCGCCACGCTGGAGCGCTGATCACCCGGTACGATGAGCCCCTGCTTGCGCAGCCATGCGAAGTCGATGTTGACCGCCTGCGACACCGGCTCTTGCCATGGTTGGTGCTGGTCCGGGGCGGCTTCGTGAACGGCTGCCGGTTCCGTCGCTGCTTCGGGGGCCGGTTGGCGCGCCCGGTTCTTGTCCAGTGCCTTCTCGATAATGCTCATTGCGCTGTAAGCCCCCTGCCGGCCACCGGCTTCTTCGAGCCGGCCCGTTGCCTGAAAGATAGTCGGCGCGTCCCCGGATTGCCGGAGCACGCCGCCGCGAAGGCCACGGGGCCCGTCATCGGAGCACGCCCATGAGCTCGTCCAGAAGGAATTCCGAGCCCGTCGCGTAGAGCACCATGACCACGACATAAACCAGTACCAGCGTACCCAGGGCGGCGGAGAACACCGCCAGCTCGGACAGGCGGCGATGGCGGGTCATCGGCGTGCGCACCCGCGAGACGCTGCCCAGGACCGGGCGACCGGTGACCGCCGCCAGCTGCTGGCTGCTGCTGATCGTCCGGCGCAACTGCGAGAGCAGGAACGCGAAACCGGTCCCTGCGCCGAGGCCAACCAGGAGCACCGCCGTGGCCAGCATCGGGCGATCCGGCGAGGCCGGGGCCGTCGGCTGACGCGGTGGTTCGAGCACGCGGAAGTCGACCGCGTCGGTCTGGCTTTCGACGGCCCCCGACATGACCGCCTGTTCCCGGCGATCCTGCAGCTGGCGATAGGAATTGCGCAGGACGTCATAATTGCGGGTCAGGGAGGTCAGCTCGGATTCCACCGCCGGCGCCCGATCGACATCGCCCTCGAGCCGTTCCACCCGGTCCTCGAATTCGGCGATGCGCGTGGTCAGCGACGCAATCTCGCTCTCGGTTTGGGAGATCGCATTCTGCAGCGTCTCGTTACCGCTGCCCGGGCGCCGGATGGCCTGCGGGTTCTGCGCCTCTTGTTCACGACGCGCCTCCAGCTCCTCCAGAATGCGCCGTGACGAGATCAGGTCCGGATGCTCGTCGGTGTAGCGCAGCCGCATCGAATCGATGCTTTGCTGCAGGTCGCTGATACGCCGGTCCAGCTCCGCGTTTTCGTAGCTCCCCGGCCCGGTACCGGCGCGCCGCATCAGGGATTGCAGCCGGCTCTGCGCTTCCCGCTGTTGCAGGCGTGCTTCCTGCAGCTGGTCACGGGTGCGTTCGAGACGCGAATAAAAATTTCCGTCACCGCTGAGGAAGCGCGCGTTGTCGCGCTTGAATTGCTCGATCTCGGCCTCCTTCTCCTGCAGTTGCCGCTCGTAGTTCTCGAGCTGGCGTTCGATGAAGGCCTGCGAGGTTGTGAGATCGAGACGCGAGTCCCCCATGCCACGCGCCATGAACAGGTCCACCGTCTCGCGGACGACCCGGTAGGCCACCTCCGGGTTGCTGTGGCGGAAACGCACGCTGTAGATGTTGTCGCGCTCGCCCCCTTCCAGGGCCAGGCGGGAACGCAGCAACGCCACCTGGGCATCCAGGCTGGAGTTGCCGGTCAGCACGTCGAGATCGCTCTCGCGGGCAATCTCCTCGAGGTTGTCGCGGCTAAGCAGGGTACGGGTGATCATGCGCAACCGCTGTTCGGTGTTCGGCCGCACCGTCATGCCGCGCAGCAGCGGATCCAGAACCGACTGGGTATTCACATAGACCCGGGCATCTGCCTGATAGGTATCCGGCAGGTTGTGGGCATAGGCCCAGCCGCCAAGACTGACCAGCCATGCAATGGGCAGAATCCACCAGCGCTTGCGCCAAGTGGACCGAATATGCTGCCAGAGCTCTTGAACGATCTTTTCCATGCAACCCAACTTCCCGCCGACCGCACCGGCGCCTGGTAGCGCCCGTGGGCCGGTCTGCAGCGAATACTGTCCCCCGGACGCGCCTGCATTTGCGCCGGGACCACCCGGCGTCGACATCACTCGTCGGCAGCACCGGGGTTTGGAGAATTCCAGGTTCATTGAAGTGGGTTTGCTCAGGACTGTCCACAAATGTCGGGATTGTTTACATCCCGCGAACTGACGCGCAGATCACGGCGCCGGAAGCGCGCCCGGGCGAAGCAATCCCGGTCCTTTCTGTGGACTGGAACAAGGTTTGCTAATGACTTCTCAGGGTAGAGTCTCAAGCCTGCAGGCGCACCTGCACCGACCATCAAGGATCACTGATGAGTCATGAAAAGTTGGCACTGGAACTCGCGGACTTCTGGTTCCCGGCGATCGCGAACGAGACCTGGGACGAGCGGCTCCGCATCCTCGACGAGGTCCACGGCCAGCTTTATCAGGACCTGGAAACCGCCGGGGAGTACGAACAGGTCTCCGCGAGCTTTGTCGCGGCACTGATCGACCGGCTGGGTTCGCCACCGGTCACGCACCCCGCGCAGGCACAGATCTATGCCGGCTCGGCGAAGGAACGGCACTGGGGTGCGGCCATGGCATGGCAGTTCGGCGAAGGGCAGGACGCCCACGGTGGTGCGCCCGCGCGCGAGGAGCGGCGTCGCTGGCCGCGCGAGATGGTCAACCTGCTCACGGAGATGTGGGTTCGGGGAGAGCCGGCTCGCTGCCGGCTGGTGGACCTCTCGCGATTTGGCGCACGGGTCATGCCCCTGCGCTACCAGCCACGGTTGCCCCCCGGCACGTCCATACGGGTCGTGATCCCGGGTGGCAGGGTACGCGACGGAGTCGTCGTATTTTCCAGCCCCCGGGGGGTCGGGCTGGAGTTTGCAAACGCTGCGGCCTGAAACGGGCGGCAACCCATCTCCGAACCATGAGAGCAGATACATGAATAACTGGATGGCCATTTCCACGACGGTCGCGAGCGCGACCCCGCAACCACCCGTCGCATCCGATCCCGGATGCGCCCTCTCGCGTGAATAGCGCCGGCCGGCTCCGCGCCTACCTCGCCCGTTCCGAGGCCGCTCGACGCATTCATTTCCGGCTGCGATACGAAGTGTACTGCCGTGAAACCGGATTCGAACCGGCCGAGCAGCACCCAGAGGGAATCGAGCGCGACGCCTTCGACGAGCATGCCGAACATTTCCTGGTCGGGCACGAGGGCCACCCGCCGGAAGCGCGCTGGGTCGGCACCATGCGCCTGATCCTGCCGGGCAAACGTCCCCTGCCAACCACGGCAAACTGTCGACTGTTCCCCGAGGTAGTGCCCGATCCCGATCGTCCGGCGGTGGAGGTTTCGCGCCTGATCGTGCGCGGGGCATCGCCCGAGGTGCTCTACCACTTGTGTCAGGCATCGCAGGAGTACGCACAGCGTCATGGGTACTCGCGCATGTTCTTTCTGGTGCGCCCGGCGCTCGCGCGCCTGCTGCGGGTTCACGGCCTGCCCGTCGATGTGTGTGGCGCCCCGCACCGGCATCGCGGCACGCGCATTCCCTGCCTGACACACACCGACGAAGCGGGCGCGGCCCTTCAGGCCTGGCGGCAGCGATTGCGGCTTCCGGCACCTTCGGAAGTTCCGCACTACACTGCATGGGAGGATCCCGGTCTGGGGCGCAGGCAACAGCATGCGGGGGCTGCCGACCCATTCGACCCGGTCCTGGGTACGGCGAAGGTTGCGGCAGGAGGAATTTAGTCGTGGAAAGCGACTCGGTGGTAAGCGCGTTCAAGCGGTACTTCGAGCTCTCCAAGCGGACCGGGCGAAACCTGGAGGACATCCAGCACCTTCGCTATCAGGTGTACTGCAGGGAATTCGGCTTCGAACGCGAGGAAGACTGTCCTGGCCACAAGGAGGTCGACGAGTACGACACCCAGGCCTGGCATTGCCTGCTGGAACACAAGCCCAGCAGGATGGCGGCCGGCTGCGTGCGGGTGGTGCATGTCGACACGGGGGACCCGATCGGACAGTTGCCGATGGAACGCCATTGCCACGACAGCTTTTTCGACAGTGCCTGGCGCCCCGACCGTCTGGAGCGCAACAGCATCTGCGAGGTATCCCGCCTTGCCGTGCACAGCATGTTTCGTCGGCGCAACGGCGAGGCCGCCACGCCGATCGGCGACATCGAGGCCCTGAAGCTTTCGCCGGACCAGATTCGCGTATTCCCGATCCTGGCGGTCAGCCTGTTCGTGGCCGCGACCCTGCTATGCGTGCACTACCGCAAGCAGCATGCCTTCGCCATGATGGAGCCAGCCCTTGCCCGGATCCTGCGTCACACCGGGCTGGAGTTCACCCAGATCGGCGAGGTCGTGCACTACCACGGCAAGCGCGCGGCGTTCTACATCGATTCCGGCGAGGCCCACGAAAGCATCCGGCGTTCGAGTGCTTTGAGTGAACTGTGTCGGCATGTGGAGGCCACCCTGCTGCGTGAGCCGCGGCCTCTCCTGACCTCCATGCCGATGAGGGTGGCCTGGCCACCCGGCGTCGCCATGCGGCCTGCGGGCTTGCGGGCAGGGCGGGCGCCCCTGCCGCAGCAGGCAGGACCCGAAAATGGACACCGCAGGTTGCTGAATTGAGTTCCGGGTTCAACTACCAGACGGCCTTTGCCCGCACGGTTGGCTGGGTCACCGCCGGCGAGCTACAGCGGCTGCGCGGGGCGCGGATCGCGATCGCCGGCCTCGGTGGCGTCGGCGGGGCCCACCTGCTGACCCTCGTTCGCCTTGGCGTGGGCCACTTCCGCATCGCTGATCCGGATATCTTCGAACTGCACAACATGAACCGCCAGGTCGGGGCGGCCCTGTCGCGCCTGGACCGGCCCAAGGTCGAGGTGCTGGAAGAGATGGCCCGGGACATCAACCCGGAGCTCGAGATCGACGCGTTCCCGCAGGGCATCAGTCCGGACAACCTCGATGCGTTCCTCGCCGGCGTGGATGTCTATGTCGATGGCCTCGACTTCTTCGCCTTCGACATCCGGCGCCAGGTGTTCGCGGCCTGCGCCGAGCGCGGCATCCCGGCCGTCACGGTGGCGCCCCTCGGTATGGGGGCGGCGCTCCTGAACTTCCGTCCCGGCGGGATGAGCTTCGATGCCTACTTCGACCTGCATGACGGCCTGGACGACGAGGAGCTGGCGCTTCGTTTCATGATTGGGCTGGCCCCCGCCATGCTGCAGATGGGCTACCTGGCCGACCCGACAGCCGTCGACCTGGCCGCGCGGCGCGGGCCCTCCACGCCCATGGCCTGCGACCTGTGCGCCGGCGTCATGGGAACCGAGGTGCTCAAGCTCTTGCTGGGCCGCGGGACGGTCACGTGGGCCCCGCGGGGCGTGCATTTCGATGCCTACCGCCAGCGCCTGGCGCGGACGTGGCGCCCGGGCGGCAACCGCAACCCGCTGCATCGCCTGCTGATCCGCATGGCCCGCAAGCGACTGCACGCCCAGCGCGCCCAACAGCGGGCCGCAAACCCGGGAGTACAATGACGCCATGATGACCCGGATCGCCATATTCGCCGGCACGGCCCTGCTGCTGTCGGCCGCCGCTCTCCCCACCGCGGCCCTGGCCGAGGAATCCGCGGCACGCGATCTGGCGCGCGCAGTGCACGAACGCCCGGACGGCGATGACGCCGTCACCCGCGGCATCATGACCCTCACCGGCGGCGGCCGCCGCGAGCGGGTACGCGAAAGCTACGAATACCGCCTGGAAGGCGACGAGCCCGGCGCCAGCCGCAACCTCATCCGCTTCACCTCGCCGCGCAACATCGCCGACACCGCCATCCTGATCCACAACCACCCCGGGGGTGACGTCGATCAGTGGTTGTATCTCCCCGCCATCCAGCGCGAGCGCCGCATCAGCAGCGAGAACCGGGGCGGCAGCTTCGTGCAGTCGGAACTCTATTTCGAGGATCTGGAAGACCGCGAACCACACAAGGACCACCATCGCATCCTGGGCGAGGAAACCTACGAAGGGGCGCCCGTCACTATCCTCGAAAGCATCCCCGTGGACTCCGGCAACTCCGTCTACAGCAAGCGCGTCAGCTGGATCCACAAGGAGACCCTGCTGCCGCTGCGAATTGACCTGTACGAAGGGGGGGACGAACCGTCCAAACGCCTGGAGGTCCAGCGGATCGAGGACATCCAGGGCTACTGGACAGTCACCCGCAGCGCCATGACCGATCTCGCCAGCGACCGCACCACCATCCTCGAGGTCGAGGACGTGACCTACAACAGCGGGCTGCCGAGCGAGTTGTTCACCATCCGCGGCCTGTCGGACCCGAGCCTTGCGCGCCCCTATCGCCCATAACGCCGACGGCCTCCGGGCTGGAGGGCACCCCGCCCTGGCCCTCGCCGCGTTGCTGGTGCTTGGCCCCCTGCCCCTGGCGGCCGCCCCTCCGGGACCCTATACGGTTCAGCCGGGCGACACCCTCTGGGACTTGGCCGAGCACCTGCGCCCGGACCAACACACCTCGATCCAGGAAACGGTCCGGCTTCTGTTCGAGCACAATCCGCACGCCTTCACCGGCGACGAACGCACCCTGCAGGTGGGCGCCGTCCTGTCGAGCCCGGATATCCCTGCCGGCCAGGCCAGGGCCGCCGACCCAGCGAACGCCGCACCACCGCGACCCCCCCAACCCACGGACTCGGCATCGGCATCGGCATCGGCATCGGCATCGGCATCGGCATCGGCATCGGCATCGGCATCGGCATCGGCATCGGCATCGGCATCGGCATCGGCATCGGCATCGGCTTCGGGTTCGGGGGCCCGCGTGGGGGCCCAGGACGACGGCGAAACACGGCGCGAATTTGTATTTGGTGAACGGCCGGACGAGGACACAGAGGCGGAAACCGAAACCGGCACCTCCGCCTGGGACCTGCGCGTCGACGAGGCGATGGTCGAACTCGGGGGTCTGGGCACGTCCGGGCGCCCCGTGGATTACGTGCAGCACGGGCGCGCTGTGGTCAGCGCCCGGCACAGCCTGAACGAGGACTGGGACCTGCGCCTGGGCGCCCGCCTGGACGTCCAGGCGCAACAGGGTGGCGACTATCCGCGCACGACGCGGGCCCGCGCCGACTACGACGAGAACTTCCTGCGTTACCGCGGCGACCGCACGCGCATCACGGTCGGCACCCAGCGCATCCTGTGGGGACGGGTGGACGAGATTCCACCCACCGACCGGCTCAGCACCAAGGATCTGACCCGCTTCGGGCTGGACCCCTACGGCGAACGCCGCCGCGCGAATCCCGCCATCCGCGCGGAATTCTTCGAGGGGCCCTGGCACGCCGACCTGGTGTTCCTGCCCATCTTCCGGCCGGCGGAGCTGCCCGATCGCGACAGCCTCTGGCACCCGGTGGACCGCAACCGCGGCCGCCTGCTGGGGCTGCCGCAGGACCCGGCACTCGCGCCCCTGATCGAACAGGCCACGCTCGACGACGATGTCTCCGGCAACGGCGGCGCCGGGGTGCGGCTGGGGCGCTCCGGGCGGGGCGCCGACTTTGCCGTGACCATCCAGCGCGCCCGGCACTCGCAGCCCTACTACCGCTTCGATGCCGATACCCGCCAGGCCATCCTGACCGGCCAGCCCGCCGGCGACCCGACGCTGGAGGCCGTGCACCCGCGCACCTGGGTGGTCGGCGGTGACACCGCCTTTGCCACCGGCGCCTGGACCTGGCGGGCCGAGGCCGCCTGGCTCAGCGATGTACCGGTCACCCGCGCGGACGATCTGCGCCAGACCACGGTGGAAGGCGTCGACTGGGTGATCGGTGCCGAGGGCTTCCCCGGTGACGGAGATTTCCGCATGACCACGCAACTGGCCGGCCAGCACCTCCTGAATGCCGGGGACATGCTGGATGCCCAGGAGAGCTACTTCCTGACCGGGGAACTGGAAAGCCCGTTTGCCGGCCACAACTGGCGCGCCCGCATGCGGTACTCGGTTGGCCTGAACCGGCGCGACATCTACCTGAACCCGGAACTCGCGTGGATTGCCCGCGAGCCCATGGAATTTTATATCGGCCTGCACTGGCTGGACGGTGCCGAGGGTACCGCCGGGGGCTTCTATCGCGATAACCGCATGCTGGTGACGGGCTGGCGGGGTCAGTTCTGATGCGCTGGCTCCGGGGGCATCCCCTGCTCGCGCTGGGGATCCTGGCCCTGCTGATCCTCCTGCCCGGCCCCGTCCTGCTGCAGGTCAATCTGGACAACGCCCCAGAATCCTATTTCCCCGAGGACGCCCCGGCCGTCACCTTCGATCGCGAACTGCGCGAACGCTTCCCCCAGGATCAGGTGCTGGTCGGCCTGTTCACCGGAAGCGATCTGTTCGAAGCGGACTTCCTGGAACGCATCGATATGCTGGCACGGGACATGGAGGCCGACCCCGCCGTCGAACGGGTGCTGGCGATCACTACTTTGGACCACATTCGCGCAACGGCGGACGGCTTCACGGTGGATCGTCTGGTCGACGGCCGGGCACTGGACGAACGCACCCCGGAACAATGGCGCGAGCGGGTGCTGCGCGATCGCTTCGCCCCCGGCCTGGTGGCCGGCACCGGAGGCGAGGCGCTGGCCGTGGTCGTGCGACCGCACGCCCTCGACAACAGCCTGCAACGCCTGCAGCTGGAACGCCTGCTGCGCGACCGAATCCGCGAAAACGAACTGGAAGACGAGCTGGCGGCCATCGCCGGACACATTGCCCTGGATGTCGCCCAGCTCCGGGCGATGATCAAGGACCTCGCCTTCCTGGTTCCGGGCACCATGACCGTGAGCCTCCTGCTCCTGTGGTGGCTGTTCCGGCGCCCGCTGGTGGTCGTGCTGTCCGCCGCCACCATCAGTGCGGTCACCGGCCCCGCGATCGCCCTGCTGATCCTGCTGGACCGCCCGTTCACGCTGATCTCCGCCATCCTGCCGCCGTTGCTGACGGCGCTCACGGTGGCAATGCTGATGCACTTCTTCAACGCCATGCTGCACGCCGCGCAACGCGGCCACCAGGGGCGCGCGCGCGTGGAAGCGGCGCTTGCCGCCGTGGCCCGGCCCACGTGGTTCATGGCGTTGACCACCGCGGCGGGGCTTGCCTCGCTGCAAGTCAGCAGCATCCGGCCGATCGAGACCTTTGGCCTGATCGGGGCCTTTGGCGTCCTCGTTGCCGCGGCGGTCGTGCTGCTGCTCCTGCCGGCGATCATGCTGCGCTGGGACCGCGGAGACTGGCTTGCGCCCCGGCGCGGGCTGCGCCTGCTCGACCGCGTGACCGCGCTGGCGGCACACCTGGCGATCCGCCGGGCCGGCTGGGTGCTGCTGGCCACGGCCATCCTGCTGGCCCTGGCGATCCCGCAGATCCGGCATGTCGAGGTCGAGACCGATCTCTACGCCTTCTTTGACGACAACCACTCGATTACCCAGGCCACCCGCGCGGTGGAGAGCGAACTCTCCGGGGTGATGGCACTGGAGGTGGTGTTCGACGGCCCGGACTGGGACAGCCTCCAGGACCCGGCGCGGCTGCAGGCGATCCAGCGCGTACAGCACTGGCTGGACCAGCGACCGGAGGTCGACTACAGCCTGTCCCTGCCGGATCTGGTCGCGGAAATGCACTGGGCCTTCAACGAGGAAGACCCGGACTACCGCCGGATCCCCGACGACCCGAACCTGGTCGCCCAGTACCTGTTCATCTACGACGGGCGCGACCTGTTCGATGCCGTAGACCGCGACTTCGAACGCAGCCGCATCCTGCTCAACCTGAACGCGCACGGAGCCCGCGCCATCAACGAACTGATGGACGACCTGCGGGTGTATCTGGAGGCCAACCCGCCGGCCGACCTCAAATGGGACATGGCCGGAATGGCACGGCTGTTTGCGGACCAGGAGCGCCTGCTGATTCAGGGCCAGCTCCACAGCCTGTATGCCGTGGCCGCGATGATCACGCTGCTGATGCTGCTGATGTGGCGCTCCGTTCCCCTGACCATCCTCAGCATGATCCCCAACCTGGCACCGGTGGCGATGATCTTTGCCCTGATGGGCCTGCTGGGCATCTGGCTGGACATGGCCACGGCCATGATTGCCAGTGTCGCCATCGGCATCGCCGTGGACGACACCATCCACATCCTGCACAACTATCGCCAGCGCCGCGGGCGTGGCAGCCCGGTTGCCTGGGCCCTCGCCCGGAGCTTCCGCCGCAGCGGTCGCGCGATTACCGCCACCACCATCGTGCTGGTGGCTCAGTTCCTGCTGCTGGCCCTGTCCGACTTCCAGCCCACGGCCGCCTTTGGCTGGCTGACCGCCTTCGGGCTGATCGCGGCCCTGCTGTTCGACCTGCTGGTCCTCCCGGCCCTGCTGGTCGCCGGCCACCGGCTCACGCGGTCGCGCCCGGCTTGACCCGGATCACGCCTCCCGGTCGCTCGTCGCCAGGGCGGGCGACGAGCGACCGCTGGCAACCCCTCGCGAAGCAAACCAGCACCCGGGTGGCGGACATCTCCGGGGCCTTGCAGGCGGTCTGTCGAGATGCTTTACAAGGAGAAAAACCCGCACAACAAACTGTTTAGCAAAGGATTCGAATCATCTCGTCGATTTCGGACGCCCTTAAGGCCACAAGCCGCCGCGACCCCCGTCGATCACCTTTACAGTTCGGCCCGCAAAACCCAGGCAAAACGCCCGACTGCAACGGACCTTCCGAACCGCCCCGCCGCGAGCCCCTTTTTTTTAATTCATATTCATGTAGTTACGGAATTCTCCGGATCGCCCCGAAAATTGGCACGCCACCTGCTTTGTATTCAACCGAGAGCAACAGACAAGGCCACCAGGCCAAGCCCCGGCGATGGTTGAATCGCTCTTATATTGAGCATCAGGAGAACCCCATGAACGCGAAAAAAGTACTTCTCGCTTCGCTCTGCGTCGGCATTTTCGCCGCAGGTGCGAGTACCGCGACAGCGGAGACGATCGACTTCGACATGAATCTCGACGCCACCGCGGACTACAGCGGCTCGGTCGAAAACGTCCGCCGGATCCAGTTCGACCTGAACACCCAGACCTTCCAGTACGTTCAGGACCCGAACAACCCGGTCCAGGTCGGTGATGTGTTCTATGACCGCGGGTACGGCGATGCATCGTCCTACCGGACCTCGCTCGGCGGCTCTGCGACCGAGACCGGGCCCGACTTCCTTGGACGCGACTACTCCATGGGAATGCTCTGGGACGAACTCCGCGGTGTAATTACGTCGGCGAATTACAACGATGCTGGAGATTGGATTGTCAACGCTGACTACACCTCGGTCGGTACCGACAACTTCCAGCTGTTCATGTCCGCTCCGAATACTGGCTTCGGCCAGGACTATGAAGCGGCGGCGGCGCATTACACCGCCGGCGAGCAAGTCATGGAGATGGCCCTGAAAAGCGGCGACAGCATCCTGGAGTTCGCCGGCGGCCCCGACGGGGACTTTGTTGAAGGGGCGTTCACATTCGAGTTCCAGGTGGTCGACGTACTGCCCGGCTTCTGGTTCACCCGCGACGGCATCGACTTCGCGGACCTGATCGAAGACGAGGACGGCGCCCCGACCTTCCAGGTCACGGCCTTTGCCAGCGCCGGCACCGTCCAGAACCCAGCTCCGCAAACCTTCTTCGGTGACGATGCCAACAACGTGTACGGCGACACCCAGGAAGGTCAGACCCTGTTCAGCGAAACCCAGTCCACCCACGATGGCAGCCTGCGCTTCGCAGTACCGGAACCGGGCACCCTGGCGCTGATGGGGCTGTCCCTGCTGATCCTGGCCGGCTTCATCGGGGTCGGTGGCATCCGCCGCCGCTCCGCCAACGCCTTCCGCCAGGCGGCATAACGACAACCAAGGCACCGCCTTGTTGGCCCATCCCCCCTGGGCCATCGAGTTAAGGGCTCCCCCTGGAGCCCTTTTTTTTGGTTCATCGAAAGGTACCGGGGAGGTGTTCGGCCGCTGAAGGGCATCGTAATCTCGCGCGGCGGGGCCAGATGGGCTTGATCTCTGGGCACCCGATCTAGAAGTCCACTGCCTTTAATATGGGTGCATACGGCCCTCGTATGAAAGGCAGCATTCAATAAAACTGGAATAACTCGGTGTCGGCGCAATTTGGTAACGGCCACAACGAAGGGGGCGGCAGCACGCTCCAAGCGACGTGCAGGCACATATCTCAGGAAGACTTGCGCGACAAACTTTAGCGAGCCGGCAGGCCTTCGGCGCGAGGGGAGATGCCACGCGGGCAGGCAGGGCTGGTATCCTCGCAGTCCATTGATGGCCGCCGTTTGGCGGTCCGCTGATTCGGTTCGGGCGGCGCCCGGACTGTGGATTCTGGAGGCCGCATGAGCAGTACGCACCGACCCACCGATATTCAGTTGCATCAGAAGTCACGCATCCTGGAGCTGACCTACTCCGATGGCTCGCATTTCGAGTTGCCCTGCGAGTTCTTGCGCGTGTATTCGCCCTCGGCCGAGGTGCGCGGGCACGGCAAGGGCCAGGAGGTGCTGCAGGTCGGCAAGGAAGACGTGAACATCACCGGGATCGAGCCGGTCGGCAACTATGCGGTGAAACTCGTGTTCTCCGACGGCCACGATACCGGCATCTATGACTGGGACTACCTGCACGAGCTCGGCACAGACCAGGAGCGACTGTGGCAGGATTACCTGGATCGGCTGAAAGAGGCCGGGCACGAGCGCAAGACGCACTGACAACGGCAGCTTGATGAAAGACGAATCCGGCAAGACCCACTTCGGCTACCAGACCGTCCCCGAGTCCGAAAAGGCCTCGCGCGTCGGCGAGGTATTCCACTCGGTCGCTTCGCGCTACGACGTGATGAACGACCTGATGTCGATGGGCGTCCATCGCATCTGGAAGCGCTACACGCTGGAGCGCACCGGCGTGCGCCCGGGTATGAAGATCCTGGACCTTGCCGGCGGCACTGGCGACCTGGCCGGCGCCTTTGCCCCGCGCGTCGGGCAGAAGGGGCAGATCGTGGTCTGCGACATCAATGCCTCGATGCTGGAGGCCGGACGCGACCGCATGCTGGACGAGGGCCATGTCGGCAACCTCGACTTCGTGCAGGCGGACGCCGAGCAGCTCCCGTACCCGGACGACTACTTCGACCGCGTGACCATCGCCTTCGGCCTGCGCAACGTGACCCGCAAGGAACGCGCGCTGGCCGAGATGCGCCGGGTGATCAAGCCGGGCGGGCGCGTGCTGGTGCTGGAGTTCTCGCAGCCGGTCGCGCCGCTGCGCCCGATCTACGATGTCTATTCGTTCAAGATGCTGCCGCTGATGGGCAAGCTGGTCGCGAATGACGCGGACAGCTACCGCTATCTGGCCGAATCCATCCGCATGCACCCGGATCAGGAAACCCTGGCCGGCATGATGCGCGACGCCGGACTGGAACGGGTCGAGTACGACAACCTGACCGGCGGCATCGTCGCCCTGCACCGCGGCACCAAACTCCAGTAACCCCATGGCCGAACCCTTCGCCCTGCCCAGCCCGTTCGCGGCCCTGATCGAGGCCACGCTGAACGAGCATCTGGCGAGCGCCCCGAAGGAGGACCGGGCGCGGCTGGCCGGGCGCGCGATCGCCATCGTGGTCGAGCCGCCGGGGCTGGCCTTCTCGTTGATCGGTGCCGCCGACCGGCTGCAGGTCGTGGGCGGCGAGGAGGAGCCGGTAGACGTGCAGCTGGCGGGCTCGCCGCTGTCGCTGGCCGCAGCCATGGCACGCGATGACCGCTCCGGGCTGACCATCAAAGGCGATGCGACCGTGCTCTCCGACCTGCAGCATGCGCTGCGCGACGCCGGTATCGACTGGGAGGGCCTGTTCGAGCGCTTTGCCGGCGCCGGAGCGGCCGGACCGCTGCGCCACCTGCTGGACCAGGCGCGCGACAGCCTGCGGCACCTGGGCCGGCGCTCCGCCGAGGACACGGCCGACTACCTGCGCGACGAGCT
Source organism: Thioalkalivibrio sp. AKL19 (assembly GCF_000420165.1). Taxonomy (GTDB): domain Bacteria; phylum Pseudomonadota; class Gammaproteobacteria; order Ectothiorhodospirales; family Ectothiorhodospiraceae; genus Thioalkalivibrio. The sequence continues at coordinate 160,115 of NZ_ATUK01000011.1, read as the reverse complement.
CGAATGGCTACCGGCCGGCGGTGCGTTCGAGGCCTTCGCCGAAGACGTCGCCACGCTGCGCGACGACGTCGCCCGGCTGGATGCGCGGCTGCGTCGTCTGGAGGCACCGGCCTCCGCACCTGACGACCGGCAGGCCTGATGCGCCGCGCGCTGTACCGGGGCCTGCGGCTGTGGACCATTGCGCGGGTCCTGGTGCGCTATCGCCTGGACGTCATCCTGTTCACGCTGAAGCCGCTGCGCCCGCTCAGCTTCCTGCTCTATCTCGCGCCCTGGAACTGGTTCCGCCGCACTGAAGGCACGCGCGGCGAGCGCATCCGCCGCGCGCTGGAGGATCTGGGCCCGATCTTCATCAAGTTCGGACAGATGCTCTCCACCCGGCGCGACCTGCTGCCGGACGACATCGCGATCGAGCTTGCGCGCCTGCAGGACCGGGTGCCGCCGTTCCCCAGTGACCAGGCGCGCGCCGTGATCGAGGCCGAGCTGGAACGCCCGATCGAGATCGCCTTCGCCGCCTTCGAGGACACGCCAATCGCCTCGGCCTCCATCGCCCAGGTGCACGCGGCCACGCTGCAGGACGGGCGCGAGGTGGTCGTGAAGGTGGTGCGCCCCGGCATCCTCAAGACCATCCGCGCGGACCTCGAGGTCATGCACCTGATCGCGGACCTGGCGGACCGCTACTGGTCCGAGGCCAAGCGCCTGCGCCCGCGCGAGGTGGTGGACGAATACGAAAAGACCATCACCGACGAACTGGACCTGATCCGCGAGGGCGCGAACGCCGCCGCGATCCACCGCAACTTCGAGGACAGCCACCTCCTCTACATCCCGGAGATCATCTGGGATTACACCCGCCGCAGCGTACTGGTGATGGAGCGCATCGGCGGCCTCCCGGTGGCCGATGTGGCCGCCCTGCGCGAACGCAACGTGGACCTCAAGCTGCTGGCCGAACGCGGCGTGGAGATCTTCTTCACCCAGGTGTTCCAGCACAACTTCTTCCACGCCGACATGCACCCGGGCAACATCTTCGTCGATGCCACCCACCCGGACGACCCGACCTACCTGGCGGTGGACTTCGGCATCGTCGGCTCGCTGCTGGACTCCGACCAGCGCTATCTGGCCGAGAACTTCCACGCCTTCTTCAATCGCGACTACCGGCGCGTGGCGGAGCTGCACGTGGAATCCGGCTGGGTCCCGAAGGACACCCGCGTCGACGAGTTCGAGGCGGCGATCCGCACTGTATGCGAGCCGATCTTCCAGCGTCCGCTGGACGAGATCTCCTTCGGCCAGGTCCTGCTGCGCCTGTTCCAGACCGCGCGGCGATTCAACATGGAGGTCCAGCCGCAGCTGGTGCTGCTGCAGAAGACCCTGCTGAACATCGAGGGCCTGGGCCGCCAGCTCTACCCGCAGCTGGACCTGTGGACCACCGCCAAGCCGTTCATCGAAAAATGGATGCACGAACGCATGGGTGTGCGCGCGTTCATCCGCAACGCACAACAACACTTGCCGCGCCTGCTGGCGCACCTGCCGGAACTGCCGATGCACCTGGAGAAGGCCCTGACCGTGGAAGAGCAGCGCGCCGAGCGCGACGCCGCGCTACGCCGCCAGATCCTCGAGCTGGAGAACGGGCTGAGGCGCCAGTCCCGCCGCCGCAACGAGGGGTGGGCAGGCGTGGCCCTGCTGGCCCTGGCCGGCCTGGCCACCCAGCTGGAGGTCACCGCCTGGCAGGGGCTCGCCTGGCCGGTCTGGCCGCTGGCCCTGATCGGCGCCGGCGTGCTGCTGTTCAGCCTGCGCCCCGGCCCCCGGCGCCGGGCCAGCGACGGAGAGGCCTGAGCCAGCGGTCACGTGGGATACGGCTTCGGATCGTCGCCCGACGCCACCACTTCACCCCACAGGGTCAGACGTCGAGCAGCAACCGCGCCGGGTCCTCGATTGCTTCCTTGATGGCGACCAGGAACTGCACCGCCTCGGCGCCGTCAACCAGGCGGTGGTCGTAGGACAGGGCGACGTACATCATCGGCCGGACGACGACCTCGCCGTCCACCGCGACCGGGCGTTCCTTGATCGCGTGCATGCCGAGGATCGCGCTCTGCGGCGGATTCAGGATCGGCGTGGAGAATAACGAACCGAACACGCCCCCGTTGGTAATGGTGAACGTGCCGCCGCGCAGCTCGTCGATGTCCAGCTTGCCGTCACGTGCGCGTTCGGCGTAGTCGCGGATGCGCCGCTCGATCTCGGCAATGGAGGCCTTTCCGGTATCGCGGAGGACCGGCACCACCAGCCCGCGCGAGGAGGACACCGCGATGCCGATGTCGCTGTAGTGGTGATAGACGATCTCTTCGCCATCCAGTGCGGCATTGACGACCGGGAAGCGCTCGAGCGCGCGGCTGGCCGCGGCCACGAACAGGCCCATGAAGCCGAGCTTGATGGAATGGCGTTTCTCGAAGGTTTCCTTGTAGCGGCTGCGCAGCGCCATGGCCGCGGACATGTCGATCTCGTTGAAGGTGGTCAGCATCGCGGTGGACTGCTTGGCCTCCAGCAGGCGCTCCGCGATGCGCGCGCGCAACCGCGTCATCGGGACGCGCTCGATGCGCTCGGCACGGTCGTGCGGCTCGGCCGGGACCGCCGCAGACCGGGCGGCCGCGCCGGAATCCTCCACCTTCGGGGTTGTGCCGGCGTCTGCTCGCTGGCCCCGAACGCGCTCCACGTCCTCGCGCTGGATACGTCCATCCTCGCCGGTCCCCTCGACATCCCCGGGACTGAGTCCCGCCTCCTGCAACAGGCGCCGCACGGATGGCGACGGTGGTGGCGCACTGGTGGCGTCACTCGCCGCTTCGGACTCGGCGGGTTGCGCTGCCGCGCCTTCCTCCTGGTCGTGAGCGGCCGGGGTGGACTCGGCTGGCGACGCCTGATCCGCGGACTTCGCCCGCGCCGGTTCGTCACCGGCCTCGTCTTCCGCATCCTCCGACGCGGCCTCGGCCGGCCCCAGATAGCCCAGCACGGCGTCGGCCTTGACCACGTCGCCCTCGCTGGCGGACAGCTCCACCAGGGTGCCCGCGCTGGGTGCGGAGACCTCGAGGACCACCTTGTCGGTCTCCAGCTCTGCGATCAGTTCGTCACGCTTGACGGTGTCGCCGGCCTTCTTGTGCAGGGCGATCACGGTCGCGTCGGCGACCGACTCGGGGAGTTCCGGGACCTGGATCGGGGTGCGATCGGATGCCATCTCGCTTCCTTGTGCTGTGCGTCAGTGTGGAATGTTCAGGGGGTCGGATGCGGGGTGTCGCGCGAGCTGATCGGCCCGAACGCGCGCTCGAGCAAGTCCTTCAGCTGCGCCTTGTGCACCTCGGGGTAGCCCACGGCGGGCGCGGCGGCCGGGGGCCGCGCGACCGCGTGCAGGGTCTGCCCGCGCACCGCCAGCAGCGGGTTGATGCGGGGGGCGACGAACTCCAGGTAGCCCTGGTTCTCCGGCTCGTCCTGCACCCAGACGAATTCGTGTGCCTCCGGGTAACGGCCCAGCAATTCGGTCAGGCGTTCCTCGGGGAAGGGATAGCACTGCTCCAGGCGCAGGATCGCCGTATCCGTGTGCTCGCCCTCGGCCTGGCGCGCGGCCAGGTCGTAGAAGATGCGCCCGCTGGTCATCAGCACACGCTGCACCTTGCCCGGGTCCTTGATGCGGTCATCGTCGATCACCGTCTGATACTGCCCCGTTGCCAGCGCATCGAGGTCGGAGACCGCGTCCTTGTGCCGCAAAAGGCTCTTCGGCGTCATCACGATCAGTGGCTTGCGATAGGGCCGCAGCATCTGCCGGCGCAGCAGGTGAAACATCTGCGCCGGCGTGGTCGGCACGCAGACCTGCATGTTCTCCTGCGCCGCCAGTTGCAGGAAGCGCTCCGGACGGGCCGAGGAGTGCTCCGGCCCCTGCCCCTCGTAGCCGTGGGGCAGCAACAGGGTCAGGCCGGACAGGCGCCCCCACTTCTGCTCGCCGGAGGAGATGAACTGGTCGATCACTACCTGGGCGCCGTTGACGAAGTCGCCGAACTGCGCCTCCCAAATCACCAGGGCCTCGGGCGCGGCAGTGGCATAGCCATACTCGAACGCCAGCACGCCCTCCTCGGACAGCAGCGAATCGATCACCAGAAAGCGCGGATGGTCCGGGTCCAGGCGCCGCAGCGGCACGATGGCGTTGCCGGTCTCCTGGTCGTGCAGCACGGCATGGCGATGGAAAAAGGTCCCGCGGCTGGAATCCTGCCCGGACAGACGGATGCGGTAGCCATCCTGGATCAGCGCGCCATAGGCCAGGGTCTCGGCCGCGCCCCAATCCAGCGGTTGCTCGCCACGCGCCATCGCCACACGGGCATCGAGAATCTTCTGCACGCGGTCGTTGGGGCGAAAGTCCTCGGGCGGCGTGGAGAGCTGCTCGAGGGTGCGCGCCAGGCGATCGACGGGGGCCCCGGTCTCCACGTCCTGATCCCAGGTCTGGTTCACGTAGGGGCCCCAGTTGGTGGAGGACCCGGCGTGCCCGTTGCGCTCGCGCAGCAGCGACAGCGCCACCGGCTGACCGGCATCCAGCCGGCCGCGATAGTCCTCCAGCGCCTGCTCCTGGGCATCCTCGGTGGTCAGACCATCCCGGATCAGGCGCGTGGCGTAGCGTTCGCGAGTGGTCGGCAATTCGCGGATACGGTGGTACATCCGCGGCTGGGTGGCGGCCGGCTCGTCCGCCTCGTTGTGGCCCTGGCGGCGGTAACAAACGAGGTCGATGACGACGTCCTTGCCGAAGCGCATGCGGTAGTCCAGCGCGATCTGGGTGACGAACACCACGGCCTCGGGGTCGTCGCCGTTCACGTGCAGGATGGGTGCATTCACCATTTTGGCGACATCGGTCGCGTAATGCGTCGATCGGGAATCCTTCAGGGTCGAAGTCGTAAACCCGATCTGGTTGTTCACCACCACGTGCACGGTCCCCTTGGTGGAGAACCCCCGGGTCTGGGACATGTTCAGGGTCTCCATGACCACGCCCTGCCCGGCGAAGGCGGCATCGCCATGGATCACCACTGGCATCACGCGGTTGCCCTTGCGATCCCCGATGCGCACCTGGCGCGCGCGCACCGAGCCCTCCACCACCGGGGTCACGATCTCCAGGTGCGAGGGATTGAAGGCCAGGGCCAGATGCACCCGACCGCCCGGTGTTTCAAGATCCGAGGAAAAACCCAGGTGGTACTTCACGTCCCCGGTCCCGCGGTCGTCGCGCGGTCGCCCCTCGAACTCGTTCGCCAGTTCCTCGGGCGATTTGCCGAACAGGTTGACCAGCACGTTCAGGCGCCCGCGATGGGCCATGCCCACCACGAGCTCCTGCAACCCGCGCGCGCCACCGCGCTGGACCAGGGCGTTCAGAAGCGGAATCAAGCTCTCCGCACCTTCCAGGGAAAAGCGCTTCTGACCGACGTAGCGCCGGTGCAGGTAGCGCTCCAGACCCTCCGCGGCGGTCAGACGCTCGAGGATCGCCAGGCGGGTGTCGTCATCGAAACCGAAGCGGCCATGTGCCGACTCCAGGCGTTCCTGCAGCCAGCGCTTTTCGTCCGTCGCCATCAGGTGCATGTATTCCGCGCCAATGCTGGCGCAGTAGGTCTCCTTCAGGACCCGCTCGATGGTGTCCAGCGAGACCCGCCCGTCGATGAACAGCGATCCCGGGTCAAAGGTGACATCCGGGCCGACCCCGTCCAGACCATGGTGTTCCCGGCTCAGCTCGCGCGGGGGGTCCGGCGATTCCCGCTCCAGTGGATCGAGGCGGGCGCCGAAGTGGCCGAGATAGCGGTAGGCATTGATGAACTGCAACACGCGGATCTGCAGCTGCTCGTGCTCGAGATCCGGACGATCGGTCGAACGCCGACGACGTTCCGGGCGCGCGACGCTCTCCAGCGAGCGAAAGTAGTCGGCCCAGGCCGGCGGGACCGAATCGGGGTCCTCGCGATAGTGCTCCAGCAGACCCTCGGCGAAGGCGAGGTTGTCCGGGTGCAGTTCCTGCCCGGATACGGGGCTGTCCAGCCGGTGCCGGGATGGCATCTCGTTCATTCGCGGTCTTCCCATTCCTGATGCGCCTACCCTTGTGACTCCGTCGACGCGCGAGGTTCCTCGGGATTTCCCCGGGGAAACACTGATCAATGTACACACTCGCGTCGACACGAGCTGGCTTCGAGAGTAGCGCGTTTGCAGGGCCGAAGGCACACGGACCGGGTGCGGAACGTGCGATTCCGGCCGGGTTTCCCTACCATTCGCGCATGGATGTCTCCCCCCTGCTCGATTCCCTCAACCCGGCCCAGCGCGAGGCCGTGGCCGCCCCGCCGCATCCGGTGCTGGTCCTGGCCGGCGCCGGCTCCGGCAAGACCCGCGTGCTGGTGCACCGCATCGCCTGGCTGATTGGCGTCGAGGGCGTGGCGCCGCACAGCCTGCTGGCGGTCACTTTTACCAACAAGGCGGCGGCCGAGATGCGCGGGCGCATCGAGTCGTTGCTGGGGCACCCGGCCACCGGGCTGTGGGTCGGGACCTTCCATGGCCTCGCCCACCGCCTGCTGCGCCAGCACTGGCAGGAGGCGAAGCTGCCGCAGGCCTTCCAGATCCTCGACTCCGATGACCAGCTGCGCATGGTCAAGCGCGTGCTGCGAGCCCTGGAGCTGGACGAGTCGCGCTGGCCGCCCAAGCAGGCGCAGTGGTACATCAACGCGCGCAAGGACGAGGGCTCGCGCCCGGAACACCTGCCGGATACCGGCGACCCGGTCGCCCGCCAGTGGGTACGCGTCTACACCACCTACCAGCAGGCCTGCGAGCGCGCCGGTGTGGTGGACTTCGCCGAGCTGATGCTGCGCTCACTGGAACTGCTGCGCGACAACAAGGCCCTGCTAGAGCACTACCGCACGCGCTTTCGCCACGTGCTGGTCGACGAATTCCAGGACACCAACGACATCCAGTACGGCTGGCTGCGCCTGCTCGCCGGGGACAGTCCGGTGTTCGCCGTGGGCGACGACGACCAGTCGATCTACGGCTGGCGCGGCGCGAAGATCGAGAACATCCAGCACTTCCAGAAGGACTACCCGGGCACCCAGGTCGTGCGCCTGGAGCAGAACTACCGCTCCAGCGCCAACATCCTGAACGCCGCCAACGCCCTGATCCGGCACAACTCCGGCCGCCTGGGCAAGGAGCTGTGGACCGAGGGCCACGAAGGCGCACCGGTCCGCCTGTACACCGCGCTGAACGAGCAGGAAGAGGCGCGCTTCATCGCCGAGACCATCGCCCGCCACGTGGACCAGGGCGGGCTGTACCGCGAATGCGCGGTGCTGTATCGCTCCAATGCCCAGTCACGCGTGCTGGAAGAGACCTTCATCGGCCGGCGCATGCCCTACCGGGTCTACGGCGGCCTGCGCTTCTTCGAGCGCCAGGAGATCCGCGATGCCCTGGCCTACCTGCGCCTGGCCGGCAACGGCGATGACGATGCCGCCTTCCTGCGCGTGGTCAACCAGCCCCCGCGCGGGATCGGCGAGAAGACCCTGGAGGGCCTGCGCCAGGCCGCCCAGGCAGCCGACACCAGCCTGCTGCAGGCCGCCGCCCACGCGGTGGACGCCGACGCCCTGCCCGGGCGCGCGCGCACCGCGGTCGCCGGGTTCGTGCAGCTGGTCCGCACCCTGCAGCAGGAGCTCCCGCGCCAGCCGCTGGCCGATCAGGTGGAACAGGCGATCGAGCGCGCGCAGTTGCGCGAGCACTACAAAAAGGAAAAGGGCGAGCGTGGCGAGGCACGGCTGGAAAACCTGGACGAGCTGGTAGGGGCCGCGCGCGCCTTCGACATGAGCAGCACCGCCGAGAGCGAGGAAGGCGAGGGCAATCGCCTGACCGAATTCCTCGCCCACGCCGCGCTGGAGGCCGGCGAGGGTGCGGCCGACCCGCACGAGGACGCGGTGCAGATGATGACCCTGCACTCGGCCAAGGGCCTGGAGTTTCCGCTGGTGTTCCTGACCGGCATGGAGGAGGGCCTGTTCCCCAACGCCCGCTCGCTGGAAGAGCCGGGGCGACTGGAGGAGGAGCGCCGCCTGGCCTATGTCGGCATGACCCGCGCCGAACAGGAGCTGTACCTGATCCATGCCGAAACGCGGCGGCTGTATGGACGCGAGTCCTACAATGTCGCCTCGCGCTTCATCAACGAGATCCCCGAGGGCGCGCTGGAAGTGCTGCGCCCGCAGGCCTCGCCGTATGGCGCGGGCCGCTTTGCCGCGGCCCGGAACAAGACGGCGGGCTTCGGGGCCATGGATGCACAGGCCGCCGAGGCCTCTGCGGCGGGCCTGGCGATCGGCGCACGGGTGCACCACGCGAAGTTCGGCGAGGGCCTGATCACCCAGTTCGAGGGTTCCGGCAACTCGGCCCGGGTCCAGGTGAACTTCGCCCACGCCGGCTCCAAATGGCTGGTGCTGAGCTTCGCCAAGCTGGAGGTCCTGGGTTAGGCTTTTTTCACCACAGAGGGCACGGAGAAGGGCCAGGGCGATTTACAGGAAGGTGGGGAGACAGGAAGAGAAGGGCTGGATTAATGGGGCTGGCATTGTGAGCGAGTAGGATGTGATGAGCACTGCGAATCGCATCGTGTCGCGGCCCGGGGCCTCCCGGTTCCGGATGGATGCGTTTCGCTGCGCTCAACCGCATCCTACTTTATTACCGTTTTCTCTGTGCCCTCTGTGGTGCAAACGCCCTTGACCGCCTTCGTATCTTCGAACGCTTCGTGTTGCCACAAAAAGCCCCGCCGAGGCGGGGCTTGTGACCATCAAGCCGAACGGCGATCACTCGATCTTGATGTAGGCGAAGCCTTCCTCGTTCTGCAGCTCGGCCACGCGCACCACACCCGAGGGCACGAAGTTGACGTGGTCATAGATCAGGTCCTCGTCCAGACCGATCTGCGAGCGGGTGATCTCGCACAGCTCGAGCTTCACGCCGTGGGTGCTGGCGAGGCTCATCAGGCGACCGCGCAGTGTCTCGCGCTCTTCCTTGAGTTCCTCGTCGGCCTCGAACGGGGTGTCGGCGAGGTCGTCATCGGTCAGGAAGCGGATGCCGTGCGCCACGAACACGATGCGCACATCGGCATCGATAAACTCGTTCTGGTAGTGCGTCATCATGTTGTTGATGCTGGTCAGCATCGCGGAGAAGCGGCGCGGATCGGCAAAGTCGGCGTGATAGACCACCTTGGCCTCCGGCTCGAAGGCCTTGGCCTGCGGCATGAAGGCCAGACTGGCCAGCAGCAACGCGGTCAGTAACAGGCCGATACCGGCGCCGGTGACGTGGCGGCGGGTGTTTTCGGGGGATACGGGGAACATGGGAGCCTCCTTTGGCCTTTTTCGTGGGTCTTTCTCTTACACACTAGACGGATTGGCCGGCCGGGACCATCCGTAACGGCATCATCCTTCCGGTTGACCCGGGGACTGCTATTTCGGTATGCTCGCCGCCTTTTCCGGAACCTAGCGATTCAACGCGAGGGAAGTACTTTGGCGAATATTGCTTCTGCCCGTAAGCGGGCCCGTCAGGCGGTCAAGAACCGCGCTCACAACATGGCGTTGCGCTCCCGATTCCGCTCGGCCCTGAAGGCCGTGCTGAAGCCGCTGCACAAGGGCGACGCCCAGGCGGCTGCCGAGGCCTACAAGGCGGCCGTGCCGGTGATCGACAAGACCGTGAGCAAGGGCCTGGTCCACAAGAACAAGGCGGCCCGCCACAAGAGCCGCCTGAACGCCCGCATCCGCGCCGCGGCCCAGGGCTAAGCCCCGGGCCCCGGGCCGGCCTCGCGCCGGCCGCGGTCAAGGTGAGTCGCAAGGCCGCGCCCCGGTTATGGGGCGCGGCCTTTTGTGTGGGCGCTATTCATGCCGACTGGCATTTCGGCGCCGGGGCCGCGCCACCCTGGTGCCGGCGCCCTCTCAGGGCTCGATAACCCGGGCCTCGCCCTCGCCACGTGGATCGGACGCCGCCTCCAGGCGGTCGGCATCGCGTTCCCACAGGATCGCGTGCATGTCGCCGAACGGGCGCACCTGCGGGACCAGCTGATGCCCGCGGGAGACCAGCTGGCCGCGCAGTTCGGCATCGAACGCCCCGGTCTCGTGTTCCACCCGGTCGGGCAGGTACTGGTGGTGATAGCGTGGCGCCGCGACCACGTCCTCGATGGTCTGGCCCTCGAGCACCCCGAAAATGCCGTGCAGCACCATGGTAATGATGCGGCTGCCCCCCGGGGTGCCCAGGATCGCCACACGCCCGCCGGTCTCGACAAAGGTCGGGCTCATGCTCGACAGCGGCCTTCGCTGCGGGGCGATGGCGTTGGCCTCGAAGCCCACCAGTCCGTAGGCGTTCGGCTCGCCCGGCTTGGCCGAGAAGTCATCCATCTCGTTATTCAGCAGCACGCCCGTGCCCGGCACCACATAGCCGGAGCCGAACGGGTAGTTGAGTGTGAGGGTCGCCGCGACCCGATTGCCGTCGGCGTCGATCACCGAAAAGTGCGTGGTCTCCCGGCTCTCGGCCGGCGCGACATCGGGGCGTTCCGCCTGCGGCTCCACCGACAATGGCAGGTAGCGGCTGGGGGTGGCCGTATCCGGGTGGATCGTGGTCCGCAACCCGGCCGCGTAATCACGCGACAGCAACCGCTCCAGCGGCATGTCGACATGATCCGGGTCGCCCAGGTATTCGGCGCGGTCACGGTAGGCGCGGCGCATGGCCTCGATGGTCAGATGGGCGCGCATGTCCGGCGCCAGCGCCTCGAGGTCGTAGAACGACAGGATGTTCAGGATCTGGCCGAGGGCGACGCCTCCGGAGGACGGTGGCGATGCCGTGGTGATCTCGGCGCCGCGATAGTCGAGGCGGACGGGATCGCGCTCGACCACCGCGTAGCCGGCCAGGTCCTCGAGCGTCCATATTCCGCCGGCCTCGCGCACCCCTTCCACCAGGCGTTCCGCCAGTTCGCCGGTGTAGAAGCCGTCGCGGCCGGCATCCGCCAGTCGCCGCAGGGTCGCGGCGAGATCCGGCTGGCGCAGGGACGCGCCCTCGTCCGGCAGACGACCATTGTCCAGGTAGATGTCGCGCGCGCCGGCGCCATCGCGCAGGGCCTGATGACGAAAACCCGCCATCTGCAGGTAGCGCCCGCTGACCGGAACGCCGTCCTCGGCCAGGCGGATCGCCGGGGCCAGGCTGTCCGCCAGGGACAGTCGCCCGTAAGTGCCGGCAATGTGATCGATTCCCGCTGGCATGCCGGGGATTCCGGCCGCGAGCACGCCATCCAGCGACAGGCCGTCGATCACTTCGCCGTCCGCATCCAGATACATGTCGCGGTCGGCCGCCGCGGGGGCGGTCTCGCGGGCATCGACCATCACGCTGCGCCCGGTTCCGGCCTCGTGCAGCAGGAAGAACCCGCCGCCGCCGAGACCGGAGCCATAGGGCTCGGCCACGCCCAGCGCGGCGGTGATGGCGACCGCTGCATCGAAGGCATTGCCACCGTTGCGCAACACGACCTCGCCCGCCTCGGTAGCGGCCGGGTGGGCGGTTGCCACCGCGTGCTGGCCGGGCCCGGCAAAGGCCAGCGGCGCCGCCAGCGTCAGGGTGACAAGGACCGCGCCGTGCAGCAGGGGGCGATGCCAGTCCATGCGGAGCCCTACTTCGCGGCCATCAGGGCTTCGTACTTGGCCATCAGCTGCTCGCGCGTCTCCTTGTGATCCGGGTCCATCGGGATGCAGTCCACCGGGCAGACATCCTGGCACTGCGGCTCGTCAAAATGACCGACGCACTCGGTACACAGGTTGGGGTCGATCTCGTAGATCTCGTCCCCCGGATAGATGGCCTCGTTCGGGCACTCGGGTTCGCACACATCGCAGTTGATGCATTCGTCGGTGATCATCAGGGCCATGGGGGGGTTCCTCGTATCCAGTCGCGGGGCCCGGCTAGCGAGCGACGCCGTTTTGTTCGGCCAGCATGCGTGCCACGCCGGGGCTCACGAATTTTGAGACGTCTCCGCCCAGTCGGGCGATTTCCCGTACCAGACTCGAGGAGACGAAGCTGTATTCCTCGGCCGGCGTCAGGAACAACGTTTCGACCTCCGGCGCAAGCTGACGGTTCATCGCCGCGAGCTGGAATTCATGTTCGAAGTCGGACACGGCGCGCAGGCCGCGGAGGATCACGTTGGCCCGCTGTGCGTGGACAAAATGCGCCAGCAGGACATCGAACCCCTGCACCTCCACACCCGGAATCTCCCCCACGGCCTCGCGGGCCAGGGCCACGCGGGTCTCCAGCGGAAACGCGGGCCCCTTGTTCGGGTTCGCGGCCACCGCGATCACCACCCGATCGAACAACCGGGCGGCACGGCGCACGATGTCGGTGTGCCCGTGGGTAATCGGGTCGAAGGTGCCAGGGTAGATGGCGGTAACGGACATGGGCGAAAGGCCGGCCGGGAAAGGCCCCATTAGACCGCAAGCACCGCGACCAGACAAAATACGGCCCACGCATGCCGCGACCCGCTCCAATCAAGGACTGCCCGATGAGTGACGACTACCGCCCCCCGCTCGCCGACTACTGGGACCAGCTCGAGTCCCGCTACGGTGGCGGCTTCAACTTTCACCAGATCTCGCGCGACGAACTGGCGCAGCTGGTGGAGCACCTGCGCCACGCGGTGAAGGACGACCCGCAGGTCACGGATGTGGAAAAGCAGAACCTGGGTCTGGTGCTCAAGCACGCCGAACAGACGCTCGAAAAACGCAAATAGGGTTCGTCACTGCAATCCCGGGCGCGGCGAGACGAAGCCGCGCGGTGCAACAACAAGTCCCAGCCCCTGACCGCTCGGCGCATCGCATCGCGACACGCCATGACGGCTCAGCGGACACCCGCCTCGAGTACGGTGGCGCAGGGCGGCAACGCGCGACACTCGGCGCCGCCGTCCGCCGCTTCCGCCGCGGCACCGAGGGTGCGGGCATAGGCACCCGGTCCCGCGAGACCGGCCGCGCAACTCGCCGCCTCGCGCGCCTGTTCACCGCATTCCCGGGCGATCAGCACATGCGCCAGGTTGTTCCAGCCCTCGTGGCGCGCCGGATCGCGCTCAACGAGCGTCCGCAGGGCGTCCTCGGCCGTGGACAGGTCGCCCTGGGCAAACGCTACATTGGCCCGGCCGACATAGGGGATCGGCTCGTCCGGCCAACGCTCCATCGCCGTCTCGTAACCGGTGGCCGCCGCCGCGAACCGCCCGGTCTGTTCCAGCTCGTTGACCGCCCGCAACCAGCGCAGCGGAGTGGCCGTTGCCGGCAGGGTGTCCGGCGCCATCACCAGGAAGGCCCAGCGCTCCCCGCGTGCCCAGGTCCGCTCGAAGCGCGCGAAGGCGTTCACGTGACGCTGGATGGGGCCGCTGCGCAGGAAGATCTCCCGATCGTCCAGGTCATAGCCGATGACGACCGCAAAGTGCCATTCGGGAATCAGGGCGACTCCGAGGTTCTGGAACACCACGACCGGGTTGCCCGCGGCCACCTCGCGCAGGATCGACTCGAGCTGCGGCTCGATGCGGTAGGCGACCTGGTCGCGCGCGCGCACCGCCGCCCGCATCTCGGCCTGCAGGCTGCCCTCGCGGGCGGGGATGTAGACCTCGTCGATGAGGTCATCCAGCGCGGCGTCGATGCCCCGGGCATTCAGGGCGGTGGCCAGCGCGGCGGGGCCGCACTGGTACTGCTCCTGGGGAAAGAAGGGGGTGTCGGTCAGCTCCACGCGCGCCGGCAGGTCCGCCGGACGCTCGCTGGCCAGGCCCGCGCTCTGCGGCGCGGTCGCGCAACCACCCAGGCCGAGTGCGGCGAGCCCCAGACCGCAAACAAGAACGGCGAGCCCGAGGGCTCGCCGTCGACTCATCGATTTCATGGCCGGGCCAGGGAACCACTGATCAATGTACACGCTCGCGTTGGCACCCCTGGTTTTCCGAGACAAGACGCGTCGTGCAGCGGGTAGTGGTTCTACCCGCAAGCGGCGCAACGCAGGATCGGGGAACCCGGGGTGCCAACCCCACAATCCATTGAAAAGCAGGGGCTCGGCCGCTTTTACGTGGGAACGGCGTTGCGGCTCCTTTGTGCAGAATGACTGCACGGCAGTCACCGCGCCTTGTTCGCACGCAAAAGCGACTCGAGCGCGAGCGGGTACATTGACCAGTGTTTCCCTAGCGGCTGCCGCGCGCCGGACCCACGAACGAGAAGACGTCGGTCACGCCCACCGCATCGAGGATCACGAACACCACGAACACGATGGCGACCACGCCGAGGGCGCTGGCGGCACCGGCCGGATCGGTCTCCATGTGTGCCTCCAGCCGGGCCAGTTCCTCGTCGGTCAGGCGGGCCACGCGCTGCTCGGCGCGCTCGGGGTCGACGCCCATTTCGACCAGCTGAGCGCGAACCTCGGCATCATTCAGCTGTTCCAGCAGCTGGGCGCGGGTGTCGTCCGCGCTGGCCTGCTGGATCATGCTGCCGGTATCCAGCATGCCCACGCCGGCGAATGCCGGGGTGGCGGGTAGCAGGGTCAGGGCCAGCGCGACCAGAAAAGCCGCGGGAGCGGACAGGGCTAGACGGAACGAATGTACGCGCATGGGCAACTCCTTGAACCGGGTAGGTGACTCCTTCAAGTGTAGCGCGCCCGCGCCGCAAAGCGACCGGCCGCGACGCAAAATCGCGGCCGGAATCACAGCCCTCAGCCTTCGTCCGGGGCGTCGATCACGTTGACCTCGTACTCCAGCACCTCGACACCACGCGCCCAGGCGCCCCCGCACACGGAGTTGTCACGCGTGCGTTCCTGGGTCTCGCCCGGCCCAAGGGTGCGCCACACGCGAGTGGTGGTCCGCACGTCGTCTTCCAGCTCGCCCGGGCAGTTGTAGGCGGTCTTGGTAACGCGCACCTCCAGCCAGTCGTCGGTATTGTTGGTGGCACGCCACTGGCCACGAACGTTGGCACAGCCGTATTCGCGCATGCGGTATTCGAAGGTGACCTCGTCCGGGGAGCCGTCCGCCGGGGCGAAATAGGCCCCCTGCGCGGCCACCTGGCCGGGGGCCAGGAATGCCGCCGCAAGGACGCTGGCGGCCGAGAATGCAAGCGTGCGGTTCAGGATTCGCGTGTACATCGTTTCCTCCATCCGGTATCCGGTGTTTGCACCCGTCTTGCGCGGGCTTTGCATTGTCATAGACTCCGGAACGGTCGATTTTGTGCCGATCCCGGTTGCCCGGTGGGGTCTTTCGTTGCCCCGACCGGAGTGATGTCATTCATCTTCGCAAAGGGAGCTGAAACGCACATGAACGAGATCGTGCCGGAATCCACCCTGACCTGTCCGGAATGCGGACATCAAAAGTCCGAGACCATGCCCGTCGACGCCTGCCAGTGGTTCTACGAGTGCGCCGGATGTGGCGCCCTGCTGAAACCGCTGCCCGGGGACTGCTGCGTGTTCTGCTCCTACGGCAGCGTCCCCTGTCCGCCCATTCAGCGGGAAGGACCAGGGGGCTGCTGCGCGTCCTCAGAAGCCGGACCGGCGTAACCGCTGCGCTCGTACAGGGCCTGCGGGAGGCCCTGGCACCGAGGTCCGCGCCCGGCGGGGTGGCTGGGAGCAACGCCATCGCCGTGCATGACCGGCCCGCCGCGCCGCGCCGCGCCGCACGAGCCTGTGTGACGGCATTACCTTCGTCTGGGGGGAGTGCGCGCCTGCCGGGCATCCGGACGACCTGAGGCTGGTCGAGTCGGATACCGTCGCGCGCCCGTTTTTCGCGTTTCAACGGACCTGGCTGGACGCCGGGTCCGGCTCAAGCAGGAATCACGAGTCGGCCTTGACCTCGAACGGCGGGCAGCGCTTCGGCAACAGCTCGCCGCGAATGCGCGGGTAGCAGGGCAGGCCCCGCTCGAACGGGGGGGTGTCCTCGCCCTGGATCAGCGGGCGCAGGTAGTCGCGCGCGGCCTGGGTAATCCCGTAGCCATCCGGGGTGATGTACTCGCGCGGCATGCCCTGCTCGATGTCGGCCACCGTTTCCAGCGGAGTAAAGGCGATGCTCCAGCGGTAGGGATCATTGGAGTCGCGCCGGATGATCGGCATGAAGGCATCCTCTCCGGCCACGACACCCTCCACCGCCGCCCGGCCACAGCCATAGGCCTGCTCCACGTCCACCTTCGACGCGATATGCCGCGAGGCGCGCTGGATATAGTCCACCACCGCCCAGTGCAGTTTGTGTCCGGTCTGTTCGCGGATCAGCTCGGCCAGGCGCGGGGCGGCGCCACCGAGCTGGGTGTAGGCATACACATCATGGCTCTGCGCCACCGAGAACAGCGTGCCGTCCGGGTTCTTCAGGCCCTCGGACACGACGACCACGCAGTACCCGTGTCGCTCGATTGTCCGGTTGAGGTGGTCGATAAAATCGTCCCGGTCGAACGGGGTCTCGGCGAACAGGATCAGCATCGGTGGCTGGCCGTCGAACTCCTGCGCCAGTGCGGCGGCGGCCGCAAGCCAGCCGGCATGGCGACCCATCACCTCCATCACGAACACCTTGGTGGAACTGGTGTGCATGGACTCGACATCCAGGCTGGCCTCGCGCACGGCCGTGGCGATGAACTTGGCGGCCGAGCCAAAACCGGGGCTGGAATCGGTCACGGCAAGGTCGTTGTCGATGGTCTTGGGCACGCCGATCGCCTTGATCGGAAAGCCCATGCGGTCCCCCATCTTCGCGATCTTCAGCGCGGTATCCATCGAGCCCCCACCGCCGTTGTAGAAGAAGGTGCCGATGTCATGGGCGCGGAAGACCTCGACCAGGCGCTCGTACTGTTCCGAATCCTTGTCGGGGTCGCCCAGATCGAAACGGCAGGAGCCGAACGCCCCGCCCGGCGTATGCCGCAGCGCGGCCAAGGTCAGCGGATCCTCCTGGTCCAGGTCGATGATCTCCTCGCGCAGCACGCCGAGGATGCCATCGCGCGCCGCGTAGACCTTGCCGAAATGCGCCGGGTGGGCGCGCACGGCCTCGATCACCCCCCAGGCGCTGGCGTTGATGACGGCGGTCACCCCACCCGACTGGGCATACAGCGCGTTCTGCGGCATGGAAAACCTCTCCTTTTGTGTATGGACGCGCCAAGGCGGTTTGGCGCTTTTGCTACACTACGCCGTCTTTTACCCGGCGCGGCGGCAGCCCAGACCTCTCGATCGCGCGGAATTCATCCACTATCAAGGCTACTAGCATCATGCATATCGGAACCACTCTGACCAACTGCATCATCGAAACCCAGCGCGGGATCCAGGGCGCGACCGGCGAATTCACCGGTCTGCTGAACGATATCTCCGTGGCCTGCAAGAAGATCTCCAACCTCGTCGACAAGGGCGACCTGGTCGGCGTTCTCGGCTCCGCCGGCTCCGAGAACGTGCAGGGCGAGACCCAGAAGAAGCTCGACATCATCACCAACGAGGTGTTCATCGAGAGCCTGAGCCATAACGGCCACGCCGCCGGCCTCGCCTCCGAGGAGATGGACGAGATCTGCGAGATGCCGGCCAACGAGCCGCGCGGGCACTACCTGGTCCTGTTCGATCCGCTGGATGGCTCCTCCAACATCGACGTGAACGTGTCCGTCGGCACCATCTTCTCCATCCTGAAGGCACCGGAAGGGGTCACCGACCCGAAGACCGAGGACTTCCTGCAGCCGGGCACCAAGCAGGTCGCCGCCGGCTACTGCCTGTACGGCCCGTCCACCATGATGGTGATGACCACCGGCCAGGGCGTGAAGATGTTCACCCTGGACAAGGACTTCGGCGAGTTCCTGCTGACCAAGGACAGCGTCCAGATCCCGGAGGACACCCAGGAGTTCGCGATCAACATGTCCAACAGCCGCTTCTGGGAGGCCCCGGTCAAGCGCTACATCGACGAATGCCTGGCGGGCAAGGAAGGCGAGCGCGGCAAGGACTTCAACATGCGCTGGGTGGCCTCCATGGTGGCCGAGGTGCACCGCATCCTGTCGCGGGGTGGCGTGTTCCTGTATCCGATGGACACCAAGATGCAGGCCAAGGGCACGGCCGGCAAGCTGCGCCTGATGTACGAGGCCAACCCGATGAGCTTCATCGTCGAGCAGGCCGGCGGTGCCTCCACCACCGGGCGCGAGCGCATCATGGACATCAGCCCCGAGGGCATCCACCAGCGCGTGCCGGTGGTCCTGGGCGCGAAGAACGAGGTGGAGCGGATCACCCGCTACCACAACGAGGGCTGAACACCCCCCCTTCCGCGCCGGTCACCCGGCGCACCCGAAAGGCCCGGCCCCGCAAGGCGCCGGGCCTTTTTGTGCGCATGTTCCACGTATTTGTAATGTACGTTACATCGATGATACATAAATAACATGCATATGCAAGATACCGAATGGCAGGTACTCATCCTCGCCTTTCAGGCCGGGCAGGACTCGACCCGGGTCCGGCTGTGGCGGGCGCTCAAGGCGCTGGGCGCCGCCACGCTGCGCGATGGGGTCTACCTGCTGCCCAACCGCTCGGACCTGCGCGACGCCCTGCTGGAACTGGCCGAGTCGGCACGCGTGGCGGGCAACCAGGCCTACCACCTGCCGGTCGCCGCGAATCCCGAGGAGCAAGCGCATTACCACAGCCTGTTCGACCGGGACACGGACTACCGGGCGTTGCAAAAAAACGCCGAAACCCTGCTGGGGCAGCTGCCCGGGCTGGGCGAGTCCGAGCTGCTCAAACGCCTGCGCCAGATCCATCGCGAGGCCGACCAGTTGCGCCGTACCGACTACTTCCCGGGCCCCGGGCGCGCGCCACTGGAGGCGCAGCTGGCCCGCCTGGAGACCGCCGCCCAGGCAGTCCTGTCGCCAGACGAGCCCTCGCCCGAACCCGACGCGGGCATCCCCAGGCTGGAGCCGGCGGACTACCGGGGCCGACTGTGGGCGACGCGCGCGGCGATGTGGGTCGACCGGGTCGCCAGTGCCTGGCTGATCCGCGAATTCATCGACCCCGAGGCGCGTTTTGTCTGGCTGGCGGCCCCGGCCGATTGCCCGGACGAGGCGCTGGGCTTCGATTTCGACGGCGCCGCGTTCACCCACGTCGGCGATCGAGTCACCTTCGAGGTCCTGCTGGCGGCGTTCGGCCTGGAATGCGACAGCGGCCTCGCCGGGCTGGCCGAGATGGTGCACTTCCTGGACGTGGGCGGACGCCCCGTCGCCGAGGCCGCGGGCTTCGAGAGCATCCTGACCGGGGCGAAGCAGCAGTGCGCAGATGACGATGCCCTGCTGGCCCGCGTCACGCCGGTACTGCACGACCTGCGCCAGGCCTTTGAACAACAATCCGGACGCGACCCCGCATGACCGGCCCCGATACCTCGACCCCGCAACGACCCAGCCCGCCCACTCGGGCCGAGGCCTTTCGCTACTGGCTCAAGCTCGGATTTGTCTCGTTCGGTGGGGCCGCCGGGCAGATCGGGATGATGCACGAGGAGCTGGTGGAACGGCGGCGCTGGGTCTCCGAGAACCGCTTCCTGCACGCGCTGAACTATGCGATGGTCCTGCCCGGCCCGGAGGCGCAGCAGCTGGCGACCTATCTCGGCTGGCTGCTGCACGGCACCTTCGGCGGCCTGATGGCCGGGCTGCTGTTCATCCTGCCTTCACTGTTCCTGATCACCGGGCTGTCCTGGGTGTACCTGGCCTTCGGCGACGTGCCGGCGGTGGAGGCTGTGTTCTACGGCATCAAGCCGGCCGTGGTCGCGATCATCGTCTATGCCGGCTGGCGCATCGGCGGACGTGTCCTGAACAACGGCCTGCTATGGCTGATGGCCGTGGCGGCGTTCCTGGCGATCTTCGCGCTCAACATCCCGTTCCCGTACATCATCATCGCCGCGGGCGTGCTCGGCTGGCTGGGCAGCCGGGTCTGGCCGGAGCGCTTCCGCAGCGGCGAATCGCACAGCGCCGGCAGCCACAAGGCGACGGGGCCGGCCGTGGTGGATGACGACACCCCACCCGCGCCCTGGATGCAGTTTCGCTGGTCGCGGGTGATCCGCTTCCTCTTGGTCGGCCTGGGCCTGTGGGCCGCGGTGTTCGGTCTGCTGCTCACGGTATTTGGCTGGGACGCCACGCTGACCCGCATGGGCCAGTTCTTCACCCAGACCGCCCTGGTGACCTTCGGCGGCGCCTACGCGGTGCTGCCGTATGTATATCAGGGCGGGGTAGAGACCTACGGCTGGCTGAGCCCGACCCAGATGATCGACGGGCTCGCACTGGGCGAGGCCACGCCGGGGCCGCTGATCATGGTGGTCACCTTCGTCGGCTTCATCGGCGGCTGGACCCAGGCCTTCCTCGGCCCCGATCAGGTGTTGCTCGCTGCCTTGCTCGGCGCGCTGGTCGCGACCTTCTTCACCTTCCTGCCGTCGTTCCTGTTCATCCTGGTGGGCGCGCCCCTGGTCGAGCGCACCCGGGGCGACCTGCATTTCACCGGACCGCTGACCGGCATTACCGCGGCCGTGGTCGGGGTGATCGTGAACCTGGCCGTGTTCTTTACCTGGCACGTCCTGTGGCCCGCCGGCTTCGAGGGCAGCTTCGAGTGGTTCTCGGCCCTGCTGGGCGTCGCCGCCTTTATTGCCCTGGCCCGTTTCCGGGTGGGCATCATCCCGCTGATCTTCGTCTGCGCCGTGCTCGGCGCGGGGTATCAGCTTCTGTTGTAGGAGTCCGCACTATGTTGAACCCCACCCGACCCTGGGTCCTGGCCGGAATGGCCCTGCTGACCCTGGCGCCCGGCATCAGCCTGAGTGCCGACGACGCCCCGATCCTGCCCGAACCGCAGGCGATCTCCGATCACGCCCATGCCTGGATCGGCCCCTACGGCGGACCCGATGCGGACAACCAGGGCTTTCGCATGAATCTGGGCTACGTAGTCGGCGACGATGCCGTGGCCGTCATCGATTCCGGCTACACGCCGGAGATGGCGAACGTGATGCTGGAGCATATCCGCACGACCACCGACAAGCCGGTGCGCTACGTGATCAACACCAATTCGCAACCGCATCGCTTCATGGGCAACGACGTGTTCCGCGAAGCCGGTGCCGACATCCTGGCCGCGCCCGAGGCCGTCGAGCGCATGCAGGGCAGCGCCTCGATGTTCGCCATGCAACTGGAGAACGCCCTGGATCGGCCGGAAAGGTCCACCGAGCACCCCGCACCACCCAATATGCTGGTCGAGGCTCGCGAGGAACTGGACCTGGGCGGCGTCACCCTGGCTGTTCGCCATGTGGGCAGCGCCCACACGCACGGCAGCCTGATCGCGGTGGTCGAGCCCGACAACGTCGTGTTTGCCGGCGACGTGCTCTATGGCGGGCGCCTCCTGGCCATCCTGCCCGACGGCAGCATGGAGGGCTGGCTCCAGGCCTACGAACTCCTGCAGGATGAATACGCGGATGCGAAGTTCATCCCGGGCCACGGTGAACCGGGTCCCTTGTCGACCTTCGACCACCCGACCCATGACTATCTGCGCGCGCTGTGGGCCCACATGTTCGAAGCGGCGGACATGGGCACCGACATGCAGTCCGCGATCCGCGCCTTTGACGACTCGCCCTGGCAGGACCTGGCCGACTTCGACGACCTGGCACCGCGCAACACGAACATCGCCTATCAGGAGGCCGAGATGGCCCTGTTCTAGGACTAGACGACCCGGCCTTCGGGCTGGGCGTCCGGGTCCTGGTGCAACGCGGTCAGGTTGGCGACGGTGGTGTCGGCGATGTTGGTCAGGGCCTCGCGGGTCAGGAAGGCCTGGTGGCCCGTGACCAGCACGTCGTCGCGCTGCATCAGCCGTGCCAGGCGCCGATCCGGCAGACCGGACAGTGACCAGTCCTGAAAGAACAGCCCCGCCTCGCCCTCGTAGACATCCAGCGCAAAGCCGCCCAGCTGGCCGGATTCCAGGGCCACCTCGGCGGCATCGGTATCCACCAGCGCGCCGCGGGCCGTGTTGATCAGAAAGGCCCCGCGCAGCATCCGGGCCAGGGTATCGGCGTTGATCATGTGCCGGTTCTCGGGTGTCATCGGGCAGCTAAGGCTCACCACCGAGGACTCGGCCAGCAGGGTATCCAGGTCCTGGTACATCACGCCCCCGGCCTGCAGCTCCGCGTTCGGGTACGGATCGTGCGCGAGCACGTGGCAGCCAAAGCCGAGCATGATCCGGGCAAAGGCCTGTCCGATGCGCCCGGTACCGACGACCCCCACGGTGCGCCCGGCGAGGTCGAAGCCCGTCAGATGGTCCAGGCGAAAATCGCCACGCCGGGTCCGCTCCCAGGCCCGGTGTACCCGGCGGTTCAGGGTCATCAGCAGGGCGACGGCATGCTCCGCGATCGCGTTCGGCGAATACGCCGGGACCCGGCCCACGCGCATGCCGCGCTCGCGCGCGCGCGCGACATCCAGGTTGTCGTACCCGGAACAGCGCAGCGCGATCACGTGGATCCCCTGATCCGCCAGCCCGTCGATCACGCGCCGGTGCAGGTCGTCGTTGGTGAAGACACAGACCGCATCCGCGCCCCTCGCCAGGTGCACCGTCTCCGCGGTCAGGCGCTCGGCGTACACCACCGGTACCATGCCGGCCGCCACCAGCGCCGGCATCAGGTGCTCGCGGTCATGCTGCTGGGTACTGAATACGGCGACCTTCATCGGACCCTCGCACAATCTCTGGACTCCGCCCCAGCATACCCGGGACTGGCAGCGTACGGGCTGGAACGCGACCTGCGGTTGGCGCACTATGGCCGGAGCTGCGTCCAGCGCGTTCGGTGCAGGCCGTGGCAAGCGTTCGAGGATGACCCATGCACGTGATCGCACCACAAGCCGTGGATACGCTGATCCGCCTGCTGAGCGGCGACGGCTACGAGGTGGTGGGGCCGACACGGCGCGATGGCGCGATCGTCTACGACCGGGTGGGCGGCCTCGAGGACCTGCCGGTGGGCTGGACCGACGAGCAGGCGCCCGGGCACTACCGCCTGCGCGAACGCGACGACGACGCGCTGTTCGGCTACGTGGTCGGGCCGCATTCCTGGAAGAAGTACCTGTTCCCGCCCGAGGAGACCCTGTTCCGGCTGACCCGCCAGCCGGACGGCAGCTTCGTGACCGAGCCCGGCACCTCCGACGCGCCGCGCCGTGCTTTCATCGGCATGCGCGCCTGCGAGCTGGCGGCGATCGACGTGCAGGACCGGGTATTCCTCGGCCAGGCGGTGCAGGACCGCGGCTATGCCGCGCGCCGGCGGGACCTGTTCATGGTCGCGGTCAGCTGCGCCGAGCCGGGCGGCACCTGCTTCTGCGCTTCCATGGATACCGGCCCGCGCGCCCGCGAGGGCTTCGACCTGGCGCTGACCGAGGTGATCGACGCCACGCAGCACTTTCTGGTCGCCGAGGCCGGGTCCGAGGCCGGGCGCGCGATGCTCGACCGGCTCGATCCGCGCCCGGCCAGCGATGCCGAGCAGGCCGCCGCCGAGCGGGTGTGGGCCGAGGCACCGGGAAAGATGGGCCGGCAGATGCCGGCGGATGCCCGCGAGGTGCTCAACCGGGCCTTCGAGCACCCGCGCTGGGAGGAAACCGCCGAGCGCTGCCTGTCCTGCTCCAACTGCACCCTGGTCTGCCCTACCTGCTTCTGCTCGCAGGTCGAGGAGGTCCCGGATCTGGAAGGCCAACGCACCGAGCGCGTGCGGCGCTGGGATTCCTGCTTCAACCAGGAACACTCGCACCTGGTCGGCGGCCCACACCGCGAGTCCGTGGCCGCGCGCTATCGCCAATGGATCACCCACAAGCTGGCCACCTGGCATGACCAGTTCGGCACCTCCGGCTGTGTCGGCTGCGGGCGCTGCATCACCTGGTGCCCGGTGGGGATCGACATCACCGAGGAAGTCACCGCGGTGCGCCGCGATCCGGAGGGCCGGGGATGAACGAGCTGCTGGCGATCATCGAGGAGCAGCCGTTCTTCGAGGACATGGAGCCGGAGCACCGGCGCCTGCTGGCGGCCTGCGCGGCGAAGTGCAGCTATACGGCCGGCACCCGGCTGATGCGCGACCACGAGCCGACCGAGACCTTCTGGCTGATCCGCGAGGGCCAGGTCGCGCTGGAGAGCCCGCTGCGGGAAGGCAGCGTGGCGTTCCAGACCCTCGGGACGGGAGACATCCTCGGCTGGTCCTGGCTGCTGCCGCCGTACCGCGCCAGCTACGATGCGCGGGCGGTGACGGACATCCATACCCTGCGCTTCGATGCCGGCGTGCTGCGCGAACGTATGGAGGCCGACCCGGCGTTCGGCTACGTACTGATGAAGCACTTCGCCGCGCTGATCGTCCAGCGCCTGCAGGCGGCGCGGTTGCAGGCGCTGGATATCTACAGCCACGGAGGGCCCGGCCATGGCGCCTGACGCGGTTGCAACCCTGCCGGATCAGGCGATGGCGCCAGAGCCCTGGCGCATCCACTCGGTGCGCCGCGACGTGGCCAGCAACGAGGTCTTCAGCTGGACGCTGTACCCCGAGCCGGGGGTGGAGCCCGGCGCCGCGCCTGCACCCGGGCAGTTCAACATGCTTTACCTGTTCGGCGTGGGCGAGGTGCCGATCTCGGTCTCCGCGATCACCGACGACGGCGGTATCGTGCACACCATCCGCGCGGTGGGCAGCGTGACCCGCGCGATGCAGGATCTGGAGGCCGGCACGGTGGTCGGCCTGCGCGGCCCGTTCGGCACGGCCTGGCCGCTGGAGCAGCCGCGCGGGCGCGACCTGGTGCTGGTGGCCGGCGGCATCGGCCTGGCGCCGCTACGGCCGGTGATCCACGCGGCGCTCCAGAGGCGTTCGGAGTTCGGGCGCGTGGTGGTCTGTTACGGCGCGCGCTCGCCCGGCGACATGATCTTTCGCGACGAGCTGGACGCCTGGGCCGAGCGGGATGATGTGGATCTGCGCATCACCGTGGACCGCGGCACCGCCGCCTGGCGCGGCGATGTCGGCGTGGTCACCCAGCTGGTCGATCGTGGCGGCTTCGACCGGCGCAACACCCTGGCGCTGACCTGCGGCCCGGAGGTGATGATGCGCTTCACCGCGTCCGCGCTGGAGCGCCGCGGCCTGAAGCCGGAGGACATCTATGTCTCCATGGAGCGCAACATGCGCTGCGCGGTGGGCTTTTGCGGCCACTGCCAGATCGGGGCGCATTTCGTCTGCCGCGACGGCCCCGTGTTCCCCTACCCGGTGATGGAACCGGCCTTCCGGGTACGCGAGCTATGAGTCGGGAAAAGCCTACCCTCGCGGTGTTCAAGTTCGCCTCCTGCGACGGCTGCCAGCTCAGCCTGCTGGACTGCGAGGACGAGCTCCTGGCGGTCACCGACCGCATCCGGATCGCGCACTTCCCCGAGGCCACGCGCACCCGCATCGACGGGCCGTGGGACCTGACACTGGTGGAGGGCTCGATCACCACGCCACAGGCGGCGGAGGAGATCCGCGAGATCCGCCGCGCATCGAAGTTCCTCGTGACCATCGGCGCCTGCGCGACCACCGGCGGCATCCAGGCCCTGCGCAACTTCGCGGATGTCGAGGCATTCACCCGCCAGGTCTACGCCCACCCGGAATACATCGAGACCCTGGCCACCTCGGATGCCATCAGCCAGCACGTGCCGGTGGACTTCGAGCTGCGCGGCTGCCCGATCGACAAGTACCAGTTGCTGGAGGTCATCAGCGCCTTCCTCTACGGTCGGCGCCCGCAGGTCTCCAGCGCCAGCGTCTGCGAGGAGTGCAAGCGGGCGGGACAGGTCTGCGTGATGGTCGCCCACGGCACGCCCTGTCTCGGCCCGGTCACCCACGCCGGCTGCGGCGCGTTGTGCCCTGGTTGCAACCGCGGCTGCTATGGCTGCTTCGGGCCCAAGGAGACGCCCAACGCGCCGGGCCTGTCCGGCCCGCTGGAGACCCTGGGGATGGATCGCGCCACGCGCGTGCGCTTCTACCGCACCTTCAACGCCGGCGCCGACGCCTTCCGCGAGGAGAGCGAACGTCAGGAGAGCGGCGCGGCACCGCCCGAAGAATCAGGAAACCGGCCATGAGCGAGACCCGCACCATCGAAGTCGACTACCTCGCCCGCGTGGAGGGCGAGGGCGCGATGTACGTGCGCACTGAGGGCGACCGCGTGGAGGAGGTGAAGCTGTCGATCTTCGAGGCGCCGCGCTTCTTCGAGGGCTTCCTGCGCGGGCGCGACTTCCGCGAGGCCCCGGACATCACCGCGCGCATCTGCGGCATCTGCCCGATCGCCTACCAGATGGGGGCCTCGCTGGCGATGGAGGACATCTGTGGCATCACCGTGGACGGCGTGCTGCAGGACCTGCGGCGGCTGGCCTACTGCGGCGAGTGGATCGAGAGCCACGCCCTGCATGTATTCATGCTCCACCTGCCGGACTTCCTCGGCTATCCGGATGCGGTCACCGCCGCGAAGGACCACCCGGATATGGTGCGCAACGGCCTGCGCATCAAGAAGATCGGCAACGCCATCCTGCGCCTGCTGGGCGGGCGCGAGATCCACCCGGTGAACCTGCGCGTCGGCGGCTTCTACCGCGCGCCGTCGCCGGCCGAGGTCGCGGGGCTGGGCGAGGACCTGTCCTGGGGCCTGGAGGCCTCCTGCGAGGTCGCCGAATTCCTCGCCACCCTCGACTACCCGAACCTCGAACGCGACTACGAGTTCGTGTCGCTCGTCCACCCGGACGAATACCCGATCACCCACGGGCGCCTCGGCTCCAGCAGCGGCCTGGACGCGGCCATCCGCGACTACGACGACATCTTCACCGAGGAACACGTCGCCCACTCCAACGCCCTGCACAGCCACCGCTCGGACTCCGGCGAACCGGTGTTCATGGGCCCGCTGGCGCGCTTCGCCCTGAACCGCGAACACCTCACCCCGCGCGCCGCCGAGCTGGCCGAGCGCGCCGGCCTGGGCATCGCCTGCCGCAACCCGTTTCGCAGTATCCAGGTTCGCATGATCGAGATCGTACTCGCCTTCGAGGAGGCCCTGCGCCTGGTCGACGGCTACCGCGCCGCACCGGCCGAACCCGCGCTGCCGGTCACCCCGCGCGCCGGCACCGGCTTCGGCGCCACCGAGGCCCCGCGCGGCATCTGCTACCACCGCTACAGCATCGACGACGCGGGCCTGATCACCGACGCCAAGATCGTCCCGCCCACCTCGGTCAACCAGCCCACCATCGAGGCCGACCTGCGCGAACTGGTCCAGACCCACCTAGACCTGCCAGACGACGAACTACGCCACCACTGCGAAGTCGCCATCCGCAACTACGACCCCTGCATCTCCTGCGCCACCCACTTCCTCGACCTCACCGTCGACCGAAAGTGAACCCCGCTTGCGAGAACCGAAGGAGCAGCACGATGGCTATCGTTGCAGTCGAGTGCGCCAGTAGCCGGGGCGGCGCGCATGATGTGCAAATGCCAGAACGATGATGCGACGGGAAGTGCGAAGGAAGACGATGTCGAACGGAAAGCGGCGCAACACCAGCCGGCGCACGCCTTTCCGGCCCAGGCGGCCCGGCATGGGACTGCCGGAGACCCAACCTTCTTACAGCAGCTCCAGGCCCGCGTTCAGCGCCTCGCGAAACTGCCACCCGAGCCCGGGCAGTTCATGTTCGTACCAGTCCGTCGCCGCTTCCGCTTCATCTGCCGCGGCGGAGACGATCTCCAGTGTGGGCATCCATGCTCATCCAGTGCGGTCCCGCAAACGCCGATTCAATTCCTCACGCGAGAGGGTCCTCTCATCCCCGCTCTCGACCTCTGCAAGGCGGCGGGAAATCTCCTGCTCCCATGCCGAGGCGGCCTCCTTGTCCGGTGAACCATCCAGGGTTTCCACCAGGTCATGCACCAAGCGCGCACGCTCCGATTCCGGGAGCGCACGAGCCTGGTCCAATATTTTTTCAAAGTCGACGGCCGCCATATCCATCACTAACCACTTGGCACGGTGGCCCTTCAGATTACGCCTGTACCTGTTGCTGTTCCAGCCAGCCCCATGCCCGGGTAGACGGCCGATGAGAATCGCCACGGTCATCGACCATTCACGCCAGTGGACGATCCCACGGAGGCATTCCCAGTGACTGCCACCAAGGGCCCTCTCGTCATCGGCATCGGTAACCCCTGGCGCGGCGACGACGGCGTCGGCCACGCCGTCGTCGCCGCGCTCGCCGGTACCCCGGGCCTCACAACCGCCGCCTGCAGCGGCGAGCCCGCCGAGCTCATGGAGCTGTGGCAGGGCCACGACCCCGTCATCCTGGTCGACGCCATCGTCACCGGCGCCGCCCCCGGCACCCTCCACCGCCTGGACGCCCGCGAGCCGCTGCCGCGCGGCGCCCGCTACTCCTCCCACGGCATCGGCCTCGCCGAGGCCGTCGAACTCGCCCGTTCCCTCGGCGAACTCCCGGACACCCTCATCGTCCACGGCATCGAACCCGCCCGCCTCGAAGACGGCGTCGGCCTCTCGCCAGAGGTCCGCGATACCCTGGCCCGGGTCATCACACGAATCACGGACAACCTCGCCGAGGCTGTGCCCCGATCCCGCCCGGCTCGCTGAATCGGCTCAGCCCAACGCCAGATTGCCGCCCCCTTCCGCGGCCCCGCAGGTGTTACGGGAAAGGGCGCACACTTGTTGTTCACCCATCCGGATCGGTGAGCAACAAGCGGATTTAATGTTAACGCGATACCGACAACACCCGTTGGCGTTGATTTTCGGACCTTTCTTGAACACAAGCGGGATCGGACGACTGGGTGACCCCGAAACCTCCAGCCGAAAGGTCCCGGAAAGGTCCCGGGGTCATACCTTGCCTTTTTGCCACTGCCGAGGTCTGGCAAGCGGAAGGCAGGCCCCATGGGCGGAGGTATTCGGACCCGGGTACGGCTCCCACGGGTCCGGCCCGCGGGTCACCTGTAGCGAATATTGGACAAGGGTCGCCGTTGTACCCACTCTGCTATAAGGAGAATGAGTTGATGTGCTTTTTTGTGTGCGGGTGCATCGGCCCCCTTGTACGACCACCGTTACCTTGAGGGGGGAACGAATGGAATCGGGTGACAAACCCAGCATCCTGGAAGCGATCATTGGGCAGACCGATTACGCGGTGGTCATCACCACCGCCGAGCTGGACCCGCCCGGGCCGACATTCGTTTACGTCAATGATGCCTTCGAGCGCATGACGGGCTATACGCGCGAAGAGGTCCTCGGCGCCTCTCCCCGCATCCTGCAGGGGGAGGCGACCGAACGTTCGGTCCTGGAGCGGCTCAAGGCAAACTTGCGCGCTGGCGATTCCTTCGAGGGGTGCACCTGGCATTACCGCAAGGACGGCACGCCATACCAGGTCGAGTGGACCATCACGCCCTTGCGCCCGGAAGGCGAAGGGATCGAGTATTTCTTTTCCGTGCAGCGAGAGGTCTCGGAACGGCGCCCGCCTCAGGATAGCCTGACCATCCAGACCCGGCGATTGAGCGCCTTCCTGCACGCGGCCGGAACCAACCACGACCCGATCACCGGCGCCCTGAACCACCGGGGCATGTTGTTGCGGCTCCAGCGCCTCATTGACGAGGCGGAAGCCGCGCATTCGGTGACGGGGATCGTGTCATTGCGCTTCAGACGCCTGAGCCGCGTCGACCAGGCCTACGGCATCGAGGCCATCGATCAGCTCTTGAGCGATATCGGCGAGCGCCTCGGTAGCCGGCTCGAGGCCAACGAATCCCTTGCGCGCTCCCACGAGCACACCTTCGCGATCCTCATCTCGGCGGCTACCGATGTGGCCGACGACGCGGATCGTCACCTGATGGCACGGGCCCATGCGCTGGTCGCCGCCGTGACGGAAGCGGGCTTCGAGGTCGCCGGTGACACGCTCCAGGTCCAGGTTTACGCGGGGGTCGCCCGCGCGCCGCCCGACAGCCGCGACGCACAGGAACTCGTGCTCCGCGCGGAGGAGGTCACGCAACGCGGGGCCAACAGCGACACGGAGCTCGTGCGCTGGGCGGATCACACGATCAAGCCGGCACAACGCCAGCAGATCAAGTTCGAGAGCAAGCTGCAGCGTGCCGTCACCGAGCGGGAACTGGTGCTGCACTACCAACCGATTGTGGATTTGGCCAGCGGCGAGGTGGTGGGGGCCGAGGCCCTGGCACGCTGGCCCCAGCCGGACGGCCAGGCCCCCATCGGGCCGGATCACTTCATCCCCCTTGCCGAAGAGCTGGGGCTGATGGGTCGTCTCGGTACCCAGGTCTTCGAGGAGGCCTGCCGCCAGCTGCATCGCTGGCAGGCGCACCCGGGCAACACGGCATTCTGGGTGTCCGTTAACGTCGCCCCGGCCCAGCTGCGGGATCCGGACATCGCCGCCCACTTCAGCGCCATCGCGCGGGAAGTGGGCGTCTTGCCAGCGCACGTGAAACTGGAAATTACCGAGAGTGCGCTGGAACACGGCCTGGACGAAGTGATCCACGCCATCGACGCGCTCGCGGCCGCGGGCTTTCCCCTCGCCCTGGACGACTTCGGCACGGGTTATTCGTCGCTGAGGCGGCTGATCGACATGCCGTTCAGCATCATCAAGGTCGACCGGAGTTTTGTCTCGCAGACACCGGATGGGCGCGGGGCGGGTGTCGTGGCAAGCCTGTCGCAATTGAGCAGCCACCTTCACATCCACGCCCTCGGCGAGGGCGTGGAGAACGCGGTGCACGTGGCCTTCCTGCGCTCACACAACTACCGCTTCGCCCAGGGCTATTACTACGCGAAGCCCATGGCGGCGGCCGACTTCACGACCTGGTCGGGGTGGCCGCCTGACTGACCCACCGTCGGCGTCAAGCGGGCGCGTACCCCAGGCTGTCCCGCGTAAACGAAAGCAGGGGCCAGGGCCAGCCGGCGTGTCGAATGTGCGGGTGGAATCCGGCACGCGGTATACGCCCGGGACCCGGCGTGGAGCCTCGGCGCACCCAGCGCGGGCGAGCTCCGATATGGCCCATCGCCTCCATGGCGCGCGCGACCTTCACGAAGCCGGCGATGTTGGCGCCGACCGTGTAGTTGCCGGGCGAGCCGTAGTCCTCGACCGTTTCGTGGCAGGTCCGGTGGATATTGGCCATGACCTCCTGCAGGCGCGCCTCGGTGTATTCGGACGAAGGCCGATGAGGCGCTGCCCACGGTAGATGCGAGTGTTTGCCGGAACACGGTGATGGCCAGGCCCATTCCGCACGGGGCCGATGGATTCACGCGGAATCCCGGGTCTACCCGCTCCGGGTCTATCCGCAGGCCGTTCGGAGTGTCGATCTTGGTGCGCGCCGCGATGCCTTTGGCATTGATCGTGGAGGAGCGGGTGCATGAGCGATTGTCGAAAAGCCGGAATCGGACCCCCTTCGCGCTTCGCGCGGTCCCTTTTGCGTTTGCAGATCTCTCAGGACTATATTGAGGACGGTCGATATATTGATCCAACGTCTTAGATTAGGTCGCGCGACGCCAAGCTTCCCGAACCTGGTCCATTGACGGGAATAGCGATGACGGAAAACAGCCGTTCGATGGTCATTGTTATTGGCGCCTCCGCCGGGGGCATGGACGCATTGACGAAGCTCGTCGCACAGTTCCCGAAGGATCTTCCAGCGCCCGTTTTTATCGTCAATCACATGAGCGCGGACAATACCGGTCAGGCGCTGGTCAAGGCCTTGAACGAGAGCGGCGTTCTGACCTGCGTACAGGCGCGCCATCAGCAGACGTTCGAGAACGGCTCTATTTATCTGGCGCCATCCGATCAGCACATGCTGATCGCGAAGGGAAAGATCCTCATTACCAAAGGTGCCAGGGAGAACCGTTCCCGGCCCGCTATTGATCCACTGTTTCGTTCCGCGGCCGTGGCCTATGGCAACCGAGTCATAGGCGTCATCCTGACGGGATACCTGGATGACGGCACCAGCGGCATGATGGCCATCAAGAAATGCGGCGGCGTCTGCATTGCACAAGACCCCGCGGATGCGGCTTATCCGGACATGCCACAATCGGTCATCGCGAATGTTGGGGCCGATCATTGCGTGCCGATCGCCGGCATGGGGGCGCTGCTATCCGACCTTTTGCGGAGACAGCTACCGGAGAGCGGGCCGGTTCCGGAAGACATCATGATCGAGGCCAAGATCGCGGAGCGGGTGCTGAGCGATTTGCCTTCGGTCGAGGCGCTCGGCGATCAGGTGCCGTACAACTGCCCGGACTGTGGTGGGGTGTTATGGCAAATTGAGGAAGGGAGCATTCTACGGTATCGCTGTCATACGGGCCACGCGTTTACCTCCTCGGTGCTTCTAACACAACAGAATGCAAAGATTGAGGAAACGCTCTGGGTAGCGCTGAGAATGTTCGAAGAGCGCCAGAATCTGCTGGTCACCATGAGCAAGAATGAAAGTAAAACAGGCGTCTCGTCGGTCTCCCAGCGGGCTCGGGATTCTCAAGTCCACATCGACCGCATTCGCGCCATGCTGAAGGCCACCGACAAGGATTCTGACGGCGAAGGCGCGAGCGGAACGTTTCGGTAATCGCCCCCCACGCGAATTGAGGTTCAGGCCGTACCCTGTACCTCTGCCGTCATCCTAACGGTCAAGAGGCTTAAGGAAACGCAACTCGAACATTTGCGTTGGGACCCCGGGGGATAGGCTCAGATATGGCCCATCGCCTCCATGGCGCGGGCGACCTTCACGAAGCCGGCGATGTTGGCGCCGACCGTGTAGTTGCCGGGCGAGCCGTATTCCTCGGCCGTTTCGTGGCAGGTGCAGTGGATGTTGGCCATGATCTCCTGCAGGCGCGCCTCGGTGTATTCGAAGGTCCAGGAGTCCCGGCTCGCATTCTGCTGCATCTCCAGCGCACTGGTTGCCACACCGCCGGCATTCGCGGCCTTCCCGGGGCCAAAGGCGATCCCGGCCTCGCGGAAGGTCTGGATACCCTCCGGGGTGACGGGCATGTTGGCGCCCTCGGCGACCGCGATGCAGCCGTTTTCGACCAGGGCCCTGGCGTCCTTGCCGGTCAGCTCGTTCTGGGTGGCACACGGCAGGGCCACATCGCAGGGGATCTCCCAGATACTGCCGTTCTCGCTGTACTTCGCGCCCTTCTTGCGCTCCGCGTAGGCACTGATCGGGCCGCGCTCGCGTTCCTTGATCTGGCGCACCAGGTCCAGATCGAGACCGGCCTCGTCGAGGATGACCCCGCGGGAGTCGGAACAGGCGATCACCCGGGCGCCCAGCTGCTGGG
The DNA here is from genome assembly GCF_000420165.1 of Thioalkalivibrio sp. AKL19. Classification (GTDB taxonomy): domain Bacteria; phylum Pseudomonadota; class Gammaproteobacteria; order Ectothiorhodospirales; family Ectothiorhodospiraceae; genus Thioalkalivibrio. Next base: position 126,897 of record NZ_ATUK01000011.1, on the reverse strand, counting down.
CCTTCTCGGTGGCATGGATCGCCACGTTGCCAGCCCCGGAGACCACTACGCGCTTGCCCTCCAGCGAATCGTTGCGCGCCTTGAGCATCTCGTGGGTGAAGAAGACCGCGCCGTAGCCGGTAGCCTCGGTGCGTGCACGGCTGCCACCCCAGTCGAGCCCCTTGCCGGTGAACACGCCGGCCTCGAAGCGGTTGGTCAGGCGCTTGTACTGGCCGAACAGGTAGCCGACCTCGCGCTGGCCCACGCCGATGTCACCCGCAGGAACGTCGGTGTACTCGCCGATGTGGCGGTACATCTCGGTCATCAGGCTCTGGCAGAAGCGCATGATTTCGGCATCGGAGCGGCCCTTCGGGTCAAAGTCGCTCCCGCCCTTGCCGCCGCCAATCGGCAGACCGGTGAGGGCATTCTTGAACACCTGCGAGAAGCCGAGGAACTTGATGATGCCCAGGTACACCGAGGGGTGGAAACGCATGCCCCCCTTGTAGGGGCCCAGGGCACTGTTGAACTGGACGCGGAAGGCCCGGTTGATCTGCAGCTCGCCCTTGTCGTCCTGCCAGGGGACGCGAAAGATGATCTGACGCTCGGGCTCGCAGATGCGCTGGATGATCTTGAGCTCGGCGAACTCCGGGTACTTCACCAGCACCGGCCCCAGCGTCTCCAGCACGCCATGGACAGACTGATGGAATTCCGTCTCCCCGGCGTTGCGGTGCAGGACTTCCTGGTAAATGGGCTCGAGCTTCTCGTCGAGGCTTCCGTTCATGGATCGCACCCTGATGGTCTGATTCAGATGCATTTAGGCATGCGGGTGCCGAGAAGACAATGCCGACCGCCCCATGATGGTGCATTGCATCACCGACTTCGCAACCCAGCGCAGGAAGGGGGGCAGGTTCTCGGCATCAAACCGAGCTATTGGCCGCGGTCGATCGAAGGCGACGAAGACCGAGCCTGACGCCGAGAACCTGCGCGGCCGGCCGGTCCATCGGTCAGGGCTTGGGGGGGTGATGCGCCGCCTGCGGGAACCCCGGAAGCCCATTTCGAGCCTTGTAATGGGCTCACTCGGCATCTCGCTCCCGCTCGGGAATGGGCGGGGTGGCGCGGGACTTGACGCTCAGCGCGGTGACGGTGACCAGGATCAGGGCCATGCCGATGATCTGCACGAGCGCCAGGCTTTCGTGCAGGATCGCAACACCGAACAGCGTGGCGGTAACCGGTTCGATCATCGCGACGATGGAGGCGACGGCCGGTGCCGTGGTCCGGAGCCCGTTGATGTAGAAGGCGAACGACAGGCCGGCCCCGAATACGCCCAGGGCCAGGAACAGCGGCCAGTCCGTGGTCGTCAGTACGGACACCATCTGGGTGTTGTCCCCCGGCAGCATCAGGAGCAAAACGAGCACGCCGAAGGCGATCGAAAGCACCGCCTGCGGGCTGCCGTGCGAACCGGCGTACTTGAAGCCGAAGATGAAGATGGCGTAGGACAGTCCTGCCAGCAGGCCCGCACCAGCGCCAATGAGGGTCACGCCGCCCGCGCCGGTGTCGTAGATCTGGGTGAGCATCACGATACCGACCATCACCAGCGCGATCGCCACCAGCTTGAGCGTGGTGGGGCTTTCCAGCTTCAGGGCGAAGGACACGAGGTAGACAAACACTGGGGCGGTGTACATCAGCGTGGCGGCGACGGCGACGCTGCCGTTCGCGATACTCACGAAGTAGAACGCGAAGTTGCCCGCCACGCCCAGGCCGGCCACCGCGGACCAGAACCAGAGCTTGGGACTGCCGAGCCCGCTGCCGCCCGGCCGCCAGGCCAGCCACGCGAGCACGAACACCAGGCCGATGGCGCCACGGTAGAAGGAGACGACGAAGGCATCCCAGCCCTCGGCCATCAGGATGCCGCCGATCCCGCCGGACAGCCCCCAGAAGAAGGCCGCCAGCACCACGAGTCCCACACCCAGGCCCATCAATCACTCCCTTTGATCGTTGTACGGAAAACGGGCCGTCGTCGGTGACGGAACGTCGTGAAGAGTCCCGAGGGGGCCGTAGCGGGACAGCCCGGCACACCCGTTCAGACTCGGGAAACCCTGATGCATGTCCACGCTCGCGCTCGAGGCGCTCTTGCATGCGAACAAGGCGCGGCGACCGCCCTGCAGCACGCTGCACAAGGGAGCCGCAACGCAGGACCGGGGAACCTGGGGCGCAAACGCGAGTTTGGGCATGCATCAGTGTTTCCCTGGAACCGCATCATACATTGGGGCCCGGCGTGCCAGGAAAGGCCCGACGCGGAGCGGCGCCTCCGGGGGAAGCACTGTCATCGGCAACGCTCCGGGCCCGCCCGTCCGGAACGAGGGCACTTTTACTCGCCGGTCGCGGTCTCATCTACTATGAATAGGTGAGCATCTTCGCTCGCCCCGGTCGCCTGCAGGTCTCCACCATGTCCGAACGTTCCCCTCCGATTGCCTGGACCCCGGCAGTTTTCTTTGTACTGACCAACCTGGCCGCGGTCACGCTGGTGCCGTGGTGGTGGCTCACCCAGGGTTTCAGCGGCGCGGCCTGGCTGTTTTTTGGCCTGCTCCTGGTGCTGAGCGGGCTGGGCATCACGGTGGGTTATCACCGGCTCTGGGCGCACCGCACCTTCAAGGCGCGGGGGCCCTTTCGCGTTCTGCTGGCGCTGAGCGGTGCCCTGGCATTGCAGAACAGCATCTACAACTGGGGCGCGCGGCATCGTGTTCATCATCGCTACGTGGATGACGTGGCGCGTGATCCACACTCCATCAAACGCGGTTTCTGGCACGCCCACATGGGCTGGATGCTGCGCAACTGGCCCACCAGCGAGCCCGACTATTCGCGGGTGAAGGACCTGGCGAAGGATCCGGTGGTGATGTGGCAGCACCGGCATTACTGGACCCTGGCATGGGGACTGAACCTGGGCCTGCCTCTGCTGCTGGGACTGGCGTTCGGGGATGTGATCGGCATGCTGCTGCTGGCCGGCATTCTGCGCATGGTGCTCAGCCACCACTTCACGTTCTTCATCAACTCCCTGGCGCATTGGTGGGGCCGTCGTCCCTACAGTGACGACAGCACCGCCGTGGACAACGGACTGGTCGCCCTGCTCACCTGGGGCGAGGGGTACCACAACTTCCACCACGCCTTTCAGGCGGACTACCGCAACGGGGTGCGCTGGTGGCAGTACGACCCCTCGAAGTGGCTGATCAACCTTTTTGCCTGGACGGGACTGGTGTATGACCGCCGCTGGACACCGCGCTTCAAGATCATGCGCGCACGGCTGCACACCGAGTTCCGCCGGCTGCTCAATGCCGACCAGGCCGGGCCGGCGCACGACTCCTGGCGCGCAACCGTGGAGCGGGAGTATCAGCGTTTCCGCGATACCGTGAACCAGTGGCAGGAGGTGCAGGCGCGCAAGATGCGGGCCGGGCGCGAGGCCATGAACGATCGCTGGGTGCGCACGGAACTGCGCACCCAGTTCAAGGAACTGGAGTATCGCCTCAAGATGCAGCGCCGCCGCCTGCGCGCCCTGTCGGCCTCTCGTCGCGCGACCACAGCGTGAACGCGGGCCCCGGATTGCGGGGCCGGAGCGCCTTCAGGCGCGATCACCCCCCAGCTTGGCTGCGACCCGGTCGGCCACCTTGCCACGGACCACAACCTCGTCGGCGCCCGCCTGGCGCGCCGCCTTGAGCATCGCCCCTTCCACGTGCGGGCCAAAGGCGAGAATCTTTGCGTCCGGGTAGCGCTCGCGCCAGGTCGACACCGCTTCCACACCACGGCTGCCGAGGTCGACTACCACCAGGTCGGGCTGCTCCGGCGCCTGACTGCTGGTAACCGATGCGCCGGCCGAACGCCAACGCGACTCCAGCCGCACGCGGGTCATCAGGTCCGGGGTGTCCAGGTGGATCTGCATGAGCGCTCCTGATTGGGCCGGGCGATTGAAGGGGTGTCGCGCGCCGCGGCGACCTGACCGGATCGTGGGCAACCGTGCCCGGGCGGGTCGATTCCGCGCCTGCACGTGGTACAAACTCTAGACTATCGGGTACCGCCGGCATCATCGCGTTCGCGAAGGCCGGCTGGAAAGCCCCTCCTTGGCCCGGCTACAACCAGAGAACGGATAACAATGGCCCTGAGCGAACTCGAGCGCAAACGGATCGAAAAGCTGATGGAGGCGTTCATGGAAAGGCGCCGACCGCCCGCCCATGTTCGAGACCGTCTGGACTTTGTCTGGCGCCTGGAAGGTCAGAGCGTGTCGCTGTACGAGGTGCGCCCGCTGATGGATGACGCTTCGAGGATCGTGGAAAACCCGGTATTCAAGGCCACGTTCGTGCGCAAGTCGGGCCGATGGAAACTCTACTGGCAACGGGCAGACCTGAAGTGGCATGGCTACGACCCACACCCGGAACTCGCCTCGCTGGAGGACGTGCTACAGGTGGTGGAGAAAGACGAATACGCCTGTTTTTTCGGATAGGGAACACGGATGCACGAGTTTTCGCTGATGGCCGATCTGATGCGCAAGATCGAGCAGGTGGCGGCCGACAACAACGCCCGGCGCGTGACCCGCGTGCGGGTATGGCTGGGCGCGTTGTCGCATATCACGCCGGAGCATTTCCGCGAGCACTTCGAGGACGGCACCCGCGGCACCGTCGCCGAGGGGGCCGAGCTGAACGTGGAGACCTCGGACGACGAGACCCACCCCGAGGCCCAGCAGATCCTGCTGCGGAGCCTGGACGTGGCGTGAGCGCCGCCGCGACACGCGCCCCGTCGCCTGCGCGCTGGCACCTGGTGGTCACCGGCCGGGTTCAGGGCGTTGGCTTCCGGCCGTTTGTCGCGGAGCGGGCCCGGCGGCTCGGCATCACCGGCTCGGTGGGCAACACGCCGTCCGGCGTGGTGATCGAGGCCGAGGGGCGAGAGACCGCGCTGGTCGCGCTGCGGACTGCCCTGGAGCAGGAGGCCCCGCCGGCCGCGCGGGTCGATGCGATCACCGTGACGGCATCTCGCCCCGTCGGCGATACCACCTTCCGCGTGGTTCAGGGCCCCGGGCAGGGCGGCGCGCCGGCCCTGGCACCGGACCGTGCACCCTGCCCCGACTGCCGCGCCGAGATCCGTGACCCCGAGGCAAGGCGCTACCGCTACCCGTTTACCGCCTGTACGGCCTGCGGACCGCGCTGGAGTATAGCGACGGCCCTGCCCTGGGACCGCTCGCATACCACCCTGGACGGGTTCCCGCTGTGCGCGGCCTGCCGGGCGGAGTTCGAGGCCCCGGGGGACCGGCGCTTTCACGCGGAGGCCATGGCCTGCCCGGACTGCGGGCCGCAGGTAACGCTGCGCGGCCCGGACGGAAGCGAACACGCCACCGGCGATGCGGCCCTGCACGCGGCAGTCAACGCCCTGCGCGAGGGGCAGATCCTGGCGCTGAAGGGTCTGGGCGGGTTCCAGCTCCTGGTGGACGCGACCCGCCAGGATGCGGTGGCCCGCCTGCGCGCGCGCAAGCAGCGCCCGGAGAAGCCGCTGGCGGTCATGCTGCCGGATGGCGACTGGCTGGACCAAGTGGCACGTGCCACCGGCGCCGAACGTACGCTGCTGGATGCGCCGGAGGCCCCGATCGTGCTGGTGGACCGCCGGCCCGGCGCCCCGCTGGCAGACGGCGTGGCGCCGGGGTTCAACCGTCTGGGGCTGATGCGGCCGGCGACGCCGCTGCATCACCTGCTGCTGGAGGCCTTCGCCGGCCCGCTGGTCTGCACCTCGGGCAACCGCGGCGGCGAGCCCCTTTGTATCGACACCGCGGAGGCGGTGACCCGACTGGGCATGATCGCGGACGGGATCCTGGACCACGACCGGCCGATCGCGCGGGCACTGGACGATTCGGTGGTCCAGATCGCCGCGGGCCGGCCTCAATGCCTGCGCCTCGGCCGCGGGTATGCGCCGCTGCGAGTGCCCCTGCCAGACGCCGGGCCCGTCACCCTTGCGCTGGGGGGCCACCTGAAGGCCGCCGCGGCCCTGGCCCTGGAGGACGAGGTGGTCGTCGGCGCCCACGTCGGCGACCTGGACAGCGATGCGGCCCTGCACCGGCTGGCTGGCGAGGCCCGCGCACTGGGCGAGCTCTGTGGCGTGGACATCGCGCGCGTCGCCTGCGACCGGCATCCCGACTACGCCTCCACGTCGCTGGCCGGGGGCTGGGGGCCTCCGGTCGTCGCCGTACAGCACCATCACGCCCACGCGGCTGCCTGCCTGGCGGAGCACGGGGTACGCGAACCGGCCGTGGCGCTGGTCTGGGACGGCATGGGACTCGGCGAGGACGGCATGCTGTGGGGCGGCGAATGCCTGGCAGTGGACGCCGACGGGGGCTTTCAACGGCGCGGTCATCTGCGGCCCTTCCGCCTGCCCGGGGCCGAGGCCGCGATCCGCGAACCCCGGCGCGCCCTGCTGGGCCTGCTGCATGCCCACTTCGACGGCGATCCGGCCGCGCTGGAGGCGAGCCCCGCACGGGCCTTGTTTACCGCTGCGGAATGGCACCCGCTGCTCGCAGCACTGGAGCGAGGGATCCACGCCCCCTGGACGACCAGCGTCGGGCGGCTGTTCGACGCGGTCGCGGCGCTGGACGGGCTGCGCACCGGTGCCGGCTTCGAGGGGCAGGCGGCCATGCTCGTGCAGCAGGCGGCGGAGGCCGCAGGGGGCGGGGTCGACGCCTCCGGCATTTCGCTGAGCACGGGCACAACGCCGTGGCGGGCCGACTGGGACCCGCTGGTCGCCGCGCTGCTGGCCGATCATGCCGGCGCGGCGACACCCGGACGCATGGCGGCCCGCCTGCACGGGGCGCTGGCCGGATTCGCGGTCGACGCCGCCCGGGCCGGGGGGCATGCAACCGTGGCGCTGACCGGCGGATGCTTCCAGAATCGGTGGTTGCTGCAACAATGCGTGGACGCGCTGCAGGCCGCCGGCTTCCGTCCGCTGTGGCCGCAACGCATCCCGCCCAATGACGGCGGGCTGGCGCTGGGCCAGGCGCTGATCGGGCGCCGGGCCGCGGTGCCCCCGAACGGAGACTGAGCCCATGTGCCTTGCCATCCCCGGTCGTATCGACAGCGTGGACGGTGTCGACCCGCTGTTCCGCCAGGCGCGCGTAGCCTTCGGTGGCGTCACGCGCGTGGTCTCGCTGGCCTGCACCCCGGAGGCCGGGCCCGGCGACTACGTGCTGGTCCACGCCGGCATCGCGATCGCCACCCTCGACGAGGCCGCTGCCGAACGCACCCTGGCGGCCCTGCGCGAAATCCCCGCGCACGACCCGCCCGCCCCGGAGGGCCCGTGAAGCACCTGGACGAATACCGCGACCCGGCGCTGATCCTGCGCCAGGTGGAAGCGATCCGCGCCACCTGCACCCGGCGCTGGACGCTGATGGAGGTCTGCGGCGGCCAGACCCACGCGATCCTGCGCCATGGCCTGGATGAACTGCTGGCGGACGCCGTCGAGCTGATCCACGGGCCCGGCTGCCCGGTCTGCGTGACCCCGGCCGAGACCCTGGACCAGGCGGTACTGCTGACCCGACGCCCGGAGGTAATGCTTTGCACCTTCGGCGACATGCTGCGCGTGCCCGGGGCGCTGGGCGACCTGAACGCGGCGCGCGCGGCCGGGGGCGAGGTGCGCGTGATGTACTCGCCGCTGGATGCGGTGGCGCTGGCGCGCGAACACCCGGAGCGCGAGGTCGTGCTGCTGGCGGTGGGCTTCGAGACCACCGCCCCGGCCGCCGCAATCGCCGTGCTGCAGGCCGAGGCCCTGGGCCTGGCCAACCTGTTGCTGCTGGTCTCGCACTCGCTGGTACCGCCGGCGATGGAGGCGTTGCTGGCCGACCCGGACAACCGCATCCAGGGCTTCCTGGCCGCCGGCCATGTCTGCACGGTGGAGGGGGCGGCCGCCTATCACGCGATCGCCGAACGCTTCCGGGTCCCGATCGTGGTGACCGGCTTCGAGCCGGTGGACCTGCTGGCCGGGATCCACGCCTGCGTGGAGCAACTGGAACGCGGCGCGGCCCGGGTGGAGAACCGCTACGACCGGGCCGCGCCGGACGACGGCAACGCAGCCGCGCGCGCTGCGGTCTCTCGCGTCTTCGAGCCGGTCGAGCGCGAATGGCGTGGCATGGGACGCCTGCCCGCCAGCGGCCTCGGGCTGCGCCCGGAATACGCCCGGTTCGACGCCGTGGCCCGTTTCGGGCTCGTCCCACCCGAGGCGATCGGGGATGGCCCCTGCATCGCCGGCCAGGTGCTGCGCGGGCTGGGCCGCCCCACCGACTGCCCGGCCTTCGGCCGCGATTGCACGCCGGATACCCCGCTGGGCGCGCCCATGGTCTCCTCCGAGGGGGCCTGCGCGGCCTACCTGCACTATCGGGGCGAGGCATGACCACCGACGTCGTACGCCTCACGCATGGCGGCGGGGGGCGGATGCAGGCGAAGCTGCTGGACGAGGTGATCCTGCCAGCACTGGGCGCCCGGGCCCTTGGCGCCGCGGATGCCGCCGTACTTGACGCGCCGGGCGGACGTCTGGCGATGACCACCGACAGCTTCGTGGTGCGCCCGCTGTTCTTCCCCGGTGGCGACATCGGCCGGCTCGCGGTGCACGGTACGATCAACGACTTGGCGATGGCCGGGGCGCGCCCCCTGTGGCTGACCCTCGGCCTGATCCTGGAGGAGGGGCTGCCGCTGGACGACCTGCGGCGCGTCCTCGCCTCGGTGCAGGCGGCCGCAGAGGAATGCGGCGTGCGGGTGGTCGCCGGCGACACCAAGGTGGTGGAGACCGGGCATGGCGATGGCGTCTACATCAACACCAGCGGGGTGGGGGCGGTGCGCGAGGGGACGCGAATCGACCCGGCGGCGATCCGACCCGGCGACGTGCTGCTGGCCAGCGGCGACCTCGGGCGCCACGGCGTCGCCATCCTCGCCGCCCGCGAGCACTTGGGGCTGGAGCCGGCAATCCCCAGCGACAGCGCGTCGGTCGCCGAGGCCGTGGCCGCACTGCTGGAGGCCGGCGTGCCCGTGCATGCGCTGCGCGACCCCACCCGCGGTGGCGCGGTCGCCGCCCTGCAGGAGCTGTCCGACGCCTCCGGCTGCCGCCTGGTGCTGGACGACGCGGCGATCCCGGTACGCGAGGACGTGCACGGGGCCTGCGAGATCCTCGGGCTGGACCCGCTGCATTCGGCCTGCGAGGGGCGCTTCCTGGCGGCCGTCCCGGCAGATTACGCCGACCGGGCGCTGTCGGTCCTCCGGTCCGTTCCGGTGGCCGCCGGGGCGGTCGCGATCGGCCGGGCCGAACCGGGCGAAGCGGTCGTGATTCGGCGTCTCGCGACCGGCGTGGAACGCCGCGTGATCCTGCCGGCCGGGGAGCAGCTGCCGCGGATCTGCTGAGTGCTGCGCAAGGGGCTGCGGAAGCAGAAACCGACGCAACGGTGGTCCTGGAGATCGCCACGTCGCTTCGCGACTCGCGATGACAGCGTTCACGCGTCCATCGAGGCGGGGCGGTGCCGGGCATGACGCCGGGCATGCCCGGCGTTAAGGTGGAGTCCTCGACTGGACTGAAGGAGTCTGCCATGCGCCAGCTGATCCCGACGCTCCTTGCCCTGGCCAGCGGTCCGGCTGTGGCCCATCCCGGGCACGGCCATGGCGAAGGGTTCTCGCTGCCGCACTTTCTGAGCGCCCCGGGACACGCCTGGCCCCTGGGGCTGCTGGCTGTTGCCATCGTCGCGGGCCTGTTTGCCAGACGGCGGCGGCGCCAGCGTCCACGGCGCTGACCTCAGGCGGCCGGGGGCGCACCCTCCCCCGGCCACCAGTAGCGCTGCTCGTAGTCGCGGTCACGATCCCGGACCGGGACCGGCACGAACCCCATGGCCTCGAAGAAGCCGGCGGCCGAGGCCTGGGCCTTGACCAGCACCCCGGCCACGCCGGCCTCATGCGCGGCTTGGCGGCAGGCCGCGACCAGTTGCCGGCCCACCCCCTGTCCGCGGGCGGAGCGCCCGACGTAGAGGCCGTGCAGCAGGAGCCCGTCGGCGGCGCCCTCGGGCAGCTCCCCGGGTCCGGCCGCCTCCCAGGCCGCAACGCCCACCACGTGGCCCTCGCGCTCCAGCACGGTCACGTCGAGGAACATCCGGTCGGCCTCGGTATAGCGATAGGCCGGCAGGGCCAGCCGGCGCACGCGCTCGGGTAACGGCCAGTCCTCAATGGCCTCGGCCACGAGACGGTTGATGGCATCGAGATCACCGCCACGGGCCGGACGGAGCGTGCCCGTGCGCTCGGGGCCTGGGGATTCGGGCATCGGTCTGCGGGTCGTCGGCATGGTTCCTGCTCGGACCTTGTCGACCGGCCAAAGTGCCAGGCGGGAGGCCGCGCGTGGGGCTTCACGACAACCAAACCCCTGATCGGGGATAATCCGCGCCGCACCGAAAGGAGACGACACCGCACCATGACGGAACTGAAAAAGGCGATCGAGCACCAGCGCGACTACCTCGAGGACAAGCTGCACGAGCCCCTGACGGCGATTGCCAGCCGTCTCTCCGCGGCCTGGCCGAACCGCGAGGCCCTGGACTCGATCCTGGAAGAGGCAATCCGCCAGATCCCCGAGGCAACCTTCGTGTATGCCCTGAACACCCGGGGGATTCAGCTCTCGGACAACATCTCGCGCAGCGGGGTGCTGCCGGAGCACTTCGGGCGCGACCGTTCGCAGCGCCCCTACATGAAGGAGGTCGTCCCCGCCAACGGATTCCTGCTTTCGGATGCCTACATCAGCCTGCTCGGGCGCCGGCCCTCGCTGACCGCGCTGCAACTGGTGCGCGACGACGCAGGGAACGCGCTGGGCTTTCTCGGTGCGGATTTCGACCTGCGCAACCTGCCCGACTTCTCCGAGGACCTGTACGAGGAGCCGAGCGAATGGCGCCAGATCAAGGGTGACCCGTCGATTCGCGGGACGCTGTTCCTGCAAAGCCGCACCGAAAGCCTGATGGACCAGAACATGGACACCGCCCTGGCCATCCTCGAGGAGCTGTTTACCGAGCGCGGCGTGTTCCAGGGGGTGTTCCACTTCTCCAGCTCGCGCGCCACGCTGTGGACCACCGAGGACCCCTACCGCTACCGCATCCTGACGCATGAATCCCTGGGCGACCCCGACGTGTGCCTGGCCTTCCCTCACGAGCCGTACCCCGAGGAGGCACTGATCCCGAAGGAGGAGATCGGCCGCGTGCTGGAAGGCCTGCGCGCCCTGCGCTACGCGGACGAAACCGTGTACCTGCGCTCCGCCTCGATCAACCTGTTCAACGGCATGGTCAGCCTGACCTTCTCCTGCGACGGCTCGCATTACATGACCTGGGACGAATTCCTCGGCCGTTCCATCGAGTTCTGGATCGGGGCGACGGGGTAAGGGTCCGGCCCCGGGACTGTCACCCACCGGTCAACTCGGTCATCATGGTCGCGGGATCACCGGGGCCGCACGCACATGGAAACCGGATACGCCAGGGAGGTCGGTGGCCGCGCCGAGCAACAGGATGCGGTGACCGTGCTGCACGGACCGGACGGGCAAAGCACCCTGCTGCTGGTGGCCGATGGCATGGGCGGTCACGAGGGTGGCGCGCTGGCCTCGCAAACCGCCGTGGCAACCGCCGAGCGCCTGTGGCATCGCCATGCGGGGCGGGCCGCGGATCCCCGCGCCCTGCTCGAGACGCTGTTCCACGAGACCCATGCGGCCTTGCTGGAGAACGCCGGCGCGGATCCGGCGCGGCGTCCCGGCACCACCCTCGTGGCCCTGTACGTCACCCCGCACGCCGCTGTCTGGGCCCACTGCGGCGACAGCCGCCTGTATCACTTCGAGGGCGACGCCCTTCAGGGCCGCACGCGCGATCACACGCGGGTGCAGCAACTGGTGGACCAGGGGGTGATCAGCGAGGCGCAGATGGCGACGCACCCGGAACAGAACCGGCTGCTGCAGGGTCTGGGCGTGGTCGATCCGGTCCGGGTCGAATACGATGCGGCGCCTGTCACCCGGCACACCCGCTTCCTGCTGTGCTCGGATGGTTTCTGGGAGCAGTTCGGGCCGGGCGCGATCGCCGACCTGCTGGAGCGTCCGGACCTGGAGAGCGCGGCCGTCGAGGCGGCCCGCGAGGCGGCGCGGCGCGGGGGGCCCAAAGGCGACAACGTGGCCGTGGCGGCCTGGCGCGCGGCGCGGCCACGCAGCAGTCTGTGGCGCCGGCACCTGACGGCTTGGATCCAGCCAACCCTGGCGCTGCTGCTCCTGCTCGCTGCCGCCCTGGCGATCCTGCTGTGGCCGCTGGATTGATCCCCACCGTATACTCCGGAACTCGCCGAGCCTTGCCCCAACTCCTCGCCATGAAACCATCCGAAACCCCGCTTACGCGCCTCGTGCTGCTCGCCGTACTGGCCGTTTCGCTGTCCGGCTGTGCGCAGCTGCAGGGCCTGTTCGACCCCGAGGCCGAGGTCGATGAAGAAGCGGTGCCGGCCGAAGAGACCCCGCCCGAACCGGCGGCGGGAGAAACGAAGGTGAAACGCCTCGCGATTGCCGAGATCGTGCAGCTATTGCAGCGTGGCGAGATGGACCGGGCAGGGCGGGAACTGGACCGGCTGCTCGCAGCCGAGCCGGACCATCGCACGGCCCGCAACCTGCGCGAACAGCTCTCCGACGATCCGCGGGCCAGCCTCGGCGACGACTACTTTCAGCACACGGTAGAACCGGGCGAGACCCTGGCCCGGCTGGCGCGCGAACACCTGGGCGACGCCAATCGCTTCGTGATCCTCGCGCGCTACAACGACATCGAGCGACCGGACCGGCTGCTTGCCGGACAACAACTGCGCATCCCGCGGGATCCATCAGGGCTGCAACACGGCGAGAGCGACCTGGATGATCAATTGATGGCGCTGGATCCGGATGCCGCTCCCGGGGATGGCGAGGACGGCCTGCGGCGCGCGCTCGAGGCCGATCTGGCCGCGGAGCGCTACGCGTCGGCCCGGGAAGTGGTGGAACGGGCCCGCCGGCACCCCGAGGCACGCGACGAATGGACCGGCTGGCTGGAGCCTCTGGCCCGCGACGCGGAGATCGGCTACTGGTATCAGCGCGGCCAGGAGGCCCGTTCAGCCGGGGAACCCGAAGACGCGCTGGAGGCCTTTGGCGAGGTACTCGCACGCGATCCGCAACATGCCCCGGCGCGCCAGCACCACGGCGAGCTGGAACAGCAACGCAAGGAGGCGCTGCACGCCGAGGCCATCGTCCATTACCGCAATCAGGACCTGGATACGGCCATCGCGCTGTGGGACGAGGCCCTGGCGATCGACCCCGGGTTCGAGGCGGCGCGCGGCTATCGCCTGCGAGCCCTGGAACTGCAGCGTCGCCTGGATGCCCTGGGGAAAGACTGATTCATGTACACGTTCGCGCTCGAGTCGCTCTTGCGTGCGAACAAGGCGCGGTGACCGCCATGCTGCATTCTGCACAGGGGAGCCGCAACGCCGCGCGCGCCCGGTTCGGATCACGACGTGCGGGTGGAACCACTACCCACTGCACGACGCGCCTGGTCTCGGGGAACCCGGGATGCCAACGCGAACGTGTACATGAATCGGTGTTTCCCCAGACCGCGAGAACGGCCGGCATTAGTCCGTAGCGTTACGTCTTGAAACGTCTTCAGTCGGCAACTCGTCGGATGCGAGCTCCTGGGTGCGGTCGCCGTCAGCGACCGGCCCGGCTGCACCGCCCTCGGGCGTCCCGGCGACCCGGCGCTTCATGCGCGCCTCCAGCGAGTCGGCCATCGCGTTGTAGGCACTGAAGAGCCGCTCGAAGTCGTCGTGCCGACGGGCACGGATCCGGGTATCGAGCCGCCCCTGACCGATCTGGTCCAGCGCCCCGCGCAGGCGGTCCAGCGGCGCCTGAAGACGCCGGGCAAGCACGTAGGCCCCCAGGAGCACCGCGAGGAGGGTGACCAGCGTGAGCATCAGCAAGGCCATGAAGGTGGCCTCGTTCGCCGCGCGCAGGGACCCCGTGGACAGCCCGACCTGGAGTTGCCCAAGATGATGATCCTGGTAGTGAACCGGGGCCTCGAACATGAACAGCTCTGCGCCATCGCGCCCGGTGATGGACCACACGGCCTGGCCGTCGCGACGCTGAAGCAGGCGATCCTCGGAAGGCGGCTCGTAGGGCTGGCCCAGGGCCTCCGGGTCGCTGCTGGCCACCACCTCGCCGCGGTGGTCCACGACGCTCAGCAGGGCAATCTCCCGGTTCGCCTGCATGTCGCGCAGGCGTCCCTGGACCGCGATGGTGTCCTCCAGCAACAAGTCCTCGGCACTCTCCACCGAGACGATCTGCGCCAGCGTGGCCCCGTAGTCGAACGCCAGATCGGTCATCACCGCATTCTGCTTCTGGTGTACCAGCGTGCCACCGACCACCAGGGTGACCGCCACCAGCGCCCCCATGACCGCGGCCCAGCGCAGACGCAGCGGGATAATCCGACGCCCGGCACCTGCCCTTTCGCGCTCGGCGCGTTGCTCGTCGATCCGCTCGAGGTCCACCAGTAGCTCGCCGGCCGACTGGTAGCGCTCGTCCGGTTCCTTCGCCAACAGGCGCAGCACCAACTCGATCAGTTCCTGCGGACAATCGCGCACGATGACCCGCGGTGCGGGGACCGGATCCTTGACCACCCGGGTCAGCAGGGTCTCGACATCGTGACCGCGAAACGGGGTTCCCCCCGTCAGGAGCTCGTACAGCACCACGCCCACGGAATAGAGGTCGGCACGAGCGTCGGTATCGCGGCCACGAATCTGCTCCGGCGCCATATAGTGCGGCGATCCTGCGATATAGCCGTCGTCGTCCTCGGCAAGCCAGTCGTCGTCGGTGCGCCAGTCGGGGTCGCTGAGGGTGCGGGCGATGCCGAAGTCCATCACCTTGATATTCGCCGTGGCGCTGGTGACGATGATGTTCTCGGGCTTGATGTCGCGGTGCACGACACCATGCCGGTGGGCATAGTCCAGGGCCTCCACCAGCTGGATGGCCACCTTCAGGACATTGCGCAGCAGCAGCGGGCGGAACTGTTCCGCGAACTCCGCAAGGGTGATGCCATCCAGCAGCTCCATCGCGATGAACGGCTGCTGATCCGACTCGCCGACATCGAAGATGGTGACGATGCCCGGGTGGGTCAGGGTGCCGGCGGCGCGCGCTTCGGCCAGGAAGCGCCGGCGGTACTCGGGCCGTCGGGCATAGTCCGGCTGCAGGCACTTGATCGCCAGCGGACGCCGGATATCCGGGTCGTAGCCGCGATGGATGACGGCCATCGCACCGCGCCCGATCTCCTCGCCGACCCCGTAGCGACCGATCCGCTGCATGCGCCGGCGACCCTGAGCCTCAAGCCATCTCGAGCAGGATGCGCGCGACGGCCGCCAGCACCAGGACCGCAACCGCGATGCCCAGCCAGCGCCACCGCGATCGCCGGCCGCCACCGGACCGGGCTTCGGAGCCGTCATCGCGGCGGCGGAAGATGAACTCGGCGCGCCCGAACCGGACATGGTCGCCGTCCTTCAGCACCGCTTCGTGGACTTTCTCGTCGTTCACCCAGGTCCCGTTGGTGGAGAGCAGGTTGACGACCCGGCACTCGCCTCCGTCGTTGACCAGCCAGGCGTGCTGCGAGGAGACGCTGCCTTCCTGCAGGACGATGTCGTTGTCGGCCTGGCGCCCCACCGAGCGCTTGCCCGGCTTCAGCGTCAGGCGCTGCTGGCCGAAGGGCTCGGAGAGTCCCACCAGCACCGGGTGGCCGCCGGGCGGTGTCTCCTCGCCCGCGGTGTCCTGGGTCGCTTCTCCGTCGGGCACGGCGGGCCCCTGAAACAGCATCGTCCCCTGCGGCCCGCTGCGGCCGGCATCCCTGCGTCGTCCCTGATCGCTCATACATCCCCCTGCTTCACGAGCCTTGCGTGGCCCTGTTCTTCGGGTTGGCACCCGTTCGAGTATGCACGGGCGGTGCGCGCCAAAACAACGAATGCGTCACAGCATGAATGGGCCTGCTATGCTCCGACCATCCCCCCATCACGACAAGGAGTCTGAACATGGAACAGGATGCAACCAGCGGGACCGACCTCCGCGGACTGATCGAACCACTCATTCGCGGCAAATTCTGGATGCAGTTGATCGGGGTGATGATGATCATCTCCGGCGTGCTGACCGCGCTGTCGATCATCGGGATCATCATTGCCTGGATTCCGATCTGGGCCGGCGTGGTGCTGATGCAGGCCGCCGGGGCCTCGCAGCGTGCCTTCGAAAGCGGCGATCCGGAAGCGATCAAGTACGCGCTGGGCCGCCTGCGCATCTACTTCACCATCTTTGGTGTGCTGTTGCTGATCTACCTGATCCTGATGGTGCTGGGCATGCTCTTCGGCATCGGCGCCGGCCTGATGGGCGGCTTCGGCCACATGCAGTAGTCCCGGCGGGCGCCACTTTCGATTAGCGTTTCGCATGGCCCGTTCGCGGGGCCGCGGCGGCGACACTCCGGATCCGCACACTGCGGCCTGAACGGTTATAGGAGTCAGGGTTTGGATATCATCAGGCGCCTGCGGGTCCTGGGAAACCCGTTGCACCAGGAAGACGCAGACGTTCGACGGGCCTTCGCGGCCTGGCATCGCCAGGTGCGGATCCCGCAGGCCCGCTACGTCGCGTTCCTGACGGCCCTGCTGTATTTTCTGTACGCCGTCCTCGAGCAATCGGTGGCCACCGACCTGCACACCTCGAGGCTTGTGGCCCATGCCCTGCTGGTGCCGGGGTTGCTGCTGGCGGTCGGGCTGATGAGTTTCGATCGGCGCCTGCAGCCGATGATGTGGGTGCTGCTGACCCTGGCCCCAGTGGTAGCGAACGCCGCCAACCTGCATCTGAACGTTGGTTCGGCGCAGTTTCTGATATTCGCCCCCGAGATCTATCTCAGCATCATGTGGACGTTTGCGATCTCCGGACTGGCCCTGCGCTAGGCCGTGATTGCCGCAACCGCCATCATCGCGCTGGTAATCGCCGCCACCTTCCGCCAGCCACTGGAGGCGGGTCTGCTGCAGCTGCACCTGATGTGGGTCCTGGCCGCGTTCTCCTTCGGCTGCTTGAGCGCCTTCATCCTCGAGAAGGCCCACAAGCACACCTTCCTGCAACAACAGCAGCTGGCCCGTGCCGCCCGGATCGACGAACTGACCTCATTGTGGAACCGTGCGCATATCGAGCGCCTGTTCGACGATGAACGCGCACGGGCCGAGCGCTACGGTGAACCGTTCACTGTCATCCTGATCGACATCGATCACTTCAAGTCCGTGAATGACACCTGGGGACACAGCACCGGCGATGGGGTGCTTCGCCAGTTCGCCGGCCTGCTGCGCCAGAACCTGCGCAAGGTGGATGCCATCGGTCGGATCGGGGGCGAGGAGTTCTTCGTGCTGCTACCGCAGACGCGCGGCGAACAGGCGCTCGTCGCCTCCCGTGAGCTGCAGGCGCGAATCACCGCCTTCGACTTCGAGACGGTGGGGCGGCTGACCGCCAGCTTCGGTGTCACCGAATACCACCCCGGAGAGGACCGGGTCGACACCTTCAATCGCGCCGACCAGGCCCTGTACGCCGCCAGGAAGAACGGCCGTAGCCGGATCGAGGTGCGCTAGCGCCTCTCGCAGTCGATCTACACCTCGCGGTAGAGGCGCGCACCCTTCTCGACGAACTCGACCGCCTTCTCCTGCATCCCCTTCTTCAGGGCCTCGTCTTCGGAGACGCCCTGGGCCGCGGCGTAGTCGCGCACGTCCTGGGTAATCTTCATGGAGCAGAAGTTGGGGCCGCACATGGAGCAGAAGTGGGCGACCTTGTGCGCGTCCTTGGGCAGGGTCTCGTCGTGGAATTCGCGCGCGCGTTCCGGGTCCAGCGCCAGGTTGAACTGGTCCTCCCAGCGGAACTCGAAGCGCGCCTTGGACAGCGCGTTGTCCTGCAGCTGCACGCCGGGAAAGCCCTTGGCGAGATCGGCCGCGTGGGCGGCGATCTTGTAGGTGATGATGCCGTCGCGCACGTCCTGCTTGTTGGGCAGGCCCAGATGCTCCTTGGGCGTCACGTAGCAGAGCATCGCGGTGCCGTACCAGCCGATGTTGGCCGCACCGATGCCGGAGGTGATGTGGTCGTAGGCCGGGGCGATATCGGTCACCAGCGGGCCAAGGGTGTAAAACGGCGCCTCGAAGCAGTCTTCCAGCTCCTTGTCG
This sequence comes from Thioalkalivibrio sp. AKL19, assembly GCF_000420165.1. Lineage (GTDB taxonomy): Bacteria > Pseudomonadota > Gammaproteobacteria > Ectothiorhodospirales > Ectothiorhodospiraceae > Thioalkalivibrio. The sequence continues at coordinate 108,673 of NZ_ATUK01000011.1, read as the reverse complement.
ACGTTCTCCTTCACCTTCTGCAGCGGGACGTGGCCGGGGCCCTCGATCATCACCTGGACGTCGTGCGCCCAGGCCTTCTGCGTCAGCTCGCCCAGGGTCTCCAGCTCGCCGAACTGCGCGGCGTCGTTGGCGTCGGCCAGGCAGCCGGGGCGCAGCCCGTCACCGAGGGAGAACGAGACGTCGAACGCCTTCATGATCTCGCAGATCTCGTCGAAGCGGGTGTAGAGGAAGTTCTCCTCGTGATGCGCCAGGCACCACTTGGCCATGATCGATCCACCGCGCGAGACGATGCCGGTCACCCGGTCGGCGGTCAGCGGCACGTACTGCAGGCGTACACCGGCATGGATGGTGAAGTAGTCCACGCCCTGTTCGGCCTGCTCGATCAGGGTGTCGCGGAACAGCTCCCAGGTCAGGTCCTCGGGCTTGCCGTCGACCTTTTCCAGCGCCTGGTAGATCGGCACGGTGCCGATCGGCACCGGCGAGTTGCGCAGGATCCACTCGCGGGTCTCGTGGATGTTCTTGCCGGTGGACAGGTCCATCAGGGTGTCGCCACCCCAGCGCGCGGACCATACGAGCTTCTCGACCTCCTCCTCGATCGAGGAGGAGACCGCCGAGTTGCCGATGTTGGTGTTGACCTTCACGCGGAAGTTGCGGCCGATGATCATCGGCTCCAGCTCCGGGTGGTTGATGTTGGCCGGGATGATCGCGCGGCCGCGGGCGATCTCGTCACGTACGAACTCGGGTGTGATCGCCTCGGGGATCGACGCGCCGAAGGACTCGCCGGCGTGCTGGCGCAGCAGCTTCTTGTAGCGCGGATCCGCGCGCAGTTCCTGCAGGCGGTTGTTCTCGCGGATGGCGACGAACTCCATCTCCGGGGTAATGACCCCCTGGCGGGCGTAGTGCATCTGCGAGACGTTCGCGCCGGACTTCGCCCGGCGCGGCAGGCGGATGTGCTCGAAGCGCAGGCTGGCCAGTTCCGGGTCGGCGGCGCGGACGCGGCCGTATTCCGAGCTCGGGCCGTCCAGCCATTCGGTATCCGCGCGCTCGTCGATCCAAGGGCCGCGCAGATCCGCCAGGCCCCGGTGCAGGTCGATGGTCGCATCGGGGTCGGTGTACGGACCGGAGGTGTCGTAGACCGGGATCGGCGGGTTCTCCTCCGGGGTGCCGGAGGTCAGCGTGGGGCTTTGCGCCACCTGGCGAAACGGCACCCGGATGTCCGGGCGCGAACCCTGGACGAAGACCTTCTCGGAACTGGGGAACGGGCGCGTGACGTCGGCGGAGACCTGGGCGGTCTTGCGGGCGAAGGACTCGGGGATGGCGCTCATACGATGACCTCTGCAACTCGGGCGTGGTGGCAGAGGGAGCGGAACGGGCCGGACAGACTGCGAACGGAGCGCGCGCGGACTGGAACGAGCACCGAGCTTCCCTCCGCCAGTGTGAACTGGTTCAGGTTCAAGGGGACTCTCTCAGCCCGCATCCATGGCGGGCACCCCCAGCTCTGATCCGGGAGTGTAGCGCAGACCGTACGTCCCGACACGAACAAGTCCGCGCGGAGGGCGGTGTTTTGCGTTAGATTATCGCTTTGTGACAACCTTCGCGCCGCCATGTCCCCCAAGAACTTCGTCTTCGAGCTGTTCGGCCGTTCCCCGGTGCGCCCCCTTCAGGCGCACATGGAGAAGGTGCGTGCCTGCATCGCCGAGCTCCCCCCGTTTATGGAGGCCATGGCCCGCGACGACTGGGAGACCGCGCGCGAGCAGCAACGCAAGATCTCGAAGCTGGAGCGCGAGGCCGACCGCCTGAAGAAGGACCTGCGCCTGCACCTGCCCAAGGGCATGATGCTGGCGATGTCGCGTCGCGACGTGCTCGACACCCTGCTGATCCAGGACCGCATCGCCAACATGGCGAAAGACATCGCCGGGCTGATGCTGGGCCGCCAGATGCAGTTCCCCGACAACATGGGTGAACCGCTGAAACGCTTCCTCGACCGTAGCGTGGATGCAGTCGACCAGGCCGGCCGCGCGATCAACGAACTCGACGAACTGGTGGAAGCGGGCTTCCGCGGCCACGAGGTCGAGGTCGTCAACGGCATCCTTACCGAACTGGACCAGATCGAGCACGAGTCCGACGAGGCGCAGCGGGAGGTCCGCGAGATTCTGTTCGCCCAGGAGGCCGAGCTGCCGCCGGTGAACGTGATCTTCATGTACCGCGTGATCGACTCGATCGGCGAGCTGGCGGACCTGGCCCAGCGTGTGGGCAGCCGCCTGCAACTGATGCTCGCCAAGTAACCACCGGCACCCAGGCACAGGCACCGAGGACCGCATGGAATACAGCACCCTGTTGCTCGGCCTTGCAGTGATCTTCGGCCTGTTCATGGCCTGGGGCATCGGCGCCAACGATGTCGCCAACGCCATGGGCACCTCGGTGGGTTCGCGCGCGCTGACCATTCGGCAGGCGGTGTTCGTGGCCGCGATCTTCGTGTTCTCCGGGGCCTGGCTGGCGGGGGGCGAAGTCACCCAGACCATCCGCAGCGGGATGGTCGACTCCAGTCTGATGGCCGACAATCCCGAGTTACTGGTCTACGGGATGCTGGCGGCCCTGGCGGCCGCCGGGACATGGCTGATGCTCGCCTCCTATTTCGGCTGGCCGGTATCCACCACGCACTCCATCATTGGCGCCATCATCGGCTTTGCCGTGGTCGGCCTCGGCTTCGAGGTAGTTCGCTGGGAACGAGTCGGCACCATCGCGATGTCCTGGGTGGTGTCGCCGATGGTCGGCGGGATGATCGCGTTCGCATTGTTCCGTTCGGTTCAGTTGCTGATCCTGGACACCGTCGATCCCCTGAAGAACGCCAAGCGCTGGGCCCCGCTCTATATCTTCCTCACGGCCTTCGTCACGGCGCTGGTGACGATGTTCAAGGGTCTGACCCACGTTGGCCTGGACCTGACGCCCGTGCAGGCCTATGGCTTCGCGATCCTGATCAGCGCCATCGTGGTCGTGTTCGGCATGATGGCGATCCGGCGCCTGCGCTTTGACGACCCCACGGGCGTGGGCGAGGAAGGCTCCCATTTCGCCAACGTCGAGAAGGTGTTCGGCGTCCAGATGGTGGTCACCGGGTGCGCGATGGCCTTTGCCCTGGGCTCCAACGACGTCGCCAATGCTGTCGGCCCGCTGGCCGCGGTCGTGGACGTGATCCAGACCGGCGACGTGAGCACCGAGACCGTCGTGCCCATGTGGGTGCTGCTGCTGGGTGGTTTCGGGATCGTGTTCGGCCTGTTCACCTACGGCCACAAGGTGATCGCGACCGTGGGCACCGGCATCACCCAGCTCACCCCCAGCCGTGGCTATGCCGCCACCGCCGCGGCGGCGGCCACCGTGGTCCTGGCCTCCGGCACCGGGCTGCCGATCTCCACCACGCACACCCTGGTCGGCGCCATCCTCGGCGTGGGCCTGGCGCGCGGGATTGCCGCGATCAATCTGGGCCTGGTGCGGATGATCTTCCTGTCCTGGATCGTGACCCTGCCGGCCGGGGCGATCCTCGCGGTGGTCTACTTCTATATCCTGCGCAGCATCCTCGGGTAAGCCAATCCCGGTATCCGGGCCTTCCAGCCCGGAACTCCGCCTGCCACCGCGCAGCCGGCTTCCTCGGGGAGCCGCTAGTTGATACCGCTCCTCAGGACGAGCAGCTCAGCTGGATCCCGCTCGCCCACGCCGGCGGCAGGTTCGCATAGGCCTCGTATTCCGGCTGTTCATCGAACGGACGCGCCAGGATCTGCTGCAGGCGCAGCACCTCGGACGGGTCCCCCGCCTCGGCCTGCTCGATGGCGGCCTGAGCCAGGTGGTTGCGCAGGATGTACTTGGGATTGACGGCATTCATCGCCGCGCGCCGCTCTTCAGGGGGCAGCCCCTCCTCCGCCAGCCGCGCCTGATAGCGCGACCACCAGGCCTGCCATGCGGCCCCATCCTCCAGTTCCGATTCCAGTTGCGCCCGGATCTCCGCCTGCTCCAGATCCGGCAGCTGGCGGAAGAATCGGGTGTAATCCACGCCCTCGGCCGCCATGCGCGCGAGCAGATCCTGGATCAACGCCTCGTCGTCCTCCTGCTCCACCTGCAGCCCGAGCTTCGCGCGCATACGCGCCAGCCAGGCCTGCCGGTACTGCGGCTGGAACCCCTGAAGCAGCGCCTTGGCGCGCTCGATCGCCGCCTCGCGGGTGGCGTCGGCGAAATGGATCACCAGGGTCTCGGCCAGGCGGATCAGGTTCCACTGCGCGATCTGCGGCTGCTGGTCGAAGGCATAGCGCCCGCCCTGGTCGGTGTGGTTGCAGATGTAGCCGGGGTCGAAGGCATCCATGAACGCGAACGGACCGTAGTCGATGGTCAGCCCGGCCAGGCTCATGTTGTCGGTGTTCATTACGCCGTGACAGAACCCGATGGCCTGCCAGTCGGCGACCATCTCCGCGGTGCGGGCGATCACCGCCTCCAGCATCGCGGCGACGGGATCATCGGCCTCCTGGAGTTCCGGGTAGTCATGCGCCAGGGCGTAGTCGATCAGTTCCTGCAGGCGGGCGCTGTAGCCGTTGTAGTGGAAGTATTCGAAATGGCCGAAGCGCAGGAAGCTGGGCGCGGCACGCAGCACGATGGCCGCCGGCTCGACGCGCTCGCGGTACACCGGCAGGCTGGACCCGAACAGCGCCACCGCGCGGGTAGTCGGCACGCCCAACGCGGCCATCGCCTCCGAGACCAGGTACTCGCGCACCGAGGAACGCATGACCGCACGACCGTCCGCACCGCGCGAGAAGCGCGTCGGACCGGCGCCCTTGACCTGCAACTCCCAGGTCTCGCCCGTTGGCGTGCGCACCTCGCCCAGGAGCTTCGCACGACCATCACCCAACTGCGGGACGAAGACACCGAACTGATGCCCCGCGTACACCGAGGCCCGAGGCTCGGCGCCCGCCAGCTCGCTACCGTGAGTGCAGGCCCCGAGCCACGGGTCGCGGCCAAGGGCCGCGGCCTCCAGGCCCAGACGCTCGCACATGGCCGGGCTGCTCGCCAGGCAGGTCGCATCCGGAAACGGGGCCGGCGCCGGGGTTTCGTGAAAGGCCTCCGGCAGCCCGGCAAAGTGGTTAATCCACTCCAGTTGGCTCTCGGATGCGGCGGCGTTGACGGGGTCGGGGACCGACATGGGGCATTCTCGGCAGGTTGCGGTGTCAGCGGTTATCATGCGCGTCGCATCGACCCGGGTTCAGGAACCCACGGCGGTCGCGCGTTCATTTTCCGGCCGGATGCCCCACGGCAAACGGCACCCTGCATTCCGGAGGCAAGCCCCGTGTCCGAACAAGACAACCCCAAGCCGCAGAACCTGAAGACCAGCGAACGCCTGGTCTGGCTCGGCTTCATGCTGTTTTTCGTGGTCGTGCTGGCGATCTACATCGCCCGCGGCAATGGTCTCGAACAGGATCTTTCGGAGGCCAACCGCGACCTGCTGCAGGCGCAGATGCAGTTGCAGCAGTACACCCGGCACGAGGTGCCGCGCCCGGTGGACCTGGGCCTGACCAACGCCCACATCCAGGACCTGCAGCGCCGCGGCATGGTGCGCCCCAACGAGCGCCTGGCCGATGACCTGATGCAGCAGACCGGGCTGATCCCCCACCAGGCACCGGAGGGCGAACGCTTCGAATTCCGCCGCGACGGCATCCACGTGCTGAACCACCAGTGGGTGCTGGCGAACTTCGAGGGTGACTCCGCCCACGGCCAGCTGCTGCTGGCCTACGAGGTCGTGCACGGCAACGTGCACTGGGAAGTGCTGGAGTCCACGCTGGACCGGATCTGAGGCAGGGCCCGTGCGGCAAACGCCGCACGGCCGGCACTCAGCGGTCGGCGCGGGCGAGTGCGGCCAGATGTTCGCGCGCAGCCGCTGCCTGACGGCGCACCTGCTGCGGGGCGGTGCCCCCGGTGAGGTTGCGCGCGGCGGTCGAGCCCTCGGGCGTCAGCACCGCGAAGACGTCCTCGCCCACCGCCGGGCTGATCGCCTGCAGGTCCGCCAGCGGCAGATCCGCCAGATCCACGCCACGTTCCTGCGCAATGCGCACCGCACGGCCGACGACCTCGTGGGCATCGCGGAAGGCCACGCCCCGCCCGACCAGGTAGTCCGCCAGATCCGTGGCGGTGGCGAAGCCCTTGCGGGTTGCCGCCAGGGTGTTCTCCCGGCGGACCTCCAGGTTCGGCACCATGTCACCGAAGGCGCGCAGCGAGCCCAGCAGGGTGTCGACGGTGTCGAACAGCGGTTCCTTGTCTTCCTGATTGTCCTTGTTGTAGGCGAGCGGCTGGCTCTTCATCAGGGTCAGCAGCGACATCAGGTGGCCATAGACCCGGCCGGTCTTGCCCCGCACCAGCTCGGGCACGTCCGGGTTCTTCTTCTGCGGCATGATCGAGGAACCGGTGCAATAGCGATCCGGCAGCTCGATGAAGGCGAACTGGGCGCTGGTCCATAGCACCAGCTCCTCGGCCTGGCGCGACAGGTGCATCATCAGGGTCGCGGCGGCCGCGGTGAATTCGATGGCGAAGTCGCGATCGGAGACCGCGTCCAGGGAATTGCGGGTAACGCCGTCGAATCCGAGCAGTTCGGCGGTGTATTCGCGGTCCAGCGGATACGGTGTTCCCGCCAGGGCGGCCGAACCCAGTGGCAGGATATTCACCCGGCGCCGCGCATCGCGCAGGCGCTCGGCATCGCGCTCCAGCATCTCGTACCAGGCCAGCATGTGGTGGCCAAAGGTGACCGGCTGCGCGGTCTGCAGGTGGGTAAAGCCGGGCATCACGGTCTCCGCCTCGCGCTCGGCCAGGGTCACCAGGCCATCCTGGTACCCCCGGATCAGACGCAGGATGTCGTCGATGCTGGCGCGCAGCCAAAGACGGATGTCGGTCGCGATCTGGTCGTTGCGCGAACGCCCGGTATGCAGTTTCTTGCCGACGTCGCCTATGCGCTCGATCAGGCGCGCCTCGATGTTCATGTGCACGTCTTCGCGCCCGACCTGCCAGTCGAACTCGCCGGCGGCGATCTCCTCGCGAATCGCATCCAGCCCTGCGAGGATCTCCCCGGCCTCGGCCTGCGTCAGTACCTCGACCTTTGCCAGCATGCGCGCATGCGCCTGCGAGCCCTGGATGTCCTCGCGGTACAGGCGGCGGTCGAAATCCACCGACGCGGTGAAGCGCTCGACGAAGGCATCGGTCGGCTCGGAAAAGCGTCCGCCCCACAGCTTGGCCTCGCCAGGGGCGGCGGGCGTGGCGGCTGGCTTGTCGTGCGGGGAATCCTGCGTCATGGTGCATCCTGGAGCGGCTTGGAAAGACACGGAAGTATACGGGCACAAAAGGGGGGTGAACATGGTGCGGCCACGCGCCCGCGATGACGCCCGGGAACCGGGGAGCAAGTGACGCATGGCCCAGGGGGGAACCGCCAGGGACACCAACGGGGAACTCTCGCCGCTGCCGGACTTCTGCAGCGCCGAGACACTGCTGCGCGTGCTGATGGTGGCCGTGCTGCTGGCGCTGGCGATTGCCCTGCTGCGCGGCGGTGGCCAGGACTGGCTGTCGGCGCTGGCACTGCACGCGCTGTTCATCTTCTGGGTGGCCCTGACCAGCCTCCTGATCCTCTGCGCCCTGAAACGGCCGCTGCATCGGTTGCCACTGATCGCACAGATCGTGCTGCCGCCCCTGGTACCCATTGCCAACACGGCCATCGTCTATCGCCTGGCGGAGGAACTGGTCCTGGCCGACCCGGCGCTGCGCTGGCCGGTAATCGGGGTGGCCATCATTCTCAGCCTGGTGGCGATGCACTACCTCTACCTGCAGGCGGCCTGGCAACGCGAAACCCGGGCCGTGGCGGCGGCCCGGGAGCAGGCCATGCGCGCCCGCCTGCGGCCACATTTCCTCTACAACAGCATGAACACCATCGCCGGGCTTTGCCGCAGCGACCCGGTGCGCGCGGAACAGATCACCCTGGATCTGGCGGACCTGTTCCGCGCCACATTCGCCACCGGAGACCGCCACACGCTGCGCGAGGAACTGGACCTGGTCCGGGCCTTTCTCGGGATCGAACAGACCCGGTTCGGCGAGCGTCTGGCGCTGGACTGGGACTGCCCGGACCACCCGGGCCTCGATCTCCGGGTGCCGACACTGATCCTGCAGCCTCTCGCCGAGAACGCGATCCAGCACGGGATTGCACCCGCTCGCGGTGCCGGGCGCGTGTGGGTGCGCTGCCGCATGGATTCGGGGCGCGTCACGGTGACCATCGGCAATACCGTGGATCCGGAGGCGCGCGGCGAGGGGACCGGCACCGCGACCGAGGCCGTCCGCCTGCGGTTGCAGCATGCCTTCGGCGGGCAGGTACACTTCGAGACCGAAGAGCGCCAGGCACAGTACGAGGTGCGCATCCGGCTGCCGCTTGCGATCCGGGAGGGAGCCCCATGAAATCCGGCCAACTGGAACTGCTGATTGCCGATGACGAACCTGTGGCCCGCCAGCGCCTGTCGGCACTGGCACGCGAACTGGGCCATCGGGTCGTGGCCGAGGCGGCCCACGCCGGCGATGTCGAGACCCGCCTGCAGGACCATTCGCCCGATGCCCTGCTGCTGGACATCGACATGCCCGGAGAGAGCGGGCTGGAGCTCGCGCGGCGCCTGCACGCGGAGAAGCCCGCCCTGACCGTAATCCTGGTGACCGCCCACGACCGCTTTCCCCTGGAGGCGTTCGAGGCCGGCGTGCGTGACTATGTGCTGAAGCCGGTCCGGCGCGAGCGCCTGGAACAGGCGTTGCAGCGCGCCGTGCAGCAGAAGCAGGGCGCGGGCGACCCCTTCCCCCGCGAGGTGCACATCACGGTGGGCCGGCGCGAGGAGCGCGTCCCCCTGGAGCGGGTGGACATCTTCATTGCCGAGGGTGGCTACGTGATGGCGCGCTCGGCGCGCCTGGCCGGTTTCGTGGACGCCCGGCTGCGCGACCTCGAAGACCTCTACGGTCCGGCCCTGTTGCGGGTGCACCGCGGCTGCCTGGCGGTGAAGGCCTCGATCAAGGGCATCGAAAACCTTGGCCCCACCGACAACCGCCTGCTGTTCCACGACGATCTGGACCCCATGCCGATCAGCCGCCGCCAGCTCCCGCGGGTGCGCGAGTACCTGCGCAACGGCACCTGAAACGCGCGGGATTCGGGGCCTGGGGCGATCGCCGTTATACTAGACGGTTTTGAACGCCCGGCCGCTCGCGCCGAGGCTCGCCCGGACGACGCATGAAGCCTGTACGCATTGCTACCCGAAAGAGCCCGCTTGCCATGTGGCAGGCGGAACATGTCGCCGCGCGCCTGCGCGCCCGCGAACCGGAGCGCCCGGTCGAACTGGTCGGCATGACCACCCAGGGCGACCGCGTGCTGGACTCCCCGCTGGCACGCATCGGCGGCAAGGGGCTGTTCGTGAAGGAGCTGGAGATCGCCCTGCTCGAGGATCGCGCCGACATCGCGGTGCACTCGGTGAAGGACGTACCGATGGAGCTTCCCGAGCAGCTGGAGCTGCCGGTGATCCTGGATCGCGAGGATCCCCTGGATGCGTTCGTGTCCAACCGCTATGCCCATGTCGACGAGCTTCCGCAAGGCGCCCGGGTCGGGTCCTCCAGCCTGCGCCGGCAGTGCCAGCTGCGCGCGCGGCGACCGGATCTCGAGGTCCGCGACCTGCGCGGCAACGTGAACACCCGGCTCGGCAAGCTGGACGCCGGCGAATACGACGCCATCCTGCTGGCCGCGGCCGGACTCAAGCGCCTCGGGTTTCACGATCGCATCCGCACCTGCCTGGAACCGGACGTCAGCCTGCCGGCGGTCGGCCAGGGTGCCATCGCGATCGAATGCCGCGCCGGCGACCGCGCGATCGGGGACCTGATCGCACCGCTCAATGATGCGGATACCGCCGACCGTGTCCGCGCCGAACGAGCCTTCAACCGGCGCCTGGAAGGCGGCTGCCAGGTGCCGCTGGCCGCCCACGCGACCCTGGACGGCGACCGCCTGCAACTGGACGGGCTGGTCGGCGCGGTGGACGGCAGCCAACTACTCCGCCGTCAGGTCAAGGGCCCGCGCGGCGAAGCCGAGGCCCTGGGTATCCGGCTGGCAGACATGCTGCTGGAGCTCGGCGCGGGCGAGCTGCTCGCCGCCGCCCATCGCGAACACGGCCAGGACACGAAGGGGTAGACGCATGACCGCAAACGCCGACGAAAACGCCACTGCCGAGGCCGAGGGGCCCCTGGCCGGCCTGGGCATCCTGGTCACTCGCCCGGCCGCCCAGGCGGAGCCGTTCTGCAACGCCCTGGAAGCCGCGGCCGCGACCGTGATCCGTTTTCCGGTGCTGGAGATCCTGGCCCCCAGTGACCCCACCAACCTGCGCGAGGTCCTGGACCGCCTGGAGGACTTCGACATCGCGGTGTTCATCAGCCCGAACGCGGTGCAACGCGTGCTCAACCTGGCCCTCGCGGAACGCGACTGGCCGGCGACCACCCGGATCGCCGCCATCGGCAACCGCACCGCACAGGAGCTGAAGGGTTTCGGCCGGCCGGCGGACATCCTTCCGCCACGGCGCTTCGACAGCGAGGCGCTGCTGGCGCAGGAGGCGATGCAGGACGTGGCCGGCAAGCGGGTGGTGATCTTTCGCGGCGACGGCGGCCGCGAATTGCTGGGCGACACCCTGAAGGAACGCGGCGCCGAGGTGACCTTTGCCGAGGCCTACCGTCGCGGGCGCCCCGAGGGCGATACCGGCGAGCTGATGTATTCGTTCTCGCGCGGGCAGATCGACATCATCACCATCACCAGTGGCGAGGGCCTGCGCAACCTGTACGAGATGGTCGGCAAGCTGGGGCGCATGTGGCTGCGCAAGACCCCGCTGGTCGTCGGCAGCGAGCGCATCGCGGAGATCGCGCAGGAACTGGGCTTCAAAGCCGCCGTCGAGACCGCAGAGGACCCCACCGACGCCGCCATGCTGACCGCCGTCCACCGCCTGGCAGAGCAACTGCGCGCGGACCGCGCCTGATCAGCCACCACGAAGCGCACGAACCAATTCAAGGGCGAAAAGCCTGAACAGGAAGACGGGAAGATCGGAAGGTTCTAGTGCTTGGCCGCTGACCAAAAGATCAACGCCTTTCGAGCACCGCCGTCGGGGGACTCCCTGATCACCCCCAAAACCTTCCTGCCTTCCCGTCTTCCTGTTAAGGGTCCTTGAATTTCTTCGTGTCTTCGTGCGCTTCGTGGTGAACGGGCCCTGCGGGTGCCGAGGGGATTACTCGGCCGGAGCGGCGGGTTCGAAGCTGTCGTAGTAAAGCTGCTCGGGTGGCAGGCCCGCGGCGCGGAAGGCCTCGCGCGCGGCATGGATCATTGCCGGTGGCCCGGCCATGTAGACATCAAAGCCGGACAGGTCCGGGTACTGCGCCAGTACCGCGTCGTGCGGCCATCCGCTGACCGCGGCAAAGCCGGCGGCGGTGTCGGCCGGTGTTTCGGACAGGACCGGCGTGAAACGGAAATGCCCGCCATGCTCGGCGGTCATGTGCTGCAGCCAGTCCGGAGCATAGATGCCGTCCGCGCCCCGCGCGCCCCAGAACAAATGATGCGGACGGTCCAGCCCCTCGGCGGCGAGGTGATCCAGCATCCCCTTCAGCGGGCCGAACCCGGTCCCGCCGCCGACGAACAGGCGCGGTCGCGGCGAGTCCTCGTCGACGAAAAAGCTGCCGAGCGGTCCCTCGATGCGCAGGAGCGCCTTGGGCTTGAGCTCCTCGAACGCCATGGTGGAGAAGCGCCCTCCCGGCATGTGCCGCACGTGCAGGACCAGCTGGGCATCGTCGTGCGGGGCGTTGGCGAGCGAATAGCTGCGGCGCTCGCCTCCCTTGAGCAGGATGTCCAGGTACTGCCCGGCAAGGAACTGGAGCCGTTCGGTCGCCGGGAGCTGCAGGCGCAGCTCCATCACGTCGTCGGCGAGGCCGTTCAACGCCGCCACCCGGCAGGGCAGGGTCTTGACCACGATGTCCCGGGCGGCGCCGATCTCGCGCACCTCGATCTCCAGATCATCCACCGGGACCGCCTGGCAGAACAGGGCGAGTCCGTCGGCCAGTTCGGCCTCGGTAATGCCCGGCGGCTTGCTTGGCCCATGGTCGACCTCGCCCTGCAGCACTCGCCCCTTGCAGGAGCCGCAGGCACCGTTGCGGCAGCCATAGGGAAAGGCGAAGCCCTGGCGCAGGGCCGCCTCGAGCACGGTCTCGTCGTCCTCCACCTCGAGCACATGGCCACTGGGCTGAATGGTGACATCGAACGCCATCGGGATCCCCTGTCGCGGAAAGGCCGTCATTCTCGCCAGCGCCACCCCGAACGCAAGCAACCGCAATACGGCCGGGTGGTAGGGTGTGAAACCCCGCGAACGCCATTGGGGGTTCCCCTGGTCAGGCGGCTTCGGCAAAATCGTAGTCGATCCACACAATAGACAAGGGAATGCCATGCGTCATCTGCTGATCGCCGCCGGGGCCGGGCTGCTGCTCGCGAGCGGCTGCGCCTCCAACGAGACCCGCTCCACCGATTCCGGCGAAGCCGCCGCCCAGGAGGACACCCCCGCCGCCAGCGCCGATGTGCCGGCGGATGCCCCGGTAGTGCGGGTGGCCCATTCGGTCCCCTACAGCGACGATGCCACGATCGCCAGCAACATCCGCCAGGAGTGCAACCTGGAGGAACAGTTCTCGGAGTTCATCGCGCACTATGGCGCCGCCCAGGGGATCCGCTTCGAGCGCAGCGAGGACGTGGATCCGGCCGACGGGGGACAGGTGCTGAAGGTGGAACTGACCGATGCGGTCAGTGGTGGCAATGCGTGGATTGGCCACCGCAAGGTCACCGAGGCCGCGGGCACGCTGTACGCCGACGGCAGGGAGCAGGCCAGCTTCACCGCGCGCCGCTTCTCCGGTGGCGGCGCCTTTGGCGGCTTCAAGGGCTCCTGCTCGGTGCTGGGGCGCACGGTACAGGCCATGGGCCGCGACATTGCAACCTGGTCGGCCACGCCGCAGGACGGCGCCCACCTGGGCGACTAGTCGCAGGGGTCGGGATTGCGCACGGGGTGCGCGCCCGGGTCATGCGGCGCCACCCGCCGCATCCAGTCAACCAGACGGGTGGCGGTATCGCGCCAGTCGGGGGCGTGCAGGATCAGATGCGGCCAGTGCGGGTCGGTCCAGACCTCGGCCTCGCCCCGCGGATGGGCCGCCGCCGCGGCGCAGACCGAGGCCTTCAGAATGGTCCCGTCCTGTTCGCCCCACAGGTAGACCACCGGCGCGTCGACGTGCTCGATGTGGTCGGTAGCATACTGGGCCAGCCAGACCACCCCGGCGTAGGTATCCATGCGCACCCGGCGGATGATGCGGGCATCCTGGCCGAAACGCGTCACCGCCGGCGGCGCGAGGCTGCCGGCATAGTCCGGGTCGATGGTGACGGTGAGGCCGCCGGCGAAGGTCTCGCCGGCGCGCACGGCGGCGTCCCACAGGCCCCGGACGGGGATGCCGCCGCGCAGGCCCGGGGCCACCGCGATGACCCCGGTCACCGGCAGTTCGGGGTGCGTCGCAAGGGCGGCCAGGGCCGCGGATCCGCCCATACTCTCGCCGAGCAGGAACACCGGCCGGTCCGGATATACGGCGCGTGCCTCGCGCACCATGACGGCCACGTCCTCGATCAGGGCCGCGGCGCCCGGCCAGCGGCCATGCGGTTCGCTGGCACCGTGACCGTGCTGGTCCAGGGCGTGCACCGCATAGCCGCGTTCCGCCAGCCACGGGCCCAGGTCCTGGTAGGCACCGGCATGATCGCGAAAGCTGTGCAGGGCAATGACCACGGCGGCCGGGTTTTCCGCCGGCCAGCGGCGGATGCGCTCGGGGGCGATGGTAGTGGCAGCGGCGTCCGTCATCGGGACCTGTGCTGCGCGCACGGTGTCACGCCCGGGGGTCGCGGCACAGGCGGCCAGGGCAAGCACCAGGACGAGCAGGAACGCCGTGCGGGCGGCCGCGCTTCGCGGGTGAGTCACCCGTCATAGCCCCAGTTCATCCCAGATCTCGTCCACACGGCGCTTGACCGCCTCGTCCATGGCGATCGGGCGGCCCCATTCGCGGTCGGTCTCGCCCGGCCACTTGGATGTCGCGTCCATCCCCATCTTGGAACCCAGGCCCGAGACCGGCGAGGCGAAGTCGAGATAGTCGATCGGGGTATTCTCGACCAGGGTGGTGTCGCGGGCCGGGTCCATGCGGGTGGTGATCGCCCAGATGACGTCGTTCCATTCCCGGGTGTTCACGTCGTCGTCGACCACGATCACGAACTTGGTGTACATGAACTGGCGCAGGAAGGACCACACACCCATCATCACGCGCTTGGCGTGGCCGGGGTACTGCTTGCGCATGGAGACGACGGCGAGGCGGTAGGAACAGCCCTCGGGCGGCAGGTAGAAGTCCACGATCTCCGGAAACTGCTTCTGCAGGATCGGGATGAAGACCTCGTTCAGGGCAACGCCGAGGACAGCCGGCTCATCAGGCGGACGGCCGGTATAGGTGGAGTGATAGATCGGCTCGTCACGATGGGTGATGCGGTCGATGGTGAAGACCGGGAACTCGTCCACCTCGTTGTAATAGCCCGTGTGGTCTCCGAACGGACCTTCCGGCGCGGTGTCGCCCGGGTGGATGTGTCCCTCGAGCACGAATTCGGCGGAAGCCGGGACCTCGAGATCCGAACCGATGCAACGGGTGACCTCGGTACGGCTGCCCCGCAGCAACCCGGCGAAGGCGTATTCCGACAGGGTATCCGGTACCGGGGTGACCGCCCCGAGGATGGTGGCCGGATCGGCGCCCAGGGCCACGGCGATGGGAAACGGCTCGCCGGGATGGGCGCGGGTCCACTCCTGGAAGTCGAGTGCCCCACCCCGGTGCGACAGCCAGCGCATGATCACGCGGTTGCGGCCGATCACCTGCTGGCGATAGATGCCGAGGTTCTGGCGCGACTTTTCCGGTCCGCGGGTGACCACCAGCCCCCAGGTGATCAGCGGCCCGGCGTCCCCGGGCCAGCAGGTCTGGACCGGGAGGCGGGACAAATCGACATCCTGCCCCTCGATCACGTGGCGCTGGCAGGCGGCGCCCCGGGTCTTCTTCGGGGCCATGTCCAGGACCTTGCGAAAGACCGGCAACTGCTCCCAGGCCGCCTTCAGCCCCTTGGGCGGATCGGGCTGCTTGAGAAACGCCAGCAGCCGGCCCACCTCGCGCAGGGCCTCCACCGAATCCTCGCCCATCCCCATGGCCACCCGCTCGGGGGTGCCGAACAGGTTGGCGAGGACCGGGATATCCGAGCCGGTAGGATTCTCGAACAGCAGGGCGGGGCCGCCGGCGCGCAGGACGCGATCGGCGATCTCGGTCATCTCGAGATTCGGGTCGACTTCGCGGGCGATACGGCGCAGTTCCCCGCGCTGTTCGAGGCCATCAATGAAATCGCGCAGATCCTTGTACTTCACGGGCGCTCCCGGTGATAGGCCGGCTGGGCTAGTCGGCGAACTCGGCCCAGACGGGGGCGTGGTCGGAGGGGCGCTCCCAGCCGCGGGGTTCACGATCGATGCCGGCGGCCTGGAGCCGGGCCTGCAGCGGGTCGCTGGCCAGGATGAGGTCGATCCGGAGACCGCGGTTTCGGCGGAAGGAAGCGGCTCGGTAGTCGAACCAGGAAAACTCGGCCTCGGGCTGGTCGAAGGCCCGGAAGGTGTCCGCAAGCCCCAGGTCGGCAAGAGCCATCAGGGCCTCGCGTTCGGGCGTGGAACACAGGATGCGCTCGTGCCAGGCCTCGGGGTCGTGCACGTCGCGGTCGTCCGGTGCGATGTTGAAATCGCCGAGGACCACCGTATTGGGGTGGCGGGCGATCTCGTCCGCCAGCCAGTGGCGCAGGCGCGCCAGCCAGTCAAGCTTGTAGGCGTATTTCTCGGTCCCCACGTTCTCGCCATTCACCACGTACAGGTTTACCACGCGGATATCGCCGATCGTGGCGGCCAGAATTCGTCGCTGGGCATCCTCGAGACCAGGGGGATCGGTGACGATATCGGTTGCCTGGGTACGCGACAGGATCGCGACACCGTTGTAGGTCTTCTGGCCGGAATACACGACCTCGTAGCCCGCGTCGCGGATCGCGGTTGCCGGGAAGTTCTCGTCGGTCAGCTTGGTTTCCTGCAGGGCGAGGATGTCGGTGCGCGAGCGTCCCAGCCAGTCGAGGACCTGCGGCAGGCGCACCTTCAGGGAGTTGACGTTCCAGCTGGCGATCTTCACGCCGCATCCTCCTCGAGGCCGCTGTGACGCAGCAGGGCGTCGATCTGCGGGTCCCGACCGCGGAAGGCGCGAAAGGACTCGGCGGCCGGACGCGATGCGCCCGCCTCGAGAATCTCGTGCAGGTAGTCGGCGCCAACCTCGGGCGAAAACAGGCCCTCCTCCTCGAAGCGTCCAAAGGCGTCGGCGGAGAGGACCTCGGCCCACTTGTAACTGTAGTAGCCCGCCGCATAGCCGCCGGCGAAGATGTGGCCAAAGCCATGAGCGAAACGATTGAAAGCTGGCGGTCGGACTACCGCGACCTCCTCGCGGACGGACTCCAGGAGCTGCTGGACTTCCCCGACGTCCGTGGGGGCTGCGCGGGCATGGAGGCGCATGTCGAACAGGGAGAACTCGACCTGGCGCAGCAGCTGCAAAGCGGCGTGGAAGTGGCGGGTTCCGAGCAGGCGTTGGTAAAGATCCTCCGGCATCGGCTCCCCGGTCTCGTGGTGCCGGGCAAAGAGGTCCAGGGCCTCGCGCTCCCAGCACCAGTTCTCCATGAACTGGCTGGGGAGTTCGACGGCATCCCATTCGACGCCGTTGATGCCGGCGATGTCGGGCTCGTCCACGCGGGTCAGCATGTGGTGAAGGCCATGGCCGAACTCGTGGAACAGGGTAATGACCTCATCATGCGTAAAGAGCGCGGCCTTGCCGTCCACCGGCGGGGTGGAATTGCAAGTCATGTAGGCGACCGGCAGCTGGGCGTCTTCGCCGGAAACGAAGCGATTGCGGCAGACATCCATCCAGGCCCCGCCACGCTTGTTCTTGCGGGCGTACAGATCGAAGTAGAAGCCAGCGCGTTCGATTCCGTTCGCATCATATATGCGATAGAAGCGGACGTCATCGTGCCAGGTCTCGACGTTGTCGTCGGGCTCGAAGCGCACCTGGAACAGGCGCTGGACGAGCCCGAAGAGACCGTTGACGGCCTGGTCGGCGGGGAAGTAGGGCTTCAGCATCTCCTGGCTGAGGCCGAGGCGGCGCTCCCGCATTTTCTCCGCCGCAAACGCCATATCCCAGGCCTCGAGGCAGTCCAGGCCCAGTTCCTCGCGGGCGAAGGTACGCAGCTCCTCGAGGTCGCGCTCCGCGCGGGGCCGCGCCCGTTGAGCAAGGTCCTGCAGGAATCCCTCGACCTGTTCGGCGCTCGCGGCCATCTTGGTCGCCAGGGAGCGGTCGGCATAATGCGCAAAACCTGTCAGGTGCGCCTTTTCCTCGCGCAGTTGCAGGATCTCGACCATGATCTCGCTGTTGTCGTGGTTACCGGCCCCGGGGCCACGGTCGGAGGCGCGAGTGGTGAAGGCCTCGTAGACACGGTAACGCAGGTCTCGGTCCGTGGCGTGGGTCATCACGGCCAGGTAGCTCGGGATGTCCAGTGTCACCACGTAGCCAGTCTGGTCGTGGTCGCGGGCATTCTGCGCGAGCATGGCCCGATCCGATTCGGGGATACCGGCGAGTGCCTTGGAATCGTCGGTCTGCCACGTCCAGGCCTGGGTGGCATCCAGGAGATTCTCCTCGAATCGGGCGGTCAGCTCGGACAGCCGGGCGTTGATGGCGCGGAGGCGCTCGCGCTCAGCCTCGGGAAGGTCCACGCCGCTGAGGTGGAAGTCGCGCAACATGTCGTCCAGGACCTTGCGCCGCTGCGGCGAGAGCCGGGCGTACTCAGCGCTTTCCGCAAGGCGCTTGACGGCCCGGTAGAGGCCCTGATGCTGGGATACCCAGCTGCCGTAGTCCGACAGCAACGGGAGACTGGCGTTGTAGGCCTCGCGGATTGCCGGGCCGTTCATGACGGCGTTCAGGTGGCCGACCGGAGACCAGACCGCATCCAGGCGGGTGTCGAGCCGCTGCAACGGGTGAACAAGGGAGTCCCAGGTAGGGGTTTCGCCCACCGCGTCGACCAGACGGTCGATCTCGTTCCGGTTCTCGACCAGGACGGTCTCGACCGCCGGCAATACGTGCTCCGGTTCGATGGACCGGAAAGCGGGCAGGCGGTCGGTCTGCAGCAAGGGATTGGACACGGTCTCTCCAGGTGTCGGGTCAGCCAGGGCAACACGGAGCCGTGGAGGCACGGGGTCGTGTTGCCCTGCAGATTATGCCATTCGGACCGGATCGCCGGGAGGGCGTTCCCCCGGGGTCGGGAAGCGCTCGTCAGGGCTCGGGAGGGGGTGGCGGTCCCACGGGTTCGAAGGCGGTGTAACCGGTCAGGCGCGCAAGCGGTCCAAAGACCCAGTGCCGGCGCAAAGCGGTAAAGGCCGAAACCGCCGCGTTGTAGCGCGAAAGGGCCTCGCTGATGGCCTGGTCCAGGGCCGCGACGCGCCGCCGGGTGAGCTCGAGGCTCTCCTGACAGGAGTCGGATTCTTCAATGATTTCATTGATATAGCGATCCCACGCGGACCGTATAGCGCGCTCGCCGTCCGCGAGTTCGGGGAGATCGCCGCGGCGTCGGGAACGCTCCTGGTCCTGGACCTTCGTGTGTACGGTGCACAGTGACGCGTGGGGGTGGGCGGCCGTTGCATAGGCCTGCTGGAGCAGCCCGTTACGCTGCGTGAGCAGCGTATCCAGGCGGTCCCAGGCTGCGACCACCCGGCGTTCGTGGACCGCAAGGTGGGTATGCAGACGAAACCCGAGTAGGGTCAGGACCACCAGCATGACGATCAGGGACAGGACCTGCATGGAAGCGGGTCAGTTCCGGAGAGTCGTCGGTGGACGTCAGATGTCGACGTTCTCCGCGCTCAACGCCCGGGATTCGATGAAATCCCGGCGAGGCTCAACCTGATCGCCCATCAGCGTCGTGAAGATCTCGTCGGCACGGATCGCATCCTCGACGCGAACCTGAAGCAGTCGGCGGGTTTCCGGGTTCATGGTGGTGTCCCACAACTGATCGGGGTTCATCTCGCCAAGGCCCTTGTAGCGCTGGGTCGCGAGGCCACGACGGCCCTCGTGCAGTAGCCATTCCATGGCCTCCGAAAAGCCCTCGATCACATGGATGCGTTCGCCACGCTTCATGTATGCACCCTGGTCGAGCAGCGCGTTGAGGCGGGCGGAAAGGTCCAGTACGGCCTGGAAATCGCGCGAGGCAAGGGTGTCGTCCGTGATGAACTGCGACAGGGCCGCGCCGTGCTCGATCCGGTCGAGGCTCAGCTGGGCGTGGCCGTCCAGATCGGTGACCGGGCCCAGGCTGTAGCGCGTGGCCCCAGCCTTGTCGCTGGAAAGGCCCTCGAGGATCCGGCCGAACCATGCCTGCACGTTCGGGTTGGTCACGCTGCGCGGCTCGGGGATTGCGTCCGCCTCGAGCATGGCCCACAGGATGCGCGGGTCGTACAAGCGCCCAAGGCGCTCCACGGCCCGGGCGGCCTTCTGGTAGCCCTTGACCAGGTCCTCGAACGCCTCGCCGGTAATCGGGGGTGCATCGGGACTCGGGTAGAGCGCGGCCCCGTCGAGGGCGAGCGAGATCACGATTTCGGCCATCTCGGCTTCGTCGCGGACGTACTGCTCACGCTTGCCGCGCTTGATCTTGTACAGCGGCGGCTGCGCGATATAGACGTGGCCGCGTTCGATCAGCTCCGGCATCTGGCGGAAGAAAAACGTCAGCAGGAGGGTTCGGATGTGGGAGCCATCCACGTCGGCATCGGTCATGATGATAATGCGGTGATACCGCAGCTTGTCCGGATCGTATTCTTCCTTGCCGATCCCGCAGCCGAGGGCGGTGATCAGCGTACCGACCTCGGCCGAACCGAGCATGCGGTCGAAGCGCGCACGTTCAACGTTCAGGATCTTGCCCTTCAGTGGCAGGATGGCCTGAAAATGGCGATCGCGGCCCTGTTTGGCCGACCCGCCCGCGGAGTCGCCCTCCACCAGATAGAGCTCGGACTGGGCCGGATCCTTCTCCTGGCAGTCGGCCAACTTGCCCGGCAGGCCGGCAATGTCCAGCGCACCCTTGCGACGGGTGACTTCGCGGGCCTTCCGCGCGGCCTCGCGGGCCCGTGCGGCATCCAGCACCTTTTCGGTGATGGCCTTGGCCTCCTGCGGATTCTCCAGGAGGAAGTTGTTCAGTGCATCGGAGAGCACGCTCTCGACGATCGGTTTCACCTCGGAGGAGACCAGCTTGTCCTTAGTCTGCGACGAGAACTTCGGATCCGGCACTTTCACCGACAGCACGGCGGTCAGACCTTCGCGCATGTCATCACCGGCAGTGGCGACCTTGGCCTTCTTGATCAGGCCTTCGTTCTCCAGGTACTGGTTGATCGTCCGCGTCAGGGCGGCACGGAAGCCCGCCATGTGCGAGCCACCGTCGCGCTGGGGAATATTGTTGGTGTAGCAGAAGATGTTCTCCTGGTAGGAATCATTCCACTGCAGCGCGATCTCGACGGCGTAGTCCTCGCGCATCTGGTCGGCATAGACGACGGTCGGATGCAGCGCGGTCTTTTTCTGGTTGAGGTGCTCGACGAAGGCGCGGATGCCGCCCTCGAAGAGGAACGTTTCCTCGCGGTTGTCCCGATGGTCCCGCAGGGTGATGCGCACCCCCGAGTTGAGGAAGGAGAGCTCGCGCAGGCGCTTGGCGAGGATCTCGTAATGGAAGTTGATGTCGGTAAAGATCTGGGGGCTGGGGCGGAACCAGACGCGCGTGCCGTGACGGTCGGTGGGGCCGGTCTCGGCGAGCGGGGCATCGGGGACACCAAGGTGGTAGGTCTGGTCATGACGCTTGCCGTCGCGGTGGATCTCGAGTCGCAATTCCTCGGAAAGGGCGTTCACGACCGAGACACCAACCCCGTGAAGACCCCCGGAGACCTTGTACGAGTTGTTGTCGAACTTCCCGCCCGCATGCAGCACGGTGAGGATAACTTCGGCGGCCGACGTGCCCTCTTCCTCGTGGATATCCACCGGGATCCCGCGACCGTTGTCGCTGACGGATACCGCGTTGTCCTCGTGGATGGTGACCTCGATATTGTCGCAGTGCCCGGCCAGCGCCTCGTCGATCGAGTTGTCGACGACCTCGAAGACCATGTGGTGCAGTCCCGTGCCGTCATCGGTGTCGCCGATATACATGCCGGGTCGCTTGCGGACGGCATCGAGTCCCTTGAGGACACGGATCTGGGTGGAATCGTAGACGGAGGGATCTTGGGCTTCGATATCGGACATGCGGGTGAGTCATCCGGCCAGTTGCAGACACACCAGTATACCGCAAAGCCGGGGGCGACCGGTGGAGCGGTGGCGAGGCGAGAGGTCCGTCCTGGCCATCGCCGAAACGTCACGGC
Organism: Thioalkalivibrio sp. AKL19; assembly: GCF_000420165.1. Taxonomy (GTDB): domain Bacteria; phylum Pseudomonadota; class Gammaproteobacteria; order Ectothiorhodospirales; family Ectothiorhodospiraceae; genus Thioalkalivibrio. The sequence continues at coordinate 87,068 of NZ_ATUK01000011.1, read as the reverse complement.
AAAGAGGTGTCAGGCGGCAGGCGCCGGTTTTACGTGGCCATGTTTCACGTGGAACAATTGTCCCGAATCCTCGCCCCGAAGCCCCGGAATCCCGTCTTCCACGGCCGTGACGAGTATTTGCCAGTGGGATCCGCGCAACCCCGCCATCAATCCCTCTACAGCCTCGCGATCCAGCTCCGAAACCACGTCATCCAGAAGAAGGACCGGCGACCGTCCGGTCTCTGCTTCCAGCATCCGCGCCTGCCCCCCCACCAGGGCGGTGACCAGGCGCTTCTGTTCTCCCCTCGACGCCTCGGCCGCCGCGCGCCCACCCAGCCTCAAATCGAGGTCCGCCCGTTGCGGGCCCACCTGGGAAAACCCCCGTTCCTCATCGCTCTCTCGACTCCGATCCAGAGCCTCCTCTAGCTGCCGTTCGCGATCCCAGCCCATCCGGACCTTCAGCCCAAGGCCTTCCAGCCGTTCACCGAACCCGAACTGAGCGGCAGCCGCCGTCGTCGCACTCGCCCACGCCTCTACGTATCGTGCCCGAGCCTCGCTGATCTCCGCGCCAAACGCCACCCACGGTCGTTCGAACTCCCTCGCCCCGGCCCGGTCGCCGACCCTCAGCGCCGCATTGCGCTGATCATGCGCCCGTTTCCAGCGTTGCCAGTTCAACCGGTACCCCGGAATGGCGTGGAAACACCCCCAGTCCAGGAGCCGCCTGCGCTCCTCCGGTCCGCCCGTCAACAACTCAAACGACCCCGCGTGCAGTGTCCGAACCGGCAACCACTCCGCCACCGCGGCATGACCCTGCATCCAGCGCCCATCCAGCCGGGATCGTCGCGTCCCGTCCCAGGCAAGTCCCAACCGATGAAGCCCGCCGGCCGGACTGTTCACCACACCCCCGACCCACAGCTGCTCGGCTCCGCTTTGCAGGGCCCGCCGCAGGTGCTGGGTACGAAAAGACCGGCCCGCGGCCAGGATGTGCACGGCTTCCAGGACCGAGGTCTTACCCGCCCCGTTGGGCCCGATCAGCCGATTGATCCCGGGCCCCAGCGCCAGGGTCTGTTCCCCGAGGTTGCGCACTCCCTGCCACCAAAGCGACTCCAGCACCCCGCCCCCGGACCTAGGGAGACACCGATCCACGTACACCCTCGCGCTCGAATCGCTTGGGCGCGCGAACGCCGGACGCTGCCCAGCCACTATCCATGCTCAAGACAGGGCCGCCACAGATGGTGCGGAACCCTGGGGTACCAACGCGAACGTGCACATGGAAAGGTCTATCCCTACAGGCGCATGGGCATGACGACGTAGCGCGCCCCGCCCGGAGGCTCCGCCTGTATCAGTATCGAGGAATTGCCGTCACGCAGGCCGATGCGCACCTGTTCCGTCTCGAGCACATTCAGCACATCGGCCAGATAGCCCAGGTTGAACCCGATCTCCATCGGTCCCCCGTCGTACTCCGCCTCTACCGACTCCTGTGCCTCTTCGCGATCCGCGTTGTGTGTCATCACCTGGCACCCATTCTCGCCCAGCACCATCCGCACCCCGCGATACTTGTCACTCGCCACGATCGCCACTCGCCCCAGCGCCTGCTTCAGCGTCTCCCGGTCCACCTTCAGCGTCGCCGGCAGATCGGACGGGATCACGCGCTCGTAATCGGGGAAACGTCCCTCGATTACCTTGCTGCGCAGGACCGCACTGCCGAGTTCGAACACGACCTGGTCTTCCCCGAATCCGATGCGCACCGGCGCGTCGTCATCCGCGAGATTCCGTCGCAGCTCCGCCACCGCCTTGCGCGGCACGATGCGCTCGACCCGGCCCTCGACCGGCTGTTCCAGGTCCACCTCGGCCAGTGCCAGCCGGTGCCCGTCCGTGGCGACCGCCCGCAGACTGGTGCCGCTCGCGACGAGGAGCAATCCCTGGAGGTAGTAGCGCACGTCCTGTTGCGCCATCGAGAACATGGTGGCCTCCAGCAAACGACGCAGGCGGTTCTGCGGCACGTCGAGCACCATCTCCGACCCGCGTGCTTCCCAGTCCGGGAAGTCCGCCCCCGGCAGAGTCGCCAGGCTGAACCGCGATCCGCCGAAGCCGACCGTCATGCGTTCTCCTTCTACCCGAGCCCGGATGTCGCTGTCCGCGGGCGCCGCCTTCACGACATCCAGCAGCTTGCGGACCGACACGGTGACATCGCATTCCCCGGGGATCGTCCCTTCGGCACCGGCCTGCCAGGCGAGCTCCAGATCGGTGGTATCCATCCGGATGGATCCATTGTCGTCCGGGCGCAGACGGACGTTTCCCAGGATGGGCATCGTCAGCCGTTTCTCGGCCGCGCCCACAATCCGTTGCAGCGCTTCGGTCATCGTCTCGCGATTGAAAGACAGTTCCATGGCGATGTCCTGTATCTAGTCTGTTTAGATATTTATCTAGTAATAATAAGGGGCGGCCCCGCCTGTGCAGGGGATCCTGAAAATCCTTTTTTTTCAGTATCTTGCACCCTTATAATCGTCTTCCCCAACCTCTGTGAACCCTGTTGCCAACCTGTGGACAGTTTTGGCGCCGGCTTTTTCCACGCTTCCATACCGTTGTTGCACCCAGCTTATCCACAGGTTTCCACGGCTGCGGATCGGTGCCATTCAACTGCTCAGCGTTCGCAACAGGTTCGAGTAGTCCTCGTCCAGGCTGGCATCCGCTTCGCGCAGCTCGGCGACCTTGCGGCAGGCATGGATCACCGTGGTGTGATCGCGCCCCCCGAAGGCTTGGCCGATCTCCGGCAGGCTGTGCTGGGTCAACTCCTTTGCCAGCGCCATGGCGATCTGCCGTGGTCGGGCAATCGAGCGGCTGCGCCGGGTCGACAGCAGGTCCGTGACCTTCACACGATAGTAATCCGCGACGGTCTTCTGGATATTCTCCAGGGTAATCAGTTTGTTCTGGACAGCGAGCAGGTCGCGCAGCGCGTCCTTGGCAAAGTCCAGGGTAATCGGCTTTCCAGTGAAATGGGCGTTGGCAATCACCCGCCGCAGCGATCCCTCCAGCTCGCGGATATTCGACCGGATCCGCTTGCCCATGAAGAACGCGACCTCGGTGGGCAGTTCGATTCCCGCCTGTTCGGCCTTGCGCTGCAGGATCGCGACCCGCGTCTCCAGTTCCGGTGGCTCGATGGCGATGGTCAGCCCCCAGCCGAAGCGCGACTTCAGCCGTTCCTCCAGCCCCTCCACCTCCTTCGGGTAGCGATCCGAGGTCAGGATGATCTGCTGCTGACCCTCAAGCAGGGCATTGAAGGTATGAAAGAACTCCTCCTGCGAGCGTTCCTTGCCGGCAAAGAATTGGATGTCGTCGATCAACAGGGCGTCGGCGGAGCGATAGTGTTGCTTGAATTCGTCAATCGCGTTGTGTTGCAGGGCCTTGATCATGTCGGCCACGAAGCGCTCGGAATGCAGATAGATAATCCGCCCCTCCGGATGCCGCGCCAGGATGCTGTGCCCGATGGCGTGCATCAGGTGGGTCTTGCCCAGGCCCACTCCCCCGTAGATGAACAGCGGGTTGTAGGCCACCCCGGGGTTCTCCGCCACCTGCAGGCTGGCGGCCCGTGCGAGCTGGTTCGACTTGCCTTCGACGAAGGTGTCGAAGGTGAACGCCGGATTCAGGTTGCTGACCGGACCCTGGGGCCGTGGCGGGGGACTGGCGCTGTCCGCCGGTTTGCGCTCGCCGGCCCCCTCGCGGGCGGCGGGCGCCGCCGCAATCTCCGCCCCGCCGATTCCGAGTCGCACGCGCCGGCCGTCGGGACCGTCCGTCGGCTGTACCTCGCTGACCGCCTCCTCGATAGAATCGAGCAGATGATCGCGCACGTGCTCGAACACGAACTGGTTCGGCGCCAGAAGGCGCAGCGCACCATCCGAGTCCTCGGCATGCAATGGCCGCAGCCAGGTATTCAGTTGCTGCTCGCTGACCTTCCCCTGCAGGCGATCCAGACAGGCTGTCCACAGGGCATTCGCTGACACGCGTTCGTCTCCGGAGCGGGGGCATTGGAAGCCACCGAGTCTACGCCGATGGGGGCATCGGGTGCCAGCGATGTCCCGAGCCCCGTGATTGACTTTGCGTCCGGATGGCGCTAGTTTTCACCGCCCTTTAACCAAGCGTCACGGGAACTGTCATGAAGCGCACTTTTCAACCCAGCCGGCTCGTTCGCGCCCGCACGCACGGCTTCCGGGCCCGCATGGCCACCCGCGGTGGTCGCAAGGTCCTGAACGCTCGCCGCGCCAAGGGCCGCAAGCGCCTCTGCCCGTAATCCGGGCGGCGCGCCGGCACCCGTGACCGCGGCGCCAGCCATCCAGACCTTTCCGCGCCGCGTCCGCCTGCTGACGGGGGCGGACTACCGGCGTGTCTTCGAGGATGCCCGACGCCAGCGCGGTCGCGACCTGACGCTGCTCTACCGGCGATCGGATTCCGGCGAGGCGCGCCTCGGCCTGGCCATCGGCAAGCGCCACGTCCGCCACGCCAGTGCTCGCAACCGGATCAAGCGGATCGTGCGCGAGGCCTTTCGCCTGCGCCGTACCGACTTGCCGCCGCTCGACATGATCGTGCTCGCGCGGGGCGGGGCGGCGACCACCGATCGCCGCGCCCTGCGTGCCGAGATCGACAGCCTGCTGGAACGCCTGCAATGAGCCTGCCACGCAAGATCGCCCTGTTGCCCGTCCGGGCCTACCAGTACGGCCTCTCGCCGTTCATGGCCCCGCACTGCCGGCACTACCCGACCTGTTCGGCGTATACCGTCGAGGCGGTTGAGACCCACGGGGTTCTGCGCGGCTTCTGGCTGGGCCTGCGGCGCATCCTGCGCTGCCACCCCTGGTCGCCGGGTGGTTATGATCCCGTCCCGGCTCCGCGTTCCGCTTCTCCCAGCACCCGACCCTCAAAGTAGTCGCGCTCATGGATAACCTTCGCCCCCTTCTGTGGCTCACTCTGGCCTTTGTCCTGTTCCTGATGTGGCAGGCCTGGAACCAGGATTACGGCACCCCGAGCCAGCCGGACCGCAGCGCCGAGCAGGCGGCCGAGGACCCGGATGCCCGGCCTGAAGATGTGCCGGACGCCCCGCAGTTCGAGTCGGAGACGGATCCGCGGGCCGATGACGCGCCGCAGGTCAGCACCCTGCAGGAGCCGGACCGCCGGCAGATCACCGTGCGCACCGATACCCACGAGATCCTGATCGATACCCGTGGCGGGACCCTGCTGCGGGCGGACCTGCTGCAGTACCCGCAGGACCTGCAGGACGATCCGCTGGTGCCGGTTCGACTGTTCGACCATCGCGTGCGCGGCTATGTCGCGCAGAGCGGTCTGACCCATGACCGGGTGAACGACCAGTCGATGGAGGCCCGCGCGCCCTCCCATCATGCCAACTTCCAGGTCGACCAGGACCGCTTCGAGCTCGCCGAGGGGCAGGAAACCGTCGAGGTCCCGCTGCGCTGGACGTCCGAAGATGGCGAGATCGAGGTCACCAAGACCTACACCTTCACGCGCGGGTCGCATCTGATCGAAGTGGACTACGAGGTCCACAACCGCTCCGATTCCACCTGGAGCGGCCGTCAGTACCGGCAGCTGCGTCACGGGCCGACTCCGGACCGCGAGTCGTGGTGGCTGTACACCTTTACCGGCGCGGCCTATTTCGATGGCAGCTACGAGCGGGAACGCTTCGAGTCGTTGCGGGACGACCCCATCCAGGCGCGCATCCAGGGGGGCTGGGTCGCGATGATCCAGCACTACTTCGTCTCGGCCTGGGTCCCGGGCGAGGACGAGGTGAATGCCCTGTACGCCCGCGCCGTCCCGGGCGAGGTGGGTGACGAGTACCTGATCGGTCTGCACTCCGAGTCGATCCAGATCCCGGCGGGTTCCAGCGGTCAGTTCTCCACGCGACTGTGGGTGGGACCGAAGCTGCAGGACGAGCTGTCCCAGATCGCCCAGGGGCTGGAACTGACCGTCGACTATGGCATTTTCACGTTCCTGTCCAAGCCGTTGTTCTGGCTGCTGGACAAGATCCACATGGTGGTCGGCAACTGGGGCTGGTCGATCGTTATTCTGACCATCTTCATCAAGATCGCGTTCTTCAAGCTGTCCGCGACCAGCTACCGCTCGATGGCGCGCATGCGCAAGGTCGCGCCCAAGCTGCAAGCGCTGAAGGAGCGCTACAAGGACGACAAGCAGCGCATGAACCAGGCGCTGATGGACCTGTACAAGAAGGAGAAGATCAACCCGCTGGGTGGCTGTCTCCCGATCCTGGTACAGATCCCCGTGTTCATCGCCCTGTATTGGGTACTGCTCGAGAGTGTGGAATTGCGCCAGGCGCCCTGGTGGCTGTGGATCCAGGACCTGTCCTCGCGTGACCCGTTCTTCATCCTGCCGATCCTGATGGGCGTGTCGATGTTCGTGCAATACAAGCTGAATCCGCCGCCGATGGACCCGGTGCAGCAGAAGATCTTCATGGCGCTGCCGTTCGTGTTTACCGTGTTCTTCGCCTTCTTCCCGGCGGGTCTGGTGCTGTACTGGTTCACCAACAACCTGTTCTCCATCGCCCAGCAGTGGTACATCACGCGCAAGATCGAGAGCGGCGAGGACCCGGACAAGCAGAAGAGCTGACCGCGCCGTGACCGGGGCGGACACCATCGTCGCGGTTGCCACCCCGCCGGGGGTCGGTGGTATCGGTGTGGTCCGCCTGTCGGGCCCCGAGGCCCGGGCTATCGCCCAGCACCTGACCGGCCGCACGGTCCTGCGTCCGCGCCACGCCCACTACGGCCGCTTCGTCGATCCCGCCCGAGGCGAGGCGCTCGACGATGGCCTGATCCTCTTCTTCCCCGGTCCGCATTCCTACACCGGCGAGGACGTGGTCGAACTGCAGGGCCACGGCAGCCCGGTCCTGCTGGAGGCGCTCGTCGCCGCCGCGGTGGACCTCGGCGCGCGTCGTGCACGACCCGGGGAGTTCACCGAACAGGCGTTCCTCAACGGCCGCCTCGACCTGGCGCAAGCCGAGGCCGTCGCCGACCTGATCCACGCCCAGACCGCCCAGGCCGCCCGGCTTGCCCGCTCCAGTCTCGACGGGGCGCTGGCAATCGAGCTGGAACCCGTCTCCCGCGCCATACGCGACATGCGCGTGATCATCGAGGCGGAGATCGACTTCGGCGAGACCGACCTCGAGTCGGAGGCCGCAGCGGATATCGCACGCCGTGCCGACGCCCTTCGCACGACCATCCGCGAACTCCTCGATCGTCTGCGCCCGGCGCGCTACTTTGCCCAGGGGTTGCGCCTGGCCCTGGTCGGTGCCCCGAATGTTGGCAAGTCGAGCCTGATGAACCGTCTCGCCGAGAGCGAGGTTGCGATCGTGACCGACCGCCCCGGGACCACCCGCGACGTGTTGCGCTCGCCGATCGCAATCCACGGCATTCCGGTGGAGCTGATCGACACCGCCGGCCTTCACGCCAGCGATGATCCGGTGGAGAAAATCGGCATGCAGCGCGCGCGCGAGGCGGCCACCGGGGCCGACCTGATCCTCGAGCTGCGCGACCTGACCCGTCCCGAGGCGGTTCCGGACCTCGAGGCCGCGGACGACATCCCGCGTCTGACCGTATGGAACAAGGTCGACTGCCTTGCCGACGAAGCCGGTGCAGAGGACCAAATCGCGGTCTCCGCACGGACCGGCTCGGGGCTTGCCACCCTCAAGCAGGCGATTGTGGAACGTCTGGGCGCAAGCGACGGCGGCCAGCAGCGCTTCAGCGTGCGCGCCCGTCACCTCGACGGGCTCCGCTCGGCGGCCAGCCATCTTGCCGCGATCGACGCGGCTGCGCCCCCGGACCTGATCGCCGAAGAGCTGCGCCTGGCCGAGCATGCCCTGGACGAACTCCTCGGCCGCCAGGATCACGAGGCGTTGCTCGGCGAGATCTTCGCCGGCTTCTGCATCGGCAAGTAGGGGCGCAGCCGCAGCCCTCTGTGCGGCTCCACTCGCCGTGATTGCGAGCGAAGCGAAGCAATCTCCGGAAGCTGGCATAACGTCATGCCGCGAAATCCGGTGATCGCGGCGGGCGATTGACGCGGCCCCTTCGGGCCCTCGCAATGACGGGGGCGCTGGATGCGGCCTCTCCTTCCCATCATTGCCGACGCACCCCCGCGGAGCGAACCAGGCGACCCGGCCGGTCCTGCGCACCCGGAAAACCATTTCGGCCGGGGGCCGCTTCGCGCTCGCGTAACTCCCTGCTAGAATTCCGCTTTTCGTGCCCCGGTTGTCAGGGGAACGCGACATCACCACAGGCCGGTGCAACGGTCGGGACAGCAGGACCATGGCGAACTCCTTTGATGTCATCGTGATTGGCGGCGGGCACGCCGGCACCGAGGCCGCGCTGGCCGCGGCGCGCGCGGGTGCGCGCACGCTGCTGCTCACCCACAACATCGAGACCATCGGCCAGATGAGCTGCAACCCCGCCATCGGCGGGATCGGCAAGGGTCACCTGGTCAAGGAGATCGATGCCCTGGGGGGCGTCATGGGCCGCGCTGCCGATGCCGCCGGCATCCATTTCCGCATCCTCAACCGGCGCAAGGGCCCGGCGGTTCGCGCGACCCGCGCCCAGTCCGACCGGCAGCTTTACCGCCAGGCCATCCGCCAGTTCGTCGAGGCCGAGCCCAACCTGGAGGTCTTCCAGCAACCGGTGGCCGACATCACCCAGGACGGCGAGCGCGTCACCGGCGTGGTCACCGAGGCCGGGATCGCGTTCAACGCCCGCGCCGTGGTGCTGACCGTGGGGACCTTTCTCAATGGCCAGATGCACACCGGGCTCACCCAGCAGCCCGGCGGGCGCGCGGGCGATCCGCCGAGCACCCGCCTGGCGGCGCGCCTGCGCGAGATGGCCTTTGCCGTCGGGCGGCTCAAGACCGGCACACCGCCACGCATCGACGGGCGCAGCGTGGATTTCTCGCGGCTCGAGCCGCAGCCGGGAGATGACCCGCGCCCGGTCTTTTCCTTCATCGGCTCGACCGACGACCACCCGGCGCAGCGCCCCTGCCATATCGCGCGCACCAGCGAGAAGACCCATGACCTGATCCGGGCGAACCTGGACCAGGCGCCGATGTACAGCGGCCAGATCGACAGCACCGGCCCGCGCTACTGCCCGTCGATCGAGGACAAGGTGGTGCGTTTTGCCGACAAGACAAGCCACCAGGTCTTTGTCGAGCCGGAAGGCCTCACGACCCACGAGCTGTACCCCAACGGCATCTCCACCTCCCTGCCGTATGCGATCCAGGTCCCGCTGGTGCAGAGCATCGCCGGCTTCGAGCACGCGCGGATCACGCGCCCCGGCTACGCGATCGAATACGACTACTTCGACCCGCGCGGGCTGCGCCCGAGCCTGGCCACGCGCGAGGTCGGCAACCTGTTTTTCGCCGGCCAGATCAACGGTACCACCGGCTACGAGGAGGCTGCCGCCCAGGGCCTGGTCGCCGGGCTCAACGCCGCACGGCTGGTGCAGGACGCCGCGCCGTGGATTCCGCAACGCTCCGAGGCCTATATCGGGGTGCTGATCGACGACCTGGTGACCCGCGGCACCCAGGAGCCCTACCGCATGTTCACCTCGCGCGCCGAGTACCGCCTGCTGCTGCGCGAGGACAACGCCGATCTGCGCCTGACCCCGGTGGGTCGCGAGTTCGGTCTGGTCGACGAGACCCGGTGGGCGCGCTTCGAGCGCCGCGCCGCCGCCATCGACACCGAACGCGAGCGCCTGGCCGGGCTGCGCCCCGACCGCGACCAACGCCGCCGCCCGGCCCTGACCGAGCTCCTGGGCGGGACGCCCGATCCCGAGGCCACGCTGCTCGACCTGCTGCGCCGCCCGCAGGCCGACTATGCGGGCCTGATGGCCGCATTGCCGGAACTGGCGAGCGACTGCGCGCCCGACGTGCGCGAACAGGTGGAGATCCAGGCCAAGTACGCCGGCTACATCGATCGTCAGCAGGCCGAGATCGAGCGCCAGGCGAAGGCCGAACAGACCGCGCTTCCGGATGGCCTCGACTACGACCGGGTCCACGGCCTTTCCAGCGAAATCCGCCAGAAGCTGGCCGAGTTCCGCCCGCACACCCTGGCCCAGGCCCAGCGCATTCCCGGCGTGACCCCGGCCGCGCTGTCGGCCCTCGCCGTGCACCTGAAGCAGCGCGCCAGTGGCGAGTGAGGACTGGGCGGCACGGCTGGAGCCCCTGGCCGAAGCCTGGCACCTCGATGCCCGCGCCCGGGAGGTGCTGGCCACCTACCTGGCGGAGCTCGTGCGCTGGAACCGGGTCCATAATCTCACCGCGGTGCGTGATCCGGCGCAGTTGATTCCGCGCCACGTACTCGACAGCCTGACCCTGCGGCCGTATCTTCATGGCGAGCGCGTGCTCGACGTCGGCACGGGGGCCGGACTGCCCGGGTTCATCCTGGCCGCCACGGAGCGCGAGCGTACCTTCTGCCTGCTGGATAGTGCGGCCAAGCGCATCCGCTTCCTGCGCAACGTAATCGGCCTGAAGGGGCTTGCGAATGTCGAGGCCGTGCATGCGCGGATCGAGGATTTCCAGCCCGACGCGCTGTACACCACGGTGCTGTCGCGCGCCTTCAAGGCCCCGGCCGAGATGCTCGCGCGCGTGGCCCACACGGTCGCCCCGGAAGGGCGGGTATTGGCCATGCTGGGGCAGCGCCAGGTCGTGGACGATCCCTTGCCGGCACCCTGGTCGTACCGCCGGGTGGACCCGGTTACCATTCCCGGCGAGGTGGCCGCGCGCCACGTCGCCATCATCGAGAGAGCCTGAGTCGTGACCGATACACTGGCCATCACCAATCAGAAAGGCGGGGTCGGCAAGACCACCACCTGCGTCAATCTGGCCGCGTCCCTGACCCGCCTGGGCAAGCGCGTGCTGGTGGTGGACCTGGACCCCCAGGGCAATGCCACCACCGGCTCCGGCGTGGACAAGCATGCCGACGATCCGACCTCCTGCGAGGTCCTGCTCGGCCAGGCCACCGTCGCCGAGGCCGCCCATCGGGTGGAGGCCGGCTACGACCTGGTGCCGGCCAATGGCGATCTGACCGTCGCCGAGGTCCGCCTGATGGACGCGGCGCGCCGCGAGTACCGGCTGCAGGATGCCCTGGCCGCGGCCGCCGAGAACTACGATCACATCCTCGTCGACTGCCCGCCGTCGCTGAACCTCCTGACGGTCAACGGCCTGGTGGCCGCCGACGGTGTCGTGATCCCGATGCAGTGCGAGTACTACGCCCTGGAGGGGCTGACCGCCCTGATGCGTACCATCGAGAGCATCCAGCGCGGGCCCAACCCCAAGCTGCGTATCTCGGGCCTGCTGCGCACCATGTTCGATCCGCGCAACCGCCTGTCCGGGGATGTCTCCGAGCAGCTCACCGGCCACTTCGGCGACCGTGTGTTCCGTACCGTGATCCCGCGCAACATCCGCCTGGCCGAGGCCCCCAGTTTTGGCCAGCCCGCCTTGTTGTATGATGCCTCCTCGCGCGGCGCGGTGGCCTACCTGGCCCTGGCCGGCGAGATGCTGCGGCGCTGATCGCCGACGGCCCCCTTACCGACTGCCTGCAGGAACGATCGACCATGGCGAAACGTGGATTGGGCCGCGGCCTGGATGCCCTCCTTTCCGGGGCCCAGGCCGGAGGCGACGAAGCCGACACCCTCGACCAGCTCCCGATCGAGCAGATCCGGCGGGGCAAGTATCAGCCCCGCGTGCACATGGCCGAGGCCGCCCTGGCGGAACTGGCGGACTCGATCCGTGCCCAGGGCATCGTGCAGCCGGTGGTCGTGCGGCGCCTGGACGACGGCTACGAGCTGATCGCCGGCGAGCGCCGCTGGCGTGCCGCGCAGATCGCGGGCCTGGAGACCGTGCCGGCGGTGGTCCGCGACATCCCCGATCAGGCCGCCGCCGCGATGGCCCTGATCGAGAACATCCAGCGCGAAGACCTGAACCCCCTGGAAGAGGCGCAGGCCATCCGCCGCCTGATCGGCGAATTCGAGATGACTCACCAGGCCGCGGCCGACGCCGTCGGCCGCTCGCGCACCGCGGTGACCAACCTGCTGCGACTGCTGGAGCTCCACGACACGGTTAAGGAACACGTCAACGAAGGGCGCCTGGAGATGGGCCATGCACGCTGCCTGCTGGCGGTGCCACTGGACGATCAGCCCGGCGTGGCTGCGACCGTCGTCAAGCGGGGCCTGTCCGTGCGCGCCACCGAACAGCTGGTGAAGAAGGTCCTGGCCGCGACCCCGGAGCCGAAAAAGGACGCCGCGCCCTCGCCCGAGGTACGCCAGCTGGAGAGCCGTCTGTCCGATCAGCTCGGCGCCCCGGTGCAGGTCCGCTACAACCGCCAGGGCAAGGGCCGCCTGGTCATCGAATACAACAGCCTCGACGAGCTCGACGGCATCCTCGCCCACATCCAGTAGCATGGGCGAGGGGCCCGTTCCGCCGCGCCCGGAATCGCTTCCCTGGCCCCCCTGCAACCCTCGCCGCAGCCCCGCTCGGAGCCCATAACGGTTTGACCTAATAGAAGGGCGCTCTTATACTACGCGCACTTTTTGGGAGAGGGGTGGGTGTGCCCATCCGCTGAATGACACCGCGACGCTTCAGACACGCCTTACAATCGCTGGGTCTGCAGCTCGCCTTAACGCTGATACTGTCGGGCCTGCTTCTGGCCCTGTTCCCCCCGATCGTGGCGATCTCGGCTGCGATCGGCGGCATCACCGCGACCCTCGGCAACGCCGTGGCCGCGGTTGTCGTGTTTCGGCCCTACCGTTCCGATCAGGTGGGCTCGCTGACCGCTCGCATGATGGGCGCCCAGCTGGGACGACTGGTGATCATCGCGGTGGTATTCGGGGTGGCGTTCGCTTACCTGGACGAGCCGGATCTGCTGGCCCTGTTCGGCATCTTCCTCCTGGTGCACCTGGCCCCGCTGTGGTGGCTGCACCGGGTTTCTGATCAAGCAATGACGAGATAACTGCATGGCTTCAGAAAGCGAACTGCCCACGATGGAAGAGCACATCGCTCACCATCTCACGAACCTCACCTTCGGGCTCCACCCGGAAAACGGTTTGAGCTTTGCCACGACCAGCACCCAGGCCGCCGAGATGGGTTTTTGGGCGATTCACGTCGATTCCATGTTGTGGTCGATCGGCCTCGGTCTGCTGTTTATCCTGACCTTCCGCGCCGCGGCCAAGAAGGTCACCGCCGGCGTACCGGGTGGCTGGCAGAATTTTGTCGAAATGATCATGGACTTCGTCAACGACAACGTCCGTGGTTCCTTCAAGCACAAGAACGACATGGTCGCGCCCCTTGCGCTGACCATATTCGTGTGGATCTTCCTGCTTAACCTGATGGACCTGGTGCCGGTGGATCTCCTGCCGCATATCGCCTATCTGCTGGGTATCCCCTACTTCAAGATCGTGCCGACGACCGACATCAACGTCACGGCTGGTCTTGCCCTGGGCGTGTTCGTCCTGATCATCTATTACTCGTTGAAGATCAAGGGTCCGGTGGGCTTCATCAAGGAGCTGACGGGTATCCCGTTCCAGACCAACATCGTGTTCCTCAAGCCGATCTTCTGGGCGATCAACTTCGTGTTGGAGTTCATCAACCTGCTGGCCAAGCCGGCGTCGCTCGCCCTGCGACTGTTCGGCAACCTCTACGCTGCGGAGATGATCTTCATCCTGATCGGCGTGATGTACTCCGCGGGCCTGATCATGGGTCTGGCCGGCGGCGTACTGCACGTGGGCTGGGCGATCTTCCACATCCTCGTGGTGCCGCTGCAGGCCTTCATCTTCATGGTGCTCACCGTCGTCTATCTCGACATGGCGTACAGCGAAGACCACTGATACCGCTTTCCCTACTCAACTGACTTTTTCAACACTCGACTGGAGATACAAAAATGGAAATGGCAAACGCTCTGATCGTTCTGGCTGGCTCTCTGCTCCTGGGTCTGGCCGCTGTCGGCGCCGCGATCGGCGTGGGCACCCTGGGTGGTCGCTTCCTGGAAGGCGCCGCGCGTCAGCCGGAACTGATCCCGATGCTGCGTACCCAGTTCTTCATCGTGATGGGTCTGACCGACGCGGTCCCGATGATCGGCGTGGGTATCGGCCTGTACGTCCTGTTCGCCCTGGGCTAAGAAGGCTGAGCGAGTCCCGAGGTCCCCTCACACTCGTCCAACCTGAGGTAGCAGGATGAATATCAATCTGACCATCATTGGCCAGCTGCTCGCGTTCAGCGTCTTCGTGTGGTTCACGATGCGCTACGTCTGGCCGCCTATGTCCGCCGCACTGGAAGAGCGTCGCAAGAAGATTGCCGACGGTCTCGCCGCCGCGGAGCGAGGCGAGAAAGAGCAGGAGCTCGCCCAGGAGCGTGCGACCGAGGTCCTCAAGGACGCCAAGCAGCAGGCCAACGAGATTGTGGCCTCCGCGCAGAAGCGAGCCAACGAGCTGGTCGAGGAAAGCAAGACCACGGCTCGCGAGGAAGGCGAGCGCATCAAGGAAGCGGCGCAGTCCGAAATCGAGCAGGAGATCAACCGCGCCAAGGAAGAACTGCGCAAGCAGGTCTCCGACCTCGCGGTTGCCGGTGCCGAGCAGATCCTCGCCAAGGAGATTGACGCCAAGGCGCACGGCGATCTGTTGAAGAAGCTCGCGGCCAAGCTCTAAGGAGACGTTATGTCAGACCTGATTTCGGTCGCCCGACCCTACGCCCGCGCGGCATTCGAGCGGGCCCGCGAGGCCAACGATCTCGCCGGCTGGGCCGAGCAGCTCGAGTTGCTGGCGGCCATTGCCAGCGATTCGCAGATGCACAGTCTCCTCTCCAATCCGCGGCTCCCGCGTCCCGATCGCGCCCAGCTCGTCCTGGATGTGGCCGGTGACAAGGTCGGCGCCGAGGCGGGGAACCTGGTTCGCCTGCTGGCCGAGAATGGCCGGCTGCCTGCCCTCCCGGCCGTTCGCGCCGCCTTCGAGGAAATGAAGGCCGCTGCGGAACAGCGCGTGCACGCCGATGTCACCGCCTATCGCAAGCTCACGCAGGCGCAGGAGAAAGAGATCCACGACGGCCTGGCCAAGGGCCTCGGCTGCGAAGTCGATCTCGAATGCTCAGTCGACAGCTCCCTGCTGGGGGGCGCCATCATCCGCGCCGGCGACCTGGTAATCGACGGCTCCGTGCGAGGCCAGCTGAACCGCCTGGCTGCCAATTTGAGTCGCTAAGAGGATATTTAACATGCAACTGAATCCCTCCGAGATCAGTGATCTGATCAAACAGCGCATCGAGAAATTCGATGCCTCCTCCGAGGCCTCCAACGAGGGCACCGTGGTCAGCGTGACCGATGGTATCGCTCGCGTGCACGGCCTGGGTGACGTCATGCAGGGCGAGATGCTCGAGTTCCCGGGCGACACCTTCGGCATGGCGCTCAACCTCGAGCGTGACTCGGTCGGCGTCGTCATTCTGGGTGACTACAAGCACATCACCGAAGGCCAGACCGTCAAGTGCACCGGTCGCATCCTCGAGGTGCCGGTGGGCGAGGAACTGCTCGGTCGCGTGGTCGATTCCCTGGGCCGGCCCATCGACGGCAAGGGCCCGGTGAACACCGACGTCACCAGCCCGATCGAGAAGATCGCCCCGGGCGTCATCGAGCGCCAGTCCGTCGACCAGCCGCTACAGTCCGGCATCAAGGCGATCGACGCCATGGTCCCGGTGGGCCGCGGCCAGCGCGAGCTCATCATCGGCGATCGCCAGACCGGCAAGACCGCGGTGGCGATCGACGCGATCATCAACCAGAAGGACTCCGGCGTTAAGTGCGTGTACGTCGCCGTGGGCCAGAAGGCCTCGTCGGTTGCCTCCGTGGTGGCCAAGCTGGAAGAGGCCGGCGCGATGGACAACACCATCATCGTGGCCGCCAACGCCTCCGAGTCGGCGGCGATGCAGTTCATCGCCCCGTATGCCGGCTGCGCCATGGGCGAATACTTCCGCGACCGCGGCGAAGATGCCCTGATCGTCTACGATGACCTTACCAAGCAGGCCTGGGCCTACCGTCAGGTGTCCTTGCTGCTGCGTCGTCCGCCGGGCCGCGAAGCCTACCCGGGTGACGTGTTCTACCTGCATTCGCGTCTGCTGGAACGCGCCTCGCGCGTGAACGCCGAGTACGTGGAAGAGAAGACCAACGGCGAGGTGAAGGGCCAGACCGGCTCCCTGACGGCGCTGCCGATCATCGAAACCCAGGCGGGTGACGTTTCCGCGTTCGTTCCGACCAACGTGATCTCGATCACCGACGGTCAGATCTTCCTCGAGACGGATCTGTTCAACTCGGGTATCCGCCCGGCAATCAACGCCGGTCTGTCGGTCTCGCGAGTCGGTGGCTCCGCGCAGACCAAGATCATCAAGAAGCTGGGTGGCGGCGTGCGTCTGGCGCTCGCGCAGTATCGCGAACTGGCGGCGTTCTCTCAGTTCGCCTCGGATCTCGACGAGCTGACCCGCAAGCAGCTGGATCGCGGCAAGCGCGTGACCGAGCTGATGAAGCAGGGCCAGTATCAGCCGATGTCGATCGGCGAGATGGCGTTCTCCCTCTACGCCGCCAACGAGGGTTACCTCGATGACGTCGAAGCGGAAAAGGTCGTGAGCTTCGAGAAGGAACTGATCGCCTACGCGCGTTCCTCGCAGAAGGAGCTCCTGGACGAAATCAACAGCACTGGCGACTACAACGACTCCATCCAGGACAAGCTGAAAAAGGCCCTGGAAGAGTTCAAGGCCAAGCACAGCTGGTAACGGGAGCACGCAATGGCGGGCACTAAGGAGATCCGGACGCAGATCAAGAGTATCCAGAATACTCAGAAGATCACCAAGGCGATGGAAATGGTCGCCGCGTCCAAGATGCGCAAGGCCCAGGACCGCATGGAAGAGTCCCGGCCCTACGCACAGAAGATCCACGACGTCATCGGTCACGTCGCCATGGCGAATGCCGAGTACCGGCATCCGTTCATGGTGGAACGCGAGGTCAAGCGCGTGGCGCTGATCATCGTGTCGACCGACCGCGGCCTCTGCGGCGGGTTGAACACCAACCTGTTCAAGAAGGCCGTGGGCGAGATGCGTCGCTATCGCGAAGAGGGCGTCGAGGTCGATCTGTGCGTGATCGGCAACAAGGCGCTGCAGTTCTTCAAGCGTCTGGGCGGAAACATCGTGGCCGAAGCCAAGGATCTCGGGGATCGTCCGCACATCAACGACCTGATCGGATCGGTCAAGGTGGTGCTGGACAACTTCCGCGACGGCAAGATCGATCGCGTTGTCCTGCTCGAGAACAAGTTCGTCAACACCATGACCCAGCAGCCGGAAGCCACCCAGCTGCTGCCGACGGCGCCGAGCCGGGACGAATCGCTCAAGCACCACTGGGATTACATCTACGAGCCCGACACGCATCCGGTGATGGATACGCTGCTCGAGCGCTATGTCGAGTCCCTGATCTACCAGGCGGTGGTCGAGAACGTGGCCTGCGAAATGGCCGCGCGCATGGTGGCCATGAAGTCCGCCTCCGACAACGCCGGCACGATGATCAAGGACCTGCAGCTCGTCTATAACAAGGCGCGCCAGGCCTCGATCACCCAGGAGATCTCCGAGATCGTCAGCGGCGCGGCCGCGGTCTAGCGGCCGCCGCACGAATCGGTCGACTCGGCACGAATTACGACTTACGAGGATGAACAAATGAGTTCTGGAAAGATTGTCGAAATCATCGGCGCCGTCGTGGACGTGGAATTCCCCCACGGCGAAGTGCCCAAGATCTACGACGCCCTGACCCTGGAAAACGGGCTGACCCTGGAAGTCCAGCAGCAGCTGGGCGACGGCATCGTGCGTACCATCGCCATGGGTACCACCGAAGGCGTGAAGCGTCAGACCCCGGTCACCGCGACCGGCAAGCCGATCTCCGTGCCGGTCGGCAAGGGGACCCTGGGCCGGGTGATGGACGTCCTCGGTCGCCCGGTGGACAACGCCGGTGACGTGGAGGCCCAGGAGACCTGGTCGATCCACCGTGCCGCGCCGACCTTCGACGAGCAGGCCGGTTCCACCGAGCTGCTGGAAACCGGCATCAAGGTCATCGATCTGCTGTGCCCCTTCGCGAAGGGCGGGAAGGTTGGCCTGTTCGGCGGTGCCGGCGTGGGCAAGACCGTGAACATGATGGAGCTGATCCGTAACATCGCGATCGAACACTCCGGCTACTCGGTGTTCGCCGGTGTTGGCGAGCGTACCCGCGAGGGCAACGACTTCTACCACGAGATGAAGGACTCCAACGTCCTCGACAAGGTGGCGCTGGTCTATGGCCAGATGAACGAGCCGCCGGGCAACCGCCTGCGTGTCGCCCTGACCGGCCTGACCATGGCCGAGTTCTTCCGCGACGAAGGCCGCGACGTGCTGATGTTCATCGATAACATCTACCGTTACACCCTGGCCGGGACCGAGGTCTCCGCGCTGCTGGGCCGCATGCCCTCCGCGGTGGGTTATCAGCCGACCCTGGCGGAAGAAATGGGTGTGCTGCAGGAACGCATTACCTCGACCAAGAAGGGCTCGATCACCTCGATCCAGGCGGTCTACGTGCCGGCGGATGACTTGACCGACCCGTCCCCCGCCACCACCTTCGCGCACCTGGACGCCACTGTCGTGCTGTCGCGCCAGATCGCCGAGCTCGGTATCTACCCGGCGGTGGACCCGCTGGACTCCACCTCGCGCCAGCTGGACCCGCAGATTATCGGCCAGGAGCACTACGACACGGCGCGTGCCGTGCAGGGTACCCTGCAGCGTTACAAGGAGCTGAAGGACATCATCGCGATCCTCGGCATGGACGAGCTGTCGGAAGACGACAAGCTGGTCGTGGCCCGTGCGCGAAAGATCCAGCGCTACCTGTCGCAGCCGTTCTTCGTGGCCGAAGTGTTCACCGGCGCTCCCGGCAAGTATGTGTCCCTGAAGGACACGATCCGGGCGTTCAAGGCGATTGTTGCTGGTGAATACGATCACCTGCCGGAGCAGGCCTTCTACATGGTTGGCACCATCGAGGAAGCCGTCGAGAAGGCCGAGAAGCTCGGCTAAGGAGCAAGGCGTTATGCCCATGAATATGCATGTGGATGTGGTCAGTGCGGAGGAGTCCATTTACTCCGGTACGGCCCTGATGATCGCGGCGCCCGCCGAAGGTGGCGAGGTCGGCGTGTATGCCGGGCATACGCAGATGCTCGCCCGGCTGAATCCGGGTGAACTGCGCATCCAGGAAAAGGAAGGCGCGGAGCCGCAGCCGGTGTTCGTCTCCGGTGGTATCCTCGAGGTCCAGCCCTACCACGTGACCGTCCTGGCGGACACCGCGGTGCGGGCCAAGGATCTTGACGAGGCCGAGGCGCTCGAGGCGAAGAAGCGTGCGGAGGAGGCCCTCGAGAATTCCCAGGCCGACTTCGACTACGCCAAGGCCCAGGCCGAACTGGCCGAGGCCGCCGCTCGCCTCCAGATGATCCAGAAGCTGCGCCGGAAATAATCCGGCAAAATGCAACGGATGACTTACGCCAAGGGCCAACCATCTCGGTTGGCCCTTTATCATTGTGGCCATGGCTGAAATCACACCCCTCCATCTCGCGGTCCTGGCAGCCGGCAAGGGGACGCGCATGCGTTCGCGCAGGCCGAAGGTCCTGCAACCCCTTGCCGGGCGCCCTCTCCTCGCGCATGTACTGGATCGCGTCGCCACCCTGAAGGCGGACGCCTGTCACGTAGTGGTGAGCCACGAGCAGGAGCGCATCCGGGCCGCCTTCGCGGATTCCCCCCTGGCAATCGACTGGGTCACTCAGGGCGAGCCCCGCGGGACGGGCCACGCCGTGTACCGCGCCCTCGAGGGCATTCCGGACGGTGCCCGCGTCCTGGTCACCTATGGTGATGTGCCCCGCATTCCCGTGGCCGACCTCGAGGCCTGTGCGGGTGGCGATGGCGTGACCGTCCTGGCGGCGCGGGTCGCCGACCCGGGCGGCTATGGTCGCCTGATCCTGGACCCGTCAGGGCGCCTCGAGCGGATCGTGGAGGACAAGGAGGCGACTGCCGAAGAACGCACCGTGGACCTGATCAACACGGGCGTACTCGCGGCTCCGGCCGGGGCCCTGCGCGGGTGGCTGGCGTCCTGCGAGCCACCATCCGGCAGCGGCCGCGAATGGTACCTGACGGACATCGTGGCGGCGGCCCGCGCGGACGGTCACGAGGTTGCCGTGGTCGAAAGCGAGGACGCGGCCGCGGTACTGGGCGTCAATGACCGGCAACAGCTCGCGGTGCAGGAGCGCCTGTACCAGGTGGCGCTGGCGACCGAGATGATGCGGGGGGGCCTGGCCCTGGCGGATCCCGCCCGGGTCGATGTGCGGGGTGTTCTCGAGTTCGGACAGGACTGCGAGCTCGACGTGAACGTCGTGATCGAAGGCACGGTCACGCTCGCCGACGATGTCTATATTGGGCCCGGCTGCGTGCTGCGGGACTGCGAGATCGGGTCCGGCACGCAGATCGCGGCCCACAGCATCCTCGAGGGGGTGCGGGTCGACGCGGACGCCAGGATCGGGCCGTTCGCCCGCCTGCGCCCCGGCACCGAGGTCGGCTCTGGTGCGCGTGTTGGCAATTTCGTGGAGATCAAGAATGCCACCCTCGGGCCCGGCGCCAAGGCCAACCATCTGACCTACGTGGGCGATGCCCACGTGGGCGCGGGCGCCAATCTCGGCGCCGGTACCATTACGTGCAACTATGACGGGGCCAACAAGCATCGCACCGAGATTGGCGAACGCGCGTTCATCGGGTCGAATACGGCGCTTGTCGCGCCCATCCGGATCGGGGACGACGCCACCGTGGGCGCGGGGTCGACTCTGTCCGACGACGTCGAGCCCGGGGCGTTGGCGCTGACGCGTGCCCGGCCACGCACCATCCGCGACTGGCCACGCCCGACGAAGAGCGGCAACAAGGAGACGTAACCCATGTGCGGTCTGGTGGCAGGCGTAGGCGAACGGAATCTGGTCCCCGTCCTGGTGGAGGGGTTGCACCGCCTCGAATACCGCGGCTACGACTCGGCCGGGGTGGCGGTGGTCAACGACCGCGTCATTGACGGTATCCGGGCGATTGGCAAGGTCGCGGCACTGGAACAGCGTATCGAGGATGCAGCGCTGCAAGGCCGGGTCGGGATAGCCCACACCCGCTGGGCCACCCACGGCGCCCCGACCGAAGACAATGCCCACCCGCACCGTTCGCGCGACGGCCGCGTCGCGATCGTGCACAACGGGATCATCGAGAACCACGCGGACCTGCGATCCCGGCTGGACGCCGCGGGCTGGCCATGCATCTCCGCGACCGACAGCGAGGTCATCGCGCATCGCCTGGAACAGGCACTGGAGGCGGGCTCCTCGCCGCGCGAAGCAATGCGTAGCACCTGTGCCGAGCTCCACGGTGCCTACGCGATCGCGGCGGTCTTTGCCGACTTCCCCGACGAGCTCGTCGTGGCCCGCTCCGGAAGCCCGGTGCTCCTGGGCCTGGGTATCGGCGAGACCTTCGCGGCCTCCGATGTCCAGGCGCTGCTACCGGTGACCCAGCGTTTCGTCGACCTTGAAGACGGCGACATCGCGCGGCTCACGCGCGATGGCGTGGAGATCGAGGATGCCCGCGGCGCGCCGGTCGACCGCGGCATCCGCGAGAGCCGCTGCCAGGTGAGCATCGCGGATCGCGGCGAGTACCGGCACTTCATGCTCAAGGAGATCTACGAGCAGCCTCACGCCCTGGAGCAGACGCTGTCGGGCCGCCTGGGCGAATCCGCGATCCTCGAGAATATCCTCGGACCCGGAAGTGACGAGCGCCTTGCCGACGTGGCCGCGGTCCAGATCGTCGCCTGTGGCACGAGTTATCACGCCGGCCTGGTCGCCGCCCACTGGATCGAGGAACATCTCGGTCTTCCCGCCCGGGTGGAGGTGGCCAGCGAGTATCGCTACCGGCGCCACGTCCTCGCGCCGGGCACCCTGCTGGTCGTGATCTCCCAGTCCGGCGAGACCGCCGACACCCTCGCGGTCCTGCGCCAGTCCCAGGAGGAGCCATTCCTCGCCCGCCTGGCGATCTGCAATGTACCCGAGAGCACCATGGCGCGTGCGGCCGACCTGGTGATGATGACGCATGCCGGTCCCGAGATCGGCGTGGCCTCCACCAAGGCATTCACGACCCAGCTGGCGGCACTCGCGATCCTGGTCCTCCTGCTGGGCCAGGTGGCCACTGCCGCCCGCATGCCCGCCGCCGAACGGGCCGGCGCGGTTGCCGCCCTGCGCAGCCTGCCCGAGCAGGTTGCGCGCATCCTTGCCCTCGACACGCCCATCGCACGCATCGCCGAGGATCTCCTGGAACGCCAGCACGCGCTGTTCCTGGGGCGTGGTGCCTACTTCCCGATTGCCCTCGAGGGCGCACTCAAACTCAAGGAGATCTCCTACATCCACGCCGAGGCCTATCCGTCCGGCGAGCTGAAGCATGGGCCGCTTGCCCTGGTGGATACCGAGATGCCGGTGGTCGCCGTCGCGCCGGATGATGCCCAGCTGGAGAAACTCTCCAGCAATCTCCAGGAGGTCCGCGCCCGCGGCGGCCAGTTGATCGTGATCGGCGAATCCAACGCCGCCCGCGCGCTGGCGCCGGAAGACACCTGGATCGGCCTCCCGCAGAACGAAGCCCTCAGCCCGTGGCTGGCGCCGGTCCTGTTCACCATCCCCCTGCAGCTGCTGGCCTACCACACGGCCGTTCTGAAGGGCACGGACGTGGACCAGCCGCGCAACCTGGCGAAATCGGTGACCGTCGAATAGCGAGCCGCGCGTTCCAACCGGCCGCTCCATCAGGAAACGCTTGTATTCGCGCCCCGGGTCGGATAAATTCGGGCGCGCTTGAATAACCTGTCACAGGAGACCCTCATGGATCAGCAAGAGCTCAACAACCGCTGCGTCACCCTGTTCCAGTCCCCGCGCATCCAGACCAAGCTCTGGAACCCGCGCATGTTCTGGGAGGTGGGCCGCAAGCTGAACACCACCCCGGACGAACTGACCGAGCCGAAGGTCGACCTGTGCGAGCTGGAAGTGATGCTCTCCGCTGCCGCCTACGAGCCGTCGCAGTGCGCCGACAACCTGAACCAGCGCGAGGCCGGCCGTGCCGACTTCATCCGTCGCGCGGTCCAGTCCGGCCAGCGCCCGTTCCTGCGCCGCGCGGCCTGATCCGCGCGCACAGCGAACCCAGCGTTGCTCTCAGGGACCCGGCCTCGTGCCGGGTCTCTTCGTTTGCGGCCCACGAACGCCGTATTTGTCACCACAGAGAACACGAAGGACACAGAGAAGGTCTTTGTGGTTAATTCGCCCTTGACCTGGTTTTGGGTTCGGTCGCCCGTCGCGGCTCACTGGCCACGGGCCTCCAGCCAGAAGGTCACCGGCCCGTCGTTGGTCAGGCTCACCTGCATGTCCGCGCCAAAGCGCCCGCTGGCGACCGGTGCGTGGCGTTCGGATGCGCGACGGACCAAAACGTCGAATAGCGTGGCGCCGTGTTCCGGACTGGCGGACCCGGAGAAGCTCGGACGCATCCCCTTGCGCGTGTCGGCCGCGAGCGTGAACTGCGGCACCAGCAGCAGCCCGCCGCCGGTCTCCCCCAGGCTGCGGTTCATCCGGCCCTCCGCATCCGCGAACACCCGGTAGCCCAGCAGCCGGTCCAGCATGCGCTCGGCGCTCGCCTCGGTGTCGTTCGGCTCCACCGCCACCAGGGCCACCAGCCCGGGCCCGATCGCGCCGACGACCTCCCCGTCGATCGTTACCTGGCCCTCGCTCACGCGCTGGATCAATGCGATCACGCCTGGCCCCTGCCGGTACCGGGCTCGACCTGCCCGGCGAGTGCCGCGGCCAGCCGGTCGGTGGCGGCGACGAGCCGGCGCACGATCCCCGGCTCCGCGGCGGAGTGGCCGGCATCCGGTACGATTTCCAGTTGTGCCTCGGGCCAGGCATGGTGCAGGGCGACCGCCTGGTTGACCGGGCAGACCACGTCATAGCGTCCGTGCACCAGCGTGCCGGGAATCCCGCTCAGCCGTCCGGCGTCGCGCAGCAGCTGGTCCGGCTCGAGAAAGGTATCGTGCAGGAAATAGTGACATTCCAGCCGGGCCAGGCTCACCGCGACGTCCGGATCCTCGAAATGGGCGATCACGTGGTCGTTCGGCACCAGGCAGGAGGTGCGCCCCTCCCAGCCGGACCAGGCCCGCGCCGCCGCCTCGCGCACCGTGCGATCGTCACTGGTCAGCCGCCGGTAATAGGCAGCCACCATGTCGTCGCGCTCCGCCTCGGGGATCACGGACTGGTATTCGGTCCAGGCCTCGGGGAACAGGCGGTCGGCGCCGGATTGGTAGAACCACTGGATATCCTGCGGGCGGCACAGGAAGATCCCCCGCAGCACCAGGCCGAGCACCCGCTCCGGGTGCCTCTGGGCATACGCCAGCCCCAGGGTGGAGCCCCATGACCCGCCGAATACCGCCCACCGCTCGATCCCCAGGTGCTCGCGCAGCCGTTCGATGTCCGCCACCCCGTGCCAGGTCGTGTTCGCCTCGAGGCTGGCGTGCGGGGTCGAGCGTCCGCATCCGCGCTGGTCGAACAGCACGATGCGGTAATGCTCGGGGTCGTAGAACCGGCGATGCCAACTCTCGCAACCCGAGCCCGGCCCGCCGTGCAGGAACACGAGCGGAATCCCTTCCGGATTGCCGCATTCCTCGAAGTAGAGTTCGTGGCCGTCGCCGACCTTCAGGCGGCCCATCCCGTGGGGTTCGATCTCGGGGTACAGTGCATCCATGGCGGCTCTCCGGAAAAACACCGAGTGTCGCCAAAACGCCCCGCCTGCGAAACCCTCCCGCGGCCCGTCGCCGCTACTCCGGGTCCTCGATCACCCGTCCCCGATAGACGCGCCGGTTGTGCGCAGGGCCCTGCCCGCCATCCGGGTCCGGCGCCTCTGCGGTCTTCGCCGGTGACGGCGGCCGCAGATACCCCGATCCTTCCAGCTGGCTGCGCAGGGTCAGGGCCGCGGCCTGTACCAGGCTCGACTGCGAGCGCCCGGCATAGTCCAGGATCGCCTCCATGAAATCCGGCTCGCTCACCGACAGCCGTGCCACCGAGGGAAATTCGGCCCGCAGGTTCCGTCGCAGCTCGGCAGCCAGGCTGAGGCTCTTGCGGTCGTGCATGGGGTCTCCCGGTGGACATCGCTTTCCCGTGCTTATGCAAACGGGGTGCCATGCCCGAAGCCGCGCCACAGGCTGTGCGCGCGCGGCGTTCCCGCAGGCTGCGCACCCTCCCGGCGCATGCATTGCCCATCCCCGGTGCAGGACGGCGCGCTGCGCACCAGGCCTTTGCGTGCCCCTCCCCGCACCGCCATGCTGGTGCTTGCGTGCAGCCGGCGCCCGGCCTATGTTGCGGCCCCATGAAGACACCCGCCGTTCCTGCCTCGATCCGCCGCCTCGCCGGGCGCGCCATCGCCGACTTCGACATGGTCCGCGAGGGCGACCGCATCCTGGTCGGCCTGTCCGGTGGCAAGGACTCGCTCACCCTGCTGTGGCTGCTGCACAACCTCGCTCGGCGGGCCCCGGTCCGTTTCGAGGTCGGGGCGGTCACTATCAACCCCGAGATCGAGGGCTTCGAGCCGCAGCGGCTGATGGATTACCTCGGTGCCTACGGCATCCCCTATCACTTCGTGTCCGAGCCCATCGCCGAGCTTGCGGGCGAGCACATGGACAACGACTCGTTCTGTTCCTTCTGCTCGCGCATGAAGCGCGGCCTGATGTATCGCACCGCGCGCGAACACGGCTACAACGTACTGGCGCTGGGCCAGCACCTCGATGATCTCGCGGAAAGCTTCATGATGAGCGCCTTTCACGGCGGCCAGCTGCGCACCATGAAGGCTCACTACGCGATCGACGCCGGGGACCTGCGGGTCATCCGCCCGCTGGTCTACGTGCGCGAGCGCCAGACCCGCGACTTCGCCGCGGCCGCGGGGCTGCCGGTCATCCTCGACAACTGCCCGGCCTGCTTCGCCATGCCCACCCAGCGCGAGCACATGAAACAGCTGCTGGCGCAGGAGGAGGCGCAGCACCCCCGGCTGTTCCGCAACCTGCGCACCACCCTCAAACCCCTGATGACCGAGGGCGGCATTCCCCCGCGCGAGCCACCGCCGGACAGGGCCGTCGAACCCGAAGTATCCGAACATGGCCCCACGTCGGCATCTGCGTGACCGCCTGATCGGGGGCGGCCTGCGCCTGCTCGCGCGACTTCCGCTGCGGGTAAACCACGCCCTTGGCGGCGGGGTGGGGGCGCTTGCCTGGTATCTCCCCACGCGGGCGGCCCGTATCACCCGCATCAACCTGGCGCTGTGCTTCCCCGAAAAGGACCCGGCCTGGCGGCGGCGGGTGGGACGCCGCTCGTTGATGGCCATGGGCCGGGCCCTGACCGAATCGCCCTGGCTGTGGCAGTCGCCCCCGGAACGCCTGGAGACGCTGGCCGTCCAGCCGCCGCAGTACGCGCGCCTGCGCCAGCGCCCTGTCGGCCGGGCGCTGTTCCTGTGCGCCCCGCATCTGGGTTCCTGGGAGTTCGCCGGCCTGGATGCCGCCCGCCACGGTCCGATGGCCACGTTGTACAGCCCGTTCAAGACCCCGGAGATTGATCGCTGGGTTCGCGCGGCCCGGGCCTCCACCGGGGCGGAGCTGGCCCCGGCCGATCGCAGCGGCCTGCGCATCCTGCAGCAGGCCCGCGACCGCGGCGAGATCATCGGAATCCTGCCGGACCAGAGCCCCAAGGGCGCCTCGGGACAGCACGCCTCGTTTTTCGGGCGCCCGGCCCTGACCATGACCCTGCTCCCGCGCCTGCTGCGCGGGCGCGCCGATCACGTGGTATTCCTGTTTGCCGAGCGCCTGCCCGGGGGTCGGGGCTTTCGCTATCACGAGGTCGAGGCCGGGCCGGAGGTGGCCGACCGCGATTTCGCGCGCGCGGCCACGGCGATCAACGCCCATGTGGAGACCCTGGTGCGGCGCTGCCCCGAGCAGTACAACTGGGCCTACAAGCGCTTCCACCCGCCGCCCGAGGGCTGGCTCGACCCCTATCGCCAGGGGGCCCCCGAGTAGCGCCCCCTGGCGCAGATCACGGGACGTCGTACCCGGCGTGGCTGCGTCAGAGGATGTAGCGGGACAGGTCCTCGTCCTCGACCAGGTCGCCCAGGCGTTCGTCGACAAAGGCACGGTCCACGATTACGGCACCATCGACGTCCGGGGCGCGGTAGGCCACATCCTGCAGCAGGCGCTCCAGCACGGTGTGCAGGCGGCGGGCCCCGATGTTCTCGGTCCGGGCGTTCACGTCAAAGGCGATCTCCGCCAGGCGGCGCACGCCGTCCTCCTCGAAACGCAGCTCCACGTCCTCGGTCTTCATCAGCTCGGTGTACTGCTCGGTCAGCGAGGCGGTGGGCTCGGTCAGGATGCGCACG
The DNA here is from genome assembly GCF_000420165.1 of Thioalkalivibrio sp. AKL19. GTDB lineage: Bacteria > Pseudomonadota > Gammaproteobacteria > Ectothiorhodospirales > Ectothiorhodospiraceae > Thioalkalivibrio. The sequence continues at coordinate 59,564 of NZ_ATUK01000011.1, read as the reverse complement.
AAGGCATCGGCCGACAGGGCGTCCAGCTCCACGCGGATGGGGAGGCGCCCCTGCAGCTCCGGGACCAGGTCCGAGGGCTTGGACAGGTGGAAGGCACCGGAGGCGATGAACAGGATGTGGTCCGTGCGCACCATGCCCAGCTTGGTGGACACGGTCGTGCCCTCGATCAGCGGCAGCAGGTCGCGCTGCACGCCCTCGCGGGAGACCTCGCCGCCGCTGCCCTTCTCGCTGCCCCTGGCGACCTTGTCGATCTCGTCGAGGAACACGATGCCGCTTTGCTCGACGCGCTCGATGGCGCGCTCTTTCAACTCTTCCTCGTTGATCAGGCGCGCGGCCTCTTCCTCGATCAGCAGCTTGCGTGCCTCGGCGATCTTCAGCCGCCGCGAACGCGTCTTCTGCCCGCCCAGGTTCTGGAACATCGACTGCAGCTGGCTGGCCATCTCCTCCATGCCCGGTGGCGTCATGATCTCCACGCCCTGGGGGTTCTGCGAGACCTCGATGTCGATCTCGCGCTCGTCCATGTCGCCTTCGCGCAGGCGCTTGCGCAGCTTCTGGCGAGTCTCGCTGTTGGAGTCGTCCGGCTCGGATTCGGTGAACCCGGCGTTGCGCGGGCGTGGCAGCAGGGCATCCAGGATGCGCTCCTCGGCGGCATCCTCGGCCTTCACGCGGTTTTCACGAAGGGCCTCGTCGCGCAGCTGCTTGACGGCTGCCTCGGCCAGATCGCGGATGATCGACTCGACATCGCGCCCGACGTAGCCGACCTCGGTGAACTTGGTCGCCTCGATCTTGATAAACGGTGCATGCGCCAGCTTGGCCAGGCGCCGGGCGATCTCGGTCTTGCCCACACCGGTCGGGCCGATCATCAGGATGTTCTTGGGCGTGACCTCCGGCTGCAACTCCGGCGGTAGCTGGCGGCGGCGCCAGCGGTTGCGCAGGGCGACAGCAACGGAGCGCTTGGCCTCGTCCTGGCCGATGATGTAGCGGTCCAGTTCCTGGACGATCTCGCGAGGGGTCATGTCGGTCATGGCAAATGGGCCTTGGTCGAATCGCTTGGCGCCGGGTCGCGTTACTCCGCGTCCAGGCTCTCCAGGGTGATGTTGTGATTGGTGTACACGCAGATGTCGGCGGCGATGTTCAGGGATTTCTCCACGACTTCGCGGGCCGACAGGTCGGTGTTCTGCAGCAGGGCCTGGGCGGAGGCCTGCGCGTAGGGGCCGCCGGAGCCGATCGCGATCAGGGCGTTCTCCGGTTCGATCACGTCACCGTTGCCGGAGATCACGAAGGAGTTCTCGCGGTCGGATACGGCCAGCAGCGCCTCCAGCTTGCGCAGGGCGCGGTCGGTGCGCCAGTCCTTGGCCAGCTCGACGGCGGCGCGGGTGATGTTGCCGGAGTGTTTCTCCAGCATGCCCTCGAAGCGCTCGAACAGGGTGAAGGCATCGGCGGTGCCGCCGGCAAAGCCGGCGAGGATACGGTCGTGATAGACGCGGCGCACCTTGCGCGCGTTGCCCTTCATCACGGTGTTGCCAAGGGATACCTGGCCGTCGCCCCCGAGGGTGACGGCGCCGTCCTTGCGGACGCAAACGATGGTGGTGCCGCGAAACTGTTCCACGGATCTCTCCTGTCCGGCTGTGTATCTGGGGGAAACCCGGATCAAGGTTTCCCTCGGGGCACGGTGTTGGGTCGCGGCTACCCGGGATCGTTCACCCGGCGGGTGGATCGCGGCCGGATCAGTCCCTCCGGCGGGCCCGCGGATGGGCGGCATCATACACCTGTGCCAGGTGCTGATAGTCGAGATGGGTATAGATCTGGGTGGTTTCAAGGTTTGCGTGGCCGAGAAGTTCCTGGATGGCCCGCAAATCGCCACTCGACTCCAGCAGGTGGCTGGCGAAGGCATGGCGCAGGCGGTGGGGGTGCAGGCGCACGTCCAGGCCGGCACGGCGACCGGCCTCGGCGACCCGGCGCTGCACCGCGCGGTTGCCCAGGCGCTGGCCGCGACGGCTGACGAACACGGCGCGCTCGTCCGCCGTGGCCCAGTCGCCGCGGCGTGCCAGCCAGGTGCGCAGGGCCTCGCGGGCCACCCGGCCTACCGGGACACTGCGCTCGCGCCGGCCCTTGCCGAGCACGCGGACCAGCCCGGCCTCGAGGTCGAGATCGACCAGGTCCAGCCCGGTGAGCTCCGACAGGCGCAGCCCGGACGAATACAGCAGCTCGAGCATCGCCTGGTCGCGGGCCGCCAGCGTCGGGTCCAGGCCCTCGGCCGGGGCCAGCGCCTGCTGGGTCTGGTCGACATCGAGGTCGCGTGGCAGCGGGCGCCCGGCGCGCGGCCCGCGCATGCCGGCGGCCGGATTGGCTGGCATGCGCCGCTGTTCCACCTGGTAGGCGAAGAAGCCCCGCACGGCCGACAGGAAGCGCTGGATGGAGCGTGGGTGGCGTCCCTGGCGGGCCAGCTGCCCGGCGATGCGGCGCATGTCCGCGGCCTTCAGCGTCTCCCAGGGGCCTTCGTGCAGCCCGCGAAGACGCGTCAGGTCGCGCCGGTAGGCCTGGACGGTATGCGGCGAATGACCGCGAACATCGCGCAAGTGGGCCAGGAAGGCCGCGATGTCCGGATCCTGTACGGGGGCGTCGGTGCGCGCCGCGTCAGGCCGCGGCGTGGGTCCGCTCGACATGGCAGCGGATCGATTCGGCCAGCAGGTCGCCGATATGGGTGACGAAATAGGTGCCCATGTCGGGCTGGAAGCGGTCCGCGGACTCGCTGGCCAGGCCGAGCACGCCGATGCGGTCGGATTCGTCGCCCAGCGGCATCAGGATGGCCGAGCCGATCTCTTCGGCGTCGTCGAACAGCACGTCCAGCATCTCGGCCGGCACCCGGCCGCACTGTGCCTTGCCGCGACTGAACAGCGGGTCGAAGGTGCCCAGTTCGGCGGTGTCCAGGGCATGCAGGTCGTCGACCTCGCGGTGCGCCAGGCGGATACTGACGCGCTCCGCGCCCAGTTCGTTGCGCAGGGCGTCCTGGGTCAGTGCCAGCACGGCGTCCAGGTTCTCGGCGCGCATCAGGGTCTTGGCCAGTTCGTGCAGGTGCTGGCCCATGCGCTCGTTGTCGCGGGCGCGCTCGACCAGCTCGCCCATGTGCTGTTCCATTGCCCGGTGCTTCTCGCGCAGCAGGGCGACCTGGCGCTCCAGCAGCGATACCGCGCCGCCGGTCGGGTGCGGCAGGCGCAGGATGTCCAGCAGCGGCAGGTGGTCCTGGAAGAAGTCGGGGTGTTCGCGCAGATAGGCCTCGACATCGGCCGCGCTGATCGCGTCTTTGGGGTGGTTCTTTGTTGTGCGGGTCTTCGCGGTCTCTGCAGCAGAGGCGTTGGAGGATTGCCCAGTCATAGATCGATCCAGCCGTTGAATACCGTGGTGGCCGGCCCGGTCAGCCAAACCGGTGCCTCGGCCTGTCCGTTCCAGCTTAGCACAAGGGTCCCGCCCGGCAGGGCCACCTCGACGTCGTCGTCGACCAGGCCGCGGCGGCGCAGGACGGCCATCGCGGCGGCGGCGCCGCTGCCGCAGGCCAGGGTCTCCCCGACCCCGCGTTCGAACACCCGCAGGTCGACATGCCCGCGGTCGCGCAGCGCGGCAAAGCCGACGTTCACCCGCCGGGGGAAGCTTTCGTGGCGCTCGATGACCGGGCCGATCTCGGCCACCGGCGCGCGGGCAACGTCGTCGACCAGGATCACCGCATGCGGGTTGCCCATGGAGACCGCCCCGAGGGTGATCGAGTGGCCCTGCACGTCCAGGGTGTAGGCGTCGGCCTCGCCCTCGGCGACCAGCGGGATGCGCGCCGGCGCGAACTCGGGGCGTCCCATGTCGACGCGCACGCGTTCGTCGTCCTCGACATGCAGCACGATGCGCCCGCCCAGGGTCTCGACCGGGATCTCGCGCGCCTCGGTCAGGCCCTGTTCGCGCACGAAGCGGGCGAAGCAGCGCGCGCCGTTGCCGCACTGCTCGACCTCGGAGCCATCGGCATTGAAGATGCGGTAGCGGAACAGAGCCTGTGCCGGATCGCCGGGGTTTTCCACCAGCAGGATCTGGTCGCAGCCGACCCCGAAGTGGCGATCCGCAAGATGGCGCAGCGCCGGCTCGTCCAGCCGCACCGACTGGCGGATGCCGTCGATTACGACGAAGTCGTTGCCCAGCCCGTGCATCTTGGTGAATTCCAGGCGCATCAGACGGCCTCCGGCAAGTGCCCGAAGATGATCATGTGCCGGTCCGAGGTGGCGCGGACCGTGAAACCGTGGAGCCCGGCGGCGGCCAGCTGGTCGCGGACCTCGTCGGGAGTGAAGGCGGCGTGCAGGGAGTGCTCGAAGTCGCGGCGCAGAACCGGCGGGTCGTCGGCCGCGTACTGTGCCACCAGGGCCTGGACCGCCTCCGTCGAGTCCGGGCGCCGCAGGTCCATGATGAACACTGCCGCGCCCGGTGCGCCGTCGCGACGGATTGCCTGCCACAGCACCGCCGGGTCGTGCAGGTGATGCAGCAGGGAGTTGCTGATAATCGTGGCGTACGGGGCCCGCGGGCCCCGCGCGTCGGGCAGGCAGCCCGCGGACAGATGTACGCGGCCGGCCGCCGGGTGGCCCGCCATCAGCGCGTCACCCGCGGCCAGCATTGCGGGGGCACCGTCGAGGCCGTCGACCTCGCAGTCGGGGTAGCGTGCGGCGAAGCGCAGCGAGACATCGCCGGGGCCACATCCGAGATCCAGCACCGGTCCGCTGACCGGGCCCGGGAACGTCTCGGTGTAGGCATCCACGAAGCCCTCGTGCGGGGCGGCGAAGTCGGCCTCGGCGTAGGCGCGGGCCTGCTCCGGCTCCAGCATCAGCTCCGGTTCGGGCTGGCGCGGGATCATGGTTCCACGCTCCCGGGCGGGTTCTCGTCGTCGGCATCCTGCGGCAGCATGCTCTCGCGCATCATCAGATGATCCACCTGCTCGCGGCGGTTGATGATCTGGAAGTGGTCGCCGTCGACCATCACCTCCGGCGGGCGCGGGCGCGAGTTGTAGTTGCCGGCCATCACATAGCCGTAGGCGCCGGCCGAGCGCACCGCCAGCAGGTCGCCGGCGGCCAGCGCCAGTTCGCGTTCGCGCCCGAGGAAGTCGCCGGTCTCGCAGACCGGGCCGACGATGTCGTAGGTGCGGGTCTCGGTGTCGTGGCGCTGCACCACCGGCACGATCTCCTGCCAGGCGCCGTACAGCGCCGGGCGCAGCAGGTCGTTCATCGCGCCGTCGACGATCGCGAAGTCGTGCGCCTCGGTGTGCTTCAGGTATTCCACCCGGGTCAGGAATGCGCCGGCATTCGCGGCAATGGCGCGCCCCGGCTCCAGCAATACCTTCAGCGGACGATCGTCCAGGACCTCGCGCAGGGCGCTGGCCCAGGCATCCGGTTCCGGCGGCGTCTCGTCGCGGTAGCGCACGCCCAGCCCACCGCCGACGTCGATGTGCTCCAGCTCGATACCGTCCGCAGCCAGCTGGTCGACCAGTGCCAGCACGCGCTTCAACGCATCGGTGAACGGATCGATGCGCGTGAGTTGCGAGCCGATATGGAAGTCGACGCCGGTTGCCTCCAGGTGTTCGCTGTCACGCACCCGGGCATACAGCGCCGGCGCCTCCTCGATGGCGACGCCGAACTTGTTCTCGCGCAGACCAGTGGCGATATAGGGGTGGGTCTCGGCGTCGACGTCCGGGTTCACCCGGATCGACACCGGGGCCTGTACCCCCATGTCCGCGGCGACCGCCTCCAGCCGGTCCAGCTCCGGGGCGGACTCGACATTGAAGCAGTGGATGCCGACCTCCAGCGCCCGGCGCATCTCGGCGGCGGTCTTGCCCACCCCGGAGAACACCACCCTCGCCGGGTCGCCCCCGGCGCGCAGCACGCGTTCCAGTTCGCCCCCGGAGACGATGTCGAACCCGGCGCCCAGGCGCGCGAGCACGTTCAGCACGCCCAGCGCGGAGTTGGCCTTCACGGCGAAGCAGACCTGGTGCGGGGTCCCGATGAGGGCCTCGCTGAACGCGCGGTAGTGGCGCTCCAGCGTGGCGCGGGAATACACGTACGCGGGGGTGCCGACCAGATCGGCCAGGCCGTCCAGGGCCACCCCCTCGCAGTGCAGGGTGTCGCCGTGATAATCGAAATAGTCCATCTAGTGGTCCTTCAGTGGGATCATTACGGGCTCAGCGCTCCTCGGTTTCCTCGTCATCGGGCAGGTAGAGATCGCCCTTCTGGCCGCAGGAGGCGAGCATCTGCATCGTGCCAAGCACGACGATCACGGCAATCAACAGCCATTGGGCCTTGCAGGAGAACATGGTCGGGTCCGGGTCTTCGTTGCATTGAAGGGCGATAGTGTGCCATTGATACGCCGCTGGCTTCAGGTGGCAGGGCTCAACGCCGCCGCGTCCTCCCGGACGAAATTCGCCCGATCACGAATCGCGATGATTCGTTCATCAATGATTCAGCCAGGTTTGGGACGATGCATCTGCGAGACCAGCAAAAGACCACTGAAGCTGGTCAGGGGGCGGAGCCCGATCCGCAGGGAATAGACCCATGCAGGTCGCCGTCCAATGCAACAGACGTCATCGCGGCTTGCCGCCAGGACGTCCCCGGATTATCCGGAACTGACCCACAAGATGAGAGGAGATCATCCATGATTAGCACCAAGCGCCGTGTCTTCCTGAAAGGCACTCTCGCCGCCGGTACTGTCGGTGTCGCCGTCGGGGCCGGTCTGCTCGCCCCGAGCAAGCTGCTCGCCGCCTGGCCGTCCGAGGCCTTCGGCGCCGAAGGCCTCGAAGCCGCCATGGAAGCCGTCACCGGCTCCAGCGACATCGCCGATGGTGACGTCACCCTGAGCGCCCCGGAAATCGCCGAAAACGGCGCCGTGGTTCCGGTGTCGATCGAGTCCGGCCTGGACAACGTGACCGAAATGGCCGTGTTCGTCGAGCTGAACAATCAGCCGCTGACCGCCCACTACGTCCTGGCTGACGGCGCGCACGCGAACGTCTCCGGCCGTATCCGCATGGGCGAGTCCTCCAACGTGGTCGCCGCCGTGAAGTCGGGCGACACCTGGTACAAGACGGTTCAAGAAGTGAAGGTCACGGTCGGTGGCTGCGGCGGCTAACGCCGACCCCCAACCGCTGATCCGAACACTACTGGAGGTTTAAGATATGTCTATTCGAGTTCGCGCCCAGGAAAGCAACGGCGTAATCAACATCCGTGCGCTCATCAGCCACGACATGCTCGTCCCCGATGACGACGGTGGCCCGCACTTCATCGAGACCGTGGAAGTAGCCCGTAACGGCAGCAACGTGCTGACCGCCAACTGGAACTACACCGTCTCCCGCAACCCGTTCCTGCAGACCGAGATCGACGGTTCTTCCGGTGACACCGTGTCCATCTCCTGGACGGACAACAAGGGTGAATCCGACTCGACCGAGGTCGAAGTGCGGTAATTAAAGAGAGCTTCAGTTCTCTTTAGTAGAAGCCGGGGCTTGTCCCCGGCTTTTTTGTGTCCGGGAAAGCCGTCCTGGTGCGGACCTTCTGGCCTGGCAGCCTGCTAGACTCCGGAAAGGTCCATGCCGAGAATCGCCATGTCCCCCGATTCCCCCGCGCCTCGCGAGGCCGATCCAGCCCTGCGCCCGGCCCTGCTCCTCGAGCCCCACCAGCCCCTGTGGCAGCGTCTGCCCCGTCGCGATGCAGAAGGGCGCCGCCTGGCCGACTTCATGATGCTGATCCCGGGCCTGCGCGAGCGTCCGCGCGACGAGCTCCACGCCCGGGCCCGCGCCATCGAACAGGTGTTGAACGGCTACGGCGCCGATATCGCGTTCGTCGAGCTGAACCTGAAACTGAACACCCTGTGGGTCTCGCTGACCGCGCGGCCGGGGCTTTGCAGTGAACTGCCCTGCGCCATCCAGGAGGCTGTCCCGGAGGCGTTGCTGGTGGGGCCGAAGCTGGGCCCGCGCGGATAACGCCCGCGGTCATACCGGGCGGGCGCCAGCCTTGCTACACTGGCCTTTTACCGTGCCTGAACCGGAACATGACTGAACGTACCGCATCCGTCCGCCGCGACACCCTGGAGACCCGGATCGCCATCGAGCTGAATCTCGACGGTACCGGCCAGAGCCACCTCGAGACCGGCATCCCGTTCCTCGATCACATGCTGGACCAGGTGGCCCGCCACGGTCTGGTGGATCTCGACGTGCGTGCCGAGGGCGACCTGCACATCGATGCCCACCACACGGTGGAGGACATCGGGATCACCCTGGGCCAGGCGCTGGTGAAGGCCCTGGGAGACAAGAAGGGTATCCGCCGCTATGGCCATGCCTACGTCCCGCTGGACGAGGCGCTGTCGCGCGTGGTGATCGATTTCTCCGGGCGCCCGGGGCTGGAGATGCATGCCGACTTCCGCCGCTCGCACATCGGCGAGTTCGATGTTGATCTGTTCCACGAGTTCTTCCAGGGGCTGGTCAACCACGGCTGGATGACCCTGCACATCGACTGCCTGCGCGGGGACAACGCGCACCATGTCGCCGAGACCATCTTCAAGGCCCTTGGCCGCGCCCTGCGGGTGGCGGCCGAGCTCGATCCGCGCTCGGCGGGGATCACGCCGTCCACCAAGGGCAGTCTCTAAGGAAACACTGATCCATGTACACACTCGCGTTGGTACCCCAGGTTTTCCGAGACAAGGCGCGGTGCGCAGTGGGTAGTGGTTCTACCCGCCCGGTCTTGATGGATTCGGGGCGCAACGCCGGATCGGGGAACCTGGGGTGCCAACCCCAAGGGGCTCGGCCGCCTGTTGTTATCAAAAACGGGCGCGCGCACGGCGTTGCGGTTCCTTTGTGCAGAATGACTGCACGGCAGTCACCGCGCCTTGTTCGCACGCAAAAGCGACTCGAGCGCGAGCGTGTACATGGATCAGTGTTTCCTTAACGGACCAACGGACGAGAACCGGCCATGGAAACTGTTGCCGTCATCGATTACGGCATGGGGAATCTGCACTCGGTCGTGCGTGCACTGGAGCACGAGGCCGCGGGCGACCAGCGCGTACTGCTGACCGACGACCCCGAGACCCTGCGCGAGGCCGACCGGTTGGTGTTTCCCGGCCAGGGCGCGGCCGGGGACGCCATGCAGGCGCTGTCGAGTCGCGGGCTCGACCGGCTGCTGCCGGAGCTGGCGGCGGACCGCCCGTTCCTGGGCCTGTGCCTGGGCCAGCAGATCCTGATGGACGCCAGCGAGGAGAGTGGCGGTGTCGACCTGCTGGGTATCCTGCCGGGCCGGGTCGCGCGCTTCCCCGCCATGCAGGGTGCGGATGGCCGGCGCCTGAAGATCCCGCACATGGGCTGGAACCGCGTGCTGCCGGCGCAGGAGCATCCCCTGTGGCACGGCCTGCCGGAAACCCCGTGGTTCTATTTCGTCCACAGTTACCGGGTGCAGCCCGAGCGCGAGGCCGATGTGGCCGGGCGCACCGATTACGGCGAGACCTTTGCCTCGGCACTGGCGCGGGGCTCGTTGTTCACCATGCAGTGCCATCCGGAGAAGAGCGCCGCCTGCGGGCTGCGCCTGCTGCACAACTTTCTGCGCTGGGACGGAGACGGTCCCGGGGCGTCGTGAGGAGTCGAAGATGCTGGTCATTCCCGCAATCGATCTGAAGGAAGGCAAGTGCGTTCGCCTGCGTCAGGGGAACATGGACGATTCCACCGTGTTCGGCGAGGACCCGGTGGAGATGGCAAAGCGCTGGGTGGATGCCGGGGCCGAGCGGTTGCATATCGTCGATCTCGATGGCGCCTTCGCCGGCCAGCCACGCAATGCCCAGGCGGTGCACGCGATCGCCAAGGCCTTCCCCGAGTTGCCGATCCAGATCGGCGGCGGCGTGCGTGACGAGGACACGGTCCAGGCCTACCTGGACGCCGGGGTGGAGTTCGTGATCATCGGCACCCGCGCCGTCAGCGCCCCGCACTTCGTGAACGACCTGTGCCTGGAGTTTCCCGGCCGTATCATCGTCGGGCTGGATGCCAAGGACGGCAAGCTGGCGGTGGATGGCTGGTCCAAGCTGTCGCACCACGACGTGATCGATCTGGCCCAGCACTTCGAGGCCGACGGCGTGGTGGCCTTTGTCTACACTGACATCGCCCGCGACGGGATGATGAAGGGCCCCAACGTGGAGGCCACCGCGCGCCTGGCGAGCAACGTGCGGGTGCCGGTGATCGCCTCCGGCGGCATCAGTTCGCTGGACGACCTGCGCAACCTCGCCGCGCGCGAGGAGGACGGCATCACCGGCGCCATCGTCGGCCGGGCCTTGTACGACGGCGCCTTCACCCTGGAGGAGGCCCGCAAGGCCCTCGCGACCTGAGATGCTCGCCAAGCGCATCATCCCCTGCCTGGATGTCGATGCCGGCCGCGTGGTCAAGGGCGTCAACTTCGTGGGCATCCGCGATGCCGGCGATCCGGTGGAGATCGCCCGGCGCTACAACGCCCAGGGCGCGGACGAGATCACCTTCCTCGACATCACCGCCTCCAGCGACGACCGCGAGACCATCCTGCACGTGGTCGAGGCGGTGGCCCGCGAGGTGTTTATCCCGCTGACCGTGGGCGGGGGCGTGCGCGCGGTGGAGGACATCCGCCGCCTGCTGAACGCCGGGGCCGACAAGGTCTCCATCAACACCGCCGCGGTGCACCGGCCCGAGCTGGTGCGCGAGGCCGCCGACTGGGTCGGCAGCCAGTGCATCGTGGTCGCGATCGACGCCAAGCAGGTCAGCACGGGGAATGAACCACCGCGCTGGGAGGTCTTTACCCACGGAGGTCGCCGCGAGACCGGTCTGGACGTGGTCGAGTGGGCGCAGCGTATGGAGTCCCTGGGGGCTGGCGAGATCCTGCTGACGAGCATGGATCGTGACGGCACCCGCATCGGCTTCGACCTGCCGCTGACCCGCGCGGTCAGCGATGCGGTCGGCGTGCCGGTGATTGCTTCGGGCGGGGTCGGTGAACTGCGGCACCTGGTGGAGGGCGTGACCGAGGGCCATGCCGATGCCGTGCTGGCGGCCAGTATCTTTCACTTTGGTCAGCACACGGTGGGCGAGGCCAAGGACGCGATGGCGGCCGCCGGCGTCCCGGTGCGGCCGAACGACGCCGAGGTCGCCGCGCAATGACCGATTCGACTCCCCGTCCGGGTGGTGCCGAGGTGCTTTCCGCGCTCGCCGAGGTGATCGAGCAGCGCCGCCAGGCCGACCCGGAGCAGTCCTACGTGGCGAAGCTTCACGCGCGCGGGCTGGACGAGATGCTCAAGAAACTGGGCGAGGAATCGGCGGAGACGCTGATCGCGGCCAAGAATGACGACACCGACGCCCTGGTGTCAGAAATGGCCGACCTGTGGTTTCATGCCCTGGTAGTGCTCGCGGCCCGCGGACGACACCCGGACGATGTCCTCGATGAACTGGGCCGGCGTTTCGGCCTGTCGGGCGTCGCCGAGAAGGCTGCGCGCGAAACCAGTGGTCGCCGGTCCGACCATTCGTAGCGTGTACATTAAGCGGTGTTTCCCCGCGGGGGCTCATTTAGTCGCCGGCTGTAAAGCGTTCGTTCATGTGGCGCGGCTACACTGCAATCGCAGCGCCCTGTCCGCGAAGAAAAAGCGACTCCAGCACGAACGTCCCCGGTGGCGGGTGTGCCCCAGAGTTGATTATGGGCCTGGCGCCGTTCAGGCTAACCCCAAAGTTGTATGACTGGAGAACAGAGTCCATGGGTATTGGTGGTATCAGTATTTGGCAGCTCCTCATCATCCTGTTGATCGTCGTGCTGCTGTTCGGCACGAAGAAGCTGCGCAACATGGGTGGGGATATCGGCTCGGCGATGAAGAATTTTCGTCAGGCCGTGAAGGATCCCGACGCCGAAGAGAAGAAGGAAGGCGAAGAGGGCGAGCCGCCCGAGGTCGAGGACCAGACCGACGAGAAGGGCCGCGTCGTCGACGCCGAGGTCAAGAAGAGCAGCGAAAAGGATTCCGACGCCTCGCAATCGGACAAGAAGTCCTGAACGTCGCGCCCGGCGCGACGGACCGGCTCGAGCGGCGGTAGCCCATGTTCGACATCGGCTTCTGGGAAATCATCATCATCGTGCTGGTGGCGCTTCTGGTCGTCGGGCCGGAGCGGCTGCCCGGTCTTGCACGCGAGATCGGGCGCTGGGTCGGCAAGACCCGGCGCTTCGTCCACAGCGTGCGCTCCGATTTCGAACAGGAGCTGCAGACCGACGAGCTGCGCAACATGCTGAAGAGCCAGGACCGCGAGATCCGCCAGCTCAAGAACATGATGGACGAGACCGAGACCAGCCTGCGCGAGGATATCGAGGATACCGAGCGCGGATTGCGGGAAGACATCGAGGGCCCGCCGAAGACGCGCAAGAACCTCTCCTCCAGCGAGCAAGAGGCGCTCTCCGGGAAGAAGTCCAAGCCCGCGGTGCGGGACAAGCCCTCCATGCGCAGCCCGGAGGCCGCTGCCGGCGACGCGCAGGATGATCCGGAGACGTCGGAGAAGACGACGACCGAGGAGCCCACGGAGGTTCGCCGCGTGCCGACCCAGGGCAACCTGGACGGCAACCTGATGACCGACGATCCCGCCCTGGCCGCCGAGCAGAAGGCGCGCAGCGCCGATGGCCCGCGGCCGGAACGCAAGAAGCCGGCCGTGCGCGAGCGCCGCACGCCGGATGCGTCCAGCCCGTCATCGAACCAGGATCCGGATTCCGCCGGCGACGCCACTCACGACGACCAGACCCCTGACAAGCACTCATGAGCAAGACCAAACCGGGGGTCGAGCCGAGTCCGGAAGCAACCGAGACCCTGCTCACGCACCTGATCGAGCTGCGCGACCGCATCCTCAGGATGTTCATCGCCATCCTGGTGGTGTTCCTGATCCTGTTCCCGTTCGCCAACCCGATCTACACGTGGCTGGCCGATCCGCTCATGCAGCACCTGCCGGAAGGCACCAGCATGATCGCGATCGACGTGGCCGCGCCGTTCCTGATCCCGTTCAAGCTGACCCTGCTGCTGGCGGTGGTGCTCAGCATCCCCTACCTGCTGTATCAGGTCTGGTCCTTCGTGGCCCCGGGGCTTTACTCGCACGAAAAGAGCATGGCGCTGCCGCTGGTGGCGTCGTCCACCGCGCTGTTCTATCTGGGGATGGCGTTCGCCTACTTCGTGGTCTTTCCGCTGATCTTTGCGTTCTTTACGGCCACGGCGCCCGAGGGCGTGGCGGTGATGACCGACATCTCGCGTTATCTGTCGTTCGTCATCATGTTGTTCATCGCCTTCGGCATCGCCTTCGAGGTGCCGGTCGCAACCATCCTGCTCGTCTCCATGGGGGCCACGACCCCGGCCAAGCTGGCGCAGAAGCGCCCCTACGTGATCGTTGGCGTGTTCCTGGTCGGCATGGTGCTGACCCCGCCGGACATCATCTCGCAGACGCTGCTGGCCCTTCCGATGTGGCTGTTGTTCGAGATCGGCCTGATTCTGTCGCGGATCATGGAGCGCAAGAAGGCCGAGCGCCGCGCCACGGCGGGCGGTGACGATGCGGCCGGGGCCGATGATGACGGGCCGGACGACGATGGTCCGGGCGGTGGCGGTGGTGCGCCGCGTAGTGGCGGCAGCGGCGGCGGTTCGCGCAAGCAGGCCGCGGCGGCATCCACGGCGTCCGCATCGGGGCGCTCTGGGCCCGCCAGTGGCGAAGGCACCACGGCGGCGGCGCGTACCGGCTACACTCCGTTGACGGACGAGGAGATGGATGCCGAACTCGACCGTCTCGAGGAAGAGCAGGCCGAGCTGCGGCGCCAGCGCGAGGCTCCGCGTGACCCTGCCGCGCATGCGGACGAGGCTGTCGGCGGAGATCCGGCACCCGATGCCGGCCCGCCGGCCTCTTCCGGTGCGCCGAGCGATGACGGCCCGCCCGCCGCCCCGGGTGAAGCGGATGCGGCACCGGGGGGGCGCGACGCCGGGCGGGATCGCTGACCCTCCGGTGCGAAGCACGTTTTGTGCGGCCCCTGCCCCGCCAAGCATTGGAACTTGCTAAAATACCCGGGTAACCCATTGACCCAGGTAATGATCCCGCGATGGCAGACCCGCGTTCCACCCCCCGCCGCCCCGTCCTGCTGATCGTCATGGACGGAGTGGGCGTGAACCCCTCCAAGCTGAACAACGCTTACGCCGAGGCCAATACACCGCGTCTCGACGAGTACCTCTCCACCCATGCCCATACAACGCTGGACGCCTGTGGCCGGGCCGTCGGGCTGCCGGACGGACAGATGGGCAACTCGGAGGTCGGGCATCTCACGCTGGGGGCGGGCACGGTGATCAACCAGGACCTGGTGCGCATCGACGACTCCATTGCCGATGGCAGCTTCTACGAGAATGACGCCCTGGTCAGCGCCGCACGCGCGGCGGCCAACAACGACCTGCCGCTCCACCTGATCGGACTGGTCTCCGATGGCGGTGTGCATTCGCATATTCGTCACCTGCGCGCCCTGGTCGAGATCTGTCAGCGCGAGGGCGCGCGGCCGATGGTGCACATGATCACCGACGGCCGTGACACCGCACCCCGCTCCGCACTCAACTACCTCGATCCGCTCGAGGAGGAGCTGGCGAATGCCGGTGGCGCGATCGCCACGGTGTGCGGGCGCTATTATGCGATGGACCGCGACAAGCGCTGGAAGCGCACGGAGAAGGCCTTCCGCGCGATCGCCTACGCCGAGGGCGAGGCCGCCGGATCCGCCCGCGAGGCCATCGAGGCCGCCTATGGCGCCGGCGAGGATGACGAGTTCATCAATCCGCGCATCATCAACGGCGGCGCGCCGCTGGGGAGGGATGCGGTCTGCGTGCTGTTCAATTTCCGCAACGACCGCCCGCGCCAGCTGACGGCCGCCCTGGGTATGGACGAGTTCGACGGCTTCGATCGCGGCGACTTCCATCCGGTGTCCGAAACCTGCCTGACCGAGTACGACCCGCGTTTCCTGTCGCCGATCGCCTTTCCCCCGGAGCGCCCGTCGACGACCCTGGGCAGCACGATCGCCTCCGCCGGCATCCCGCAGTTCCACTGTGCGGAGACCGAGAAGTACGCCCACGTCACCTTCTTCTTCAACGGCGGCAAGGAAGAGCCCTACGCCGGCGAACAGCGCGTGATGGTGCCCTCGCCGTCGGTGGATACCTATGACGAACAGCCGGAGATGAGCGCCAGGCAGGTCGCCGACGAGACCATCCAGGCGATGGAGAGCGGGCGCTACGGCTTCATCCTGGTGAACTTCGCCAACGGCGACATGGTCGGGCACACCGCGAAGCGCGAGGCCCTGATCCAGGCCGTCCAGAGCCTCGACCGCGAGGTCGGTCGCGTGCTGGATGCCGCCAAGGAACTGGAGTACTCCGCGATCGTGACCGCCGACCACGGCAATTGCGACGAATACATCGACCCGGTGACCGGGGCGCCGCATACCCAGCACACCATCTATCCAGTGATGTGCATGATCACCGACTCGCAGCGCTGGCGCCTGCGCACCGGCGGCGGGCTGGCCGATGTGGCCCCGACCGTGCTGGAGTTGATGGGGGTGCCCAAGCCCGCCGCAATGGGCGGGCACAGCCTTTTGCTCGAGGAAGTGCCGGCCTCGGCCTGAGCAGGGGGAGCCATGCACACGCGCTACAGTGACATCCCGGCCTACGACACCAAGGACGGCTCCGAGATCCGCGAGCTGATGCACCCCGACGTGCATGGCAATGCCGCCCAGAGCCTGGCCGAGGCCGTGGTGGAACCCGGTGCGATTACGCGCCTGCATCGCCACGCCCGCACCGAGGAGCTCTATCACGTCACGCGCGGACAGGGCGAGATGCGTCTGGGCGAGGAGACCTTCCCGGTGAGTGTGGGCGACACCGTCTGCATTGCCCCCGGCACGCCGCACAACATCCGCAACACGGGTAGCGAGCCGCTGCACATCCTGTGCAGCTGCTCGCCGGCATACTCGCACGACGACACAGAGCTCCTGTAGTCCGGGGCGGCGTATGCCGCACCACGCCGCATCCCCCGACCTCCCGTCATTGCGAGGAGGCGCAGCCGACGAAGCAACCTCCGTCCGGAACCACCCGATCCCGGCCCGCCCCCTGTCAGCTTCTGGAGGTTACTCGCTTCGCTCGCCCTGCGGGCCGGCCTGCGGCCGTTCAACGCAGCTTCGCTGCTTTTGTGCTTCGTCGCTGCACTCCTCGCAATGACGGGGTCATGGATGCCGCGGTACGCGCCCCCTATACCCCGTATTCGGCGCGGTAGGCGCGCAGGGCCTCCAGGTGTTCGGGGGCTCGGCCGGTGTCCTCCAGCATGGTCACCAGATCGCCAAGCCGGGCGACACGCACCACCTGCAGGCCAAGATCGGCCTCGACCTCCTGGATGGCGGAGCGCTCGCCGCGGCCGCGTTCCTCGCGGTCCAGCGCGATCGCGACCCCGACCGGCGTGGCCCCCGCGGCACGGATCAGGTCCACCGACTCGCGGATCGCGGTGCCGGCGGTGATCACGTCGTCCACGATCAGCACCCGTCCCTCCAGCGGGGCGCCGACGATGTTGCCGCCCTCGCCGTGGTCCTTGGCCTCCTTGCGGTTGAAGGCCCAGGGGCGGTCCATGCCGTGGTCGCGATAAAGCGCCTCGGTCACCGCCGCCGCCAGCGGGATGCCCTTGTAGGCCGGCCCGAACACCAGGTCGAACTCGATGCCGGAGTCCTTGATTGCCCGCGCATAGAATTCGCCGAGCCGCGCCAGGTCGGAGCCCCGGTTGAACAGGCCCGCGTTGAAGAAGTACGGACTCACCCGCCCGGACTTCAGCGTGAACTCGCCAAAGCGCAGTACATCGCGTTGCAGGGCATATTCCAGGAAGGCGTGGGCGGTCATCGGGCTGCTCCGGTCATAAAACGCCGTATTCTGACACACCCGCCCGCGAATCCGGCATCGGCGCCGGTCGGGGCCCTTTTCCGCGCCCGCGCGCACGGGTATTGTTCCCCGCCATGCGCATACTCTCGATGAACGCCAACGGCATCCGTGCCGCCGCCCGCAAGGGCTTCTTCGACTGGCTCCCGGGGACCGGGGCCGACGTGGTCTGCATCCAGGAGACCAAGGCCCAGATCCACCAGATCCAGGGCGAGCCCTTCCATCCACCCGGGTACCACAGTGTCTATGTCGATGCGGTGAAGCCCGGCTACAGCGGGGTGGCCCTGTACAGCCGCCGCCAGCCGGACGAGGTCATCACGCGTATCGGCTTCGAGGAGGCGGACAACGAGGGCCGTTATGCCGAGATGCGTTTCGGCAACCTGTCGGTGGTCTCGCTGTACCTGCCGTCGGGCTCCTCCGGCGATCATCGCCAGGATTCCAAGTGGCGTTTCCTGGAGTTCTTCCGGCCCTGGCTGGCGGAGCGCATGCAGGACGGGCGCGAATGGGTCATCTGCGGCGACTGGAACATCGCCCACAAGGAGATCGACCTGACCAACTACAAGTCCAACCGCAAGAATTCGGGCTTCCTGCCGGAAGAGCGGGCCTGGCTGGACCATCTGTTCGACGAGATCGGCATGGTGGATGTGTTCCGCCGACTGGACGAGCGCCCGGAGCGGTACACCTGGTGGTCCAACCGCGGCCAGGCCTGGGCCAAGAACGTGGGCTGGCGCATCGACTACCAGATCGCCACGCCGGGCATCGCGGCCACCGCGCATGACCCGTACATCCATACCGACGATCGCTTCTCCGACCACGCGCCGTTCTGGATCGACTATGACTACCAGCCCTGATCGGGGCATGTTCCTCGCATTCGGTGACGTCGGCGCATGACTGGAGTCGCTGAAGCACAACGGCCCCCGAGCCGCGACTGGCGCGCGGCCCTGGCGGTCTACCGCCACCCACGGGTCATCGGGATGCTGTTCCTCGGCTTCGCCGCGGGGTTGCCGCTGCTGCTGACCGGCGGGACCTTTACCGCCTGGCTGCGCGATCTCGGGGTGGAGCTGGCCTCCATCGGCTTCCTGTCCTGGGTCGGCATGGCCTACAGCATCAAGGTGTTCTGGGCGCCGGTGGTCGACCGCCTGGCCCTGCCGGTGCTGACCCGGGTCTTCGGCCGCCGCCGTGCCTGGATGCTGTTCGCCCAGGCGGTGATCATCCTCGGCCTGGCCGGGATCGCCCTGACCGACCCGGTCGAGCACCTCTGGCTGGTTGCCGTCTGGGCCGTGCTCACCGCATTCGGCGCCGCGACCCAGGACATCGCCATCGATGCCTACCGCATCGAGGCCGTCAGCCAGGAGCGCCAGGGGGCGATGGCCGCGGCCTACGTGTTCGGTTACCGCGTGGCCCTGCTGACCGCCGGGGCCGGGGCGCTGCATATCGCCGCCATCGGGAGCTGGAGCCTGTCCTACGGGGCCATGGCCGCGCTGATGCTCGTGGGGGTGGTCTGTACCCTGATCGTCCGCGAACCCGAGGTCGCCCGGCGCGACTCCGCCACGGCGCGGCTCGAGGACCGCGTGGTCCACTACCTCAACAGCACCTCGGATACCGGCTGGTGGCGGGACCTCAAGGCCTGGGCCATCGGCGCGGTGGTCTGCCCCTTTGTCGAGTTCTGGCAGCGCTTCGGGAAGATCGCCCTGGTCGTGATCGCCTTCATCGCGGTCTTTCGCATCAGCGACATCTTCATGGGGGTGATGGCCAACCCGTTTTATCTGGACATCGGATTCACCAAGGAAGAGATCGCCAATATCGCCGCTGCCTTCGGCCTGGCCATGACCCTGACCGGCGCGGCCCTGGGCGGGCTGCTGGTGGTGCGTTTTGGCATCATGCGCATGCTGATCGCGACCGCGATCCTGGCGCCGCTGACCAATCTCACCTTCTCCTGGCTGGCGACCCTCGGTCCCGAGACCTACGGCCTGGTGTTCGCCATCATGGCCGACAACCTGTCGGGTGGCATGGCGATTTCGGTGTTCATCGCCTATCTCTCCAGTCTGACCAACAGCGCCTACACCGCCACCCAGTACGCCCTGTTCAGCTCCATCATGACCCTGCCGGGGCAGTTCCTCGCCGGCTTCACCGGCGTGCTGGCCGAGCACATCGGATGGGTCTGGTTCTTCGCCAGTTCGGCCCTGATCGGGATCCCCACCATCCTGCTGGCGCTTGCCCTGATGCGCTGGGCCAACCCCGACCAAATGCCCCAGCCCGGCCGGCCCGATGTGCCCGAGCCGCAGGCCGCGAATAGCGCCTGACCCAGGGCGCTGCCCCGAGCACAAAAAAGCCCGCACCGGATGGTGCGGGCTCCATTCGTCCGAAGGCCGTCAGGCGACGACCTTCCGCGACCGCCTTTAGAAGTAATACCCGAAGTTAATATTGAAACGGGCCTCCCAGTTGTCGTCCTCGTTGGCCCCAAGGCGATCGCCAAACGGGTTGTCGCCGCGACGGTTGCCGCCCACGAACTCGTTGCCGTTGGAATAGGCCAGGTCCGTGTAGATGTACCAGTTGCCCCGCGCCCAGGCGGCGCCCAGCACCAGCATGTCGCTGTTGTTGAAGTCACTCTCGCTTTTCACGATGGAGGAGACCTCGGCGTAGGGGATTACGTAGTCCAGCCACGGGATGTTGCTGGTTTCCTGGTAGTAACTAAGCGAGACGGCCGGAATCCAGCCCTCGGCTGCCACGGTATTGGGGAAGTCATACGCGCCCATCTGGACGAGCGTGTCCGTTCCAAGCGGCTGGTTCGCGTCCACGTCGAACTTGTAATAGGTCAGCTGGCTGGCCAGGGTCCAGTTGCCCCAGTTGTTGACCATGTGGCCCGAGACCGCGTAGTGGTCGCCATCGCTTTGCGGACCCTTGCTCTTCAGCTCGCCGTACTGGGCCGAGAAGCCGACGTCGGTGTCGGCATTCGGGATGCTGTAGATCCCGCGCACGTTGAACTGATTGCGTTCTTCGTAGCCGTCACCCGATTCGTTGACGACATCGTAGGAGTACCGGGCGCTGTCCCGGGTATCACCCGAGTAGTGCCCCTCATCGCGAGCGTAGTAGCCGAAGTCCCAGGTCCAGTCGCCCATCGGCATCGTGTACTTGACGCCGAGATCCATGTCGTCGGAGAGGCCCACGTAGTAGTGCTGGTCGAAGAACCAGCTCTGGGAGACGCCGTAGGGGCCCGGGCCGAAGGGCACGCGGTTCACGCCGACCTGCAACTGGCTCTCGTTCTCGAAGTTGTAGCCCACCCAACCGGTGTGCAGCATGTTGTAGCCGTCGTACCAGCGGTACTCCAGCTTGCCGAGCCAGGGGCCGTTCTCGTAGTCGAGGTTGATGCGAGCGGTGTCGAGGACGAAGTTTCCGCCCTTGTCCCACGATTCGCGGTCGGAGTCGGGGTAGTCACCGATTACGTAGTTCGCGCGCAGGGCGCCGCCGATCGACAGGTTGCCAACCTGGATGCTGTCGTATTCCGCGGCAGCGACATTCGGGCCCAGGAACAGGGCCAGGGCAACGGCACCGGACAGGGGTGCCAGGGTCCAGCTCATCGTCTTCTTCATTGCGATTCCTCTCTGGTCGGGCGGGTCGGGTGTCGCAGTGGCCTTCCGGCCCGACACGCAGTGCGTCCGGCCTCCCGAATCCAACGCGGGGAATGCTTATGAGCACTTCCTGGTGCGTTGTAAACAGGCGACGTGAGTCCCGCACACTGTGGTATGACCACGACACTCGCCCCGTGTTCCTTCTCTGGCTCGAGGGCCTGCAGCTGCCCGGCTTCCCCCGGCGTAGCGGGAAGGGCTCTCCGCTGGAGCAGGCTCCCCAATCCACTTGTGTAGAGCCCGTGGCGCGATTTCGCCAGCCGGGGCGTAAGTTGCAATGGAACTATTTTTGTACAAAAATAACTAACCGAGTGATTCAATTGCGAGAAGTTTTGATGGCATCCACCCAGGCTGTGCCCCAGGCACCCGAAAACGAGAGCGGCCCGGCGGCCAGTACCCAGGGCGAGCCGGATGTCGCGCGCTCGGTGATCCGCCAGTTACGCGTGATCATCCGCGCCCTGCAGGGCCATTCGCGGACCGTGGAGCGAGCCTGCGGGATCAGTGCCTCGCAGCTGTGGGCGCTGTGGGAGCTGCAGCGCACACCGGGGCTGAACGTCAGCGACCTGTCGCGCCGGCTCTCGGTGCATGCCTCCACCACCTCCAACCTGCTGGACAAGCTGGAGCACCGTGGCCTGATCGAGCGCCGGCGTCCGGAAAAGGACCAGCGCATCGTCCGCCTGTACGTGACGAATGCGGGTATGGAGTTGCTGGACAAGGCACCGGCCGCGCCGCAGGGTGAGCTCAACCGGGCCCTGCAGTCGCTGCCGAAGGGCCGCCTCGAGGAACTGGATCAGGGCCTGGACCTGTTGGTCGAGGCGATGAATACAACCGAGCCCAAGGCCGGGCTGCAGCCGTTCGACGGCAAGTCCTGAGCCGGGGTGACGCGGAGGCCCCGATGCGACTCATTCGCCCCCTCCTGCCGTTTCTGCTCTGGCTGCCGCTTGCCGTGAGTGCCCAGCCGGCATTCGACGCACCGCCCGAACGCTCCACGGATGGCGGCTTCACACTCGCCTGGGAGGCCGATGGGCCGGTGGTGCTGGAGCAGGCCACCGGGCCGGATCATGGGGATGCGCGCACGCTCTACGAGGGCGGTGATACCAGCACGGTCATCAGCGGCCTGCCCGACGGTGAATACCGTTTCCGCCTGCGCGCCGCGGATGCCGACGCCTGGGCCGACGAGGCCACGGTCGTGGTCGAGCATCACAGCCTGGCGCGCGCCTTCGGCTTTTTCGCGGTGGGCGCAGTCGTCTTCCTGGTCCTGATCGGGGCCATCCTGCGCGGCCGTCCGCGCGACTGATTCACCCGGTCCAGTCCTGTCGATCCGTGTTGGCGTAGAACGTTTTCGCTTGATCCGGGGTGGACCCGCTAAAGGAGGTTTCCATGACGGATCTCAAGATCAACATGCAGCGCCTGCAACAGGACATCAACGAGTTGGGGCAGATTGGTCGTGATGCCGACCGCGGCCTGCATCGCCGCGCTTTCAGTGAGGGCGACCGCGCGGGGCGCGAGTGGTTTCGGGGGCGCCTCGAGGCTGCCGGCCTGGATGTCTGGCAGGACGGTGCCGCCAACCTGCATGGGCGCCTGGACTACGACGGCAAGCGCCCGGTAGTGGCCATGGGTTCGCACCTGGATACCGTGCCCGGTGGGGGTCCGCTGGACGGGGCGCTGGGCGTGTTGATCGGGCTGGAGGTGCTGCGCACTGCCAAGGAGAATGCGGTCGACCTCGAATACCCCCTCGAGGTGATCGACTTCACCGACGAGGAAGGCCGGTTCGGCGGCATGTTCGGTTCCCAGGCGATGGCCGGCAAGCTGACCCCGGAGAGCATCAGCCACGCCCGCGACCTGGAAGGGGTCACCCTGGTCGAGGCGATGGCCAACTGGGGCCTGAACGCCGATGACGCCCTGGCCGCGCGGCGCGACCCGCACACCCTGCACGCCTTCATTGAAACCCATATCGAACAGGGCCCGGTGCTGGACCGCCGCGGCCTCAGTGTCGGCGTGGTCGAGGCGATCACCGGCCTGTTCAAGTGGGAGGTGCGCCTGAAGGGCCAGCCCAACCACGCCGGCACCACGCCGATGGACATGCGCATCGATCCCTTCCAGGGGCTGGCGGAGTTCGGCGGCGAGATCAATCGCCTGATCGAGGAGCATGGCAGCCCGAACTCGCGCGCCACCATCGGCCGCGTGGAGCTGGCACCGGGGGCGGCGAACACCGTGCCGGGCATGGCGACCTTTTCCTTCGAGGTGCGCGACACCGACGAAAAGGTCCTGACCGCGCTGGCCCATGCGGCCCGGCGCACGCTTTCGAGTCTGGCCCGTCGGCGCGACCTGATGTTCGAGTTCGACGTCCTCTCGGAGATCGACCCGGTGCGCTGTGACCCGGGCATCGTCCAGACCATCGAGGCGCAGGCCGAGCGCATGGGGCTGGAGTACATCACCATGCCCAGCGGCGCGGCCCACGACACCCAGAGCATGAGCCGCATCACCCGTACCGGCATGATCTTCGTGCCGAGCCTGCAGGGGCGTAGCCATTCCGCCGCGGAATGGACAAACTGGGAAGACATCGAGACCGGCGCCAATCTGACCCTGCAAAGTGCCCTGGCGTTGGCCGCTCGGCAATAAATCGCGACGAGAGGAAGCGCCCGGAATGGCCGAACACGACAACGTCACCCAGTTGACCGACTACGACTCCCTGGATCCGCTGCGCGAGCAGTACCAGGAAAGCCTGATCACCACGCCGGTGCTGCGTCAGGAGTTGCGGGAGCACCATGTTGCCCTGCTGTGCATCGACTTGCAGTATCTGGATGCCGCGCGCGGCCACGGCGTGTTCGCGAACTCCGCCGACTCTGGTGTGCCGCTGGAGGCCCAGGAGTATTACTTCAATCGCCTGGAGCAGACGGTGCTGCCCAATGTGCGCCGCCTGCAGGATGCCTTCCGCGAAGAGGGGCTGGAGGTGATCCATACCCGCATCCGCTCGCTGACGCATGATGGCCGCGACCGCAGCCCGGGCCACAAGCGCCTGAACCTGCACGCGGCCCCCGGTTCCAAGGACGCCGAGTTCGTCGAGCAGGTGGCCCCGGTGGGCGACGAGATCGTGCTGGACAAGACCGCCAGCGGGGTCTTCAATTCCACCAACCTCCACTACATCCTGCGCAACCTGAACATCAGCGCGCTGTTCATCGTCGGGGTGTATTCCAACGAGTGCGTCTCCACCGCCGTGCGGGATGCCTGTGACCTGGGCTTTTATGTCACCCTGATGGACGACGCCACGGCCACGGTGACGCCGGAGATGCAGAAGGCCACGCTCACGACCATCAAGGACCGCTACGCCCGCGTGATGACCACCGACGAGGCGATCCGCGAGATTAAGAAGGTGCAGGAGGCTTCGTGACCGGTCTCGATGACCCGATCCTCCCGACCTCCATCGCCTGGGGGCTGCTGGCGGCGTTCAGCGTCCTCTGGGTCGTGCTGGGCTGGTGGCTGGGTCGTCGCAACAAGACCGCCGAGGATCACATGCTGGCGGGGCGCAACGTCGGTCTGGCGCTGGCCACCGCCACCGCGATGGCCACCTGGGTCACTGCCAATACCACGATGACGGCCCCGCAGCTGGCGCTGCAACTGGGGGTCTGGGGCATGCTCGGCTACTCGCTGGGCGCCCTGGGACTGATCCTGTTCGCGCCGCTGGCGCGGCGCATCCGCGAACTGATGCCCGAGGGCTTTACCTCCGGCGACTTCATCCGCCTGCGCTACGGCAAATTCACCTGGCGGGTGTTCCTGGTGGTGTCACTGATCTACGCCTTCGGCTGGCTGGTCTCGATGGCGATGGCCGGCGGCGTGCTGATCAACGCCCTGGCCGGCATCGACTACCGCGTAGGCATGACCGTCATCCTGACTGTCTGCGTGCTCTACACCCTGCTGGGCGGCCTGCGCGCGGTGATCGGCACCGACTTCATCCAGACCGTCATCATCATCGCCGGCGCGGCGTTCATCGCCTGGCTGACCATCGACAAAGTCGGCTTCGAGGCAATCCACTTCAACCTGATGGAAGAGCGCCCGGAACTGCTCAGCCTGCTGTTCCCGGCCGCGATCATGTTCCTGTTCAACAACCTGCTGTTCGGCGTGGGCGAGATCTTCCACTCCAACGTCTGGTGGTCGCGCGCCTTCGCCTTCGGCCGCAACGTGGGCTTTCGCGCCTACCTCTTCGGCGGCTTGCTGTGGCTGCCGATCCCGATCGTCGCCGGTTTCATCGCGCTGGCCACGCCGGCGTTGGGGATCAACGTGCCCGCAGCCGACATGGTCGGGCCGCTGGTGGCCGCCGAGGTGCTGGGCCTGACCGGGGCGATCGTGGTGTTCATCGTGGTGTTCGCCGCGCTGGCCTCCAGTCTCGACTCGCTGCTGGCGGCCACGTCCGACCTGGTCACGCGCGACATCTATCGCGGGCACATCCGCCCGCAGGCCAGCGAGCAACACCAGTTCCACGCGACCAAGGTGATCGTCGTGCTGCTGGGGCTGTTGACCTGGCTGGCGGCCAGCTACCGCGGCGAGATCCCGATTGTCGGCTCCCTGGCGGAGCTCCTGTACTTCACCGGCGCCTTCGTGGCCTCCGCGATCTGGCCCATCGTCGCCGGGCTGTACTGGAAGAAGGCGAACCCGCAGGGCGCCGCCTGGTCGATGATACTGGGGTCCGGCATCGGGCTGACCAGCTATTTCCTGATCGGGTTCTACGTGGCCGCGCTGGTCGGGGCCGCCGTGTCGCTGGCCGTGATGGTCCTGACTACCTGGCTGATGCCGCGGCCGTTTGACTGGGGCCGCCTGGCCCGTTCGGACGCCGAGGTGCCGGCATGACGATCTCGATTACCGCACTGTCCGTGATCGTGGTCCTCGCCACCAGCGTGGCGACCCTGACCCCGATCCTGCTGATTGCCCTGTTCATCCGCGACTGGAAAAAAGGATGCCTCTGGTGAACTACACCGAAGATCCCCTGCATGTACTCCACCCGAAAGACGGCGCCGCCGGTACCGACCGGCCGAAGGCGCTGCTGGACGCGGTGGAGGAAGACCCCGATCCGTTGCTGAAGTTGGCGGCCTCGCATGTGGTCTCCAGCCAGCAGTTCTCGCGTGACGAGCTGCTGCAGCTGTTCCGCCTGGCGGCGCAGTACGAGACTACCCCGGCGCTGATGCACCTGCCGCTGGCGGGCAAAATCCTCATCAGCGCCTTCTACGAGCCGTCGACGCGCACGCGACTGTCGTTCGAGAGTGCCTGGCACCGCCTGGGCGGGTCGGTCATGTCGATTACCGACCCCAAGAGCACCGGTATTGCCAAGGGCGAATCGCTGGCGGACATCGCCGAGATGTTCAACAACTACGGCGATGTGCTGGTGCTGCGCTCCTCCGACGGCGAGGCCGCGCACAACATGCTGGAGAATCTGCGCATCCCGCTGGTCAATGCCGGCAACGGCATCGACGAGCATCCGACCCAGGCGCTGGCGGATGTCTATACCCTGGCCAAGTGGCGCCCGGAGCTGTTCGCCGAAACGGTCGCGCCGGAAAGCCGCGTCAAGGTGGGCATCATCGGAGTGCCGTCGCGGATGCGCACGGTCCGTTCCCTGCTGCGCCTGTTGAGCCTGTTCCCGGAGGCGGTCGAGGAGGTGGTGATCATCTCGCGCGAGGACGAGAACTTCGACCCCGGCCAGCGCGAGGAGCTGGAGCAGGCCGGGCTTTCGCTGCGGGTGGTGCACGACCTGGACCCGGTGCTGCCGGAGCTGGACGTGGTCTACATCAACGCCATTGCCTGGGTCGGCGATACCTTCGAATCCATGGGCGAGGGCCTGAAGCTGGATCGCAACTCGCCGCTGAAGCAAGGCGCGATCGTCATGCATCCGCTCGCGCGTGGCAACGAGTTGTCCACCGACCTCGACGACACTCCGCACAACTGGTACTTCGCCCAGGCCCGCGGGGCGGTGTTCGTGCGCATGGCGCTGCTGACCACGGTGGTGCGCCGCATCAGCGCGGTGATGGACACCCCGGAAGGCTGAACCTTTTCACTGAACCGCGAGCGGCGTGGCGCGCCGGCCTGTCCGGCCCGCGCCCCGCTCGCCCCGAACGGATAACCAAGGAGACATGCCATGTGTGGCATCGCCGGAATCTTTCACGCCGACCCGAACCGCAAGGTCGACCCGCAAACCCTGGTCAACATGGCCGCGATCCAGTATCACCGCGGCCCTGACGGCTTTGGCTACAAGACGCAGGATGACCGTGGCGTGGGGTTCTCCCACGCGCGGCTGTCGATCATCGACCTGGACGAGAACCGCGGGCGCCAGCCGTTCTGCATGACCAACGGCGAGATCATGACCGCGGTCAATGGCGAGTTGTACGACTACAAGCGCATTCGCACGGATCTCACCTCTCGCGGGGTCAAGTTCCGCACCAAGAGTGACTCCGAGATGGTCATGCACCTGTACCAGCGCGAGGGGCTGGAGGACGCGGTGAAGCACTTCCGCGGCGAATTCGCGATCTCGCTGTACGACCGCGAGCATGACCGGCTGGTACTGATCCGCGACCGCTTCGGCATCAAGCCGCTGTACTTCACCGAGGCCAACGGCAGCTTCGTATTCGGCTCCGAGCTGAAGGTGCTGTTCGCCAACCCCGACGTCCCGCGCCAGTTCTCCGACGACGGCCTGTACCACCAGCTGATGCAGACGATGGTGCCCGGGACCACGGCGTTCGAGGACATCCACCAGGTGAAGCCCGGGCACATGGTGATCGTCGAGCGCGCCCACGGGAAGCTGAAGATCCGCCAGGAGAAGTACTGGGACATGGACTTCCCGCTGGCCTCCGAGCGCCCGCCCGAGAGCGAGACCGACGAGGAGTACTGGATCGAGGGCGTGCGCGAGAAGCTGATGGAGGCGGTGCAGCTGCGCCTGGAGGCCGACGTGCCGGTGGCCTGCTATCTCTCCGGCGGGATCGACTCCTGCATCACCCTGGGGCTCGCCTCGGCCAGCCAGCAGGCGCCGGTCAAGGCGTTCACCATCGGCTTCGACAACGACGACTACGACGAGACCGCGATCGCCCGCGAGATGGCCGAGAGCGTCGGCGCCGACCAGGACATCATGACCCTGAACGCCGACCACCTCTACGACAACTTCGAAGAGGCGCTGTGGCACGCCGAGCGCACCATCTACAACACGCTCGGCGTGGCCAAGCTGCTGATGAGCCGCCACGTGAACAAGGCCGGCTACAAGGTCGTGGTCACCGGCGAGGGTTCGGACGAGCTGTTCGGCGGCTACCCGGCCTTCCGGCGCGACATGTTCCTGCACGGCCTCGATACCCTGCCGGAGGCCGATCGCCAGGCCTGGCAGCAGATGCTGAACGAATCCAACGAACTGGTATCCGGCGCGATGCTGGCCGAGAACGAGCTGGATGACCCCGAATTCACGAAGATGATGGGGTTCACGCCGTCCTGCCTGCAGCCGTGGCTGGCCGCGGCCGACCACGTCCCGGGCCTGCTGCATCCGAAGCGCCGCGCGCGCATGCAGGGCTACCAGCCGGGCAAGGCCATCGCCGATGCCCTGGACGACGACATGCTGGAAGGCCGGCATCCGCTGGACAAGGCGCAGTACGTCTGGATCAAGACCATGCTGGAAGGCCAGATCCTGACCTGGGGTGGCGACCGCATGGACATGGCCAATTCGATGGAGGCGCGTCCGCCGTTCCTCGATCACCACCTGGCCGAGTTCGCCGCCCAACTGCCGCCGACCATGCGCATCAAGGGCAAGACCGAGAAGTACGTGCTGCGCGAATCGATGAAGGGACTGCTGCCCAAGGTCCTCTACGAGCGCGAGAAGTTCGCGTTCATGGCGCCGCCGGCGCACACCGACCCGGTGAAGTGGGCCGCGATGAAGGCCCTCGCCGATCGCTACCTCGCGCCGGAGAAGGTCGAGCAGGCCGGCCTGCTCGACCCGGAGGGTGTGCGCCAGGTGTTCGAGCTGCACGAGTCCGAGGATACCCCGGCCGCCACCCAGGTCCAGCTGGACGCGGTGATCAACCACATGATCGGGGTCCAGGTGCTGTACGAGAAGTTCGTCGCCACGGACATCCCGGCGCTGGCGCAGCAAAAGGCCGAGGAGTTCGGCTGGCACGCCTGATCACCGGCGACGACCAGGCGGGTCCGGGGAACTCCTCCCCTGTCCCGCTCGCAGGCCCCGCGGATTGTCGATCCGCGGGGCCTTTCATTTGCGGCTCCCGACTGACTGCCTGCCGGGCAGGCGGACACAAAAAAGCCGCCGGCCCGGCGGGCGCGGCGGCGGATGGCCTCGCGGCCCCGAGGGGCCGGAAGCGGGTGCCTTACAGGCTGTAGTACATGTCGAACTCGATCGGATGGGTGGTCATGCGCATCTGCGTGACGTCTTCCATCTTCAGGTCGATGTAGGCATCGATCATGTCGTCGGTGAACACGCCACCCTGGGTCAGGAACTCGCGATCCTGGTTCAGGGCTTCCAGCGCCTGGTCCAGCGAGTGGCAGACCTGCGGGATGCCCTTTTCCTCTTCCGGCGGCAGGTCGTAGAGGTTCTTGTCCATCGCGTCGCCCGGGTGGATCTTGTTCTGGATACCGTCGAGGCCAGCCATCAGCATGGCGGCGAACGCCAGGTAGGGGTTGGCGGTGGAGTCCGGGAAGCGCAGCTCGACGCGACGGCCCTTCGGGTTCATCACGAACGGGATACGCAGCGAAGCGGAGCGGTTGCGCGCGGAGTAGGCCAGCATGACCGGTGCTTCGAAGCCCGGCACCAGGCGCTTGTAGCTGTTGGTGGACGGGTTGGTGAAGGCGTTCAGCGCGCGGGCATGCTTGATGATGCCGCCGATGTAGAACAGTGCGGTCTCGGACAGGCCTCCGTACAGGTCGCCGGAGAACAGGTTCTTGCCATCCTTCGACAGTGACTGGTGCACGTGCATGCCGGAACCGTTGTCACCCACGATCGGCTTGGGCATGAAGGTCGCGGTCTTGCCGTGGATATGGGCCACGTTCTGCACCACGTACTTCAGGATCTGCACCTCGTCGGCCTTCTGCGTCAGGGTCGCCGGACCCACGCCGATCTCGCACTGGCCGGCGGTCGCCACCTCGTGGTGGTGCACCTCGGTCTCCAGGCCCATCTCGGTCATGACTTCGCACATCGTGGAGCGGATGTCGTGCAGGCTGTCGACCGGCGGGACCGGGAAGTAGCCGCCCTTCACGCCCGGGCGGTGCCCGATGTTGCCGTCCTCGTAGACGCGCTCGGAGTTCCAGGAGGCTTCCTGGGAGTCGACGCGGCAATAGGAGCCGGACAGGCTGGTGCCCCACTTCACGTCGTCAAAGATGAAGAACTCGTTCTCCGGGCCGAACAGCGCGGTGTCGGCGATGCCGGTGCTCTGCAGGTAGGCCTCGGCACGGCGCGCCAGGGAGCGCGGGCAGCGGTCGTAGCCCTGCATGGTGGCCGGCTCGACCACGTCACAGCGGATGTTCATGGTCATGTCTTCGAAGAACGGGTCGATCACGGCCGACTCGGCGTCCGGCATCAGGATCATGTCGGACTCGTTGATCCCCTTCCAGCCGGAGATCGAGGAGCCGTCGAACATCTTGCCTTCCTCGAAGGTCTCTTCGTCGATGTCGTGGGCCGGCATGGTCACATGCTGTTCCTTGCCCTTGGAGTCGGTAAAACGGAAGTCGACGAAGCGCACTTCCTTTTCCTTGATCTGGTTCAGCACGTCGGCTGCGGACATGGGGGTCTCCTTGGTCTTCACTAATAAAGTCTTCAATGGTGGCCGGCCGGCTCTTCGGTCCCAGCGCGGCTTCGCGATTCACTATGCAGGCATCATGCCATTCGGTCCGATCCGGCCCGGGCGCGCGAAAAACGGGCACCCGTGTCCCGCCGCCGCATCCTTTTTGCACCAATGTAGTGCCCAGGGTGCACGAAGATCGTGCGTCCGGGACGGGTGCGCACCTAATGAGTGCATGGGCGATAGAGTAGCGTGACCTCGCCCAGCATGTCGCCTACCCGAGGATGGTCGTGCAGCCGGTCGGCGAGCGCCTGAGCGCGCGCCTCCAGGTCTGCCGAAGCCGTTGCCCCGTCAAGGCGCAGCGTCACCGTCATGTGCACCCGGCCGCCGAGATAGTGCAGCGACAAGTGCTCCACCGCGTCCAGTTCCGGCGTGTCGGCCCAGGCCTCGCGCAGGGCCTCGACCAGCGTCGGGCGCAGTGGCAGGGCGGAACTGCGCGCCTGTTCCGCGTCGTTTTCCGGGTCCACGTGCACGGTAATGTCGTTGATCCGGTCATGTTCGTCGGTCACCGCATGGAAGACCGCGTCGGCGATGCGATGCCCCTCGGAGACCGAGATCATCGGCGCGACCTGGATATGCACGTCGGCCACCACGTCGCTGCCGTGGCGGCGGGTGCGCAGCATGTGTGCATCCTTGACCCCGGGCACATCGGTGATGGTGCGATGGATGCGGTCCACCTTCTCCGGTTCCAGCCCGGTGTCGATCAACTCTGCCGCGGCGCGCACGATCAGGCGCCCGGCGATATGCAGGATGAACAGCGCCACGATCAGCGCGGCCAGCGCATCCGCCCACGGGAATCCGGCCACCGCAGCACCGACCCCGACCAGTACGAACAGCGACGAGATCGCATCCGTGCGGTGGTGCCAGGCATTGGCATCCAGCATCCGCGAGCGCAGGCGCTTCGCCACCCGGTGGGTGTACTGGTACAGGCCTTCCTTGGCCACCAGCGTCAGCGCGGCAAAGAAGATGGCCATGTTCGCGGGACCGGTCATCGCCTCGGGCTCGACCAGCCGGCTGCCGGCCGCCCAGGCGATCCCCAGGCCCGCGAATGCCAGAAAGACCCCGACGATCACCGTCGCCAGCGTCTCGATCCGGGCGTGC
Source organism: Thioalkalivibrio sp. AKL19 (assembly GCF_000420165.1). Lineage (GTDB taxonomy): Bacteria > Pseudomonadota > Gammaproteobacteria > Ectothiorhodospirales > Ectothiorhodospiraceae > Thioalkalivibrio. The sequence goes on along the minus strand of NZ_ATUK01000011.1, from coordinate 28,081 downwards.
CCGTAGGGGTGGTCCTGGTCAGGGGAGGCGGACGCCTTGCGCGCGGCGAACAGCACCACCCCGTCGGTGACCAGGTCCGACAGCGTGTGCACGCCGTCCGCCACCAGTGCCTGCGAGTTCAGCAGCCAGCCGCTGAGTAGCTGCGCGACCGCAAGGACGCTGTTCACGGTCGCGCCCACCAGCGTGACCCGGCGCGTATCGCGATAGCGCTGGCCGTTCGCCGCCGTCACCGTCGGTTCCGCATTGGCGTGGGGCTCGCTCAGGGCCGCTCTCCCGAACAGGATCAAGCGCCCAGTATGGGCGCCTTCCCGCCCGGTGCAAAACCGCCCACCGCGCCACGGCTAACACGGGGTCGGGCGAGCGGGTCCGTCGGCCCGCGTTTCGCGCGGGCGGTGGCCGCGGCCGAAGCCGGGCCGATATACTGTCGGCTTTGCCCTGACCCGGGATCCCGCATGTCGCACGAACGCACCCCGTCCAGCAGCAGCCCGACCTTCCAGGACCTGATCCGGCGCTTGCAGGATTACTGGAACGATCACGGCTGTGTGGTCCTGCAGCCCTACGATATGGAGATGGGCGCGGGCACCTTCCATCCGGCGACCTTCCTGCGCTCCATCGGTCCGGAGCCGTGGCGCGCGGCCTATGTGCAGCCCAGCCGTCGCCCGACCGACGGGCGCTATGGCGACAATCCCAACCGCCTGCAGCACTACTACCAGTTCCAGGTCCTGCTGAAACCCTCGCCGCCGGACATCCAGGACCTCTACCTCGGTTCCCTGGAGGCGCTGGGCTTCGACACCCTGACCCACGACGTGCGCTTCGTCGAGGACAACTGGGAGTCCCCGACCCTCGGCGCCTGGGGCTTGGGCTGGGAGGTCTGGCTCAACGGCATGGAGGTCACCCAGTTCACCTACTTCCAGCAGGTGGGCGGACTGGACTGCCACCCGGTGTCCGGCGAGATCACCTATGGCCTCGAACGCCTGGCGATGTACCTGCAGGGGGTGGAGAGCGTCTTTGATCTGGTCTGGACGATCGGGCCTGACGGCCGCGCGATCACCTATGGCGACGTCTACCACCAGAACGAGGTGGAGCAGTCCACCTACAACTTCGAGCACGCCGACCGCGACGCCCTGTTCGCCGCCTTTGACCAGCACGCGACCGAGAGCGATCGCATGATCGAGCTGGGCCTGCCCCTGCCGGCCTACGAGCAGATGCTGCGCGCCTCGCACAGTTTCAATCTGCTGGATGCGCGCGGCGCAATCTCGGTCACCGAACGCCAGCGCTACATCCTGCGCGTGCGCGAGCTGTCGCGGAATGTTGCGCAGAAGTACTACGAGTCGCGCGAGGCCCTGGGCTTCCCGCTGTGCGCCGCCGACGACCGCAACAAGCCCGACGCCGCCTGAATTCTCTTCCCGGACCGCGCCAACCCGCGCGGTCGTGATGGACCCGACACGGACCCGACATGGCTGAAGCCCGCGAACTCCTGATCGAACTCGGCACCGAGGAGCTGCCCCCGACCGCGCTGACCCGCCTGCGCGATGCCCTGGCCGAGGGCCTGACCACCCGCCTGCGCGAGGCCGGGCTGGAGCCGGGCGCGCCCGAGACCTTCGCCACCCCGCGCCGGCTGGCCGTGCTGTTCCCGGACGTCCCGGCGCAGCAGCCGGCTCAGCTCCAGGAGCGTCGCGGCCCGGCCGTGGCCGCCGCCTTCGACGATGCGGGTGAGCCCACCAAGGCAGTGCTGGGGTTTGCGCGCTCCTGTGGGGTCGAGGTCGATCGCCTGGAGCGCGAGACCACCGACAAGGGTGAATACCTGGTGTTTCGCCAACTGCAGCCGGGCCGCGCGCTGGGCGAGCTGCTGCCGGAGATGCTCGAGGCCGCGCTGGAGGCGCTGCCCACCCCCAAGCGCATGCGCTGGGGCAGCAGCCGCACCGAGTTCGTGCGCCCGGCGCACTGGCTGGTGGTGTTGCACGGCACCGAGGTGCTGGAGATGACGGTGCTGGAACAAACGGCCGGGCACGCCACGTACGGCCACCGCTTCCACCAGCCCGGTGCGCTGGAACTGAAGCGTGGGAACGACTACGCGGAGCGGTTGCGCAGCCCGGGCTTCGTCGAGCCGTCGTTCGAGGCGCGGCGCGAACGCATCCTGGAACAGGTCCACGAACAGGCGAAGGCGCTGGGTGGCCGTGCACTGGTGGATGCGGACCTGCTGGACGAGGTGACGGCGCTGGTCGAATGGCCGGTGGCCCTAACCGGCGGTTTCGACCCGCGCTTCCTGGAGGTCCCGCAGGAGGCGCTGATCTCCACCATGCAGGACAACCAGAAATACTTCCCGGTGGTCGACGAGGCCGGCCGCATGCAGCCGCACTTCATCGTGATCAGCAACATCGAATCGCGTGATCCGCATGCGGTGCGCGACGGCAACGAGCGCGTGCTACGCCCGCGCTTCGCGGATGCCGAATTCTTCTGGCAGCAGGACCGCAACAAGCGCCTGGAGGAACGCCTGGAGGCGCTGGACTCGGTCGTGTTCGAGAAGCGCCTGGGCACGCTGCGCGACAAGTCCACGCGCCTCGAGGCCCTGATGCAGCGCCTGGCCGGGCTGATGGAGCTGGACGCGAACCTCGCCGCGCGCGCCGCGCGACTGGCCAAGTGCGACCTGGTCACCCAGATGGTGTTCGAGTTCACCGAGCTGCAGGGCACCATGGGGCGTTACTACGCCCTGCACGACCGCGAGGACGAGACCGTCGCCGCCGCGGTCGAGCAGCACTACTGGCCGCGTCAGTCCGGTTCCGAGCTGCCGGACGCCCCGCTCGCCCAGGCGCTGGCGCTGGCCGATCGTCTCGACACCCTGGTGGGGATCTTCGCCATCGGCAAGCAGCCCACCGGCACCAAGGATCCGTTCGCCCTGCGCCGCGCCGCGCTGGGGCTGGTGCGCATCCTGGTCGAGCGCGAACTGCCGCTGGCCCTGACCCCGCTGCTGCAGGCCGCCGCCGAGCCCATCCGCGAACGCGTCCCGGAGGCCGACCAGGCCGTGGAGCCAGTGCGTGAGTACATCCTCGAGCGCCTGCGCGGGTACCTGCTGGAACAGGGTCAGGCGCACGAGACCATCGAGGCGGTGGCCGCGGTCGCGCCGGATGCCCCGCTGGACTTTGCCCGCCGCGTGCGCGCGGTCAGCCTGTTCCGCGAACGCCCGGAGGCCGAGGCGCTGGCCGCCGCGAACAAGCGGATCCACAACCTGCTGCGCAAGGCCGGCGAGGAGGCCGAGGCGGAACTCGATCCGGAGACCCTGGCGCTGGACGAGGAGCGTCAGCTGTACCAGGGGCTGCAGGCGGTTCGCCCGGGCGTCGAGCAGGCCGTGGCCGCGGGCGACTACCTGCATGCCCTCGGCGAGCTGGCGGGCCTGCGCGACCGCGTGGATACCTTCTTTGACCAGGTCATGGTGATGGCGGAGGACGCCACCGAGCGGCGCAATCGCCTGGCCCTGCTGCGCGAGTTGCGCCGCGCCTTCGAGACGGTGGCCGATATCGGCCGCTTGGCCACTGGATAGGGCCCTTCCATGCTGCCCCTGATCCGCGGCCTGCTGTTCCAGGCGGGGTTTATCGGCTCGATGCTGGTGTTCGGGCTGCTGGTGCCGCCGCTGATCTGGCCGTTCTCGCGCCCGGTTCGCTACCGCGTGTTGACCCAGTGGGGGCGTTTCAATGTCTGGTGGCTGCGCATCACCTGCGGCATCGACTACCGGGTGCACGGGGCCGAGCACATCGATCCCTCGCGTCCGCATGTGGTGCTGTCGAAACACCAGTCGGCCTGGGAGACGGTGGCCTTCGTCATGATCTTCCCGATGCAGACCTGGGTGCTCAAGCGCGAGCTGATGCGGATCCCGGTGTTCGGCTGGACCTTGTCCATGATCGACCCGGTGCCCATCGACCGCGAGGGCGGGCGCCAGGCGCTGGAGAACCTGGTGACCGAGGGTCAGCAGCGCCTGGACGCGGGCCGCTGGGTGGTCGTGTTCCCCGAGGGGACGCGCGTGGCCCCGGGCGAACACGGGCGCTATCGCCAGGGCGGCGCGATGCTGGCGGCACGTACCGGCTATCCGGTCCTGCCGGTGGCGCTGAACAGCGGGAGCTTCTGGCCCAAGAAGGGCATCCGGCGCTACCCCGGCACCATCGAGGTGGTGATCGGGCCGCCGATCGAGACCGCCGGGCGCAAGCCGGTCGAGGTACTCGGCGAGGCCGAGGACTGGATCGAGACCACCATGGCCGGGATCGAGCCGCGCCCGGCCAGCACGCCCGCGGAGAAGCCGAATGGCCAGTGAACCCGTGATCAGCGCGCCGCTGGTCGAGCTGCGTGACCGGACGATCTACCGGATCGGCGATTCGGAGCCGGCCGTCTGGTTGATCGACGACCTCGAGCTCGGCGGCATCCTGGTGAACGCGCCGGTCTACTCCGAGCCGCTCCTGGGGGCGATCCGGGCCATCCGCAAGCCCGCCTACCTGTTCCTGCCTAGCCGGCACGGGGCGCAGGATCTGGATGCCTGGCGTGCCGCGGGGCTCGAGACCCTGGCGTTCGAGGCCGAGGCCCCGGCAATCCGCGCCGCCGGTGGCGAGATCGACATCGCCTTCAACCGCAAGCAGCGCCTGTCGCGCACCATCGACTTTCTGCCGATGGCCGGCGTGACCGACGGGACCTGCGCGCTGCGCCTGAAGAACCTGCCCGGCGTGGTCTTCTTCGGCCCCGCGCTGTCCCCCGGCGCGGATGGCTGGCCCACGCTGATCCAGAACCCCGAGGATCACTCCTTCGAGGCGCGCCTGTTCGGCGCGCTGGGCGTGAAGGACCTGAAATTCGCCTACGCCTTCTGCGACCGCTTCGATCCCGCCACCACCCACTTCGGCCCGGACGCCGACCAGCACATCCAGGCCCGTATCGAGGCCGTCTTCGACGACTAGGGTTGGGTGCCCGCGGCCTGGCGCGGCAGAGGGGTGTCCCTCGCCGATTGCCGCGGCGCGTTGCGCCTCGCAATGACCAGTTGGCCCGTTTCTCCGGCGCGGATTCGTGCGCGTCAGGCGCGGGCGATCAGGTTCTGGATCACGTGGCCGGCGGCAGTCAGGCCGAAGATGGCCGGCAGGTAGGAGATGGTGCCGTTGACCGAGCGCGGGCGTCCGCCATCGCCGACCGGCCGGTGCTCCGTGCCCTTGCGCGGCTGCTCGATGGAGAACACCACGGGGTAGTCGAGATGCGCGCCCAGTCGGCGCAGGCGCTTGCGCATCTGCCGCGCGAGCGGGCACACGCGGGTCTCGGCCAGCGGCCCGACGCGCACGGCCGTCGGGTCGATGCGTCCGCCTGCCCCCATGCTCGAGATCACGCCCTGTCCGCGGGCCTGGGCCGTTGCCACCAGGGCGGCCTTGCACACAATGGAATCGATCGCGTCCAGCACGAAGTCGGCATCCTCCGGCACCAGGTCGCCGATGGTGTCGGGTTGAAGGAAGTCGTGGCGGATCGTGACCTCGATGTCGGGATCAATGTCGCGGATGCGGGCCGTCATGATCTCGGTCTTGGGCCGGTCCACGGTGGAGCGCAGCGCCACCAGCTGGCGGTTCAGGTTGGAGGCCCCGACCACGTCGTGATCGGCCAGGGTCATGCGCCCGATCCCGGCCCGGGCGATCGCCTCGGCGGCGTAGCTGCCCACCCCGCCGAGCCCGGCGATGAATACGTGCCGGTCGCGCAGGCGCGCGGTCACGTCCCGTCCCAGAAGCAGATCCGTGCGCTCGGTGTACGGGTTGAAGTCGGGGGGCGGGTTCGTGCTCATTGGGCGGTGCCGTTGGGTAGCCGGAGGATCCGGCGTGCATTTTGTGTGGTTATTATAGCCATGTCCTGCGAAGCCATGTCCCGCAGTGTCGCCAGCGCCGTGTTGACCTCGGTCACCCGGGCCGGTTCGTTGCGCTCGCCCTGGTGTCCGGCCAGCGGCTGATCGGGAGCGTCGGTCTCTACCACCAGGGCCGCCAGCGGCGCGTCGCGCACCACGCGGTGCAGTTTCTTCGCCCGATCATAGGTGACGGGTCCGCCAATGCCGAGTGCAAAGCCCAGGTCCACGGCCTGTTGTGCCTGCTGCGGCGAGCCGATGAATGCGTGCAGGATGCCGGTTACGCCGGGGTACTGGCGCAGACCCTTCAGGACCGCGTCGAGCGCGCGCCGGCTGTGGATGATCACCGGAAGGTCGTGTTCCCGGGCGATGGCCAGCTGTCGCGTGTAAAAGCGCCACTGGCGGTCCCAGTCGAGGCCCTCCTGGTATCCATCCAGTCCGATCTCGCCGATGGCGACGGTCTCCGGGTGTGTGTCCAGCCAGGCCTCCAGCGCGTCGAGGTCGTCATCCGCATGGTCCTGCAGGAAGAGCGGGTGCAGACCGTAGGCGACATGCAGGCCGCTGTCCTGCCGGTGCAGGGCGTCCAGGTCCGGCCAGCGTGCGCGCGTGACGCCGGGCAGGACCAGCTCACCCACGCCAGCGGCCCGGGCGCGGTCCAGCACCATCGGGCGGTCCGGATCGAACGCGTCCAGGTCCAGGTGGACATGCGTGTCGATCAGGTACACGGCGCCGGGGTTCCCGATTCCTATGGGCAGGGGTAGGTGTAGCGGGCGTGGATGGTCTCGATGGCCTCCAGCACGGCATCGGACAGGGTGATATCCACGGTCGCGATGTTCTCGCGCAGCTGCTCCATGTTGGTGGCGCCGACCAGATTGCTGGTCACGAACGGCTGCTGGTTGACGAAGGCGAGCGCCAGCTGGGCCGGGGTCAGGCCGTGTTCTGCGGCGAGCCTGGCGTATTCGGCCGTCGCGGCCAGACCGGATTCGTTGCTGTAGCGCTGGAAGCGCTCGAACAGCGTCAGGCGAGCGCCCTCGGGTTTGGCACCGTCCAGGTACTTGCCGGAGAGCATGCCGAAGGCCAGCGGCGAATAGGCCAGCAACCCCGCGTCCTCGCGGATGGCCATCTCGGCCAGGCCCGCCTCGAAGCTGCGGTTGAGCAGGTTGTAGGGGTTCTGGATGGAGACGATGCGCTCGGACAACCCGCGGTCATGCGCGCGAATCCACTCCATGAAGCCCCACGGGGTCTCGTTGGAGATACCGATGCTGCGCACGCGCCCGCTGTCGACCACGGCCTTCAGGGCCTCGGCGGTCTCCTCGATCGGGGTCGCGTCATCGTCCGCCTTGTGGACATAGCCCAGCTGGCCGAAGAAGTTGGTGGAGCGGGCCGGCCAGTGAACCTGGTAGAGATCCAGGTAGTCGGTCTGCAGCCGCTTGAGACTGTCGTCCAGGGCCTGCTCGATGTGCTTGCGGTCCAGCTTCGGGCCGCCGCGCAGGTAGTCGATCATGCCGGGGCCGGCGACCTTGCTGGCCAGCACGACCTGGTCGCGGTTGCCGCGTGCCGCCAGCCAGTTCCCGATGCAGGTCTCGGTCAGCCCCTGGGTCTCTTCACGCGGGGGCACGGGGTACATCTCGGCGGCGTCAATCAGGTTCACGCCCTGTTCGAGCGCGTAGTCGAGTTGCTCGTGGGCCTCGGCCTCGGTGTTCTGTTCGCCCCAGGTCATCGTGCCCAGGCCGATCAGGCTGACCTCGATGTCGGTCCGTCCCAGTCTGCGGTATTGCATGCGCGGTTCCCTTGATGGTTCAGGTGAACAGGGTCAGAACCCCGGTGTAGCCGTACAGGCGGTTGGCGAAGATCTCGCCGTTGGCAAAGAAGCCGACCAGCGGCACGTCGCCCAGGTGTTTCTGCACGATACCCAGTTCCGTGCCTTCCTGCGCGAACTGGTGGCGCCCGCGCCCGACACAGGAGACGTAGATGGCCCCGCGAATGCCGTTCGGCGCCTGCGTGCGGATCTGGTCCAGCATGCGCTCCAGGTCCTCGATGGCCGCCTGGCCGTCACGGCGCACGAAGAGGATCTGCGAGCCCGGCTCCAGCATCTCGCCGACCGCCAGCACCTGCTGGTCCAGGTCGATCCCGATGATGTTGCGCACGCGATAGTCGCCGGTGTCCGAGCCGGGAATGGGGAAACCGACCAGGATGTAGCCCAGCGCCCGCTCCAGGTCGCGCGACAGGACGTCGCCAATGATGCCCTTGAACGCCGGCAGGGCCTGCTGGCCGTCCAGGCGCACGATGATGTTGCGCCAGGTTTCGGTCAGCTCGTGCTGGCCGGGCAGCGGCGTGCAGCCCTGGGTGTGGCGCGCGGCAATCCCGACGTCATCGCGCAGGGCCAGGCCGGTGATGCCCGAGGCGGCGACCCCGTCGGCGATCTGTACCACGCCGTCGTCGCCGGAGTTGACCCCGCCGGTGGCAAACCAGGCGGTGTGTTGGTCGATCTCGGTCAGGAGGTCTTCCAGGCCCTCCATGCGCGGATCGGCGTTCAGGATCAGGCGGCCCGGTGTCTGCGGATCGAGAAAGCCGTCCAGCACCTTCGCCAGTTCGTCAAAGCTCCGCACCGGGTGGTAGATGACACGGACGCTGCTGGCCGGGAACTCGCCGACCATCAGGGTCGCGCCCGGTTGCTCGTAGACCTCGTCGTGCGGCCCGATGACGGCCATGGCCATGCCGCCAACGAAATGATCCACGCCCAGCCCCGCGCGCAGGTGGTTCAGCAGGGTGCGGGCGTGGCGGCTGAGCGCGTCGGAGAGAAAGATGAAGCCGACCCGGACCTGGTCCTCGCCGCGCGCGGGCTGATCGCCCAGCTCGGCGATCAGGGCGTCGGCCAGGGCCCGGGGTTCGTCGCCGCGGGCGGTGGCACTGCGAAAGGCTGTGGTCATAAACCGAGATGCTCCAGCATGCTGAGGGCCTCGTTGTCGTCGACCGGCAGGCCGGTGTGCACGTTCAGGCCGCCGTCTTCGGCGAAGACCAGGCGGGCATGGTGGCGGGTGTCCAGTTCTTCCAGGAACCAGGCGATCTCGGAGGGATGCACCGTATGTTCTCCGCGCTTCAGGTGACGGATCAGGATCGCCTCCTCGCGCACATCCAGAAACAGGGGTAGCGGCAGTCCCAGGGCCAGGATGTGGGTTTGCACCAGCCATTCCACCGGGCTTGGCCGCCGCCGTGGCAGTGGCCGGCTGTCGATGCGGAAGTGACCGCCGCCGCCTGGCTGCTTCAGGAGCTCCTCCAGCCAGTCGCCGGTGAAGCCCTGATGAACGATCAGGGAGCGGCCGGTATAGCGGCCGCGAAAGCGCTCCATCTGCTGGGCTGGCCGTGGCCCGAAGAGTCCCAACACGCCTACTCCGTCCTTATCCGGATAAAGCCCGAATCCTAGCCGAATGCTCGCCCCCGAACGAAAAAAGCCCCGCCGGAGCGGGGCTGGGGAACTTCCGTCGTGCTGCTCGATCAGCCGCGGCGCGACAGCATCTCGTGGATGATCGGGCCCAGGATGACCTCCATCGCGAAACTCATCTTGCCGCCCGGGACCACCAGGGTCTTGGGGTCGGACATGAAGGAATCGGGGATCATGTTCAGCAGGTAGGGAAAGTCGATGCCGAACTTCGACGGATCCTTGAAGCTGATGACGACCATGGACTCGTCCGGGGTCGGGACCGCGCGGGCGATAAACGGGTTGGAGGTGTCCACGGTCGGCACGCGCTGGAAATTGATGTCGGTGTAGCCGAACTGCGGAGTGATGTAGTTCACGTAGTCCGGCATGCGGCGCAGGATCGTGTCGACGATGGCCTCGGCGGAATAGCCGCGCTCGGCGTTGTCGCGGAAGATCTTCTGGATCCACTCGAGGTTCACGATCGGCACCACGCCGATGCCCAGATCCACGTGTTGCGCGGCGTTCACGTCACCGTCCACGACCAGACCGTGCAGGCCCTCGTAGAACATCAGGTCGGTACCCGGCTGGATCTCTTCCCATGGAGTGAACTCGCCCGGGCCCAGGTTGGTGCCGAGGCGCTCGTTGTGGGCAGCGGCCTCTTCGTCGGAGTGCAGGTAGTAGCGCTTCTCGCCCTGGCCGGTCTCGCCGTAGGTCTTGAACAGGCCCTCGATGCGTTCGAACAGGTTGGCGTCGGGCCCGAAATGCGAGAAGTGGTGGTTGCCGTCGTCGGCGGCCTTCTGCATCGCCTCCTTCATCGCCTTGCGGTCATAGCGGTGGAAGCTGTCGCCCTCGATGACGACGGGGTTGATCTGTTCGCGACGGAAGATCGACTCGAAGGAGCGCTTCACGGTGGAGGTGCCGGCACCCGAGGAACCGGTCACCGCAATCACGGGATGCTTCTGGGACATGGGATTTCTCCTTGCAAACGGGTTGCGCAAAGGTGGTGGAAAGGGAGTCTAGAAAATCAGGTTGAGCATGAACATGGCGACCACGGCAAACAGAATGGTCATGATGCCACCGGCCTTCATGTAGTCCTTCACCCGGTAGCCACCGGGGCCCATGATCAAGGCATTCACCTGGTGGGTCGGGATCAGGAAGGAATTCGAGGTCGCAATCGCGACGGTCAGCGCGAACACACGCGGGTCGGCATCCATGCCCGCGGCCTGTGCGGCGATCGCGAAGTTGATCGCCAGTGGCACCAGCAGCACGGTCGCGCCCACGTTGGACATGACCAGGGTAAAGAACGTGGCCAGGGCAAAGATCGTCGCCTGCAGCACCCAGGGCGGCACGGTCCCCAGCATCTCCAGCGTGTTCTGCGCGATCCATGCGGCGGTGCCGGTGTTCTCCACGGCCATGCCCAGCGGGATCAGCGATGCCAGCAGGAAGACCGTTTTCCAGCTGACCGCGCGATAGGCGTTGTCGAGGCTGATCACGCCGGTCAGGATCATGCCCAGCGCGCCGGTGAGCAGCGCGACCGACAGCATCAGGTCGGTGAATACGATCAGGCCCACGGTCAGCGCGAGGAAGAACAGGGCGTGCGGTACCTTGGACGGCACCAGTTCCTCGTGCGGGTAGTCCGAGGTGATCACCACGAAGTCGCGGTCCTGCTCCAGGCGGGCCAGCGATTCCCAGGTGCAGTGCACCACCAGAATGTCGCCGGTCTCCAGCGGGATTTCCCGCAGCCCCTCGCCATAGATCTCGTTGCCGCGCTGGATCCGCATGACCGACAGGCCGTAGGTCTGGCGCATCGCCAGTTCCGTGACCGTCTTGCCGACCAGGTTCGAGCCGGGGGCGATGGCGACCTCCGCAACCCCGGAGCGGCTGGTATCCATCGCATTGGCGAACACGTCCAGGCGGGTGGTGGGACGCTTGCGCGTGCCCTCGCACAGCTTTTCCATGCGCGACGGGCTGGCCAGCACGGCCAGGTGCGAGTTGGCCTGGATCTCGTAGCCGGTCCAGGGTGCCATGCGTAGCTCGTCACGCGCGTAGGTCCCGACGATCGCGATCCCGGTCTCGCGCTCGATCTCCGCGACGGTGCGACCGACCAGCGGGTCGTTCTCCGGGACGAACAGCTCGTGAACCTCGTAGGACAACCCGTATACGCGCTGGAAATAGTCCTGGGCGCTCTCGCGCTGGGCTGACTTGGTCTTCACCGACGGGAGTACGAATCGACCCAGCAGCACGAAATAGACGATGGCCGTGGCCAGCAGGGCGAGGCCGATCGGGGTGACGTCGAACAGCTGGAACGGCTCCATATCCGAAGGCAGCAGGTCGTTCAGCAGGATCAGTGGGCTGGAGCCGACCAGGGTAATGGTGCCGCCGACGATCGCGGCGAAACCCATCGGCATCAGCAGGCGCGACAGCGGGATGTTGAGGCGGTTGGAGATGCGGCTCATCACCGGCATGAACAGGGCGGCGGCGCCGATGTTCTGCATGAAGCTGGAGATCACGCCGACCGTGCCGGAGACGGTCGGGATGATGGTTTTCTCCGAGGTGCCGCCCACCCGCATGATGAAGGCCGCGACCCTGTGCATCACCCCGGTCTTGTCCAGCCCCGCGCCGATGATCATCACCGCGATGATCGAGATCACCGCATTGGAAGCGAAGCCGCTGAACAGCTCCTCCTGACCGACGAGCATCCCGAGCCCGGGCACCAGGGTCAGCAGGCCCAGCAGGACCATGACCGAGATCGCCGCGAGGTCGACCCGGACGATCTCGGAAACAAACAGGAAGATCGTGAACGCGAGCAGCGCGAGCACCACGATCATCTCGGTGGTCAGCGTAAGGTTTTCCATGTTCCAGTCGTGTCCTGAAGACCCGCGCCGGGCGGCACGTGGCCGGAAGCCGATAAGGGGACGCGCGCCGGGCGTGGGCGCCGAGGCGGGTCGGAGGAAACGGGTTCCGCCTTTCCCTTGAAAGCGCGGGATTATTTCATCCCCCGGGCACGGACGCAAAAAACGGGCCGTCGGCGTTTCATCCTGGCCATCCCTGCTGGCGTTTCGCGGCATCTCGGTTATGCTGAAAAAAAGCCTAGGTGGAGACCCCGCATGTCCGAATCCGATGCCCCGCTGTGCCGCTTCGAGACCATCGTCCTGGCGACGGATGGCTCCGAATTCAGCGAATCCGCCGAGAACGTGGCGCTGGACCTGGCGCAGCGTTGCGGAGCGCGTCTGGTCGTCGCCCGCATCATCCCCACGGATACCCAGCACGACGCCCTGTCGCCGCCGCGCAGCCACGAGGCGAGCGTGGCCGGCCAGGCCGGCCTGGACGCGCTGGAGAAGCGGGCCCGCGAGGCCGGGCTGGATGCCTCGATGATCCTGCGTCACGGGGTCGACCGGCATCAGGAAATCGTCGCCATTGCCGAGGAGTTCGAGGCCGGCCTGATCGTGATCGGGCGCCGTGATCGTGGCGACCTGTCGCGCCTGATGGTCGGCGACGCCACGCGCAAGGTCATCGGGCTGGCGCCCTGCAACGTGATGGTCGTCCCGCGGGGGGCGCAGGCGCCGCACCGCGGCCTGCTGGTCGGGACCGACGGTTCCGAACTGGGCGACCAGGCCGTGCTGGCCGCCATCGAGCTGGCCGGCTACTGCGACCTGCCGCTCACCATCGCCACGGTGGCGATTCCGGGCCAGAGTGAAGAGCGTCGCAAGGAGGGCGTCGAGGCCGTCCAGCGCCTGCAGGGCGAGGCCCGCGCGAAAGGGCGGAAGGCCGATGCCACCACCGAGGAAGGCCGCCCGGAACTCGCGCTGGTGGATATCGCCCATCGCGACCAGCGCGATCTGATCGTGCTCGGCAGCCATGGCCGTACCGGTCTCAAGCGCCTTTTGATGGGCAGTGTCTCCGAACGCGTGATCGGTGGCGCCGACTGCCCGGTGCTGGTGGTCAAGAACGTCTGACCGGCTCTCCGTCCTGCGGGCTCGCCCGCCCGAATGATCCCGCGTCCGCGGCGGCCGGGGCCTGGGTGCGGCGATAGACCAGGTCGGCGACCGTGTGACCGCGGCGCAGCCCGCGGCGCTCGAACTTGGTCTCCGGGCGATCCGGCGGCCGGCCGGGTGCCGGAACCGGACCGTCCGGCTCGAACCACGGGGTGCACTCCTCCATCACGGCGATCATGTGCTCGGCGTAGTCGGCCCAGTCGGTCGCCAGGTGCAAGCGTCCGCCCGGCCGGATGCGCGTCGCCAGGTGCTGTACGAAGGCCGGCTGGATCAGGCGGCGCTTGTGGTGGCGCTTCTTGTGCCACGGATCGGGGAAGAACACCTGTACGCAGTCCAGGCTGTCCGGTGTCAGGTAGTGCTCCAGCAGCTCCACCGCATCGGCGTCGCTGACCCGCACGTTGGTCAGGCCGCGTTGCTCCACCTCGCGCAGCAGGTGGCCGACGCCCGGTCGGTGCACCTCGGTGCCGATGAAGTCGCGCTCCGGCTGGCGGGCCGCCTGTTCGGCCAGGCTCTCGCCGTCACCGAAGCCGATCTCCAGGGTCACAGGCGCCGTGCGGCCGAAGACCGTGTTGAGGTCCAGGGGTTCGGCGGCGTCCGGGAGCTGCAGTCCGAAGCGCGGGAACAGGTCGTCCAGCGCTCGCTGCTGGCCCGGCGTCAGCCGGCCCTCGCGGCGCACGAAGCTGCGGATGCGGCGGTAGAACGGCGTCTCGTCCGCCCCGCGGTTGGCAAGGTCGTTCATGTTCAGCTGAAGAACAGGCCGGTCTGCGGCGAGGAGGCCGAGGCGTAGCGCCGCGGCGCCATGCGTCCCGCGAGGAAGGCCTGGCGCCCGCCCACGATGGCGTGGCGCATGGCCGAGGCCATCAGCACCGGGTCCTCGGCGGCGGCGATCGCGGTGTTCATCAGCACACCGTCGCAGCCCAGCTCCATCGCGATCGCGGCATCCGAAGCGGTGCCGACCCCGGCATCCACCAGCACCGGGACCGTGGCGTTCTCGACGATCTCGCGGATGTTGTAGCGGTTCTGGATGCCCAGACCGGAGCCGATCGGCGCGGCCAGCGGCATGATCGCCAGGCAGCCGATGTCTTCCAGGCGCTTTGCCAGCAGCGGATCGTCCGTGGTGTAGACCATCACGTCGAAGCCCTCGGCCACCAGGGTTTCGGCGGCCTTCACGGTTTCGAAGACGTCCGGGTACAGGGTCTTCTCGTCGCCCAGGACCTCCAGCTTCACCAGGTTGTGGCCGTCGAGCAGTTCGCGCGCCAGGCGGCAGGTGCGGATCGCGTCCTCGGCGTTGAAGCAGCCCGCGGTGTTTGGCAGCAGGGTGTAGCGCTCCGGCGAGATCACGTCCAGCAGGTTGGGCTCGTCCGGGTTCTGGCCGATGTTGGTGCGGCGGATCGCGACGGTCACGATCTCCGCCCCGCTGGCCTCGATGGCGTCGCGGGTCTGGTCCAGGTCGCGGTATTTGCCGGTGCCCACCAGCAGACGGGAGGTGAACTCGCGCGAGCCCACGCGGAACAGGTCGTCGGCTTTTGCGGCGGCCGATTGGGTCATGGTGCTTCCTTCGTTGTAAGTGATTGCAGGCCGGTGCGGCTGGGGAGCACGGTTTCCTCCTATCCGCCGCCGATCGCCTGCACGATCTCCACGCGATCCCCGGGTTTCAGGGGATGGGCCGCGTGCTCGCTGCGCGGGACCAGCTCTTCGTTCACCTCCACCGCCAGACGGCGGCCGCCAAGGCCGCGCGCCTCGATCAGTGCGGCCAGGGTCGCCTCGCGGTCACCGGGAAGTTCGAAGGGTTCGCCGTTCAGCTGGATCTGCATGGTTCTTCGACTGCTCAGTTTGCCGTTGAGCCGGAGGCCGACAAGGCCTACAATCGCCGGCTCGAGCGGGTGTAGTTCAATGGTAGAACGGGAGCTTCCCAAGCTCTTAATGTGGGTTCGATTCCCATCACCCGCTCCATCTTTTCTTATTCTATCAGGCTTCCCGGCCCTATCGATCGCCCTGACCTGTCTCCGGGGCGGGATATGGACTTGCTCCAGACCCCTGTTATATCGTCGGAAACATGAACCTCGACTCCCACAATCCGGAACTGCTGTCGGTCGACGCGGCGCGCGAACTGCTGCGCGATCATGCGATCTCCCCGACCGAGCAGCGCGTCGAGATTGCCCGCGTGATGTTCGCCCGCCATCAGCACCTCAGCGCCGAGCAGATCCTCGCGCAGCTGATGCGGCATGCCTCGCGGGTCTCCAAGGCGACGGTGTACAACACCCTGAACCTGTTCGCCGAGAAAGGGCTGGTGCGCGAGGTCCTGATCGACCCCGCGAAGCTGTTCTACGACTCCAACCTGAATCCCCACCACCACCTGTTCCACACCGATACCGGGGAACTGGAAGACGTGGACCCGGCGCGGATCGACATCTCCGATCTGCCCCCCCTGCCGGAAGGCAAGGAGTTGCAGGGGGTGGACGTCATCATCCGTGTGGGCAGCCGCCGCTCCTGAATCCGGTCGTCCGGCCCCGCCGGATTGTGGTCGGTCCCGGCCCCCGCTATCATGTCGCGCTTCGCCGGTGTAGCTCAGTTGGTAGAGCAATCGATTCGTAATCGATAGGTCGGAGGTTCGACTCCTCTCGCCGGCACCATCTTTTCCTGCGGGGCTTGCCGCCCCGGTTCAGTTCCGGTTGCCGCCGCGTTGTGGCTGGCCGCCCCCGCTGGCGCGCGGGCCGCCCCGGCCACCGCCGCGACGGTCATCGCGCGGCTTGCGCGGGCGCGGCTTCGGCTTCACCGCATCCTGGTACAGCCGTTCCGGGTCCACGCTCGCGGTGGGGATGCGTTCGCCCAGATAGCTCTCGATGTCCGGCAGGTAGAAGGCCGAGTCCTCGCAGCCAAAGCTGATCGCGTCGCCCTCGGCGCCGGCGCGGGCGGTGCGCCCGATGCGGTGCACGTAGTCCTCGCCGGACTGCGGCAGGTCGAAGTTGAAGACATGCGTGACCGCCGGGATGTGCAGCCCGCGGGCGGCCACGTCGGTGGCCACCAGGAACCGGTACTCCCCGGCGGTGAAGTGTTCCAGCAGTTGCTGGCGCTTGTTCTGTGGCACGTCACCCGACAGCAGTGCGGCCTTCTGGTCGTTCGCGTTCAGCCAGTCGCAGACCTTCTCGGCGCCGTGCTTGGTGTTCACGAACACGATGGCGCGTTCCGGCCCGAGGTCGCGAGCGAGTCCCAGAAGCAGCGGGATCTTCTCGTCGTTGGCCGGGTAGTAGATCACCTGGCGTACGCGGTCGGCGGTCAGGGTCTCGCTTTCGATCTGGACCTTCTCCGGGTTGTTCATGTGTTCGAAGGCCAGCTCCATCACGCGGTAGGACAGCGTGGCCGAGAACAGCATGGAAAGGCGTTCGCGGGCCGGCGCGCAGCGGCGCATCAGGAAGCGCACGTCCTTGATGAAGCCGAGATCGAACATGCGGTCGGCCTCGTCCAGCACCACCACCTCGGTGTGCCCGAGCCCGAAGACCTTTTGCTTGAAGTAGTCGATGATGCGCCCGGGCGTACCGATCAGGATGTCGGCCCCGGCCTCCAGCTGCTCGCGCTGGCTGTCGTAGCCGGTGCCACCGTAGGCCAGTGCGAGCTTCAGTCCGGTTTCGGCACCCAGCGACTCGGCATCCTTGTGGATCTGGATCGCCAGTTCGCGGGTCGGGGCCAGGATCAGGGCGCGCACGTCCGTGGACCGCCGGTTCGGCGCGGGTTGCTGGCGCAGCAGGCGGTTGAAGGTCGCGATCAGGAAGGCTGCGGTCTTGCCGGTCCCGGTCTGCGCCTGGCCGGCGACGTCGCGCCCGGCCAGGGCGATCGGCAGGGTCTGCGCCTGGATCGGGGTGCAGGTCTCGAAGCCGGTCGCGCGGATGCCCGCCTGGACGGGTTCGGGCAGATCGAGCTGGTCGAAGCGGGTCGTGTCCTGCGCGGTTTCGGTCATGGGGTTCCTCGGGTCCTGCGTGTTACTTGAACTGTCCGGCGCTGATGGTCGATAGTAAGGGCCGTGCAGCCGGCGGTGCGGGCTGCTCCCCCAACCCAAGTCATGAGGGCTCGGAGTGAGCGACAAAATTGTGTACACATCGGACGCCGGTTTCGACGAGGACGTCCTGAAGGCCGATCAGCCCGTCCTGGTGGACTACTGGGCCGAATGGTGCGGCCCCTGCAAGATGATCGCGCCCATTCTGGACGAAATCGCCGAAGAATACGCCGGCAAGGTGAAGGTCGCCAAGCTGAACATCGACGAGAACCCGTCCACGCCGCCGAAATACGGCATCCGCGGGATCCCGACGCTCATGCTGTTCAAGGGCGGCGATGTCGAGGCCACCAAGGTCGGTGCCCTGTCCAAGTCGCAGCTGACGGCGTTCCTGGACCAGCACCTGTAACACCCGGGCCTGGCGGGTAACCGCCAGGCCTCGCAGGCGAGCGGGTTCGCCGGGCTTGCCCCGGGCCGCTGCCTCGCTTACCATCGAACGAGTTCGAGTGGCCGCCAGGTCATTCCCTGCCTCCTTCCAGTCAATCCGTGTGACCACCCCCGGTCGCCGATCATCCACGTTGAACACAGCATCCCACGCATGAATCTGACCGAATTGAAGCGGATGTCCGCTGCCGATCTCGTGGCCTTCGCCGAAGAAAAGGGCATCGAGAACATGTCCCGCGCGCGCAAGCAGGAGATCATCTTTGCCCTGCTCAAGGCCCACGCCAAGAGTGGCGAGGCCATCTACGGCGACGGCGTCCTCGAGATCCTCTCCGACGGCTTCGGCTTTCTCCGCAGTGCCGACAGCTCCTACCAGGCCGGACCGGACGACGTCTATGTCTCGCCCAGCCAGATCCGCCGTTTCGGTCTGCGTACCGGCGACACCATCTCCGGCAAGATCCGCCCGCCCAAGGACAACGAGCGCTACTTCGCGCTGTTGAAGGTCTCGGAGATCAACTTCGAGCCGCCGGAGAACGCCAAGCACAAGGTGCTGTTCGAGAACCTGACCCCGCTGCATGCCAACGAACGCATGCGCATGGAGCGTGGTAACGGTTCCACCGAGGACATCACCGCCCGCGTGATCGACATCGTTGCGCCATTCGGCAAGGGCCAGCGCGGGCTGATCGTCTCCCCGCCCAAGGCGGGCAAGACGCTGATGCTGCAGAACATCGCCCAGAGCATCGCCGGCAACTATCCCGAGTGCTACCTGATCGTGCTGCTGATCGACGAGCGCCCCGAGGAGGTCACCGAGATGGACCGCATGGTCCAGGGCGAGGTCGTCTCCTCCACCTTCGACGAGCCGGCCCAGCGCCACGTGCAGGTCGCCGAGATGGTGATCGAAAAGGCCAAGCGCCTGGTCGAGCACAAGCGCGACGTGGTCATCCTGCTGGACTCCATCACCCGCCTGGCGCGCGCCTACAACACCGTGGCCCCGAGCTCCGGCAAGGTGCTCACCGGTGGCGTGGACGCCAATGCCCTGCACCGCCCGAAGCGGTTCTTCGGCGCCGCGCGCAACGTGGAAGAAGGCGGCAGCCTGACCATCCTCGCCACCGCGCTGGTCGAGACCGGCTCCAAGATGGATGAAGTGATCTACGAGGAGTTCAAGGGCACCGGCAACATGGAGATCCACCTGGAGCGGCGCATCGCGGAGAAGCGCATCTACCCGGCGATCAACGTGAACCGTTCCGGTACCCGTCGCGAGGAACTCCTGACCGCGCCGGACGAGCTGCAAAAGCTCTGGATCCTGCGCAAGTTCCTGCACGGCATGGACGACATCGAGGCCATGGAATTCCTGCTTGGCCGCATGCAGTCGTCCAAGACCAATTCCGAGTTCTTCGACCAGATGAAGCGCAGCTGACCCGGCGCCTCCCAGCCTGACGTTTCACGCTTCGCGCCCGGTGGCCTGTGCCGTCGGGACTGCGGAGAAAACCGGTTCAAAGGAAGGCTGGAAGAACGGAAGGTTCGGGACTGCAAAAGAGGGTTCGGAACCACAGGAAACGCCGACTGCACTGGCATGCTTCCAGTCTTCCGATCTTCCTGTAAATAGGTTTTCTCCGCGTCCGCGGGCGTGTTGACTGCGGGGGGCTTTAGCCCGAGACCGGTTCGAAGCTGATCAGGCGGTCCAGGCGCCACCACTGCCGGCGGCCCGCGGTGTCGCGCAGGATCAGGTACTCGGCGCCGCGCCGAGTGCGCAGGTCCAGTGGCCGCACGATCGCGATCCGGTCCATCGCCCCGCGCCGCCAGTGCGTGCGCAGGAACTGCCCGCGCACGATCGCCAGCTCCAGCTCGGAGTAGCGCTCGCAGGCGATCGGGGTGTACGGCGGCGCCGAACTCACTCGCCCTCCCGTTGTGCCTCGACGCGCGGGATCTCCTCGTCGCCGGCATCCTCGCGGCGAAACACGATGGGGGCACAGCACACCGCGCAGTCCTCGACCCACTCGCGGTCGTTGCTGACCATGTCCACCGTGATCTCGCCGGGCTCGCCGCACCAGGGGCAGGCAAAACCGACAAACTCGACGGGACGCATCATCGACTCTCCTCCCGGCCCGCGGGCCAGGTTATCGGCGTGGCGATCGACTCCTGCGGAGTCCCTTCCGGAAGAAAACGTTCCAGCACGTCATTGAGAAATGCCAAACCCCGCTCCGTGGCCTGCAGGCGCTCCGTGCCTTCTACCAGCAGTCCCTCTGCGCGCAGCTCGGAAAGCGCCGGTTCCAGCGCCGTAAGGGGCAGGCCACAGCGCGCCTCGAAGCTCGCGGCCTCCACGCCGTCCACCAGGCGCAGCGCGTTCAGCAGGAACTCGAAGGGCCGCTCCGCCGGGGGCACCGCCTGGTCCTTGTGCTGCCGGGGCGCCGCCAGGTAGGCCTCGGGCTGACGTGGCTTCATCCGGCGCAGGATTGCGCCCTCGTGCACCTGTGTCAGCTTGCCGTGGGCCCCTGCGCCGATACCGAGATAATCGCCGAAGGTCCAGTAATTGCGATTGTGCCGACATGCCTGCCCCGCGCGTGCATAGGCGGATACCTCGTACCGAGTATAGCCAGCCGCCGCCAGATCGGACTGACCCCGAGCAAACAGCTCTTCGATCATGGCGTCCTCCGGCAGTTCGGGCGGTCGCGCGGCGAACAGCGTGTTCGGCTCCAGGGTCAGTTGATACCAGGAGATGTGCCCTGGATCCTGCTCGATCGCTGCTTGCAGGTCCGCGAGCCCGGCCGTGACCGACTGCCCCGGCAGGCCGAACATCAGGTCCAGATTGATCGCTTCGAAGCCGGCGGCGCGGGCGTGTTCCACCGCGCTGCGCGCCTCGGCCGCCCCGTGGATGCGGCCGAGGCGCGCGAGCATCGCGTCGTCGAAACTCTGGATGCCCAGCGAGAGCCGGTTCACCCCCGCCTCGCGGTAGCCGCGAAAGTAGGCGCGATCGGCGGTGCCGGGGTTGGCCTCCAGGGTGACCTCGCAGTCCGGGCGCAGCGGCAGCCGGGCGCGCAGGCCGGAGAGCAGCGCATCCATGGCCTCCGGCGGGAACAGGCTGGGCGTACCGCCGCCGATGAACACGCTCTCCAGGCGCCGCCCCCAGACGTCCGGCAGCTGGCTTTCCAGGTCGCTCAGCAGCGCCGCCACGTAGTCGTCGAACGGCGCCTCGCCCCGGGGCTCGTGCGAGTTGAAGTCGCAATACGGGCACTTGCGCACGCACCAGGGCAGGTGCACGTACAGCGCCAGTGGTGGCGGATGGGTCAGCGCGGGGTTCATGTGCGAAGCATAGGCGAGGCTCCGGGTGGCGTCGAAAGCACCCAGTCCCGCCATTGCAGCCTGCGATGTCTGGATTTTCGTGCCGACCGGCACGGTGCTGCGCGCCTCGCGATGACGGGAACAGGAAGCACTGTCATCGCGAGCGCCGCAGGCGCGCGGCGATCTCCCCGGTTTGGCTCCGACGCGGGCCCGAACATGCGCCGGGGTGTCGTCGGGAGGTTGCCACGGCCCCTGTGGGGCCTCGCAACGACGGGCACAAAGGCCCCGTCATCGCGAGGCGCACAGCGGTGTGGCGAGCAACCTGGATGGGCCTCGGGTCCGAATGGGGCCCGGGGATTTCAGGCCGTCGGGTTGCCCATGCGGTTGCGCAGGCTGGCCACGAGCTGCTGCAGGGCCTGGCCACGGTGACTCAGTCGGTTCTTGGTCTCCGGGGGCAGCTCGGCCGAGGTGCAGCCCTCCTCCGGCACGAAGAACAGCGGGTCGTATCCAAAGCCCTCGGCACCGCTGGCCTGCTCCGCGATCCGCCCGGGCCACGCCCCCTCGGCGATAATCGGTGCCGGGTCCTCCGCGTGTTCCAGGTACACCACGACCGCCCGGAAGCGCGCGCCGCGGCGCTCCGGCGGGATGCCGGCCAGCGCCTCCAGCAGCCTGGCATTGTTGGCCGCGTCGTCGGCATCGGCGCCGGCATAGCGTGCGGAGTAGATCCCCGGCTGGCCGCGCAGGGCATCCACCTCCAGCCCGGAATCGTCGGCAATGGCCGGCAGCCCGGTGTGCCGGGCGGCATTGCGCGCCTTCAGGATGGCGTTCTCCACGAAGGTCAGGCCGGTCTCCTCGGCCTCGGGCACGGCGTGCTCCGACTGCGCCTCGATCGTCAGTCCCAGCGGTTCCAGCAGGGCACGGATCTCGCGCAGCTTCCCGGGGTTGCCGGTAGCAAGAACGACGCGGCCAGCCTCGCCCATGGCTCAGCCCCCGGCCAGCACGGTGCGCTGGGCTTCGCAGATCTCCTGGATGCCCTTTTCGCCCAGGTTCAGCATCTGGTCCAGCTCGTCGCGGCGGAAGGCGTGGCCCTCGGCCGTGCCCTGGATCTCGATCACGCCGCCGGCCTCGTTCATCACCAGGTTGAGGTCAGTCTCGGCCTGCGAGTCCTCGTCGTAATCCAGGTCCAGCACCGGCTCGCCGCCGAAGATGCCCACCGAGATCGCCGCCACCTGACCGTGCAGCGGGTCCTTGCGGATGAGGCCCTGCTCGCGGGCCTTGCGGATGGCGTCGGACAGCGCGACGTAGGCCCCGCTGATCGAGGCGGTGCGGGTGCCGCCATCGGCCTGGATGACGTCGCAGTCGACGATGATCTGGCGCTCGCCCAGGGCCTCCAGGTCCACCACCGCGCGCAGCGAGCGGCCGATCAGGCGCTGGATCTCCATGGTGCGTCCGCCCAGCTTGCCGCGGGCGGCCTCGCGCACCATGCGGTCGTGGGTGGAGCGCGGCAGCATGCTGTATTCGGCCGTCACCCAGCCGCGGCCCTTGTTCTTCAGCCACGGCGGCACGCGCGACTCCACCGTGGCGTTGCACAGCACGCGCGTATCCCCGAATTCCACCAGTACGGAACCCTCCGCGTGCCGGGTGAAATGGCGGGTAAAACGCACGTCGCGCATCGCGTCGGCTGCTCGGCCACTGGGTCGCATGCTGTGATCCTTGCTAGATTTGAGAGGGGCGCAGTATACGGGCCGCCACCGCCATACGCAGCAGGGACCGCAACGGGGGGAAGCATGATTAACAGCATGACCGGGTTTTCCCGGCACGCCATGACGCTGGACGCGGGCGTGTTCGACTGGGAGCTCAAGAGCGTCAATCACCGTTATCTGGAGCTGCGGATTCACCTGCCCGACCATCTGCGCTCGCTGGAGGGCGCGGTGCGCAACCGCCTCAAGGGTCGTCTGGCGCGCGGCAAGGTGGACGCGGTATTGCGCGATCGCGGTCAGGCGGACAGCAGCCCGGAGGCCTTCGACCCGGATCGGGCGCAGGCGTTGATCGGTGCCTGCATGGCGATCGAGCGGATGATGCGCAGTCCGGCCCCGGTATCGCCGCTGGATGTGCTGCGCTGGCCCGGAGTCCTGCAGGGTGCGGCGGATGACGGGGAGGCTCTGGCCGAGCCGCTGCTGGCCGGTTTCGACACCGCGCTGGACGCCCTGGTCGGGATGCGCACCACCGAGGGCGCGGCCCTGGCCGATGGCATGCGCACGCGGCTGGATGCGCTGGCCGGGCACGCCCGGTCGATCCGCGCGCGGCGCCAGCCAATGCTGGACGAGCAGCGCAGCCGCATCCTCGCCCGTATCCACGAACTGGATCTGAACCTGGACCCGAAGCGCCTGGAGCAGGAGGTCGCGCTGCTGGCCCAGCGCATGGACATCGCCGAGGAGCTGGACCGCATCGACGGTCACGTGGCCGCCGTGCACGAGATCCTGGACCTGGGCGGACCCAGTGGCCGGCGGCTCGATTTCCTGATGCAGGAGTTCAACCGCGAGGCCAATACCATCTCGTCGAAATCGCATGACCTCGAGATCACCCGCGCCACGGTGGAGATGAAGGTCCTGATCGAGCAGCTGCGCGAGCAGGTGCAGAATCTGGAATAGCCGATGCGCCGGTTTCGCCTGCGCCTGGCGATATCGCGCCAGGAGATGGAGGACTACTACACCGGCCGCGCCGCGGTGGTCTTCGCGCAGGCCGACAGTGGCGAGAGCGTGCAATTCCCCGCGCGGCTGTTGCGCAGCCACCTGGATCAGCGCGGCGTGCACGGCGTGTTCGAGCTGATCACCGACGACGACTACAAGCTGCGCGAGTTTCGCCGTCTGCGATGACGGGCGTCCCCCCCCCAGGCCCTTGAAAACGGGGGATGTGTCCCTACCTCTAAGGATGAGTCAGATGACACCCGCACAAGGAGGGAAAGCCATGACCATGACCCGTTACGAACCGTTCAGCCTGCTTGGTCAACTGTCGCGCGAACTCGGCCGCATGCCGGACATGCCCGGCACCGAGGACTCTGCCGCGACCTCCGACTGGGCTCCAGCGGTGGATATCCGCGAAGAGACCGATGCCTACGTGCTGCATGCCGACATCCCCGGGGTGGACCCGAAGGATATCGAGTTGCACATGGAGAACGGCGTGCTGACCCTGCGCGGCGAGCGCAAGCACGAGAGCGAGGAAGAGAAGAACGGCTACAAGCGCATCGAGCGCGTGCGTGGCACGTTCTTCCGCCGCTTCTCCCTGCCGGACACGGCGGACGCCGACAACATCTCCGCGCGCAGCGAGAATGGCGTGCTGGAAGTCCGCATTCCGAAGCAGGCGCGCGTGCAGCCGCGCCGGATCGAGATCGAGAGCTGATCCGGCCTCCCGTCGCGCGTCGCGGATCCCCGCGGCGTGCGCAGCCACGGGCGCTGCCCCGGGTGCCACCCGCGGTAGCGCCTCGTCTTTTTAAGCCTTGGGAGACACGGATCTATTTCTGCGGCCCGTGTCTCCCGGGGTGACAGCCGCATCCCGGCTATCATGTGGCGGGATCCGGGTGTCACCCGAGGAAGCCGCAACCGCTCGAGGAACGCAATGGAATACAAGGATTACTACAAGATCCTCGGTGTGAGCCGCGACGCCAGCCAGGACGAGATCAAGAAGGCCTACCGCAAGCTGGCGCGCAAGTATCACCCGGACGTCAGCAAGGACCCGGACGCCGAGACCCGCATCAAGGAGGTCAACGAGGCCTACGAGGCGCTGGGCGACCCGGAAAAGCGCAAGGCCTATGACCAGCTGGGCTCCAACTGGCGCCAGGGGCAGGACTTCCGGCCGCCGCCCGGCTGGGACGGCTGGACCCAGCATGGCGCTGCCCGCGGGGGTGCCGGGGCCGGGGCCGACTTCGGCGGCTTTTCGGATTTCTTCGACTCGATCTTCGGCGGTGGCGGCATGGGTGGCGGGCGCCGCCGCGCGGGCGGTGCCGGCTTCAACATGCGCGGTGCCGACCGCGAGGGTCGCGTGGAGATCACCCTGGATCAGGCGCTCAAGGGCACCGAGGTCTCGGTTCAGGATGCCGAGGGCCGGGTTCAGCGCGTGCGCATCCCCGCCGGTGCCAAGGATGGCTCGCGCCTGCGCGTGCGCGGCCAGGGCGACCCGGGGGTCGGCAGTGGCGGCGCCGGAGACCTGTTGCTGGAGATTCGGGTCAAGCCGGACAATCGCTACACCCTGGACGGGCGCAATCTCTACCGCGAGATCCCGATTACGCCCTGGGAGGCTGCGCTGGGCGCGACCATCGAGGTCCCCACCCCGCATGGCTGGGTCAACCTGAAGATCCCGGCCGGCTCGCAGTCGGGCAAGCAGATGCGCCTGAAGGGCAAGGGCCTTCCGGGCAAGCCGCCGGGCGATCTCTACCTGAAGCTGATGGTCCAGGTGCCGCCGGAGGACGAGGCCGGTGACTGGTACCGCAAGATGGCCGAGCAGTCTTCCTTTGCTCCGCGCGCCAATCTGACGCCCTGATCGTCGCGTTCAACTCGAGGAGCGCCCATGCGTCGGCTGATTCCCCTCCTGATCCTGGCCCTCGCCCTGCTCGGGGCCGCGCCGGCCACCGCCCAGCTCCCGGCCGCGGTCGATGGCCAGCCCCTGCCCTCGCTGGCGCCGATGCTCGAGCGCACTATCCCCGGGGTGGTGAACATTGCCACCCGCGCGCGGGTGGTGGAGTCCGTCAGCCCACTGTTCGATGACCCCTTCTTCCGCCGTTTCTTCGATGTCCCCGAGCGTTCGCGTGAACGCGAGCGCCAGGGCCTGGGCTCCGGCGTGATCGTGGACGCCGAGGCGGGCACCATCCTGACCAACAGCCACGTGATCGCGCGCGCCGACACCATCCTGGTCACGCTCCATGACGGGCGCCAGTACGAGGCCGAGGTGGTGGGCACCGACCCGGCCACCGACGTCGCCGTGATCCGCATCGACGCGGACGACCTGCAGGCGATCCCGCTGGCGGACTCCGACGCCCTGCGCGTGGGCGATTTCGTGGTCGCCATCGGCAACCCCTTCGGCCTGGGCCAGACGGTGACCAGCGGCATCGTCAGTGCGCTGGGACGCAGCGGTCTCGGCGGCGCCGGCTTCGAGGACTTCATCCAGACCGATGCCTCCATCAACCCTGGCAACTCCGGCGGGGCGCTGGTCAACCTGCGTGGCGAGCTGGTCGGAATCAATACCGCCATTCTCGCGCGCGGCGGGGGCAACATTGGTATCGGCTTCGCGATCCCCGCCAACATGGCCAGCCAGATTCGCGACCATTTGCTGGCGGAGGGTCGTGTCGAACGCGGCGCGCTGGGCGTGGAGATGCAGGATCTGACCCCGGCGCTGGCCCAGGCCTTTGAGTTGGATATTTCCCAGGGCGCCGTGATCACGCGCGTGGTGCGTGGATCCGCGGCCGAACGCGCCGGCCTCCAGAGCGGAGACATCGTGCTGCGGGCGGACGACCAGCCGGTGCGCAGCGCCGGCGACCTGCGCAACCGGCTCGGCCTGCTGCGCGCCGGTTCCGATGTGCGTCTGGATGTCCTGCGCGACGGGGCCGAACAGCGGATCGTGGCCCGTCTGGATCGCCCCGAAGAGCGGCGCATCGAGGGCGCGGCCGTGCACCCGCGGCTGGAGGGTGTTCGCTTGTCCGAGGCCACCGGGCGTGACGGGGGCAGTCGCGTGGCGGTGATCGCGGTCGAGCCCGGCACCCCTGGGGCGCGCGCCGGCCTGCGCGCGGGCGACGTGCTGCTGGCCATCAACCGCCAGCGCATCCAGCGCCTGTCCGACCTGCCGCAACAACTGGCCGCACACCAGACCCTGGAGCTGCAACTGCGTCGCGGCAACCAGACGCTCTTCCTCACCCTGCGCTGATCCGGCCGCACCGGCGAGCCAGGGCCCCACCCTGTAGGAGATTCTATGTCTCTCCACAAGGGATCTTAGGTTGGTAATCGGTCTGATTTTTCATCAGGGCGAAGGCGACGCGGGCCAGCTTTCGAGCCAAGGCGTTCAGTGCCTGGGTCGTCGCCAGGCCACGGTCCAGGCAGCGCTGGTAGTAGTCGCTCCAGGCGGCTTTCGACTTGGCCTGCATCGCGGCCAGATAGAGCAGCCGTCGCAACTCTGGATCGCCCTGTTTGGTGAGTTTGCGCTGCCCCCGTTTCGTGCCGGAGTCGCGTATGCGGACATCCAACCCCAGGAAGGCAACGAACGCATCACCGCTGCGGAAGGCGCCGCGATGGAACGCCATCGTCAAGCCGGTGGCGGTGAGCGGGCCCACACCCTCGATCTGCTGGCAGCGTCGGGCGTGATCCGACCAGCCGGCGCGACCGACCGTCTCGCGCAGCACACGCTGGAGGACAGCGTCCAGCCGACCGATCTCCCGGAGCAGATCCTTCAGATTGGACTGCAGTTCGGGTACGCCTCGCAGGCTCTGCTCCAGCATGACCCGTGCCCGCACCAGCGTGGCACGCCGGCGCAGCAGCTTTTGCAGGGTCCGGTAGCCCTCGGGTGGCGGTGTCCAGGGGCGCAGTTCGTCCTGTTCGCGTTGCAGATAACGCACCAGAAGCCGAGCATCCCCGGCATCGGTCTTGGCCCGGCCACCGATGCTCTCGCGGTAGCGATTGAGGCGATAGCCATTAATCAGATACACCCGGTGGCCCTGATGATGAGCCTCCAGCGCCAGGGCCAAGTGATAGTCGTTGGTGGCTTCCAGGGCAAAGTCGGCCGGACCCTCCAAGCCACGGACCCACCGGCGGATCGCCGGGAGCTCGTTGGGACACGGCTGTGCGGTTTCACCGTCGATGCTGATCCACAACTCGGCCTTGCCGACATCGACCCCGATCCGATGCGTTGCCATCATCACACCTCCCGAGCTAGCTTGGAGTTGTCTGTCGGGGCCTCACCGAACGCTGGCTTGCCATCTATCGTCGGTCCCGTGCCGATCGATTCCTTATCGGCGTTTAAGGTGAGGGGTGGGACGAATTCTCCTACCGTCTGTGCCACAGGCCAGATGCCGGCCTCGTCCCTCCACCCCGACAGACCCTTTCTAGGCCTGCCGGGGTTAAACATACAAG
>NZ_ATUK01000010.1 GCF_000420165.1 Thioalkalivibrio sp. AKL19 | reverse complement strand
AGAAGACCACGGTCACCGGCGTCGAGATGTTCCGCAAGCTGCTGGACCAGGGCGAGGCGGGCGACAACGTCGGCATCCTGCTGCGCGGCACCAAGCGTGACGACGTGCAGCGTGGTCAGGTGCTGTGCAAGCCGGGTTCGATCACCCCGCACACCCACTTCGAGGCCGAGGTGTACATCCTGGGCAAGGAAGAGGGCGGTCGTCACACGCCGTTCTTCAACGGGTATCGTCCGCAGTTCTACTTCCGCACGACCGACGTGACGGGTTCGGTGGAGCTGCCGGAGGGTACCGAGATGGTGATGCCGGGCGACAACGTCAAGATGACGGTGTCCCTGATCAACCCGATCGCGATGGAAGACGGTCTGCGCTTTGCGATCCGCGAAGGCGGCCGCACCGTGGGCGCCGGCGTCGTCTCCAAGATTATTGAGTGAACCAGATGGCTAACCAGCGCATTCGAATTCGTCTGAAGGCCTTTGATCATCGACTGATCGACCGCTCCGCGGCCGAGATCGTCGAGACCGCGAAGCGGACCGGTGCCCGGGTCAAGGGCCCGATCCCGCTGCCGACCAAGCGCGAGGCGTATACCGTCCTGATCTCCCCGCACGTCAACAAGGACGCGCGCGACCAGTACGAGCTGCGCACGCACAAGCGACTGATGGACATCCTCGATCCGACCGACAAGACCGTGGATGCACTGATGAAGCTGGATCTGGCCGCGGGCGTCAATGTTCAGATCAGGCTTAACTAACGTTAAATTTTCTGCCATACTATTGGGCTTTCCGTGGCCCGGCGGAATTTTCGCCGGGCCACGGCTTTAGGGCGCTTGATAGCGCCGTCTGATACGGAAGGGGTTTTGTAATGGCTCTTGGACTCATCGGTCGCAAGCTCGGCATGTCGCGCGTCTTTACGGACGACGGCGTCTCCGTGCCGGTCACGGTGCTGCAGGTGGACAACAATCGCGTGGTCCAGATCAAGCGCACTGAAGGCGACGGCTACAACGCGGTCCAGGTGACGGCGGGCTCGCGCAAGCCGTCCCGGGTAAGCAAGCCGGAGGCCGGGCATTTCGCCGCGGCGTCCGTCGAGCCGGGCCGGGGTCTCTGGGAATTCCGCGTCGACGAGGCGGATCTGGAAGGTCTGGCCGCCGGTGATGCGATCAGCGTTGATCGCTTCGAGGAAGGCCAGATTGTCGACGTGACCGCGCAGAGCAAGGGCAAGGGCTTCCAGGGTGCCGTGAAGCGTCACAACTTCCGCACCCAGGACGCGACCCATGGCAACTCGCTGGCGCACCGCGCCCCGGGTTCCATCGGACAGAACCAGAGCCCCGGGCGCGTGTTCAAGGGCAAGAAGATGGCCGGCCACATGGGCGCCGAGCGCAAGACCATCCAGAACCTCCGGGTGGTGCGCGTCGACGCCGATCGCAGCCTGGTCCTGGTTCAGGGTGCCGTGCCGGGCGCGCCGAGTTCCGACGTGATGATTCGTCCGGCCGTGAAGGCGAAGGGTTAAGACAATGCAAGTAACGACTGCCGATACCGGGGCCAGCGTAGAGCTGTCCGCCGTCTGCTTCGAGCGGGATTTCAACGAATCCCTGGTGCATCAGAGCGTGGTCGCTCAGCTCGCCGGGGCCCGTAGTGGCACCCGCGCCCAGAAGACACGGGCCCAGGTCAGCGGTGGCGGCATCAAGCCGTTCCGCCAGAAGGGCACGGGTCGGGCGCGGGCCGGGACGATTCGCAGCCCGCTCTGGACCGGGGGTGGCAAGGTCTTCGCCGCCCGCACCCAGGACTTCTCGCAGAAGCTGAACAAGAAGATGTATCGGGCCGCGATGGCGTCGATCCTCTCCGAGCTGCTGCGCCAGGACCGTCTGAAGGTCGTGGCCGGGTTCGCCGTCGAGTCCGGCAAGACGCGGGACGGGGTGGCGAAACTGAAGGAGCTGGGCCTTGAGAGGGGTCTTGTGGTGCTGCCCGAGGATGACGCGATGACCGCGCGCGCGCTGGGCAATGTCCCGCACGTGGACGTGATCGACGTCAACGGCGTCAATCCCGCCAACCTGGTCGGGGCCGAGACGGTCGTGATCACGGAAGGCGCCATCCGCAAGCTCGAGGAGTGGCTGGCATGAATTCGCGTCTGATGCAGATTATTCAGGGTCCGGTGGTGTCGGAAAAGTCGACCAACGCCGGAGAAGTGGGCCAGTACGTGTTCCGCGTACTGCCGGACGCCGACAAGGCCGAAATCAAGGCGGCGATCGAAAAGCTGTTCGAGGTTCGGGTGCAGCAGGTGCGCACGCTGAACCAGCAGGGCAAGAACAAGCGCTTTGGTCGACAGTTCGGTCGTCGTAACCACTGGAAGAAGGCCTATGTCGCCCTCGCCGAGGGCGAGAGCATCGACATGGGTGAAGGAGAACAGGTCTAGTCATGGCGATTATCAAGACCAATCCGACCTCGGCCGGGCGCCGCCACGCCGTTCAGATCCGTGGCGACGGCCTGCACAAGGGCGCGCCCCACGCCGCGCTGGTCGAAAAGCAGACGCGTTCCGGCGGCCGCAACAATGCCGGTCGTATCACCACCCGGCACGTGGGTGGCGGTCACAAGCAGCGCTACCGCATCGTCGACTTCAAGCGCAACAAGGACAACGTGCCGGGCAAGGTCGAGCGCCTGGAATACGACCCGAACCGGAGCGCCCATCTTGCGCTGGTACTGTACGCGGACGGCGAACGTCGGTACATTATCGCGCCTCGCGGCCTGAAGCAGGGCGACGCGGTGCACAGTGGATCGCAGGCCCCCATCCGGGTGGGCAACGCGATGCCGCTGCGTTCCATCCCGGTCGGTACGGTGATCCACTGCATCGAAATGAAGCCGGGCAAGGGCGCGCAGATCGCTCGATCAGCGGGGGCTTCGGCCCAGGTCGTGGCCCGCGAGGGTGCCCACGCAACGATCCGACTGCGCTCGGGCGAGATGCGCCGCATCCCGTCCGAATGCCGCGCCACGGTCGGCGAGGTGGGGCACACCGAGCACAGCCTGAAGAAGTTCGGGAAGGCCGGTGCCAAGCGCTGGATGGGCGTTCGCCCGACGGTGCGTGGTACCGCCATGAACCCGGTCGACCACCCGCATGGTGGTGGTGAAGGTCGCAACTTCGGGCGTCACCCGGTGACCCCGTGGGGCCGCCCGACCAAGGGTTACAAGACCCGCAACAACAAACGTACCGACGGCATGATCGTGCGTCGGCGCAAGAAGTAACGGAGTGCCAGCATGCCGCGTTCACTGAAAAAAGGCCCGTTCGTCGATCACCACCTGCGCAAGAAGGTGGAAGAGGCGCGCGAAAAGAACGATCGCCGGCCGATCAAGACCTGGTCGCGCCGCTCGATGATCATCCCGCAGATGGTGGGTCTCACCCTCGCGGTACACAACGGGCGTCAGCATGTTCCGGTGCTGGTCAACGAAAACATGGTCGGCCACAAGCTGGGCGAGTTTGCGTTGACGCGGACCTTCAAGGGTCACATCGCCAACAAGAAGTCGCGCTGAGGACGAACGATGGAGACGATTGCAAAATTGCGCTACGCGCGCATCTCGCCGCAGAAGACGCGGCTGGTCGCCGACCAGGTTCGTGGCATGCGCGTCGAGGAAGCTCTGAACGAGCTGACCTTCAGCCCGAAGAAGCCGGCCGCCATCGTGAAGAAGGTGCTGGAATCCGCCATTGCAAATGCGGAGAACAACGACGGGGCCGACATCGACGAGCTGCGCATCTCGCGCATCCAGGTCGACGAGGGGCCGGTGCTGAAGCGCATGCAGGCGCGGGCCAAGGGTCGCGGCAACCGCATCATGAAGCGCACCAGTCACATCGTGATTGGCGTTAGCGAGAAGGGAGCGAATTAACCATGGGTCAGAAAGTACATCCAACCGGCATTCGGCTGGGCATTTCTCGCCCGTGGTCCGCGACCTGGTACGCGGATGGCCGCGAGTTTGGCGAGACGCTGAACAACGACATCAGGCTGCGCGGCTTCCTGCAGAAGAAGCTCGCCCACGCGTCGGTCAGCCGGATCACCATTGAGCGCCCCGCCAAGGCCGCGCACATCACGATCCACACGGCGCGGCCGGGGATCGTGATCGGCAAGAAGGGCGAGGATATCGAGAAGCTGCGCCGTGAAGTGGCAGCGGAGACGGGCCTGGACCAGGGCAACGTCAAGATCAATATCGAAGAAGTGCGCAAGCCCGAGATCGAGGCCCAGCTGGTCGCGGAAGGCATCGCCCAGCAGCTCGAGCGCCGCATCATGTTCCGCCGCGCCATGAAGCGCGCCGTGGGCAATGCCATGCGCCTGGGCGCCCAGGGTATCAAGGTGCACGTCTCCGGACGCCTGAATGGCGCGGAGATCGCGCGCTCCGAGTGGTATCGCGAAGGGCGTGTCCCGCTGCATACCCTGCGCGCGGACATCGACTACGGCTTCGCCGAGGCCCGTACGACGTACGGGATCATCGGTGTGAAGGTGTGGATCTTCAAGGGCGAAGTCTTCGGTCTGGAACCGGTCGAAGGGACGCGCGCTGCGGCCAACGCGAGCTAGGACATAGACCATGTTGCAGCCAAAAAGAACCAAATTCCGCAAGCAGTTCAAGGGCCGGAACCGGGGCATGGCCTCGACCGGCGCCAAGGTCAGCTTCGGCGAGTACGGCCTTCAGGCCGTGGAACGCGGTCGCATTACCGCGCGCCAGATCGAGGCGGCGCGTCGTGCGATGGTGCGTCACATCAAGCGTGGCGGAAAGATCTGGATCCGGGTGTTCCCGGATGTCCCGGTGACCAAGAAGCCGCTTGAAGTGCGCATGGGCAAGGGCAAGGGCGGCGTTGAGTACTGGGTGTGCAAGATTCAGCCCGGCCGTGTGCTCTACGAGATGGAAGGTGTCCACGAAGACGTGGCTCGCGAGGCCATGCGTCTGGCCGCCGCCAAGCTCCCGGTCAAGACGGTGTTCACCCGTCGGCAGGTGATGTGATGAAAGCAGAAGAACTCAGAAAGAAGTCGGACGACGACCTGAACCAGGAGCTCGAAGCGCTCTACAAGGAACAGTTCGGTCTCCGCATGCAGAAGGCGGTCGGGCAGCTCGCGCGGCCGGATCGCGTCGGCAAGGTGCGGCGCGAGATCGCGCAGATCAAGACGCTGATGAATGAACGCAGAAGGGCAGGCTAAGAAGATGACCGAAGAAGGTTCCAAGAATCAGCGTTCCGTCGTGGGGCGGGTGATCAGCGACAAGATGGACAAGACCCGCACGGTCCTGGTCGAGCGTCGCGTGCGTCATCCGCTGTACGGCAAGTTCATCCGCCGCAGCACGAAACTGCACGTCCATGACGAGGAGAATGTCTCGCGCATGGGCGATCGGGTTCGTATCCGTGAATGCCGGCCGGTTTCCAAGCAGAAGCGCTTTGCCCTGATCGAAGTGGTCGGGCAGGACGCGCTCTGAATCGGCTGCCAGGAGATAAGTCATGATTCAAATGCAGACCGTGCTCGAGGCCGCCGACAACAGCGGCGCCCGACGCATCCAGTGCATCAAGGTGCTGGGCGGCTCGCACCGCCGGTACGCCCGCGTGGGCGATGTCATCAAGGTGAGCGTCAAGGACGCGATCCCGCGTGGCAAGGTCAAGAAGGGCGACGTGTACGACGCCGTCGTGGTGCGTACCGCCTCCGGCGTGCGGCGCCCGGATGGTTCCATCATCCGCTTCGACCGCAATGCCGCGGTCCTGCTGAACAACCAGCACCAGCCGATCGGCACCCGTATTTTCGGGCCGGTGACGCGTGAACTGCGAGGGGAGAAGTATATGAAGATCATCTCCCTCGCCCCGGAAGTGCTGTGAGGACGTAATGAACAAGATTCGCAAGGGCGACGATGTCGTCGTGATTGCTGGCAAGGACAAGGGCCGACGCGGGACCATCATCAAGGTCCTGGAGGGCAAGGTCCTCGTTCAGAACATCAACATGGTGAAGAAGCATCAGAAGCCGAACCCGCAGCAGGGTGTCGGTGGCGGGATTGTCGAGAAGGAAATGCCGATCGATATCTCGAACGTGATGCTCTTCAACCCTGCAACCGACAAGGGTGATCGCGTGTCGTTCAAGACCCTGGAGGACGGCCGCAAGGTGCGGGTCTTCCGCTCGAACGGCGAGGTCGTGGACGCATAACGCGGGACGGACGGTTTATGGAACGCTTGAGAGAAGAATACGAATCCAACGTGAAGCAGGCGCTGCGCGAGCAGTTTGCCTATGCGAACGTGATGGAGATCCCCCGCATCACCAAGGTCACCCTGAACATGGGTCTGGGCGATGCCGTGGCAGACAAGAAGGTCATCGAGCACGCGGTGAGCGACATGACGGCGATTGCCGGCCAGAAGCCGGTGGTCACCAAGGCGCGCAAGTCGATCGCGGGATTCAAGATCCGCGACGATTATCCGATCGGTTGCAAGGTGACCCTTCGTCGCCGGCAGATGTACGAATTCCTGGATCGCCTGATCAACGTGGCGCTTCCCCGAGTGCGTGATTTCCGCGGGTTTTCCGCCAAGGCGTTTGACGGGCGGGGCAACTACAGCCTGGGCATCAAGGAACAGATCATCTTTCCGGAGATTGATTACGACCGTGTCGACAAGCTGCGCGGCATGGACATCACGATTACCACCAGCGCAAAGACGGACGCGGAAGCCAAGGCCCTCCTGGAGGCCTTCCGATTCCCGTTCCGGCAGTAGACGAGGTAGGCGCACATGGCGAAGACATCGATGGTCGAGCGCGAGAAGAAGCGCGAACGACTGGTTAAGAAATACGCGGCCAAGCGGGCCGAACTCAAGGCGGTCCTGGTGGACGACACCAAGTCCTCCGAAGAACGCCTGGCGGCCATGCACGCCCTGCAAAAGCTGCCGCGTGATTCGTCGCGCGTGCGTCAAAAGAACCGCTGTGGCGTGACTGGCCGGCCCAAGGGCTACTACCGTCGGTTCGGCCTCGGGCGCAACAAGCTGCGGGAACACGCCATGAAGGGCGAGATTCCGGGCCTGCGCAAGGCGAGCTGGTAAGGAGATTTGAAGCAATGATGACCGATCCGATTTCCGACATGCTCACCCGCGTCCGCAATGCGCAGCGCGCGAACAAGGAGCAGGTCGCCATTCCCTACAGCAAGGCCAAGGAGCGTATCCTGAAGGTCTTCGCCGAAGAGGGGTTCGTGGGCGACATGCAGGTCGAGGGCGAGGCCGCGCTGAAGAAGCTCGTGGTCAAGCTGAAGTACTTCGAGGGACGGCCGGTCATCGAGACCGTCGAACGGATTTCCCGCCCGGGTCTGCGGATCTATCGTGGCAAGGACGAGCTGCCGCGGATCAACGCGGGCCTTGGTGTCGCGGTGATCTCCACGCCCCAGGGTGTCATGAGTGACCGCGCAGCCCGGGCCGCTGGCCAGGGCGGCGAGGTCCTCTGCAAGATTTACTGAGGAATCAGCCATGTCGCGCATTGCAAATCTGCCGATCAAGCTGCCCAACGGTGTCTCCGTCGAGCAGTCGGACAGCGAGATCAAGATCAAGGGTCCGAAGGGCGAGCTTCAGCTCACCTGCCCGGAGGCGGTGATCGTCACCGTCGACGAGGGCGTGGTGCGCGTCAAGGCCGCCGAAAACGCCAAGAATGTCGCGCTGGCCGGGACCATCCGGGCGTTGCTGGGCAATCACGTGCACGGCGTGAGCGAAGGCTTCGAGCGGGCCCTGGAACTGGTCGGCGTCGGGTATCGCGCGCAGATGCAGGGCGCGAAGCTGAATCTGACGCTGGGCTACTCGCACCCAATCGACTTCGAGGTCCCCGAGGGCGTCACGGTGGAGACACCGACCCCGACCGAGGTCCTGATCAAGGGAACGGATCGCCAGAAGGTGGGCCAGGTGGCCGCGAACATTCGCGCCATGCGTCCGCCGGAGCCCTACAAGGGCAAGGGCGTGAAGTACAAAGACGAGCGCATTGTGCGCAAAGAAGCCAAGAAGAAGTAGGTAGGCACCAGTGGACAAGAAAGAGGCCAGACTTAAGAGGGCGCGTCGCGCACGGTTCAAGATCCGTGAGCTGGGGGTGCATCGTCTCTGTATCCACCGGACGCCCCGCCACATGTACGCGCAGATCATCGCACCGTCCGGCGACGCGGTACTCGCCGCGGCGTCGACGGTGGAGAAGGATCTGAAGAATGCCGGGGGTTCGACCGGCAACGCCGAGGCCGCCGCCCGTGTTGGGCAGGCGATTGCCGAGCGTGCGCGCAAAGCCGGCATTGAACAGGTCGCGTTTGACCGCGCGGGATTCCGTTATCACGGACGGGTGAAGGCTCTGGCCGACGCCGCACGTGAGAACGGCCTGCAGTTCTAGTCAAACGGGATCGAGCGGAGAGAGATATGGCACGTAACGATGT
Source organism: Thioalkalivibrio sp. AKL19 (assembly GCF_000420165.1). Lineage (GTDB taxonomy): Bacteria > Pseudomonadota > Gammaproteobacteria > Ectothiorhodospirales > Ectothiorhodospiraceae > Thioalkalivibrio. The sequence goes on along the minus strand of NZ_ATUK01000010.1, from coordinate 621,797 downwards.
AAGCGAAGCGCAGGACGGCCTTCAGGAAAAGCTGATTGGCGTCAATCGCGTGGCCAAGGTGGTCAAGGGCGGCCGGCAGTTCCGGTTCGCCGCGCTGACCGTGGTGGGCGACGGCGAAGGCCGGGTCGGCTACGGCTACGCCAAGGCGCGCGAAGTGCCGGCGGCGATCCAGAAGGCCATGCAGCAGGCGCGCATGGAGATGCGCAATGTCGCGCTGCAGGACGGGACGCTGCACTACGCGGTGAACGGTCGCCACGGCGCCGCCAACGTCTACATGCAGCCCGCCTCCGAGGGTACCGGCATTATCGCCGGTGGTGCGATGCGCGCCGTGCTGGAAGTGGCCGGCGTTCGCAACGTTCTCGCGAAGTGTGTGGGTTCGCGCAACCCGATTAACGTCGTGCAGGCGACCATCGACGGGCTCACCACGGTGAGTTCGCCGGAACGCGTCGCTGCCAAGCGCGGCAAGTCCGTTGACGAAGTGACGAGCTAAGCCATGAGCAAGCTGAAACTGACCCTGGTACGCAGCACCGCCGGACGCATCGCATCGCACAAGGCGTGCGTGCGTGGTCTGGGGCTGCGCAAGACCCACAGCACCGCGACGGTCGAGGCCACCCCGGAGAATCTGGGCATGGTCAAGAAGGTGTCGTACCTGCTGAAGGTAGAGGAAGTCTAACGATGCATCTGAATGACATTGCAAGCCCCGCGGGCGCCCGCAAACCAGGCAAGCGCGTGGGTCGCGGAATCGGCTCCGGCCTGGGCAAGACCGGCGGCCGTGGCCACAAGGGTCAGAAGTCCCGCTCTGGCGGCTTCACCAAGGTCGGCTTCGAGGGTGGTCAGATGCCCTTGCAGCGTCGCCTGCCGAAGGTGGGTTTCCGCTCGCGCAAGCAGCAGTATGCCGCCGAGGTCCGCCTGAGCGAACTGGCGAAGGTGGATGGCGACGTCACCCTGGAGAGCCTCAAGGCCGCGGGCGTGGTGCGTAGCGATGCCCAGAGCGCGAAGATCTTCGCCTCCGGCGAAGTCGGCAAGGCCTGCGCCGTCAAGGGCGTGGGAGTCACCAAGGGTGCGCGGGCAGCGATCGAAGCCGCCGGCGGGAGCGTTGAGGCCTAAATAATGGCGCGTGGAGCGACAGCACGTTCCGGTGGCGGACTCACCGGCTTTACCGAGTTACGCCAACGCTTGCTGTTCGTGCTGGGCGCCCTGGTGGTCTACCGGATCGGTACGTTCATCCCGGTCCCGGGGATCAATCCCGTGGCCGTGTCGCAGTTCTTCGAACAACAAAGCGGCACGATCCTCGACATGTTCAACATGTTCTCGGGCGGTGCGCTGGAACGGCTGTCGATTTTCGCCCTCGGGGTGATGCCATATATCTCGGCGGCGATCATCATGCAGCTGCTCGCGGCGACCGTGCCGGCCCTGCAGCAGCTGAAGAAGGAGGGCGAGCAGGGTCGCCGGAAGATCACGCAGTACACGCGCTACGGGACCGTGGCGCTGGCGCTGTTCCAGAGTATTGGGATTGGTATCGCGCTCAATGGGCAGACCATCCAGGGGATGCCGATGGCGCTGAACCCGGGCCCGATCTTTATCTTCACCGTTGTTGTGTCGCTGGTGACCGGGACATTGTTCCTGATGTGGCTCGGTGAACAGATCACCGAGCGCGGGATCGGGAACGGTATCTCGATCATCATCTTCGCGGGCATCGTGGCCGGGCTTCCTGGTGCGATTGGCGGTACGCTGGAACTGGCCCGAACCGGTGAGCTCGCCGCGGCATTCGTGGTGATCCTGATCGTCCTTGCCCTGGCGGTGACCGCGTTTGTGGTCTTCGTCGAGCGGGGGCAGCGGCGGGTCACGATCAACTATGCGAAGCGTCAGGTCGGGCGCAAGATGGTGGGTGGGCAGTCTTCCCACCTGCCGCTGAAACTGAATATGGCCGGGGTGATCCCGCCGATCTTCGCATCGAGCATCATCCTGTTCCCCTCGACGCTTGGGCAGTGGTTCGGCCAGGCGGAAGGGATGGACTGGTTGCGCGAGATCTCGACGACGCTCGCACCCGGGCAACCGCTCTACGTGATGTTCTATGCGGCTGCGATTATTTTCTTCTGCTTTTTCTACACCGCACTGGTGTTCAATTCGCGGGATACCGCGGAGAACCTGAAAAAGCAGGGCGCCTTCATTCCGGGGATTCGGCCCGGGGTGCAGACGGAACGCTTTATCGACGGGGTAATGACCCGGTTGACCGCAGTGGGTGCGGTGTACATCACCGCCGTCTGCCTGTTGCCGGAGTTCCTGATCCTGTACTGGAACGTGCCGTTCTACTTCGGGGGGACGTCACTGCTGATCATCGTGATCGTGGTGATGGATTTCATGGCCCAGTTGCAGTCGCATCTGGTGTCCCACCAGTACGAAGGCTTGATGAAGAAAGCGAATCTGAAGGGTTTCGGCGGGACCGGGATCCGCTAGACCAGGAGAAAGACCATGAAGGTACGTGCATCTGTAAAGCCGATCTGCCGGAACTGCAAGGTGATTCGGCGTAACGGTGTCGTGCGGGTAATCTGTTCGGATGCCCGCCACAAGCAACGCCAGGGCTAACGCTTGGCGTAACGGATATTCATTGCTACTATAGCCGGCTTTGCCGGATTTAGATGGAGAGGTTGGATGGCTCGCGTCGCTGGAATCAATATTCCTGACCAGAAGCACACGGTAATCGCGCTGACCGCGATCTATGGCATTGGCCCGACCCGGGCCGGCCTGATCTGCGATGCCGCCGGTGTGCGTCGGGACATCAAGGTGCGGGATCTGACTGATGCCGAAGTGGACGCCCTGCGCGCCCAGATCGACAAGATCCCCGTGGAAGGGGATCTTCGCCGCGAAGTCAGCATGAACATCAAGCGGTTGATGGATCTGGGCTGCTACCGGGGTGTGCGTCATCGCCGCGGGCTTCCGCTGCGTGGTCAGCAGACGCAGACCAACGCACGCACCCGCAAGGGCCCGCGTCGCCCGATTCGCAAGTAATCAGACTGGGATCTCAGGTACATGGCACAAGCGCAGACTCGGACCAAGAAAAAGGTCCGCAAGAACATCGCCGAGGGCGTGGCTCACGTATATGCCACGTTCAACAACACGATCATCACGATCACCGACCGGCAGGGCAACACGATCAGCTGGGCCACCTCGGGTGGTTCCGGTTTCCGTGGTTCCCGCAAGTCGACCCCGTTCGCCGCGCAGATCGCGGCCGAACGTGCCGGGACGACGGCGGCCGAGCACGGCGTGAAGAATCTTGACGTGATGGTGCGTGGCCCGGGTCCGGGCCGCGAATCGGCGGTACGTGCGCTGAACAATGCCGGGTTCAAGATCACGAACATCAGTGACGTGACCCCGATCCCCCACAACGGCTGCCGGCCGCCCAAGAAACGCCGCGTTTAAGGCTGGAGTTCAAGAATGGCTCGTTACATTGGACCGAAATGCAAGCTCAGTCGCCGCGAAGGCGTTGACCTGGGGCTGAAAAGCGGCGCCCGGGCGCTGGAGACCAAGTGCAAGCTGGACAAACCGCCGGGTCAGCACGGCGAGCGCCGTACTCGGCTGTCGGATTACGCGGTGCAGCTGCGCGAGAAGCAGAAGCTTCGCCGGATCTACGGCGTGCTGGAGAAGCAGTTTCGCAATTATTACAAGAAGGCCGCCCAGCGCAAGGGCTCCACGGGCGAGAACCTGCTGAAGCTGCTGGAAGGCCGGCTGGATAACGTGGTGTATCGCATGGGCTTCGGCTCGACGCGGTCGGAGGCCCGCCAGCTGGTAGCCCACCGCTCGATCATGGTGAATGGTCAGGTGGTAAACATCGCCGCCTATCAGGTCCAGCCGTCGGACGTGGTCACGGTTCGCGAGAAGGCACGCAAGCAGGTTCGGATCCAGGACGCGATGACCCTGGCCGAGCAGAGCGGCTTCCCGAGTTGGGTCGAGGTCGACACCAGCAAGTTCGAAGGGACGTTCAAGGCGATCCCGGATCGCTCGGATCTGCCCGCGGACATCAACGAGTCGCTCGTCGTCGAGCTGTACTCGAAGTAATCGTTTTTCGGCCTGGCGCCAGGAGTCACAATGCAGTCGAACGAACTGGTCAAGAAACAGCAGATCGAGGTCGAGGCCGAGAACCGGAATCAGGCCAAGGTCGCACTCGAGCCGCTGGAACGCGGCTTCGGTCACACGCTGGGCAATGCCCTGCGCCGTGTGCTGCTGTCGTCCATCCCCGGAGCCGCGATCGTCGAGGCCCGGATCGAAGGCGTCCTGCACGAGTACACCACGATCGAGGGTGTGCAGGAGGACGTGGTCGATATCCTGCTGAACCTGAAGGGTGTGGCGCTGCGGATGCACAGCCGTGACGAGTCCACGCTGAGCCTGAAGAAAAAGGGGCCGTGCGTCGTAACCGCTGGTGATATCCAGGTGGACCATGACGTGGAGGTGGTCAATCCGGAACACGTGATCGCGACCATCACCAAGAACGTCGAGCTGGACGTAACCCTGACGGCGCGTGCCGGCCGTGGCTACGAGCCGGTGAGCACCCGTCGCCAGGCCGAGGGCGGGGACGACACCGGGATTGGTCGGCTGCTGCTGGACGCCAGCTTCAGTCCGATTCGCCGTGTCTCCTACCGTGTCGAGAGCGCGCGTCTGGCGCAGCGCACCGACATGGATCGGCTGGTTCTGGAACTCGAGACCAATGGCGCGATCGCCCCGGATGACGCGGTGCGTCAGGCGGCCACGATCCTTCAGGGGCAGCTCGCCCCGTTCGTCGACCTGCAGGAAGAGGCCGGTGAAGTGGCGGGCGTCGCGGGGGGCGCGATCGATCCGGTGCTGCTGCGTCCGGTGGACGAGCTGGAGCTGACCGTTCGCTCCGCGAATTGTCTGAAGGCCGAGAACCTGTACTACATCGGCGACCTGGTGCAGCGCACCGAGGTCGAACTGCTTCGGGCCCCGAACCTGGGCAAGAAGTCGCTGACCGAGATCAAGGACACGCTGGCGACCCACGGGCTGTCGCTCGGCATGCGTCTCGAGAACTGGCCGCCGCCGGGTCTGCGCGACGACAACGAGTAACCACGGCGCGCCGCGCCCATCGTTTTTCTAGAGGAAGCCTCTCATGCGTCATCGTCATTCCGGCCGTCAGCTGGGCCGTAACAGCTCTCACCGCAAGGCCACGTTTCAGGCCCTGTCCGTGGCCCTGTTCCGGCACGAACTGATCAAGACCACGCTGCCCAAGGCGAAGGAACTGCGCCGCGTCGCCGAGCCGCTGATCACCCTGGCCAAGGAAGATAGCGTGCACGGTCGCCGGACCGCGTTCGCCCGCCTGCGGGACAAGGAGATCGTGGGCAAGTTGTTCAGCGAACTGGGTCCGCGGTACCAGCAGCGCCCGGGTGGCTATCTGCGCATCCTGAAGTGCGGCAACCGTCCGGGCGACAATGCCCCGATGGCTTACGTCGAGCTGGTCGATCGCCCGGAGAGCGAGTCCGGGGATGGCGAGGCCGCCTGAAACGTTCACCGTCTGACGAAGTCGTAGCGCCCGAACGGGGCGCCTGAGAAGCCGGCCTCGAGCCGGCTTTTCTGCGTCTGGTGCCGGCCATCAGCGATCAGTGGGGTGAGGGATGAAGCCGCTGGCGGAACGGCGTCCCCGGCGGGTGGCGGTCCGGGGCGCAGGGATCAGCCGCTGGCGGCCGCTGGTCTGCTGGCGGGGAGCATGGGGGCGAGGAACTGGCCGGTATGGCTGTGGGGTGTAGCGGCCACGGTCTCCGGGGTTCCGGCGACCAGCAGTTCGCCACCGCCGCTGCCGCCTTCGGGTCCGATGTCGATCAGCCAGTCGGCGGTCTTGATCACGTCGAGGTTGTGCTCGATTACTACGATGGTGTTGCCGTGGTCGCGGAGCCGATGCAGGACGCGCAGGAGCTGTGCGATGTCCTCGAAATGCAGGCCGGTAGTGGGCTCGTCCAGGATGTAGAGGGTGCGGCCGGTATCCCGCTTGGACAGCTCGCGGGCGAGCTTGATGCGCTGGGCCTCGCCCCCGGAGAGGGTGGTGGCGTTCTGCCCGAGCTGGATGTACGAGAGTCCGACCTCCATCAGCATTTCCAGCTTGCGGTGGATGACCGGGACGGGCTGGAAGAAGTCCAGTGCCTCCTCCACCGTCATCTCCAGGACTTCGTGGATGTTCTTGCCCTTGTAGCGGACCTCCAGGGTCTCGCGGTTGTAGCGATGCCCCTTGCAGACATCGCAGGGTACAAAGACGTCGGGGAGGAAGTGCATCTCCACCTTGATGACGCCGTCGCCCTGACAGGCCTCGCAACGGCCACCGCGGACATTGAACGAGAAACGCCCGGGCTTGTAGCCGCGCGAACGGGCCTCGGCCGTTGCCGCGAACAGCTCACGGATGGGCGTGAACAGGCCGGTGTAAGTTGCGGGGTTGGAGCGTGGGGTGCGCCCGATCGGGCTCTGGTCGATGTCGACCACCTTGTCGATCAGCTCCAGGCCGTCGATGCGGTCGTGATCTTCGATGTGGTGGCGGCCGCCGTGCAGCTCGGTAGCGACCGCCGGATAAAGCGTGTTGTTGACCAGCGTGGACTTGCCCGAGCCGGAGACGCCAGTGACGCAGGTGAACAGTCCGGTGGGAAAGGCGAAGTCACCCCCCTTGAGGTTGTTGCCGCGGGCCCCGATGACGCGGACCTCGCGTTCCGGGTCAGCCTCGGTGCGCTGCTCGGGCACCGGGATACAGCGGGTGCCGCGCAGGTAGGCACCGGTAAGCGAGTCCGGGTGGCTGGCGACCGTCTCGGGGGTGCCGGCGGCCACGATATGTCCACCGTGGCGGCCGGCGCCGGGCCCGATATCGACCACGTAATCCGCCTGGCGGATGGCATCCTCATCATGTTCCACGACGATCACGGTGTTGCCCAGGTCGCGCAGGTGGCTAAGGGTGTTCAGTAGCCGTGCGTTGTCGCGCTGGTGGAGGCCGATGGAAGGTTCGTCGAGGATGTACATGACCCCGACGAGCGCCGACCCGATCTGTGACGCCAGGCGGATGCGCTGGGCCTCCCCACCGGAGAGCGTGTCCGCCGAGCGGTCCAGCGTCAGGTAGTCGAGGCCGACATCGTTGAGGAAGCCCAGCCGCGAGGCGATTTCGCGCACGATCTTCTCCGCGATCTGGGCGAAACGGCCCGGGAGGCGAAGGTCGGCGAAGAACGCCTGGGCGTTGGCCACGCTCATGTGCGTGACCTCGGGCAGGGTGAGGGCGTTGACGAACACGTGGCGTGCGGCGGAGTTCAGGCGCGTGCCATGGCAGTCGGGGCAAGGCTGTTCCGCCAGATAGCGGCCCAGCTCCTCACGCACGGCGGAGGAGTCGGTCTCGCGGTAGCGGCGTTCGAGGTTCGGGATGACCCCCTCGAACACGCGCTCGTCCGTACGCAGCCGACCGTTGGCGGCGGGGGTCGAGAGCTTGACCTTCTCCTTTCCGGACCCGTGCAGGACGACGGCGCGGACCTCGGGGGGCAATTCCTCCCACGGGGTTTCCACGTCGAAGCCGTAGTGCCGGGCGAGACTGGTCAGCAGGCTGAAATACCAGGCGTTGCGTCGGTCCCAGCCGCGCACGGCCCCGCCCGCCAGACTCAGCTCCGGCTGCGACACCACGCGCTCCGGATCGAAGAACTGGTGCACGCCGAGCCCGTCGCAGGTGGGGCAGGCACCCGCGGGGTTGTTGAACGAAAAGAGCCGCGGCTCCAGTTCGCGCAGTGCATAGCCGCAGACCGGGCAGGCGAAGCGCGCGGAGAAGATCATCGGCTCGCGCTCGGGCTCGTCCATCCAGGCGATCAGGGCCAGGCCGTCGGCGAGCTCGGTTGCGGTCTCGAAGGATTCGGCCAGGCGCTGGCGCAGGTCCTCGCGCACGCGGAACCGGTCGATCACGATCTCGATGTTGTGCTTGCGTTTGGGGTCCAGTGGCGGGAGCGCGTCGAGGTCGTGGATCTCGCCGTTGATCCGTGCGCGCAGGTAGCCCTGGGAGCGCATCGCCTCCAGCATCTTGTGGTGTTCGCCCTTGCGACCGCGCACGACAGGCGCCAGCAGCATCACCTTGTCGCCCTCGGGCAGCTCCAGCACCTGGTCGACCATCTGCGAGATCGTCTGCGCGGCCAGGGTCTCGCCATGCTCCGGGCAGCGGGGTTCGCCGGCGCGCGCGAACAGCAGGCGCAGATAGTCGTAGATCTCGGTGATGGTGCCGACGGTAGAGCGCGGATTGTGCGAGGTGCTCTTCTGTTCGATGGAGATCGCCGGCGAGAGGCCTTCGATCTGGTCCACGTCGGGTTTTTCCATCATCGACAGGAACTGCCGGGCGTAGGTGGACAGGCTCTCCACGTAGCGGCGCTGGCCCTCGGCGAACAGCGTGTCGAAGGCGAGCGAGGACTTGCCCGAGCCGGAGACGCCGGTAATCACGATCAACCGCTCGCGCGGAAGGTCGAGGTCCACGTTCTTCAGGTTGTGCGTGCGGGCGCCGCGTATGCTGATGCTGTCCATGGGGCTGGATCGACTCCACTGGGTTGCGTCGCGCGGCGCCGCCGGGATGCCTCGAGGCGCCGCAAACCGTCCATGGTAACACCCGGTGCCGCGCCGCCACGGGTTCCCCCTGCGCGGGTGGCGGCACGCCCTCTGCTACACTCCGCGCGCATGAAGACCCGCTCCCTCCACTGTCGCGACTGAGCCCATGAACCCTCGCGAACTGCGCGCCACTACGGGCCTGGCGGCGATCTACGGCGTGCGCATGGCGGGCCTGTTCATGGTCCTGCCGGTGTTCATGCTGCATGCCGACCGCATCCCCGGCGCCACCCCGCTGTTGATGGGCCTGGCGCTGGGGATCTACGGGCTCACCCAGGCCGTGCTGCAGATCCCCTTCGGTCTGCTGTCCGATCGCGTCGGGCGCAGGCCACTGATCCTGGCCGGGCTCCTGCTGTTTGTCGCCGGCAGCCTGGTGGCGGCCCTTGCCGAGACCATCCACGGGATCATCCTGGGACGCGCGCTGCAGGGGGCGGGCGCGGTGGCGGCGGTGATTCTGGCGCTGACGGCGGACCTGGTCGGCGAGGAGCGGCGCATGCGGGCGCTGGCGGTGATCGGCCTGACCATTGGCCTGACCTTTACCGCCGCGATGGCGCTGGGGCCGGTGGTGGATCGTTCCGCGGGGCTGGAGGGGATTTTCGGGCTCTCCGCGTTGCTCGGGCTGGTCGCGATCGCGATCCTGTTCCTGTGGGTGCCGGCACCGGACCGGGCGAGGGTGCATCCCGACATGGTGCCGGTGTGGTCGGCCCTGCCACGGGTCCTGCGCGAGCCCGACCTGCTGCGGCTGAATCTCGGCATCTTCGTGCTGCACCTGGTGCTGGCCGCGAATTTCCTGGTCATTCCAGTCCTCCTGCTGGAGACCCTGGGATTGCCGGGGCCGAGCCACTGGAAGTTCTACGTGCCGGTCCTGCTGGCCGGCTTTGTGTTGATGCTGCCGGGGATCATCTTCGGCGAGCGCCACCGCCGCGTGCACAGCGTGCTGCGCGCGGCCATCGTCCTGCTGGCCGGGGTGCAGATCCTGCTGGCCCTGCTGGTTCTGGACGGCGGGGGCCTGTGGTCGTTCGCCGCCCTGATGATCCTGTTCTTCGCCGCGTTCAACCTGCTCGAGGCCGGGTTGCCGTCGCTGGTGGCCCGCATGGCCCCGGTGGCGCACAAGGGCACCGCGATGGGCGGCTTCGCCACCGCGCAGTTCCTCGGGATCTTCGCCGGCGGCGTGCTTGGCGGCGTGCTGCTGACCGTGGCCGGTCCGGCCGGCGTGTTTCTTGCCGGGGTGCCGTTGTTATTGCTCTGGTGGTGGACCGCTCGCGGGATGCATCCGCGCTACCGCTCCAACCGGGTGCTGGCGGTGCCCGCCCACTGGTCCGGGCGCGAGCTCGAACTGCGACGGATCCTGGCGGACTGGCCGGGCGTGCACGAAGCGGAGTTGTCGCCGGATGCGGGCACCCTGTACCTGAAGGTGGACCCCGGTGGGCCGGATACCCCCGATCTGACCGACTGGCTGGCGCGCCCGGCCGCCCGCTAGGTGTGGAGTCTCACAAGGTTGTCCTCGGTCTACCTGAGGACAACCTTGTGAGACTCCACACCTAGGGCCCTGCGTACCGGACCCGCATCCTCATCGCGGACCGGTGCACTGTCGCGGCGGGGGTGGGCTGCTACACTATCGGGTCTGTCTCTCCATGCCCGACTGAAGGAGGCCCCATGGCCCGCGGCGTCAACAAAGTCATCCTGCTCGGAAACCTCGGGGCCGACCCGGAAAAGCGCGAGACCCCGAACGGGGTTACCGTCACCAACCTGCGTCTGGCGACGTCGGAGCAGTGGACCGACAAGAACTCCGGCGAGAAGCGCGAGAACACCGAATGGCACCGGGTGGTGATGTTCGGGCGCCTGGCGGATATCGCCGCGCAGTACCTGTCCAAGGGCTCGCAGGTCTACATCGAAGGCAAGATCCAGACCCGCAAGTGGCAGGACCAGTCCGGCAATGACCGCTACAGCACCGAGGTGGTCGCCAACGACATGCAGCTGATCGGCGGTCGCGGTGGCGGCGGCGGAGGCGGGTTCGACCAGGACCCGGGCTACGGCGGCGGCAATGCCTACGGCGGTGGCGGCCAGCAGGGCGGCAATCGCAGCAGCGCGCCGGCCTCCGGTGGCGGCTTCGACGATGACGACGTCCCGTTCTGACGTCCGGCGATTCCTGAACTCCCCAACCAGCGAAGTACCCATAGCATGATCCGCAAGGTCTACATCCAGACGCACGGCTGCCAGATGAACGAGTACGACTCCGATCGCATGCTCGACGCGCTGCGCGAGCTGCACGGGGCCGAGCGCACCGACGATCCGGAGCAGGCCGACGTCCTGCTGATGAATACCTGCTCCATTCGCGAGAAGGCGCAGGAGAAGGTCTTCTCGCTGCTGGGCCGCTGGCGGCAGATCAAGGAGCGCCGGCCGGAGGTGATCATCGGCGTGGGCGGCTGTGTGGCCAGCCAGGAGGGCGACGCCCTGCGCGAGCGCGCCCCGTACGTGGATCTGGTATTCGGGCCGCAGACCCTGCACCGGCTGCCGGCCATGATCCAGTCGGTGCGCCGCGAGCGCGCCCCGGTGGTGGATATCTCTTTCCCCGAGATCGAGAAGTTCGACCGTCTGCCGGAGCCGAAGGCCGAGGGGCCGACGGCGTTCGTCTCGGTGATGGAGGGCTGCTCCAAGTACTGCAGCTTCTGCGTGGTGCCCTATACCCGTGGCGACGAGATCAGCCGCCCGTTCGACGACGTGATCGCCGAGGTGGTCGCGCTCGCCGCGCAGGGGGTCAAGGAGATCAACCTGCTGGGGCAGAACGTGAACGCCTATCAGGGGCCGATGGAGGATGGCGACACCGCCGACCTGGCGTTGCTGATCCACTACGTGGCGGCCGTCGAGGGCATCGAGCGCATCCGTTTCACCACCTCGCACCCGGTGGAGTTCTCCGATTCGCTGATCCAGGCCTTTGCCGACGAACCGAAGCTGGTCAGCCACCTGCACCTGCCGGTGCAGAGCGGTTCGGATCGCATCCTGGCGCAGATGAAGCGCGGCCACACGATCCTGGAGTACAAGTCCAAGATCCGCCGCCTGCGCGAGGCGCGCCCGGATCTGGATCTCTCCTCGGACTTCATCGTCGGCTTCCCCGGCGAGACCGACGCCGACCACGCCGCCACGATGAAGCTGATCGAGGAGCTGCACTTCGATTTCTCCTTCAGCTTCATCTACAGCGCGCGCCCGGGCACCCCGGCCGCATCGCTGCCGGACGACGTGCCGATGGCGACCAAGAAGGCCCGTCTGGCCGAGTTGCAGGCCCTGATCGAGCAGAACGGGCGCGCGCGAAACGAGTCGATGGTGGGCAACGTCGAGCCGGTACTGGTAGAAGGTCCGGCCAAGCGCAACCCTGGCGAACTGGCCGGGCGCACGGCGAACAACCGTATCGTCAACTTTGCCGGGGATCCCGGCCTGATCGGGCAGCTGATCCCGGTCGAGATCACCGAGGCACTGGCGCATTCCCTGCGCGGCCGCACGGTGGAGCGGGCAATGCCCGCCGCCGTCGGCGCCTAGGGAAACCGACGCATGGCCAATCGTCTGGACTTCACCCTGGAGCCCGGTGACCAGGAGACGCTCGCGCGGATCTCCGGACCCCTGGATGCCCACCTGCGCCTGATCGAGTCGCGCCTGGGCGTGGCGGTGCACAACCGCGGGCCGCGTTTCAACCTGACCGGCCCGCAGTCCGCCGTGCAGGCGGCCGGCGCCCTGATCCACGACCTGCACCGCATGGCGCAGGAGGAACCGGTCAGCCTGGAGCAGGTGCACACGGCCCTGCAGACGGCGCACGTCGAGGGACTGGCCGAAGCCGACAATGACGGCGGTGACCCGTCGCTGCGCCTCAAGCGCGCGGTGATCCGCGGGCGTGGCCCGCGGCAGGCGAAGTACCTGTCCGCGATCGCGCAGCACGACCTCAGTTTCGGCATCGGCCCGGCGGGGACGGGCAAGACCTTCCTCGCGGTGGCGGCGGCGGTGGCCGCGCTGGAGCAGGATCGCGTCCAGCGCCTGGTGCTGGTGCGCCCGGCGGTGGAGGCCGGCGAGCGCCTGGGCTTTCTGCCCGGCGATCTGGCGCAGAAGATCGACCCCTACCTGCGGCCGATGTACGACGCCCTGTACGAACTGATGGGGTTCGACCAGACGGCGCGCCTGATGGAGCGCCAGGTGATCGAGGTCGCCCCGCTGGCCTACATGCGCGGACGCACCCTGAACGAGGCCTTCATCATCCTTGACGAGGCGCAGAACACCACCGTCGAGCAGATGAAGATGTTCCTGACCCGCATCGGTTTCGGCTCCACCGCCGTGGTCAATGGCGACATTACCCAGGTCGATCTGCCGCGTGGCCAGCGTTCGGGGCTCAAGCACGCGATGCAGATCCTGAACGACGTGGAGGGGGTGCATATCACCCGCTTCCAGGCCGGGGACGTGGTACGGCATCCACTGGTGCAGCGCATCGTGGAGGCCTACGACGCCCATGACAGTGCCTCCGGGAAACCGGGAGCGGCGCCCGAGTCCGATGCCGGTGGTGCCACCGTGGACGGGCAGGACGCCGATGGCGCTTGAAGTCGCGGTACAATACGCCGTGCCGCGGGCCGGCCTGCCGGCCGCCGCCACCCTGCATCGCGCGGCCCGGGCGGCCTGGCGCCGGGAGGGCGAGGCCGCGGTCACGCTGCGGGTGGTCGACGCCGCCGAGGGGCAGTCACTGAATCACGCCTTTCGCGGACGCGATTATGCAACCAACGTGCTGTCCTTTCCCGCCCCCGCCCTGCCGCCCGGTCTGCCCCCGGAGGCGGACGCCTATCTCGGCGACGTGATCCTGTGCGCGCCGGTGCTGGCCCGCGAGGCGGCGGAGCAGGGCAAGACCCTGGCCGCCCACTACCACCACATGGTGGTGCACGGGATGCTGCACCTGCAGGGCATGGACCACCAGACGCCGGACGAGGCCGCGCGGATGGAGGCAATTGAGTCCTCGATCCTGGCCGGGTTAGGCTATCCGGACCCCTACGCCGAGCATCCGGCCCGCGTCCTGTCGTCGCCCCCAGCCGGAAACGCCCCCGATGCCTGAACCCGAACCCGACGAGCAACCGATCTGGCGGCGCTGGCTGAGCCGTGCCGGGGAGATCCTGCGCCCGCGCCGTGAGCCGGCCACCCGCCGCGAACTGGTCGAGACCCTGCGGGGCGCCCAGGACCGCGAACTGGTCGATCCCGAGGCCCTGACCATGCTCGAGGGCGTGCTCAACGTCGCCGACATGCAGGTGCGCGACATCATGATCCCGCGGGCACAGATGGAAGTGGTGCGCCGCGATGCCGGGCTTTCCGAGTTCCTCCCCGACGTGGTCGCCTCCGCGCATTCGCGCCTGCCGGTGGTGGGGGACCATCGCGACGAGGTCGTCGGCGTCCTGCTGGCCAAGGACCTGCTGCGCTTCTTTGGCGAGCCGGACGATGCCGCCTTCGACATGCAGGAGATCCTGCGTCCGGCGGTGTTCGTGCCCGAGAGCAAGCGTTTGAACGTGCTGCTGAAGGAATTCCGCCTGAGCCGCAACCACATGGCCATCGTGGTGGACGAATATGGCGGCGTGGCCGGCCTGGTGACCATCGAGGACGTGCTGGAGCAGATCGTCGGCGAGATCGAGGACGAGCACGACGTCGAGGACTACCTGACCCAGATCATGCAGCACCCGGGCGGGCGCTATACCATCAAGGCGCTGACCCCCATGGAGGAGTTCAACGCCTACTTCCAGACCGCCTACAGCGAGGATGACTTCGACACCATCGGGGGCCTGGTGCTGTCGCATTTCGGGCATGTACCGCGCCGCGGCGAGCAGATCGTCGTGGACGGCATGCAGTTCCGCGTGCTGCGCGCCGACAACCGGCGCCTGCACCTGCTGGAGATGCGCCTGCCCGAGCCGGATGCCCAGGCCGCCACCAGCGCGGGATCGCAGCCGTTCGATGGTCTGGCCCCCGAGCCGGACGACCGCAGCACCCGTTGAACCTCATGCCGGTTCGCGTCGCACAGTTGCCTCCCTTGGCTGCGGGGCTCGCGGCCCTGATGGCCGGGGCGGGCGCGACCCTGGCCTTTGCCCCGGTCAGCTGGTTCCTGGCCGCCCCGCTGGGGCTGGCGGCATGGTTCGCCCTGCTGCCCGGGGTTGCCCCGCGCCGGGCCGCCTGGATCGGCTACGCCTTCGGCCTCGGGTTCTTCGGGACCGGGGTGACCTGGATCTTCAACAGCCTGCTGGTGTTCGGCCAGGCGCCCCTGTTGGTTGCCTCGCTGATTACCGTGCTGTTCGTGCTGGCCATGGCGGCCTATCCGGCACTGCTGGCCGGATTGGCGGCACGCTTTCTGCCGCTGGAGCGTCCGGCCGGGATGCTGGCGCTGGCGGCTGGCCTGGTGCTGATGGAGCTGGCGCGTTCCTGGTTGTTCTCCGGGTTCCCCTGGCTGCTGTTCGGCCACACCGTGCTGGATACGCCGCTGCAGTCCTGGCTGCCGCTGGCCGGCGAGTTGGGGGCGGGGCTGGTGGTCGCACTGCTGGCGGTGGCGCTGGTCAGCGTGTTCCGGCCCGGACAACGCGGGCTCGGAGCGGGGCTGGCGGGGGCGCTGGTACTGGCCTCGCTGGCGCTGGGACTTGCCCGCTGGGTGGAGCCGGGCGGCGAGCCGATCTCGGTGGCCATGGCGCAGGGCAATATCGATCAGGCGCGTAAGTGGGATGCCGATGGCATCGAGTATTCGCTGGGGATCTATGAGGAACTGACGCGCGAGGCAGACGACGTCGACCTGGTGGTCTGGCCGGAGACCGCGATCCCGGCGTTCTATGTCGAGGTGCAGCGCCCGCTCGGGCAGCTCGCGCAGTCGTTGGCGGAGCATGACAGCGAACTGCTGACCGGGGTCTTCGACCATGCGTCGGCCGGACGCCATGTGTACAACTCGGTGGTCAACGTGACCACGGGTGCCGGATACAACAAGCGCCAGCTGGTGCCCTTCGGCGAGTACATCCCGTTGCGCGGCCAGCTCGACTGGCTGGACCGGTTGCTGGCGATCCCGATGTCCGACCTGTCCCCGGGCACCGGCGACGGGCGCATGCGGGTCGCCGGTCAGACGGCCGGGGTCAGCATCTGCTACGAGGCGGCATATTCGCGCCACATTCGCGCCGCGCTGCCAGAGGCCGGGTTCCTGGTCAATGTCTCCAACGATGCCTGGTTCGGTGACAGCCTCGCCCCGGCCCAGCATCTGCAGATTGCGCGGGTGCGGGCGGTGGAGACCGGGCGCCCGATGATCCGGGCAACCAATACCGGCATCTCGGCCCTGATTGATGCCGATGGCCGGATACTCGAGCGTTCGGGGATCTTCACCCGCGAGGTGGTGACGGGCACGCTGCAGCCTCGCCACGGCGTGACGCCGGCAACCGCCACCGGGGCGGGGCCGGCCGTGCTGGCCGCGCTGGTGCTGGTGGTTGCCGGTGCCGCGGTCGGCCGTCGCCGCCGACGCTGACGGGTTATTCGGCCTCGGTGCCGCCGGGGCCGCGACGGAACGTCGTGTTGTGGCAGTTGGAGCACGGCGGGATGCGGCCGACCTTCGTCATGTGCACGGGATGGCCGCATTGCTTGCAGAGCAGTTCGCCGGGGCCGGTGATCTCGCCGGTGTGCCACTCGCCCATCACCTGGGCGCGCGCGGTCAGTTCGGTGATCTCGATCCGGGTGCGATCGGCGATGCGCTCCAGGGCGCTCTTGATACTGGCCTCGATCAGGCCCAGGTCGATCTGCAGCCAGCCGCGCCAGTCGGAGCTGCGGCTGTCGAGGTAGGCGCCCAGATCCTGCAGGTCCCGGCGCAGGTAGTCCATGACCTCGTGGGCCTCTTCGCGGGTCAGGTCGCTGGCCTTCTGTACGCGATCCCGGGCGTTCTCGAGGGACTCGGTAATGGCCTTGCTGGTCTTGTCTTCCAGCTTTTCGAGATCCTCGGTGACCTCGTGCAGCATGCGGTGATAGGCATCGCTCAGGCGCGACTCGCGCTCCTGGTCCTGGGCCTGATCCTTCTGTTCTTCGCTCATCGGCCTCTCCTTTGCGGTCGCAGATCCGTTCGACAGGGTCCCACGTTAGCACGAGCGCCCGCACCCGGAGCAGCGATGCCCCGGGTGGGTGGTATGGCTATACAGGTGGGTGGGGTGGGCATCTCGCGCCGACGGGATCAGGTCGTCGCGACCAGATCGCGGTAGCCGTGCCACATGGCGAAGCCCAGCCACGGGAAGATCACGATCAGGGCCAGCAGGGCGGTCGCGACCGAGACCATGAACAGGGCCGTGATGACCAGGCCCCAGAGGATCAGTGGCCCCGGGTTGTGGTTGAAGGCCTTCAGGCTGACGCCGATGGATTCGATCAGGCTCTTCTGTGCGGCCTCGTCGCGTACCCGGTGATCCAGCAGGGCCGGGATCGTCGCCAGACTCAGGGCGAATACCACCAGGCCGAAGACGATAGCGGCCACCACCACTCCGATCAGCGAGACGATGCCGGCGCCGCTGCTGAGCATCGCGCCGATCAGGTGATGCAACTGGCCCATCACCGCGAGTTCGCCGATATTGAGCACCGCGATCCACATCCACACAAAGCTGGCCCAGATCACGAACAGCAAGGCGAGCAGGGCGGCGAAGGCCCAGACCGAACCGCCCAGGGCCCCCAGCCAGCCAAGACCGGCGCCGCCCGGCTCCCCGCGTTCCCTTTGCAGGGCGAGGTAGTTCACGCCCACGGCGAGCACGGGGCCCAGCAACAGGATGCCGGCGAGGAATGAAAACGCCATCCACGGCTGGTTCCACGACAGGCTGATCAGCACCAGGCCGGCCAGGGCGATCACCAGGCCGTGCACCAACGCCACCGGCATCTGCCAGAGGTCGCGCCAGCCCTTGCCGAGCCAGGTGCCGAGGTCCTCGGGCGTGACCTCGCGAATGGTCGGGGACTCGGTCTCCGGGGTGTGTTCGGGGTGGGTTTCGCCCAGATCCTCGGGGTAGGCCCGCTGCACAACGGGAATTTCGTCCTTCTCGTGCATATCCAGCCTCCTTGGAAACTCCGGTTCAACGTTTCCAGTCGATCTACCCGTGAGGCAGTCCGGAAAGGGCCTCTGTTCCTGACTGGTTGTGATGGGAGTCACATGCCACCGGCGGCGAGACGGGTCGTCCGGCGCACCTCGGTTGGCGGTGCGGCCGTATCGGTGAGGGGCGGTTTCCCTTGGAGGGGGTGGGGGGCGCTGGTATTCTGCGCAGTTCTTTGTTTCCGGCGACGACAGGACAGGTGAGGCGCATGCAGGAGCACTATTCCCCCGAGGCGATCGAGGCGCAGGTGCAGCGCCAGTGGGAGGAGGCCGACTGCTTCCGGGCGCGCGAGGATGCTGCCGGCGAGCCGTTCTACTGCCTGTCCATGTTCCCCTACCCCTCGGGCAAGCTGCACATGGGCCATGTGCGCAACTACACCATCGGTGACGTGATCGCGCGCTTCCAGCGCATGCAGGGGCGCAGCGTGCTGCAGCCCATGGGCTGGGACGCCTTCGGCCTGCCGGCCGAGAACGCGGCGATGCAGAACCACGTGCCGCCGGCCGCCTGGACGCGTCAGAACATCGAGCAGATGCGCACCCAGCTCAAGCGTCTGGGCTTTGCCTACGACTGGTCGCGCGAATTCGCTACCTGCGACGCCGACTACTACCGCTGGGAACAGTGGCTGTTCGTGCGCCTGCTGAAGAAGGGCCTGGTCTATCGCAAGAAGGCGACCGTGAACTGGGACCCGGTGGACCAGACGGTGCTCGCCAACGAACAGGTGATCGAGGGCCGTGGCTGGCGCTCCGGGGCGGTCGTCGAGCGCCGCGAGATGCCGCAGTGGTTCCTGCGCATTACCGACTACGCCGACGAACTGCTGGAGGCTCTGGATGACCTCGACGGCTGGCCGGACCAGGTGCGCACCATGCAGCGCAACTGGATCGGGCGTTCCGAGGGCGTGGAGCTCGAGTTCGCAGTCGAAGGCGGCGAGGCGCTGGCTGTCTACACCACGCGCCCGGATACCCTGTTCGGTGTGTCCTACATGGCGCTGGCGCCGGAGCACCCGCGGGTGCAGGCGCTGGCGGAGCAGGACGCCGAGCTGGCCGCGTTCGTCGCCGACTGTGCGCAGGGCGGGGTGGCCGAGGCGGACCTGGCCACGATGGAGAAGAAGGGCCGCTCGCTGGGCTTCACCGCTCGCCACCCGCTGACCGGCGAGGATGTCCCGGTCTGGGTCGCCAACTTCGTGCTGATGGAATACGGCACCGGTGCGGTGATGGCCGTTCCGGCGCACGACGAGCGCGACCACGAGTTCGCCACGAAATACGACTTGCCGATCCGCCAGGTGATCGCTCCGGCCGACGGCGCGGAGGTCGATGTGCAGCAGGCCGCGTTCACCGACGCCGGCGTGCTCGTGAACTCGGGGGATTTCGACGGGCAGGCATCGGAGGCGGCCAAGGCAGCGATCGCCGAGCACTTGGAGCAGACCGGCATCGGCCGGCGCCGGCGCAACTACCGCCTGCGCGACTGGGGCATCTCGCGCCAGCGCTACTGGGGTTGCCCGATCCCGGTGATCCATTGCGAGGCATGTGGCGCGGTGCCGGTGCCGGAGGCGGACCTGCCGGTGCGCCTGCCGGAGGACGTGATCCCGGACGGGGCCGGCTCGCCGCTGGCGCGCATGCCCGAGTTCTTCGAGGCGACCTGCCCGGAATGCGGGAAGCCGGCGCGGCGCGAGACCGATACCTTCGACACCTTCTTCGAATCCAGCTGGTACTTCGCCCGCTATGCCTGTGCCGACAACGACACGGCGATGCTGGATGCGCGCGCCGACCACTGGCTGCCGGTGGATCAGTACGTCGGTGGCATCGAGCACGCCGTGCTGCATCTGCTATATGCGCGCTTCTTCCACAAGCTGCTGCGCGACGAGGGCCTGCTGGCCTCCGACGAGCCGTTCACCCGCTTGCTGACCCAGGGCATGGTGATCGCACCCACCTTCTACCGCGAGCGCAGTGACGGCGGGAAGGACTGGATCAACCCGGCGGACGTCGAACTGGAACGTGCCGAGGACGGCTCGGTGAAGGCCGCGCGCCACCGCGAGGATGGCCAGCCGGTCATGGTCGGCGGCATGGAGAAGATGTCCAAGTCGAAGAACAACGGCGTGGACCCGCAGGCCCTGATCGAGCGCTTTGGCGCGGATACCGCGCGGCTGTTCACCATGTTCGCCGCACCCCCGGACCTGTCGCTGGAATGGTCCGACTCCGGCGTGGAGGGCGCGCATCGCTTCATCAAGCGCCTGTGGCGCGCGGTGCACGAGCACGTGGGCGGCGAGTCGCCCGGGGCGCTAAACACGGACGCGCTGGACGATGCCGGGCGCGAGCTGCGGCGCAAGCTGCACGACACCATCGCCAAGGTTACCGACGACATCGGCCGGCGCCAGACCTTCAACACCGCGGTGGCCGCGAACATGGAACTGCTGAACGACCTCGGCAAGTTCCCGCAGGACGCCGCCGGGGCTGCGGCCGTGCGCCAGGAGGCGCTGGAGGGGATCGTGCGCATGCTGGCGCCGATCATCCCGCACGTGACCGAAACGCTGTGGCGGACCCTGGGTCGCGACGAGCTGGTGGCCGCCACGCAATGGCCGCAGGTCGACGAGGCCGCACGCCAGGCCGCGCAGGAGACCCTGGCGGTGCAGGTGAACGGCAAGCGCCGTGCCGAGATCGCGGTCCCGTCCGGGGCTGACAAGGACGCGATCGAGACCGTCGCCCGCAACGACGAGAACGTGCAGCGCCATATCGAGGGGCAGGATGTGATCAAGGTAATCGTGGTGCCCGGACGCCTGGTCAACTTCGTGGTGAAGCCGCAATGACCGCCCTGCTGCGCGCGGGGCTGGTGCTGTTGCTGGCGGTTTCGCTGGCCGCCTGCGGCTTTCAGTTGCGCGGCAGCGGCGAATGGCCGGAGGCGCTGCAGCCGGTGCAGATCACCGGCATCAATACGCGCGACTCGCTGTACCGGGAACTGGCCGTGACCCTGGGTTCCTCCGGCGTAGAGGTAGTGAATCAACGCCCGGAGGGGCAGGGCGCGATCCTGGAGATCCGCTCGGTCAACGATCAGCGGCGCACGCTGTCGGTGACCGAGGCCGCCCGGGTCTCCGAGTACGAACTGATCCGCACGGTCAACGCCCGTCTGCGCCCGGTGGAGGGGGAGGCGGTCGACCTGGGGCCACTGCGTGCCTCGCGCATCTACCTGTTCGACGGGACCGCGGTGCTCAGCCGGGGCGAGCGCGAGGCCACCCTGCGCGCGGCGATGGACCGCGACATCGTCGGCCAGCTGCAGCGGCGGATCGCCGCGCTGATCGAGCCGGACGGCAGCCTGCGCCAGAGTGTGGAGGACCCGGCCCCGTAATGGCGCTGGATATCGCCCGCCTGGAGCAGGATCTGGCGCGCGGGCTCGCCCCGATCTACCTGTTGCTGGCCGAGGAGCCGCTGCAGGCGATCGAGGCGGCCGATGCAATCCGCGCCGCCGCCCGCGACCAGGGCTTCCTGGAACGTACGGTGCTGGATCTGACCGCGCAATCCGACTGGGGCCCGTTCGAGGCCGCGATCCGTGATCGTTCGCTGTTCGCCGAGCGCGCGGTGCTGGACATGCGCCTGGCCACCGGCAAGCCGGGCAAGACCGGCGGCGACCATTTGAAGGCCTACGCCGGCGACCCGCAGGATGACCTGGTCCTGCTGCTGCACCTGCCGCGTCCGGACCGCGACATGCGGCGGGCCGCCTGGTTCAAGGCTCTGGAGAACCGTGCGGTGGTCATTCATGCACGTCCGGTGCCGCTGGCCCAGCTGGGCAACTGGATCCGCGCGCGGCTGCAGAAGAACGGTCTGCGCATCACGGACCCGGCGCTGGCGTTGCTGGTCGCGCGGGTGGAGGGCAACCTGCTGGCCGCGCGCCAGGAGATCGAGAAGCTGGCACTGGCCGGCGTGACCGAGATCGACGAGACCGTGCTGGCGGAGGCCACCACGGATTCTGCGCGCTTCGAGCTGTTCGCTCTGGCCCCGACCGCGCTGCGCGGTGATGTCCGCCATGCCCTGCGCATGCTGGAGGGTCTGCTGGATGAGGGCCAGGCCGAGCCGCTGATCCTGTGGGCGCTGGCGCGCGAGTGCCGGCTTCTGGTGCAGGCGATGGAGCGCAAGGCCGCCGGTGCGCCCGACCGCGAGGCGTTCCAGGGCAGCTTTGGCGACGGCCAGAAGGCCCTGCGCCAGGCGATGTCGCGTCTGGACCTGAGCGCGGCGCGGGGCCTGCTGGGCGAGGCCGCGCGCGTGGATCGGGTCATCAAGGGTCAGGAAAACGGCAATGCCCGGCAGGGGTTGCTAGACTTGGTGGCCCGTATGGCGGGGCGGCCGCTTGCCCGGCCCGAACCCGCACTGAATCCCCAACGAGTCTGATTGCATGAACGCTGCCGTGAACCCCACCGAATCCCCTGCCGACGACGTGATCGCCCAGGTCGAGGCGCTGGGGCGCGCCGCGCGCGCTGCTTCCCGGCGTATGGCCGAGGCCGAGCCGGGCGCGAAGAACGCCGCGCTGCACGCGATCGCCGAGGGCATCGCCGCGCGCCGTGCGGAGCTGGCGGAGGCCAATAGCCGCGACCTCGAGGCCGGGCGTGAGCGCGGCCTGGACGCCGCGATGCTGGATCGCCTGGCGCTGACCGATGCGCGCGTCGATACCATGATCGAGGGCTGCCGCCAGGTAGCCGGGCTGCCTGACCCGGTGGGCACGATCTCCGACATGGCCTACCAGCCGAGCGGTATCCAGGTCGGCCAGATGCGCGTACCGCTGGGCGTGATCGGGATCATCTACGAGTCGCGGCCGAACGTGACCATCGACGCCGCCGCGCTGTGCCTGAAGTCCGGCAATGCGGCGATCCTGCGTGGCGGCTCCGAGTCGCTGCATTCCAATCAAGCCCTGGCCGCGATTATCCAGGCCGGGCTGGAGCAGGCGGGGCTGCCGCGCGAGGCGGTGCAGGTGGTGCCGACCACTGACCGCGCGGCGGTCGGGGCGCTGCTGCGCATGCCGCAGTACGTGGACGTGATCGTGCCGCGCGGTGGCAAGGGCCTGATCGAACGGGTCAGCAACGAATCGCAGATCCCGGTGATCAAGCACCTGGACGGTGTCTGCCATGTCTACGTGGATGGCGGGGCCGATCTCGACAAGGCGCTGGCGGTCGCGGTGAACGCCAAGACCCAGCGCTACGGCACCTGCAACACCATGGAGACGCTCCTGGTGCACGCGGACCAGGCCGAGGCCTACCTGCCGCGCCTGGCGGCCGCGCTGGGCGAGCACCAGGTCAGTCTGCGCGGCTGCGCGCGCACCCGGGCCATTCTTGCCGAGAGCGGGGCCGACATCGCGGAGGCCACCGAGGATGACTGGGTGGCCGAATACCTGGGGCCGATCCTCGCGATCCGTGTGGTCGACGACCTGGACATGGCGATCGACCATATCAATACCTATGGCTCGCACCACACCGACAGCATCGTGACCGAGGACTACACCCGCGCCCGGCGTTTCCTGCGCGCGGTGGACTCCAGCTCGGTCATGGTGAATGCCTCCACCCGCTTCGCCGACGGCTTCGAGTACGGCCTGGGCGCGGAGATCGGCATCTCCACCGACAAGCTGCATGCCCGGGGTCCGGTGGGTCTGCACGGGCTGACCACGCTCAAGTACGTGGTGTTCGGCGACGGTCATGTGCGCCGCTAACGATCAGGGATACCGACCGGCGTGATCGGGATCCTCGGCGGCACCTTCGACCCGATCCACTTCGGCCACCTGCGCCCGGCGCTGGAGATCCAGCAGCACCTGGGGCTGGAGCGCGTGCACTTCATCCCCTGCCACGTACCGCCGCATCGTGCGAGCCCCGGCACCGGCAGCGACGATCGCCTGGCGATGGTGGAGCAGGCGATTGCGGATGTACCGGGATTTGCCGCCGACCGTCGCGAGCTGGATCGTCAGGGGCCGTCCTACACCGTGGATACCCTGCTCAGTTTCCGCGAGGAGCTGGGGCCGGACGCGCCGCTGGTGCTGATCATGGGCATGGATGCCTTCGCCGGGCTGCCATCGTGGAACCGCTGGCAGCAGATCTTCGAGCTGGCGCATATCGTGGTCTCGCACCGCCCCGGCAGCCCGGCCTCCCACGATCTTGGCGGCTGGCTGGGGAACGCCGCGACCCATGACCCGGCGGCCTTGCGCGAGGCCCCCGGGGGGCTGGTCTACTTCCAGCCGGTGACCCAGCTCGACATCTCCGCGACCGCGATCCGGGACGAACTGCGGGCCGGGCGCAGCCCGCGCTTCCTGCTCCCCGGGTCCGTCAATCGCTACATCCAGGACCACGGCCTGTACCGGGCCGGGTCGAACCGCAATCACGGGACATGACCGACACAATGAACAGCGAACAACTGCTGGAGCTGGTGACCACCGCTCTGGACGACATGAAAGCCCAGAATATCCGCACCATCGACGTGCGTGGCAAGACCACGCTGGCGGACTTCATGGTGATTGCCTCCGGGACCTCCGGGCGTCACGTGCAGTCCACCGCCGAATCCGTGGCGGCCGAGGCCAAGCAGGCCGGCATCCAACCGCTGGGTGTCGAGGGTCAGGAGAGTCAGGAGTGGGTGCTGGTGGACCTGAACGACGTCATCGTCCACGTGATGCTCCCGGAGACCCGCGATTTCTACAACCTGGAAAAGCTCTGGCTGGCGGAGGAGGCGGCCGACCCGGAAAAGGCCGCACCCGAGGACCCCAGCCTGGAACGCGTCCGCCGCCTGCGCGGCTGAGCGCCGAACGCGTCTTCGCCCGATGCGTCTGGACCTGATCGCGATCGGCAAGCGCATGCCGGACTGGGTGGCGGAGGGCTTCGCCGAATATGCCGGGCGCCTGCCGCGCGAGCTGGAGCTGAACCTGCAGGCCCTCCCGGGGCCCTCCGGTGCCAAGTCCATGGACACCACCACGCTGCTGCGCCGCGAGGGCGAGATCCTGCTGAAGGCGATCCCCGAGGGTGCGCGCGTGATCCTGCTGGATGAGCGCGGCAAGGCAGTCGACACCAGGGGCGTGGCGAAGCGCCTGGAGGACTGGCAGGCGGACGGTCGTGACGTCGCGCTGGTGATTGGCGGGGCCGCCGGGCTGGACGAGGCCGTGCGCGCCCGCGCCGAGTGGGCCTGGTCGTTGTCGCCGCTGACCTTCCCGCACATGCTGGTGCGGGTGCTGGTCGCCGAGCAGCTCTACCGCGCCTGGTCGCTGCTCAACAACCACCCCTACCACCGGGCCTGATCCCCCATGAGATCGACGCCGCCGCTGTTGCTCGCCTCCGCCTCGCCGCGTCGGCGGGAGCTGCTGGAGCAGATCCAGCTCGCCTTCGAGGCGGCGCCGATGGACGTGGACGAGAGCGCGCGGCCCGGCGAGACCCCGGAGGCCCTGGTCGAGCGCCTGGCCGTCGCCAAGGCGGAGGCGGCGCGCGAGCACCTGGCGCCCGGCCAGTGGGTGCTGGCGGCCGACACCGTGGTGGCCATGGACGACGACGCACTGGGCAAGCCCGCAGATTTCGCCGACGCCGCGGCGATGCTCGGGCGGCTGTCCGGGCGCGAGCATCGGGTGGTCTCCGGCATGGCCCTGTGGCGCCCCGGCGAGGCCATGCGCGCCCGTCACGTGACGACCCGGGTACGCCTGCGCGAGCTGAGCCCGGCCGATATCGAGGCCTACTGGGCGACCGGCGAACCGCGCGGCAAGGCCGGTGCCTACGCCATCCAGGGTCGCGGCGCCGCCTTCGTCGAGTGGATCGAGGGCTCCTACACCAACGTGGTCGGCCTGCCCCTGTTCGAACTGGAGCAGTGGCTGCGCGAGATCGCCGAGCCGCCGCCGCGCGTTTGAACGGACCTCGTCGCCGGCTTCCCTACTGGATGTTGTGGTGCTCGAGCGGGTAGCCGCGCTCCTTGAAGAAGCGATAGCGCGCGCGCCCGGCCTCGCGCTCGGGCTCTTCGCCGCCGACGATGTCGGCGACGCGCTCGAAGCGACCGCAGTACTCCGGGACGTCGGGGGCGAGATTGATCAGGACGTCGCAGCGATCCGACGGGGCGTGCGCCTCGTGCAGGGAGACCGGGACGTCCGTGTCGCGCACGTCGGTGCTGTGCGGCAGGAAGGCGGTGTCCTCGAAGGTCCACAGCCATTCATCCAGCGTGCGCGTCAGCTCCAGCGAGCCGGTGTGGATGTGAACCCGGTGCCCCTGGCCGCTGGCCTTCTTCGCCAGACGACAGGCGAAGCGCAGGCGGGCCTCCGGGGCCGGGTCCTTGAGCAGGTAGAAGCTGACGTGGGTCATGCCCGCCGGACCGCGATCAGGCCTGGTCGAGCAGGTAGCGCATCAGCATCGGCACCGGGCGCCCGGTCGCGCCCTTTTCCTTGCCGCTCTTCCAGGCCACGCCGGCGATGTCGACATGCGCCCAGGTGTAGTCCTCGGTGTAGCGCGACAGGAAGCAGGCGGCGGTGATGGTGCCGGCCGGGCGCCCGCCGATATTGGCCATGTCGGCGAAGTTGCTCTTCAGTTGCTCCTGGTACTCCGGCCACAGCGGGAGCTGCCAGGCGCGATCCCCGCTTTCCTCACCGGCGGCCAGCAGGCCCTTGGCCAGGCGCTCGTTGTTGCCGAGCACGGCCGCGCCCTGGTGGCCCAGCGCGATGATGCAGGCGCCGGTCAGGGTGGCGATGTCGATCACCGCCTTCGGCTTGTAGCGCTCGACCCAGGTCAGGGCGTCGGCCAGGACCAGGCGGCCCTCGGCGTCCGTGTTCAGGATCTCCACCGTCTGCCCGGACAGGGTGGTGATGATGTCACCCGGGCGGGTCGCGCGGCCGTCGGGCATGTTCTCGGCGCTGGTGACCACGCCGACCACGTTAATCGGCAGTTCCAGTTCGCAGCAGGCCTCGATCACGCCGAACACGCTGGCCGCGCCACACATGTCGTACTTCATCTCGTCCATCTCGGCACCCGGCTTGAGCGAGATGCCCCCGGTGTCGAAGGTGATGCCCTTGCCCACCAGGACCACCGGGGCGTCATCCTTCTTGCCGCCGGAGTATTCCATCGCGATCAGACGCGGCGGACGCTCGGAGCCCTTGCCTACGGCCAGGATCGCGCCGGCGCCGAGTTTCTCCAGGTCCTTCTCGTCCAGCACCGTGGTCTTCAGCTTCTTGTGCTGCTTCGCCATTTCGCGCGCGGTGTCGGCCAGGCTCTCCGGGTAGCACACGTTCGGCGGGGTATTGCCCAGGTCCTTGGCACGGTTCACGCCGGTGGCAATCGCCGCGGCCTCGGAGCAGGCCCGCTTCGCCGCGTCGGCCTCCGTGCGCTCCACGCCGAGCTGGATCCTGTCCAGCTTGACCGGCGTGGTCTTCTCCTTGCCCTTGAACGGGGTGAAGCGGTAGGCGGCATCCGAGATCGCCGCGACCAGGGTATGCACCACCCAGGCGATGTCCTTGCCGCGCGGCTGGAAGTCCGCCACCGCGATGACCGCGCTGGTGGCGGGGCGCTCGACCAGGGCGGCCGCGAGGGTCTGTGCCGCCTTGCGCGCGGCGCGGGCGTCAAAATCCTTCTTCGCGCCCAGGCCGATCAGGAGTGCGTTACCCTTGCTCCCACCGGTGGGCAGCAACAGTCGGCTGCCGGCCTCGCCATCCATCTCGCCGGCCTTCAAAAGGGCGGTGATCTCGCCGTCGCGCGCCGCATCCAGCACCGTGGCCCCGGCGGCCGGCTTGCGCTTGTGATGGATTCCGGCGGCACGGATGCCGGCGCGGGGTTTGTCGAGGGTCGAGGTGGTGACGGAGAATTGCATCAAATGCCTCCCGAGAATGAGTTCGATCATGGTACCAGCGCCACGCGGCGCCCGACCACGCGCCGTGCGGGCCGCGGGGTAATGCGCGCATGATCCTGCGCCGCGCCGAACGTTTCATCGCCCGCGAACTGCTGGTCACGCAGACCGCGGTCACCGTCGTGCTGTTGCTGGTGATCATCGGCGGCGTGTTGGGGCGGGTGCTGCGCGATGTCGCCGAGGGCAGTATCCCCGTGGATTTCCTGCCGGGCATGGTCGCCTTCGGCGCGTTCAAGGGCATTGTGTTCCTTTGGCCGGTGGCGCTGTTCCTGGCCTTTATGCTGGTGCTGGGCCGGTTGCAGCGCGACAGCGAGCTGGTGGCGCTACAGGCCAGCGGCATGTCCTTCGCCGCGTTTTATCGCGCGCTATTCTGGGTGGCTGTGCCGGCTACGTTGCTATTGCTGGTGCTGATGACGCTGGTGGTGCCACGTACCGAAGCGCAGATCGACCAACTGCGCGACCTCGCCGAGACACGCTCCGATCTGGTCGGCATCACGCCCGGGCGCTTCCTGCGCTCGCGGGTGGGCGAGCAGGTCTTCTTTGCCGAGCGCCTGAGCGAGGACCGCGAGGCCCTGCTGGAGGTGTTCATCTACCGCGAGGTCGACGGGGAGGCCCAGGTGACCGTGGCCGAACGCGCGATCCCCGATCCCGGTTCCGAGGGCAGTGGCTTCCTGATCCTCGAGAACGGCTATCGCCACGTCGGCGTGCCGGGCGAAGGCAGCTTCCGCATGCTCGAGTTCGAGCGCCTGCGCACCCAGATCACGGAACCGGATGCCGGGGCCGGAAGGCGCTCGCTGAATGCGATGTCGACACTGGAGCTCTGGGAACAGAGGCATCGTCCCGAGCACCGCGCGGAACTGGAATGGCGCATCGCCATGCCACTGTCCATCCTGGTGCTGAGCCTGATCGCGCTCCCGCTGGCGCAGGTGCCGCCGCGGACCGGACGCTATGCTCGCATCCCGGCTGCGATCGGGGTCTATGTGCTGTACGCCAATCTGCTGATCCTGGGGCAGGGACAGCTGGCCGACGGGCGTACGCCACTGGCGCTGGGCCTGTGGTGGACGCACGGCGTGATGCTGGTGCTGTGGCTGGTACTGGCCTGGCGCAAGGGCATGCTGGGGCTCGGGCGGGGAACCGCCCCTGGCGCGCGCAAGCCGGGCACGGACGAGGTGACAGCGTGACGACCGTTCTGGGCCGCTACATCATGCGCCAGGTCCTGATCGGGACCGCGCTGGCCGTGGTCCTGCTGGTGGCACTGGATGCGGTGTTCGCGCTCATCGACGAGTTGCGCGATACCGGACGCGGCAACTACGGGCTAAGCGAGGCGCTGCTGTACGTGGCGCTGACCCTGCCGCGGCGGATGTACGACATGCTGCCGTCGGCGGCGCTCCTGGGCGGACTCCTGTGGTTGGGCAACCTGGCCGCGAACAGCGAGCTGACCGCGATGCGCGCGGCCGGGATGACGCTGGGGCGCTTCATCGCCTGGGTGATGCAGGCCGGCCTGGTGGTCGTGGTCGTGATGGTGGTGGTCGGCGAGTTCTTCGCCCCGGCCGCCGAGAGCCGGGCCCAGAACCTCAAGGCCACGGCCTTCGACGAACAACTGAGCGTGAGCCCGATTGGGCTGTGGGCGCGCGACGGGCGGCGCATGGTGCAGGCGGATACGGTCCTGCCGGGGAATCGCCTGATCGGCGTGCGCATCATCGAGGTGGATGCGGACCGCGAGCCGCGGGAGATCACGCGTGCGCGGAGTGCCCAGTACGAGGACGGGGCCTGGCGGCTGGAGGAGGTGGAGCGTTCGCGGCTGTCGCTGGAGCGCGTCGAGGCCGAGCGCCTGGAGACGGAGACCATCGACCGGCTGATCGCACCGGAGTACTTCGACGTGCTGGTGGTCGAGCCCAGCCAGATGGCGGCACAGAATCTGGCGCGCTATATCGACTACCTGCAGGAAAATCGCCTGGACTCGGCCCCCTACGAGGTCGCGTTCTGGCAGCGACTGACCCTGCCGGCCAGTACCTTCGTGATGCTGCTGCTGGCGGTCCCGTTCCTGTTCGGCTCGCAGCGCGAGGGTGGCGCCGGTCGGCGCCTGTTCATCGGCATCGCCATCGGCGTGTCGTTCGCCATCGTGATGCGCGCCATGACCCATCTGGGGCTGGTCTACAACCTGCCCCCGGTGGTCGCGGCGAGCCTGCCGGTGGCGCTGTTCCTGATCCTGGCACTGGTGGCGTTGCAACGCATGGGGCGCCAGACATGAGGGACGGGATGCGTGCGCTGTTCCTGGTCGTGCTCGTGGCCCTGCTGGCCGCCTGTGGCGGTTCCGGGCCCGGTGACTTCGATCCGCTCCCGCGGCAGGCGACGGTGCTCGCCTTCGGCGACAGCGTGACGCATGGAACCGGGGCGGGGGGCGGCGAGGATTTTCCGACACGCCTGGCGGCGATCACCGGCTGGACGATCATCAACGACGGGGTGCCGGGCGACCGCGCCAACAGCGCCCGCGAGCGTCTGGGCCCGAGCCTGCGCGAGCATGAACCCGACCTGGTGCTGATCTGGCTGGGCGGCAACGACTTCCTGCGCCAGCGCGAGCCGACCGCGGTCAAGGAGGATCTGCGCGCCCTGGTCGGCACCGTCCGCGACCACGGGGCCCGTCCTGTCCTGCTGGGCGTGCCGCGGGCCTCCGCACTGGGGGCCGCCACCGGCCGGCTGCGGGACGATCCGATCTACCGCGAACTCGCCCGCGAAGAACAGGTGGCCCTGATCGAGGGCGTGCTCTCCGGCGTGTTGTCCGAGCGCGATCTGCGTGCAGACCCGGTCCACCCGAATGCCCGTGGTTACCGCCGCATCGCCTCCGAGATCGCCGAGGCCCTGGACGACCTCGGCCTCTGGCTCGCCCCCTGATGATTGCCGACCACGAAAGGTCAAAAGCGATTCACAGGAAGGTAGGAAGGCGGGAAGAAGTTCAAGGACGAAAAGCATCTACCGGAAGGCGCGAAGACGGGAAGGTTCTGGTGTTGGGGCGTCAGGACAAAAACGAACGGTGATGGTGGCGCTGCACGTCCGGGCAGCACGAGCGCCTGCCCAAAAAGCCTTCCCATCTTCGCGCCTTCCTGTTAGCCGCTTTTGACCTTCGGTCGGGCGCGTCGTGGTTGGATCCGGGGAGCGTCAGGTCTTGCGGTTCTGCTTCCAGCGGGGCTTGGCGAGGCCGGGGATGCGCACCAGCTCGGTGCCGGTGAGCCAGTCGTGCAGCATCCAGCGGCGCGGGTGGAACTGCGACAGGCCCAGCGCGAACAGCGCGGCTGCGGTGATCACCGTGATGGCGACCGCGCCGTATTCGCGCACCGCCCAGATCGCCATCAGGATCACCAGCCACTGGGCCACCGCGACCAGGTAACGCAGGGTCGCCTGCCAGGCATTGACGGCGTGCCCGGCTTCGGTGCGCAGCTGGATGTTCCAGGCCTGCATGCCGAGCGTTTGCCCGGTGCGGGTCCAGAACCAGTAGAAGAAGCCCCAGGCCACGATCAGGTTGAGCACGAAATGCGCGCGCGGGGAGTACAGCCCCGTGGTGTTGCCAATGACCACCACCAGCAGGCCGAGGACCATCCAGATCGCGACCAGCAGCAGGGCGTCGTAGACGATGGCGGCCAGGCGGCGGAGCAGGCTGGAAGGCTGGCCGTCGATGGACGGGGCGGTTTCGGTCATGGGGTTCCCGGATGGTTCTCGATTTGGCCGCAGGCGCGGAGTGGGGGTAGTCTTGCCGCATGGAGCGACGCTTTCAACGTATCCCCCTGGAATTTCCGGCTACCCTGTTGACCGATGGCGGGGGCTGTCCGGTCCGCGTGGAGGATATCTCCCTGAGGGGTGTGCTGCTGGAGGCGGCCGACCTGCCGGCCATGGCCGATGGTGACGAGGTCAGCGTGGACATCCCGCTGAGCGACGAGGCACGCATCACCTTCGAGGGCCGGGTGCGCTGGCACGAGGGCCTGTGGGTGGGTGTGGAGATCGAGGCCATGCCGCTGGAATCCGCGTCCCACCTGCGCCGCCTGGTGGAACTCAACCTTGGTGACGAGGCCCTGCTGGAGCGGGAGTTCGCCGCGCTGATCGCGTCGCATTGAGCCAGGTCTGACTTACACCTCCGGGAAGACCTCCCGGAACGGCAGGACCTCCACCCAGTCGCCCGCACGCGCCCCGGCGGATTCGCGCGGCAGCACCACGTAGGCATTCGCGTCGCTCATCGCGCGCAGCTGGTGCGAGCCCTGGCCGCCGGCGGCTCGAACCACCCAGCCGCGGTCGTCGGTTTCCAGCAGCCCGCGCTGGAAATCCGTGCGCCCCGGGGTCTTGTACAGATCCTCCAGCAGCCGCGCGTTCAGGGTCTGTGGTTCGGTCGCGTCGCGGCCGGCCAGTTGCAGCAGCGCCGGGCGCACCAGCAGGGCAAAGGTGGTCATCACCGCTACCGGGTTGCCCGGCAGGCCGAAGAAATGCGCCTGTCCGAAGTGGCCGAAGGCCAGGGGGCGTCCGGGCTTCATCGCCAGTTTCCAGAAGCCGACCTGGCCCGAGGCCTGCAGCACTCGGGTCACGTGGTCAGCGTCGCCGACCGATACGCCCCCGGTCGTGATGATCAGGTCGGCCTCCTCGCCGGCGCGCGTCAGGGCGCGCGAGACCTCCTCCTCGGTGTCGCGGACGACGCCATAGTCCATGGCATCGACCGGATAGGCTGCGAGCAGGGCCCGGAGGGTGTGGCGGTTGCTGTCGTGGATCTGTCCCGGGCCCAGCGGTTGATCGACCGAGACCAGTTCATCCCCGGTCGAGAAGAAGGCTACGCGCGGGCGGCGCAGCACGCTCACCCCGGCAATACCCTGGCTGGCCAGGACTCCGATCTCGGCGGCGCCGATGCGTTGTCCGGCGGCGTACAGCGGTGAGCCGGCCGCGGTGTCGTCGCCCGTGCCACGGATGTTGTGGCCCGGTGCCAAGCCGCCTTTTTGCAGGGTGATGGCATCGTCGCCGCGCTCCACCTGCTCCTGCATGATCACCGCGTCGGCGCCTGCCGGGACGACCGCGCCGGTCAGGATGCGCACGCACTGGCCCGGTTGCACCTCGCCATCCCAGGGATGTCCGGCCGCCGATGTGCCCACCAGCGCGAGGCGGGTACCTTGCGTTGCATCCGCGGCTCGCAGGGCGTAGCCATCCATGGCCGAGACCGCGGCCGGGGGCACGTCGATGCGCGCGTGAACCGGCTGGGCCAGGGTGCGCCCGAGGGCTTCTTCCAGCGTGACCTGCTCGCTTTGGGTGATCGTCCGGCAGACCTCGAGGATGGCGGCGCGGGCCTGCTCCAGGGTCTTGGCGTTGGGGTCGAACTCGTCGCAGCCGGGTGCAGCCTCGGGCATGGGGTGTCTCCGCTTCGGGTTCAGGGATGGATGTCCAGATAGTCGATGATGAAGGCGGCCACCGCATCCGGGTCGTTGACCGGCAGCAGCGGCCCGTCGAAGTCGAGGCTGGTGGCGTCGGTGGCCACCGCGACCACCCCGCCGACCTCGCGGTACAGCGGCGGCTTGCCGACTGACGGGCGGTGTACCTCGATCTTGGGCAGGTCCCACTGCTTGAAGCCCTCGACCAGGATCAGGTCGGAGCGTCGCGGGTCCAGCCGCGCGCACAGCATGTCCAGGTCCGGCACGCGGCCGTCGTCGGTCTCCGGCGTCTCCACCATCAGGGCGTAACGCCGCCCGGAGGCGACCAGCATCTGGTCCGCCCCGGAGTGGCGCAGCTCAAAGCTGTCCTTGCCGGGCTTGTCCACGTCGAACTCGTGGTGGGCGTGCTTGATCATCGCCGGGCGCAGGCCGCGGGCGCGCAGGGCCGGGATCACGCCCTTGAGCAGCGTGGTCTTGCCGCTGCCGCTCCAGGCGGCGAAGGCGATGCGGGGCAGGGACGTGGGGCTTGTCGGTTCGATCATGGGCGTTTTCCCCCAGGGCTCGGGCGGGTCAGTATAGCGGTCACGGCCCGGGTGGCGATGGCTGGAGGTCCTCTGGCGTGTTGATGTTGGCGAAGGCCCGGGGCTGATCGGAGAAGTCCACCGTGAGCGCGCCGACGTCGCGGAACCAGCGACCGACCGCCAGGGCGCCGCGGGCCAGTTCCCGGTCCAGGCGGTCCGCCAGGACCGGGCGCAGCAGGCCGAACAGGGGCTGCAGGCGTTCGCCGTCGTGGGCGATGGCGGCGGGGGCCGTGCCTGCTTCGAGTGCCTGGCGCAAACGCCGTTCCAGATCGCGGGGCAGCTCGGGTGCGTCGACCGGTGCGCACAGGATCTCGTGATCGGGGAAGGCTGCAAATGCGGCCGCGATCCCGGCCAGCGGGCCGCGGTAATCGGGGTGGGAATCGGTCAGCACGGGAAACCCCAGCGCCCGGTAGCGGTCGATATCGGTATTGCTGCTGATGGCCAGCTGCGCGGCCTGGGGACGCAGGCGCTCGATCGCGTATTCGATCAGGGGACGCCCGCGGTACTCGACCCAGCCCTTGTTGCGCCCGCCCATGCGCCGGCCCTGGCCGCCGGCCAGGATCACGGCGGTGAGGGTTTCGGGCGGGGTCTGCATTGCCTGCGTTTCCATGCGGGTTTGCGGGTTCGGCGCCGGTCCGGCCTTTGGTTTATCGTGGAGGTGTCGGCTGTCGCGTGTGCGCACGCAGTGTACGACGAATCCATCCTGACGGGAGAGGAAGCCCATGCGGGTTTCATTTGGACGCAAGGCGGGATCGGGCGCAGGGCGCCGCTGGCGCCACCTGCTGTGGCTGGCCTTGCTGGTGCTCGGTGCCGGCTGGCTCGCCGCCGCGAGCCTGGCGGATACCGGCGGACGCCATGCCCTGATGCTCACGGTGCAGGACGCGATCGGCCCGGCCACCGGCGATTACATCCGTCGCGGCATCGAGCGCGCCGAGGCCGAGGACGCCGAGATCATGATCCTGATGCTGGATACCCCGGGCGGGCTGGATTCCAGTATGCGCAGTATCATCAAGGACATCCTGCAATCCGACGTGCCGGTGGTGACCTATGTCCATCCGTCCGGCTCGCGCGCGGCGAGCGCCGGCACCTACATGCTCTACGGGTCGCATGTTGCGGCCATGACCCCGGCCACCAATCTGGGTTCGGCCACGCCGGTGCAGATGGGCGGTGGCGGGCTCCCGGGCATGGATCCGCCGCAACCCGACGAAGACGCGCGTGGCGACGGGGATGCCGACGAGGCCAATGGCGACGCACGCGACGAGGAGGCGGACACGGCGTCCGAGGAGCCCGTGGACGATAACGCAACGGCCAACGGCGAGGTCGAACCGGCCAGCGAGGAGGAATTGCTGGAGGACGACCCGGAGCCGCGGCGCGGCGAGGACGCGATGGGGCGCAAGGTGCTGGAGGATGCGGTGTCCTATATCCGCGGCCTGGCCGAACGCTACGGGCGCAATGCCGACTGGGCCGAGGAGACGGTACGCGAGGGCTCCAACCTGACCGCGACCGCGGCCCTGGAGCAGAACGTCATCGACTTCGTGGCGGACAACCTGGACGACCTGCTTGCCCAGATCGACGGGCACACCGTGCGCATGCATGACGGTGAGCGCGCCCTCGCCACCGAGGGACTGGAGATCGTGCGCATGGACCCGGACTGGCGCACCCAGCTGCTGTCCGTGATCACCAACCCGAACATTGCCTATATCCTGATGCTGCTGGGGATCTACGGCATCATCTTCGAGCTCGCCAATCCGGGTGCGATCTACCCCGGGGTCATTGGCTCGATCGCGCTGATCCTGGCGTTCTTCGCGCTGCAGGTGATGCCGGTGAACTATGCGGGCCTGGCGCTGATGCTGCTGGGGATGATCTTTATGATCGCGGAGGCCTTTGTGCCCAGTTTCGGGGCCCTGGGCATAGGAGGCATTGTGGCATTCACCACCGGTTCGATCATTCTGTGGGACGATCCCAACCTGAACGTGGCCCTGCCACTGGTGATCGGCACGGCCATCGCCATCGGCATCCTGTCGGTCTGGGTGCTGGGACGCCTGTTCAGCCTGCGCGGCAAGAAGCCCGCGACCGGCTATGAAGAGATGATCGGCATGATTGGCGAGGCGCGCGAGGACTTCGAGCGCAGCGGCCGGGTCTGGGTCCACAGCGAGCAGTGGAACGCCGAGACCTCGGTGCCGGTCCGCGAGGGCCAGAAGGTCCGCGTGACCGCCATAGAAGGGCTCAAGCTTCGGGTCGAACCCGTGACCGAAGAGGGCCATCCGGGCACTGCATCGGCCGGCTAACCAGCCGTTCGGTGTTCACAACGTAGAAGGAGCAGGACATGAACGATCTCGGTTTCTTTGTCGTCCCGCTAGTCATCCTGATCGCCATCATCGTGATGTCGATCAAGGTGCTGCGCGAGTACGAGCGTGGCGTCATCTTCTTCCTGGGCCGGTTCCAGTCGGTCAAGGGTCCCGGACTGATCATCGTGATCCCGGGCATCCAGCAGATGGTGCGCATTGACCTGCGCATCATCACCCTCGACGTACCCAGTCAGGACGTGATCTCGCAGGACAACGTCACCGTCCGGGTCAACGCGGTGCTGTACTTCCGCGTGGTGGATTCGGCCAAGTCGGTCATCCAGGTGGAGGACTACTACGCCGCGACCAGCCAGCTGGCGCAGACCACGTTGCGTTCGGTGCTCGGCAAGCATGATCTCGACGAGATGCTCTCCGAGCGTGACAAGCTGAACAACGACATCCAGGAGATCCTCGACGCGCAGACCGACGCCTGGGGCATCAAGGTCACCAACGTCGAGATCAAGCATGTCGATCTGGACGACTCCATGATCCGCGCGATCGCCCGCCAGGCCGAGGCCGAGCGCGAACGCCGCGCCAAGGTCATCCATGCGGAAGGCGAGCTGCAGGCCGCCGAGAAGCTGGTGCAGGCGGCGCAGAAGATGGAGGCGAGCCCGGCCGCGCTGCAGCTGCGCTACCTGCAGACCATGGCGGACATGTCGACCAACGGCACCGCCAACAGTATCTTCTTCCCGCTGCCGCTGGAGCTGACCAAGGTGTTCGAGAGTCTGGCCGGCAAATTCCGGGCGGAGACCCCGGAGGCACCGGCCAACCCGGGCAACCCTGGTGGCGGCCAGCCCTGACGCGTGACCGTCGCCGCGACGAGCTCGCGGGCCCTCGACCGTTTCCTGGATGAGCTCTGGGCGGTCGAGGGCCTGTCCGACCACACCCTGGTGGCCTACCGCCGCGATCTGGAGAGCCTGACGCACTGGCTGGAAGCCAGGGGCGCAAGCCTGGAGACCGCCGGTGCGGCCGATCTCCTGGGCTATGTCAGCACGCGGATGCAGGGCGGGGCGCGGCCGAAGTCCATCACCCGGGCACTGTCCAGCATTCGCCGTTTCTATCGCTACCTGGTTCATCAGGGCGAGCGCGAGGACGACCCCAGCGCCGGCATCGAATCCCCCCGGGCCGGACGCCCGTTGCCGGACAGCCTGTCCGAGGCCCAGGTGGAGGCCCTGCTGCGGGCCCCGGATCTCGCGGATGCGGTCGGCCTGCGGGACCGCGCGATGCTGGAACTGATGTACGCCACCGGGTTGCGGGTCTCCGAACTGGTGGGGCTGGAGCAGTCGGAGGTGAACAGCCGCCAGGGGGTGGTGCGCATTACCGGCAAGGGTGACAAGGAACGCCTGGTCCCGCTGGGCGAGGAGGCGGCCCACTGGCTGGCCCGCTATCAGCGCGAGGCACGGCCGGATCTGATGGACGGGCATCCGCCCTGCGAGTCGGTTTTCGTCACCCGGCGCGGCAGCGGCCTCACCCGCCAGGCCTTCTGGTACCGCATCAAGGCCCACGCGCGCCGTGCCGGCATCGAGTCGCCGCTGTCGCCACACACCCTGCGCCATGCGTTTGCCACCCACCTGCTGGACCACGGGGCGGATCTGCGCGTGGTGCAGATGCTGCTGGGCCATAGCAGCCTGTCGACCACGCAAATCTATACCCACGTCGCACGTGCCCGTCTGCAGGGCCTGCATGCGGAACATCATCCCCGCGGTTGACGTCTACTACCCGATCTCGCCGGATGCCCGGGGTACACCCCCGTGCTGGTAGACTGGCACCGCTTTTTGTATCGACACGAGAGAATCCATGTCCCTGAAACACGCTCTTCCCCTTGCCGCGGCCCTGGCCGTGTTCAGCACCCCGCTCATGGCCACCGAGGCCATCGAGGAATCCATGGCCGGGGTCATTCCGGACACCGAGATCGACAGCATCCGGCAAACGCCGATGGAGGGGGTCTACGAGGTCCGCTACGGCACCGATATCCTCTACGTGTCCGCGGATGGCCGCTATCTGATCCAGGGCAACATGGTGGATCTGGAGACCCGCGAGAACCTGACCCAGTCCGCGCTCAGCGGCGTGCGTGCGGACATGTTCGCCGCCATCGACGACAGCGAGCTGGTGACCTACTCGCCGGATGGCGATACCCGCGGCGTCCTGAATATCTTCACCGATCCGAACTGCCCCTACTGCCGCGAGATCCACCAGGATCTGCCGGAATACCTGGCCGCCGGCATCAAGGTGCGCTACCTGATGTTCCCGGTGCTGGGTCGCGACTCCCCCGAGATCATGGACCGGATCTGGTGTGCGGACGATCGCGAAGAGGCGATGGACCGGGCCAAGGAAGGCGACAAGCTGAATGACATCGATGGCAGCTGTTCCACGCCGCAGGACCAGCACATGGCCATGGGCCAGCAGCTCGGGCTGCGTGGCACCCCGGCGCTGATCACCGAGAGTGGCCAGCAGATGTCCGGCTACCAGGAACCGCAGGCCGTGATCGAGCGCATCCTCGGCAGCAACTGACGCGTCGGCGCCCGGTACGAACCGGGCGCCGCGCCCGCGGGGAAATCGCATGCTCGAATATCAACTGAATGTCGACCGGATAGACACGCACGGGAGTCTGGCGCGCGCCAAGCAGGCCGAGGTCACGCTGGACACCGACATGGACGGGCGCGACGATGCCCTGAGTCCGCCGGAGCTGATGCTGGCCTCGCTGGGCGCCTGCATGGTGCGCGGTATCCAGCGCGCCCTGCCGATGCTGCGCATCGAGGTGGACAGCATCGCCATCCAGCTGCGCGGCTGGCGCCAGGACGATCCGCCGGCCATCGCGAAGATCGAATACCGCGTCGAGGTCGGCACCGATGCCGATGAGGAAATGCTCGAGATCCTGCACCGCAACGTGCAGAAGGGCACGATCTACTCGACCCTCGCCGCCGGTACCCAGCTCACCGGCGAGGTCGTCGCCAGACAATAGTTGCGTAACAGGTGGGGAAGCCCCCTGTGGGAGCGAGCTTGCTCGCGAAGCCCCCGCCCGCGCTTGATCAGCGTCTCCTTAAGCAATCGGAACCCGGTCAATACAGCAGCGAGGCCATCTGCCGACGGAACTGACCCACCAGCGGGTGGTCGTTGC
This sequence comes from Thioalkalivibrio sp. AKL19, assembly GCF_000420165.1. Lineage (GTDB taxonomy): Bacteria > Pseudomonadota > Gammaproteobacteria > Ectothiorhodospirales > Ectothiorhodospiraceae > Thioalkalivibrio. The sequence goes on along the minus strand of NZ_ATUK01000010.1, from coordinate 582,843 downwards.
CGAGTACCTCGAAGGCCGCCAGCAGGCCCTTCTGTCCCGCCCCGTCGTTGTAGGCGCGGTGCTGCTTCATCAGCTGCAGGTACAGCCCCAGTGCCTCCTCGGCGCGGCCGGAAAGCATCGCGTAGGCCGCCATCTGTTCGAGTGCCTCGGGGCGCGGGTCGCCTTCCTGCAGCTCCTGCGCCACCGCCTGGGGATCAATGCCGGCGGCGGCCTTCGCGAACACCAGTCGGGCACGCAGGGCCCTGGCCTCTTCCTTCTCGCTCTGGCCCAGCGGAAGCTTGCCGAGTTCGGCCTCGGCGCCGTCCGTGTCGCCGGCCTGGGCCAGCGCGCGGGCCAGTTCGATGCGCAGGTCGCTGCTGTCGGGGTCTTCCTCGAGAGCTGCGCGCAGCGTAGCCACGGCGCCGTCCGTGTCGCCTGCCTGGGCCTGTTCGCGCGCCTTTTCGATCAGCTTGTCCGAGGGCTTCTCGAGGTACTTGTCGATCATCGCGCGGATGTTCGGCTCCGGCTGCACCCCCATGAACTGGTCCACCGGCTTGCCGTGACGAAACACCATCACGGTGGGCAGGCTGCGCACGCCATACTGCTGTGCTAGGGCCTGTTGCTCGTCGCTGTTGACCTTGGCCAGACGGAACTTGCCGGCATACTGGGCCGCCAGTTGCTGCAAGAGCGGCATCAGCTGCTGACAGGGGCCGCACCAGGCGGCCCAGAAATCCACCACGACCGGGCGCAGGTGGGACTCGTCCAGCACGGCCTGCTGGAAACTCTCCTGGGTGACGTCGAGGATGTCGTCGCCGGTTGCGCTTGCGGCGTCTGCCATGGGAACCCTCCTGGAACACTTGAACACGGAATCTGTCGTGCATTGTTGGGATCGTCCCCGGGATTGCAAGCAGCCTTTCCCCCGCAGGCTTTGGTACGCTGCGCACTGGCTGGCGCGGGGTCGCGCCGGCAACGATACCAACCACCTTCGTCATCGCGAGGCGCGCAGCGCCGTGGCGATCTCTGCGGGTGGCCCCGGCGCCGGCCGGAGCGGACGTCGGGGGTTGCGTTGGGAGGTTGCTTCGTCGCCTTCGACTCCTCGCAATGACGGTGCATGATGACCGAGGCTGTGCCCGGTGGTGGGCACGATCAATATCAATAAAGGGATTCCTGCGTGAGCTATTCCGCATCCGATATCGAGGTCCTCGAGGGGCTGGACCCGGTGCGCAAGCGCCCGGGCATGTACACCGACACGACCCGCCCGAACCACCTGGCTCAGGAGGTGATCGACAACTCGGTGGACGAGGCGATCAGCGGCCACGCCAGGCGCATCGACCTGATCCTGCACAAGGACGATTCGGTCTCGGTGTCCGATGACGGCCGCGGCATGCCGGTGGACCTGCACCCGCGCGAGAACCGTCCCGGGGTCGAGGTGATCCTGTCCACCCTGCATGCGGGCGGGAAGTTCTCGGACAAGAACTACCAGTTTTCCGGCGGCCTGCACGGGGTCGGCGTGTCGGTGGTCAACGCGCTGTCGAAACAGCTGGAGGTGCAGATCAAGCGCGACGGCCACGGGTACCGCATGGCCTTCGCCGGCGGATACAAGACGCAGGACCTGGAGGCGGTCGGCGACGTCGGCAAACGCAACACCGGTACCACGCTGCACTTCTGGCCGGACCCGCAGTATTTCGATTCCGCGAAGTTCTCGGTGCCCCGGCTCAAGCACATCCTGCGGGCCAAGGCCGTGCTGTGCCCGGGACTGACCGTGACATTTCGCGACGAGACCACCGGCGAGGCCTGCGAGTGGTGCTATCAGGCGGGGCTGCGCGACTACCTGGTGGAGGCCCTGGATGGCCTCGAGCGCCTGCCGGAGGAGCCGTTCATGGGCTCGGTCTCCGGCGCCACCGAGGCCGCCGACTGGGCGGTCACCTGGTTGCCGGAAGGCGGCGAGGTGGTCAGCGAGAGCTACGTGAACCTGATCCCCACCACCCAGGGCGGGACGCATGTGAACGGTCTGCGCACCGGTCTGACGGATGCCGTGCGCGAGTTCTGCGAGTTCCGCAGTCTGCTCCCGCGCGGGATCAAACTGGCCCCGGAGGACGTCTGGGAACGGGTCTCCAGTGTGCTCTCGTTCAAGATGCAGGATCCGCAGTTCGCCGGACAGACCAAGGAGCGGCTGTCCTCGCGCCAGGCCGCGCCGTTCGTCTCCGGTGTGGTCAAGGACGCGTTCAGCCTGTGGCTGAATCAGCACCCGCAGCAGGGCGAGCGGATCGCCGAGCTGGCGATCCAGAACGCTCAGAAGCGCAGCCGCGCCGGGCGCAAGGTGGTACGCAAGAAGGTCACCCAGGGCCCGACCCTGCCGGGCAAGCTGGCCGACTGCGCCAGCCAGGACCTCGAGCGCACCGAGCTGTTCCTGGTCGAGGGTGACTCGGCCGGTGGCTCCGCCAAACAGGCCCGTGATCGCGACTTCCAGGCGATCATGCCGCTGCGCGGGAAGATCCTGAATGCCTGGGAGGTGGACCCGGACCAGGTGCTCGGCTCGCAGGAGATCCACGACATCTCCGTGGCCCTGGGCGTGGACCCGGGCCAGGCCAGCCTGGACGGGCTGCGCTACGGCAAGGTCTGCATCCTGGCCGATGCCGACTCCGACGGTGCGCATATCGCCACGCTCCTGTGTGCGTTGTTCCTGAAGCACTTCCGGCCGCTGGTGGAGCGGGGGCACGTGTATATCGCCATGCCGCCGCTTTATCGTGTGGACGTCGGCAAGCAGACCTTCTACGCTCTGGACGACGACGAGAAGGCTGGCGTGCTGGAGCGCATCGAGGCAGAAAAACTGAAGGGCAAGATCTCCGTGACCCGTTTCAAGGGGCTGGGCGAGATGAACCCGCTGCAACTGCGCGAGACCACCATGAACCCGGACACCCGGCGCCTGGTGCAGCTCACCCTCGACGCCGCCGACGACACCATGCAGCTGATGGACATGCTGCTCGGCAAGAAACGCGCCTCCGAACGCCGCGCCTGGCTGGAGGGCAAGGGCCACCTGGCCGACGTCGCTGTCTAGCTAATTCAGAGGCCCTGCCGACGGCCGGAAAGAGCCACGGGTCACGTGAGCGCCGGGTAGTCGGTGTAGCCGTGTTCGTCGCCGCCGTAGAAGGTGGCTTCGTCCCACTCGCTGAGCGGGGCGCCCTGGCGGAAGCGTTCGGGCAGGTCCGGGTTGGCGATGAACGGGCGGCCAAAGGTGACCAGGTCGCAGCGGCCGGCGTCGATGCGCTGGCGTGCCTCTTCGGCGGTGTAGGCGCCGTTGCCGATGTAGGTATGGCTGAAGCGCGCGCGGATCGCGTCGATGATGGATTCCGGGCGGCCGGATTCGTGGTTGCCCTGGAAGGAGTCCTCCACCACCTCGATGTAGGCGATGCCGGTGGCATCCAGGGCCTCGGCGAAGGCGCTGTAGGTTTCCAGCGGATCATCATCATGCATGCCGTTGAAACTGCCGGTCGGGCTCACGCGGATGCCCACGCGCTCCGGACCCCAGATCTCGATCACCGCGCGCACCACCTCGAGCGGCAGGCGGATGCGGTTCTCCACCGAGCCCCCGTAGGCGTCGGTGCGGTGGTTGCTGCCACTGCGGATGAACTGGTCCAGCAGGTAGCCGTTGGCGGCGTGGATCTGCACGCCGTCGAAGCCCGCCGCCTTGGCATTCTGCGCGCCCTGGCGATACTGCTCCACGATGCCCGGCAACTCGTCGAGTTCCAGCGCGCGCGGCTCCAGTACTTCAACCATGCCGGATTCGGCACTGATGAAGGTATAGGCGTCCTCCGGCTGGATCGCGGAAGGGGCGACTGGCTTCTGACCGTCGGATTGTAGCTCCGGGCGCGAGATGCGGCCGACGTGCCACAGCTGCGCCTGGATGCGTCCCCCGGCGCCATGCACGGCCTCGGTGACCTTGCGCCATCCGTCCACCTGCTCCTGCGAGTGGATGCCCGGGGTGAACGCATACCCCTTGCCCTGCGGCGAGACCTGCGTCGCCTCGCTGATGATCAGGCCGGCACCGGCACGCTGCGCGTAGTACTCGGCGTTCAGATCAGTGGGCACGTCGCCTGGCTGCCCGGCGCGCGAGCGCGTCAGCGGGGACATCAGCACCCGGTTCGGCAGCTCCAGCGGGCCCAGGCGGTAGGGGCGAAAAAGTGCGTCATCCAGCTCGGTCATGAGGTCTTCCTTTGGGTTCGTATCGCTCCGTGCCGCGAATCGGACCCGGATCAACCGAACACGTTCCTTTCAGGCGGGAGCATTCCGCTGATTCACGGTCGGACACCCGGTTCGGCCGCCTCGATCAGGGCACGGGTGCGCTCGGCGATGTAGTGTGCGGGGCGGGCCAGGGCCTGGTCCAGGGTGATGCTGCCGTCGCACAGGGCGCGGGCGTCGCTCAGGCCGAAGTCGGCGATCTCGGCCTCGTCGCAGGCGATGGAGCCGGCGATCGCCACCACGGGGACCTGCAGGTCCCGCGCGCGGCGTACCACCTCGGCGACCACCTTGCCGTGCGAGGTCTGGCCGTCCAGCTGGCCCTCGCCGGTGATGACCAGATCGGCCTCGCGGATTGCGGCGTCCAGCCCGATCAGTTCGGCCAGGTAGCCCGCGCCCATGCGCGCGCTGCCGCCGAGGACGCAGTCCAGTGCGAACCCGAGCCCACCGGCGGCGCCGGCACCCGGGGTGTCGGTGGGACGTTGGAGGTGCCCGGCGGCATCAATGCAACGCGCCAGGTGCTCCATGTGCCCATCCATCGCCGGGATGTCGGCCGCCTTCAGGCCCTTTTGCGGGCCGAATATCGCCGCCGCGCCATCCGACCCGGTCAGGGGGTTGTCCACGTCGTTCACTACGGTGATGTCGATGCGGGCCAGGCGTGGGTCCAGTGCGTCGAAATCGACCCGCACGAGATCGGCCAGGCCGGCCGGGTGGGGCGCAAGCGCGTGCCCCTCGGCATCCAGGAAGCGTACGCCCAGGGCGGCCAGCATGCCCGCGCCGCCATCCACCGTGCCGCTGCCGCCGAGGCCGATCAGCAGGTGTTCGGCGCCGGCGTCCAGGGCCGCAAGCATCAGTTCGCCGACGCCGAAGCTGTGGAGCTGCCAGGGGTCGTGCCGGTCGTCGGGGATCCGGTCCAGCCCGCAGGCGGAGGCGACATCAATGACCGCCCGTTGCTCGTGGTGGTCACAACCCCATCCGGCGCTCAGGTGGGCGCCGGTGGGGTCGGTCACATCCGACAGGTGCCAGGCCCAGCCAAGGGTGTGGCTGACGAGTCGGGCCGTGCCCTCGCCGCCATCCGCCATGGGCAGGGAGCGTACCCGGGCATCCGGTCGGGCGGCGTGCACCCCGCGGGCCATGGCGGCGGCCACGTCCTCGGCCTCCAGGCTGCCCTTGTAGCTGTCCGGGCAAACGACGACCCGGAGTCGTTCAGACAAAGATCAGGCCCAGGATGTAGATGGTGATCATCGCGCTGATGCCCTGTAGCAACGTGGCGGTGGTGAAAACCTTGTACGCGGTGGACACCTTCATGCGGCTGAACTGGGTGACCACCCAGAAAAAGCTGTCGTTGGCGTGCGAGACGGTCATCGCACCGGCACCCACGGCCATCACGGCCAGCACCATGCCCATGGTCGAGTCCAGCCCCAGCGAGGCCAGCATCGGCGCGATCATGCTGGAGGCGGTGACCAGCGCCACGGTTGACGACCCCTGGGCGGACTTCAGCGCCGCCGCGATCAGGAACGGCACCAGCAGGCCCAGACCCAGGCCGCTCAGCAGGTCACCCAGCTGATCGCCGATCGGGGTCTCGCGCAGCACGTTGCCGAAGGCGCCCCCGGCCCCGGTGATCAGGATGATCGGGGCCGCGAGCAGGATGGCGTCCACCGTCATCTGGTGGAACCGATCCTTGATGCCGGCGCCCTTGATCAGCAGCAGCGCGAAGATCACGCCGATGGCCAGCGCCACGACCGGGGTGCCGAGGAAGATCAGTGCGCTGGCGAATATCCCGGCCTCGGTGTCGCGGGTGGCCAGCAAGGCGACGGAGCCGATGGAGATCAGCACGATCGGCGCCAGGATGGGCATGAACGCGCCCAGCGTGGTCGGGCGGTGCTCCAGCTTGATCTCTTCCCTCTCGACCTCCTGCCCGGTGGCCTCGCTGATCGGGTCCGGTTCCAGCAGCTCTTCGTCATTGGCATGCGCGTAGCGGCTGGCCCACAGCCAGCCCACCGCGGCCGCTACGGCCGAGACGAACAGCCCGACCAGGATCACCAGGCCCAGGGCATCGGCGATGCCGATGTTGCTGGCGGCCGCGATCGGGCCGGGGGTGGGCGGCACGAAGTTGTGCGTGGCGAACAGCCCGGTGGCCAGCGCGACACTCATGGCCACCACCGAGATGCCGGCGGTCTTGGCCAGCGCGTTCTTCAGCGAGTTCAGGATCACGTAGCCGGAGTCGCAGAACACCGGGATGGACACGATGTAGCCGATGATCGAGACCGTCAGGGTGGGGAAGCGGTCGGACAGCGCGCGGATGATCGCCTCCGCCATCACCACGGCCGCTCCGGTGCGGTCGAGGATGACCCCGATGATCGTGCCCAGGGCGATCACGATGCCGATGTAGCCCAGGGTGCTGCCGAAGCCGTCGTTGATGACGCTGATCGCCTCGCGCGGCGCGATACCGCCGATGAGTGCCATCGCGAAGGCGGCGATCAGCAGGGCGAGGAACGGATGTACGCGCAGTTTCGCGGTGGCGAACACCAGCGCGGCGACGACCACAATCAATCCGATAATCAGCATGTCGCGTCCTTTTGCCTTTTTATGAGTATCGATCCGGAGTCTAGACGTCCGCGAACGATTCGGTGTCCCATGATCGACCGGGCACTACAATCCAGACGCCATTTCTTGCCAGGGGATTCCTTCATGCATCGTGTTATCGCGTTTTTGGGGTTGGTGGGCGCGAGCCTTGCACTGGTGATGTCCGCATCGGCCGCGACAAATCCGTATTCCGGGTTGCAGGAACGCGAAATCAAGGCGCTCTCCGCGCAGGAGACCGAAGACCTCCTGGAAGGGCGCGGCATGGGGATGGCGCTGCCGGCCGAGCTGCACGGCTATCCGGGCCCGCTGCATGTGCTGGAGGTGGCCGGGGAGCTGGGCCTGACGACCGACCAGCACCGCGAGACCGAGCGGCTGTTCGAGACCATGCGGGAGCAGGCGCGCGAATTGGGCCGGCGCATCGTGGAGCGCGAAAGGGAACTGGACGCGCGCTTCGCGGAGGGCGGGATCTCCAGCGATACCATCGAGACGGTCACGGTCGAGATCGGCGAGTTGCGTGGCCGCCTGCGCCACCTGCACCTGTCCTACCATCTGAAGATGGATGCGTTGCTCAGCGAGGAGCAGAAAGCGCGCTATCGGCAGGCCCGCGGTTATCACGGCGAGGCGGAAAACCACCCGGGGGCTGAGCATCACGGCCACGAAGGTCACCACCACTGAACGCCCGTGCCCTTGCTGGAAAGGAACTAACCGGCCGGGGCTGTGTTCGATTGAAAAGACGATCGGAGCGCGCATGACGGGAGCCCTGAACCTGGATCTGAACCGGCCGGTGGTCGTGGAGACGTCGGCGCAGCCCTGGAGCGGCAGCCGTGCCGACGGCGTGGTGCGCAAGCCGCTGGAGCGCGAACAGGCGGAAGCGGGCCGCGCCACCAGCATCGTGCAGTTCCAGCCCGGAGCCCGCTTCCCGCCACACACGCATGCGCTGGGCGAGGAGATCCTGGTACTGGACGGCGTGTTCTCCGACGAAGCCGGTGACTATCCCGCTGGCACCTACCTGCGCAACCCGCCGGGTTCCCGCCACACGCCGCACTCGGATCCCGGCTGCACGTTGTTCGTGAAGCTGGAGCAGTTCGCGCCCGAGGACCGCGAGAAGGTGGTGGTGGATACCCACTCGGCGCCCTTCCAGCCGGGCATCGGCGGCTTGCGCGTCCTGCATCTGCACAGCTTCGGTGCCGAGCACACCGCACTGGTGCACTGGCCGGCCGGCGAGCATTTCCAGGCCCACCGGCACTGGGGCGGCGAGGAGATCCTCGTGCTGTCCGGTGAGTTCATCGACGAGCACGGACGCTATCCCGCCGGCACGTGGATCCGCAGCCCGCATTCGAGTCAGCACGATCCCTGGGTGGAGGAGGAGACGCTGATCTATGTGAAGACCGGTCACCTGTGACGCCCTGTGCCCGGGTCTGCGCTTCGACAGGCTAAGGCGCCGGGGTCGGGTACAGCGATCCTCTTTCTGGCGCTGTACCGGTCGCGAATGACGCGCAATGGGGCGCTGGCGGGGATCGTGGTCGGCGCAGCCACGGTGATCCTCTGGAACCTGGCCGAGGGCGGGCTGTTCGACGTCTACGAACTCCTGCCCGGATTCCTCTTGGCCACCGTAGCCATCGTCGTTGTCAGCCTGCTGACGGGCGGGCCGTCGGAGTTGGTGCAGCGCCCGTTCCAGGCGTCCCGGCGGCGCCCCGCGGACTGACCGCGGTGGAGCACCGGTCAACGACGGCGTCGCGGGCCCACTGGCGGGCCAGCGAACGCTTGGTACGCGGCGAGGTCTGTTTGACCCGGTGTTCCTCGCGCAGGGCCTCGTTGCGCGAGGCGAAGCCGCGGGCCGCCAGTAGCTGTACGGGTTTGTGCATGCGGGTGAACCGGGCCCCGCGCCCGGCAGCGTGGGCAGCCATGCGCGCCGCCAGGTGCGGCGTGATTCCGGTATAGATGCGCCCACCCTGGCATTCCAGCAGATAGACGTACCAGGTCCCGTCACGCGGCCCGGACACGGCCGCGGCAGGATTCGGCACCACGGCTTGTGCCGCGCGGGCCGGGGTCATCGGCGTTTCTTGCGGCGCTTCTGGCCTACCTTGATGCGCTGCAGCGCGGCCTGCAGTTCAGCGTGGGCCTCCTTCGGGATCGAGGACGATCCGCGCAGGCGCAGCCCCTCCTGGCGGCGGATCGCGGTCAGCCGGCCCTTCTGGATAGCGTAGCGTCGCGCCACATCCCGCACCGTGTGCTGGAACGTCTTTGGCGGATCACCGCGGCGGACCCGCGGGTGTCCGTCCTCGATCTCGATGCTGAAGATGATGCTGACCTGCCAGATCAGCAGGGCGCCCGCGACCAGAAGCAACGCAATCATCAACAGCAGCGAGATCAGCATGGCGTTCCCTCCAGCGGGATGGGCCCGAAGGATTCGGGCCGTGGGGCAATGGGCTGGGCCGATCGTAGCACTCCAGCCCCGGTTTGCGATTCCATCGTGTCCACTCGGGCCCGACAGAAGGGACTTTGTCCGCAATGGAATGGCCTGAACCGATATGCTTAAAGAATGTGCTATCGGCACATCCGTTGGTACGATGTGTCATATGGAGCTGTTTGGAGAGGCGTCATGAGCGCTACAGAAGGCCTGGCCGCGGAACGCGCGGATGTCCTGCGCGAGGCGCTGGTCAATGCCGGCAAGGCGCTGGGCCTGACCCAGGCGGAGCTGGGAGAGGTGATCGGACGCGGGCGTACGGACATCAGCCGGGGCAACGTCGACCCGGCCAGCAAGCCGGGTGAGCTGGCGCTGTTGCTGATTCGCTGCTATCGCGCCCTGTACGTCCTGACCGGCGGGGATGCCAGTGCGATGAAACACTGGATGCAGACGCACAACCACCACATCGGCGGCGTGCCCGCCGAGCAGATCCGCACGGTGCAGGGCCTGGTGGGCGTGCTGGAGTATCTTGACGCGATCCGCGGCAAGCTATGAGGGCAACCTGACATGTCGGACTGGGATGCCCTGGTCGAAGCGGCGCCGCGTGTCACGCTGAGAGGGGAGGTCCTGCGCCTGGTGGAGAGCCAGGAGCAGGTTGCCACCAACCAGATTGTCAGCTCGCTCGACCGCCAGGCCGTTCTGGAAGAGATGCTGGAGGCCACCAAGCCGCCCCGGCGCCCGGGTACGGAACGGCTGCACTACCTGCTGGCGACGCCGTTTCGCTACCCGCCGCTACGTCACGGATCGCGCTTCGGCCGTCGCCACGAACCCAGCCTGTTCTACGGCGCCCTGCGCGAGCGCACGGTCCTCGCCGAGGCGGCCTACTACCGGTTTGTGTTCTGGCATGGCATGGCGACCCCGCCACCGCGCAAGCTCGATACCCAGCACACGTTGTTCGCCGCACGCTACCAGAGCCCCAATGGCTTGCAGCTCCATCAACCGCCGTTCGCTGCACACGCGGACCTGTTGCGTCATCCCGCCGACTATCAGGCCACCCAGGCCCTGGGCGCCGCGCTGCGCGAGGCCGGCATCGACCTGTTCGAATACCCGTCCGCACGCGATCACGAGGCCGGCCTGAACCTCGGGCTCTTCAATGCGCGCCCGTTTACCCGCAACAAACCCACGCGCCAGGATCCCTGGCTGTGCCAGCTCACCGCCGACCACGTCCGTTTCCTCAAGCCCCGCGACGGCGCCCTGCACGACTTTCCCCTGACCCAGTTCCACTACCAGGGCCGGCTGCCGCTACCCGCCTGACAGCCGTACCCACACCGGCCATTGCGAGGCCTCGCAGAGGCCGTGGCAATCGGTCGGACCCGCCCACAGGGCCTCGATGCTCTCGATGGCGTATGCCTGGCAGGAAAATGTCAGAAGTAGTCGTCTTCGTGCTGTTGGCGAAACGCGAGGAGGGTGACCCTTTCGGCATCGTCAATTTCGAACAGGGCCACGTAGCCCGAACGGCCAAAGGGGATCAGGAACTCTCGGATGCGGGGATGGGCGGGGTCCAGCGTACGGCAGCTCAGCGGGAAAGTTTCCAGTAGCGATAGGGCCTGCCCAATGGCCGTGCGGGCGCGGTTTGCGGCTGTCGGATCCTGTTCTGCCAGGAATGCGACAAGCCGCATGAGGTCGTCGCGCGCCTGCGCCGTAAAGCGGACCGAATAACTCATCCTTGAGCCTCCGGTTGACGGGCTATTTCGTGCTCAACATCTGGTCGAGCTCGTCCAGGACCGATTGCGCCGGATAGTACACACCCGTCTCCCGGGCGTTTCGCGCCGATTCCAGCCCGCGCTCCAGAAATTCGGCGTGCGCCTGGCGGCGGTGAATCTCGTGACGCACGGCATCCTCGATAAACGCCGATAGCGTTTCTTCCTTGCCCAGGGCCTGCTCGACCTGGTGGCGAAACGCAACACTGACCCGCAGGGCGGGTAACGTCGCATTCTTCATGGTCCGTCTCCGGCTCAACCTTTCAGCAATGTATCGCATATGCAATACAGTTCCCACAGGGGCATTTTGATCAATGCGTCCTCGCTCTACGCTCGCGGCCTTGATTCTCTGAATACGAAAAGGGCTCGGACAAGATACGGGCTGAGGATGGCGAGCAGGAAGGCCGAATTCTTCACCCAATGTGGTGCCGTTTCCGGCAAGAATGAGAAAGCCAAAACCATGAGTGCGACCGGCGCTAGCAGGGCTAGCGTGGCATAAGACGCGCGCGTACCAAAGCGGGCCCTTCGGCTGGAACAAGCAATGATCAGGGCCGTCCCGAGAATGAGTGTGGCCATCGCCACAAGACCGATCACCATGGCACCCATCTGCGGATCTCCCGGTTAGGAGTCGTAGGGTGTGAGCCCCTTGGGGACCTCGGTATCGAGGTCCCCAAGGGGCTCGACTCTGCGTTTGCTCGTGCAGTTCGACCGGGCAAAATCCGAGGCGAATCTCCGCGGTCCACGTGCTGCGGCCGTACTGGATGCGACGAACTGACTCAGGATGTTCAGGATCTCGGGCCGCTCGTCGGCGCTTGCCGAGCTGGCGAGGCCGAATATCAGCAGGAACAGCCCGGCCGTGGCGGCGAGAAGCCGGCGAGGTGGCGGGCGGGTAACGGGGTATGGGGCGGCAGGGCGCACATGCCCCTCGCGGACAGAATAGGAGAATCCTTTCTTCATCGTTTCCCTCCCTGGAAACATCGCGAGCCCATTGATCGGTCGCGCCCACAATCTAGCTGCTGTTTCCCGACCTGTCATCCTTTGTCCTTCTACGGAGCACCACGTCATTGCGAGGCGGCGCAGAGGCCTCGGCAATCGGTTGGATACGCCCCGATCGCCGCCCGGCTGCGAGGGTGGAGAACGACAAGGCCAGGCTCGGGGCCATTCGCGGCGGAACAAGAATCGACCTTTCGGCGTACCGACTTTGCTCGAGCCGGCTTCTTTCTGCGTACCCGACACGGCCGCCGGGCCTGGTCTACACTCCCCGCAAACGTGCATGCACCCCGCGATCCAGGAATGAGTCCACCATGGCCAGGCGTGGTTTCGGGCCGGCGGCCCAATGGCAACCGAACGATCTTTCCCCCGTCTCCGAGCCGAGTCCGGAAGCGGGGGCGAGGAGTGGTGGTTCGCCGCCCAGGGGAGAAGGCACCCCGGTGGAGGGGCAACTGGAATTCGTGAAGGTCTCGCCGCTCCGGCGGCTGCCGTTGTTCGGCCGGGGCGGACGCAATATCGCGGAATTGAAGCAGGTTGGCACGCCTGTCGCCTGGCTACGGCGGCCCAGCGGTGGGTTTGCGGCGTGGTTCGGCAAGCCGGAGCTGCATTTCGCAACCACGCGCCTGCGCCTGGCCGACCCGTCCGATGCGGGGTTTCTGGAGCAGATCCAGCGAACTATCCGTTTTTTCGGGATGCCCCAGCGCCAGGGGGTCTGGCGGGCCGGCGCGGGCACAGTGACGCAGATCGAGGAAACCAGCGTTGACGACGAGAACCTGAGCGGGCGGTTCCGTTACCGCGAAAGGGATTACCACATAAGTGGTCAGAAGACGGACTGGCGCGTCCTTTTCACCTACACCCTCCGGGATGCCCAGGAGGTGGTTGCCACATTCCAGCCCAAGGCCGAGTCGAGTCTGGTTGGCGGCTGGTTCGTGGAGGTCAATCACCCACGACCGCTTGGCGCCATCGCCATTGCCTGTCACATGGCCATGTGGCTTGAAGAGAGCGTGACTACCTCGGGCGGTGGCGGTGGTGCAGGAGGTGGTGGCGGCGGAGGCGGCTGCTGACGTCATGCCCCTCACCGAGGTCCGTTTCCTCACCCCCCCCGCGACGCTTCCCTGCGCGACTGCCCCCTGACGCAGTTCCTGTCTCGAGCCGTCTGCCGCCACCCGCCTGACACTCGCACCCGAACCCGTCATTGCGAGGCCTCGCAGAGGCCGCGGCAATCGGTCGAGCGTGCTCAAACACCGGGCGGTCGTAATGTTGGTGCAAAAGCTCGGACTGGATCCGGCGCCTGGGATCCCCGCACACATGGGAGGCACTCGGTGCGCCTTGGCTACAGCGTGTGCCCGGTGAGTCGTCGGTAGATGGCGAAGCCGGCCTCGCGGTCACGGCAGCGCAGGATGGCGGCGCGGCCCGGGGTGGAGGGATCGGGCTGCAGGTTCACGCCGGCCGCCTCGGCGGCCCGGAAGTCGTCATCCCGCAGTTCGGCCTCGCCGAACACCGAGATCACGAAGCCACCGGGGATGGGCGGGGGCGGGGTGAACGCCTCGCCGTCGGCCAGCGCGACCCAGGCTGAAATGAACTCTGGGCCGTAGAAGTCGAAGAAGCCGTTGGAGCCGCGCAGGTGGGCCTCGATCGGCCGGCCGCCGATCAGTTCGATGTTGCAGAGGCCGCTGTAGCCGGCCAGGTTGCGGCGTACCCAGTCGGCGATCCAGGGTTCGATCTCGGGCGCGGCGGCGCCGATCTCCCAGTAGATCGGGCGGGCGGCGTCCTTCGCCTCCGAACCGCGGGTGTGGGCAAACCAGCGGGCCGCGCCGTTCTCCACCAGGCAGTCGGTGCTGGTGTGGGTACCCAGCAGGCGCTGGCACCAGAAGCTGCCGGGCTCTGCCGGCACGTCGCCGGCCGGCAGGGTGCGTGCGTTCAGCCCCATGCCGGCCAGGTTGGTGACCGGCTTGACGAACACCTCGGCGTCCGCCGCGATGCCGAGGTCCGTAGGTGCCACGCCGCAGGGCGCGGCGGTCAGTCCGGCATCCAGGGCCAGATGCAGTTTGTCATAGACATGCCGGTGGTCCGGATTGAGCCGCCAGGCGGCGACGTCGGACACGGCCACCTCCCGGCACGGCTCGGGCCGGAAGATATGCTCGCGTTCGGGGAGGACACCGACAAACGGCACTACCCGGCCTCCGCTTGGCGTTTTGCGTGGCCCGCCGCCAGGCGCTCCACCTCGCACAGTAGAGACTTGAACGCGGGAAACCCGCTGATCGGGTCCAGCGAGCGGTCGTCGGTGAGCTCGTTCACGTTGGCGTGGTTCCAGCCGTGCTGGCAGTGCGCCACGCCGGGCTTGATGCGGTCCGTGACCTTGGCCACGAATGCCACGCGCCCGCGTGGCGAACGCACCTCCACCGTGTCGCCGTCGGCGATCCCGCGCGCGGCGGCATCCATCGGGTGCAGCTCCACCAGCGGCTCCGGCATCGCCCGGCGCATGCGCTCCAGCTGCTGGTGCTGCGAGTGGGTGGCGTGCTTGTGGCGGGCGCCGCTGGTCAATACCAGCGGATAGTCGCGGGCGAGCTCCGGCGTGGAGACCGGGCTCTCCGCCGGTTCACGGTAGACCGGCAGGCCGTCGTGCCCGGCCGCGCGCAGTTCCGCGGCGTCGAACTCCACCTTGCCGCTGACCGTGCGAAACCCGTCGATCCGGTACTGGCGGTCGCCTTCCTCGAAGCCGTGCGCAAGCATGTCGTCCAGTGCCCTGGCGAACACGGTGACGCCGTCCGGGTCGTTATAGACCTGTTCGCGGATGGTCTCCGGTATGCCCTCGGCGGCCTCGGCCCAGCTGGCCTCCAGGTCGCCGTTCCAGAACGGCTCTGCCATCCCCAGGCGCACGCCCAGCTCCAGGAATACCTCGCCATCCGGGCGCGCCTCGCCGCGCGGGGCAACGGCGGCGTGGCGGTAGCGCAGTTCGCCGCGGAAGTTGCAGCCGGGGTAGGCGATCAGCGCCGCGCGTTCCAGGCTGGTGGCGGCCGGCAGCACGATGTCCGCCATGCGCGTGGCCGGGTTGTGGAAGAAGTCCGACGCGGCGAAGAAATCCAGGGCGCCCAGCGCCTGTTCCATGCGCTTTGAGTTCGGCCACATCGCGGTGTTGATGCCCATCGCCAGCAGGGCGCGGACCGGCTGTGGCTGCCCCTCGAGGATGGCATCCGGCAGCAGCATGCTTTGTGCCGCCGGCCAGTGGGCCGTCCACACCGGAAAGGTCTCGTCGCCGATGCGCGGCGGGAGGTTCTGCTTGCAGTGGTCGAACAGGTCGATGGGCCTGGGTGTGACCTTGTCGTTGAAGAAGCGGTTGCCGCCCTCGCGGTCGATGTTGCCGGTCACCGCGGCCAGCAGGATCACCGCGCGGTGGTTCTGGAAGCCGTTGGAATGCTGCACGGTGGCGGTGGGCGAGAGCATGATCTGCGCCGGCGCGTTGGCGCCATAGAGCTCGGCGGCGCGGCGCAGATCGGCCGCGTCGATGCCGCAGATCTGTGCGACACGCTCCGGCGGGAATTCGCCCACGTAGTCGCGGAAGGCCTGCACGCCGCTGCCCCATTCGTCGAGGAAGGCCTGATCCTGCCAGCCGTTTTCGAAGATCAGGTAATGCATGCCCAGCGCCAGTGCGCCATCGGTACCCGGGCGGATCTGCAGGTGCACCTCGGCCTGCTCCGCCAGCGGGGTTACCCGCGGGTCCACTACCACGGTGGCGCAGCCGGGGCGGGCCTCAGCCAGGGGGTGCTGGTGAAACGGCGGGATGGAACCGCGCGGGTTGGTGGACCACACCAGCAGGCAGCGCGTCGCATCCGAGGCCACGGTGGATGAGGTCTTGATCCTGGTGCCGAAGGTCACCTCCTCCGCCACCTTGGTGGAGGAGAAGCAGCAGCCGCTCTCGGTCAGGTAGTTGGGCGAGCCGAAGGCATGTGCCAGGCGCTGGAGCTGCGGCCGGGCCTCCTTGGTATAGCCGGCGAAGAAGGCCGCCGCCGGGGCCCCGTGTTCCTCGCGGGTGGCGCGCAGGCGCTCGGCGATGGTGTCCAGTGCCTCGTCCCAGGAGATGCGCTCGAACTGGCCGCTGCCGCGCGGGCCCGTTCGCCGCAGCGGGTACAGCAAGCGCTCCGGGTGGTTGCGCCGGTCGAGCTGGACGTAGCAGCGCGGGCAATCGGGGCCGTCAATGGCGACCGGCTCGCCGACGGCGTCCAGGGTGACGTCGATGGCGCAGTTGGCATCGCATTCGTAACAGGTACTTTTTACGCTCGCCATCGGGCGATGTTCCTTGTTCCGCGGGCAGTTCCGGTTGCTGGCAAATGATTATGCCGGGACGCCTTTCGCCTCACGAACAACGCCTCGAACCGCGGGGCCACCTCTATGCAGGCTGGCTGAACGTCCACCTTGATACGAGGCCGGCGGGTGTTCCGGCGGGTCCTTCAGGCCGCCGCGAACGCAGGTGCTGATCGCTGTTTCCCGAAGGACAGGCCACGCGATTGCCCCCGGTGGTGCGGCGATTCGGTGCGTTTCAATGGCTTGCGGTGGCGGTGCGGAGCCCGCGCCGGGCGAGCATCGAGGCGGCTGCGGCATAGGCTGCGAGTACGAGCACGACGTGTTCCATGGACCATGCCAGGTCCAGCAGCGCGCCGGCCGCGACGGGTGCCGCGGCGGTGGCGAAGATCATCACGGACTGGGCCACGGCACGGATGGCGCCGAGGTGGGTGGTGCCGTAGAGCTCCGCCCAGATCACGCCCATCAGGGTGTTGGCGATCCCCATGCCGAGCCCGGCCAGCGCCAGGTACACCGGCGCGAGCCAGACGCCCTCCAGCAGACTCAGCGCCAGCAGGGCCAGGATCAGCGGGGCGAGGTGCCACGGCAGCAGGCGCCGCGAGCCGAACCGATCCACCAGCGGGCCGGCCACGAACAAGGACAGCAGGTGCATGGCGGCAAAGGCCACGAAGCTTGAGGCCAGCCAGGCAAGCGTCCAGTCCTTGGATTCCGCTAGCGGCACCTGGTGGAAGAACACCGCGGTGATGATGAACGGTGCGCCCATCAGCGCCGGCAGTACCATGTAGAAGCGCGGATCGCGCAGGACCTCGCGACGCGACCAGTGGCTCTCGCCTTCGCCGGCGTCGGGGTCCGTCCGGGCCAGCGGGATCGAGCGCCCCAGGAGCATCAGCACCAGCACGGTCAACCCGACCAGGATTGCCGCGATTACGCCCCAGGTCGAGCGCCAGCCGATGGCGGCCGCCCCTGCGACCACCAGGATCGGGACCACGGCCTCGGCCACCGGCAACCCGGCCACCACCAGGCTGATGGCCTTGCCCCGGTGCGTGGTGAACGCCCGCGCCACTGCGGTCTGGGCCGTGTGCGTCATCAGCCCCTGGCCGAAAAACCGCAGCAGGAAGAACCCCAGCACCAGCCCCGGCACGCCCGGACTGAATGCGAGCACGGCGCTGCCCACGGCCGCCCCCAGTAGCACGAACGTCACCATGGCACGAAGCGGTGGTCCACCAGCCGCCCGGCGCTGATCAGCAGTAGTGCGCTGGCCAGCGTGGCGACCGAATACGCCAGCCCCAGCTGCCCGTGGGTCAGGTCGAACAGTTCGCGCCACTCGCCCCCGAACAGGGACAGAACGAACGTCTGTCCGACGACGGAGAACGCCACCAGCAGAAAGCCGGCCCCGAGAAAGCGCGGATGGCGAAGCAATGGATGCAAGAACCCACCCCGGACGGTGCGAAACAGCCGCCCATGATAACGACACCGGCAAGCGCAGGGCCGGAACACCCTGTCCGCATGGAAACGTTGTCATGGCCCCGGTTTCAGGTCCGGATCGCGACCAGACGCTGGCGCCCGGCAAGCGCATCCGACTGGATCATTCTGTCTCTCAGGCGGGTTGCCCGCGGGCGGCGCGCAGGGCGCGGCAGAACCAGCCCTGGGGGCTGTCCTCGCCGGTGAGCAGGTAGCGCAGGGCATGCGGGTCGCGCAGGGTATGGGCAATCGTCAGGGCGCTCGCGAAGCGGCCACAGAACAGCAGTTGGTCGCCGGCCTGCAGGAGCGTCTCGTCATCGGGCGCCAGGAGGTCCGGCGAGCCGTCCTCGCGCCGCAGCAGGAGGGCGATGCAGGCATGTCGCTGGCGTTCAGGGTGGTCGGCGCGCAGCAGCTGGCCAAGGGTGACCGGCTCCTGTTCCAGGTGGGCGAGCAGAGCCGGGGCATGTTCTTCGTCCAGTTGCTCGGTCCAGATCGCCGGTACGCGGTCCCCGACCACGGCCGTGATGGCGCTGACCCGCTCATTGGCCCATTCGGTGGACTGCTCGCGGCTCAAATCCAGGAAGCGTGGCAACAGCGGCGAGGTGAGATGCGCCAGGATCGCCTCCGCGATCACCCGGTCATGGCGCATCACCAGCGGCAGATCGGCGGCGGCGAACAGCAATGAGCTGCTCTCGCGGTTCTGGCGCCCGACCATGAACAGCTCCGGGTTCAGCTCGCGCGCGGTCATCACGATGGACAGGTTATAGTCGTCGCGGCCGGTGCCGGCCACGATCCCGGAGGCGGTCGCGATGCCGGCCTCGTGCAGGGTGTCCGCCTCGGTGCCGCGGCCCCGTATGCAGTCGGGCGGGCAGTCCGCGCCTTCGGGATCCGTCTCCACCAGGGTCACGTCCACGCCTTCCTGGATCAGACCGGCATGCACGGCCTTGCCGAAGCGTCCGAAGCCGCACAGGATCCAGCGGCCGCAGGGCGGATCGATCGGCATCGGCAGCGGGCTTCCAGGGATGTTCCCCAGCCACTCGTGCAGTAGATGATGCGCGGGGGAATGCAGTGCCAGCGCGAGCCGCTGGCCGAAGATGTCGAACGGGTTGATGATCTGGTCGGTTCCGAACGAGGCCATGTTTTTCTCCGTGTCATGGCTCTCGGCGCGGCAGATGACGGGGCGGTCTGGGTTCAGGAGCTTGGCGGCAATGGCGATGCGCAGATTCACCGCGTCGTCGCTGGTCAGTGCCACCACCCCCCGGCAGCGCGGGTTGAGCAGCCCGGCGTCGAGCAGGCGGTTGGCGACACTGGCGTCCGCGCACAGGCCGGGGATCTGCAGCGCGTAATCCTCCAGGGTCAGTTCGTTGATGCGGTCCGGGTTCTGATCGATCACCACGGCAAAGCCGTTGCGCCCGAGCAGGGAACGCACCACCAGGGCACCCGTGTCGCCATATCCGCAGACGATAAAAAACGGCCGCTGTAGCTTGCGGATGGTGCGGTCGAACGCGTGCTGGCTGACCGCCAGACGGAAGGCCGGGTCCTGAATCAGCGCGAGGATCTTGCCGATGGCGTACAGCCACGCGACCACCGAGAGGTACACGGCAAATACCGTCCACATCCTCTGCGCCTCGGTGAAGGCGTGGGGGATCTCGCCGAAGCCGATGGTCGTGGCCATGTAGGTGACGAAGTAGAACGCATGGAAGAAATCCATGCGCCAGGGTTCCCCCTGGTCGTCCACGCCAGGGATCAGCACCAGGCCGAGAACGGAGATCGAATAGGCCGCCGTCAGCGCGAGCAGGGGCGCCCGCATGCGCCGAAGGAACAGGAACAGCACCTTGTTGATGGTGGCAGGCACGGCGCGGGATTCGGCGGCAGTCGTGGCCGGTGTCAGCGGCGCAGGGCCACCGTATCCGCGATCAGCAGGAGCACCGAGATCAGGTTCGCCACCATGGCCCCGCCCGCCAGTGAAACGATGCTGGCCATAAACATCGCATCCATGCCTCCGGCATGCACGTGGCTGGCATAGCCCCACACCACCGCGGCCGCGATCAGCTGCAGCACCGCCACCAGCGAGCTGGCCAGCAGCAGCGCCCCGGTCTGCGTCCGATCCCCCAGCTTCAGGGCCGTCGCAATGATGTTCACCACGATGGCCGCGAACAGCTCGTAGACGTTGTGATGCGCCGGATTGTCGATCTCGCCGAGAAAGAACCCGAAGTTCAGCGTGAACGCCAGGATGATGAAAAAGCCGAAGATCACCTTCTCCAGGTTCATGCGCACGCTCCTTGTCGTTCGAGGTGACGGGTGCCTGATCGGCGCCGCGACACGGGGCCCGTCTTCATCCACCCACAGCATGGAGCATGGCCCAACACGTCCCGGATGGCGAGGGCGGGGACGGATGTCCTCACGTGCCGATACGCCAGGGGCGTGTTGTTGCGGGGGTCGCAAAGGCCACGACGATCGGTTGGGATGTCCAGGGCGGTGGCTGATCCAAGGTCAAGCAGGAGCAAACATCTGACCCAGTGCCCTGCGAAATCTCCCTCAGCTGCTGCGGCGCAGGGCGTTTGCGATGTCCGGAATAGCCTTGAGCCGATACAGCAACACCACGCAGGCCCCGTAGAAGGCGATCGCGATCCAGTCGGTCCATTGTTTGGCGAGCACGCCGTCCGCCAGGGCCAGCATCCCGATCGCAAGCAGATAGGCCACGGCGAAGCCGCCGTGCACGGCCCGGTCGCGCCAGGTTCCGCGGGCCACCGTGTACCAGAGAAAGACCGCGACATGCCACAGCGCCATGAACAGGAAGAGGAACTGGATCATGTTGTCGCCCAGTGTCACCTCGGTCGCCCCCTCGC
The DNA here is from genome assembly GCF_000420165.1 of Thioalkalivibrio sp. AKL19. Classification (GTDB taxonomy): domain Bacteria; phylum Pseudomonadota; class Gammaproteobacteria; order Ectothiorhodospirales; family Ectothiorhodospiraceae; genus Thioalkalivibrio. The sequence continues at coordinate 562,276 of NZ_ATUK01000010.1, read as the reverse complement.
GCCCACCGAGCGACGTCAGGTGCCCGATCAACAGTACCGCGTACAGCCAGGCCACCAGCATCACCTGGGCGAGGTCGCACAGGAACATCAGGATCATGCGCACCGGGCTCAGCTGCGCCAGTCGGGCCGCGTTGGCCGGCGCGCAGAAATAGGCCGAGTAGGCCACGAACTTGTAGGCGGTAAACACCGTCACGAGAAGCGCCAGAGCGATGCGCTTCCAGAATTCAGGGTCCGCGAAGGTACCCGGGTGATCGGTCAGGAACTGCACGTATTCGACCGACACGACCAGCAAGCCAAGCGCGATCACCGCGAGGATCAGGTCGCTGATCTTCTCCGATAATCGGCTGTAAAAGACGTCCATCCGCGCAGTCTTCCCTTTTTCCTGGTTCGCGCCTCGAGTGTCGCGCGAGATCCCGACCAAGGATAATCCAGGGCTGCGTGTCCTTGCTTACTGGAGCATGCGCTCCTTCGGTACGATGCAGGGAAGTTTGAGAGTCGATGCCACGGGGACGCGATGAAAGGGGATTCGCACAGAGCGCAGGGGCTGGAGGAGCTGGTCGCGCGGCTGGAGGCGTTCGTCGAGGAACGCGACCGGGTGCAGTTCAATTCGCCCAAGAACCTGTCGATGGCACTGGCCGGAGAGGTCGGCGAACTGATCGAACCCTTCCAGTGGCTCACCCAGGAACAGTCACGGCACCTGTCCGCCGAGACCCGCGAGGCGGTGCGGCAAGAGATCGCCGATGTGCAGATCTATCTCCTGCTTCTGGCGTGCAAGCTCGACATCGACCCGGTCGAGGCCGCCAGTGACAAACTGGAGATGAACGCCCGGAAGCATCCCGTCGAAAAGGCCCGCGGCAACGCCCGCAAATACTCCGACCTGTAACCCACGCTACCCGGCCGCGGTCCGCGAGACCGACTTGGGCGATGGCTACGGTGGAGCTAAACGCCGTAGAAGCGTGCCCGCACGCGAAGCCCCTGCCAAAGTACAACGCGGGCCGGGGCTTCGCGTGCAAGCACGCTCCCACAGAGGCGCGCCCCGTCGTTGCGAGGCCTCGCAGAGGCCGTGGCAATCGGCCGGAGCTGCCCGTGAGGTGTCGGTGTGGCGATGAACCTCCCTCGATGCACGCGCGAGCGCAGGCGGATGTACCCTTGGGGGAGCCACGGGCACCGTGGACAGGAGGTGATCACGATGGATTGGAGCCAGTGGCGGCCGTTCGGCCGCGTGCCGGAAATGAGCCCCGAGGAACTGGCGCAGGCGATGGAGAACGCCCAGGTGCAAGTGCTGGATGTGCGCACCGGTGTCGAGCATCGTCGGAGTCGTATCCCGGGCGCGCGTCACCTCCCGATCACGCAGTTTTCCAAGCGACGCCTGGCGGACCTGGAACTCGATCCCGATCGTCCCGTGGTGGCCATCTGCCTCAGTGCACACCGCAGCATCCCCGCCGTGCGCAAGCTGCGGGCCCGCGGCTACGAGGCCCGCCAGCTTCGCGGCGGCATGCTCGCCTGGTGGCGGGCAGGACTGCCATGCGAGCGGGGAAACGAAGGTGTCGGTGGATAAGACCTGCGACCGTTACGCGGGCCCGGCAAGCCCAGAAACGGGGCGGCCATCCCCCTCGGCCGCATGATCTCGGAGTGCAAGGGTGCCGTTTCCGGCCCAGGGCCCAGCGTGCGCGCCCTTGGAGCGGCCGTTGCGCTCAGGAGCGCCGAGTAAACGCAGTTCGCGGCTTGCGTCCGTCCCCGGCCGGCCGGTATCTCAGTCGTCGTCCTTGTCCTGCTTGCTGCCCGGAGTGACGGCACGTCCCACCGCTCCGGCGGTCTTGCCGGTCGCCTTGGCGGCGCCGGTGGTGACGCTGACGGCGGCGCTTCCCGTGGCACCGGCGACCTTCACGGCCGTGCAGCCCGTGGTCAACGGCAGGATGATGGCAAGCAGCAGGAGCGGGCGGGTGTAGGCAATCATCGGCTAGAGACTTCGTTGATGTCTGCGATCAAGGGTACGCCCGTCATGTTGGTGAGGCCATGGCATGTCCAAAAGGGAGCACCGAAATGGAGGATGTTCGGCGCCATCGTGGCCCCGTGCTGGCGGTCACGAGCCGGCCCTCCACAGAACCCGCAGGTGCGCCCCTGGTCTGAGGGTCGAGCCCCTGTGGAGACCTGCGATGTCCCGTTTTGCGCGCCTGTTTGCTTCCCTGTTGCTGATGCTGCCGATTGCGGCGGCGAGCGCTGCCGAACCGGACACGGAAGCCCTGTTCCAGCACGAGCTGGGCCGACTGCACTCATCCGAGATCGTGAACCTGCAGGAGCGCTTCCTGGGCCATCCGCTGCTGATCATCAACACCGCCAGCCACTGTGGTTACACCGACCAGTTCGGTGGGCTGGAACAGTTGCATCAGGACTACCGGGACCAGGGGCTGAAGGTGGTGGGCTTCCCTTCCCATGACTTCAACCAGGAGGCCGACGACGAGGCCGAGACCGCCCGGGTGTGCTTCGAGAACTTCGGCGTCACCTTCGACATGTTCAGGCCGATCAGTGTGCGCGGCGCGGACGCCCACCCGATCTTTCGCGAACTGGCCCGCCAGTCCGCCGCCCCGCGCTGGAACTTCTACAAGTACGTGGTGGACCGAGAGGGGCGGGTGAGGGCGCATTTCCCCAGCCAGGCTGGCCCCGGGGCCGCCGAGCTGCGTCGCGCGATCGAGAGCGTCTTGTAGCCCATCGCGCTGCGGCGCCGCTCGTGGCGGGATAGCGGGAGGCTATCTCGCTCATCGTGAATATCAACTGGCACTAATGGCTCGCGGGGCCTAGCTTCAAGGGCAGGTGGGCCGTGAGCCCCTCCCCGGTCGACGGTGGCCCGGAGGCAGAACGGCTTGCGGTCCCTGAGGAAAGCCATCGATGGCAGTTGGATGGCGCTTTCCGAAACACGAACACGCTGAACGCAGCGAACATGGAGAACGATATGGGTGAGCATCAGAACATGGGCAAATGCCCGGTCATGCATGGCGGCGAGACCGCCGCCGGCCACTCGGTCATGGACTGGTGGCCGGAAGCGCTGAACCTGGACATCCTCCATCAGCATGACCGCAAGACCAACCCGATGGGCGAGGACTTCGACTATCGGGAAGAGGTCAAGAAGCTCGACTTCGACGCCCTGAAGAAGGATATGCACGCGCTGCTGACGGAGAGCCAGGCGTGGTGGCCGGCCGACTGGGGCCATTACGGCGGGCTGATGATCCGCCTGTCCTGGCACGCGGCCGGCACCTACCGGATCGCCGATGGCCGGGGTGGCGGTGGCACCGGCAACCAGCGTTTCGCCCCGATCAACAGCTGGCCCGACAACGTCAGTCTGGACAAGGCGCGCCGTCTGCTGTGGCCGATCAAGAAGAAATACGGCAACAAGATCAGCTGGGCGGATCTGATCATCCTGGCCGGTACCGTGGCCTACGAGAACATGGGCCTGAAGACCTTCGGCTTCTCCTTTGGTCGCGAGGACATCTGGCATCCCGAGAAGGACACCTACTGGGGTGCGGAGAAGGAATGGCTGGCACCCTCCGACGAGCGCTACGGCGACGTCGACAAGCCCGACACCATGGAGAACCCCCTGGCGGCCGTCCAGATGGGCCTGATCTATGTGAACCCGGAAGGGGTCAACGGCAAACCCGACCCGATCAAGACCGGCGAGCAGGTCCGCGAGACCTTCGCCCGCATGGCCATGAACGATGAAGAGACCGCGGCGCTGACCGCCGGCGGCCACACCGTGGGCAAGTGCCACGGCAATGGCGATGCCGGTGCGCTGGGTCCGGAGCCCGAAGGGGCCGATGTCGAGGAACAGGGCTTCGGCTGGAAGAATCCCAGCATGCAGGGCAAGGCCGCCAACGCCGTCTCCTCCGGCATCGAGGGTGCCTGGACCACCCATCCGACGAAGTTCGACATGGGGTATTTCGACCTGCTGTTCGGCCACGAGTGGGAGCTGAAGAACAGCCCCGCCGGTGCCTGGCAGTGGGAGCCGATCGACATGAAGGAGGCGGACAAGCCGGTGGATGCCAGCGATCCCTCCATCCGCCACAACCCGATCATGACCGACGCCGACATGGCGATGAAAATGGATCCGAAGTACCGGGCCATCTGCGAGAAGTTCATGGCGGATCCCGCGTATTTCCAGGACTGCTTCGCCCGCGCCTGGTTCAAGCTGACCCACCGTGATCTGGGCCCGAAGACCCGCTACATCGGTCCGGAAGCGCCACAGGAAGATCTGATCTGGCAGGACCCGGTGCCGGCCGGCAGCACCGACTACTGCGTCGAGGCGGCCAAGCAGAAGATCGCCGAGAGCGGCCTAACCACCGCCGAGATGGTCAGCACGGCCTGGGACAGCGCCCGAACCTTCCGCGGCTCCGACATGCGCGGTGGTGCCAACGGTGCCCATATCCGCCTGGCCCCGCAGAAGGACTGGGAGGGCAACGAGCCGCAGCGCCTGGACCGGGTGCTCAAGGTCTACGAGCAGCTCTCCGCCGAGACCGGCGCCAGCGTGGCCGACCTGATCGTGCTGGGTGGCAGCGTGGGCATCGAGCAGGCCGCCCGGGCGGCCGGATACGATGTCCTGGTGCCGTTCAATCCGGGGCGTGGCGATGCCCGCGCCGAGATGGTCGATGCCGACTCCTTCGCGCCGCTGGAGCCGCTGGCGGATGGCTTCCGCAACTGGCTGAAGAAGGACTACGTGGTCAAGCCGGAGGAGATGCTGCTCGACCGCGCCCAGCTGATGGGCCTGACCGCGCCGGAGATGACGGTGCTGATCGGCGGGATGCGCGTGCTCGGAACCAACCATGGCGGCAGCAAGCATGGCGTGTTCACCGGCCGTGAAGGCCAGTTGACCAACGACTTCTTCGTTAACCTGACCGACATGGCCAACGCCTGGAAGTCTGCGGACAACGGCATCTATGAGGTCCGCGACCGCAAGAGCGACCAGGTGAAGTGGACCGCTAGCCGCATCGACCTGGTGTTCGGCTCCAACTCCATCCTGCGCAGCTACGCCGAGGTGTACGCCCAGGACGACAACGAGGAGAAGTTCGTGAAGGACTTCGTCAGGGCCTGGACCAAGGTGATGAACGCCGACCGCTTCGATCTGGAGCAGTACCAGCAGTAAGCACGGCCTGAACCGGGCGGTTTGCCCGGCATGCAGACCAGGACGCCCGGGCCCATCCCGGGCGTTTTTTGTGCCGGGGGCTACGGCTACCGGTGCGCGAATCCCGGGGCGGGCCCGGCCTTCGGCTCCCGTGACGCCACCCGCCCGCGTCTGGGTGGCAGGTGCCGTCCGTCCTTGAGCCAGCTCCTGTTGCGCGGCCCAGGTCGGTCCGTCCACGGCCTTCAAACAGATATAAGAGTCCGGAAAGCCGCCGAAATCCCGTCCATTACCGTGGTCCGACCCTGTCTCCCCCCCGCCCTGTCTCTTCCTCCGGGTTCTCCCGGCATCGGCGGCAAGAACGCTCCGGCAAACCAGAATGGATCTGCCGCCCGTTGGCGCTTCCGGTTGCCTCCCGCATGCGCGGTCGAACAGCGTATGGCGCGGCATGGAGCCGCCCGGCCCAAACCGGCGAATGCGCCGGCTGTTCCTGGCATGGTGGCTGCTAGCGAACGATCGCAGGAACGCATCACCGATTCCGGTGGCGCGTTGCATGCCGCAAATATTGTCAGGAGCCGAATCATGTTCGACGGAATTGGAGCCAACCCGGCTTATACCCGTACCACCCCCGCTTACAATCCCCAGCAGAATGACCCTCGGGCCGACGCCGCCCGTGAACAACGCGCCCAGGCTCAACAAGCCGAAGCGCGCGCGCCGGGGGAGCAGGCCCACGCGACCAGTCGCGCCGAACAGACCGAGCCGGCTGTCCAGCAGGCGCCGTTCAGCACCGTGGCGGCGCAGTCGATGAATGCACCAAGCGCATTGCAGGCGGCACAGATGGGGCCGTCGGCACAACCCGGCGCCGTGAGCGCCCTCATGGCGCAAACGACCATGACCGGAACGATGAACCATGCGACGACTCCGCAGACCGCCGGCGCAGCGTCCACGGCGAGCCTGGGCGAGACCGTGCAGCCCAACGGCACGGTGGACGCGACCGATCCAGCAAACCGCGGTTCTCACGTCGACACCGAGATCTGAACCCGCCGTTCAGGTTTCCCGGTCCTGCGGACCCGCCGAATCTCGGCGAGGCATCGTGGCATCTCGTGCGGGATTCGGCCGGTCCGGGGCTGGCCGATCATTCTCGCTGAACCCTCCCGGCCGTCTCGCCGCCACGACTTCCCGCGTCGCGTAAGGACTGCTGTGCCCATTGGGTTGCGGCTGGTCCGTGGCGGTGTCGCTGCTCCCCGGAATGTCGGGATGCTGAAGCTGTGGCGTCATGACCGGGTTGTCCTAACCCATGTGTCGGGATGAAACAGACCACTGTGCCTGGCTTTGCTCGTCCGCAATCCGACGGGGTTTCACAAGTGCATGAAATATCGGTATTAACATCGATTTTTGTCACCCTGGCATTGTGTTTGCTCCTCCCTGGTTGCAGTGGTCCGAACGCACTTTCGAGCGGATCGGCTGACTGCACGACTTGATTCCATCTTGAAGGAGAGAAGCATGATGTCGACTTTCCAGAAGACCGCGATCGCATTGGTCCTCGGTTCCATGTTTGCCATGGGAGGCATGGGGGCTGCACATGCCCAGGCCGGTGGTGACGCGGGCGCCGGTGCCGGCGCCCCGGAAGCGGGTACTGGCGCTGAGGGCGGTGCGGGCGCACCGGAAGGTGGTGCCGGAGCAGGCGCCGGTGCTCCGGAAGGCGGGGCCGAGGCCGGTGGTGGTGGCACCATGGGCGGCGGAGGCGCCGAAGGTGGTGCCGGTGCCGGTGCAGGCTCCATGGATGACCATGACGAAGATGACGACGACGATGACGATGGGGCCCCCGACTGGTAATCCCCATCTCTCCACCAAGCCGGGCACCCCGCCCGGCTTCTTCTTGGAAGACGCTGATCCATTCGCACGCCCGCGCTGGCGCTCCGGTTTTTCCGCAGCGAAAGCAAGGCGCGCTATTCGGCTCTGTCGCCCCTCTCCACTTCACTCAACGCGCCTTGTCGTCGCACAAAATCGACTCAAGCGCGAACGTGCGAATGGATCAGCGTACCTGGTCGACTTCGGGAGCCCAGCCGGCGATGCGCCAGGATCGTCCCCGTCGTAAGTGGGTCGGGCTGGCCGGCGTCCAACGGCCGAACCCGACGGCTCCCGGCATCGCCCCCTAGTTCCTTGTACTGATGCTTGTGTCCGTCCGGACGGCTGCCACCGTGTTGAGCGCACCCGGCTAGCCGTAATGCCCGTCGACGCGCGGTTTGACCAGCATCGGGGCATAAATCCAGAGAAACCCGGCGAAGGCCGCGATCCACAAGAGTTGCGAGGCGCTCATCCAGCTGGCGATCAAGGCCGGCCAGAGCAGAGGGGCGGCCACCCGTGCGAGCGCCCCGGCGGCCAGCAGGCCGAATAGCAGCCCGAGGACCCGCGGCGGGTCAAAGACGTTGCGTCCGGTATGGCCCAGGGCGACGCGCGTCATCATCCCCAGGGTCATCATGCCGATTCCCCCGTAGGTGAATGCGTGCAGCGCGGCCATCGGGCTGAGGGGGGTGAATTCGGCCACGGCCCGCAGGGCAAAGCCGATCACGATCCAGCCGTAGGCCATCATCAGCACCCACAGCAGTGGCTTGCGCCACAGCGCCGGCGTATGCCAGCCCGCCCAGCGCATGCCATGCGCCACGGCCAGACCGGCGGCCAGCCCCCCCGCGACCGTTGCCCATGGCAGGAACACCTCGACCAGCCAGAAGGCGAGCAACAGCAACAGGGCGAGGCGGTCCAGCCAGTCCCGGTTCACCGGCGTAAAGGCACCCTCCAGCCCGCGCTCGATAAAGAACGGGATGACCCGGCGCCCCATCATCAGGATCAGCGACAGCACCAGGTAGACCCCGGAGTAGAGCCCCAGGCGCTGGCCGCCATCGAGAAGATCGAAGGCGCCCAGGTAGAACAGGCCGTTGCTCGCCCCCAGCAGCGCGATTTTGCCGATCACGGCGAGCTGGGCCCATTGGCGCGTCTGCCATACCGGGCGGGCCAGGGCGGCCAGCAGCCACAGGGTAAAGCCCAGATCGAACAGCGCCATCGCCACCAGCCCGGGGTCCCCGAACAACGCCGCCACCCGGCCGCCGAGCCAGAGCCCGGCCAGCACCAGCAGTGCGGATCCGTGGGTCGTCTGTACCCCGGTCCAGTTGCGCACGGCCGTGAGCAGGAACCCGGCGACGACCGCCATGGCGTAGCCGAAGATCAGGGTATGGCCGTGCCAGGCGAAGGGCCCGCCAAAGGCGGCCGTGGGCAGCGCCGCCATGTCGAATTGGTAGAGCCAGGTCCACAGACCGACGACCAGCACGGCGTACAGCCCTGCCAGCAGGAAGAACGGGCGAAAGCCCAGATGGCTCAGGGCAAATCGAACCTGTCCCGGCTCTTCGATATTCAGCTTCAACATCGCCCCCTTGGTTCGCCACGCTGGTACCCGCCATCTCGTTGCGAGCCACCCAGAAGACGGGTTCGCACCCGCTCATATAATGCATGTAGTGAAAAGCTTTTGGCGAGCCTGGGTTCTTCGTCATTGCGACGCCTCGGCAATCGGCCGGACCGGCCCGCTATCCCGTCGCGCGCATGCCGCCGCCTCCCCCTCCGCCCGGCGGGGGTGTCCAGACGTTGCGAAAGGCCTGATGCGTCTTGGGTGGGAGGTGGCGGGAGAAGCGCAACTCGACACCCCGGTCGGTACGCACGGCACGGATCCGGCCCCGCTTCAGCCTGTATTGTCGTGCGACGTCCTCGCAGCCCCTCACGAAACCGGACGGCGGCTTGCCGCGCCGCACGCGGGCAGCGCCATCGCGCAGCTCCACCGAAAACACCAGCCGGGCATGCCAGAGCATCAGCGCGACGCCAAGCCCCAGCAGGGCGAACATGATCAGGAACGTGAGCAGCATGATGGATTGCGGGACAAGGGGCGCCTCAGTGTAGCGCACCCCATCCGCGGTCTTTCGCCCCCGACGGTCGCCGTGGCCTGCAGCGCAAACTCGCCTGTTCTCGCTCGTCCTGGTTGGTCATCCCGAAAATCGCGCAGCGGTGATCCGGGATCCACGCGGCGGGAGACGGGATGGGACCCGAGCGCTTGTCGCCCTGGAAGATCCCGGGTCTGTGTTTTCCTGGGGCCGGGATGGCCGGGGGGCTTTGCAGGCGCGGGCAGGTGCGGTTCCACCAGGTGCTACCACAAGGCTGTCCCACAGGATCCTTCGTCGTTTGATGGGGGTTACAGGTCGGAGTATTTGCGGGCGTTGCCGCGAGACTTTTCGACGGGGTATTTGCGGGCGTTCATCTCGAGTTTGTCGCTGGCGGCTTCGAGGAGGTCGATGTCGAGCTTGCGAGCGAGGAGCAGGAGGTAGATTTGTACGTCGGCGATCTCCTGGCGCACGGCCTCGTGGGTGCCTTCCGGGAGGGTGCGCGACTGGTCCTGGGTCAGCCACTGGAAGTGTTCGATGAGTTCGCCGACCTCGCCGGCCAGTGCCATCGACAGGTTCTTGGGCGAGTGGAACTGCGCCCAGTCGCGTGCCTCGACGAAGGCCTCGACGCGGGCGGTCAGTTCTTCCAGGGCCTGCGTGCCGTTGGTTTTCGCGTCCATCGGTGCTCCGTTCGGTCCGTACTTCTGCATTCCCGGCATCGTAACGGAGTCGGCGTGCGGACTGTAATCGAGGTTGTGCGGTTCCCCGTGGGACGCTGTGGGCTGCGGGTCTCGCGGGGGGTGTTGCTGTCGGCGGCGGCGCGGGCAATCCCGCTCCTGCGGGGCTACAGCCAGCCGCGGCGGCGGAAGAGGTAGAGCATGCCGAGGACGACGGCCAGCATGATGCCGAGCAGGATAGGGTAGCCGTAGTAGGTGTAGAGCTCGGGCATGGACCAGGGGCTGTCGGGGTGGTCGAAGTTCATGCCGTAGATGCCGACCAGGAAGGTGAGCGGGATGAAGATGGTGGCGATGATGGTGAGCACGCGCATGACGTCGTTGGAGCGCTGGTTGATGGTCGACATGTAGGCCTCGATCAGGGTGGCCGCCATCTCGCGGTAGGACTCCAGCAGATCCATGATCTGGATGGTGTGGTCGTGGGCGTCGCGCAGGTACGGGAACAGCTCCGGGGTGAAGGGCTCCATGTCGTCGCGCATCAGGCGGGCGACCACGTCGCGCGTGGGCCAGAGCTGGCGGCGCAGGACGAGGAGTTCGCGGCGCAGGATGTGGATCTCGTTCAGGGTGTGGCGGTCGGGTTGGTCGAGGACGGTCTCCTCCAGGGTTTCCAGCTTTTCGCTGATGCGTTCCATCACCGGGAAGGCCTGGTCGATCACGGTATCCATCAGGGCGTAGGCGAGGTAGGCGGCGCCCAGGCGGTTGAAGTTGCGGTTGGCGCTGCGCATGCGGTCGCGGACCGGACCGAAGGGGTCGTGTGCGCCGCTGTGGATGCTGATGACCAGGCGGGTGCTCACCACGAAGACGTTGACCTGGTCGAGTTCGATACTGCCGTTGTGATGGCGCGGCTGGCGCAGAATCGCGACCAGCTGTTCGTCGAAGAAGTCCACCTTGGGACGCTGTCCCTGGTGGCGCACGTCTTCCAGCGCCAGCGTGTGCAGGCCGAAGGCCTCGCCGAGGTCGTGCAGCTGACGCGGGCTGGGTGCGCCCTGCAGGTGCAGCCAGACCAGGCCGCCGTCGAGGGCTTGCACGCCTTCGCGCAGGGTGCGTTGCGGGTCGAGTTCGACGAGTTGTTCGTGGTGGTAGTGCCAGGCGGAGACGGTGGCGTCGTCGGCGTGCGGATGCTCGGTGGCGTGGGCCCCGTGACCGGGGGCGGCGCCGGGCTTCAGGTAGGTCTTTTCGAACAGGCGGGTCATCGCGGTTTCCGTGCGGATTTTTGGTCAGTATAGGAGGCTGAAAAATGCTGCGCGCGGGGGGCGAGTCTGGCAGTCTGGGCGGCCACTGAACGGCTCGGGCCCGGGCCGTCCCCCCCACGGGTTAGGAACAAGGAGCGCGGTATGGAACTGAAGACCATGTTGGTGCCGGTGGATGGTTCCGCCAACGCCTGGCGGGCGGTGGAGGTGGCCGCGGACCTGGCGTCCAAGTATCGCGCCCGGGTGGTGCTGGTCAGCGTGTTGCTGCAGGGCGAGGTGCCGCCGCATATCCGCAAGCTCTCCGACCTGCCGGACGCGGACGATCCGCCGCTGGCGATGGGCGGTGCGGCCGTGGGCTCCGCGGTGCCGCCAAAAGTGCTGCGGGATATCGCGAAGAAGCTGGTGGATCAGGCGCACGCCTACTTCACCGAAATGGGCGTGGCCGATATCGAGCATCATATCGAGGATGGCTCGCCGGCCAAGGTGATACTGCAGCAGGCGGAGTATCACGACGTCGACATGGTGGTGATGGGTTCACGCGGCCTCGGTGGCCTGCAGGGGCTGCTCTCCGGCAGTGTGTCGCACAAGGTGCAGCAGCTGGCGCGCTGCATCGTGGTGACGGTCAACTGAGCCCGGCCTTCTCGCGATGTCGCGGCTGTCGATCGATTTGCACGAGTGCTTTCGCAATGGCCGCCAGATCGACGCCGAGCTGAACGGCGCGATCGAGCAGGCCTGCGACAAGCGCATCAAGACGGTGGAGATCATCCACGGCAAGGGCAGTGGGCAGCTGAAAAAGCGCGTGCTGCGCTTTCTGGAACAGCCCGAGGTGAAGGCGCGCTACCACCGGGTGGAGAAGGACTCGAAAAACCACGGGCGGCTGTTCGTGCACTTCAAGCATTGAGCCGTGGGTTCCTTTTTGCAGGAGGCCGGCCTCTGACGGCCCGGCAGGTGCTGTCATTTCGGAAACCGCACAGCGGTGATCCGGGATCTCGGGCGTTGGGGCAGGGGGATGACGTTGGAGATCCCGGCTCTTCGCTGCGCTGCGGCCGGGATGACCTGGTGGAGGTGGATGGCCGGGAGGATGTGGGCTGGGGTTCTGTAGGAGCGTGCCTGCACGCGAATGCCCCTGCCAGAGCCGGACGCGGGCGGGGCTTCGCGTGCAGGCACGCTCCTACAGTGATATTCCCACCGGGGGGCAACTAAGGCTTCTGGTGGCCTAGTTTGCGGTTGGCGAGTTCGTAGCCGAGGTCGATCATGTCGGCGGCGCGGTGGAAGTCGAATATGCCGCAGGCGTTGACCGGGACCTCGATCAGGTGCTCCGGGTTGTAGGCGGCGATGCGAAAGCGCGCGATCGAGCCCTGCATGGCCTCGATGGAGTGGGAGACGATGTCGATCAGGCCCAGCGCGCGGGCCTCCTGTTCGCGGCTCAGGCCGGGGTCGGTCTCGCCCAGGCCCAGCTTGTCCTGCCAGTCTTGCAGCCAGCTGCCGACGCGGTCGGGCAGGGCCTCCGCAAGGCGGTGGTTCAGGAGGCCGCCAGGGTCGGGTTTCCCCGCGGCGTGGCCGGGCTCGCTGGTGCGTTCGGGGCGGATCAGTTCTTCGCCGACGCGGCCGTTCAGGCTGACCGCAAGGGTGATGTCGGTGTCGTCGTTGAGGGTGGGGGCGATCGGGACCGGGTTCAGCAGGCCGCCGTCCACCAGTAGCCGACCCTTGAGGCGGACCGGGGTGAAGACGGTCGGGATGGCGATGGAGGCGCGGATGGCGTCGAACAGCGAGCCGGAGTTCAGCCATACCTCGCGTTCGCGCTCGATGTCCGTGGCCACGGCGGTGAACGAGATCGGCAGCTGCTCGATGTCGGTGTCGCCGAGCATGTCGCGCAGCTTCTCGATCAGGCGATCGCCGCGGATCAGCCCGGCGCCGCGGAAGGAGAAGTCCAGCAGCCGCCAGACGTCCTGGCGCCGCAGGGTCTTCACCCAGTCCTCGTAGGCATCCAGCTGGCCGGCGGCGTAGATGCCGCCGACGACCGCCCCCATGGAGGCACCGGCAATGGAGCGGATGTGGTAGTCCGAGTGTTCCTCCAGCCAGCGGATCACGCCGATCTGTGCCAGACCGCGGGCGCCGCCGCTGCCGAGGACTAGGGAAATGGACTGGGGCTTGCGCGTCATGGTTGCCGGGGTGCCTGTGTGGGGTTTTTTGGCCGTCGGTCGGTCGGTCGGTCGGCCGGTCGTGCTGCCTGATTCAATACTGGGGGCGCGGCGCGCGTTTTCCAGCGTGCTTCTTCATGCGCGATCGGGGTCCAGCAGGTGGTCGTGCAGGGCCTGGGCGGCCTCGCCGGCGGGTTCTTCCACCCGTAGCTGCCACACGGCGGCGGGGTGGTCCGGTGACCACTCGCTGAATACCACCAGCCCGGCATACGGGCCGTGCCCGCGGATGGTGCCCAGCGTCAGCCGGCCCTCCGAGTCGCCGTACAAGTGCACTTCGAACTCGGGGGCGGGTGGCGGCAGCTTCCAGTAACCGTCGCGACCGGTCTCGCGGAAGGCGGTGTCGGAAGGCTCGGCGTCGTCGTCGAAGTGGCGGCGTAGCAGCGGCACCGACAGTCGGTGTGGCAGCCCCAGGACGGTCTCGATGCCAGTGCGGCCGTGGTCAACGGCCTGAGCGGCGGCCTCCAGCGGATCGCGCGGGCCCAGCCATTTCTTCAGTAGCTTGCGCATGCGCGGATCATCCGTGTGCCGTCCGCAGTGTGCAAGCGTCGGTGGTCATGTAGTGGCTTGGAGGGTGATGGCTGCCGGCGTTACGGTGCGGGTGGGTAAAAGAAAAGGAGTCAGTCATGGGGTTTGCACTGTCCGCGATGCAGTTGTCGAGTTCCGCCTTTGGGCCCGGCCAGCCGATCCCCAAGCGGCACAGCGGCGAGGGCGAGGATACCTCGCCTGCCTTGCGGTGGCGGGACGTGCCACAGGGCGCCCGGTCCCTGGCGGTGATCTGCCATGACCCGGATGCGCCGTTGATCCAGCCAGGCACCTACGGCTTCGTGCACTGGGTGCTGTACAACCTGCCGCCGGATCTGGACGGCCTGTCCGAGGCAACCGATCTGGGCACGACGGGCCAGACGGATTTCGGTCGCACCGGCTACGGCGGACCAATGCCGCCCGAGGGCCACGGCAAGCACCACTACTTCTTCTGGCTGCTGGCGCTGGACGCCGACCTGCAGCTCCCGCCCGGGTTAACCCTGTGGCAGTTCCTGGAGCATGCCGAGCCCCACGTGATCGGCATGAACCGCCTGGTGGGCACCTACCAGCGCGACTGATGCCTTGGGGGCATGGGGCATTTCTTGTAGGAGCCGCCTTGGCGGAGAAGCCCCTGCCGGAGTCGGACGCGGGCAGGGGCTTCGCGTGCAAGCACGCTCCCACGGGGGCCCCTATCCTGCTTGTGACTGTTCGGTCTTGACCGGGTGGGTCGGCGGGCGCACGATGTGTACCACTTTATGTACGTTTCGGGTGACTGGCGATGACGACGCTGACGGCTACCGAGGCCCGCAAGGGTCTGTTCGATCTGATCAAGGGCGTGAACGAACAGCACGCGATCTACCATATCCGGCATCGCAACGGCGATGCGGTGCTGATGTCGGAAGACGAGTACGCCAGCCTGATCGAAACCCTGGAGCTGCTCTCGGAGCCCGGCTTCCGGCAGGAATTCGAGCGGGGCCGCCGCGAGGCGGATGAGGGCGATACGCTGGGATTCGAGGAGGTGTTCGGGGAGAAGCAGTGACCTGGACCATTCGGTTCACCCGTCAAGCGGAGAAAGACCTCCGGCGTCTGACGCCGAAGCTGCGCGACAAGGTGAAGCAGATCCTGCGCAACCGGGTTGCGGTCGACCCGTACTGTGGCAAGGCGCTGGTGGGTGATCTGCGCGGGTTCTACTCCCTGAGGATCAGCTACAAGGACCGTCTGCTGTACACGATTCGGGACGAGCAGTTGCTGGTGATCGTGATCCGGGCGCGTACGCATTACGGCGAATAGCCTTGTAGGAACCTGCTTGTGGGAGCCGGCTTGCCGGCGAAGCCCCTGCCAGCGTCGGACGCGGGCAGGGGCTTCGCGTGCAAGCCGGCTCCCACAGTGATGCGCCCTCAGGGGCAGGGGGTGGCGGCGGTGTTGGCTCCATCCATAAAAAAGGCCCGGGCCGAGCGAACTCGGTCCGGGCCTTTTGCGTTCCCGGGCGGGTGCCCGGGGCGGCGGCGTTGCTTAGTAGCGGTAGCCGAAGGCCTTTTCGAACTTGTCGGCGAACTCCTCGGCGCTGAAGTGGTGGTTCTGGGTGCCGGAGTGCGCGATCTTGATCGAGCCGATCAGCGAGGCGATACGGCCGGTGGTCTCCCAATCAAAGCCCTTTTCCAGGCCGAACAGGATGCCGGCGCGGTAGGAGTCGCCACAGCCGGTCGGATCCTTGATCGCGGCCGGTTCGACCGACGGGATGGTGATCTTCTTGCCGCCGGTGTAGATGTCGGAGCCGTCGCCGCCACGGGTGACGATCATGGCGTCCACCATCTCGGCCAGCTGTTCCATGCTCATGCCGGTACGGTCGGCGGTCAGCTGCGCCTCGTAGTCGTTGAACGCGGCGTAGGTGGCGTTCTCCATGAAGCGCTTCAGGTCGTCGCCGTCGAACATCGGCAGGCCCTGGCCCGGGTCGAACATGAACGGGATGCCGGCGTCGGCGAACTGCTGGGCGTGCTCGATCATGCCGTCACGGCCGTCCGGGGAGACGATGCCGACCTTGATGCCGTCGGCGTCGGTGACCTTCTGCTGATGCGAGAAGCCCATCGCGCCCGGGTGGAAGGCGGTGATCTGGTTGTCGTCCTGGTCGGTGGTGATGAAGGCCTGACCGGTGTAGGTGTCCTTCAGCTCCTTGACGAACTTGCGCGAGATGCCGTGGCGGTCCATCCAGTCGGCATAGGGGGCGAAGTCGCCGCCCACGGTCGCCATCACGGTCGGATCGGCGCCCAGCAGCTTCATGTTGTAGGCGATGTTGCCGGCGCAGCCACCGAACTCGCGGCGCATGTCCGGGACCAGGAAGGACACATTCAGCATGTGCACCTTGTCCGGGAGGATGTGGTTCTTGAAGCGGTCGGGGAACACCATGATGGTGTCGTAGGCCATGGACCCACAGATCAGTGCGGACATTGTTGCTCCTTAGCGTTGGCTGAAATCGTTGTCGTGCGCGCCTTTGAAGGCGGCACAGGACGTCCCGTAGCGCGCGCTGGAAGCCCGAATGGCGCGCCGGTCACGGGTCGTGCGATGTGCATAGGGTAAGTATTTGGGCGCAAAACAACAAATCAGGGGGGCTGCACGACGCCCGTCGAGTGCGTCCGCAGCCCCCTGAAGACGTGCCCGGACGGAGGTTCCGGGGCGGTCCGGCTCAGTCGTCCTGTTCGAGCAGGTGGCGTTCCATGTCGACGATGAAGTCTGGCAGGGTGTCGAGGTCGTGCTCGTCGCGGACGCCGAGCTCGCCTTCCAGCACCAGCGCTTGTCCGGGGTGCTTCTCGCTGTGGAGGAACTGATTGGTGATCTGGCCGGGATAGAATACCTCGATCTCGGTCCACTCCGGTTCCGCGTCGTCGAGGTTGCCGTCCACCCGGCGGGCCACGATGTCCGCGTCCTCGTTCTCCAGACCCAGGGTCTGCGGCAGCGAGACCAGATGCCAGCGGGCGCCCGCAGCACTGTGGACGGCGAAGGCCACGTTGTAGGTGCCGCCGTGTTCCAGCGTCTTGCTGTCGCGTTCGTTCGGGGCTTCCAGCGAACGCGTCAGGGCGATGCGCCAGGCACCGTCCTCGTAAGCGCCCGAGGCGCTGATGGCCCCGCGGCTGCCGCTCGGCTCCTGCAGGAAGCGTTGCGGGATGACGTCACCCTCTTCCCAGTCGTGGTCGGGGTCGAACGGGACCGCATTGTCTTCGGAGATGTAGTAGTGGTCATCCTGATCGTACTGGCGATCCAGCAGGGCCTCCCAGTCGAGGGAGCGTGAGCCGGTCTGCTCGGGGTCGAACATCCAGGCGGGCTGGTCCTGCTCGTCGTCCCAGTTGTCGGTGAACATGCTGTCCCCCTCGGAGGACAGCCGGTAGTGCAGCACGTAGTTGTTGTCGGCGTAGCCCATGGGGTGGCTGCGATGCGAGCGCCACTGCCACAGATCGATAAAGCTCCCGGCTTTCTGCAGCTCCTCCAGGGCCCCGTCGTCCTTGATCTGGTCCCAGGACTTTTCCGTGGGGTCTTCGGTCGTGCGGGTCTGGGGCAGGTACTTGCGCACGTCGCTGCGGCCCAGTTCCTCACCCAGCTTGGGATGCTCGGTCACGGCCTCGGAGTCCACCTCGGAGGTCAGGCTGCGCATGCCCTCGTGGGCAGTCATCCAGCCGCCCAGGCGATCGAAGCCGTCGACCGCGCCGTCATCCAGCATCATGGAGATGCGGTCTTCGTACAGGCCATGTTCGTCAGGGCCGGGGCCGCCGGAACCGTAGCGGACCCAGTCGCCATCCTCGTAGCGCCAGACCTGGTGATACCAGCTGGGATCGTCGGTCTCGTACTTGTAATGGATACGGAACTCTTCGTCGTTGTACACCGCGCCGACGCTCAGTACGGCGCTCCCGTCTTCCTCGGAGGGGATGTACACGTTGCGATCGGTATCGACCATGCGGGGTTCTGCCACGCCGAGCCCCGGGACTGTTCCGGCGATCGCGATCACGAGCAGTGAACGTTTCATGGTAAATCCTTTCGTTCTGAGGTGGAATTCGATGTGACACCCAGTAGTTCTGGCAGTTCCGCCGGGGCCTTTTCCCCCTTCGGCCAGAGTCCCCGGGGCTGGCCTGTGGCAGCATGGGGTGATTCCCGTGAGCGAGGGCGTGACTGATGAATCCGCGCGTACTGATCCCGATCCTGATCATCCTGCTGTTGTTGCTGAGCCTGTGGTCCATGAGCCTGGACGGCGACGGGGGCATCCTGCCCGGCGCGCCCGATACGGGTGCGGCACCGGCGGCCGAGCGCATGGCCGCTGGATCAGGATCGGTTGCGCCCCGGGCGGCATGAATACAGCCACGGCGCCCGCCCCGGATGCGCCGCACGCCGGGCGTGAAGTGATCTTCCGCGCCGCCGGGGTGACCAAGGTCTACCGCATGGGCGAGGTGACGATCCACGCCCTGCGCGGGGTGGACCTGGAGCTCTATACCGGCGAGCTGGTGGTGATGCTGGGGGCCTCGGGCTCCGGCAAGTCGACGCTGCTGAACATCATGGGCGGGCTGGATACCGCGTCCGAGGGCGAGGTGCGCTACCGCGATCAGGATCTGGCGCAGGCCTCCGAGCGCACACTGACGAACTTTCGCCGGGACCATGTCGGCTTCGTGTTCCAGTTCTACAACCTGATCGCCAGCCTGACCGCGCGCGAGAACGTGGCGATTGTCACCGAGATCTCGCGCGACCCGATGCCACCGGAGGAGGCGCTGGCGCTGGTCGGGCTGGAGGACCGCATGGACCACTTTCCCTCGCAGCTCTCCGGCGGCGAGCAGCAGCGGGTGGCCATCGCCCGCGCGATCGCCAAGCAGCCGGCGGTGCTGCTGTGCGATGAGCCCACTGGCGCGCTGGACTCGAAGACCGGCATCCGCGTGCTGGAGGTGCTGCAGCACATCAACGAGCGCCTGGATACGACGGTGGCGATCATCACCCACAACGCGGTGATCGGCGAGATGGCCGATCGCGTGATCCACCTGAGCGACGGCCGTGTGAGCGAGATCCACGAGAATGCCAGCCGGCAGTCTCCTTCCTCGTTGCACTGGTAGCGGCGCCGGTCCCGTCTCGTGCGCGCCCTGAACCGCAAGATCCTGCGCGATCTCGGCCACCTGAAGGGCCAAGCGGCGGCCATCGCGCTGGTGATCGCCAGCGGGGTGATGACGCTGGTGATCGCGGTCACCAGCCTCGACGCCCTGACCATCACCAAGGAGCGCTTCTACTCCGAATACCAGTTCGCCGATGTGTTCGCGGAGATCACGCGCGCGCCGGAGAGCGCGGTGGAGCGCTTCCGCGATGCGCCGGGCATCAACCAGATCGAGACCCGGGTGCAGGCCCCGGTGCGTCTGGAGGTGGCCGGCTTCGACGACCCGATCCGGGGCACCATGCTCTCCCTGCCGGACGGGGGCGAGCCGCTCCTGAACCGGCTCTACCTGCGCGAGGGCCGGCTGCCCGAGCCGGGCCGCGAGCGCGAGGTGGTGGTCAGCGAGGCCTTCGCCGAGGCGCACGGTCTGGGCGCCGGGGATGCCCTGCGCGCGATCATCGACGGGCGCTTGACCGACCTGCAGATCAGCGGCATCGCGCTGTCGCCGGAGTTCGTCTACCAGATCAGCCCCACCGACCTGCTGCCGGACTACGAGCGCTACGGCATCCTGTGGATGAACCGCCGCGCGCTGGCGGCCGCCTACGGCATGGAGGGGGCGTTCAACTCCGTCACCGTGAGTCTGCAAGCGGGCGCCGACCCGGAGCCCGTGATCGAGGCCATGGACCGCGCGCTGGCCCGCTACGGCGGTCTGGGCGCCTACGGGCGGGAGGACCAGTTCTCGCATCGCTTCCTGTCCGAGGAGCTGACCCAGCTGCGCGCCCAGGCGGCCATCCTGCCCACCATCTTCCTGGCGGTGGCGGCGTTTCTGCTGAACGTCGTGGTCGGACGCATCATCCGCTCGCAGCGCGAGCCGATCGCAGTGCTCAAGGCCTTTGGCTATGGCAATGGCGCGATTGCCGCGCACTACGGCCTGCTGACCGGCGGCATCGTGCTGGTGGGTTGTGCGCTGGGGCTCGCGTTCGGGGCCTGGGCCGCGCAGGGCCTGGCCGGCATCTACGCCGAGTACTTCCGCTTCCCGGCGATGAGCTTTCGCCTGCAGCCCTGGGTGATGGTGCTGGCGGTGGCCGTGGCGATGGGCGCGGCCATGCTCGGCACCTTCCGCGCGGTGTGGCAGGCGGTACGCATGGCCCCGGCCGAGGCCATGCGCCCACCGGCACCGGAACGTTTTCACCGCGGCTGGATGGAACGCACGGCGGCGTGGCGCGGGCTGGACCAGCCGACCCGCATCATCCTGCGCAACCTCGCGCGCCACCGGCTGAAGTCCGTGCTGTCGGTGATCGGCATCGGCCTGTCCGGCGGACTGCTGCTGATGGGCGCCTACCAGCTGAACGCGGTGGATCAGATGCTGGATACCCAGTACGGGCAGGTGCTGCAGATGGACATCGACCTGCAGTTCACCGATCCGGTGCCGGCGCGCGCGGCCGGGGAGCTGCGCCACGAGCCGGGCGTGCTGGCGGTGGAGACCTTCCGCGCGGTCCCGGTGCGGCTGGTCGGGGTGAACCGCGAGGAGCGCGTGCGCCTGCTGGGTCTGGACGCGGAACCGCGCCTGCGTCAGTTGCCGACGGCGGGCGGGCGCGGTCGCCTGCCGGAAGAAGGCATCCTGCTGACCGACTACCTGGCGGAGCAGCTGGGGCTGCGCGTCGGCGATCCGGTGGAGCTGGAGATCCTCGAGGGGCGCCGGCGCACGGTCTCGGTCCCGCTGGCCGGGGTGGTGGAGGAGCCGATCGGCGTCGGCGCCTACATGTACCGCCCGGCGCTGAATCGCCTGATCGGCGAGGGGCCGGCCGTCTCCGGTGCCTGGCTGCTGACCGACCGCGCGCAGGAGGCAGCGCTGTTCGCGCGGCTGTCGGATCGCCCGCGTGTGGCCAGCGTCGGTCTGATCGCGGAAGCCGAGCGCAACATCCGCGAATACATCGGCGAGACCATTATCGTGTTCGCCCTGGTGTTCGTGGCGCTGGCGGTGTCCATCGCCTTCGCCGTGACCTACAACAACGCGCGCATCACCTATGCCGAACGCGCCCGTGACCTGGCGACGCTGGAGGTGCTCGGCTACTCGCGCGGCCAGGTGAGCTGGATCCTGCTGGGCGAGATCGCCGTGCTGACGCTGGCGGCGATCCCGGTCGCCTGGCTCACCGGCACCGGTTTCGCCTGGCTGCTGAACCAGGCCTTCGCGATGGATTTGATGCGTGTACCGCTGGTGATCACGCCGCAGGCCTACGGCTTCGCCGCGCTGGGCATCCTGGTGGCGGCCAGCCTGACCGCCTTCCTCGCCTGGCGCCGCCTGCAGAGCCTCGACCGCGTACAGGCCCTGAAGGCCGCGGAATGACATTCCGGAGGACCGAACAGGCCAGCCGTCATTGCGAGGAGCGCAGCGACGAAGCACAAAAGCGCGAAGCGCGTTGAACGGCCGCAGGCCGGCCCGAAGGGCGAGCGCAGCGAGTAATCTCCATCCGGAACCAGCGCAGCCAGATCTTGAAAGCATTGCCCGCTTTCGGAGGTTGCTTCGTCGCTGCGCTCCTCGCAATGACGGGGCTTGTGACGGTGGTTGCGGATCTTTACTGGCTGCGTTCGGCCGCGTGCCTTGTTGTGGCTGGCACCGGTTCGGCATCTGGTGTTTACGGAGCCTTCGTCCGGCCGCCTGCCACGCGCTCTCTCGCGAGCGCACCGCGAGGTCCTTTCTTGCTTGTCCAAGAAAGGACCCAAAGAAGGACACCCGGATTCCGCCCGGGAACCTTGCTCCAGGGCCCTCGGACCGGCGGCGCTGAACTCGCTACGCTGCGCTTCGCTCAGACATCCAGCGCCTTCTCCCGGCCCGAGGACCCTTCCGCAAGGGGCTGCATACGGGAGGGGAAAGTCAAAACAGGCGGCATCCCGTAGGGTGCGGTTGAGCCCAGCGAAACGCACCACTCCCAACGTCGTGCGAAACCCTGATGCGATTCGCTACGCTCATCGGCATCCTACGAAAGCCCCCGGCGCCCGCTTCGCGGGCGCGGCACGCCATGGCCAAAGGCCGAGGGTGCGAAGATGTCCGAAAGCCTAGCCATCATCTATTAGCCATAGCGCTGGGATAGCCGTTGTTTTGACCTGCCTCCCCGTTGTCGTCGCGCCGAGTGGAGAGGCTTTTCGCGGGATTCAAGGCGCTGGATGTCTGAGCGGAGCGGAGCGTGGCGAGTTCAGCGCCGCCCGCGAAAAGCCTCGGAGCGAGGGAAACCCCGGCCCGCGCAGCGGGCCGGGGTCGCGGCAGTCGGGCGTGTTTCTTGGGTACTTCTTTGCACGAGCAAAGAAGTACCTCGCGGTGCGCTCGCGAGAGAGCGCGTGGCAGGCGGCCGGACGAAGGCACCGTAAACACCCGATGACGAACCGGGGCCAGCCACCACAAGGCGGCTGGATTGGGCCCCGTAAAAGGGACGTCGCTGTGCCGACTTGCCGTAGGCATCATGCGAGTGAATGGGGGAGCGCCCGACAGCAGGATTTGCGAGACTGAAGGCATGGCGATGAGGAAGCGGATCACGATTGGGCTGGTGGTGCTGGCGGGGGTGGCCGCACTGGTGTGGGCGCTGCGGCCGCAGCCGGTGCCGGTGTCGCTCAGCGAGGTGCACAAGGGCTCCTTCGAGGAGACCGTGCGCGAGGAGGGGCGTACCCGGCTGCGCGACACCTACACGGTTTCGGCGCCGATTGCGGGCTATCTGCATCGGGTAGCGCTGGAGGAGGGCGACGCGGTGGCGCTGGGCGATACGCTGTTCCGCCTGGAGCCGTTGCCGACGCCAGCGCTGGATGCGCGCTCGCGCGAGCAGGCGCGCGAGAACCTGGCCGCCGCGCGTTCGCGGCTGCAAAGCGCGGAGGCGAACCTGGAGAACCTGCGGGCCGAGGCGCGTTTTGCCGAGTCCGAGTATCGCCGCCACCAGGAGTTGTTCGACCGCGGGGCGGTGTCCGCGACCGAGATGGAGCGCATGGAGACGATGCGCGACCGGGCGCGTTCCGCCGTGCGCGCGGGCGAGTCGGCGGTGGAGGTCGCGCGCAGCGAGATCGAGAGTGCCCGCGTGGTGCTGGATATCGCCAGCGGCCAGATGCCGGAATCCGAGGCGGATTCCCTGTCCGTGCGTTCGCCCGCCGAGGGCGTAGTGCTGGAGCGCTACCGCTGCTGCGAGGGCACCATCGGCGCCGGCGAGCCGGTACTGGTCGTCGGCGATCTGGACGACCTGGAGGTGCAGGTGGACCTGCTGTCGATGGATGCGGTGCGCGTGGTACCGGGGATGCGCGTGCGCCTGACGGACTGGGGTCGTGACGCGCAGCTGGACGCCACGGTGCGTCGGGTGCAGCCGTTCGGCTTCACCAAGATCTCCGCGCTAGGCGTGGACGAACAGCGTGTGCCGGTGATCCTCGATCTGGATGCGGTGGAGGCGCGCCTGGCCGGGCTGGCCGTTGGCTACCGCGTGGAGGCCGAGTTTCTGCTGTGGGAGGGCGACGACGTGCTGCAGGTGCCGACCAGTGCGTTGTTCCGCGACCGTGGCGACTGGTCGGTGTACGTGGTCGAGGACGGCCGTGCGGAGCCGCGACGGGTCGAGGTGGGCCGCCGTTCCGGGTTCACGACCCAGATCCTGGAGGGCCTGGAGGGGGGCGAGCGCGTAGTCACCCGCCCGGGCGACCGCGTGCAGGCCGGTACCCGCGTCGTCGAAAACTGACCTGCCGATGGTCGAAACCCCGAATGCCTCGCCCGAGGCGCTGGATGACCTGCTGAGTCCGCTGGATGCCGCGCTCGCCACGTGCGGTGCGGCCGTGCTGGTCGCAGAGCCGGGGGCGGGCAAGACCACGCGGGTGCCGCTGCACCTGGCGGATTCCGTATCCGGGGGGCGGGTCATCGTGCTTCAGCCACGCCGCCTGGCTGCGCGCATGGCGGCCACGTTCATGGCCGCGCAGCGCGGCGAGGCGGTCGGGCAGACGGTGGGTTACCGCGTGCGCGACGAGCAGAAGGTCTCGGAGAACACCCGCGTGGAGCTGGTCACCGATGGCCTGTTCCTGCGCCGCATCCAGGCCGACCCGCTGCTGGAGGATGTCGGCGCCGTCGTGTTCGACGAGTTTCATCTGCGCCGGCCCGAGGCCGAACTGGCGCTGGCCTTCGCGCTGCAGGTGCGCCGGTTGCTGCGCCCCGAGCTGCGGATCGTGGTGATGTCCGCCACCCTCGACGACGAGGCCGTGGCGCGACTGCTTGCGGGGCCGGAGGCGGACCCCGTGCCCGTGCTGCGGGCTCGCGGGCGACAGTTCCCCGTGGAGGTGCGCTATGCGGCGCCGAAGAAGGACGCCCCGCTGGCCGACGCCGTGGCGCAGGCGGTGCGCGAGGCACTGGAGGCCGAGCGGGGTTCGGTGCTGGTCTTTCTGCCCGGCGAGCGCGAGATCCGCGAGGTCGCTGAGCGTCTGGGAGAGACCGTGGAGACACCGTCCGGCCCCGCGCGGGTGGCGCCGTTGTTCGGGCGGCTGTCGGCGGAGGAGCAGAACCGCGCGGTGCGCCCGGCCCCGCAGGGCGAACGCAAGGTGGTGCTGGCCACCGACATTGCCGAGACCAGCCTGACCATCGAGGGTGTGCGCGTGGTGGTCGACGCGGGGCTGTCGCGCGAGCCGCGCTTTGATGCCGCGACCGGGCTTTCGCGGCTGGTGACGGTCGCCGCCTCGAAGGCCGCGGCGGAACAGCGCGCCGGCCGTGCCGGGCGGACCGAACCCGGCGTCGCGATCCGGCTGTGGGCCCGTGCCGAGGAGGTACAGCGCCCGGACTACGCGACACCCGGACTGCAACAGGTTGATCTGCTGCCGCTGGCCCTGGAGCTGGCGGGCTGGGGCGAGGCGGTGGCCGAACTCGACTGGCTGGAGCCGCCACCGGCGCACGGCATGGCCGCCGCGCAGGCGATCCTCGCGGAGCTGGGCGCGGTGGATGGCGAAGGACGGATCACCGATCACGGCCGCGCCCTGCTGCGGCTGCCGACGCATCCGCGCCTGGCGCACATGCTGCTGCGGGCGCGCGAGCGGGGACTTGCGCGTCTGGGCTGCGAGCTGGCGGTGGTGGTCGAGGAGCCGGGGATGGCCGGGCCGGGTGCACCGCTGGAACTGGGGGAGCGCCTGGTGCAGGCACGGCGTGCGGGTGGCCGCGCCTGGAAAGCCGGGCTGCGGCGGCTTGAGCAGGCCCTGGCGCGGCTGGACGACAGCGCCGGCGCAGCAGAATCCGTACTGGACGAGGCTGTGGCGCTGGGGGTGCTGGCTGCGCTGGCCTGGCCCGAACGCATCGCGCGGCCACGCGGCGGGCAGGCCGGGCGCTTCGTGATGGGCAATGGCCGCGGGGCGTTGCTGTCGGAGCGCGAGCGCCTGGCGCATGCCGAGTACCTGGTGGCGGTGGATTGCACCGACGCCGAGCGCGAGGCCCGTATCCGCTGCGCGGTGGAGCTGGACCTGGCCGCGCTGGAGCGCGAGGCCCCGGAGCTTTTCCACCGCGAGACGCGTTGCGACTGGGTGGAGGACGGGGCGCGGCTGGAGAACGCGCGCATCCGCCGCATTGGCACGTTGGTGGTCGAGCGGCAGATGGTCGCGCTGGACGACCCGGCGTCCACGATCCCGCGCTGGTGCGAGCGACTGCGCCGCGAAGGGCTGGCGCTGCTGCCGTGGGATGACGCGGCGACCCAGCTGCGTGCACGCATCCAGCTGCTGCATCAGGTGATGCCGGAGGCGGGCTTTCCCGACATGGGTGACGCCGCGTTACTGGCCGGTCTCGAGGACTGGCTGGGGCCGTACCTGGCCGGAATGACGCGGCTGCGCGATCTGGGTCGGCTGGGCCTGGCGGCGATCCTGCGCGCGCGGCTGGACTGGGAGCATCAGCAGCGACTGGAGCGCGACGCGCCGGCCCGTATCGCGGTGCCTTCCGGTTCCGCCCACCGGGTGGACTACACGCAGGACCCGCCGGTGCTGGCGGTGAAGCTGCAGGAGGTGTTCGGCCTGACGGAAACGCCCGCTGTGGCCGGAGGTCGCGTGGCGCTGGTGCTGCACCTGCTTTCGCCGGCGCGGCGCCCGGTGCAGGTCACCCAGGATCTGAAGAGTTTCTGGGAGAACGGCTACCCGGAGGTGCGGCGCGAGCTGAAGGGCCGTTACCCGAAACACCCGTGGCCGGAGGATCCGTGGAATGCGCCGGCCACGCGGCATGCGAAGCGGCGTGGGTAGGCAGTTCAGGTTTGGCGGGGGCTTCGCCTGCAAGCAGGCTCCCACAGAGGTCAGCACAACGCGGGACGCCGCGCGTGACCCCCTGTGTCGTCATCCCGGAAACCGCGGAGCGGTTATGCGGGATTTCGGGCGTCGGGGTGGCCATGGCCGCGGAGATCCCGGCTCTTCGCTGCGCTGCAGGCGGGATGACGCCGGGGTGATGGGCGCCAGGCAGCACCTGGGGCGCGGGGTGGTGGGGACGATGCGGCGGGTGGCGTTCTCGGGTAGTGTCGCGTTCAGTGCTGTTGCGAGTCCCGTGCGAGGAAGCGAACCCCGATGCTGAAGTTTCTGACCGTGATCCTGATCCTGCTGTTCGTCTGGTGGCGGGTGTCGCGCTGGATGGATGTACGCCGCCGCCGCGCGCGAGGGGAGGATGTGTCCTATCAGGTGGACGTGAAGGGGTTTCGTCCAATCACGGTGCTCAGCGTCATCTTCCTGCTGCTCTACGGCGGCTACGTGATCTGGTTTGCCCTGACCGAATGGGTGGATCTGCTGTAGCGCCGGGCCGACCGGCGAGCGGTTACTCGATCCCGAGTTTCTTCAGGCGGTAGCGCAGCTGGCGAAAGCTGAGGCCGAGCAGGCGTGCGGCGGCCGTGCGGTTGCCGCCGGTCTGTTGCAGGGCGGTGGCAATGGCCTGGCGTTCCTGCGCGGCGAGCTGGTCGTCCAGGGCCCGGTCCTTCTCGTTCCGGGTGTTGTCCGCGGGGCAGTCGGAGATCCCGTCGGTAGCGGGTTCGGTGCCGAGACCGTTGGCCGGCAGGTCGATGTTGTCGGCGTGGATCAGCGGGCCCTCGCACAGCGTGGCGGCGCGTTCCAGGACGTTCTCCAGTTCGCGGACGTTGCCGGGGAAGCTGTGTCCCTCCAGGGCCGCGAGGGCATCGGGCGCCAGCTCCAGGTCGCCGGTTTGCCACTGCTCGCTGATGCGTCTCAGGATGCGTGTGGCCAGGCGCGTGATATCGCCGCGGCGGCTGCGCAACGGTGGCACCTTCAGTTCGATCACGTTCAGGCGGTAGTAGAGGTCCTGGCGGAAACGGCCCTCGCGCACGGCCTTCTCCAGGTCGTGGTGAGTGGCGCTGAGGATGCGTACGTCCACCGGGATCTCGCGGGTGCCGCCGACCGGCTTGATGGCGCGTTCCTGGATGGCGCGCAGCAGCTTGACCTGCATCGGCAGCGGCAGGTCGGCGACCTCGTCGAGAAACAGCGTGCCGCCATCGGCGGACTGGAACAGGCCGGTGTGGTCCTGGGTGGCGCCGGTGAAGGCGCCCTTGCGGTGGCCGAAGAATTCGCTTTCCATCAGCTCGCTGGGGATGGCGCCGCAGTTGACCGGCACGAACGGCCGCTCGGCGCGCGGGCCGAGGCGATGGATCTCGCGGGCGACCAGCTCCTTGCCGGAACCGGACTCGCCGGAGATGAACACCGGGGCCTGGCTGCGCGCCAGCTTGTGGATGGTGGCGCGCAGCCGCTGCATGGGTTCGGACTGGCCCAGCAGGGGGCTGTCGTCGGGGGTGGCCGGGGCGGCATCGTCATCGGACGCGTCGGGACCCGGGCTTCCGGTCTCCAGGCGCAGGGCCGCGTCGATCAGTTCGCGCAGCTGCTTGAGATCCACTGGTTTGCTGACGAAGTCGAAGGCCCCCAGCTTCAGGGCCTGCACCGCCGTATCCACGCTGCCGTGGGCCGTGATCACGGCCACCGGGAGTTCCGGACGCTCACACTGGATATGGCGGACGAGATCCAGCCCGTCGCCGTCGGGCAGGCGCATGTCGGTCAGGCACAGGTCGAAGTCGCGCTCGGCGATCAGGGCCCGCGCCGGCTCCAGCCGGGTGGCCGTGGTGGCCTCCAGCCCCATGCGGGCCAGGGTGATCTCGAGCAGTTCGCAGATATCGGGCTCGTCGTCCACGACCAGCACGTGGCGGATACTCATGCGCCTTGTTCCTTTGGCGAATCGGCTTCCAGGGGAGCGAACAGGATCCGGAAACAGCCCCCGGTGGGTGTCCGGACGTACTCCAGCGAGGCCCCGTTGTTTTCGCACAGCATGCGCGAGATGTACAGGCCGAGCCCGGTCCCCCCCGTGCGCCCGGAGACGAACGGCTCGAACAGGTCCTTTTCCTGCTCGGTGGAGATCCCGGGGCCGGCGTCGATCACGTCCAGGCTGACGACGCGCGCGACCTGGCCGGCACCACCGCGCAGCACGATGGGCGGACTGTCCGGCGTGTCGTGGCCGCCGTGGATGCGTGCGTTGGTGCACAGGTTCCACAGGATCTGGTTGAGCTGGGAGCGGTCGAACTGGATCTCGGAATCTCCCGGTTCCACCCGGGCGTGCAGGGTCTCCCGGGGGAGTTGCAGCGCGCCGCAGAACTCCTCGGCGAAGCGGTCCAGGGACTCCTGCAGGTTCAGCCGCTCGCGCTCGCCGGTCTCCCGGCGCGACAGGCTGAGGACATTGGAGATCAGTTCGTTCACCCGCTTGCTCTGGTTGTTGATGATGTCGAGCAGGCGCTGGTCGTGGGGCTTGAGATCCGGCGATTCGCCCAGCAGCTGGGCACTGTGGCTGATGGCGCCCAGCGGATTGCGGATCTCGTGGGCGATGCTGGCGGTCAGCCGCCCCAGGGCCTGGAGCTTGCTGGCCTGTGCCTGGCGCTGGAGTTCGCCGGCATCCTCGAGGATCAGCAGGGTGCCCTGGTCCCCGCGGTCGCCCAGTGGGGCGAGGCGGATCCGCAGGGCCGGCTGGTCGCGATCGCCCGGCAGCTGCTGGCTGGTGTTGGGCATGCCGTTTCGCTGCCACTCGCGGATGACCCGCGCCACGGAGGGCGACAGCGACGACAGGTGCCGTCCCGGCCGCGGTGGCAGCAGCCGGCGTGCGGCCTCGTTGATGGAGCGGATGTAGCCGTCCGGATCGACGGCGATCACGCCGGCGCTCATGCGCGCGATGATCTGCGCGTTCAACTCGGCCAGGTTGGCCAGATCGGCCTCCTGGCGCTCCACCTGGGCGCGGGTCTCGCCGGCGTGGCGGGCAAAATGGCGTGCCAGTAGCCCGGCCGCGAACAGGGTGGCGCCGAGCAGCCCGGCCTGGGTGATGGCGCTTTCGCTGGTTTGCAGCAGCAGAGCGCTGACGAGTTCGGCCAGCAACAGCGCCAGGGTGGCGATGGCGGCCAGGCTCAGGGCGAATCGCGCACTGGAGAGCAGCACGGCGGCGACCAGGGCGGGGACCAGCAGCAGGCCGATGCCGGTCCCGACCCCGCCGGAGACGACCAGCAGCGCGATCAGGCCGACGCCGTCGCCGGCGCCCCCGATCAGGGCGATGCGGCTGAGGCTGGTGGTGTCGGGGTTCTGGGTGCAGCGCCAGGCGAAGGCCGCGGCGGCCAGGGCGAAGGCGAGATACCCGGTGGCGATGACGGCATAGAACTGGGGCGCCACCACATGCAGGCCGAGCGGTGTATCCGGAAACAGCCCGAGCAGGAGCAGGACTGCGGCGACAAACACCCGGTAGAGCGCAAACAGCCAGGCGGATCGCCGGGTGTCGGCGTCGATTGGCGTGTTTCCCCCGGTATGGTTACCCATGGACGGGGCTCAGTCGTCGTCGGAGCGGGAATCGGCGTCGGAGCGGCTGCGGTCGACCTCGGCATGCTGGCGCGAGCAGTACAGGCGGTCCCCGTCGCGGTAGGCCTCGGCCTCCGGTACGTGCACGCCGCAGAAGGCGCAGCGGATCACCGCGCCGCCTTCCTTGAGGCGCTCAGGGCGCTCTCCCTGCGACACCTGCTTGCGGTTGCCGCTGGAGCGCACCAGAGTGCGTACCGCAAGGAACACGGCGACGATGGCAACGATCAGGAGCAGCAGGCGCATGACGGGATTCTAGCCGGTATTGCGCATGCCCGCGGCGATGGCGTTGATCGAGCGCAGCATAGGCGACAGCCACGGGTTGTCGGCATCGTCGTCGGCTTCGGCGTCGAACTGGCGCGACTGGCGCAGCAGGTGGATCTGGATGCTGTTGAGCGGGTCCAGGTACGGATTGCGCCGCTGCAGGGAGCGCGCCAGCAAGGGCGTCTCGTCCATCAGGGCGTCCAGCTGCGCGACCCGCAGCACCTCGGTCACGGTGCGGCTGTGTTCCTCGCGTACCCGGGCATAGATGCGCTCGGCCAGTTCCGGATCGCTGCACAGGCGGGCATATTCGGCCGCGGTGCGCATGTCGGCCTTGGTCAGGGCCATCTGGCAGTTGGACAACAGCGAGCGGAAGAATGGCCACTCCTGGTACATGCGCTGGAGCTGGGCCAGGCGTTCGGGATCGTCACCACGCCAGCGTTCCAAGGCGGTGCCGATGCCGTACCAGGCGGGCAGGGTGTGGCGGGCCTGGGCCCAGCCGAAGACCCAGGGAATCGCGCGGATGGAGCTCTTGGAGCGGTCGGTCTTGCGCCGGTGTGATGGGCGCGAGCCGATGTTCAGGAAGCCGATCTCCTGCACTGGGGTGATCTCGTAGAAGTAGTCGAGCACGCCGTCGGTGCGGTCGATCAGTTCGCGATAGGCGTCCTCGCCGCACTCCGCGAGATCCTGCATGGTGGCGCGGTAGTCATCGCGATCCTGGCGCGGTGGCCGGATCAGGCTGCGCGAGGCGAGCATGACGCCGGTCGCGCCCATGCCCAGTTCGTACACCGCGGTCTCCACGTTGGAGTACTTGTACGACAGCACCTCGCCCTGCTCGGTGAACTTGATGCGCCCCTGCACGGTGGCCGGGGGCTGGGCGAGGATCGATTCGTGGGTCGGGCCGCCGCCGCGCCCGACGGTGCCGCCGCGGCCGTGGAACAGCTGGCAGCGCACGCCGAAGCGGTCGGTGATGCCGACGATCTTCTTCTGTGCCTCGTAGAGGTTCCAGCTGGAGGCGAGGATGCCGCCGTCCTTGCAGGAATCCGAGTAGCCGAGCATCACGTCCTGGATGTTGCCGGAGGCGGCCAGCAGCCGGGCGTAGACCGGATTGGACAGCAGGCCCTCGAGGACGTCCTCGACGTGCAGCAGGTCCTCGATGGTCTCGAACAGCGGCGAGATGCGCAGGTGGCAGAACGGCTGGCCCTGCTCGTCGTCGCCTGCCAGGCCCGCCAGACGGCCCAGCAGCAGGACCTCCAGCACATGCGAGGCGGCGTGGGTCATGGAGATCACGTAGGTGCCGATGCCGTCCGGGCCGACCTCGCGGCGCATGCCCCGGATGACCTCGAACACGCGCAGGGTCTCGCGGGTGGTCTCGCCCAGGGCCTCGCGGTCCAATTCGGCCAGCTTCTCGGCAGCGATCAGGTCACTCAGGGTCTTCTGGCGTCCGGCCTCGTCCAGCGCGGCGTAGTCGGTGTCCGGGGCCAGCTGGCCGAGGATCTCCGCAACGGCGTCGGTGTGGACGGTGGATTCCTGGCGCACGTCCAGGTGGTGCAGGTGAAAGCCGAAGGTCTCGACCAGGCGAATCAGGTCGGTCAGCGCGCCGCTGGCGATATTGCGGTCCCCGTGACTGATCAGCGAGTTGCGGATCAGTTTGAGGTCGTTCAGGAAGGCCTGGGCATCGGCATAGGCGCTGTTGGTCGGCAGTACCGCCGCCTCGCCGTGCACCCGGCGGACCACGGTGTCCAGGGTCTCGCGCAGGCGGTAGCGCATGATGTAGAGCTTGCGCCGGTAGGGCTCGCTCTCGAAGCGGTCGGAGGCGCCCTGGAACACCGCGTTGGCGATGTTGGCGTCGGAGTCCAGGCTGTCGAGGAATTCCTGGGACGGCTGGCACATGAACGACGAATGGGTCAGCACGTTGCGCAGGTGATTGACCCGCTTGATGTATTCGCGCAGCACCTGTTCCATCGCCAGGCGACAGGAAAGCTCGGTGACCTCGGGGGTCACGTTCGGGTTGCCGTCGCGGTCGCCGCCGATCCAGGAGCCGAAGTGCAGGAAGGCCGGGATGCGCACCGGCAGGCTGCCGTCCGGGTTGACGCCGTAGATGCGACGGATGGCCTTCTCGAGGAAGCGATAGGACTGCGGGATCGCCTCGAACAGGCTCTCCTCGAAATAGAACAGGCCGTACTTGATCTCGTCCTGGACCTGCGGCTTCTTCACCCGAACTTCGTTGGTGCGCCAGAGGAGCTGGATCTGGGTCTCCAGTTCCTCGGTGATCAGCCGGCGTTCCTCCTCGCCCAGACCCGGCTGGTTCAGCCGGTCGGCGGTCTCGAAGACCCGGCGCTGGTTCTCCATCGTGGTCCGGCGGCGGGCCTCGGTGGGGTGGGCGGTGAATACCGGCTGGTAGTGCAGCTCGTCGAGCAGCCGCTCCAGTTCCTCGGCGGTGACGCCTTCATCGTGCAACTCGCGCAGGGTCTGGTCGAAGGAGCCGGTCCACAGCGGTTCACCACTGGAGACCTGGGCGCGGCGCCAGCGGTAGAACAGGTCTTCCTCGGCGATGTTGACCAGGCTGAAGTAGATGCTGAAGGCGCGGATTACGCGCTCGGTGAGCGAAGCGTCGAAGTCCGTGATGTCGGCCATCAGCTGGCGGCGCAACTCCGGGTCCTCGTCCTTGCGCAGGCTGACGAAGCCGCGGCGCAGCTTTTCCACCGCGTCGAAGACGGCCTGGCCTTCCAGCTTGTGGATCACGTTGCCCAGGAGTTCCCCGAACAGGCGCACGCGGGCGCGCAGTTCCTTGTCCTTGGGGAGGAATCGGTCGTGTTGATCGCTTCGAGTCATATCGGGCCTGTGCGTGCAGGACGACGATTGCCGCTGCCTGGGCTTGCCGTTTGGGGTCGGGAAGTCGCGAAAAGCACGCGATTATAGCGCAGATGCCGCCTTCGCACGCCGGCTGCGGCGCGGGAGCTGTTCGCGGTACAGGGCGAGATAGGCGTCGGCGCTGGCGTTCCAGCCGAAGTCGCGGGTCATGCCGTTGCGCATCAGCTGCTCCCAGCGCCCGTCGCCGCGGGCGGCGTGCAACTCGAGGGCCCGCTCCAGGGCGGCGCCGAGCGCGGCGATGCTGTCCGGCGTGAAGCTGAAACCGGTCGCGGTGCCGGCGTCGAGGTTCTCCGGCGTGGCATCCACCACGGTGTCGGCCAGACCGCCGGTGGCATGGACCACCGGCGGGGTACCGTAGCGCAGGCTGTAGAGCTGGTTGAGCCCGCAGGGCTCGAAGCGCGACGGCATCAGGAACAGGTCGGCGCCGGCCTCGATCTGGTGGGCCAGGGGCTCGTCGTAGCCGATGTGCACGCCAACCCGTCCGGGGTAGGCGCGCGCGAGGGCGCCGGTGGCGTGTTCCAGGTCCTTCTGGCCCGAGCCGACGAGGGCGAGCTGGATGCGTCCGGCCTCCAGCAGCGGGGTGCAGGCGGCGTGCAGCAGGTCCACGCCCTTTTGCTCCACCATGCGGCCGACGTGCCCCAGCAACGGGACGTCCGGGTTCGGTTCCAGGCCCATGCGGGTCTGCAGCGCGGTCTTGTTGGCGGCCTTGCCGGAGAGGTCGTCGGCGCTGTAGCGCGTGGCGATATGACGGTCGCGCGCCGGGTCCCAGTCGCGGTAGTCCACCCCGTTCAGGATGCCGTGCAGGTCCTCGCTGCGGGCACGCAGGACGCCGTCCAGGCCCATGCCCGAGGCCGGGTCCTGGATCTCGCGGGCGTAGGTGGGCGAGACCGTAGTGATGGCATCGGCGAAGACCAGGGCCGCCTTCATGAACGAGAGCTGGTCGTGAAACTCCAGGGCCTCCGGGTGCCACAGCTTCGCGGGCAGGTTCAGGTCTTGCAGCGTGCTCGCCGGGAACAGGCCCTGGTAGGCCAGGTTGTGGATGGTGAACACGGTCCGCGGGCGCTCGACGCCGGTGCGTTCCGGGTCCAGCAGCAACGGGACCAGACCGGTTTGCCAGTCGTTCAGGTGGACCAGCTCCGGCGCCCAGTCCAGCCCGGCCTCGTCGCGTGCCAGGGCCACGATGGCGCGGGCGAAGCCGGCAAAGCGCTGGGCGTTGTCCGGCCAGTCCATGCCGTTGCTGGCACTGTAGGGGTTGCCGGCGCGCTGGAAGTATTCCGGCCAGTCGACCAGGTAGACCGGCAGCCGGGTCCCCGGCAGGTGGCCCTCGAGGAGCTGCCACGGGGCGCCCTCCGGGCCCGGGCGCGGGGTGGCATCCACCAGGTTGCGGCAGGCCTCGGGATAGCCCGGCAGTACCAGGCGCACATCCTGGCGCCGGCGGCGCAGGGCGGCCGGCAGGCTGGCGCTGACATCGGCGAGGCCCCCGGTCTTGACCAGACCGTAGGCCTCGCTGCTGGCGAAAAGGATGCGCATGCAGAAAATCCCCAAGTACGGAACCGGCGGCGCCGGATGACTTTCTGTTAATTGTAACGCAGGGGCCGGGGCGGCACTCTGGGACAAGGACAACCGAGGAAACAGGATGACGGCAGGAATGGACGCGGCGATGGACAGTGCCTTGCGGGTCGAGGCCCGCCGGCTGGAGGACGAGACGCTCCGCGAGCTGTTCGCGCGCGATCCGGATCGCGTGCAGCGGGACGTGGAGGAAGTTGCCGGTTTGCGCCTCGACTGGACGCGCCAGCGCCTGGACGGTGCGGCCTGGGATGCGTTGTTCGAACGCGCCGCGGCCTGCGAGGTGCCGGAGGCGCTGCGCGTGCTGTTCGCCGGTGAACGGGTCAATACCACCGAGGGACGGGCGGCGTTGCATACGGCCCTGCGCCTGCCGCGCGAGGCGCGCTGCGAAGTGGATGGCGTGGACGTGGTTCCGCAGGTGCATGCGCAGCTCGACCGGGTCGAGACGTTCGTGCGGCGGATCCACGACGGGGCCCATCGCGGCTACAGTGGCCGCCCGATCCAGCGCGTGGTGAATATCGGCATCGGGGGTTCCGACCTCGGGCCGCGCATGGTCTGTCGGGCGCTCGCGCCGTATGCACGGGCGACGGCCGAAGGTGTGCCGCTGACCGTCCAGTTCGTCTCCAACGTGGACGGCGCGGCGCTCTCCGCGGTGCTGCGCGAGGCCGATCCGGAAACCACGCTGTTCATCGTCGCGTCGAAGACCTTCGGCACCCAGGAGACCCTGACCAATGCCCGTGCGGCCCGCGCCTGGCTCCTGCGGCATGCGCCGGACGACTCGGCCGTCGCGCGCCACTTCGTGGCCGTATCCACCGCGCGCGACCGGGTAACCGCGTTCGGCATCGACCCGGACAACATGTTCGGATTCTGGGACTGGGTCGGCGGGCGCTATTCGGTGTGGTCCAGCATCGGGCTGCCGGTGGCGCTGCTGCTGGGCATGGACGGCTTCCGTGCCTTTCTCGGCGGGGCTCATGCCATGGACGAGCACGTGCGCCAGACGCCGGTCTCCAGCAATGCCGCGGTGCGCATGGCCCTGGTGGACCTGTGGAACCAGAATCTGCTGGGCTCGCAATCCCGTGCGGTGCTGCCCTACGACGAGCGCCTGTCACTGCTGCCGCCGTATCTGCAGCAGGCGGAGATGGAGAGCCTGGGCAAGCGCGTGGGGCTGGACGGTCAGGTGGTGAGGGACGACACCGGCGCGGTGGTCTGGGGCGCGGTGGGCACCGACGGCCAGCACGCTTTCTTCCAGTTGCTGCACCAGGGCACGCGTTTCATCCCGGCCGAGTTCATCGGAGTGGCCCGCCCCGAGCATGATCTGCCGGCGCAGCATCCGCTGCTGATCGCGAACCTGGTGGCGCAGGCCGAGGCACTGGCGATGGGCAAGGACGAGGCCGCGGTGCGCGCTGAGATGGCGGCGGCCGGACAGTCGCCCGACGCGATCGACGCGCTGGCGCCGCACCGGACCTTCCCCGGCAATCGGCCGAGCACGCTGATTTTGCTGGAACGCCTGGATCCGGCCACGCTGGGTGCCCTTATCGCCCTGTTCGAGCACAAGATCTACGTGCTGGCGACGTTGTGGGGCATCAACGCCTTCGATCAGTGGGGGGTGGAGCTGGGCAAGCAGCTGGCCGGTCAGGTGCTCGAGGATCTGGCGCCCGGCGCGACCACCGGCGAGCACGACCTTGCAACCACCGCCACGCTCGACTGGCTGCGCCCGCGGCTTACGCCGCGGGACTGACCCGCGTCCGTTCCGGCTCTGCTCAGACGGTCAGGGCGTCGTCGGACTCCTCGATCGCGGGGACGTCCGTGGGCAGGGTGATGGTCCGGGTCTCGCCGTCCAGCCAGTAGCGGATCTCGGCCTCCTCGCCCTCCGGCGTGGCCGAGACCGCCTCGAGGAAGTCCATCGGCGTGGTGGGCGTGCGGCCGTTGACCTCCAGGATCAGGGCCCCGTGGGTCACGCCGGCGCTCGCGGCACGGCCCGCCGCTCGACTGACCAGCACGCCGGGGGCATCGGGCAGCTCCAGGGCCTCGCGCAGGTCGTCGCGCGCCTCGACCACGGTGATCCCAAGGGCGGTGACGACTTCGTCGTCGCCCGGGGGTGTGTAGTCGAAGGGCACCTCGGCCTCGAGGATCTCCGGGGCGACGTGGATGGCGGCGCCGCTGCGCACGGCCAGGGCGAGCCCGTCGCTGGGACGGGTGTCGATCAGTCGCGGTTCGTCCTCGCCGGCGACCCGCACCTCCAGCCAGCCGAGATAGGTGCCGTTCTCCAGGCCGTCGACGATTACCCGTTCCAGGCGCGCATCCAGCTGCTCCAGCAGGTCGATCATCAGGTCGTGGGTCTGCGGGCGCGACAGCGGGACCTCGTGCATTGCCAGCAGGATCGCGCGGGCCTGGTCGGTGCCGATCACGATCGGCACCACTTCGCCGGAGGCCGGGTGTCGCAGCAACGCGATGGGGGCGTCAGAGTTGGCATCGACCCCGACCGTGGCCAGCTCGACCGGGAGCAGGCGATCCGGGTCGGTCGCCATGTCGCGCGCCAGGGCCTCGCCGGCCATGACGAGAAGCAGGGCGAGCAAGACGGGCAGGGACAACCGGGAGCGGGGCATCATCGGGGGCGCCTGGGAAGGGGATGTCTCCCGATCATGGCAGTGCGGCCACGAGGCGTCCAGAATACGGGGCCTGCTTCTGCTTACGGATTGCCGAGATGACCTCCGACAAGCCCTATGCCCCGGCCGCTGAACAGAACCGGGCGCCCATCCTGGCGGTTCTTCGCGAGCGCTTTCATGCCCACGGGCGGGTTCTGGAGATCGGTGCCGGCACGGGGCAGCATGCGGTCCACTTTGCCGCGGCATTGCCGCACCTGGACTGGCACCCCAGCGACGTCGCCGAGAATCTTCCGGGCGTGGAGGCATGGCGGCGCGATGCTGCCGTACCCAACCTGCAGCCGGCGCGGCAACTGGACGTACTGCACGATGCCTGGCCGGAGGGGCCGTTCGAGTATGTCTACAGCGCGAACACCGTCCACATCATGCACTGGCCTGCGGTGGAGGCACTGTTTGCCGGGGTGGCCCGGGTACTGGCGGCGGGCGGGTTGTTTGCGCTGTACGGCCCGTTTGCCCACGACGGTTCGCATACCGCCGAATCCAACGCCCGGTTCGACCAGATGCTGCGGGCGCAAGATCCGGGCATGGGCGTGCGCGACTGCGCCGACCTGGACGCCCTCGCCGCCCGCCACGGACTGGAGCCCGAGGCCGTCATCGACATGCCGGCCAACAACCAGATCCGCCTCTGGCGCAGGACGTGAATCTTTAGGGCGCGACTGCCACGAAGCGCACGAAGAAGGGCTGGGTCAACAGCGATTTACAGGAAGATGGGAAGTTTGGAAGAGAAACAGTGATGGGCGCCCGGCGCGCACGGCTGCTCACTGACTAACCGATACACATCGAACCAAGGCAACGGTCCTTTTCCCTCTTCCAACCTTCCTGTCCTCGCTCTTGTTCGTGGTGGGTGGTCAGCAGTCGCCGATGCGTTTGCCGCGCATTTCCATGCGCACGTTGACCGGGCCCATCGGGGTCTCCATCTCGCTGGTCATTTCGCCCTCGGCGTGGTCACCCATGAAGCGCATGCTGCCGTCCATCTGCATGCGTCCGCCCTGTGGGCCGGGGCAACTCATGGTGTAGTCCATGCGGTCGGCCGTCATGTCCATCTGGTCCAGGGTGCAGCCTTCCGGCGCCTCGATAATGCTCTCGCCGCGGTCGATGTCTTCCTGGGTGACGCACTCGGTGCTGGTCTCGGTCTGGTCCGGCATGCCGCCCATGCCTTCCATGATCTTGGTGTTCTGGTTTTCCCAGAGGCCGGGCTGGATATTCGGGGTCTCGGCCTGGACGGCCAGCGGCAGGACAACGAGCGGCAGGGCGGCAAGAAGGGTGCGCAGCATGGCAGTCTCCTGAATCGGGGGTATCGAATGGATTCAATGGTGCCTGGCCCGTTTTGGCGGGGCAAACGCGGGTAGCGGTGCCCGCTGGCTGGTACCTTGGGTGCGTGCGAGGGAGGAAACGTAATGGCAATACCGTTGTGGCTGGTCGGCGGTGTCGGGGCGCTCGCGATGGGCGGTTTCCTGTTGCAGGAAGGTCAAGTACCGGGCGGCTCCACGGGGCATGCGCACCAGGCCGCGCCGCGCTGCGAGGTGCCCATCACCCTGCATCTGGAGGCCGTGGACCCGCGCTTCCGGTTGGAACGTGACGCGGTGCAGGCAGCCCTGGACGCGGCCGTGAGCATGTGGGACGGGCCGACGCCGGAAACACTTTTCCGTCAGCGCGCGGGCGAGGGGATGCCGGTCCGGCTGGTGTTCGACGAGCGCCAGGCGGGTGCCGAGAGCCGCGACCGGGCGCGCGCGGAGCTGGACCGGCTCAAGCGGGGGATCGCCGAGCGCGAGGAGCGCCTGGATCACCGCCACTCGGCGCTAGCGGCGGACGCCGCGGGCTATCAGCGGCGTCTGGAGGACCTTCAGGCGCGCCAGCGCGAGTACGAAGAAGCAGTGGCCGCCTGGAATGCCGGACGCATGGCGCACAGCGCGGGGAACCGCGAGCGGCTGGAACGGCAGCGCAGGGCGCTGGATGCGGCGCGGAATGACCTGGAGCAACGCCGCCGCACGCTGGAGCGCCGGCGCGACGAGCTCAATCGTGAGATCCGCGACCTCGAGCGTGAGATCGATGGCTTCAACGAACGGGTCGCGGAACTGAACCGCGAGATCGGCGCGACCGGTGCCTTCGACATGGCGGTCTACGAGCAGCAGGGCGCGCGGCGCTCCATCACCGTGTTCAAGGCCAGTGACGCGGACGAGCTGCGCCTGACGCTGGCGCACGAGCTGGGGCACGCCCTGGGGATCGAGCACGTGGACGACCCGGCGGCGGTGATGCACGCGATCCTGGGCGAGGCCAACGCCGGACGGCGCGACCTGAGCAACGCCGACCGACGCGCGCTGGCGGCGGCCTGCGGAGTGGGGCTGGAGCGGTGATGAACGGGGCGGGGCGCATGCCCAGCCCCGGATTCGGCGCTAGAAGTGGTAGCGCATGGCGGCCGACAGGACGTGCACGTGGCCCTTGGTCGTCCCCTGCATGTTCACAATGGTATCAGCCTGTCCATCTTGATTTGAATCGAAGCCCCGCGTGATGTCGAGGTCCTCGCTGGCGACATGGATGTAGCTGTAGCCCAGGTCGAAGGTCAGGCGCTCGCTGCGGGCGTAGCTGGCACCGAAGGAGAACCAGGTGCGGTCGCCATCCGGGGTGCGCGTGCTGCGCCCGTCGGTCTGCGTCGGGGTCTGGTCGTACTGGATGCCGCCACGCAGGGTCCAGCGCGGGTTCATCGCGTACTCGGCCCCCACCGCCAGGGCGTAGCTGTTGCGGTAGTTCTGTTCCAGCACCTGCTCGTTGCCCTGGGGCAACTGGATCCGGATCTCGTCGAAGTTTGACCAGTTGAACCAGGTGTACTGGGCGAGGCCGGTCCAGCGGTCATTGAAGCGATGCTGGATGCCGATCGACGCGATGTCGGGGAGTTTCAGGTCGGCACGACCGGGCAGAACACCCTGCTGGGTGGAGGTCGCGGTCCCCTTCAGGGTGTGGGTGATGCCGTCGCGGTAGTGGATGCCCAGCCGGGTGTCATCATTCAGGTCGAACTGCATGCCGATGTTGAAGCCGACATCCCAGTTGTCACCCTCGAGTTCGAACTCGCCGTCGGTGGCTGGACTGGTCGGGGGCCCTCCGGGCGTCGCGCTGCGCAGGGTGGCATCGGCGTACTGCAGGTCGAGGCCGCCGCCGATGGAGATCCGGTCGGTCAGCTCGAACGCGATGCTGGGCTGCAGGTTCAGCACCTGCAGGTCGGATTCCAGCGAGTCGTAGCGGGCGAAGAAGTTGTCGTTGTACTCGTTCCTCAGGCCGAAGGGCGCGGTGAGGCCGAAGCCCAGCCAGACGCGGTCGGAGTACTGCTCCGCCCAGTACAGGTTGGGGACCGGGGTCGGATCGTAGGGATTGCTGCTGTCGCGGCCGCCATCATATGGCGTGCCGTTGATGGTCGTACCGCGGCTGTTGACCTCCGCGTTGGGGATCAGCAGGTGCACGCCCGCCTGGAGCTCGTTGCTTTCCAGGCGCGTCATGCCGGCCGGGTTGAAGTAGATGGTGCTGGCGTCGGAGGCGATGGCGGCCTCCCCGGCATAGGCACGGCCGAGGCCGGACACGCCCTGCTCCTGGAGGTAGAAGCCGGCGGCCAGCAGGGTCGTGGGGGCGGCGAACAGGGCGGAGCTTGCGGCGATCGAGAGCGCCAGGCGGCGCGACGGTGTCAGTGTCATGCGGTCTCCCCTTCGTGGTGGTTATACGGGGGTGGCCGCAGCCAGGCCGCGCCTTCTGCGGGACGCGATCCCCCGGGGCGGACCCTACCGTTTCGGGGGAATTACGCCAACCGCTTCACGTTTTCAGGTGATCAGGATCAGGCCGATCAGCGCGGCAACGCCGCCACCAATAAGCAGCGCAAGGGTGCGGCGGGTGAAGTGGCCAAGAAACAGTCGCGCCGCGCGT
The DNA here is from genome assembly GCF_000420165.1 of Thioalkalivibrio sp. AKL19. GTDB lineage: Bacteria > Pseudomonadota > Gammaproteobacteria > Ectothiorhodospirales > Ectothiorhodospiraceae > Thioalkalivibrio. The sequence continues at coordinate 521,371 of NZ_ATUK01000010.1, read as the reverse complement.
TCGCGCATGCCGAAGGCGTCCTGAACACCGACCAGGGCGGCGATCAGGCCACCGACCAGCAGGATGATGCCCAGTATCTGGAGGATGGCATCCATCTCGAGCACCGCCTCAGGCCTTGTGGATCAGGCGTAGCAGGCCCAGCAGGAGGACGGCGCCGAGTGTCGCGGCCGCCAGGCTGCCGATGAGGCCGCCGGCCTGTACCCCGAGCTGGGTGAATAGCCAGCCGCCAAGGAAGGCGCCGATCACGCCGACCACGATGTTGAGCAGGATTCCCTGCCCGGACCCGTGGACCAGCAGGCCGGCGAGCCAGCCGGCGATGCCGCCGATGAGCAGGAGGAGAAGGAGGGATTCCACGGCCATATTGTTGCGCTCCTTGCAGGTGACGGGGTTTTGATCGTGCCAATGCCGGGACGTTCACCGGGGAAACATGGATCCGCGTTCCCCGGGACCCTGCTTCGACTGTACAGGCCACGCGATTTCCCTGCCCACCGGCGAACATCGTCCCGGCGACACCGCAACCCCATCGGCATGGGTATTTTTGAGAACCATTCCGCAAAACCCTAGTCTCTGTATCGGACATTCATGGATCCGTCATGGACTCGGCCACGCGTTCGTCGCGGGCTGTCGACGGGAAGGAAACCGAGATGACCGAACAAGCGAATCCCCGCGCCCAGTATGGGCGCTCGGCGCGTTGCGGGCGGACCTGTCGCGCGCTGATGCCTGCCGCCCTGTTGGCGTTGCTCGCCGGGTGCGGTTCGGGGAACGGGCCGTCCGAGGCGGTTGTGTCCAGTGCCGCCGCGGGCGACGGCCTGGCTCCGGTGGAGGAGACCGGGACGCTGCGCGTGGTGACTCGCAACGCGCCCACCACCTGGTACTTCGACCAGCATCTGGAGACCGCCGGCACGGAACACGACCTGGTCGAGGGCTTTGCCCAGGCGCATGGCTGGCAGGTGGAGTGGGTCATGGCCGAGTCGGTCTCCGGCGTGCTCGAGGCACTCGCGTCCGGCGAGGCGCACATGGCGGCGGCGGGGCTGACCCATCTCCCCTCGCGCGACGAGCGCTTCCGCCGCGGCCCCGAATACATGGAGATCAGGGAGCAGGTGGTCTGCCATCGTGACTTCGATGCCATGCCCGGTTCGGCGAGCGAGCTGGAGGGTGTCGATCTGGTGGTCTCGGCGGGCAGCAGCTATGTCGAGACCCTGCAGGATGTTCTGCCGGAATCGGCCGATTTCGAGGCGCGCGAGATTGGCACCGAGCGTCTGATGGCGCAGGTCGCGCGCCAGGAGATCGACTGCACCGTGGCGGATTCCCACATCGTCCGCTACAACCGCCGCTCGTTCCCGCACCTCGACATCGCCTTCGATCTTTCCGAGCCGCGTGCGCTGGGGTGGTACGTGGAGGCCGCACAGGCGGCGCTGGCGGACCTGGCAGCCGAGTGGATGCAGGGCGACGGCGGCCGGGAACTGCGCGAACTCGTCGACGAACGCTACTACGCCTACATCGATCAGTTCGACTTCGTGGACCTGCGGGCGCTGAACCGCCGGATCGAGAATCGGCTGCCGCAGTATCAGGCGTACTTCGAGGAGGCGGCCGAACGCACGGACCTTCCCGCCGACTTGCTGGCCGCGCTGGCCTACCAGGAGTCGCACTGGGATCCGGAGGCGCGCAGCCCCACCGGCGTGCGCGGCCTGATGATGCTGACCCGGCGCACCGCCGAGTCGCTGGGGGTGGACCGGCTGGACCCGCTGCAAAGCATTGACGGCGGGGCCCGCTACCTGCAGCGCCAGCACGAACTGCTGCCGGATGATGTCGCCGAGCCCGATCGCACGTACCTGGCGCTGGCCGCATACAACATCGGGCGTGGCCACCTGCTGGACGCCCGCCGCCTGGCACGCGAGCTGGGGCGCGATCCCGACCGCTGGGCCGACATGCGCGAGACGCTGCCACTGCTGACCGAGGAGCGGTACTACCAGGACCTGCGCTATGGCTATGCCCGTGGCTATCAACCGGTGTACTACGTGCAGCGTATCCGCAACTACCGCGATGTGATCCGCCCGGTCTTCGTGGCCGAGGACGACCCCAAGTCGGAACGGGTCGTGGTCAGCCGCGACTGACCCGTGGACGCTTGCGGTCGTCCATGACGAGGTCGTCCAGTATCTCTCTCCAGTCCGGCTCCAATCGCCCCGGCGTCCACGCGCGGACGTCGGGTGCGGGCGGGACCCCTTGCTGCAGCCATGCTTGCAGGCGCTGCGTCAGCGTGTCTACATCGCCTTGCGGGTAGCGACAGGCATCGGGGTACTGTTCGCGGTAGGCCAGGGCATCCGGGACCAGCGGTGTGGCACCAGCGGCGCTGGCCTCCAGCACTGCCAGGCCCTGGAACTCGTGCCGGGCGGTACTGACGACGATGCCTGCGCGGCCCAGTAACGCGTCGTATTCGCTGCGGGGCAGCTTGCCATCGGCGATGATCCGGTTCCCCAGGGCCTCGCGCAGCTTTTGCAGGGGTTCGGGGGCGTTCGCCGGCCGCGGCCCCAGCAGGGCAAGACGGAACTCCACGCCCGACCCCGCCAGCGCCAGCATGGCCTCGGCAAAGACCTCCGGGGCCTTGTCGTATTCCCAACGGTGATTCCAGAGGATCAGGCCCGGATCGCGAGTGCCGCCGGCCACGGCCGTTGGCTGGATCGGCACCGGGAGGATCGCGCTGCGCTCCGTCAGTCGGTCCCCTATCCCGGGAGGTACCGCATCCGGCATGCGTCCGAGGAGGGTCGCCACCCCTTCCAGGAACGAGTCGCGGTTGAACGCCGAGTTGAAGGCGATGCGGTCCGCGGCCAGCGCCGCATAGATCTGCACCATCTGCGGGTCCACCGAATCCACCTGTTGCGGGCCCAGCGGATAGGCAAACTGGTTCTCGTGCACGTAGTAGAGCGTCGGCAGGGCGGCGAGATGCGGATGGAGTCCGCGCAGGGTGGCGAGATCCACCATCGAGGTGGCGATGACTGCGTCGGCTTCCGTGGTCGCCAGTTCGTCCAGCCAGGAGATCGGGTTGCCACGGATGCGCCAACGGAAGTGGCGCCCCGGCAGTTCCAGTAGCTGCCAGTTGAACGCATCGAAGGTGCTGGTCAGCCAGTCTGTCCACGCCGCGTGGCTGTCGGCGCGATAGGCGGAGAGCAGGAGGATGCGTTTGCGATGGTCCGGCGCGCCCAGGGTTGGCTCCCCGTCAGACAGGGGCGCCCCGGGGCGCCCCTCGTGATTACCAGGTGAGGACTTTGCCGGCCGAACCCAGCGAGGGCAAGGCCTGGGACGGGCTCAGCAGCGGGAGATCCTGGTAGGCGAGATCGGACTCATCCATGCCGTTGAGTTCCAGCGACTGGCGACAGCCCATCACCTGGACCCCGTTGTCCATGGCGTTCTTCATGAAGTCGGCAATGCTCTTGCCGCCCTCCATTGGGTAGATGGTTTCGGCGACCCCCGTTTTCAGCAGCTCGGTGGCCGGTCCGGTGAAGTACATGATGACGTTCTGTTCGGCCGCGGCAGCGGTGGCTGCCAGGAAGAAGGCCGACGGCAGGCGGCGCTTGTTCTCCGGCCCGGTGATCATGATGACGACAAGATCGGCGGTTTCTTCGCTCATGGGGATGCTCCTCGGGGTGGTTTCGGTGGGGGCGCCCGCGGCTACTTCGGGGCGGTCCAGCGTTCGCCGGCCATGGGCTCGTCCACGGGCGTGCCGGCGATGTGGTTGGTGTAGTTGGACAGAGTCTTCAGGCCGATCGCCAGGATTACCTCCAGCATCTGCGCGGGCGTATGGCCGGCATCCAGGAAGGCCTGCCGGGTGGCCGTGTCGACCCAGCCACGCTGTTCGATCATCGCGCGGGCGAACTGGCGCAGGGCCTCCAGCTTGGGGTCAGTGATCGGCTGGTCCTCGCGCAGCGCGGCGATCACGTCGTCGGGAACACCGGTCATGCGGCCGGTCATGCTGTGGGCGGCCATGCAGTAGTCGCACTCGTGGTAGCGGCTGACGGTCAGCAGCAGCACACCCTGTTCGGTCGGGGTTAGCGAGGTCTTCTGCAGCAGGTCGTTGAGGGAGAGGTAGGCCTCGGCCAGGGCAGGGGCGCTGGCCATCTTGCGGATCAGGTTGGGGACCATGCCGAAGGTCTGTTCGGCCTGGTCGAAGGCGCGTTGCGCCTCCGGCGCGCTGCTCGCGTCGTGTAGGGGGAAGTCATCATGACTCATGGCGGGCCTCCGGCGTTGGGTTGAGGAGTGCGCCCAGCGCGGGGCCCAGGCGCAGGATGGTCGCCGGATCCTGGTTGGCCTTGGCCATGACCAGGATCCCCTCCATCAGCGCCAGCCACTGTTCGGCCAGCGCGTCGGTGTCGGTGTGGGATGGCAGCTCGCCGTCCTGCACGGCCTCGTCCAGCACGGAGCGGAAATGCGCGGTGACGGCGTCAAGGTGTTCCCGGATCGCCTGGCGCAGGGTCGGGTTGTGGGTGCCCATCTCCACGGCCAGGTTGCCGAAGGGGCATCCCGGAAGCTGTCCCGTGTCCGCCTTGATCCCGGCCTCGAAGTCATGGATGGCCCGGACAAATGCCTCGATCCGGGCGCCCAGCCCGTCGACGCCGGCCAGTGCCGGGATCAGGACCTCTTGTTCGAAGTCGGCGTAGAGGGCATCCAGCATCGCCAGGGTGAGCGCCTCCTTGCCGGGAAAGAAGTGATACAGGCTGCCCTTGCGCACGCCGGCGTGCGCACAGATCTCGGCAATGCCGACGGCGCTGTAGCTGCGTCCGACGATCAGTTCGCGGGCGGCCTTCAGCAGGCCTTCGCGGCTGTCGTGGCCAGTGGGGTTGGCGGTGGTTATCTGCATGACTTTGCACACTAGTTGACCGGTCGGTAAAGTGCAAGGGGAGACCTTCCCGAAAGGAGCGCGACGATGCCCCGAATACCCGATGCTTGTGACGTCAAGGGTGCCTCTGGTGTGTCCATCCCGGTGCGGTATGCCGAGTCCTGGGAGGACGGCTTTGGCGTGCGTGGCTGGAAGCTGGACCTGCCCGGGCAAGGCGCGGACGTGATCGCGGCCACCCCGTTTACCGGCGAGCGCATCCCGACCTCGGTATTCGTGCACGACATCGTGGATCACCACCTTTGCGGGTTTGCCCTGTCCGGCTATGTCGACGAGGCCGGAGCGCTGATTCAACTGGCCGAGCGCACGGGTTCCGATCCGGTGCCGGATTTCGTGCAGATCATCGATGAGGATCTATTGCCGGGATTGTTCGAGAGCGAGGACTGGCAAGCGTTGCTGCCCGTATCGCTTGTTGAGCTGGTGGAAGCCGCCTCGGACGCACGCTCCGGCATGGCGCGGCTGCGTGGGCAATGGGGCGACGGCGTACTGCGGGCGCTGTGGATCGCCGGCTTCGTGGAGACGGGCTGGGAGCTGGCCGCGGGCGCGCGGGACGCCTGGGAACGCCACGGATTGGCTTACGCGAACCGCGCCATGACCGCGCGGGCACTGCAGCGGCTCTTCGAGCGGGTCGATGCGATGGTGTGCAAGCAGGGCTGGAGTCGGGCGCGGGGCGTTTTCCGGATCGCGCCGACGGGGGTGAATTTCCGCTTCGAGGAGCCGGCGCTCGGCCCCGACGAGTACGAGCCACTCACTGACTGAGCCGTTCGCGTGCGGTGGTTCAGGTATCGGTGGCCGGGAGCTCCAGGGACGGGCGGTGCAAGTGGTAGCCCTGAGCCATGTCCACGCCCAGTTCGCCCAGCATCTCGAGGGTGGGCGCGTCTTCCACGCATTCGGCCACGGTTTGCTTTTCCAGGCCCCGGGCGACGTCGACCATTGCGCGAATGAAGGCCTGGTTGTCGCGGTTGTTGGGCAGGTCGCGCACGAACATGCCGTCGATCTTGAGGATCTGCACGCCCAGGTACTTGAGGTAGGCGAAGGTGGAGAAGCCGGAGCCGAAGTCGTCCAGGCAGACGGTGCAGCCGGTGTGCTGCAGCGCCTCGATGAAGCGCTGGGCATCTTGCATCTCGGAGACCGCGGCGGTCTCGGTCAGTTCGATGATCAGCCGGCGAGGCTCGACGGCGTGCTGTTCGAGCTGCTGGGCGATGTAGTGCGGGAGCCCGGGTTCGTCGAAGCTGCGCCCGGAGATGTTGATCGCGATGCCGGGGATGGCCGCGTCATCGGCCAGGCGCGCGATGCTCTCGCGGATCACCCAGCGGTCGATGTCGAGGATCTGCCCGGTTTTCTCGGCGATGGGAATGAACTGGCCGGGCATGGTGAGCTCCTCCGGGCTGGTCGGGTCGCGCATGCGGACCAGGGCCTCCATGTGGTGCATGTGGCGCCCGTCGATGGTGTAGATGCCCTGGTAGTGCAGCTCGAAGTGGCCCCGTTCCAGCGCGGTGCCGATGCGCTGGCTCCACGACATCCGCTCCAGCATGTGCTCGGCGGTGTTGCGACTGCGGTCGAACACCGCCCAGGTGTTCTTGCCCAGGTCCTTGGCCTGGTACATCGCGGTGTCGGCATGCGCCACGAGGTCCTCGACGTTGTCGCCGTGCTCGGGGTAGTGGGCAATGCCGATGCTGGCGGTGAGGCGGTAGTTCTGGCCACGGAAGCGGAACGGGATCGCGGAGATCGCGCGGCCGACGCGTTCGGCCAGTTCGATCGGCTCCTGATCCGATTCGCGGTCCACCAGGATCGCGAACTCGTCACCGCCCAGGCGGGCAAAGATGTCCTGGCTACGCACCAGGGCGGCGATCTCGCCGGCGGCGCGCACCAGCACGGTATCGCCGGCCCGGTGGCCGAAGGTGTCGTTGATGGTCTTGAATTCGTCGAGATCGAAGTACAAAAGGGCGAAGCGCCCGTTGCGACGGCGCTCGCTGTGAATCGCGCGTTCCAGGCGCTTCTGGAAGTGATGGCGGTTGTACAGCCCGGTCAGCGCGTCGTGCTCGGCGAGGTAGACCAGTTGCTGGGCGGTCTGGCGTTCGTGGGTCACGTCCTCGTACAGCCACAGGCGTCCGATGGAGCGTTCGTCGGTATCGTGGACCGGGTAGGAGACCTGGGTGAGGATGCGCCCGTCGTACAGGTCGACCTCGAAGCGTTCGCTGATTTCGTGGGTGTCCAGCACGTGCAGGACGTGGCGCGAGGCGTGGTCCGGCCGTGCGAAGCGGTGGGTGGAGTGCTCCAGCACCTCGCGCGAGGGGCGGCCGACCAGTTCCACCTCGCTGGCGATGGCCCACATCCGGCGGAAGGCCGGGTTCACGTACTCCACCCGTCCGTCGCGGTCCTCGAACAGGATGCCGATGCTCATGGCCGAGAGCAGCGCGGCCATGCGGCCCTGCTCGCGCCGGGTCAGTTCCAGCAGGCGCGCCTGCTCGTCGCGCGAGGCTTCCAGTTCCGAGAGGGCCTGCAGCAGGGCCTTCTCGTTGCGCTTGCGCTGGGTGATGTCGTGCGAGATGGCCACGTAGCGGGCCGTCTCGCCGCGCGGGGCGACGAGCTGCAGGGAGATCTCGACTGGAACCTCGACGCCGTCGCGGTGGCGGTGGCTGGTCTCGAAGCGGAACTGGTCGCGCTCGCCCCGGCGCAGGGGCTCGACCAGCTGGCGAAAGCGCGGCTCGGGGTAGTCCGGCTTGATGTCATAGGGATGTAGCTGCAGCAGTTCCTCGCGCGGGATGCCGGTCTGGTCCACCGCGCCCTGGTTGACGTAGATGAAGCGCAGGGTCTCCACATCGAACAGGAACACCGCATCCAGGGTCAGGTCGAGAGTGGAGCGGAAGGCCTCCAGTTCGTCGGTCTTGGCTCGCAGGCGCTCGCTGGTGGTGACGAGCTCGTCGGCATCGACGACGTGCCCCTGGAGATACTGCAGCCGGCCGCGCGCGTCGTAGTGGCCGGCCCCGCGTTCGAAGACCCAGCGCAGGCCGCCGTCACGCTGGACCAGACGCCACTGGACCTGGAACTGGCCGTCGCGCTGCAGGCCTTCCGAGACCTCCTGCCAGACGCGTTCGCGATCGTCCGGGTGGACCAGGTCGCCGAGGGTCCGGTGTTCCTGGAAGAACCGGGTCTGCGGGTGGCCCGACAGTTCTTCCAGCGAACCCTCGATGTTGATCACGTCCCACTGTGGATTGTTGCGGCAGCGATAGACGAAGCCATTGAGGGTATCGAGGATGCGCAGCAGGTCGTCGCCCTGCTGGGTGCCCAGCGAGCGGGTCAGGGTCATCAGCCCGATGGCGGCGAGGATGGCGGTGAACATGCGCAGCAGCTGCACGGGCAGCCCGCTTGTCTCGAGGAAGTCGCCTTGGGTGGGCAGCCAGCCCGGCAGGGCCGGATCCAGGGTTCCCGGAAACGGGGTGAGCAGTGCGTAACCCAGAAAGGCGAGAGCCAGGAGGGTCACGGCCGGATAATGCCGGGCCTGATCGCCGGATTCGACCGCCCGCCGACGGCGTTGCCGCAGCACGAACCAGAAGGCCAGACCGGTCAGCAGTGCCCCCGGGAAGCCGACCAGGTAGCGTCCGCCGTTGGCCAGGCCACGTCCCGGGTCGTCGGCGATGCCGATCACCAGCAGCATTCCGGCGGCGAGGACCGGGTACAACCACAGGGCATCGAGCCGGATGCGTGGCTGGCTCGCGACCAGGGCACGGCGCCCGAACTCCAGCAGCGGTACGTAGGAGAACAACTGCCAGGTGGCGTTGAGCCACACCGAGCGCGCCGGCGGATAGTGAAAGCCTGCGGCTTGCAGGAATTCGTACGCACCGTGGATCAGGCCGAACAGGGCCAGCAGCCAGAAGTATCGGGCAAACGGCAGTGTGCCGTCACCGCGGGGGAGCACCAGTGCGACCACCCCCAGCGCGAAGAAGGCCAGGCCGTAGGCCAGGTAGAGGACCGTGAAGCCGCCGGGCGAGAGATCCATCAGTGGGCTCGCCGCGAACCGGGGTATGGATCACCGGCGGTGATGCGGGCAAGCCGGGAGAACGGGTCGGACACGCAGCTTCCTTTCGGCCGCACGGGGCTGTTGCCGGGACCGGTCTACGAAATCAGGGGTCTAGCTTGCGGGGATGTGTGGAGGGGATGCAAGCCGCGGGCGGAGCGGCCGGGACGACGAAGCGTCCGGCCCGGAAGGCGGGCCGGACGCGAGGGTCGGGATCAGGCGCCGACGTACTCGTCACACCAGCCTTCGGCGTTCACCTGAACACCCTGGAAGTCGGCGTGGAAGCACTGGCCCCATTCGGCATCGCCACCGCCCCAGAAGGCGCAGTTCTTGCACTTCTCGCCTTCGGAGTAGTCCGCGTGATCGGCGTCTGCGGCGTTGTTGACGTAGTTGTGGGCATGGCCGTCTTCGGCCTTCGTATCAGCCTTGGCCGAGGAGATGCCCACCATGCTGACCACCGGGATGGCGGCCACGGCAGCGGATGCCTGACGCAGGAATTTACGACGGTTCGCATTCGGTTGATCGGACATGAGGTCCTCCGTTTGCTTATGAGTGGATGATTGTTCTTGTTGCTGCTTCAGAGCGAACCGCGCACGCCCGGGCTGTGCGCGTTCACTGCTTTCGAGCGCTGCGGCCGCCGAGGGTTCCCTCGATTTCTGCAGGGGTCCGGGCAGGGCACCGCGGCCGAGCTCCGGCAAGGGGATGCAGTGGCCCCGAAAAAAATTCCATGCCGTGCGTCGGGTTCCGTGTGACGTGATGAAGATCACGACAGGCTGGTCTACCATTAGGGTTTTCTTATTCATGCTGATCAGGAGGTGCCCCATGCAGTACCGGAAGACGATGGTGATGTGCGCCCTGGGCGCGATGGCGGTCATGCCATTTGCCCAGGCCAGCGCGGTGGAACGCGGCATGGAGCCCAGCGTGGCGCTGATGGGCGGAGTGGTCTCGCCGGATCTGTCGGATGCGAGCAGCGATGGCGCCTACGGCGTCGAGATCGGTGCCAACTGCCAGCTGTTCCAGCCAGCCACGGGCGTGCTGCGCCACCATCTGAGTGTGAGCCGCTATAGCGACGACCCGCTGAAAATGACCAGTGCCGAGGTCAACAGCCACTGGATGTTCGAGCCGAACGAACGGCTGTCGCTGGGGTTCGGTCCGGGTATCGGCTACGTGCGCGCCAAGCTGGATGACGACACGAATGGCCTGTGGGCGGCCCAGGTGGGTGGCAGCCTGAAATACCAGCTGGACCAACAGTGGTTCCTGGGGCTGGAGGCCCGCTATCAGTTTACCGAGAGCGATCGTTTCGATGGCCGCCGCGCGGATGCCGACAACATGCGCGTGATGGGCAAGGTCGGCATGCAGTTCTGAGCCGCCGGATCGCCCGGGGGCTTGCCGGCCCCCGGGTACCGGGTGACGATGGGGCGACGTAGATACAAAAAGGCGTTGCCCATGGCCGAAGCCCCCGACCCCACCGATCCGGGCGAGACCCAGGAGCCCCCCGCATGGCACGGCCGGAAGGCGGAGGAGGCCCTCGAGCATTGGGGGTCTGCGCGCGAGGGCCTGACGGCTGACACGGCCGAGGAGCGTCTGGCCCACTACGGTCCCAACCAGTTGCGCCCGCCCGAACGGGCCGGCGTTCTCCGACGCTTCCTGCGCCATTTCCACAATGTGCTGATCTATATCCTGCTGGTGGCGGCACTGGGGACGGCGCTGCTGGGCCACTGGGTGGATACCGGCGTGATCCTGGCCGTGGTCCTGATCAACACGCTGATCGGATTCGTCCAGGAGGGCAAGGCGGAAAAGGCGCTGGACGCCATTCGTCGCATGCTCTCCCCGCGTGCGCTGGTCACACGCGGGGGCGAGCGCCGCGAGATCCCGGCCGAGCAGCTGGTGCCCGGGGATGTCGTGCATCTGCAGGCCGGGGATCGGGTACCCGCCGATCTGCGCCTGTTCGAGGTCAAGAACCTGCGCCTGGAAGAGGCGGTGCTGACCGGGGAGTCGGTGGCGGTGGAGAAGGATACCGCCGCAGTGGAACCGGACGCGGACCTTGGAGACCGCCGCGGCATGGCGTTCTCCGGAACGCTGGTGGCCTTTGGTCGTGGTACGGGCGTGGTGGTGGCTACTGGCGAGCACACCGAGATCGGGCGCATCTCCACCATGCTCGGCGAGGTCGAGGGACTGGAGACGCCGCTGGTCCGGCAGATGGAGCAGTTTGGCCGCTGGCTGGCGGCGGTGATCGTGGTGATCGCGATGGCCACCTTCGCCTTCGGTTTCTGGGTGCGCAGCTATCCGCTGGACGAGATGTTCCTGGCCGCGGCGAGCCTGGCGGTGTCGACCATCCCCGAGGGGCTGCCCGCGATCATGACCATCGCACTGGCCATCGGGGTGCAGAAGATGGCGCGGCGCAATGCCATCATCCGCCGCCTGCCGGCGGTGGAGACCCTGGGTTCGGTCTCCGCGATCTGCTCCGACAAGACCGGCACGCTCACACGCAACGAGATGACCGCGCAGACCCTGCGCACGGCCACTCGCGAGATCCATGTCAGTGGCGTCGGCTACGCGCCGCAGGGGCATTTCTCCGAGGACGACCGCGATGTCGACCCGGAAGACGACCCATTGTTGCGGGAGGTCCTGCGGGTGGGGTTGCTGTGCAACGATGCGCGGCTCTACGAGAGGGATGGCGACTGGGTGATGGAGGGCGACCCGACCGAGGGCGCCCTGATTACCCTCGCGCGCAAGGCCGGGCTGGATCCGCACCTGGAAGGCGAACGCCTGCCGCGCACCGACGTGATCCCGTTCGAGTCGGATCACCGCTACATGGCCACGCTGCACCATGACCACGAGGGCCATGCCCGGATCTTCCTGAAGGGGGCGCCCGAGCGCGTGCTGGAGCTTTGCAGCGAGCAGCAGGTGGATGGCCACACCCGGGCGGCGCTGGATGCGGAATGCTGGCATGCGGGGATGGAGGACGTGGCGGCCCGGGGCCAGCGCCTGCTGGCGGTCGCGGTACGCGAGGCCGAACCCAATGGAGGCGAGCTGCGCTTTGACGATGTCGAGACTGGTGGCTTCACCCTGCTGGCATTGCTGGGGATCATCGACCCGCCACGCGACGAGGCGATCCGTGCGGTGGCCGACTGCCGCGCGGCCGGTATCGACGTGAAGATGATCACCGGCGACCACCTGGCAACGGCGCGGGCGATCGGCGAGCAGCTCGGCCTGGGGCGCGAGGCCGAGGCACGCGCCGGTCACGAGCTGGATGCGCTGGACGATGCCGATCTGGCGGAGCTTGCGGAGCGCACGGATGTCTTTGCGCGGACCTCGCCGGAGCACAAGCTGCGCCTGGTGCGGGCCCTGCAGCAGGGCGGGCGCATCGTGGCGATGACCGGGGACGGGGTCAATGATGCCCCGGCGCTGAAGCGGGCGGATGTCGGTGTGGCCATGGGTGGCAAGGGCACCGAGGCGGCCAAGGAGGCATCGGAGATGGTGCTGGCGGATGACAACTTTGCCTCCATCGCCCATGCGGTCGAGGAGGGCCGCACGGTCTACGACAATATCCGCAAGGCCATCCTGCACATGCTGCCGACCAACGCCGGACAGTCGCTGACCATCATGATGGCGATCCTGATGGGGCTGGCCCTGCCGCTGACCCCGGTGCAGGTGCTGTGGGTCAACATGGTCACCTCGGTGACGCTGGCGATGGCGCTGGCCTTCGAGCGCGCGGAGCCGGGCGTGATGCAGCGTCCGCCGCGCGCCCCGGATACGCCGCTGCTGTCCGGCTTCCTGCTCTGGCGCATCCCGTTTGTCGCGCTGCTGCTATGGGCCGGGACCTTCGGACATTTCGTCTACATGGAGATGGTGGCCGGGGTGGCCGACGAGGTCGCGCGCACCGTGGCGATCAACACCCTGGTGGCGGGGCAGGCGTTCTACCTGCTGAACCTCCGGTTGATCCACCAGCCGGTCCTGCCGCGCGGCGAGCTGTTCCGTTCGCGCGCTATGTGGCTGGCGATCGGGGTGCTGGTGCTGCTGCAGCTGGCGTTTACCTACGTGCCGTTGCTGCACACGCTGTTCGGTACCACGGCGATTGGTGCTGACGACTGGGCGCGTATTCTGGCTTTTGGTCTGGCGGTGTTCGTGATTGTGGAGCTGGAGAAGCTGGTGGTGCGCCGGGTGCTGGCGCGCCGGCGCGGTGTGGCGCTGCAGGCTGTCTGAGGGCCTTGCTTTTGCTTGCGGCAGGCCCGCGGGCGTCAAAGGCGCGTCCGGCCCGGGGCGTCCAGTAGTGCGCCGGCCCGTGCTGCATCCACCGGCGGGGAATAGTAGTAGCCCTGCGCGAAGGTGCAGCCGAGGGCACGCAGCGTCGCGGCGTGGGTGTGGCTCTCCACGCCCTCGGCCACGGCCTCAAGACCCAGGTTGCGGGCCATGTGGATCACGGTCTGCACGAGACGCTGGCTGTATTCGTCGCGATCCAGCCCGGCCACGAAGCTGCGGTCGATCTTGAGGATGTCCAGCGGCAGGCGGTGCAGGTAGCTGAGCGACGAGTAGCCCGTGCCGAAGTCGTCCATTGCCAGGCTGACGCCCAGCGCCTTCAGGCGGTGCAGGGTCTCGATCAGTTCGTCCAAGTTGCCGAGGGTCGCCGTCTCGGTGATCTCCAGGCGAACCTGTGCGGCCGGGGCGCCCGTGCCCTCGAGTATGGTCTGCACCTCGTCGACCAGTTCCGGTCGTGTGAGCTGGCGGGCCGAGAGGTTAGTGCTGATGGTCAGCGGTGTGTCCGGGAACTCGGTGTTCCACTGCATCAGCTGCCGGCAGGCGGTGTAGAACACCAGCATGTCGATCAGGTGGACCTGCCCGGTGTCCTCGGCGATCGGGATGAAGTGGTCGGGCGGTACCAGTTCGCCATTGCGCTCCCAGCGTACCAGGGCCTCGAAGCCGGTGATGCGGTCCTCGGCGAGGGACATGATGGGCTGGAAGTGGACGATGAAGTCGCCGCGTTCCACCGCGTGGCGCAGGTCGGTCTCCAGCGCCAGACTTTGCAGCGCCTGGGTCTGCATGCCCGGGTCGCAGAATTCGCAACGGGCCTTGCCCAGCGACTTCGCGCGGTACATCGCCATGTCCGCCTCGCGCATCAGGTCGTCGGGCGTGGCCGGTCGGGCCGGGTCGTCCACCTCGCCATTCGCCCGGATGGGGCAGCTCTGGCCGTAGGGCCGGGTGGCGATGCCGATGCTGACGGTTACGTAGACGTCCTGCCCGGAGAGGGAGAACGGCTCGTGCAGCACGGCCTGCAGGCGTTCGGCCACACGCAGGGCGTCCACCGGTTCGTGCAGGCCCTCCAGCAGGATGGTGAATTCGTCGCCGCCCAGGCGCGCGAGGGTGTCGTCCGGGCGGGTCGCGTCGTCCCCCTTGGGCCGCGAAACGGTGTCGTTCTGGCGCAGGGCGTTCAGCAGGCGTCGCCCGACCCGCACCAGCAGTTCGTCGCCGGCCGGGTGGCCCAGGCTGTCGTTGACGACCTTGAAGCGGTCGATGTCCACGAACAGCACCGCGAACAGGTTGAAGGGTTCGCGCGTGGCGCGGGCAATGGCATGGGCCAGCCGGTCGTGGAACAGGCGCCGGTTGGGAAGCCCGGTCAGTTGGTCGTGGGACGCATTGTGGAGCAGGCGTTCCTCGTGGCGGTTGCGCTCGATGACGCGGCCGAGCTGCACGCCGATCTGCCACATCAGCCGGAGCAGATCGGGGTCGGTGGTGGTGCGCTCGGTGGCGAAGAACTCGAGGACGCAGGCGACCTCCTGGCCGACCATGACCGGGAAGGCGAACCCGGAGCGCAGGCCGCTGGCCGCCGCCTGTGGCGCGCGCGGGAAGTTGTCGTCCGCGGACAAGTCTTCGATCCAGGCCGGTTCGCTGTTGCCGAGGACGCGGCCGGGCAGGCCCTCGTCGCTGGCAAAGGTCATGTTCTCGGTGCTGTCGCGGAATGCGCTGATCGGTTCTGCGCAGGCCAGATGCCAGATGCCGGTGGGGGTCAGCTGGCTGTAGCCGGTTTTCTCGTTATGCCGGGCCAGGTAGGCATGCCCCACGGGCCAGTCGAGATAGCGACCGATCGCCGCCAGCGCCGCGCGCAGCACATGGGCGATGGAGTCCGACTGGTTGGCCGTGGAGGCAATGGTGTTGAGCAGCTCGATCTGCTGCTGCTTGGCGTAGACGTCCTGCAGGCGGGTCTCGGCGAGGGTCTCGGCCTGGCGGCGTGCCACGCGCTCCTGCTCGACCAGTGTCTGCAAGCGGTCCCGTTCGCTATCCGCCGCGAAGTCGTGCGCGCGTCGATTCACACGCACCCCCGGGTGGCGAGACGGTGTTTGCACTTCTGGATGTCCTGCATGGGCCACTCCCGGCCGTCTTGATTACGCTGCGTTCCCTGCCAGCCGGTATGCGCGGTGGCGTCTCATCCGGAAGACGGGGGCGCGGGCCGTGCCATTCCGTGGCTATTGTAGGGCCACGGCGGGAGCTACGCATCAATCGTCGGGGTGGGTGACCCAGGGTTCGCCCATGGCCTCCTCCCAGTCCGCCTGGGTCGGATGGTTGCGGTCGTAGCGTTTCCAGGCCTCGAAGATCTCGTCTGGCCAGTGCGATTGCAGCCAGGCGATGATCGCCTCGACGTCCTCCTCCGAGAGCGTGTCCTCGAAGCTGGGCATGGCCCCGCCACGCGCCTCGGCCCCATAGCGGATCATGTCCTTCAGCTGCCAGTAGGGGTGGTGCCAGGTGTGGGCACTGCCATCCAGAGGGGGCGGCGGCAGGGTGCCGTCGGGGTTGCGCTGGCGCCAGTTCTCGGCGCCCTCGCGCTGGGCCCCGTGGCAGGCGATGCAGTGCTCCTGGTAGAGGTGTTCCCCGCGCTGGAGGACCTCCGGGTCCGTGGTGCGCTCGAGGTGGTCGGGTGTCCCGGAGGAGGCCCCGTCAAACCCGTCGCAGCCCGTGAGGGCGGCGACGGACAGGAACAGCACCGCGCCGGCGAACCCGGCGCGCATCGCACGCTGGCCCGGCATCAGTCCTGGATGTCCCGCTCGCCGGTACCGTCGGCCGGCTCGTCGTCCGCGCGGAAGGCATCGCGCACCGAGCCCCAGGCCTTGCGCGAGCCGTCGCGGATGCCGCCCCAGGCATCGCGGGCGCCTTCGCGAATACCGCCCCAGGCGCCGGAGGACCGCTCGCGCATGTCGCCGGACCACTCGGCCAGGCGGTCACGCTCCTCGACCAGGCCGTCATAGGCCTGTTCGCGGCGTTCGCGGGTTGCATCACTCAGGTCATCCCAGCCCTCGCGGATGTTGTCACCCAGACGGCTCAGTTCGCGGTCCATCGCGTCCAGGGTCTCGCGGGTGCGCGAGCGGGTCGCCTCGCCCACCTCTTCGCCTTCTTCCTGGAGCTCCTCGCGGGCCTCGGCCCACGACTCGCGCAGTTCCTCCATCTCGCTAACGGTGGCGTCGTCCTCCGCCGCCGTTTCCTGTTCGTCGCTGACCGTGGTGCCGTCCCCTGCGTGGGTCTCGTGGTCGGCGGCGTACACGGGGCTTGCGGCGAGCATCAGGCTGCACAGTCCGGTCAGCAGGATCGGGCGCAGTTCGAGCACTTTCATGATGGGAACCTCCAGGGTCGCCGCGGGGCGGCCGACCGATGATGTATATCTGTCATGGTAGGACGTTTTGTGCTCCGGTATGTTTCCCGGGACATGATGATTTGCGAGGAAGGCCACGCGATGCACGGGAAGAGGCAGATTGCAGGGGGCGGGCTGGCGTTGCTTCTGGCTGGCTGCGTCACGTCCGCTCCGGGGCCGGAGGCCGACGCCACGGCCGCGGGATCGCCCGAAGGATGGGCGCCCGCGCCGACGGCCTTCGAGGCTCGGCCGGTGCCGTCGCTGGAGCCGGAGGTCATGCCCGGTGCCGCCGTGTTGGAGTGGCTGGCGGCCAGCCGCTGGGCCTCCGGTCTGGCGGTCGACTATGCCGGTCTGGAGATCGACCAGCCACGCCCGGAACGCGCGGAGGTCCACCTGACCGGGCTGCGCGACGACGCCGTCAGTGCCTACGAATTCCGCCTGGAGCTGGACGAGGTCGAGGCGGGCTGGGTGGTGCAGTCTGTGGAGCGCCGTGCCATCTGCCGCCGTGGCCTTGGCGACAGCGGCCTTTGCCTGTAACGCTTCCCGCGGCCCGTAGCAATCTTCGGGCCCCAAAAAAGCGATTCACAGGAAGATGGGAAGACGGGAAGAAATTCTGAATGAGCAATGCGTTGCTGGCCCCTGGGCTACCCATTCCATCTTCCAATCTTCGCGTCTTCCTGTAGATCGTCCTTGACCTTGACCGGTCCCTTCTCCGTGTTCTCTGTGGTGAATCCAGAGCCGCGTCGGTTTCAGCGGCGGCGGGCCAGGGTCAGGCCGTCGCCGATGGGGGCCAGCGAGAGGTCGATGCGTTCGTCGTGATGCAGGGCGTCGTTGAAGGCGCGGATCGCGCGGGTGTCGCCGCGCTGGTCGTCCGGGTCGGCGACGGTTCCGTGCCACAGGGTGTTGTCGATCAGGATCAGGCCGCCCCGGCGTACCAGGCGCAGGCAGTGTTCGAAATAGTCGGGGTAGCCGGTCTTGTCGGCATCGATGAAGGCCAGATCGAAGCGACCGGTCTCGCCGGTGGCCTCCAGTGCCTGCAGCGTGTTGCGGGCCTCGCCCAGCTCGAGCCGGATGCGTCCGGCGACCCCGGCGCGCTCCCAGTAGCGCCGGGCCGAGGCGGTCCAGTCCGCGCTCTTGTCCAGGGTGACGACCTCGCCGTCCTCCGGCAGGACGAGGGCGATGGCCAGGGCACTGTAGCCGGTGAAGGTGCCGATCTCCAGGTAGCGCCGTGCGCCCATGAGCTTCGCCAGCAGGGCCATGAACTGTCCCTGCTCCGGGGCGATCTGCATGTTCGCCTCCGGCAGGTTGGCCGTCTCGGCGCGCAGCTGCGCCAGTACGTCGGGCTCGCGCAACGAGTGCTCCAGGAGGTAGTGGTACAGCGGTTCATCGAGTCCGATGGAACGATTGGACATTCACGCACTCCGCGGGTGTGGATGAGGGATCAGGCGGTCCAGCCACCGGCGCAGGACCGGTGTGGCCAGGACGATCAGGATGATCAGGGCGCTCCACTCGAGCCAGGCGGGCAGCAATTCGCCGGCGGCGCCCATCTGGGTGGCGACGTCAACCCCGGTGCGGGCCAGTCCGGCGTCCAGGGCGAGCCCCAGCGCGATGGTGGTGGCTGCGATTCCGGCCAGGTAGAGCACCAGCGCCGGGGTGCCGAGTTCGCGGCGGAACACGCCCAGCGTCGCCAGGCTGGTGATCGGCGCGGCCAGCAGGAACACCAGCACCGTGCCGGGCGAGACCCCGGCCGCGATCAGACCCACGGCGATGGGCGTGGCGGCGGTCGCGCACAGGTACATCGGGATGCCAATGACGGCCATTACGAGCATGGCCGGCAGGCCCGAGCCCCAGGCGGCCAGGGTGGCCGGCGGGACCAGGGCGAGCAGGGCGCCGGCGACCAGCAGGCCGATCACCAGCCACAGGCGGATATCGTCGAGCACGTCGTGGAAGGCGTAGTGCAGTCCGCTGCGGAGTCGCGCGGGGAGACGTTCCGGGGCTTCGGGCGTGGCGCAGTCCGTGTCGGTCCCGCAACATCCGCCGCAGGTGTCGGGTTCGGCCCCGGTTGCCTCCGGGTGCTCCGTCGCGGCGCGTGTGCGCCCCACCAGTAACCCTGTCGTGATGGCCGTGAGGATGGCGCCAAGGGCGCGGGCCACGGCCATTACCGGGCCCAGCAGGGCATAGCTGATGGCCAGCGAGTCCGCGCCGACACCCGGCGTTCCGATCAGGAAGGCGGTGGTGGGCCCGCGACCGGCGCCGCCACGATGCAGGGCCAGGGCGGTGGGGATGGCCCCGCAGGAACAAAGCGGCAACGGTGCTCCGACCACGGCGGCGCGCGCGGTGGCCGCCAGGCCGGCGCCGCCGAGCCAGCGCTGCAGGGCGGCCTCCGGGATCAGGGCCTTGACCGCGCCGGCGGCCAGCAGACCCAGCAACAACCAGGGCGCCGCGGTGAGTGCGACGCCCAGGGTTTCGTTGAGGATGTCGGCGATCATGCCTCGATCTTCCGCTGCGCACGGGGCGCCTGCAAGAAGCCCGGCCGCCGGGTGGCGGATCAGCGGGTGCGGCGCGTGTCAGCCGCGCTGGCGCGAGATGCGCAGGACGTCGGACAGCCGCCGCAGGCCGCGCATGATCTGGGCCAGGTGCTGGCGGTCGCGCACCGTCAGCAGGAAGGTCATCGCGGTGGAATGGCCGTCCTGCTCGTTGAACGAGATGTGCTCGATGTTGGAGCCATGGTCCGCGATGACCGCGGCCATGTCGGCCAGGGCCCCGCGGCGGTTGGCGGTGCGGGTGCGCACGGCGGCGGTGAACTGCAGCTGGGGCTCGTGGGACCATTCCAGCGCAATCGTGCGGTCGCCGCGGTCGCGACTTTCGTGCAGCACGTTGCGGCAGTTCTCGCGGTGGACCACCAGGCCGCGCCCGGCGCTCAGCTGGCCGATGATCGGGTCGCCGGGGATCGGGTGACAGCAGCGGGCGTAGTTCAGTACCAGCCCCTCGGTGCCCTTGACCGCCAGGGTGGTGGGGGGCGCGTCGGTCGCGGGCTCGGGGGTTTCCTTGCCCACCATCTGGCGGGCCACCAGTGAGGCCATGCGGTTGCCCAGGCCGATATCGATCAGCAGTGCGTCCAGGTCCTCCAGTTGCATCGCGTCGAGCATCTGATCCAGGCGGGCCGGCGAGATGCGGGCGAGGCTGGTCTCCAGGGATTCCAGGGCCTTCTCCAGCAGGCGTTCGCCAAGGGTGCGGGCCTCTTCGGACTGCATGGACTTCAGGCAGTGGCGAATGCCGGTGCGGGCCTTGCCGGTGACCACGAACGACAGCCAGGCCGGGTTGGGGCGGGCGCCGGGCGAGGTGACGATCTCCACTGTCTGGCCACTTTGCAGGCGCACCGACAGGGGTGCCAGCTGGCGGTCGATCTTGGCCGCTACGCAGCGATTGCCGACATCCGAGTGCACGGCGTAGGCGAAGTCGATCGGGGTGGCGTCGCGCGGCAGGACGAGGATGTCGCCGCCGGGGGTGAAGGTGTAGACCTCGTCGGGGAAGAGATCGACCTTGACGTTCTCCAGGAACTCGATGGAGTTGCCCACGCTGTTCTGGATCTCGAGCACGTCCTTCAGCCACTCGCGGGCCCGGCTCTGGGCGGTGCGGGTGGACTCGCCGCCGGCCTTGTACTGCCAGTGCGCGGCGATGCCGCTCTCGGCCACGCGGTCCATCTCGGTCGAGCGGATCTGGACCTCGATGGGCACGCCCTGCGGGCCGAACAGGATGGTGTGCAGCGACTGGTAGCCGTTGGACTTGGGGATCGCGATGTAGTCCTTGAAACGCCCCGGTACCGGCTTGTAGAGGTTGTGCACCACGCCCAGGGAGCGATAGCAGGTATCCACGTCGTCGACGATGATGCGGATGGCGAAGACGTCGAACACGTCCTCGAACGAGTGGTGCTTGTCGCGCATCTTGCGGTAGATGCTGTACAGGCCCTTCTCGCGCCCGGAGATGCGTCCGACGATGCCGGCGGCCTCCATGCGCGAGCAAATCGCCTGCTCGATGTTGCGCATCGGCTCCCGGCGGTTGCCCCCGGCGCGGTGCACCGCGCGTTCCAGCACCGCGGCGCGCCAGGGATGCTTGGCGGAAAACCCGAGCGCCTCCAGCTCGCGGCGCATGGCATTCATGCCCAGGCGCTGCGCGATCGGGGCGTAGATCTCCAGGGTTTCCTTGGCGATGCGGCGGCGCTTGTCCGGGCGCATTACGCCGAGGGTGCGCATGTTGTGCAGACGGTCGGCCAGCTTGATCAGGATCACCCGGATGTCGCGGGTGATCGCCAGCATCATCTTGCGGAAGTTCTCCGCCTGGGCCTCGGCCTTGGACTGGAACTGCAGGTGGGTCAGCTTGGAAACGCCGTCCACCAGCTCCGCGACCTCCTCGCCGAACTCGGCATGGATGCGGTCCTTGCTGGTGGCGGTGTCCTCCATCACGTCATGCAGGATGGCGGCGCTGATCGCCTGGTGATCCATCCGCATCTCGGCCATGGTGCGGGCCACGGCGAGCGGGTGATAGATGTAGGGTTCGCCGGTCTTTCGGGTCTGGCCTTCGTGGGACTCCGCGCCCAGGAGGTAGGCGCGATAAACCTCCTCGACCTCGCCCGGCTCGAGATAGGCCTCGAGCTCGGAACACAAATCGCTGATCAGGAATCGGGTCGAGTCGCCCGTTGCCGTCGAGACGGCCCCGGGCGCGGCTGGCTGCCCAGCGGCCATTGAAAACCCTCTCCTAGCGTTCGTCGGCTTCCAGCTGTTCCAGATGGCGGATGGTGCTGAAGTCCAGCATCTGGTTCTGGGGCCGTTCATCGTGTTCGTCGAACACCTCGGTGCCGACCACGCCGGCAGCGATCTCGCGCAGGGCGATTACCGTGGGCTTGTCGTTGTCCTCGGGGACACGCGCTTCCTTGCCGTGGGCGATGTGACGGGCCCGGCGGGCGGCCATCAGCACCAGTTGAAAGCGGTTTTCGACATTCTCGAGGCAGTCCTCGACGGTGACGCGTGCCATCGGATACTCCGGTCAGTAAATTCTTGAAACGAGTGTAGCGAACTACACTCCAGCATGTTACGCCGACCCCGGCGCCCCCGCCAACAGATTCCCGATCGTGGGTGCGGATCGGAACTCCTGTTCCACGGTGCGCAGGCGATTGGCGCGGAAGATACAGGCCAGGTCGCGCACGGCCTGGTCAAAATCGGCATTGACCACGGTGTAGTCGTACTCGCGGAAATGCGTGCAGTCGGATTCGGCGTCGCGCAGGCGGCGCTGGATCACGTCTTCCTCGTCCTGGCCGCGGCCGCGCAGGCGGCGTTCCAGCTCGTCGCGCGAGGGCGGCAGGATGAAGATGGAGTGGGCGTCCGGCACGGCCGCGCGCACCTGGCGCGCGCCCTGCCAGTCGATCTCCAGAATCACGTCCATGCCGGCGTCCAGGCGTTCGTCGACACTGGCCCGTGCGGTCCCGTAGAAGTTGTCGAAGACCTTGGCGTGTTCCAGCAGCTGACCGTCCTCGATCATCCCGAGGAAGGTCTCGGCGGTGACGAAGTGGTAGTGCTGCCCGTTGACCTCGCTGGCGCGCGGTTTGCGTGTGGTGTGCGAGACCGAGACTTCCACGGCTTCCACCGACTCCAGCAGGGCGGCGACCAGGCTGGTCTTGCCGGCGCCGGACGGAGCGGAAACGATGTAGAGAGTGCCGCGAGCGGCCGGGGCATTGGCGGTCATGGACGTGTCCGCGGGACCTGAACGTGATCGGGACCTGGCGGTCTCCGGGGCGGGCCGTTTGCAGCGGGCCACAGGCCGGAGATCCAGGGTCAAGAAGAAGGTTGGTCGGAGTGAAAGGATTCGAACCTTCGACCCCTGCCTCCCGAAGGCAGTGCTCTACCAAGCTGAGCTACACTCCGAACCGAGCCCGCTATTATGCCGAGCCTCTTCGGGGCTGTCCATGCCCCCGGGCGGTGAAAATGGTTCGGCCGTCCCGATCAGTGGTTGCGGCCGACGGCGAACCGGGCCAGGTCGATCAGGGCCTGACGGTGCGGGGAGTCGGGCAGCGTGGAGATTGCCTCGATCGCGGCGTCGGTTTCGGCCTCGGCGCGCGAGCGGGTGTAGGCCAGGCCGTCGGTTGCGTGCACCACCTGCAGCACGGCATCCACCTGGTCGCGGCCGCCGTCCTCGATCGCGCGGCGCACAATGGCCTCCTGGTCGGGCGTGCCCACGCGCAGCGCATGAATCAGCGGCAGCGTGGGCTTGCCCTCGGCGAGGTCGTCACCCATGCGCTTGCCGGTCACCGCGTCATTGGAGGAATAGTCGAGTACGTCATCGACGAGCTGGAAGGCCGTGCCCAGATGCATGCCGTAATGCGCCAGGGCCTGTTCCTCGGTCTCCGGGCGCTCGCCCAGGATGGCACCCAGCTGGCAGGCGGCCTCGAACAGCTTGGCGGTCTTCGACTGGATCACGTGCATGTAGCGTTGCTCGTCGACCCCGGCGTCGTGACAGTTCATCAGCTGCATCACCTCGCCCTCGGCGATCACGTTGGTCGCGTGGGAGAGGATCTCCATGACCCGCATCGAGCCGACCTCGACCATCATTTCGAACGCGCGCGAGTAGAGGAAGTCGCCGACCAGGACGGCGGCCTCGTTGCCGAAGATATGGTTGGCGGTCTCGTTGCCGCGGCGCAGCTCGGAGGCGTCCACCACGTCGTCGTGCAGCAGTGTCGCGGTGTGGATGAATTCCACGACCGCTGCCAGCGTGACCGGGTCCTGCCCCTTTACCCGGCAGGCGCGCGCCGACAGGGTGGCCAGCAGGGGGCGCAGGCGCTTGCCGCCCGAGTGGATGATGTAGTGCCCGAGCTGGTTGATCAGTACCACCGGCGAGCTGAGGCGTTCGCGGATGCACTGGTCGACGGCCTGCATGTCGTCGGCCGCCAGTTCTCGGATCGCATCAATGGACATGGGGGTAGGCAAGCCGGGTCGTAAGGGGCGAAGGCATGCTAGGGAAACGCTGCCCAATGTACAAGTTCGGGCGCGCGCCGGAGCGGTGCGCGGGCAGAGTGGGCCAAGGGCCGTTGCCGCGCGCCCCGGATCGAAAAAACGGGGTGTCCAGCGTGTGCCCGTCCATTGAGCGTTCCCGTGGCCTGGCCGCTTCCCGGCATTGACCCGGGCAGGAAGCGCTGCTAGCATTTCCGCCCTTTCGCGAGACCAGTCCCAGTCGGCTGGTCCACACAAGGTATCGCAACGGAGTCCCAGGGAAATGTACGCGATCATCGCAACAGGTGGTAAACAGTACCGCGTCGCCGAAGGCGACGTGATTCGCATCGAAAAGCTCGAGGCCGAGGCCGGTTCCGAGGTCGAATTCGACCAGGTGCTGATGGTCGGTGCGGGTGACGATGTCCGCGTCGGGGCCCCGCTGGTGGACGGTGGCAAGGTCACCGCCAAGGTCGAGGACCATGGCCGCGCCAAGAAGATCCACATCATGAAATTCCGGCGGCGCAAGCATTCCCAGAAGCAGATGGGACACCGCCAGCACTACACCACCGTGCGTATCACCGGCATCGCCGGCTGATCGGCGCAGGCATTCAGGAGAGCTGAACCATGGCACATAAGAAGGCAGGCGGGAGTACCCGCAACGGGCGCGATTCCGAGAGCAAACGCCTTGGCGTGAAGCGCTTCGGCGGTCAGGTCGTGCGCGCCGGCAACATCCTCGTTCGCCAGCGCGGGACGCAGTATCATCCCGGCGAGGGCGTGGGTTGTGGCAAGGACCATACGCTGTTCGCCAAGGTCGACGGCCAGGTCGTCTTCAAGGTGGGCGGTCCGCACAACCGTCGTTTCGTGAGCATCCAGCCGCAGCAGTAAGCCGGCCGGACAGCGAAGCGTTCGCGAAAAGCCCCGTTCGACGGGGCTTTTTTTGTTCTGTACTGCGGGAAGCAAGCAATGAAGTTCATCGACGAGGCCACCATTACCGTAAAGGCCGGCGACGGCGGAAACGGCTGTGTCAGCTTCCGCCGCGAGAAGTACATCCCCTTTGGCGGACCCGACGGGGGCGACGGCGGGGATGGCGGCTCCGTGTGGCTGGTGGGCGACGAGGGCCTGAATACCCTGGCCGACTTCCGCTACCAGCGGCGCTTTGATGCCCAGCGCGGCGAGAACGGCATGGGTCGCCAGCGCACCGGGGCCTCCGGCGAGGATCTGGAGATCGCGGTACCGGTCGGTACCCAGGTGCGCGATGCCGAGACCGACGAGATCCTCGGCGACGTGACCCACGAGGGCCAGCGGCTGCTGGTCGCGCAAGGGGGCTTCCACGGGCTGGGCAACACGCGCTACAAGTCCTCCACCAACCAGGCCCCGCGCCAGAGCAAGCCGGGCACCCCCGGCGAGCTGCGCAAGCTGTCGCTGGAGCTGATGGTGCTGGCCGATGTCGGCCTGCTGGGTCTGCCGAACGCGGGCAAGTCCACGCTGCTGGCACGGGCCTCGGCGGCGCGCCCCAAGATTGCGGACTATCCGTTCACCACCCTGATCCCGCAGCTGGGGGTGGTACGCATCGGCGTGAACCAGAGCTTCGTGATCGCCGATATCCCGGGCCTGATCGAGGGCGCGGCCGAGGGCGCGGGTCTGGGCACGCGCTTCCTCAAGCACCTGGCCCGTACCCGATTGCTGCTGCACGTGGTGGACGTGGCGCCGCCGGACCCGGAGGCCGACCCGCTGGTGGATCTGCGCACCGCGATCACCGAGCTGGAGCACCACAGTGACCAGCTGGCCACGCTGCCGCGCTGGATCGTGCTGAACAAGAAGGAGCTTCTGGACCCCGAGGACCTGGCGGCCCTGGTCGAGCGCGTGCGCGCGGACCAGGGCGAGGGACATCCGGTGTTCACGATCTCCGCGGCGACCGGCGAGGGCGTGGATGCCCTGCTGCAGGCCGTCATGCGCCACATGGAGGAGACGGCGCAGGCGGCGGCCGAGGCCGGCCGGCGTGACGCGATCGCCAACCCGGAGGACCCCGCGTGACAGCGGCGGACCTGCGCGACCTCCCGGCCATTCGCCGGGTGGTGGTGAAGATCGGTAGTGCCCTGATCACCGCCGATGGCGCCGGGCTGGACCGCCCGGCGCTGGAGTCCTGGGCGCACCAGATCGCGGCGCTGCGCCGGCGTGGCCTGGAGGTGATCCTGGTCTCCAGCGGCGCGGTGGCCGAGGGCATGCGCCGGCTGGGCATGACCGAGCGCCCGCATCAGCTGCACCACGTGCAGGCGGCCGCGGCGGTCGGGCAGATGGGGCTGGTGCAGGCCTACGAACGCGAGTTCGCCAGCCACGACCTGCACGCCGCGCAGGTCCTGCTGACCCACGACGACCTGGCCGATCGCTCACGCTACCTGAATGCCCGCAGCACCATGCAGGCGCTGCTGGAGATGGGCACGATCCCGGTGGTCAACGAGAACGACACCGTGGCCTACGAAGAGATCCGGCTGGGTGACAACGACACCCTGGCCGCGCTGGTCGCGAACCTGGTGGTGGCCGATCTGCTGCTGATCCTGACCGACCAGGACGGCCTGTTCGACCGCGATCCGCGCAAGCATGCGGATGCGAAACTGATCCACGAGGGCCGGGCCTCGGATGCCGAGCTGCACCGTTACGTGGCGGCCGACTTCGGACGCCTCGGGCGCGGCGGCATGGCGACCAAGCTGCTGGCCGCCGAGCGCGCGGCCCGCTCCGGCACGCATACCGTGATCGCCTCCGGCCGCGAGGCGCAGGTGATGGGGCGGGTGCTGAAGGGCGAGGCACTGGGCACCTGGCTGAAGCCGGACCGCGAACCCCTGGCGGCGCGCAAGCGCTGGCTGGCGGATCAGCTGCATTCACGCGGGCGGTTGCAGCTGGATGCCGGGGCCGCACGCGTGCTGCGCGAATCGGGCAGCAGCCTGCTGCCGGTCGGGGTGGTCGGCGTCGAGGGCGATTTCCGCCGTGGCGAGGTCGTGACCTGTGTGGGTCCGGATGGGGTTGCGGTGGCGCGCGGCCTCACCAACTACGGGGCCAGCGAGATCCAGCGCATTCACGGCCAGCGCGCCGATCGCATCGAGGCCGAGCTCGGCTACCTGCTGGAGCCGGAGCTGATCCATCGCGACAACCTCGTCCTGCTCTCCTGACCGCCACCGGGTGCCGCTGTCCTGCGTGGGTCTGTGGAACGACAGTTGTAGGAGCGTGCTTGCACGCGAAGCCCCTGCCCGCGTCAGACTCTGGCAGGGGCTTCGCGTGCAAGCACGCTCCTACGGGATTTGGGGTGTGCTGACCAGGTATCCGGGTTCCCGGCGGTGGGGGCGGGCACGTTGGTGCGGGTGTGCGTGACGGAGGCCATCCCGGCTCTCCGCCGCGCTGCGGCCGGGATGGCCTTGCAGGTGCTGACTCCAGGCTACCCACTTCCTTCTTACCCCTTCGCGCGCTTCCCGTCTTCCTGTTACACGCGAACGTCTGTGTGCCGTCGGTGGTTAAAGGCCGGGAGACCGCGCCTCAGTCGTCGGTGTGGGCGGCGGTGACGTCCAGGTCCAGGCGCCCGCGTGCCAGGCGGGCGCGCAGGGACTCGCCGGGTGCGGTCTGGTCCACGCCGCGCAGGACTTCGCCTGCGGGGGTCTGCAGGATCGCGTAGCCGCGTTCCAGGACTGCCTCCGGGTCCAGGGAGCGGAGCTGGCGGGCGGTGGCATCCAGGTGGCGCTGGCGGGTGGCGAGCGCCTGCCGGGTGGCGCCCTCAAGTTGCCGCTGGAGCCGCGCGAGGGCCTCGCGCCGTTGGGCGATGTCGTGATCCGGGCGCACCCGTGCCAGGCGCTGGCTCAGGTGCTCCAGGCGCATTCGGGCGGACGCCAGGCGGTTGCCGGGCGAGGCGCCGGCCAGGCGGAGCTGGGCGCGCTGCAGCCGTGCCCGGGCGCGTTCCTCGAGACGTGACCAGGCGCGGAGCATGCGCTCGCGCTGATCGTCGAGGCGCTGGGCATTGCGCTCCAGGAGCTGGCGCGGGTGGCGGCGCTCCAGGCGCGTGTGCAGGGCGGTCAGGGCCTGCTGGTGGCGTGCGATGCGCTGGCCCAGCAGCCCGGTCAGGCGTTCGCGGGCCCGTGCCAGCTGGTGGCGCAGGGTAGCGGCATCCGGGCTGACAGCCTCCGCCGCGGCGGTGGGCGTGGAGGCGCGCAGGTCGGCGACGAAATCGGCGATGGTGGTGTCGGTCTCGTGCCCTACGCCGCTGACCACCGGGATCGGGCAGGCGGCGATGGCGCGTGCGACGCTTTCCTCGTTGAACGCCTGCAGGTCCTCCAGAGAGCCGCCGCCGCGGGCGAGGATGAGCACGTCGACCCGGCCCTCGGCCGCGGCCTGTTCGAGCGCGGCGACGATCTGGCCGGCGGCCTGGGCGCCCTGTACCGCGGTGGGATAGAACGTGACCGGAAGCAGCAACGGGAAGCGCCGGGCCAGGGTGCGCTCGATGTCGTGACGCACGTCGCCCTGGGTGGAGGTGATGACGCCGAGGCGGTGGGTCCAGGCGGGCAGCGGCTGCTTGCGCCCGGCATCGAACAGGCCCTCGGCGGCGAGTTTCTCCTTGAGCCGCTGGAAGGCGGCCAGCAGCCGGCCCTCGCCCGCCGGCTGCAGGGCCTCGACGATGATCTGGAACTGCCCGCGGGCGCCGTAGATCCCGGCGCGCCCGCGGATCTGGACCGCGTCGCCGTCGGCAAAGCGTGCCGCCTGGCGCGCCTTGCCGCGGAACAGTACGCAGTTCACCGAGGCGTTCTCGTCCTTCAGCGAGAAGTACTGGTGCCCCGAGGCGTATTGACGCAGGTTCGATACCTCGCCCTCCACGCGCACGAGGCCGAGCCCGTCGCGCAGCAGCCCGTCGGCGCACTGGTTGAGCTCGGTAACGGAAAAGACGGGGGTCTCGCTCACGGTTTTCTCGGTCAAAGGCGGCTGAAGACGCGCTGGAAGACATCCGTGCCGCGCCCGACCGGATCGACCCGCAGGCGAGCCTCTTCCTCGGCCATGGCGTGGAACAGACCGTTCATGGTGTGTTCCAGCACGTGGCCGGTCAGGTCCAGGCGAACGTTCGCAAGGAACGGAATGTCGCGCATGCGCGACTCCAGCTCGCGGTAGGTCGTCATGGCCTCCACGGCATCCAGGCTGTGTTCTACTTCGGGGCGCATGGCATCGGTCAGGCGCGGGCGCATGTGGGTTTCCAGGTGGCGAGTGGCGGCGTCCTCGTCGCCCAGCAGGATGCCGCGGGCGTCGTCGAGATCCAGCGCGAAGATGGCCCGGATAAAGGGTTCCCGCGCCTGCCATACCGCGTCCTCGGCGGCGCGGTTCATGCGCTCCTCCAGGGTGTCCAGCGGCGCCGCCATGCCCAGGCGTCCCAGCGAGCGGCGGGTGGTGGCGAGTACCTCGGGCAGGGGGATGCGGACGTCCGGGTTGCCGAAGTAGCCGTTGCGCCGGCTGAGGGTCTCGGAGGCGGCGTGGGTCGCGATGACCAGCGCCTCGTGAACGGCCTCGATCAGCTCCGCGGTCGAGAGCCCCGAGAATTCCGGCGGGCGCGTGATGAGGGAGCGGAACATGTCCTGCCCGAAGCGCCACCAGTCGGCATGGGCGCTGGATGCGGTGGCCAGACCGAGGCCGGGGGCCAGCAACAGGGCAAGCGCGGAGCGTCGGGTGATCCGGGCCGTTGGCGCGCGTTCGGGCATGGGTATTCGCCTGGCGGAGGGTTCCGGGTGAATCGGCATCCTATCAGGGTGCTCCGGTAGCGTGCGCGGGCCGCCCATTGCAGGCATGTATGTGCTTGTCGCGAGAGGGTGCGAATTCTATACTGAAGGGCTATTTATCCGCCCCCGGGATTTCCTCCCCTGCGTCCCGGCGGGCCTGGCCTGGAGTGGTGCATGCGGATACTCGGTGAAGCCCTTACCTTTGATGACGTTCTGCTGATCCCGGGGCATTCGGATGTCGTTCCGCGTGATGTCGATCTGAGCACCCGGATCACCCGGGAGATCACCCTGTCCGCCCCGGTGGTATCGGCGGCAATGGATACGGTCACCGAGGCCAATCTGGCGATCGCGATGGCCCAGGAGGGCGGGCTTGGCATCGTGCACAAGAACATGTCGGTCGAGGCCCAGGCCGCCGAGGTCCGCCAGGTCAAGAAGTACGAAAGTGGCGTGATCAGCGAGCCGATCACCATCGGGCCGGATGCCAGCATCGGCGACGTGGTCGCGCTGACCGAGGCCAATCACATCTCCGGCGTGCCGATCGTCTCCGGCAACGACCTGATGGGCATCGTCACCTCCCGCGACCTGCGCTTCGAGACCCGCATGAACGCCCCGGTCTCGGAGATCATGACCCCGCGCGACCGGCTGGTTACCGTGCCCGAGGGGGCCGACCGCGAGCTGGTGCTGGAGCTGCTGCACAAGCATCGCATCGAGAAGGTACTGGTGGTCAACGATGACTTCCAGCTGCGCGGGATGATCACGGTCAAGGACATCCAGAAGTCCACCGAGCACCCGAATGCCTCCAAGGACGAGCGCGGCCGCCTGCGCGTGGGTGCCGCCGTCGGCGTGGGTGATGGCACGGACGAGCGCGTGGCCGCGCTGGTCGAGGCCGGCGTGGACGTCCTGGTGGTGGATACCGCGCATGGCCACTCACAGGGTGTGCTGGACCGCGTCGCGTGGGTGAAGAAGCACTACCCGGACGTGCAGGTGATCGGCGGCAACATTGCCACGGCCGACGCCGCAAGGGCACTGGTCGCCGCCGGGGCCGACGGCGTGAAGGTCGGTATCGGGCCGGGATCGATCTGTACCACCCGTATCGTGGCCGGTGTGGGCGTGCCGCAGATCACCGCCATTGCCGATGTCTCCGAGGCGCTGCAGGGCACCGGCGTGCCAATGATCGCCGACGGCGGCGTGCGGTTTTCCGGGGATCTGGCCAAGGCCATCGCCGCGGGCGCCGACTGCGTGATGCTGGGCTCGATGTTCGCCGGCACCGAGGAGGCCCCGGGCGAGGTCGAGCTGTACCAGGGCCGCTCCTACAAGATCTATCGCGGCATGGGATCACTTGGCGCGATGCAGCAGGGCTCGTCGGATCGCTACTTCCAGGATCCGAACAGCTCGGCCGACAAGTTCGTGCCCGAGGGGATCGAGGGCCGCGTGCCGTACAAGGGCTCCATCGTCGCGATCATCTACCAGCTGATGGGCGGGCTGCGCTCGTCCATGGGCTATGTCGGCGCGCACAACATCGAGGAGATGCGCAGCAAGCCGCATTTCGTCCGCGTGACCGCCGCCGGCATGCGCGAGAGCCACGTGCACGACGTGGCGATCACCAAGGAAGCCCCGAACTACCGCATGGACTGATCCGGCCCGCTGGCCGGGTCCCCGACCCTCTCCCGTCCCGCAGGCCGGGATACCGGATGACCTCATGACCCAGGATCTTCACGCCCACCGCATTCTGGTGCTGGACTTCGGTTCCCAGTACACCCAGCTCATCGCCCGCCGTGTGCGCGAGGCCGGGGTCTACTCCGAGGTGCATGCCTGGGACATGCCGGCGGCGGACATCCGCGCCTTCAACCCGACCGGGGTGATCCTTTCCGGTGGCCCGGAGTCGGTGAATATCGACAACCCGCCGCGGGCCGAGGACGCGGTGTTCGAACTGGGCGTGCCGGTACTGGGCATCTGCTACGGGATGCAGACCATGGCGGCGCAGCTGGGCGGCCGGGTCGAGCCGTCGGAGCGGCGCGAATTCGGCTACGCCCAGGTGCGTGCCCGCGGCCACACCCCGCTGCTGCGCGACATCGAGGATCACACCACGCCGGAAGGCTTCGGCCTGCTGGACGTGTGGATGTCGCACGGCGACCACGTGACCACACTGCCGGAGGGCTTCCGCCTGATGGCCTCCACCGACTCCGCGCCGATCGCCGGCATGGCCGATCCGGAGCGCGGTTTCTATGGCGTGCAGTTCCATCCCGAGGTGACCCACACCACCCAGGGCCAGCGCATCATCGAGCGCTTCCTGCTCGACATCTGCGGCTGCGAGGCCCTGTGGACCGCCGACAACATCATCGACGACATGGCCGCGCGGGTGCGCGAGCAGGTGGGTGACGACCACGTGGTGCTGGGCCTGTCCGGCGGGGTGGATTCCTCGGTGGTGGGCGCGCTGCTGCACAAGGCGATCGGCGACCAGCTGACCTGCGTGTTCGTGGACACGGGCCTGCTGCGCGAGGGCGAGGGCGATCAGGTGATGGCGACCTTCGCCCGCCACATGGGTGTGAACGTGATCCGCGTGGACGCCGAGGACCGCTTCATGAGTGCGCTGTCGGGCATCCAGGACCCGGAGGCCAAGCGCAAGATCATCGGCGGGCTGTTCATCGACGTGTTCGACGAGGAGGCCGCGAAGCTGAACAATGTGCAGTGGCTGGCCCAGGGCACGATCTACCCGGACGTGATCGAGTCGGCCGACTCCAAGACCGGCAAGGCCCAGGTGATCAAGTCGCACCACAACGTGGGCGGCCTGCCGGAGAACATGAAGCTGGGTCTGGTCGAGCCGCTGCGCGAGCTGTTCAAGGACGAGGTGCGCAAGATCGGTGTCGAGCTGGGCCTGCCCACCGAGATGGTCTATCGCCACCCGTTCCCCGGGCCGGGCCTGGGCGTGCGCATCCTCGGCGAGGTCAAGAAGGAATATGCCGACCTGCTGCGCCGGGCGGACGCCATCTTCATCGAGGAGCTGCGCAAGGCCGACCTCTACGACAAGACCTCGCAGGCCTTCGCGGTCTTCCTGCCGGTGAAGTCGGTGGGGGTGATGGGCGACGGGCGGCGCTATGACTACGTGGTTGCCCTGCGCGCGGTGGAGACCATCGACTTCATGACCGCGCGCTGGGCGCACCTGCCGTACGAGTTCCTCGACCACGTCTCGCGCCGCATCATCAACGAGATCCCCGGCATCTCCCGCGTCACCTACGACATCTCCGGCAAGCCCCCCGCCACCATCGAGTGGGAGTGAACGGAACAGGCGGGTAATTTCTGGCACTGGTCGGCATCACAGCCGAGGCCTCCAGATTCCGCCGTTGAGCAGTGTGCTGTATAAAAGACAGTATCTCGTCGGCGCGGATCATGCCCTGCGCGTCGGCCAGGACGGCCGCCCGGGATCGAGATGCGGGTCGATACCCGCGCCACCGAGCTCTGCATGGGGGCGCCCCGTGAATGTTGCCGCTCATCCCGGGTTGCCCTGTGGGTCGAGGGCTGGAACCTCCACCCGTCACGTCTGACGCAGACGATTGCGTTTCGCGTGATACATGCCTTCGTCCGCATGGCGAATCAGCTCGTGAGTCGTCTCGCCCTGATCCGGGTAGAACGCAGCGCCGATGCTGGCCGAAGGCCTCAGGGTATGTCCCCCCAAGACCACCGGGCGCTCAATCTCCGCCCGGATCTTCTCCATGACGGCCTCGACCGACTCTGGCCCAGGGGCATTGGTTACCGACACGGCAAATTCGTCCCCACCCATGCGTCCGACCGTATCCGATTCCCGTACGCATCCGGAAAGTCGCTTTGCGATCTCGCCAACATCTACGGTTAACCATGTCGCCATCAGGCGTGAAAAGCAGCCCCGCAAACACACGATCAAGGGGACGGAGAGATGACATGATGACCCGATCAGACCCGAATCCTTCCCTTTCGACTCATTGAGTAGGAGGGAAGCAGACTGTCAAGCCGACGGCTGGCGGGCCATCATTGGCGTGTAACCCGGCAGGGACTCGATATTCCGGCACCAGCGGGCCACATTCTGGTAGGGGGCGAGGGAAAGCGCCCCTTCTTCGGCGATGGACACATAGGGATAGCAGGCTATGTCGGCGATGCTCGGTGCCTCCCCGGCCAGCCAGGGGCCGCGGGCAAGCTGCTGGTCCAGCAAGGTCAGCGCGCATCGGCCCACGGCCTGGCTCTGCGCGAGGTCGCCTGTCCGCCCGAACAGCCGGATGGCGCGGGCCGCCGCCAGGCCGTGGTGGACCTCGTTGGCGGCCACGGCCAGCCATTGCGTAACCCGTGCCCGTGCCAGGGCCGCGTCCGGGAACCAGTGCCGGTCCACTGCCTGGGTCGCGAGGTAGACGAGGATCGCGCCGGAATCCCAGATGGCCTGGTCATCCTCGACCAGCACCGGGATCTCGCCCCGCGGATTGAGGGCCAGGAAGGATGCCTCGCGCGGCTCCTCCCGGGTCAGGTCCACCGTCACTCGTTCATAGTCCTCGCCGAGCAAGGCCAGTAGCAGGCGAACCTTGTAGCAGTTGCCGGAACGTTCCATATCGTAGAGTGTTTTCATGGCGTTCCTCCAGGCTGAAACAGTATCCCGCGGGATGGATCTCCGCCACCGGGGCCGGGTGTACAGGAAGCCGTCCGGCAGTGCCAGCGGCCATGCGGGGCGGTGTGTATTTCCCCACCCCCCCGGTAGCCCTCTCACCATGAATTCGGCCGCCTTGGCCCCCAGGCCGACAGCACCCAAGTAGCGCCCCTGCGCTTGAATAAACGGGAAGAACACCGCCGGCGCGCTGGTCATTTGTGGATATCCACCTAGACTTGTGCCTGGGGAAACACTGATAAATGGATTCCATGTTCAGACGCTTCAGAGCGGGTGACTTGATTGTCGCGGTGTTGCTGCTGCTGCCGGTGCTGGTGGCGTGGCCGCGTTGGTGGCCGCCGCCGGGCGCGGGCGCGGCCGAGGTGCTCTCGGCGCTTGGTCACCTGGCCGGCGTGCTGGGTCTGAGCGCGCTGCTGGTCGGTGCAATGCTGAGCGTGCGCCTGCCGGGCCTGGATCGCTGGTTCGGCGGTTTGCCGCGTATCTGGGCCCTGCACCGGATACTGGGTTTCACGGCGTTCATCCTGATCATGCTGCACGTGGTGTGGCTGGCCTTCGGGGCGCTCCCCAATTCTCCGGAAGCGGCCACCCAGGTGATCTTTCCGCCCCTTGAACACGGGGCGGTGTGGATGGGCTGGGGCGCACTGGCGCTGATGGTGATCTTTCTCGCGCCCACCTTTCAGTTTTTCGGCAGGCCGCATTACCAGCGCTGGAAGCGTCTGCACCTGTTGTCGGTGCCCGCGTTCCTGCTGGCGTTCGCGCACGCGGTCATGCTCGTGGAGCATGCGCTGCTCTGGTGGGGGCTCGCGGCCCTGGCGGTTGCCGCAGTGCTCTGGCGCAAGGTGCTGTCGCCCCGGCTGGGGCGCCATGATTATACCGTCGAGGCCGTGACCGCCCTTGCGTCCAACGTGGTGGAGATCACCCTCGCCCCGAGGGGCCGGGCCATGTCGCATGCCGCGGGACAGTTCATGTACCTCACTCCCCACGACCCGGGCCTGGAAGCCGGCCGGGGGGAAGAGCACCCCTACACCATCTCTTCGGCGCCAGGCGAGGACGTTGTCCGGGTGGGCATCAAGGCCCTGGGCGATGCCAGCCGGGCATTGCAGACGGTGACACCGGGAACCGCCGTGCAGATCGAGGGCCCCTACGGACAGTTTTTCGAGCGCCGCGAGCCGCAACGCAGGCAACTCTGGTTCGGTGGCGGCATCGGCATTACACCCTTCGTGTCCGGCGCTCGGGCCCTCCAGCGGGAGCCCGGGGCCGGGCCGGAGGTCACCCTGATCTACCTGGCCAATCGACCGGACCGCGCCTATTACATGGACGAGCTTCGGGAGATCGCGCAGGGGCATCCGCATTTCGATGCGCAGATCCATTATTTTCAGGATCGCGGCCCCGTGGACGAAGCGTTCATCCGCGCCCATTGCCCGGACCTGGCGGAACGGGAGATCTACATCTGCGGGCCGCCCGGCATGGTGCATCACCTGATGGGGCTTCTGAGCCGCGCCGGCGTACCCAGGGGCCGCATTCATACGGAGGCGTTTGATTTCCTATGACCGTGAACAAGATTGCCTACACCGCGTTCGTGGCCTTCTGCACCGTGATCGTCACCCTTTGGGCCGTCAGCGCGCTGGTCGCGGAGACCCGCGAGACCGACGACGATCAGCGCCTGTTTACAGAACAGGAGCTTGCGGCCCACGACAGTGCCGAGAGCTGCTGGAAAGCCATTGATGGCCAGGTGTACGACGTGACGGAGTATATTCCGCGTCACCCCACTTCCGAGGACGTGATGCTGGAGTGGTGCGGCCGTGATGCCACGGAAGGCTGGTACAACAAGACGCCCGGGCGTCCGCACAGCCCCAGGGCCGCCGCCATGCTGGAACAGTATCGGGTAGGGCAACTTGCCGATGCACCGGCACCCCAGGCACGGCCCGAGGCTTCAGCGCCCACGCGGGAACCCGCCACCCATCCGCCGGGCCGGGTGCTGCTCGGCCTGTCGCCCGGGACGTACCTGGACGGGCGCTATCGAGGCGTGTTTTCGGACCGGG
Organism: Thioalkalivibrio sp. AKL19; assembly: GCF_000420165.1. Lineage (GTDB taxonomy): Bacteria > Pseudomonadota > Gammaproteobacteria > Ectothiorhodospirales > Ectothiorhodospiraceae > Thioalkalivibrio. The sequence goes on along the minus strand of NZ_ATUK01000010.1, from coordinate 485,463 downwards.
GCGCGATGCAGGTCAATATCCAGTTCGATCTGCGGGACCATCATTTCCACAACGTCCGGTTCCGGTACCTGAGCTACCAGGGAGTGGATTATCTGGCGCTTGAGGAGCACGAGGAACTTCATGCCGTGATGCGCCAGCACCGTCAGGCCATCGATTACCTCGAAGGGCGGCCGCTATCGGCCCTATTCGATCTCTACGCGCCGGAGGAGGTGGTGGAGGACATCGACGCCTTTACCGGCGCGACGCTGAGAGGCAACAAGCTGATCTCGGCCATCCGGGACGCGCTCAATCGCGGGGTCTATCAGTGGCCGTGATATAGCCGGTGTCCCGAAGGGCGGGAGTGTGATGCCGCCGGCCACGTTCAGTCCTTGAACCAGGTATGTGAACGCCGGCGCGTAGCCGCAGTGAGCGGCTGCCGAACAACACCTGCTGAGCGCCAGGGTGCTTGTGGGCCTTGGAGTGAGGGCCTTTGTTCGCTACCGCGCAGACGGGAGGGCGCCTGTGCGAGAAACTTTCCGTTGCTTGCCAGTGGAAGCCGATGGGCGGCTTCCACCCATGCCTCACCACAGCAACGGGAAACAGCCATGACTACGCCAGGTACAAGCGAACACGCCACTACAGACCGTCTGTCCGAGCGCGCTCACGAGACGGTGGATCAGGCCGCCAAGACGGCCGCCAAGGCCGAGGAACGAATCCGCCATCAGGCCGCAGGTGCGGAGGAACGGGTCAAGGAGGCCGGGCAGCAGGTCAAGGAGCGCTCCGACGAAACGCTGAAGTCGGTGACCGGCTTCGTCCGGGAAAACCCTTTGCTTTCCCTGGGCATCGCCTTTGCCGCGGGGACCCTGGTGTCCGCTTTGCGACGCCGTTGATCGTGTTCCGTGGCCACCAGTTAAGGCGGGAGGCCGCGCACTTGCGCGGCCGAATTGATTATCGAGGCGGTCTTGTTCGCCAGCGTATCGACTACCTGCTGTGCCGGGCACGGGACATGGCCCGGCGACCGGCCGTGCTCGCCATTGCCTTTGGGTGTGGATTGCTGGCCGGGCGCCTGGATGTTCCCGGTATCAAAACGACCTATGGAATCCTGGCCGCCCAGCTGCGGGCCTGGCGAATTGCCTCCGGCCTAGTCGGACTGTCGCTCCGCTGACCTCGGCCCGCTTCCCGGGGGGCGTTGCTCGGCCTCCGGGGGATGATGCCCTGCCGCATCGACGAGCGCCCTCGTCTGGGCGAGCAGGCTGTTAACGCTCGCCCGGCTCTCGCGGAAGGTAAGGTCCCGGGTAATGTGGCGCAATCGCCAGAACGCCAGGGCCGCCAGCACCAGGTGTCCCAGCGTCACGATCAGCAGTGCGCCCATCAGGTTGAAGGCCTGCAGGTTCGCCAGCGCGACCACCAGGGCCGCCCCGGCAAACAGCCAGCCGGCCACCAGCAACAGTGCAATGGCCACGGTTAATCCGATCATCGCCAGCACGGTGTGCCCGAACAGACGGGTCTCCACCACCACCACGCGAGCCAGGTCCGCCACCAGGGCCTTCAGAATCTCCGTGATGTCCCCGATGTGTTCGTTATCGCCTTGCGGATCCTTGTCCCGGGTGTGATTCGTTTCGGTCATGATCGGGCCTCCCGGCTGCTCAGCGCGTGCTTCAGGCTGGACTTGATCTCGCCCCATATCGCTACGAAGAACGCCGTCAGGGGAACGGCAAGTACCATCCCGATAATGCCGCTCAGGGCGGTTCCCCAGAAGAACAGCGAAATAATGACGAGTGCAGGATGCAGGCCCGAGCGGTTGGACATGATCTTCGGTGTTAGCAACCAGCTCTCGATCAGTTGCACCGCGGCGAAGGCCAGTCCGGCCAGCATCAACAGCTCAATGCCACCTTCCGGCTGCAGATAGGCCATGGGCAAGATCACCAACAGGCCGATCAGCGTGCCCAAGAAGGGCACGATATTCAGCAGTCCCAGGATGAGCCCCGCGAGCACGCCGAATTGCAGGCCGATCAGCGTAAAGCTGAGCGCATACAGGGCTCCCATGATCATGGCGATCATCAGTTGGCCCTGAAAGAAGGCGGTGATGTATCCCACGAACACATCCATGAAATAGAGCACTTTCTGCCGAGTGCGCTCATGGAAGACGGATAACAGTTCGGATGCCTTTCCCCGGAGCGCGTCACCGGAGAGCAGGGCAAAAAATAGAAACAGGGGCACGAAGCTGATGGCCGCTAACATCCCCAAATAGGCCATTACGGTCGTGCCGGCACCGTCCATCGAAGACTCGGATTGCTCCCCATTGCCATCTTCCATGCGTTCCGAAATCATCGAGCTGATTTCCGGAAAATAAAAGGAAAAGTGATCCTGCCAGCGTTCCAGTGTCTCGGGCAAAACCGTCATCAACTGGATGACCTGGGCGGTCAGGGTGGGGACCAGAAAGAACAGCAGGCCGCCAACCCCAAGGAAGAAGATCGCCATCAATAGCATGATGGCCAGCCATCGGGGTAAATGAAGCCGGTTCTCGAGAAAATTGACCACAGGGTAAAGCACCAGCGCGAGGATGCCCGCGATGGAGAGCGACAGGAGCAGGTTGTAGAAGGTACTCAGTATCCAGCCGAATGACCACGCGATGACGACGATCAGGGCGGCGAGCGTCACCAGGCTGAACAAGACCGCCGTGTAGCGAAACAAGCGAAGTTCAGCCGCCTTGAACAGTCGTTTTTCCGGACGTGCCGAGTCCCGATCTTGAGCCGTAGCCCTTGCCCCGCCACCCAGGGATTCCTCCGTGTCGTGGGGCATCGCGAATGCCTGCGTCAGGTGTTCGCTGACTTGCCGAAGAAAAACAGGCCAACACCGGCCACGGTAGAAGCCGCACCAAGGATCAGGAACCAGATGGTGGAGTCAGTGAAGCTCCCGGTCAGCGCCTCCGTCACCTGATCGCCCAGACTCTGGGATGAACGATAGGCAAAGAAAAGCAGGATCAGGCCTACAACAATCAGAACCACTGCCAGAATCTTGCTAAGTGCCAGACTGTCATTCGTCGCCATTTTCGATCTCTCTAATGGGTGGGTGGATATTGTTTGTGCTATTCAAGGAACGTGTCTGGGGCCCGACTGCAGGGTGGCGGCTCGCGATGCGGTGTTGCGACTCAGGGGGCTGGTCGGCAGGGTGAATCCGCCCTGTCTGGTAGGTTCTGTATTTCCGGCGATCAGCCTTTGCGGTGAGCCCCGGGGTCGCCAGAACCTACCGACAAACACCACGTAAAGTCGGCCATATTGGGCCACCCATCCCTGGCGAACCCCGGGGCGTTTTTTAAGCGATCGACGTCAAGCATCAATCGCTTGTGTTCCGTGTCGTGCTTCAAGGCGGTTCGCGCGATGGCGAATAACCGATCACCCATCCCGACAAAGCCGCCGGATGTCAGGACCACGTAACGTATGGCCCCCTCGCGCGTATCCAGCATCACGTCGAGAATGTCGCCCAGCTTTTCCTCTCGCATACTGGAGACATCGTGGCCGGTGACCCGCGTTGCACTCAACAGCGTGTGCCCGGCATGGGTATCTTCGGGTGCGGCCTGGCCAATTCTCGAGAAGGCAGCGGCACCGGTCATTCCGTTTTCTTCTTGGCGTCGCTCTTGAGGTCTCCGTACTTGCCTTGAGCCTTGCCGCCATGCTTTTCGGCTTTACCCTTGTACTCGGTGCTCTTGTCGCCGGTCGCCTTGCCGGCGACCTCCTTCACCTTTCCCTTCGCCTCTTTTCCTTTACCTTTGGCTTGATCCTTGTTCATAAGATAATCTCCAGGTTGTAGAACCGTTCGGGGTGTGCCTCTTCCATGGATTCAGGTAGAGACGGATTGAGGCTTCAAAGCTAGATGAAGTGCTGGGGAGGGTCTGTGCGGTGCCCAACATATGTGGGATCAGTGTTTCCCTGGATCACTGTCTCTCGAGGTCAGAGCTGGGACTTGATGGGGAGCAGTAGCTTCTCGGAGACCTTTTCCCGGATCGGGCGGGTGTTCCAGCGGTGGAGGGAGTATCGCTCGGCGTTCAGGAGATCGCGCTCGAACACCGCGGTCATCTGCGTGGCAAACTCGCGGTTGTAGATATTCAGGCTCGCCTCGTCATTGAGCCGAAGCGAACGAATGTCGAAATTGGTGGAACCCACCGAGACGAATTCGGCATCGATGACCAGTAGCTTGGTGTGCAGCATGGTCGGCTGATAGACGTGGATTTCGGCACCGGCCCGCAGAAGCGGGCCCCAATCGCCTTTCGAGGCGATCTTGACCGTTGCCGCATCGATGTGCGGCCCGGGCAGCAGAATGCGGACCCGAACATCCCGCCCGCGGGCCGCCACCAGGGCCTCGATCAACAGCTTGTCGGGCACGAAGTAGGCGGCCGCCAGGTCGATCGTCGCCTCTGCCGCCGCAATGGCAAGCAGATACATCAGGTGCATGCTCTCGCTGCCGCCGGATGGCGAGGCGAGAAATACATGCGCGTCCATCTCGCCCTGGGCCTGCAGGGGCGGAAAGTAGGTTGGCCCGTTCAGCACGCGGCCCGTGGTCTTGATCCAATTGTCGTTGAAAGCCGCTTGCAGCTGTGCCACCACGGGCCCTTCGATCCGAAAATGTGTGTCGCGCCATTGCTCGGGGCCGCCGCCGCCACCCGTCCACTGATCGGCGATGCCCACCCCTCCGGTGAAGCCAATGTGACCATCAACCACCAGCAGCTTGCGATGAGTCCGGTTGTTCATGCGCCCGAGGTTGTACCAGCGCAGCGGCCGATACCGATGCAACAGCACCCCTGAGTCCTGCATGGAATCCAGCAGCGATTGATCCATCCTGGTGCTGCCAACCCAGTCGATGATGACGTGAACCGACACGCCTGCGCGGGCACGCTCGGAAAGCGCCTGCGAGAACGCTTCACCTATCTCGCCGGACCAGTAAATGTGAGTCTCGAAAGTGATCGACCTCTGGGCCGAGCGAATGGCCGCCAGCATGGACGGAAAGATCTCCTCGCCGTTCTGCAGCGCCGTCACTTGGTTGCCGCGCATGAGTTCAGGACCCAGCAAGACGGACATTTCACGCCGGAACTGCGGATCGGCAATGGCGTAGCGATGGTCGATGGTGCGTTCCACCACCTCTCCGGAGGTCTTTAGGTTCTGTAACAACACCAGTACCAGGCTGGTTGCCACCACAGTGACTCCAATGACCCAGAGGATCGAACGTCGCGATTCATTCAATGACATGGCAGGTATTCTCGATTGCGGAAATACAATGCGTGTTTTCCTAGCGATCGACCGTATCTTTGGGTATGTCCGCAAAACATGCCCAATGTGTATCGGATTTCTTCGCCATATACATGGCCTCATCGGCGGCTTCCAGGAGAGCGGACGGAAAGGATGCGTCCGCGGGGTAGAACGAAACCCCTATGCTCACCGAAATCCGCACAGGGTCCGGTCCGATCCGGAAGGGCGCCTCGAGCGTCTGAATAATGGTCTGGGCGATACGCTCGACATCGTTGCATTGCGCGGCCCCGGTGACGATGACCGTGAATTCGTCGCCGCCCAGGCGGGATACGATGTCTTCCTTCCGGAGACAACTCGTTATGCGAACCGCCACTTCAGACAGCAACCGGTCCCCGGCCTCATGGCCGAACGAATCATTAACCTCCTTGAACCCATCAAGGTCCATAAAGAGGACGCCAAGCATAAGATTGCTGCGCTTCGCATGACTGACTTCCTGTTCCAGGCGATCGACGAACAGTCTCCGATTGGGGAGTCCGGTCAGATGGTCATGGTGGGCGTGGTACCAGATCTTTTCTTCGGCGATTACTTGCTGGGTGATATCCCGCAAAATGCAGACGACCGCTTCGGTCTCCCCATGTTCGTCCAGTACGGGCGCGAGCACATATTCGAACTTGTTACCCTGTCCGGAAGCAAAGCTGTGATCGAGCTTGCCTCGGTGGATGGACTGCCCGGTAATCACCTGTTCAACGTTGCGCTGGAATTCCGAGGCGAACGTGAAACCGAGATCAAAGGCGGACTTTCCGATGATCGCCTGGGGATCGAGAGAAAAAAGTTCGGCAGTGGCCTTGTTTGCATAGACAACCCGGCCCGCGGGATCGAGCACGTAGATTGGGTCGGGTGACGCGAAAAGAATGGCGCCGAACAGCCGCGTCTCCATTTCTTTTGTGGTTGCGAACTGTTCCAGTGATTCGGCGACCGCCTGATCGATGGCTTCATGGAATCGGGTTAGATCTTCAAGCTGTTGCCCCGCAATCCTTGGGTACGCTTTCGTCCAGTGCGAGACCACGCTCGCGCGCAGGGCCCGGAACTCGGAAACCGTCTCCATGACGCTGAAGCCGCTGGTTTGCCGATCGCTGCCGTGCACCTCGGCCCATGAATCCTCGTCAACGGCCGGCGCGCAACCTTTCGATTTGTCGGCCTGTGCGGCCGCGCTCTGGTGGGAATCGAGGTCGTCGGCAATCGCCTGAAGCATTTGTGTGGCGTGGTCGCGCAGGTCGCTTCGTTCCATCCGGCTCGCGGGAAGGATGGATTTCGCAAACGCTTCCCAGTCCTGGAGAATGGGTTCCATCTCCTGCCGAATGAAATCGGCCAGTCGAATACGGTCTTTCATTGCGTTGGCTCACAAACAGGCATCGGCGGTGGCACCTGGAGGCGTTTCGCCCATGCTCGCGCTCGCGGCGGAGGCGACCGCCGCGCGTGGTCCAGAGTCAACGCCGCCAGGCCGCCGCCCATGCCGGTGGCCATGCCCATTGCCAGCATGGTTTCGCCCCTGCGAAGGCGGGTCCAGCGGTATTGGGGCCTGCTGCGGTTCGTCTGCCCCATGCGGTCCACTCCTGAATCTGGCCGGCGGGCATAGCGTTGCCTTCTCGGTCACTCTCACAAAATATTTCTGGTGGATGCGGTGGCTAGCGTCACCCGGCCGTGATCGCCGTGTCGGTGCGTTGCCACACGGAGCAGGGCCGCCCCCGCATGCCGTCGATGTGTGTGTCCTGACGCTGCCGCACTCCGGTCCGCTGGCGGGTAGTCGAACAGAGGTCGGGTGCCGCCATGTCATGAGCTGGAGACGGGGGCTACGCGCGATGCCGCACATAAATGCGCGCGCCGGGGTGCTATACGGTCCGTATGCGACACAGGAGGCTTTCGTAATGTCAATGAACGGTGTCGACCAGGATGCCGCAGCGGGGCTCTGGGATGAATGCGACCCGCCCTGCCTTTCGCTCTTTCAACCGACGCATCGGGACCACCCGGACAATCAGCAGGACCCGATCCGTTTCAAGAATCTGGTGAAAGTGCTGGAGGAGTCCCTTCGACAGAAATTTGCGCGCGAGGAGATCCAGCCCTTGCTCGAACCCCTGCGGGCCCTCGTGGACGATCGCGAGTTCTGGAACTGCAGCTTCGACGGACTGGCCGTGCTGCGGGACAGGAATCGGTTTCGTGTCTACAAGCTCCAGCGCCCGGTCCCCGAATTGGCGGTTGTGGCGGACAGCTTCCACACCAAGCCCTTGCTGCGCATCCTGCAATCGGCGGATCGCTATCAGGTGCTCGCCTTGAGCCGGCACGAGATGAAGGTGTTCGAGGGCAACCGTGACGCCCTGGACGAGATCACGCCTGCCGATGGCGTGCCGCGGACGATCACCGAGGCGCTCGGTGAAGAACTCACGGATTCCCGCCAGACGGTCTCGGCCTATGGGGGCAGCGGCGGTGGCCAGGCCCCCATGCACCATGGCCATGGGGGCAGGAAAGCCGAACTGGACGACGATGCGGAGCGATTCTTCCGCGCGGTCGATCGCGCGGTGCTCGAACACCATTCCAGGCCCTCCGGCCTGCCGCTGCTTCTCGCCGCCCTGCCGGAGCACCACCACATGTTCCACGCAGTCAGCCACAACCCTTTCCTGATGGCCGAGAGCCTGGACGTGCATCCGGACGCGCTCGCGTCGAGCGACGACTTTCGCGAGCGGGTCTGGCAAACCATCGAACCCCGCTACCTCGAGCGTCTGGCCGGGCTGGTGGAAACCTTTGGCAGTAACAAGCCCAAGGGCCTCGGCTCCGACGACCTGGCCGAGGTCGCTCGGGCCGCCGCCGACGGGCGTGTGGTCACGCTGCTGATCGAAGCGCGTCGGGAGATCCCCGGTCGGGTCGATGCGGCGACCGGGAAGCTTGAGTTCGATGACCTCGCCCAACCCGAAACGGACGATGTGCTCGATGACCTGGGAGCCCTGGTGCTCAAGATGGGCGGCGAGGTGGTCGTGGTGCCGACGGAACGAATGCCGACCGATACGGGAATCGCCGCAATCTACCGCTACTGAGGCACGTGACATGCAGATTCAGATCAACACGGATGACAACATCGACCAGTCCGGTGCACAGCCGGAGCATACCGAAGCCACCATCAGAAACGTCCTGGAGCGCTTTGCGGACCAGGTGACGCGCGTGGAGGTTCACCTCAGCGACGAGAACAGTGACAAGAAATCCGGCAACGCCGACATACGCTGTCTGCTGGAAGTCAGGGTCGAAGGTCTCCAGCCCGTAGCCGTGACCGATGAAGCCGCGACCGTGGGACAGGCTGTCGATGGCGCCGCACGCAAGATGAGGCGTTCCCTGGACAGCACGCTTGGAAAGCGGAAGAACCACTGAGGTTACCGGTCAGCACTGATCGCCGTTGGCCATTGGTGACCTGTCGAAAAGCGGATGAAACACACTGAAGATTCTGGCGCTAATGAAGGGGACCTCAAGCCCGTTCCGGATTTGGGCGAGCGCTTTCTGGCGTTTCTCGCCGAGGCTACTTATCCCTGTGTGGGCGCCAAGTCCGCTTTGGCCCGTGGCTCGATCGAAACTCATGAGTTCGGCGCACTAGGGGACTCCGGCAATGACCGGGCGATGCTGGATGATCTTTCTCGATTCGTTGCCCTGATCGAAGCCAGTGCTCGCAACGAGGACATCGTGCACTCTTATGTCGCCCTGTTCAGTGGCCCAGGCGATATGAGCGAGCTTCGTTTCGAGTCCTTGATGTGGTCGCAGTTGTGGCGAATCCACAAGCTGGACATTCTGGCGGGCAATCCTCCCGCCGGCGATGTCAACAGCGATAGTGACAGCCCGCTGTTCAGCCTGAGCATAGCGGGGCATCCGTTCTTTGCCATTGGGCTTCACGCGAACGCTTCGCGGCTCGCCCGGCGGTTTTCCAACCCGGTATTGGTGTTCAATTCCCACCGCCAGTTCGAGAAGCTAAGAAAGGACGGACGTTTCGAGAAGATGCAAGTGGCCACTCGAGCACGCGATATCGCCTTGCAAGGATCCCGGAACCCCAATCTGGCGGATTTTGGAGAAGTGAGTGAGGCCAGGCAGTACAGTGGCCGTGAGGTTGAAGCCAACTGGACATGCCCATTCCATTTCAAGGAGAAGCCGTGAACACGGACGTGCCGACCGTGAGAATACCTCCCTGCTCGGCGTTGGCGGTCGAGCTTGGCCCTGGAGACGAACTGGTGGTGGTCGATCCCGAAGGCCAGCAAGTCAGCGATGTGGTCGCATTCGGGAATCCGGATCATGGGGAGTATCTGTCTTCAGGGCGCTCTCTTGACTATGCCTCACGCCTTTGGCTGACGACGGGCGATGTACTGTACTCGAACCGCAGTCGGCCCATGTTCACCATCATGGAGGATACCTGCGGGCGGCATGACTTCACTTTGACACCTTGTTCGAAAGATACCTTCAGAATCATCTATGGGGAGAACGAGGGTCGTCCGGGCTGCGAGGGCAATCTGGCGGCGGCACTGGCCCCTTACGGCATTGGTGTCGATCGCATTCCCATCGCATTCAATGCGTTCATGCATGTGTCGATCGATGCCACAACGGGGGAGTTCGGCGTTCTTCCTCCGCTCAGCAAAGCCGGGGATTTCGTTCGCCTGCGCGCCGAGATGCCGCTCGTGGTGGCGATGTCCGCATGTTCCGCCGGGCAGTCGAATAATTTCTCCTTCAAGCCGATCGATTTTCAAGTTGTGCGCAGAAATCAGCCGTCATGCTCGAATGGCTGACACCGGAGTTCGATGGGTACCTCATGCTCCGTCACCTGCGCGATCTTGTGTTGGCGTACCTGCTCGCGATCCCGAGTGCCTGGGACCGGGAAGTTCGTGATCGCGCCATCGGACTTCGGACGTTCCCGTTGGTCGCCGTTGCCGCCTGCGGCTACGCGCTGATCGGCTTCTCGGTACTGGAGTCGCCCGACGCTCAGGCCCGAATCATGCAAGGCCTGATCACCGGCATTGGGTTCATCGGTGGCGGAGCGATTCTTAAAAGCGGTGGCAGCGTGGAAGGCACCGCCACGGCTGCCAGCCTTTGGGCAACGGGCGCGATCGGCCTGGCAGTCGCCGCGCATCGTTTCGAGATCGCGATCCTCATCAGCGTCGCGACGTTTTTGACCCTGCGCTATCTCAAGCCGCTGATGCATGCTTCCGAGAAATCCGGGGAATAACCATAGGCTAGTGGGCCGCATGGCCCACTAGGTTCGGTACCGCACGGAACGGCTCCGGGCCGGGTGGCTACTGTCTCGGGATGATGCGGATTGCCGTTGTCCTGGCGGTTATAGGCATGGCCCTGCCGGGATGGCTCATCGCGGCCGAGCCACCGCTCGTCCTGACGCCACCGGAGTCGGAAGAACGGCTGGAGGCCCCGGCGAGTGTCGGCATTGTGCCGGAAGCGTCCGACGAGGCCATCGCGGCCCGGCTGGAGCGGATTCTGGTTGCAACGGGCTGGTACGAGCAGCCGGCGGTCACGGTCGATGAAGGGGTGGCATTCCTGTATGGCCAGGCCCGTCGTCAGAACCACCGCCAGTGGGCCGGCGATCTGGCACGCAGTACCCAGGACGTGGTCGCGGTGGTCAATCACCTCGAGTTGATCGAGCCGTCGATCTGGGACCTGAGCCCGGCGCTCAGTGGCCTGAACGAGCTCGGCAGAACGGTGCTGAGAAGCCTGCCTTACGTGCTTTTCAGTCTGTTACTCCTCGCGCTGGCCTGGTCCCTGGGCGTGCTCGTCACGCGGTTGCTGTGCTGGACCACAAAGACCAGTAAACGGAACAATCTGCTGAAGGACGTGGTCGCCCGGGGCGGGGGTGTCCTGGTGTTCGTCGCCGGCTTGTACAGCGTGTTCCACGTAGCCGGGCTGACCAACGTCGCGCTGGCCGTTCTGGGAGGTACGGGGCTTGCCGGCATCGCGCTGGGTATCGCCTTTCGCGACATTACCGAGAATTTTCTGGCGAGCATCTTTCTGAGCGCACAGAACCCCTTCCGGACCGGTGATCTGATCGAGGTCGGGAAAACCCGCGGGTTCGTGCAAAGCATGACGATTCGGGCCACGGTGCTGATGACCCTGGACGGCAACCACGTGCAGGTACCCAACGCGACCATCTACAAGAGCGATATCACCAACTTCTCGGCCAACCCCAATGACCGCATGGAGTTCGGCGTGATGATCGGTCTCAACGACTCCATCACCGACACCCAGGCGATCGGCCTGGCCGTGCTTGCGGGTCACCCGGCGGTGCTGGAGAACCCCGAGCCATGGGTTGTCGCCGAGGAGATTCGCAATGCGGCCGTGCTGATCAAGCTGTCATTCTGGTTTGATTCACGAAAAACCAATGGGCAGCAGTTGCGTTCGGCGCTCATTCGGCTCACCAAGCGCGCGCTGATGGAGGCCGGCATGACGATTCAGGCGGAACAACGTCAATACGTGGAACCGATTGCCGACGGTCCCGCGGAAGAATCGGCGGCAGCCATGACCGTGTCCGAGGCCGAGACCCGCCCGGAAGGCGAGGTCATTCGCAACCAGGCCGCGCTCGCGCCCATGCCGGAAAAGGGAGAAAACCTGCTGGACGAGTGACCCTGTGGCCCCGCCATCGGCATCTCAGGGTGTTTCTTGCCACTGCGTTTGTTGCCGCACAGAGCGTCCCCGTCCTCCGTGGTATCGATGCCAGGGTGCGTCCATCCCCCGACGCCCTGGAGAAGAATCATGGCTAAGAAAAAAACGGGTCGTTCATCACAGGCGCCAGGCAAGGGCGGTAAATCGGCCCCAGCCGCGCTCAGAACCAACGACATCGTTGCGGAGCAAGCCGCGGCCAGCGACGATTTTGTCGCCGCGACGCCCTACAACCGCATCAAGGCGCTCGAGCACGGTCACGGCAACGCTGTGGCGCCGCCGGCCGGAGCCACGGCAGAGCCGGGTTCCAGTGCGTTGACCGCGAGCACGGCGACGAGCACGGCGACGGAGGAAAGCGAGACAGAGAAAACCGGCGGCGCCGCGAGGCGTGGAATGAACGCGACCATCGAATCGCTCGACCGGGTCCGAGTCGATCCCAGTGATAGCCCGTTGACCACCAACCAAGGTGTTCGGATTGGCGACAATCAGAACACGTTGAAAGCGGGGCTGCGCGGGCCCTCGTTACTCGAAGATTTCATCCTGCGGGAAAAGATCACCCATTTCGATCACGAACGTATCCCGGAGCGGATCGTCCATGCACGCGGCTCCGGGGCGCACGGATATTTCGAAGCCTACGACGCGCTGACCCAGTACACCCGGGCGGCGCCGTTCGCCAAGAAGGGCAAGAAAACGCCCGTGTTTGTGCGCTTCTCGACCGTCGCCGGCGAGCGCGGTTCGAAGGATACCGCCCGCGACGTCCGTGGTTTTGCGGTGAAGTTCTATACCGACGAAGGCAACTGGGACCTGGTGGGGAACAACATCCCGGTGTTCTTTATTCAGGATGCAATGAAGTTTCCCGACCTGGTCCATGCCCTAAAGCCGGAACCGCATCACGGCATGCCCCAGGCGGGGTCCGCGCATGACACGTTCTGGGACTTCGTCTCGTTGTCGCCGGAGTCCACTCACATGCTGATGTGGGCGATGTCGGATCGCGCGATACCGCGTAGCTACCGGATGATGCAGGGCTTCGGTGTGCACACCTTCCGCCTGGTCAGCGAGCAGGGCGAGTCCGTGTTCTGCAAGTTTCACTGGACGCCGCTGCAAGGAACCCACTCGCTGGTCTGGGACGAAGCCGTGAAGATCGCGGGTGCCGACGCCGATTTCCATCGGCGTGACTTGTGGGAGGCCATCGAGTCGGGTGAATTCCCGGAATGGGAACTGGGCGTGCAGATATTCACCGAGGAGCAAGCCGAAGGCTTCAGCTTCGATGTGCTCGACGCGACCAAGATCGTGCCGGAGGAACTCGTGCCGGTCACGCCCGTCGGGCGCATGGTGCTCAACCGCAACCCGGACAACTTCTTCGCGGAAACCGAGCAGGTCGCGTTCTGCACGGCGCATGTGGTCCCCGGCATCGACTTCTCCAATGATCCATTGCTCGCGGGTCGAATCCACTCCTATGTGGATACGCAGATCACGCGACTCGGCGGGCCCAACTTCCACGAGATCCCGGTCAACGCGCCGCTTGCCCCGGTGCAGAACAATCAGCGCGACGGCATGCACCGCCAGGCGGTGCATCGTGGGCGCGTGGCCTACGAGCCGAATTCATTGGCGGGTGGCTGCCCGTTCCAATCCGGTACAGCCGGATTCGTGTCCTTTCCCGAACCTGTCGCCGGAGACAAAGTCCGTGGAAAGCCGGAGAAGTTCGCCGAACACTACGCCCAAGCCCGGTTGTTCTTCGATAGTCAGACGACTGTCGAGAAGGCGCATATTGCAGCCGCATTTCGCTTCGAGCTGAGCAAGGTCGACGTCCGCGCGATCCGTGAACGGATGGTGTCCTCGCTCGTAAATGTTTCACGGGAACTGGCGGCAGAGGTCGCCACTGGCTTGGGCATGGAGGTACCGGATGCCATGCCGAAGGCCATCACCGATCCGGAACCGCCGGAGATCACCGAGTCGCCAGCGTTGTCGCTGATGGCGCGGCCCGGCGAAACCGGCATCCGCACACGCCAGATCGCCGTACTGGTCGAGGATGGCATCCACCACGCCTCGCTCGTCGACCTTCATGGCGCGCTGACGGACGCGGGAGCCGTCGTTCATTTTGTGGGGTCACGAGTGGGCATGTTCGTGGGCGATTCCGGTGAAAAAGTAGAAGCCAACAAGTCCATGGAGAATTCTCCGGCCGTCCTGTTCGACGCGCTGGTGCTGCCCGATGGGAGCGACGCGGTTCAGACGCTCGCAGTCGACGGACACACCATGGAATTCATCAAGGACCAGCTCAGGCACTGCAAGACGATTCTGGCTTTGGGGGCCGGTCGCGAGCTTCTGGAAAAGGCGGGCATTGACTCCGCCATGCAAGAAGATCCGGGCATCCTGTTGGCGGACGCTGGCGACGCGACCGAGGTCGCATCAACATTCATCGCCGCGGTCGCCGCTCATCGTCATTTTGCCCGCGACAGGGATCCACCCGCGAAGTGACGCAGCCCGGCCTTCGGCAAACTCGCGACTACGTCGTCTTCCGAGGACCCTACCCTGCCGCGCTGAAGCGGGTTGGGCCCTCGCCTGGTTGTAGGGGGCTCGCCGCAGACCCGATACAACGTAACCGTTTCATCGAAACATCGTGTTTCCCTGGCGGTCGGAGAACGAAATCATGCCCCCATTACGCCGGTTGACGACGGACCGGCTGCGCGTTTTTTTCAGTCGGCTCAAAGATCGTTTATGGGTCCGACCGTTGCTCCTATGCGTGCTTGCGGTTGGGGGTACGTTTATCGCACGACTGGTTGATGGTACGGGTCTGGCCGATGTGCTGCCCCGCATCCAGCAGGACTCTGTCGAATCCTTGTTAACCATCATGGCTTCGAGCATGCTGGTGATCGCGACGTTTTCGGTAGGCGCCATGGTTGCGGCTTACGCGTCCGCCAGTGTCGGCGCCACCCCTCGATCCATACCGCTGGTGATCTCTGATGATGTGACCCAGAACGCTTTGTCGGCATTCATCGGGGCCTTCATTTTCAGTATTGTTTCGCTGGTCGCCGTTCAGAATCACATCTTCGGATCCGCGGGCCTGTTCGCGATTTATGTTCTGACCCTTTTGGTCTTCGCGATTGTCATCCTCACGTTTGTTCGCTGGGTGGATCGAATCGCCCGCCTGGGTCGTGTGGTGAATACCATAGAGAAAGTGGAAGAGGCGGCCACCGGCGCCCTGGACCGGCGCCGCCATGCACCCACGCTGGGCGCTTTGGCAATCTCCGCGAGTCAAATCAGGGAAACGGGTATTCCTGTATTTCCTCCGAAAGTGGGCTATGTACAGCATGTTGATCTCGAGACATTGCAGTCGGCCGCGGAAGCAGCCGATTGCCGTGTCATGGTGACCGCGCTGCCGGGGACATTTGTCAGCGCACGCCGCCCCATACTGCGTGTTGCTGGATGCGATGCGTTCGAGCCAGAAGCTTTTTCCGGCGCTTTCACGATTTGTCCAAACCGCGTGTTCGAGGATGACCCCCGGTTCGCGCTTCTGGCGTTGTCCGAGATTGCCGACAAGGCGCTTTCTCCCGGCATGAACGATCCGGGGACTGCGATCAATGTGATCGGGGCAATGGTGCGACTGTTCACGCTGTGGGTATCGCCGCTTGAGCCGGACAGGGTGATGGAGATCACCTATGACCGTGTATCCGTTCCGACGCTGGAGATCGACGACCTGTTCGACGATGCATTCACGGCCATCGCCCGTGACGGTGCGGGTTTCGTTGAGGTTTCAATCCGACTGCAGAAGGCGTTTCGTGCCCTGGCCGAAACCGACGACCAAGTGCTGATCGAGGCCGCCAAAAGGCATTCCCGAATGGCGCTGGCCCGTTCGGAGCGCGCCATGTCATTTCCGGCCGATATCGACGCAGTGCGCAGAGCGGCTTCGTTTTCCGCTCTGGGAGCACAGGACGAAGGCGCGGCGCGCGGGCTGTGATTGGGACACCAGGGTGCGATGGCCAGGATCAGGGCCTCCCTGGGGTCGAACCTGTTCGATCACAAACTTCATTCCACGCCACGTTGCTTCCCGCGTGGTGGTATCGGGCACAAGAAATTCTCGGGGCAATCATAAAAAAGGCAGGGGCGTCAGCCCTTGCCTTTTATTCATTCCACCAGAAGTGGGTGATGCCGAGGTTTAATCGCGACGTTGAAACTTCGGGGCGTCGCGCAGCTCGTCACGGGTTACGTCAACGCGCAATTGCCGATCATCCGCCGTGCCGGAGGTGGTGACGTGCCCCCAGCCAATCGCGACGTCTTTCTGGCCCATGCCCAGGAACCCGCCAACGCCGACGACAATCGCCACGACCTGGCCGTTCTGATCAATGATCAGATCATCGACCGAACCGAGATTTTCATCGCCTGAGGTTGTGACATCGGTACCGATGATGTCGCTCGCCTGCATGCCATTGGCCGGTGCGGAGTCCAGGTAGCCCTTGCGCTCCGCAAGATGGTCGCCCGAGTCTCGTCGATCTCCGGCTTGCTGCGAGCCGTGCTGGCCGGCGCCGCCTTCCATGCCGAACTCTTTGCCGTCCTTGTCACGCTGCGAGCGCATGGCGTCGCGTTCACTGTCCCGGTCGGAATAACCCGTGGCGCCCTGGTCCCGTTCGGAGCTCTGTGCGCCGCGATCAGTGCCTTCGTCATGTTGCTGCGCCAGGACAGAACCAGCACCGAGCGAGATGGCCGGGGCGACGAGTGCATAAAGGGCAAATGAATGTAGCTTTTTCATCATGAATCTCCTTCGAATCGGGTATTTTGTTCTGAACAAAACGACCGCTTTAATGGCTTCATCAAAGCCTGTCCTCCCTGGCCTCATCGCCGGGAAGGGAACTGAATCATCACGAGACATGTGACTCAGGATGAGGGTCCAACGTACTCGGGGGGAGAGGGCCGGTCTGTTCGCTGACGCACTAAAACGGGGATTCGTTTCTGTGAATTTGAGCTGGAGAAATCGGACGGGTTTGGGAGGGGCAAGTAGAGGGAGTGGTTTCGGACGCCGAGACAAGGCGTATCGTGCAGCGGGTAGTGGTTCTACCCGCAAGCGGCGCAACGCGGGATCGGGGAACCTGGGGTGCCAACCCCGCAAGCTATCGAAAATAGGGGCTCGGCCGCCCGTTATTGACGAAAACGGGCGTGGGAACGGCGTTGCGGCTCCCTCGTGCAGAATGACTGCAGGGCAGTCACCGCGCCTTGTTCGCACGAAAAAGCGACTCGAGCGCGAGTGTGTACATTGATCAGTGTTTCCCTGGGTGTATGGATCGGCGGCCCCCTATCCCGCGAGCAGGACGTAGGCCGTAGCCCCGATGACGCCCATGGCTACAGCGGCCGCAATCAGCCCAACCCCGAACAGGAGACGGCTCGTGCCGCGTGTGGCGTCTTCGGGGCCGGGCGCCGCCGTATCCTCGGCTTCGGGTGGGGCGGCATCCCGTCCCTGGCGCAACAGGTCCAGCATCCCGTCGATGCGGTCGTTGTCGAAGGCGAAGGGGTCGAACCGGCGTTGGCCGAAGCGTTGCAGCAGTTGGCGGACGTCCATTGCTGCCGGGACATATTTCATCGACCACTCGTCGAACCCCGGACGCTCCAGCGACTGCTCGCGCAGCACCCGCAGCTCCTCGTGGCGAGAATCACGGCGGATACGGTCGACCGTCTCGTGCACGGCATCCGGGGCGCCCTCCAGGCACTGGAAGAAGTGCCCGTCACCGTAGTAGAGCGCGCCGACAAGCCCGCTGCGCGGGTTGTTTTGGCGCGACTGCATCAGGATTCGACTGACTTCGGGTTCGATCCCCAGACTGGACGTGCTTTCGCGGAACGTGGCGCGCGAGGCGTAGACGAGCTGGAGGATGGCGGGCATGCGGACGTCCTTCCTGGGAACTAAGGAGAAGACCGCCCCCGCCGGGCGGGGTTCACTCGATCATCTGATTGACGTGTTCCAGACCGATCGCGTCGTCTTCCCAGTTCAGTCGGGTGGTGCCGGGCTTGGCGGCCAGGCGGCGGATGGCCGCGACCGAGCCGCGGTCGATGGAGGCCAGGCGATGTCGCGTGGCGCTGTGGCTCTCGATGTTGGCGGCCTGCAGGATGTCGCTGTAGTTGACCGGATCGCCTTCCTCGGGCTCGCGCTTGAGGTTCTCGTGGTCGGCCACCGCGCGGATGATCTCCGGCTCGAAGTTCCAGTTCTTCAGCATTGCGCGGCCGATGGCCACGTGCGCGGCGTCGGCCGCGGCCTGCAGCGCGCGCGGGTCCTCGTAGATCTCGGGGGTCTTCTCCGCGCGACGCAGGATCGGGATCATGCCGATGTCGTGTACCAGCCCGGCGAGTAGTGCCGTGTCGGGGTCCAGGTGCGGGTGCCGGCGGGCCAGCAGGTAGCTGATGATCGCCACCTCCAGGCTGTGGTTCCACAGTTCCTCCATGCGCACGCGGATCGCCTCGTTGCCGCTCTGGAAGACCTCCTTCATGGACAGCGCGATGATCGTCTGGCGTGCGCGTTCCATCCCCAGGCGCGTGACCGCGGAGCGGATGGTGGCGCAGCGTGTCAGCCCGCGATAGGCCGGGCTGTTGGCATGACGCACCAGGCGCGCGGCCAGGGCCGTGTCGCGCGAGATCAGGTTGACCAGATCGGCGATGGAACTGGATTCGTCCTGGGTGATGAACAGGGCCTGCACGGAGACATCGGGCAGGGTCGGGATCTCGATCTGGTGACGTTCGAGATCCTCGCGCAGGCGCTCCAGGAACTTTTCGACTTCGGCTCGGGTAGCCAAGGGCAATCCATGTCCGGCTGGGAAATGACGGGGCGATTATGCCATAGGCGTCGTCCCCGGCGGTGTGTGGGCGGCTGGTTGACGGGCCGCCGGCCCCTGCCGATGATGAAGGAAGCCGACAGGAGGTCGTGATGCGCCGATTCGTGCTGGATACCAGTGTCTTTACCAACCCGCATGTGGCCGGGCAGTTCGGCGAGGACCCCGAGGACATCCTGCGGACCTTCCTCAACCTGGCGCGCCATTGCCCCGCCGAGTTCTACATGCCGCTTTCGGTGTACGAGGAGTTTCGCGGCATGCGCGATCTCGAAGCCCTGGCGGCCGATTTCGAGACGGTCGTCTGGGTGCGTTCGCCGCGCCGGTTCGCGCTGACGCTTCCGAGCGACATCCTCTACGAGTTCATCGACGAGGTGCGCACCCGCATTGATCGCGGTTTGCG
The DNA here is from genome assembly GCF_000420165.1 of Thioalkalivibrio sp. AKL19. Taxonomy (GTDB): domain Bacteria; phylum Pseudomonadota; class Gammaproteobacteria; order Ectothiorhodospirales; family Ectothiorhodospiraceae; genus Thioalkalivibrio. The sequence continues at coordinate 466,351 of NZ_ATUK01000010.1, read as the reverse complement.
CATTGCCGAGGAGCACACCCGTCAGGCGGGGGCGGCCGAATCCCTCAAGCCCGAGATGATCACCCAGCTGCGCGAGCGTTTCCGCGAGGCGATGCGCAAGGGGCTGGTGGATTCGCGCGAGGATGTCGATGCCGTTCTGCTGGCGATGGAGCTGGACGCCGAGCTGGCCAGCGCCGACGAGGGTATGCGCAAGCTGGGCAACCGCATGGGCATCAAGCTGGTCACCGCCGACTACCTGCGCCAGGTGATGGAGAACCTCTCCGAATCGGGCATCCCCGGGCAGGGCGGCGCCTGAGGCCGCAAGTCGGGGTTTTTCCGTGTTCGCCTGCAAGCAGGCTCCTACAAAGTAGAACCCGTAGGAGCCTGCTTGCAGGCGAAGAGCTCAGTCGTACTGCCGGTCGCCGGCCAGGGCCGAGGCCAGGGTGCCGGTGATGCGGTCGAACAGGCGCTCGAACTCCAGCAGCCAGTAGCCGTTTGCCTCCTGGCGCGGCGTGTCCGGCAGGAAGCGCACATGGCGCCCGCCGGTGGCCTGCATGTGATCGATGAAGCGCTGGGCCCCGGCGTGTTCGCGGAAGCGGCAGCGGTAGGTGTGGCCGACGCGTCCCTCGCGCCGACTCTTGTCCACTGCGGTCGCCAGCCCGGACAGCAGGGCCGCGCCCAGTTCGCGCTCCACGGCGGCGCGCTCCGCGGGCGGGTGTTCGGCGAGGAAGATGGCCAGGCGGGTCAGACGGTTGGTGAAGTACTCCGGCGGCAGGTCCAGCAGCTGCTCGGAACACACGCGGATGTCGCTGATGCAGGAGCCCCCGGCCACGTACTTGGCACGGTGCTCGCCATCCGCGGTCTTCAGTACCAGGCCCTCGGCACCCTCGGCATCCAGTTGCCGGATCAGGCGGCCCAGGGCCTCGGTGTCTGCGGGCGTGAACCGTCCATGCAGCGGCGCCGGTGGCAGGTCATGGCGCTCCATCAGTGCAAACTTTTCGTCCTGCGGCACAAAGCCTGGCTGGCCGAGCCGCATCAGGTCGAACACGAACAAGCCGACGTCGTCCGCGACGCGCGGGGTGGAGCCCTCCAGATAGGGCGTGTCCGGTCCGGCGATCTCGGCACACAGCACCAGATCGGGTTCCGCCTCGAACACCGCGAGGTCCACGAAATCCGGCACCCGGTCGGTACTGAATGCACAGACAAACCCGCCCCGGCTGAAGGCGACGACCCGGCCTTCCCAGCGCAGGATGCGCACGTTGAAGCCGTCGATCTTCTCCTCCGCCCAGAACGGCTGATCGAACTGGCGCGGCAGGCCAGCCTCCAGCGACTGGATGCGCCCGATGGCCGGGTAGCCGGGGACCACCGAGCCATCCGGAAGCACCACGGAACCGCGCGGGTAGTGATTCACCGGTTCCAGCAGCCGGGCGTATTCCAGCCCGTCGAACGTCAGGGCCTCGGCCCGGTGGTTCGCGATGGCGTCCTGCAGGGTTTCGCCGTCGATCATGCGTTCTCCGGTTCCAGCGTCTTGCGCAGCCCCTGGATCTGGTCCTCCAGGGCCTCGGTGTGGCGGCGGGCCTTGTCGGCCTGGGTGACCAGGCGTCGCGCCATGCTGATGATGCGCAGCTGGCGTTCCATCTCGGTCATACTCAGCGACCCGAAGGTGCCCTCGCGCAGCAGGGCTGCCTTCAGTTCGGCATAGGCCGTCTCCACCGTGCTTACGGCCTCGGTGGCCGCCAGGTCTCTGCCGTTCTCGCTTTCCAGGTTGGCGAGATCCAGGGCGCGGATCGCTTGCTCCTGCCAGGCGCGGCGCTGTTCGCTGACGATCGGGCGCTCCTCGCCGGTCGAGTGGCGGCGAAGCTCGGCGATCTGGTCGGCCAGCACCGCAGTCTCGCGATGATAGCGGGCGATACGTACCGCCTCGGCGATGCCGTGCCCGACCGCCTCGGGCATCGGGTGGTTGGCCGTGCGGGCGGCGAAATCGCTGATGGCAGTGGTCAGTTGTTCCACGGCGGCGCGCCGTGCGTCCAGGGTGCCCGCGGCCGGCGGGTCCGGGCGCAGGGCCTCGCGCGCCATGGAGTGGCTGATGTCGGCCAGGCGCTCGGTTTCCTGCAACAACGACTGCAGCGCCAGATCGGGGACGCCCCCGCTGTGCTTGTCGAGAAAGCGCGGCTGGGCGATGTCTTCCTCCCGGGTACGGAAGCGCGTCTGCAGAAAGCGGATCATCGGCGGGGCGACCGGAACCATCAGCGCCACGCCCAGCAGGTTGAAGGCGGTGTGGAACAGGGCCAGCAGCACCGCCGGGGCCGGGGCCTCGCCGGTGCTGCCCCAGATCCAGGCGATCGCGGCCAGGAACCACGGCAGGATCAGCAGCGCGACAATCGCGGTCAGGCCGTTGAAGATCACGTGCGCGGCGGCCACGCGTTTGGCGTTCGGGGTGGCACCGATGACCACCAGCAGGGCCTTCACCGTGGTGCCGAGGTTGGCGCCGATCACTGCGGCGGCCGCGGCCTCCAGTGGCACCGCACCACTCATCGCGGCGGTCAGGGCCATCGCCATCGATGCCGACGAGCTCTGCATCAGTACGGTCAGCAGTGCGCCGATGCCAACCATGATCAACAGCCCGGCAAAGCCCGGCCGCGCCAGGGCGGAGAGGTCGAAGGTCGCGCTCAGGCCCTCGAAGGTCTCGCGCAGCACGTCGATCCCGAAGAACAACAGACCGAAGCCGGCCAGGGCCAGACCCAGGTAGCGCGGGCGCGCGGCCTTCATGAACAGGTAGAGCAGGGCGCCGATGCCGATGGCGGGCAGGGCGAAGGCCTCGATCCGGATGTTGAAGCCGATCAGGGCGACCAGCCAGCCGGTCATGGTGGTGCCGACATTGGAGCCGAAGATCACCCAGACCGACTGGCCGAGGGTCAAAAGCCCCGCGTTGGCGAAGCCAATGGTGGCGACGGTGACCGCGCTGGAGGACTGGACCAGGGCGGTCACGCCCATCCCGGAGGCGAGTGCGCGTGGGCGAGTCCGCGTCCACACGCCCAGGATGTGTTGCAGGGCCTTGCCGCCGGCGGTCTTCAGGCCGTCGGTCAGCAGCGTCATGCCGAGGAGGAACAGCCCGAGCCCGCCGAGGAAGCCGGCGATCAGGGCGTAGGTGCTGACGGCTTCGGCCTCCGGCATGCGAGCGGATTACAGCGTGATGGTCTCGCCAAAGGCCGGTACGTGGGCCTCGGCGCCCAGCTCGTCGCGCAGGCCGGCGGCCAGCGCCTCGCGTGCCTCCGGCTCGCCGTGAACCAGGTGGAACACCGGCTGATCGCGGAAGCCGCGTGCCCAGTCCAGTAGCTGAGTACGCCCGGCATGGGCGGAGAAGCCGCCCAGGGTGTGGACCTTCGCGTTCACCGCGACCTCGTCGCCCAGCAGCTTGACCCGCTCGGCGCCATCGACCAGCCGCCGCCCCAGCGTACCCGAGGCCTGGAAGCCGACGATGACCAGGTGCGCCTCGCGTCGCCACAGGTTGTACTTCATGTGATGACGGATGCGCCCGCCGTTGCACATGCCGGCCCCGGCGATGATGATCGCGCCGCCAGTGATGCGGTTGATCGCCATGGACTCCTCGACCGTGCGACAGACCTGCAGCCCGGGCAGGTAGCCAGCCGGGTCGCCGTTCGCGGCCTTGTGCAGGCGCTCCATGTCCTCGCTTTTCAGGGACTTGTGCAGCCGGGCGTAGAGCTCGGTCACCTTGATCGCCATCGGGCTGTCGAGGAATATCTTTTGCTGCGGCAGGCGCCCGGCGTGGTGCAGCATGCCCAGGTGGTAGAGGATCTCCTGGGTGCGCCCGACCGCGAAGGCCGGGATCATCACGTTGCCACCGCTGGCGGCGGCCTCCGCGAGGATCTTCGCGAATTCCTCGATGGTCTCGTCCATCGGCCGGTGGTCGCGATCGCCGTAGGTGCTCTCCAGCAGCACGTGATCCGCGTGTTCCATCCGCGCGGGTTCGTGCATCAGCACGGCGTCGGGGTTGCCGAGATCACCGGAGAAGACCAGGTGCCGGTCGCGCCCGCCGGACGGCACGATCAGGTCGACGATCGCGGAGCCGAGGATGTGCCCGGCGTCCCGGAAGGTCAGCCGGATGTCGCCGGCAATGGTTTGCGTGTCACCGTAGGGCACGGCCTTGCAGAGTCCCAGGGTGGTTGCGACGTCGTCGATGTCGTAGACCGGCTCGACCAGGGGCTTGTCCGCGCGCCGGCGCCACTTGTTCTCCCACTCGATGTCCTTGCTCATCACGAAGGCCGCGTCCTCGAGCATGATCTCGAGCAGTTCCTCGGTCCCCGGTGTGCAGTAGATCGGGCCGCGGTAGCCGTCGCGCACCAGCTTGGGCAGGAGCCCCGAGTGATCCAGGTGGCCGTGGGACAGGACGACGGCGTCGAGTTGACCGGCGAGTTCCGCGAGCGGTTCGCGGTTGGCCTCGTCGGCGTCATTGCCACCCTGGTGCAGGCCGCATTCCAGCAGGATGCGGGTGTCGTCGGTCTCGAGGAGATAGCGTGATCCGGTGACTTCGCCGGTCGCGCCCATGAAGGTAAGTTGTGCCATACCGCGAAGTGTACGCATGGGGCGGGATCGTTGCGCAACTGCGAGCGGGATCGTTGATCGGGATCAATTCCTCCGGCGCCCCGTGTTCCCGACGGTTGACCCGCCGTCGACGGCGGGCGAGGCTGAGAGCGGTCGACAGGGCCCGATAGAGGAGACGAAGGGATGCGGCTGATCAGCCCGGCCTTTCAGGATGGCGAGGCGATGCCGGTTGCAGCATCGGCCCGCGATGCGAACGAACTGCCGCCACTGGAGATCCGGGATGTGCCGGATGCGGTGCATAGCCTGGCGCTTGTCCTCGAGGATCTGGACTCGCCACTGGGCGAGGTGACGCACTGGCTGGTCTGGAACCTGCCGCCCGATACCCACCGGGTGGATGCCCTCCATCTGCCGAGCGAGGGACGGGTGGGTCTGGATGCCTTCGGCAAGGTCGGCTATCTGGGTCCGATTCCGCCGGAGGGTTGCCACCGTTATCGCTTCCGCCTGCTGGCCCTGGACGCCGAGCTGGATCTGGCGCCGGGTGCGACGCGCACCCAGTTCGATGCTGCGGCCGAGGGCCACGTGCTGGCCGAGGCCGACCTGACCGGGGCGTTGTGTGCCGCCACCCCGGATCCCGACGCGTCGAACTGACGCCCCACTCCCGAACGGAAACCCGGACGTTTTTGATGAGCCAGTACCGCCCGGAAGCCTTCTTCTCGACGGTGAATCCCACCGTGTTCACCGCCTCCGCGATCATGGTGGTGATGTTCGTTGCCTTCGGGGTGGCCTTGCCGTCCACCGCCAGCACGGTGTTCGACGGCATCCACGGGTTCATTACCGAATACCTCGGCTGGGGCTACCTGCTGGTGGTCACGTTCTTCCTCGGGTTCCTGGTCTGGCTGGGATTCAGCCGCTACGGCGCGATCCGGCTGGGGCAGCCGGATGACCGGCCGGAGTTCGGGTTCGCCGCCTGGTTCGCAATGCTGTTTTCCGCCGGCATGGGCATTGGGCTGGTGTTCTGGAGCGTGGCCGAGCCGGTCCTGCACTACCAGAACCCGCCGGCCGGTGATGGCGAGACCGCCGAGGCCGCGCGCCAGGCGATGGTCTACACCTTCTTCCACTGGGGGCTGCATGCCTGGGCGGTGTACGTGGTGCTGGGGCTGTCGGTGGCGTACTTCAGCTTTCGCCACCGCCTGCCGCTGACCATTCGCTCGATCTTCTACCCGTTGCTGGGGGATCGCATCTACGGCCCGATCGGGCACGTGATCGACATCCTCGCGGTGTTCGGCACACTGTTCGGGCTGGCCACCTCGCTGGGTTTCGGGGCGATGCAGCTCAACACCGGGCTCAACGTGCTCGTGGACATGCCGGTCTCGCACTGGTACCAGGTCGGCATCATCACCGCGATCACGGCGGTGGCCGTGCTGTCGGTGATCTCCGGGCTGGATCGCGGGCTCAAGTGGGTCAGCGTGTTCAACCTGGTGCTGGCGATCAGCTTCATGCTGTTCGTGCTGTTCGCCGGCCCGACGCTGTTCATCCTGCGTTTCCTGCTCGACTCCACCGGCGGCTACTTCCAGCAGCTGATCGAGCTGAGCCTGCATACCGACGCGATCGGCGGCTCCGAGTGGCAGAAGGACTGGACGATGTTCTATTGGGCCTGGTGGATCGCCTGGTCGCCGTTCGTGGGCATCTTCATCGCGCGCATCTCGCGCGGGCGCACCATCCGCGAGTTCATCGTCGGCGTGCTCGCGCTGCCCACGCTGTTCGTGTTCGCCTGGATGGCGATCTTCGGCGGCACCGCGCTGCACATGGAGCTGTTCGACGAGGGCGCGGGCATCGCCGCCGCGGTCGCCGAGGACACCACCGTGGCCCTCTACGCGACCCTGGCCCAGCTGCCGTGGACGACCTTTGCCTCCGGGATCGCCACGCTGCTGATCGCGACCTATTTCATCACCTCCTCGGCTTCGGGCACCTACGTGGTGGATGCGCTGATCTCGCGCGGGTCGAAGCACTCGCCGAAGCGCCAGCGCGTGATCTGGGGTATCACCGAGGGGGCGGTGGCCGCCACGCTGCTGATCGTCGGTGGCGAACGCGCGCTGGACAGCCTGCAGACCGGCTCGCTGACCGCCGGGCTGCCGGTCGCGATCATCCTGGTTTTCTGCTGCATTAGCCTGATGCGCGCGCTGGGCCGCGAATACCGCGTCGAGGGCGTGGAGCCACCCTGGCGTTGAAGGCTACGCGGGGCCGTCCGGGAGCGTGCGCAGCAGGTGTTCGATCTGCTCCGGCTTGATCCCGGCGATGCCCTTGATGGGCAGAGTGACGGCAAACCCATTGCCCGACTGGCTCAAATCCAGTTCCGTGTCCAGCCGCTCCAGTATGCGTCGGGCCAGCCCGGCCTCCAGGACCATCAGTAACACCTTGCGGCCGGACGAGTCTTTCAGGTCCATCACCGGGTTGCGCCGCAGCTGGGCAATACCCTGACCGTCCAGCAGGGTCAGTCCGGCGGCTCCGAGACGCTGAACCGTCTCGATGGCGCGATCGGCCTGACTGCGAGGGACTACGGCGACGAGCAGAACGAATTGCATGGCGAAGTCTCCGGCGTTCGGATCGTGTCAGGGCGTATGCGTCAGGTGGCCGACGAATTTCATGCCCTGCAGCGCGGCGGTATCCAGGGTAAAGGCAAGTCCGTTGTAGGGCTGAAACAAGTCCAGCTCCAGGTTCAGACGGCGGGCGATGCGTTCGGCCTGCTCGGTCTCCAGTTGCCATACACAGACCGATTCGTTGCCCTGGTAGGTCACGCCGAGGAAGGTCATGTGCTCGGGGAAGCCGAGGCCCGAGCCATGCAATACCGTGCCGTCCGCGCCGCCTTCTTCGTCGGCGATGGCCAGGGCCTGTTCTTCGCGGTCCTGGTCGATGATGGCCACCAGAAAGGTCTCCGCCATGAGGCGTCTCTCCCTGCTGCGGTTCGTGTCAATTACCGAGGTAGCGGCGCAGCACCCGCTGCCACTCGTCGGATTCCAGAATCTCGAGGATAGCCACGTTCATCGGGGCGCGCAGCGGCGAGCCCTGGGGCAGGGCCAGGGCATAGTCCTGGCGCAGGAACTCGACGGGTAGCACCTCCAGTTGACCGCCGAAGTGTTCGCGCACCTGGTAACGCAGCAGCGGCGCGTCATAGACCATCGCGTCGGCGCGCCCGTTGGCGACCGCGTCGAGGGCGGAGCTCAGGTCCGCGTGGTCGCGGTAGGCGAGGCCCTGGTCGTCCAGCCAGGCGGCGGCGCTGGAGCCGCCGATGGTGGCGATGCGCTGGCCCTCCAGGTCGGAGACATTCTGGATGCCGGTATCCAGCGAGCTGACGGTCAGGGTGGTGGCGATTGCGGCGGTGAAGGTGGACACCAGGATCAGGGCGGCGAACATCCAGACCAGCGCGATCGCGCGGCCGGGCAGGGTGCGCGGGGCCTTGTCGCCGTAGCCGACCGTGGTCATGGTGACGGCGGCCCACCAGAACGCCGAGCCGAGCCCCTGTGCGGAGCTGCCGCCGAACTCGTCGGCGTTGCGGTGACGCTCGAACAGCCACAGCAGTGCGCCGACCAGCAGGAGCAGGCCGGCGAGCGCGAGTATGACCATCAGGAATGGCACCGAGATGAATGCCCGCAGGGCGCCGGCGACCGGGTTGCCCTGCTGGGGCACGGCAATGGACAGCCCGGTGCTGTAGTACGGATGGGTGAAGTCGACGCGCTCGGCGCGTTCAGCGGTCGCGGTGAGGGCCGCGACCGAGACATCAATGCGGTCGTCTCCCAGGCCTGTGATCAATGCCTCGAGACTAACTTCCCGGTACCCGTAGTCCAGCTCCAGGCGTTCCGCTACCCGTTCCCAAAGCTCGATCGCGATGCCGGTCGGGGCCGCGTCACCCGCCTCCGGGGCGATCACGAACGGCGACACAAAGCGGGTGCCCACGCGCAGGGTGGAACCGAGGTCGGCGGCGCTGGCCCCCGTTTCCTGGGCCTGGGCGGCGGGGATCGCCAGCAAGGCGGCGAGCAACCAAAGGGCCGTGGCGAGCAGTGTGGAGGGGGCGATCAGGGAGCGGGGCATGCGAGCTTCCGGTGGGGGCTTGGTCGTACCATAACCGGTACGCTGTCACCGTGGCAGTCCGCGTTGCCGCGTCAGGAGAGAGCCCATGCGGGACCCGTTTGCCAACCGGATCGAGGCGCCATCCCGGTCGAACCCGGGCGGCACAGCGGATATCGGGTTCATGCTGGACTGGGCGAGTGACAAGGTCCGTCACCGCGAATGTCTGTTGTTGCCGAGGCTGTTGCCGGAGCGGGACCACTGGCCGGGTGATTTGGGCACAGCCCTGCACGCGCTGGGAGTGGGGGCGGTACACGAGGCCTCGCGGGCGTCAGCCGCGGTCCTGGTCCCGCCGGGGGCGGTGGGTCGGGTGCGGGAGCTCCCGGGGTCGGCGTTCAATCGTGGTCTGCGCAGGCATCGCCGGGTGGAGCCCCGTGCGGGTCGTTTTTACCCGAGGGCGTTCATTGCCGGCCATGCGGGCATCGAGGCCGGGGATCGCGAGCTGTTCCGGGTCGGGGCGCTGGAGGATGACCGCCTGGTGGCGGATCTGAACCATCCACTGGCGGACCATGAGCTGCGGTTGCAGGCGCGGGTCATGGCCCGCCACGCCCACGGGCGTGATGACGGCCGGTCGGTGGATGTGGCCCGGCTGCTAACGGCCCGGGGGCCCGGCATGCAGGCGCGCTGGCGCGGCCGGCCGACCGACTTCTGGGCCGACGGCGCGCTGGAACGCGAGGATCCGGACCCCGATGCGGCGTTCTATGCCGAACCCCGCCGGGTGCACCACCTGGACGCTACCGCGCGCGCCGAGATCGCCGCGCTGTATGGCGCCTGCATCCCGGCCGGTGCGCGGGTGCTCGACCTGATGAGCAGCTGGGAGTCGCATCTGGACCGGGTAGAGACGCCGGAAGCGGTGATCGGGCTGGGCATGAACGCGCAGGAGCTGGCGGACAACCCCCGCCTGGCGTCCGCTCATGTGCAGGACCTCAATGCGCGTCCCGAGTTGCCTTTTTCACCGCGGAGCTTCGACGCCGTGGTCTGTACCGCCTCGGTCGAGTATCTGACGCAGCCGGAGGCGGTGTTCCACGCGGTCCGCGAGGTGTTGAGTCCGGGTGGGGTGTTCATGGTGACGTTCTCCGACCGCTGCTTCCCGACCAAGGCGATCGCGGTCTGGGAACGCCTGTACGACTTCGAGCGCATGGGGCTGGTGCTGGACCTGTTCCTGCGCGCCGGTTTCATGGATCTCGCGACCTTTTCCCTGCGCGGTCTGCCGCGGCCGGCGGATGATCCGTATGCCGGGCGGCTGGAGTATGCGGACCCGGTGTTTGCGGTGTGGGGTTGTCGACGGGAGTGAGCGGCGGCTCTTTGCCGGTGGCGGCCCGGGCGGGGGCTTCGCGGGCAAGCCCGCTCCCACAATGGCAGGACTCGCCGTGTGGGGGCAGCCTGTCGGAGGAAAGCCGGACCGGACGCGGTTCTCAGGCTGGGCAGGCTTGGCCCCACGAAGAACGTTTTAACCGGTAAACTGCGCGATGATCCCGGGAAACGCCGATTCATCGGCGTTTCCCGGCGGCACAAGGAGGTGCCGCCGCAATCGACCACCGCAGGTGGTCGATTGTGAAACAAGCTGCGAACCGCGTTTGCAGTGCAGCGTGCGCTGAGAAAGCCAGGATGGCTTTATTCAGCGCTTCCTTGAAAAGTTGCCCGCGCCGCGGGCCGGACCATTGGGGAGCGCATGGCCGCAAGCAAGGCCAAATCCGGAGGCAAGGGCGCCAAGGGCGGCAAGGCAACAGAGCCGGTTGCCCCGCCGAGCCTGAGCGGGCAGTTGCTGCGCGGGCTACGCGAGGGCGCGCTGCTGATCTTCGGCATGCTGGCGCTCTACCTGCTGGTGGCGCTGGCCAGCTATCACCCCGGGGATGCCGCGTGGTCGACCACGGGTGACGGCGAGGGCCTGCGCAACCTTGGTGGCACCACCGGGGCCTGGTTCGCGGATATCGCCTTTCACCTGCTGGGTTATCTGGCCTACCTGATCCCGCTGGCGGTCGCGGGTATTGGCTGGTGGCTGTTCCGGCATCGCCGCGAGGCCCAGATCGCCAGCCCAATGGAGCTCACCGTACGCGGTCTGGCACTGATCGTGGCGCTGATCGCCGGTTCCGCGCTGGCGGCATTGCACCTGATGCCAGGCGGGATGCCGGTGCATGCCGGCGGCATCCTGGGGGACCTGTTCGGCGGCTGGGCAGTGGCCGGGCTCAGCCTGGTGGGCGGGACACTGGTCCTGCTGGCGCTGTTCCTGGCCGGGGTGACCCTGTTCACCGGGTTGTCCTGGTTCCTGCTGATGGATCGCCTCGGCCAGCTGGCCGTGCGTGGCTGGGAGCGTGCGCGTGCAATGATCGACTCCGCCCGCGACCGTCGCATTGGCGCCCGCGAGCGCGCGGAGCGCGAGACCCGGGTGGAGAAGGAGCGCAAGCGCACCGAGAAGCGGCCGCCCTCGCGGGTGGAACCGCGCATCGAGACGCCGCCGCCCAGCCCGCGGGTGCAGAAAGAGAAACAGGTTCCGCTGTTCACCGAGGGCGCGGGTGCGGATCCCCGCCCGCCGCTGTCCCTGCTGGACGAGGCGCCGCCGCCGCCCGACGGATTCTCCGAGGAGTCGTTGCAGGCGCTCTCCCGCCTGGTGGAACTGAAGCTGAAGGACTTCGGCGTGGAGGTCGAGGTGGTCGCGGTGCAGCCGGGGCCGGTGATCACCCGCTTCGAATTGCAGCCGGCCGCTGGGGTCAAGGCCTCGCGCATCTCCGGGCTGTCCACCGATCTCGCGCGCTCGCTGTCGGTGATGGCGGTGCGCATCGTCGAGGTGATCCCGGGCAAGTCCACGGTGGGGCTGGAGATCCCGAACGAGAATCGCGAGATCGTGGCCCTGTCCGAGATCCTGCGTTCGGATCTGTTCGACTCGAACAAGTCGCCGCTGACCATGGCGCTGGGCAAGGACATCGGCGGCGGGCCGGTGATGGCGGATCTGGCGAAGATGCCGCACCTGCTGGTGGCCGGTACGACGGGTTCCGGGAAATCCGTGGGCGTCAACGCGATGCTGTTGTCGCTCTTGTACAAGTCCACGCCGGACGATGTGCGCCTGATCCTGATCGACCCGAAGATGCTGGAGCTTTCGGTCTACGAAGGCATCCCGCATCTGCTGTGCCCGGTGGTCACCGACATGAAGGACGCCTCCAACGCTCTGCGCTGGGCGGTGGCCGAGATGGAACGGCGCTACAAGCTGATGTCGGCGATGGGCGTTCGCAACATCGGTGGCTTCAACAAGAAGGTGCGTGATGCCCAGGCCGCTGGCGAGCCGCTGAAGGACCCGTTGTTCAAGCCGGAGGAGGCGATCACCGAGACCGAGGCGCCGGAGCTGGAGCCACTGCCGTTCATCGTGATCGTGGTCGACGAATTCGCCGACATGATGATGGTGGTCGGCAAGAAGGTGGAGGAGCTGATCGCGCGCCTGGCGCAGAAGGCCCGCGCCGCCGGCATCCACCTGATCCTGGCGACACAGCGCCCGTCGGTGGACGTGATCACCGGCCTGATCAAGGCCAACATCCCCAGCCGCATCGCCTTCCAGGTCTCCTCGCGCGTGGACTCGCGCACCATCCTTGACCAGATGGGCGCGGAACACCTGCTGGGGCATGGCGACATGCTCTACCTGCCGCCCGGCAAGGCGATGCCCGAGCGCGTGCACGGGGCCTTCGTCGGCGACAACGAGGTGCATCAGGTGGTCGAGTACCTGAAGTCCACCGGCGAGCCGGACTACAACGAGGCCATCCTCGACGAGCCCGAGGCGGGCGCGGCCAGCATCCCCGGGCTGGAGTCGCCGGACGGGGGCGAGAGCGAATCGGACCCGCTGTACGACCAGGCCGTGCAGGTGGTAATCGAGTCGCGCAAGGCCTCGATCTCGTTTGTCCAGCGCCGGCTCAAGATCGGCTACAACCGGGCCGCGCGCATGGTCGAGGACATGGAGGCCGCCGGCCTGGTCAGCCCGGTGCAGTCGAACGGCAACCGCGAGGTCCTGGTACCCGGCCCGAACGACTGAGCGCCCCGAACTAGAGGGCATGGATGGTGTCCATGTCCCTGACCGCGTGACGCGGTTCGCCATCCCTGAACAACACATTCACGCCCGGTTAAGCGACCGGGCGCAGGATGCTTGCAACGATCCAAACGGAGTTCGCATGAAGCCTCGCTCTCCTTCGCGCCTGCTGCTGGCCCTCGTGGCCGCGGTTTTCCTGTTTGCCGGGCCGGGGTCGGCCGCCGAACCCGCCGCGGATGCCCGCGGCGCGCTGGATCGCTTTGTCTCCGGTCTGGAGACCTTCTCCGCCGTCTTCACCCAGACCGTTCGCGATGAAACCGGCTACGTGCTGCAGGAGTCCGATGGCCGCATGCAGCTGGGTATGCCCAACCGGCTTCACTGGGAGGTCACCGAGCCGTTCCCGCAGACCATCGTCTCCGATGGGCAGGACCTGTGGATGTACGACCCCGACCTGTCGCAGGCCACGGTGCGCCCGCTGGGGGATGCCTTCGACGCCACGCCGATCGCCGCGATCACACAGCCGGAGCGCCTGGACGAGCACTTCCGCATGTCGCTTCGCCCGGTGCCGGACGGCGACGCCCTGCGCCTGGTGCTGGTGCCGCGCAACGAACAGGCCGACTTCACCAGTCTGGATCTGGATCTGACCGCGGATGGCGACCTGACCCGCATGGCCTTCCGCGACATCTTCGGCCAGGAGACCGTGATCCTCTTCCACGAGACCGAACGCAACGCCGAGCTCGACCCGGGCGTGTTCACCTTCGACCCGCCGGCCGGGACCGACATCTATCGGCCTTGAGCGAGGTCCGCTCGCGGGTTATTTGCCACAAAGCGCACAGAGGCCACGGAGAAAATCACCAAGCTTTCAGGTGCGTAGGATGCGTTTCGCTTTGCTCAACGCATCCTGCACATGGGCTGTGATACCCCCTTGGGTTGTCTCCGTGCCCTCCGTGGTTCAATAGTCCTTCTTCGTACCTTCGCGCACTTCGTGGTGAACAGGGCCTTTTCGCCCGAGGGGTTACAATCGGCGTATGAGTGATTCCCCCGAAGGCGACCTGTTCGGCCCGGATGCGGGCATGGCAACGCCCGAGCCCGAGCCCGCGCCGGCCGTGGTAACGCCGGATCCGACCGCGCCGCTGGCCGAGCGCATGCGTCCGGCGCGGCTCGACGAGATGGTCGGCCAGGACCACCTGGTCGGCGCGGATGCCGCCCTGCGCCAGGCGATTGAGCAGGGTCAGACCCCGTCGATGATCCTCTGGGGCCCGCCCGGCTGCGGCAAGACGACGCTGGCGCGGCTGGTGGCGGCGGCTGGAGCCCAGCGCCTGGTCACGCTGTCCGCCGTGCTGGCCGGGGTCAAGGACGTCCGTGCGGTCGTCGAAGCCGCGAAGACCCGCCGCCGCAACGGTGTCGGGACGCTGCTGTTCATTGACGAGATCCACCGCTTCAACAAGGGCCAGCAGGACGCCCTGCTGCCGCACATTGAGGACGGTACGCTGACCTTCGTCGGCGCGACCACCGAGAACCCGTCGTTCGCACTCAACAGTGCGCTGCTGTCGCGTGCGCGGGTCTACCGCATGGAGGCGGTCGGCGCGGAGGCCATCGAGGCCCTCATCGACCGCGCCCTCGACGACCCCGAGCGCGGTCTGGGCGGGCGCGGCCTGACGCTGGATCCGGAGGAGCGCCAGCGCCTCGCGCGCGCCGCCGATGGCGATGCCCGGCGTGCCCTGAACTGGCTGGAGACCGCTTCGGACCTGGCCCGCGATGGCGCCATCACCGGCGATGCCCTGCGCGCGGTGATGGGGGCGCAGTCGCTGGCCTTCGATCGCCAGGGTGATGCCTTCTACGACCAGATCTCCGCCCTGCACAAATCCGTGCGCGGGTCCGATCCGAACGCGGCGGTGTACTGGCTTACCCGGATGCTGGATGCCGGCTGCGACCCGGACTACCTCGGTCGCCGCCTGCTGCGCATGGCCTACGAGGACATTGGCCTGGCCGCAGTCGGGCTGGGTGCGCGGGTGCTGGCCGCCTGGCAGACCATGGAGCGCCTGGGCCGGCCGGAGGGCGATCTGGCGCTGGTGCAGGCAGTGATCGAACTGGCGGCCGCGCCCAAGAGCAACAGCGCCTACGCCGCCCTGAACGAGGCGCGTTCGGCGATCCGCGACACCGGCAGCGCGGGCGTGCCGCTGCATCTGCGCAACGCGCCGACCGAGTTGATGCGCGAGGAGGGCTTCGGCGCGGGCTACCGCTACGATCACGATGAACCGGATGGGTTCGCGCGCGGTCAGGTGTACCTGCCGGAAGGCCTCGAGGACGCGCGCTTCTACAGCCCGCGTCGGGATGGTACCGAGCGCGCGCTGGCCGAGCGCCTGGACCGGCTGCGCGGCAACGCCAGTGAAGGCCCCGGCGACGGGGCTAACGGGGCGCCATGAGGATTCGACATCACAAGAGCTGGCTGACGGTTGCGGCGATCCTGTTCGGGGTCTCGCTGGCGTGGATTCTGTTGACCACCGAGTGGCCCAGTCTTGGCTTCCCGCTGGGCGAACTGGAGGCCTGGCTGCTTGGCTGGGGCCCTGGGGCCTACCTGGTATTCGTGCTGGCGTTTGTCGTGCTGGCCCTGTTCCCGCTGCCCAGCACCTTCTGGATCCTGCTGGGCGGGGCCTTGTTTGGACCATTCACCGGTGGCGCCCTGAGTCTGCTGGCCGCGACCCTGGCGGCGATCATCGCCTTCATGCTGGCGCGCACCTGGTTGGAGCCCTGGCTGGCCCCGCGTATGGGGCCGCGCAGCCATCGGCTGCGCAAGGACGTGGAGGCCGAGGGCTGGCGGGTGGTCGCCCTGACCCGACTGGTGCCGGTGTTTCCGTTCGCGCCGACCAACTATGCCCTGGGACTGGTGCGCCTGCCGCTGCCCGTGTTTGCACTGACGACGGTGGTGGCGCTGATCCCGGGCCTGTTTGCCTATGCCTGGCTGGGGCATGCCACCCGCGAGGTGGCCAGTGGTGCCGACAGCGGGGTGCAACTGGGTCTGGCGCTGCTCGCGGTGCTCGCATTGCTGCTGTTGCTGCCGCGCCTGGTGCGGCGCATCTGGCTGGGACAGAAGATGCTGCGCTCGGACTCAGACCCAGGCGAGCAACACCCCGAGGCCCAGGGCGAAGAACAGCAGGGCCGCGAGCGCACGTAGCAGCCGCAGCGGCAGGTGGCAGGCGAAGCGCTGTCCCAGCCATACGACCGGTGCATTGGCCAGGACCATGCCGATGGTCGAGCCGATCACGACCAGGATCAGACTGTCGAAGGTCGCGGCCAGCGCTGCGGTGGCCACCTGCGTCTTGTCGCCCATCTCGACCAGGAAGAACAGCACCGTGGTGGTCCAGAACACGCCGTGTTTCGAGGGGGCTGGCAGTTCGTCCTCGCTATCCGGCACCAGCACCCAGGCGGCCATGACGATGAACCCGAGCCCCAGCCCCCAGCGCAGCCACTCGTCCGGCACGCTTGCGCCGATCCAGACCCCGGCCAGCGCGGCGAGGAAGTGATTGGCCAGGGTCGCCACCACGATGCCCCAGATGATGGGCCAGACCTGCTGGTAGCGGCAGATCAGGAGTAGCGCGAGGAGCTGGGTCTTGTCGCCCATCTCGGCGATGGCGACGATGACGGTGGAGACGAGCAGGGCTTCCATGATGGTCTTCCGGACCGGGCGGCTACTGCGGACCGCGGTGGTGAGGCCAGGGGGTTCCCGGGCCTGCCGCGTCGCGCCCCCTGAAGCAGGCGAAAGTGTAGAAGGCGGTCCCGTTGCCGGCAAGAACGGGCTGCGCCCTGGCCGGGCCTTGGGTAGGATGCGCGCGATGAAAGCATTCGTACGCTGGGTCGATCGCACACCGCTGTGGCTGTTTGCGCTGCTGGTGGCCACGCTGGGTCTGGCCCCCTGGATCCCCGAGCCGCATGTCGCGGAGAAGCTGCGCTGGCTGCTCGCCGGCGAGCTGACCCGGGTGCTAGACATCCTCGACCTGGTCATGCATGCCATCCCCTGGCTGCTGATGGCCTTCAAGCTCTACCGGACCAGTGTGACGGCGAGGGGCATGCCCTGATCCGAGTGTTTCCCCGCGGCTTGTGGGAAATCGACGCCGGCGGTGCCTGCCGCTACGGTTGCAGCACGTTTCAAGCACTCAGGAGAACACCATGCGCTTTATTGTTGCTGTCACCGCCGGTACCGACGACCCCACCCGTGCGACGCTCGGCATGATCGCCGCCAACGTGGCCAAGCAGCAGGGCCATGACGTGACCGTCTGGCTGCAGGGCGAGGCCGTGAACATCGCCAACCGCAATGTCTACGACAAGATCGTCGGCCATAACATGCCGGCGATGAAGGACATCGTCGATTCACTGGTCAGCGAAGGCGTCCCGTTCTGGGCCTGCGAGGCCTGCGCCAAGGGCCGCGACGTCGGCGAACACAACTTCCTGCCGAACGCCGAGATGGCCGGCATGGGCCAGTACGTCCAGGCCGTCGCCGACTTCGACCGCTCCATGAGCTTCTGATCGTTCATCGTTGCTCGCGGGCGGGGGTGTGATCCCCGCCCGTTTGTTTTAGGGGATCCTTGTGTCCATGCCGCCGCCTCGCGGCAAACGGCTGCACTCCGATTTCCAACCCTCCTGTCCCATGGTTGTGCGGGTAGACTCCCCTTCTTGGCGCCCCCTGTGGAAGGTCGTACAGGGAACTTGTGGCGTGTCTGGATGGCCCACGGTTGGAGTTTCCTTCGGTGATCACGTGCCATGAAACATCCATCCCCGCGGCGTTCACGCCGATCCTTCCTGCGTTGGATGGCCGGGTCCGCGGTAGCGGCCGGGGCCGGGTGGCCCCTTGTCGGTGGGACCGCCGAGGGGCGTGAGCCGCAGCGCAAGCCGATCCCGTCTTCCGGGGAGGAGATCCCGGTGATCGGGATGGGGACGTGGATTACCTTCAACGTGCCGGAGGATCCGGAAGCGCTGGCGGTGCGTACCCGGATCCTGGATACCTTTGTCCGCCGTGGCGGCGGGATGATCGACTCCTCGCCGATGTATGGGCGCGCGGAGGCGGTGGTCGGTCACGGCCTGCGCGAGCTGGCCCATCCCGAGGGTGTGTTCTCGGCGACCAAGATCTGGACGCGCAGCACCTCGACCGGCCGCGACCAGCATGCGGAGTCGCGGGATCTGTGGGGTGTCGACACCCTGGACCTGCAGCAGGTGCACAACCTGCAGAACTGGGAGGCACACCTGGAAACCCTGCGCGCGCGCCATGAGGCGGGGGAGGTTCGCTATATCGGTGTGACCACCTCGCACGGGCGCCGCCACGACGATCTGGAGCGCATCCTGCGGCGCGAGGACCTGGACTTCGTGCAGCTGACCTACAACATCCTGGATCGCGAAGCGGAACAGCGCCTGTTGCCGCTGGCGCGGGAACGCGGGGTGGCGGTGATCGCGAACCGCCCGTTTCGGCGCAAGGCGCTGATCAACCAGTTCGAGGGGCATCCGCTGCCGCAATGGGCGGTGGAGATCGAATGCGAGAACTGGCCGCAGTTCCTGCTCAAGTTCATCGTCTCGCACCCGGACGTGACCTGCGCGATCCCCGCGACCTCGGTGGTGGCGCACATGGAGGAGAACATGGGCGCGCTGTACGGCCCCATGCCGGACGCGGGGATGCGCAGCCGCATGGTCGCGTACGTGCAGGACCTGTAGGGTTGGCCTCCAAATCCTTGCGCCCGGGGAGCCGACATGCTGCCGTTTGAGGCCTCGACCTGGCTGGCGATCCTGGGCCAGTACAACACCGCGATCTGGCCCCTGCACGGGATCGGAGCACTGCTCGCGCTGGCGGCCCTGGGGCTGGTGGTTCCGGGCTCGCGTGCGGCCGGCCGTGTCATTGGCCTGTTGTTGGGCGTGCTGTGGATCTGGACCGGGGTGGCCTTCTTCGGCGGTTCGCTGGCGCCGTTCCACTTCGCCTCCGAGTGGCTGGCCGGGGTCTTCGTGGCCCAGGGTCTGATGCTGGTGTTCGCGCTGACCCTGATGGGCCAGGCCCGCTTCGGCTGGTCCGGCGGGCTCGCGGGTAGCGCCGCGGTCTTGATGATCGTCTACGCGCTGGTGGGCTATCCCTCGCTGGATCTCGCGCTGACCGGCACGTCCTGGACGCAGTTGCAATATGTCGGCGTGGCCCCGGGACCGGTGATGCTGCTGACCCTGGGGATGCTTTTGCTGGTGCCGTCGCGTCCGCCCCTGGTGCTGGCGATCATCCCGCTGCTGTGGGCGCTGGTCACCGGCTACATGGCCTGGGGCCTTGGCCAGTGGCTGGAATTCCTGCCGGCCGCCCTCGGCGTGGGGGCGTTCGTGCTCCTGCTGCTACGGCGCTTTGGCCGCACGGAGCGGGCAGGCTTGCGCCCGGGGGGCTGACCGGGGTCATCACCGGTTGGCCCTCGGGCGGGTTCGGTTTAGGCTCGCGTCTTCTCGATAGTGAGGAGGCTGTCATGTCCATCGAAGTGATTCATCGCCCGGACCACGACCATCTGGAACGCCTGGGGGTGTTCGACTGGCCGGTCTGGGAGAAGGAGGTCTCGACCTTCCCCTGGCACTACGACGAGCGCGAGATCTGCTACATCCTGGAAGGCCAGGTCACGGTGACCCCGGACGGCGGCGAGCCGGTCACGGTCGGCGAGGGCGACCTCGTCACCTTCCCCGAGGGCATGGACTGCACCTGGGAGATCCACCGCGACATCCGCAAGCACTACCGCTTTGGGTGAAATGACTCTGGCCTGCGCTTGGGCCGGGGTCCCTGCGAGATCGCCACGTCGCTGCGCTCCTCGCGATGACGACGAGTCTGAGTGCTGTGGATGAGGGACGCGGCGCATGGCCCGTTGAAGGGTTGTCGCCAACAGGTCAGCGGGCGAGCCAGTGGGTGTTGAGGGGGGTGTGGAAGGTCTCCTCGACGCGGCGGAGGTAGTAGAGCATGTCGACGGGCAGGTTGATGCCGTCGTGCATCTGTAGCGGGTAGAGGTCGGCGGCGATCACGCAATCGGCGATCGACGGCTGCCCGAGGTAGAAGCGGTTGGCGGCCAGGTGCTTGGCGAGTTCCGGCAGGTGACTCAGCTTGGCGAGCTGGTTGTAGCCGTCGTAGCGGTCGTTGGCGAGTTCCTCCAGCGACAGGCCGAAGCGGTGCTGCACATGCGCCTTGAAGTCGGCCAGGGCCTCGGCACTCTCGCCGATGCCGTGAAAGCCCGGTGCCAGCGGGGCGTAGAGCCGGTCCAGCACGATCTCCACCTTGGCGCGCCAGTCCACCAGGGCTTGCCAGGCGTCCTCGGCGATGACGCCGTCAGAGAGTGGCTCGCCGGTCGGGAACAGGTGGTCGATATCGCGCAATGCGGTGACCGTGTCGGTGTGCAGCGTAGCGTCGTCGGTTTGCAGGATCGGGGACTGGCGGGCTACGCCCAGTTCGAAGAAGGTCTCGTCGTCGAACCAGTCGAGTGCGACGGTTTCCAGCTCCGCACCCTTGTAGCCGCAGGCCAGGCGCAGGCGGTCGGCCTTCGCGTCGTGCGGGAAGTGGTAGAGCGTGGCCACGCGGTTATTGTCCTCGAGGGCTATGCCCGCGCTGGGCGTGGCTCAGAATGAAGTCCCACTGGTCCTGGGTGATGGGCATCACCGACAACCGGTTGCCGCGGCGTACCAGCGGGCAGTCTTCGAGCTGTGGCTGCTGTTTCAGCCAGTCGAGCGTGATGATGTCGCCGAATTTTTCTTCGAAGGCGACGTCCACGCGCAGCCAGCGCGGGTTGTCCGGGTCGCTCTTTGGGTCGTAGTGCGGGTCTTCGGGGTCGAAGGCGCAGGCGTCCGGGTAGGCCTCTTTCTCGATGCGCAGGATGCCGACGATGCCCGGGGGCTTGGCGTTGGAGTGGTAGAAGAAGGCGAGATCGCCCTTCTTCATCTCGTCGCGCATCATGTTGCGCACCTGGTAGTTGCGGATGCCGTCCCACGGCTCCACGCCGACACGCTCCAGGTCGTCGATGCTGAACTCGTCGGGCTCGGACTTCATCAGCCAGTAGGCCATGCGGGCTCCTCGTGCCAAGTGAGGGGTGGGGTCAGGTGTGCGTATTGTGCCGCGCGCGGTCCGGGAGCGCATGCCAGCCATCTTCCGTGACGACGCCATCCAGCGGGACGTCCCAGGGCTGTGTGGGCAGTGCCGGGACGCCCTGCAGCGAGTGGGCCACGCCGATCAGTTTCGGCCGGCGGATGCCGAAGCGGCGCCGGGCGAAGTAGCGATCGTAGTAACCCGCACCCATGCCCATGCGGTTGCCGGCGGTGTCAAAGGCGACCAGCGGCATCAGCACCACCTGCATCTCGCGGCGCCAGATGCGCGGGGCGTCCGGGCAGGGTTCGGCGATGCCGAAGCCGTTGTGGCACAGCGCATCGCCCGGGACCCAGGTGTGGAAGTGCATGCGCCCGGGGCGCTTGTCATCCATCACCGGCAGGGCAATGCGGGTGCCGCGTCCGGCCAGGGCGACCGTGAGGGGTGTCAGGTCGACCTCGCCGCGCAGGCCGCGATAGGCGCCCACGCAGCGCGGCTGCCAGCGCTCGAACCAGCGCAGCAGGTGCTCGCAGATGGCGGCGGAATGCTGGTCAAGCTGGGCGTCCGACAGCGCGGCGCGCGCGCGGCGCAGGCGCAGGCGCAAGGCGCGCAGATCGTCGGGCGATAGCGAATCGTGAACGGAGTTGGTTTCCGCTGGCATAAGGGGATCGGTATGGAAAGACGGGGATCAAAAAGAAGTGGACGCGCCCCGCGGGCGCCGGCGTGACCTTTGACCTTGAACCTGAGGTTCAGGTGGGAGAAGTCTCCGAATCTTTAGGCTTTCCGCTCGAAGACGGACCTGCACAGCGAAACGGAAGTACTCGGTCCCGTGGTGAAGAATTAAGGCTCAAGGGTACCACCGGGCCACAATCGAACGCCGCAGTAACGCGTCCGGTTTCATTATGGACCAATCCCCCGGGGGTGCGCGCAACCCCCGTCACAGTAGGGGATCCACGCGGACATGAATGCTTCAGCACTGCTCCCAGGGCAGGCCGTGGTAGCGCCAGCCGCCGCGGGTGGAACGCCGGTGGTGCTCGTCCAGCGGCCCCTCGAAGCCTTCCTCCACCGAGAAGACGTTCTCGATCCCGGCATCTACCAGGGCCTGGCCGGCATCCAGCGTGCGCTTGCCGCTGCGGCAGATCAGGTACAGGGCGGGGGCCTCTGCGCTGTGATCGCTGACGCCGCCTAGCAGCAGCTTGCGGACCTGGGGCACGAACTGCGGGTTCACGGTCCAGTCGGGTTCGTCGATCCACGGGATATGGACCGAGCCGGTCGGGTGGCCGACGAACAGGTATTCCATGGTCGAGCGGACGTCGATCAGCAGGTCGCGCGGGCGCGCCTGTAACCGCTCGTAGGTCTCCACCGGCGAGATGCGTTTCGGGGTCGGGCGGGGGGTGTCGGTGGTCATCGTGTTTTCCTGGGGGCGGGCGCCGGTCCTTGGCACCCGGTGTGGTTACATTACGAAGTCGAGGCGTTCCTGGACCCGGTCGATCCCGGCCTGGGCGCATTCCTCGTCGAGGTCGCCGCCCGGGGCGCCGGATACGCCGACCGCACCGAGCATGCTGCCGGCCGCTTCGATTGGCAGGCCACCCGCCAGCATGATGATGCCATCCACGTGGTTCATCTCCATGCGGATGTCTTCGCGGTTGTCGCGGAAGTTGGCGGAGGTGGTGCCGGACATGGTCACGGCCCGGGCCTTGTCGCCGGCAATCTGGATGGTCTGCACGCCGGCCATGCGATCGCGCAGGACCACCTGGTCGTTGCCGGCCCGGTCGACCACGACGACTGAGGTCTGGTAGCCCATCTCGCGGCAGGCCTCGACGGCGCCCATGGCGATATCGTTGGCCAGTTCGAGCGTCATGAACCGCTGCGTGTAAACGTCATCGGCTTGCGCGCTGCTGGCCAGGCCCAGGCACAGGGCCGCGACCGTGCCGGTGGCGAGGCGGGTCAGGGAGTTCGTCATGGGTTCCTCCTTTCTGGTTATGGGTGCTGCACGCCGATCATGGCAGATAGGGGACGTGCTTGCCGAGCGCGCCATTCCGCTCGCCGCCGACCGGCCGCCGGGTGGGGGAACAGGCGACAGCCGTCGCGGCCGCGGCTACACTACGCGCATGTCGGGAAACAGCTTTGGGCGACTGTTCGTCGTCAGTACCTTTGGTGAGAGTCACGGGCCGGCCCTGGGCGCGGTGGTGGACGGCTGTCCGCCCGGTCTGGAGCTTTGCGAGGCGGATCTGCAGTTCGACCTCGATCGCCGCCGGCCGGGGCAGTCGCGCCACACCACCCAGCGCCGCGAGCCGGACCAGGTGCGCATCCTCTCAGGGGTATTCGAGGGGCGCACGACCGGCACGCCGATCGGGCTGCTGATCGAGAACGTGGATCAGCGCTCCAAGGACTACAGCGAGATCAAGGATCGCTTCCGTCCGGGGCACGCGGACTACACCTATCATCAGAAATACGGCGTGCGCGACTATCGCGGCGGCGGTCGCAGCTCCGCGCGCGAGACCGCGCTGCGCGTGGCGGCCGGCGGCATCGCCCGGCGGTATCTCGAGCAGCGCTACGGCATCACCATCCGTGGCTGGCTGTCGCAGCTGGGCCCGATCGAGCTGGAAGCGAAGCAGCCGGAGATCGCGAACGACAACCCGTTCTTCTCCCCGGATCCGGACAAGGTGCCGGAGCTGGAGGAGTACATGGACGCCCTGCGCAAGTCGGGCGATTCCATCGGCGCGCGGGTCACCGTCGAGGCCACCGGCGTGCCCGCCGGCTGGGGCGAGCCGGTATTCGATCGCCTGGATGCCGAGCTGGCGCATGCGCTGATGAGCATCAACGCGGTGAAGGGCGTGGAGATCGGCGCGGGCTTCGAGTCCGTGACCCAGCGCGGCACCGAGCACCGCGACGAGATCACCCCCGAGGGCTTCCTCTCCAACCATGCCGGCGGCGTGCTGGGCGGCATCAGTACCGGCCAGGCGGTGCGCGCCAGCATCGCCATGAAGCCGACCTCCAGCATCCGCCTGCCCGGGCGCAGCATCAACACCGCGGGCGAGCCGGTGGAGGTGGTCACCAAGGGGCGGCACGACCCCTGCGTAGGGATCCGCGCGACCCCGATCGCCGAGGCGATGATGGCGCTGGTGCTGATGGACCACGCCCTGCGCCACCGGGCGCAGAACGCCGACGTGACGGACACCGGCCTGGCGCTGCGCGACTATCCCGACGAATGACGCGGCCATGCGGCCGTGTGCTCGCGAACCGGTAGCGGACCCGTCATGGCCGTGACCCAGAACGCGCGCCTGTCCGCGGTCTACTTCTTCTATTTCGCCAGCCTCGGCGCCTTCATGCCGTTTTGGGGGCCGTACCTCTCCGAGGAGGGGTTCAGCGGCGCCCAGATCGGCGAGCTGATGGCGATCGTGCTGGCGACCAAGATCATTGCGCCCAACGTCTGGGGCTGGCTCGCGGATCGTGCCGGCGCACACATGCCGATCGCCCGCTGGGGCGCGCTGGGCGGGGCGGTCGCCTTTGCCGGTGTGCTGCTGTACACGGGTTACTGGTGGCTCGCGGTGGTGATGGCCGCCTACAGCTTCTTCTGGAACGCGATCCTGCCACAGTTCGAGGCCACCACCATGCGCTCGCTGGGGCGGGATGCGCATCGCTACGCGCTGGTGCGACTGTGGGGCTCGGTCGGCTTTATCGTCGCGGTGGCGGTGCTGGGCTGGGCCTTCGACCGGATCGCCGTGGCCTGGCTGCCGTGGATCGTGCTCGCGGTGCTGATCGCGGTGGTGGCGGCGGCGCAGTTCGTGCGCGAGCCGACGCGCAACATGGACGAGGACAATAACGCCCCGCCGCTGTTGAGCGTACTGCGCCGGCCCGAGGTGATCGCGCTGTTCGTGGCCTGCTTCTTCATGCAGGCCAGCCACGGGCCGTACTACGCCTTCTTTACCCTGTACCTGGAAGAGGCCGGCTTCTCGCGCTCGGTGGCCGGGCAGCTGTGGGCGCTGGGGGTCGCAGCCGAGGTGGTGCTGTTCCTGCTGATGCCGCGCCTGATCCTGCGCTTCGGCGCCTGGATGCTGGTCTCCGCGGCACTGGTGCTGACCACGCTGCGCTGGGGGCTGCTGGCGGCGGTCCCGGATTCCCTGCCGATGCTGCTGTTCATTCAGGTGCTGCATGCGGCCAGCTACGGGGTGTACCACGCGGCGGCCATCTCGCTGATTCACTACTTCTTCCCGGGGCGGCTGCAGGGGCGCGGACAGGCGCTGTACTCGTCGCTGGCCTTCGGGCTGGGCGGGGCGATGGGCTCGCTGGTGGCCGGCTACCTGTGGGACGGCATCAGCCCGGCCTCGGTGTACGTGTTCGCGGCGTTCCTGGCTGCGGCCGGGGTGATCGCCTCGGTGTATGGCGGATGGCGCCATCACACGCCGGTGCGTACCTTGTGATTCCAGGCGTTGGGACGTGGCCCGCGGGCCTGCCGGGAAACGGCGAAAAACCGGTGTTTCCAGTGCGGTACAATTGCCTCACGTTACTTGTCACTCCTGCAGAGGGAACATGACGGAAGGGGGTCGCAGCGGGAGAAGGAGAGACTTCTTCCGCCACCGTCACTACTGGCTGATCCCGCTGGCGATCTGGACCCTGGTCGTGGCCGCGTCGCTGCTGTGGAACGTTCAGACCGTCCAGCGCCACAGCGAGGACACGGCCTTGCAGCAGGCGCGGTTCATTTCCCAGATGATCGAGACGTTTCGACTCTGGAATGCCCGGCATGGCGGCGTTTACGTCTTCGCCGACGAGGACACGCCTCCCAATCCGTATCTGGACGTACCGTTACGGGACCTCCACGGACCCGATGGCCGCCTGTTGACCATGGTCAACCCGGCCTACATGACACGTCAGGTGACGGAGCTGATCGACGACGAGGCCGGGTTCTCCGTGCGGCTGACGAGCCGGCAGCCCCTCAACCCCGTCAACGAACCCCTGCCATGGGAGCAGCGCGCCCTGGAATGGGCCCATGGCGGCGCCCCGGAATATCACGCGATCGAGTCGGTCGATGGCCGGGAAGAAATACGCTACATGCGTCCGTTGCGGGTCAAGCAAGCCTGCATGCAGTGCCATGCCCATCAGGGATATGACGTCGGCGATATCCGCGGGGCGCTGACCGTGGCCTTCGACTACGAGCCCTTCAGGGCCGCGCAGGCGAACCCCATGGGGCATGTGGTGGCCGTGCATCTGGTGGTCTGGCTGTTGCTGGCGCTGCTTACGGTATTCGGTCTGCATCGGTATCGCGGGCAACTCCTGCTGGTCGAGCAGATCCGGGATCGGCAGGAGGCGACGATCGAGGAACGCACCGCCGCGTTGCGCGAGGAGATCCGGGAGCGTCAACAGCGCGAAACGGAACTGCGAACCCTGCGTCGGGCGCTCCAGCACAGCCCGGCTTCGGTTGTGGTGACGGATACCGACAGCCGCATCGTCTTCGTCAACCGTAAGTTCACCGAGGTGACGGGCTACCGGGAGGACGAGGTGGTGGGCCAAAATCCGCGCATCATGCAATCGGGACGTACGCCTCCCGAGACCTATGAGCGGATGTACGCGGCGCTGTCTGCGGGACACGAGTGGCGCGGCGAGTTTCTCAACCGCAAGAAGAGCGGGGAGCTGTTCTGGGAAGAGGCCTCTGTCAGCCCCGTGTCCGATGCCTCGGGCGGGATCAGCCACTATGTGGCGGTCAAGGAGGACATTACCGACCGCAAGCACCGTGACGGCGAAATCTGGCGGATGGCTCACTATGATTCCCTGACCGGGTTGGCGAACCGCACTCTGTTCCACGAGCGCCTGGACAAAGGAATCGACCGAGCGCGGCAGTCGGGGGAATCCCTGGCGGTGTTTTATATCGATCTCGATGGTTTCAAGCCGATCAACGATACCTTTGGGCACGATACCGGCGATGTCGTGCTTCGCGAGGTCGCGCGCCGTCTGCAGGAGGCGATCCGCGACAGCGATATGGCGGCCCGGCTGGGGGGGGATGAGTTCGCGCTGATTGTTGCCGGACTGACCCGGTCGGAGAATGCGGATCGGGTTGCGCAAAAGATCCTTGAATGCCTGCGCCAGCCGTATTCGCTGGATGGCCACGAGGTTCACATTTCCGCATCCATCGGCATTGCGCTCTATCCTCGTGACGGCGAGTACGGTAGCGATCTGCTGCAAAAGGCCGATGAGGCGATGTACCGTTCAAAGTATTCTGGAAAGGACTGCTATCGGCACGCCGGCGAGGACGGTTAGCGACGGCCGGACCGCAGTGCTCGATCTGTTCTGGTGTCGCCGGTGGCCTCTACGGAAATACCGATCAGCATCGCCCGAACATGGAGCGGCAAGGCTGGCGCAATGCGGTGCGGATTCATAGGGTGGCGCCTCGCTTAACCAAACACTGCTCGATGTACACGCTCGCGTTGTTGCCCCGGATTTCCCGATCCACCGGCGCGCCTTCTGGGGGATAAAAGGGGCCACGGCGCGCGTGCCTATCGATTGGCGTTTCTTGATTTTGGCTGGAAGGGAGAAGGGATGATTCGAATTGCGATTGCGGGCGCCGGCGGGCGCATGGGCCAGAACCTGGTGCAGGCGGTGGA
Source organism: Thioalkalivibrio sp. AKL19 (assembly GCF_000420165.1). Lineage (GTDB taxonomy): Bacteria > Pseudomonadota > Gammaproteobacteria > Ectothiorhodospirales > Ectothiorhodospiraceae > Thioalkalivibrio. The sequence goes on along the minus strand of NZ_ATUK01000010.1, from coordinate 439,011 downwards.
CGACCACCCCGATGCCCGGCTGGGGGCGGCCAGTGAACGCCCCGGCAGCGAGGCGCTCGGCGAGACCGTCGGTCAGGAGGGGCAGGTGCGCCTGGTCGAGGACCTGGCGACGGTTACCGACGATTTCGATGTGCTGATCGATTTCACCTCGCCGCAGGCGACCATGCAGCACCTGGATCTGTGTGCGCGCGCCGGCAAGGCGCTGGTGATCGGAACCACCGGTCTCGACGCCGAGCAGGAACAGCGCCTGCGTCGCGCCGCGGAATCCCTGCCGATTGTCTATGCCCCGAACATGAGCGTCGGGGTCAACCTGACCTTCAAGCTGGTGGAGCTGGCCGCGCGGGCGCTGGGCGACAGTGTGGACGTGGAGATCCTGGAGGCGCATCACCGGCACAAGGTGGACGCGCCCTCCGGTACCGCGCTGAAGCTCGGGCGTGTGGTCGCGGAGACCCTGGGCCGCGACCTGGAACAGGATGCCGTCTACGGGCGCGAGGGCCAGACCGGAGCCCGCGATCGGCGCACCATCGGGTTCGCGACCGTGCGCGGTGGTGACATCGTTGGCGAGCACACCACGCTGTTCGCCGGGGACGGCGAGCGCGTGGAGATCACCCACAAGGCCTCCAGTCGCACGGTGTTCGCCTCCGGTGCGGTGCGTGCGGCGGTCTGGCTGGCCGGCGCCGGAAACGGGGTGTTCGATATGCAGGATGTACTGGGGCTGCGCGACCTCTAGCGAGTGCTGCGCCGCCTGGCGCTTCATTGGCCGCAGTATCCTTTGCCGTTCGTGTCTTTGTACCTTCGTCTAGCCGCCTGCCTTGTTGAGGCTGGTCCTGGTTCGGCACCCGGTGTTTACGTGCCTTCGTCCGGCCACCTGCCAGGCGCTGACTCGCCAGCGCGCCCCGAGGTCCTTTCTTGCTTGCCCAAGAAAGTACCCAAAGAAGGGCACCCGGATTTCGCCCGGGAACCTTGCTCCAGGGCCCTCGGGCCGGCGGCGCTGAACTCGCTGCGCCTTCGGCTCCGCTCAGACATCCAGCGCCTTCTCCCGGCCCGAGAACCCTTCCGCAAGGGGCTCCATACGGGAGGGGAAGGTCAAAACCAACGGTACCCCGTAGGGTGCGGTTGAGCGCAGCGAAACGCACCGTTCCCCACGCCGTGCGAAACCCTGATGCGATTCGCTGCGCTCATCACATCCTACGCCCCCCCGGCGCCCGCTCCGCGGGCGCGGCACGCAACGGCCGAAGGCCGAGCGTGCCCGAGATGATCGAAGACCTAGCCATCATCCATTAGCAATATCGTCGGAACGGCCGTTGTTTGGACCTTCCTCCCCGTTGTCGTCGCGCCGAGTGGAGAGGCTTTTCGCGGGGTGGTTTTTCGCGGGATTCGAGGCGCTGGATGTCTGAGCGGAGCCGCAGGCGCAGCGAGTTCAGCGCCGCCCGCGAAAAGCCTCGGAGCGAGGGAAACCCCGGCCCGCGCAGCGGGCCGGGGTCGCGGCAGTCGGGCGTGTTTCTTGGGTACTTCTTTGCACGAGCAAAGAAGTACCTCGGGGCGCGCTGGCGAGTCAGCGCCTGGCAGGTGGCCGGACGAAGGCACGTAAACACCAGAAGACGAACCCGGGCCAGCCTCAACAAGGCAGGTAGCGAACCGAGGCTACCGGAAACACCGGATGATGAATATGGAGTAGCGGGTGGCGGGCCGTACCCGGCCCGGGAATGCCCGGGAGAAAGGGAGGGCGGCAGGGCGCCGCCGGCAGGCGCGCTAGCGCGAGGAGCCGAGGCTTTGTTCGATGCGGTCGGCGAGGGCGACCAGCCGCGCCGAACTGCCGGCGGAGTCGCCACCGGCCTTCTGCTGCTGGCATTCCAGCAGCTCGTGCGCCAGGTTCAGCGCCACCATCACCGCGATGCGCTCGGCGCCGACCACGCGGCCGCCGTCCCGCAACTCCCGCATGCGTCCGTCAATCAGCGAAGCGGAGGCGAACAGATCGGCGCGTTCCTCCGGTGGGCAGGCGATCTGGTACTCCTTGCCCATGATGGAGACGCGGACGGGTTCGGACTGGCTCATTCGCTGTGCTCCATCGAGCGCAGGCGCGCGATCATGTTCTCGACCCGGTGGCGGGCCTGCTCGTTGCGTTCCTTGAAGGCCGCGCGCTCGCCCTTGAGCTGGCGCACCTGCTCCTGCAACAGGTGGTTCTCCTCGCGCAGGGCGGCGTGCTCCTCCAGCAGGCGCGTGATCGCGGCCTCAAGGCGCTCGGTCGGGTCGATCGCGGAATCGTCGTTCGGCTGCATGGCCTCGGTCCCGGTTGGCAGGCGGCCTTCGCCGCGGGGCGTTTGATCCATGGAGTCTAGGAGGGCTTCGCGCGAAGCGTCAACTTGGCTCATCTTCTTGCTGGAACACATTCACTTTTCGGGGGTCGCGCACCTGTGGTTCCGGGGTTTGTTGCGGCCCGGTGCCCGCGCTGGCCACAATACGGCGAATCCCTTTCCCTTCAAGTGTTGCTGCCCATGACCCAGCCCCCAGAACCCGGCCCCGAGGCTACCGTGATCGAGGGTACGGCCCACAACGGAAAGCCGTGCCGCATCGTTGACAGCACGGGCCGCGTGCCGCCCGCCGAGCTGGAGCAGCTGCTGAACGACCTGATCGCGGAGAAGCGCTTTGGTCTGAATGCGCTGTCCTCCACCGGGTCCAACGCGATCAAGCTGGGGGAGCCGCAATTCACGCATCTGCAGGTGGGGGACGATCTCTACCGCTTCCTGCTGTTCCCCTACGAAGCGCGCCTGGAGAGCTTCTGATGGCGAGCGACGCACACACCGGCAACGCCAAGTCGCAGGACGGCCTGGAGCGTGATCCCGCGGCCCTGCGCGAACAGCTGGAGCATGGCCTGCGCAGCATGGGCTTTGCCCAGACGCCGGCTTCGGCTCACGGGCTGTTTACCGGTTGCCTGGTGGCGGACCCGGGTGCCGACGTCGATGCGCTGGAGCAGAGCCTGGGCGAGGCCCTGCCGCTGACCGAGGGTGCCGGGGAGAACTTTGGCAGGACCGTGGAGGCGATCCGGCGCGCGCTGCTGGCGCAGCTCTACGACGTGGAGCTGGGTTTCGGTCCGCTGTTGCCGGAGGACGACGCCATCGAGGCGCAGGCCCAGGCCCTGTCGGAGTGGGTGGACGGCTTCATCGCCGGGCTCGGGCAGACACCCCGTCTGGCCAAGCTCAAGCCCTCGGCCGAGGCCAGCGAGATCCTCCGCGACTTCGCCGAGATTGCTCGCATCGAGCTGGAGCCGGACGATGACGAGGACAACGCGGCGGCCTTCGAGGAACTCAACGAATACGTGCGCGTGGGCGTGTTGCTGATCGCCGACGAGCTGGCTCCGGACGACCCGAAACGGATCCCGATGCAATGACGCGAACGCGACAAGCCCCCCGGCCGGGCCGGATGCCGGAGATCCCGCAGGGCGAGTTTGCCCGGCGTCGCCAGCGGTTGATGCGGGCGATCGGGCCGGACTCGATCATCGTCGTCCCGGCCGCCCACGAGCGTACGCGCAACCGGGACGTCGAATATCCCTTCCGTCAGGACAGCGATTTCCTCTACCTGACCGGCTTCCCCGAGGCGGATGCGGTGGCGGTGCTGGTGCCGGGGCGTCTGGCGGGCGAGTACATCCTGTTCTGCCGCGACCGCGACCCCACCCAGGAGACCTGGCAAGGGCGGCGCGCGGGGCCGGACGGCGCGATGGAGACGTACGGGGCCGAGTGCGCCTTCCCGATCGAGGATATCGACGAGATCCTGCCGGGGCTGATGGAGAACCGCGCGGTGCTGGCCGCGCCGTTCGGACGCGACGAGCCCCTGGACCAGCGCCTGTTCGGCTGGGTCAACCAGGTCCGGGCCAAGGCCCGCAACGGCGTGCGCGCGCCGCACGAGTTCGTTGCGGTGGAGCACCACCTGCACGAGCAGCGGCTGTTCAAGAAGGCACCGGAGCTGAAGCTGATGCGCCACGCCGCGGCCATCTCCACCCAGGCGCATGTGCGCGCGATGCAGGCCTGCCGGCCGGGCCTGACCGAGTTCGCGGTGGAGGCGGAACTGCTGCACGAGTTCCACCGCTACGGCACCGAGACCGCGTACCCCTCCATCGTCGGCGGTGGCGAGAACGGCTGCATCCTGCATTACATCGAGAACCGCGCCGCGCTGAACGATGGCGACCTGCTCCTGATCGACGCCGGCTGCGAGGTGCAGGGCTACGCCTCGGATATCACCCGTACCTTCCCGGTCTCCGGGCGCTTCGGCGAGCGCCAGCGCGAGGTCTACGAGTGCGTGCTGGCCGCGCAGCTCGCCGCGATCGAGCAGGTGCGCCCCGGCAACGACTGGGACACCCCGCACGCCACCGCCGTGCGCGAACTGACCCGCGGCCTCAAGGATCTGGGGGTGCTAAAGGGCCGCCTGGACAAGCTGATCCGCGACCAGGCCTACCGCCCGTTCTACATGCACCGCACCGGCCACTGGCTGGGGCTGGACGTGCACGACGTCGGCGACTATCGCGTCGGTGACGCCTGGCGCCAGCTGGAGCCGGGCATGGTGATGACCGTGGAGCCCGGGCTCTACTTCGGGCCCTACAGCGACGCGCCGAAGGAGCTGCGCGGCATCGGCGTACGCATCGAGGACGACGTGGCCGTCACCCGCGACGGCCACGAGGTCCTGACCGCGGACTGTCCCAAGACCGTCGCCGACATCGAGGCCTGCATGGTCGGCGACCTCCCGGGCTGGAACTGACCATGCCCGCCCGCCATAACCCAGCCCCGGCCCAGCCCCAGCCCCCTGTGGGAGCGGGCCTGCCAGCGAAAGGGGCGTGGATCGTGCCCCACGATACGTCCATAACCGTAGGGTGCGTTGAGCCCCGCGAAACGCACCGCTCACTCTGGGGCCACACACCCCGTGATGCGATTCGCTCCGCTCATCGGCATCCTACGCATCGACATCCTCCGATGGGCGATCCAGGTTTTGTGGGAGCGGGCCTGCCCGCGAATGAAGCGGTGGGTCTGCCCACTCGGGGGATGACGGCATGACCACGAACATCTGCGATATCGCCATCGTCGGTGGCGGGCCGGTAGGTGGCCTCGCGGCCTGTACCCTGGCGCGGGCGGGCTACGCGGTCACCTTGTTCGAACGCGGTGCGCCGCCCGCACCGGATGCGCACGCCAAGGATACCCGCGGCTACGCCCTGGCGGCCGGCTCCGTGCAGTTGCTCGACGATCTGGGCTACTGGGCGCCGCTGGCCGAACGGGCGACTGCGATCCGTTCCATCGTCGTCAGTCGCCGCGGTGGCCTGGGGCGCGTCCACCTGAACGCGGCCGATCACGGCCGCCACGCCCTCGGGCAGGTGGTGCCGGCCGTCGCGCTGGAGCCGATGCTGGACGCGGCCTGCCGTGACGCCGGCGTGGACGTGCGCCACCACTCGACGCTGGCCGGCGTGGGCGAGGTGACGGACGACCAGCGCGCACTGCGCATCCGCGGCGCCGACGGCGAGAGCACCTGGGCCGCGCGCCTGATCCTGGCCGCCGACGGCATCCAGTCGCCCACCCGCAAGGCCCTGGGCCTGCCGGTGAACCGCCTGCGTTACGCGGCGGATGCCCTGGTCTTCGATGTCCTCCCCGCTCGGCCGCACAACGGCCAGGCCTTCGAGCGCTTCACCGACGAAGGCCCGCTGGCGCTGCTGCCGCAGGCGGATGGCCGGATGAACGTGGTCTGGGTGGCCCCGCCGCAGACCTGCGAACGCCGCCTGGAACTGGACGAGGCCGAACGCCTGCGTGAGCTGCAGGCGCGCTTCGGCTGGACCCTGGGTCGGCTGCGTCCGGCGGGCCGCGTGGTGCGTTTCCCGCTGGAGCGGGTGCACGCCCCGGAGCCGGTCGCGGATCGCGCGCTGCTGCTGGGCAATGCCGCGCATGCGGTGCACCCGGTGGCCGGGCAGGGGCTGAACCTCGCCCTGCGCGATGTGGCGACCCTGCTGGGGGCGCTGCGCGAGGCGTGCGGGCAGGGCGGGGCGCCCGGCTTTGTGGCCGACCCCGGCGCACCCGCAACCCTTGCGGCGTATGCCCGGGCGCGGCGCGCCGACGTGAACGGCGTGGTGGCGGCGACTGACTTTCTCGCGCGCGGCATGCTGCACGCGGCCGGTCTGCGTGGGCATGCCCTGGGCGGCGGGATGATGGCCATTGATCGTCTGCGCCCCGCGCGCGACCGCCTGGCACAGGCGGCCATGGGCCTCGGCCCGCTACCGCGCCATACCGCGCGCCATCTCGCGCGGCCGGCCGCAGGGGGTGGGGCATGAGCGCGGTGGGTTCCCGCGACCTGCTGGACCTGCTGGTGGTGGGCGCCGGCGCGGTCGGTGGCGCCATCGCGCTGGGCGCGGCCCGCCAGGGCCTGCGTGTCGGGCTGCTGGAGCGCAATGCCGCGCCCACCTTCAGCGACGCGACCCCGGTGACGCGCGTCGCCACGCTCAACATCGCCTCCATGGACTTCCTGGCCCGCCTGGGGGTGCAGGACGCCCTCGAGGCGCGCCGCGCGCATGCCTTCTCCGGCATGGCCGTGTGGGACGCCCACGGCCCCGGGCATATCCGCTTTGATGCCGACGAGCTGGGCGTGCCGGCGCTGGGCTGGACCGTGGAGCACGCCGCCCTGGAGGCCGTGCTGTGGACCGAGCTGGAGGCCGCCGGCGTGGCCCTGTGGCCGGAAACGGAATGGAAGAGCCTCGACACCCGCCCGGATCGGGTGGATCTCTACGGCCCGCAACATGCGCCGCTGGCCTCCGCCCGTCTGGTGGTCGCGGCCGATGGCGCGCAATCCCCGCTGCGCACCCGTATGGGCATCCCGGTGCGCGAGCAGGACTATCACGCCCGCGGCGTGGTCGCGACCGTGACCACCGAGCGCCCGCACGAGGACACCGCCTGGCAGCGCTTCGTCGATGACCAGATCATCGCCTTCCTGCCGCTGGCGGACGGGCGTAGCTCCATCGTCTGGTCCCAGCCCGAACACCAGGCCGACGACACGCTGGCGCTGGACGACGCCGGCTTCTGCCGGGCCCTGGAGGCCGTGATCGACCGCCGCCTGGGAGCGGTCACCGCCACATCGAAGCGCGCCAGCTTCCCGCTGGTGGCCCGCCATGCCCGGGACTACCACGCCGGCCGCGTCGCCCTGGCCGGGGATGCCGCCCACACCATCCACCCGCTGGCGGGGCAGGGCCTGAACCTCGGCCTGGCCGACGCCCGCGCCCTGGTCGAGCGCCTGCACGGCCCCGCCCGCCGCGACCCGGGGGCGGAGACCGTCCTGCGGGCCTACACCCGCGACCGCCGCGCCGAGAACGCCTTCATGCAGCGCGCCATGGACGGCTTCCGCCTGATCTTCGGCACCCACGCCGCGGGCCTCCCGGAACTGCGCGGCCTCGGCATCCGCCTGGTCGACCAGGCCACCCCCCTCAAGCGCCGCCTTGCCCTGCGCGCCTTCGGCCTCGACTAGCCCCAGCCGCGCGGCTATCCAACCGCCGTATAACCTCCGTCCGGCGCTGCCCCGCAGGAGCCGCCTCGGTGGCGGAGCCCACCTCAGGTCTTGTGCCCGGCGCGGGCAGGAGCTTCGCCTGCAAGCAGGCTCCCACTGGTGCCGCCGGCCGTGGGCCCGCAGGAGCCGCGTCGGCGGCGAAGCCCTCACCAAAGCCCGGAAGTAGCGGTGGCCCGTAGGATGCGCTGAGTGCAGCGAACCGCATCATGGCGTCGGGGGCACGTCCTCATCGAGCCCGGGCACACCGCCATTTCCCCACCCACGGCCATCCCGGCCGCTCATATAACCCCCCGCGCGCCAACCGGCCACCAGCCCCCCCTGTAGGAGCGGCCCTGGCCGCGAAGCCCCCGCCAAAGCGGGAAAGCCACCAAACCGATCGAACGGGCCGCTACCTCCGCTTCGCCACCTGTCGGCTTTTTGCAACATTCTTCGCCGAAGGCAGCCCGAATCCCCGGTCGTTGCAAAAACGCAACGCGCTCCGACCCCTCGGCGGACCTACCCTCGACCCGAAAAATCGTCCAATCGGGGCAACGCGCAGAAAAATAAGAAAAACCTGATCGAGGTCTCGTATTCAGCGGGATTCCGAGCATTAGCTGAACATGATGAGCCCGTCATTTCAGCACGTTGCGATCCATTTCCGAGATTCCTGCAGACTGTGCGCGCAAGTGTTTGATCTGCCAAAAGGCGCCGTGCGCCACAGATCCCGCCCCACTGTGGCAATTTTTTCCCGCCCAGGGGTTGAAAAGAGACACCGTGGTGTATATAAAACACCTGTCATTCGCGGCATCGACCGTGGATGCAGGCGTAGAAACGAACACATACCTCTCCTGGGAGATACGCAACATGAAAAAACAGATTCTCGCAGTCGCCGTTGCCGGCGCCTTCGCAGTCCCGGCCTTCGCCGCCGCCGACACCAACGTCACCCTGTTCGGCCAGCTGCAGACGCAGATCGTCCACCAGAGCGCCTCGGGTGACGCCAGGTTCAACGATGGCTTCCGTGTCATGGACGGCGGTGGCACCTCCACCGGCTCTGGTAGCACGGCCCATCTGTTCAGTAACAACGTGGACGGTGCCAACCCGAACCGTATCGGCGTCATGGTCAACCACGACCTGGGCAATGGCCTGACCGCGCTCGCCAAGATTGAGCAGAACGTCACCACGACGGACGGCTTCAACTCCGGTGCGCGTGACGCCTACGTTGGTCTGGATGGCGACTTCGGTCGCGTTACCGCTGGCCGCATGTCCAGCCCCTACAGCACTGCCGGCAAGGATCCGCTCAACGGCACCTTCATGCAGCAGCGCGTGAACGGTGGTCGCCTGGCCCCGGGTGGCTTCGGCTGGGGTGGCTTTGCGAATGGGTCGTACCTTGATCGTGGCCTTCGTTATTCGAATGACTTCGGCATGGTGAACCTGGACGTTGCCGCGTTTATCGACAACAGCAACGACAGCGACACGGCCTACGCCGCGAAGCTCGGCTTCGATGTGGGCCCGGTCGAGATCTACGGTGCCTACCAGCGTGCCGATGACAACAACCAGACCTCCGGGATCCTGGGATTTGTTGACGGCACCACAAACGACGACGACGACGCAACCGCGACCAAGCTGCGCACCGCCAAGATCGGTGTTGACTTCCGCCAGGGCCCGTGGCGTGTGAACTTCGAGGCGGAAGATTTCACCGCCGAGAACGAAAACAACATCACCGGCATGCAGGAGCGTAGCGGTAACACCTACTTCGCCGCGGGTACCTACTCCATGGGCAGCACCGACTTCTCGCTGACCCTGGGTCATACCTCTAACGATCCGGCTGGCCAGGCGAATGTCGATAGCGTCGCCTTTGGTGTTACCCATCACATGAGCAACCGCGTGCGGGTGTTCGGTGGTGTGGCCCACACCGACGTGAAGTCCGGTGGTCCGGACTACACCGCGGTCGGTGGCGGTATGCGGGTGTCCTTCTAAGGGCAGCCACTGCTACCAAGCGGTATAACAACAAGTTTGTAGCTTGTTTTGCGGGGCCCCCAGGGGCCCCGTTTTTTATGCGTACCTTACGGCCCCGTTCGGGGCTTTTTTTGTGCTTGAGCCTGGTGGTTTCGCCATCCGGGCACTATCAGGCGTCATCCGAAAACCCGCAAACCCGGGGTCAAACCTTGCGTTTTGCCCTTCGGGGATCTCGCGCGCCCGATTTGAATTTCGGGCAGGGGGTGGGCTGGTAGGAATTAGTTTGGCGGCACGGTCTGATTTAGGGTGTACTGGCGATTGTCAGGGACAAGACGGGGAGAGCAGGGATGGCTCGATCGTTGCGGTTGGAGTATCCGCGCGCAAACCCGGGGTCAAACCTTGCGTTTTGCCCTTCGGGGATCTCGCGCGCCCGATTTGAATTTCGGGCAGGGGGTGGGCTGGTAGGAATTAGTTTGGCGGCACGGTCTGATTTAGGGTGTACTGGCGATTGTCAGGGACAAGACGGGGAGCGAAAACCCGGGGTCAGACCTTGCGTTTTGCCCTTCGGGGATCTCGCGCACGCAAACCCGGGGTCAAACCTTGCGTTTTGCCCTTCGGGGATCTCGCGCGCCCGATTTGAATTTCGGGCAGGGGGTGGGCCGGTAGGAATTAGTTTGGCGGCACGGTCTGATTTAGGGTGTACTGGCGATTGTCAGGGACAAGACGGGGAGAGCAGGGATGGCTCGATCGTTGCGGTTGGAGTATCCGTGGGCGCTGTATCACGTAACGGCGCGTGGCAATCGGCGGGACTGGATCTACCTGGATGACGTTGATCATCGGCGGTTCGAAGAAACGCTGGCGCAGGCGGTCGAGCGATTCAACTGGGTGGTCTTTGCGTACTGCCTGATGGGCAACCACTATCACCTTCTGGTAGAGACGCCGGATGCGAATCTGGGCCGGGGGATGCAGTGGCTGAACGGCGTTTACACGCAGCGGTTCAACCGCCGTCATCGGCGTGTGGGTCATGTGCTGCAAGGCCGGTACAAGGCGATCCTGGTCGAGCGCGAGTCGTATCTTCTGGAATTGGCGCGCTACATCGTCCTCAACCCGGTGCGTGCGCATCTGATCGATGATCCTGCGGACTGGGAGTGGAGCAGCTACCGGGCCACCGCAGGTTTTTCGGACGCCGCCTCGTGGTTATCGACGGACCGCGTGCTGGACGAATTCGGCCCTGCCGCCTCCCGACGCCAGGCCTATCGGCGCTTTGTGCATGAGGGGATCGGATGCGCTTCCCCCTGGAATGATCTGCATGCCCAGCTATTCCTTGGATCCGAGGCCTTTGTAGAGGCGCAGCTGGCAGGTCAGTCCGGGAGGTTGGACTCGGATCCGGAATACCCCAGGGCCCAGCAGCGGCCTGTGCCGCCGACGCTCGAATCCCTGAAGGCAAGCCTCCCGAGGAATGAAGCCATTCGGCGCGCGTATGCGTCCGGTGGCTACACGCTGAAAGCCATCGGTGACCATTTCGGCCTGCATTTTTCGCGAGTGAGTCGAATCGTGTCCGCAGGGGCAAAAGGCAAGGTTTGACCCCGTCGGCGCAAGATGGCGATATCCGCATGGTGTATAGACATTGTTTAAACGACTGTATCACCCCGGTGTGGGGGTGTGGCAGAGGGGTATGTTCGGGCGGGCGGGCGAGATCCCGGACAACCGCGTTGCGGTTTCCGGGATGACGATCGGGTGTGTTGGCGTGCCATTTGGCGGGTTTGGTCGAAGGGGTGACTCCCGCCGTTGTTGGTGCGTTTCGCGGGGCTCAACGCACCCTACGGGCAGTGCGATTCCGTAGGATGCCGATGAGCGAAGCGAATCGCATCATGGGAGCTGGCTAGCGAACGGGGTCGACGCGGATTTCGAGGGTGAGGGTGTCGCGGTCGCGGGTGGTGCGGCGGGAGGCGAGGCCGCGTTGCTCGGTGGCGCTCTCGCTGTGGACGCCGCCGAGGGTGTGCCAGGCGCCCGGCTCCAGGGTGAGCTGGGTGTCGACGGCGTCGCGGTCCACGGCGCCGCGCGCCAGCGGGCGTTCGTGGAGTTGGGAGATGGCCACGCGCACCCGGCCGTCGGGCTGGACCTGGGGGCGCACGCGGAAGCCGCGAGCGGTGTCCTGCAGGAGGGGTTCGATGCCGACGCCGGCGCGGCCGTGGATGATGCGGAAGCCGGCGGTGCGGGTCTCGCCGACCAGGATGATGGCGTCGGTGCCTTCGCGCAGCCGCAGGTGCTGGGTCTGGTCGTCGCGGCGCGTGGTGCGCAGGCGCTGGGTGGTGATGCGCCCTTCGGTGCCGTCCGGGCCGCTCTCGAAGTCGATACCGCCGCCGCGTTCGGTTCGCGGGGCGTCGCTGTGGCGGCGCACGGAGAGGATGAGGTCCTGGGTCGGGGCGTCAAGTTCGGCGACGACCTCGCGGATCTGCTGGAGGGTGCGGGCGTCGGCGCGCACCAGCAGGCGGAAGCCGTCGCCGCGCAGGGTGGCGGTGTCGCCGAACAGGGCCTGGAGTTCGGGCAGCAGACTGTGGGCCGGGCGGTGCTGCAGCGGCAGGACGGCGACTTCGGCGTGGGGTTCACGCGCGCCGGCGAGGCCAGGGAGCAGGGTGCCGGCGGCCAGCGCGAGGGCGGCCCGGAGCATATGGCGGCGGTCTTTCATGAGACGCGGGTCAGACGAGGAGGCGGCGGAGTTCGACGGCTTCATCGCTGAGACTCCAGTTGGCCTCGAAGTCCTGGACGGCGCGCTGGGTGCCGGGACGATCGTCGACATCCCCGCGCAGGATGCGCCGCCCGCCGGCCTGGGTGAGCTGCATCCAGCCGCTGTGGTCGGCGATGGCGGTTACGGTCAGCGGGCTTTCCTCGGTGGCCTCCAGGCGGCGTACCGAGACGGCGCTGGGCAGGCGCTTGATGCTCTCCACCAGGCTGGGGAGCTGTTCCTTGAGCGCCAGGTCGTCGTCGACCAGCAGGCGGATGTCGGTATGCCGGTGGCGCCGCGCGATGCCGGCGAGCTCGGCGCCGAGGTCGGGGCCGGCGATCTCCGCCAGCAGGGCGACGCGGCCGTGCAGCCAGAGGCGCCGCCGGGTGGCGGCCAGGAGTTCGGCCAGCAGGGCCTCGGCGTCGATCAGGGTCGGGTCGCGTTCGGGGGCAGGCATCGGTGTCTCGCTCGGGGCCACGGTCCTTCTCTCAGGATAGGGGAGTGGCGGTGGGTTCGCATCTTTGGGTTCGGTGGTGGTTTCGCCTGGCTCAGGGGGCCGGCTGAATTCGTTGGTATCTGGACGGGGCGATTCGCGTGCAGGCACGCTCCCACAGAATTGCTCGCAGGATGCGGATGAGCGTAGCGAATCGCATCGTGGGCGTGGTGCAAGCGGCCGCGGAGAGCGGTGCGTTTCGCAGAGCTCAACGCACCCTGCGGTTAGGGATATAACGGATGCGTGGCCAGGCCCTCGCTCGGACGACTCCAGGGTTGGTGGGGTCGTGGGGTCGGGTTGTGGATGCGGTGGAGCATGCGGCGGTGAGGGATGCCGGCGTCCTCGAAGGTGTCACTGATGATGAAGAAGTCGTGGCGCGCATAGAACCCGATGCGACTGTCCTGAGCGTTCAGCCAGACCTCGCGCCAGCCGTGGCGGGCAGCGGCCAGGAGGGCGCAGTCCAGCAGGCGCGAGCCGATGCCGTGCCCGCGCCAGGGTTCGCGCACGGCCATGCGGCCGATCTGGCCGGAGGGCAGCATGCGCAGGGTGCCGACCGGTTCCTCCCCCGGCCCGGTGGCCAGCCAGTGCAGGGCGGCGGCGTCCAGGCCGTCGAATTCGAGTGCCTCGGGTACGCCCTGTTCCTCGACGAAGACCTCGCAGCGGATGCGGGCCAGTGCGTCGGCATCGGCAGGCCAGGTGGCCTCCCGGAAGGTGATGGGATGCTGCATGGGTATCCTCCTCCGGCGTGCCGTTGGAAGGAGCCACGCCCGCGCGGGCGAACCGGGTGGTGCTGGCTCCTGGCCGTCCTGGCCCTGGCCCCGGACGAAAGAGTCTAGTCCAGGTTCGGGGAATCTTCCTGTGAAGGGTTTCGCGAAACGCGGGCTGTACGAGGTCGGGTGTGCCCGGCAGGAAGGCGCATGATTGCGCGCGCCGCGTGGCGACTCAGGATGCGGCCACGTGACAGGGCGAGGCGATCGCCCCGCCGCTTCGCGTCTCGCCATGGCGGGCACGGCATGGGTGCGGTGCCAGAGACCGGGCGATTGCCTCGCTTTGCGCCTCGCAATGACAGGTTGGCGAAATCACGCGCGCGCGAGGCGGAGACTCTAGCGCTGGCCGATGAGGGTGTCGCGGAAGCGGCGGGACAGGGGTTGTTCCGGGTGGAGCCAGATACCGAAGTAGGCCTCGGCGAAGTCGCGGCCGGGGACCTCGACCAGGGGCGTGCCGTTCTGCAGCAACCGCGTGCCGCGGCCCGGGCGGTATTCGAGCGCGTAGCGGTCGCCGGCCTCCATGTCGCGGTAGGCGGCGTTAAAGGTGTCGAGCCGATCGGCCAGCGCCGCCAGGGTCTCCGCCTCCTGCTGGTCCTCGAGCAGGCGGTTACCGCTCTTGCGGAAGTCGTCGGCGCTGATGGCGCGCAGGTATTCCAGTTCCAGCCGTTTGGGCACGTCGGCTGTCAGCACAGCCTCCGGTGCAACGTTCTGGGGCACGTAGAGTGCGCCGATGTAGACGCGGAAGATGGTGTAGCGGTAGAGCCGGCCCGCGCGCAGCGGAACGGTCGTATCGTCGATGGTGACCGAGTCGGCGAAGCGCACACCGTCGATCTCGGTGGCGGCCGTGGCCGGGGCGGCGATGAACAGGGCCAGCATCAGCGTGGCCGCGAGCGAGGTCGCGAAACGGACCGGTTGGGTGCGGGGTTTCATGGGGCAGTGCCTCCGGGCTGGACGAGGGTGGTCGCGCGTTCGCGCGCGTGGATGCGTTCGCGCAGGGCGTGCTGGGCGTCGGCGTCGATCGGGAAGCGCCAGATCAGGGCCATCGCCGCGAGCTTGAACAACACCGGCAGGCCGGCGTAGGCCAGCGCCAGCACGAGCAGGGCGGTGGGGCCGTTGTCGCCGTCGGCCGAGAAGCCGGCCAGACCCAGCAGCGGGAAGCTGAGCCCGACGGCGGGCGCCAGCGCCAGCTTGGTGGCCATGCCCCACAGCCCGAAGAACAGCCCGGCGCGTTCGCCGCCGCCGTCGGCGGTGTCCTGGTCGATCACGTCGGCCTGCATCGCGGCCGGCAGCGCCAGGTCCACACCGAGGCTGAGCCCGGTCAATACGGTGATGGCGTAGAACGCGAGCACGTCGCCGGAACCGAGGAACGGGACCCAGATAAAGAAGGCCGAGGCGAGCAGCATCGAGAGCGTCCACACCCGGTGCTTGGGCAGCCGGCGGGCGAGGCGCAGCCACAGGGGCAGCGCGAGGATGCCGGTGGCAAAGTAGACCAGCAGCAGTGGCCCGGCGTGTCCGGGGGCCTCCAGCACGTGGGTGATGAACAACAGGAACAGGGTGGCCGGGATGGCGTTGGCAGTGCCGTTCAAGACCCAGGCGAGGACCAGGCGGCGGAACGGTTGGTTGGACCGCAGCAGGGTCCAGCCGGCGCGCCAGGGCACCGGTGCCAGACGCCCCGGGCGCTCCGGCACCCGCCAGAGCAGGACGACGAAGGCGATCGGCAGCAGCACCCACAGCAGGACTGCAAGGGTGGCCAGGGCCGCGCCGGCATCGTCCTGCAGGCCCAGGACCGCGGGGAGCGCGGCGGCCGTTACCGTGCCCAGTACGACGAAGCCCTCGCGCGCGGCGGTGATGCGCGAGCGCTCGTGGTAGTCGCCGGAGAGCTCGGCGCCCCAGGCGGCATAGGGCAGGGCGACCAGTGTCCAGCCGAGATAAACCAGGGTGCTGAAGAGCAGCAGATACCAGGCGCCGGCATCGGCCGGCGGGCGGAACAGGAAGGGCGCGGCAATCAGCAGCAGCGGGACGCCCGCCAGCATGACCGCGCGCCGCCGCCAGGCGCCGGGGATGCGGTCGGACAGATGTCCGATCAGCGGGTCGGTGACGACATCGAGCAGCCGTGCCAGCAGCAGAAAGACGCCCACCAGGGTGACGCCCAGGCCGGTGTGCTCGGCATAGTGGGTGGGCAGGAAGACATACAGCGGCAGGCCGAGGACGGCCAGGGGCATGCCCAGGCCGCCGTAGGCGAACAGTCGCGGCCAGCGAAGGGTGCTCACCTCATCGGTTCGCGGGGTCATGGCCCGGCGCGGCGGGCTGGACGGGGCTTTGCAGAACCGCCTGCATCAGGTTCACGCGGGCGGTGTCGAAGCCGACCTCGCAATAGGCGAGGTAGTAGCGCCACATGCGCAGGAACGACTGCGAGTAGCCCAGCGCCTCGATGACCGGCTCCGCCTGGCGGACCTCCCGGTGCCAGTGGCGCAGGGTGCGCGCGTAGTCCTCGCCGAACAGGGCCTGGTCCTCGACCGTGAGCCCGGCGCGCTCGGCTTCCGCGTTGAAGCGCGGGACCGAGGGCAGCATGCCACCGGGGAAGATGTAGAGCTGGATGAAGTCCGCGTTGCGGCGGTAGTACTCGAAGGCCTCTTCCGCGATGGTGATGACCTGCAGCGCCGCGCGGCCGCCCGGGCGCAGGCAGCTGCGGACCTTGGCGAAGAAGGTCGGCCACCAGTGTTCGCCCACGGCCTCGAACATCTCGATCGAGACCACGTGATCAAAGGTGCCCTGCAGGTCGCGATAGTCCTGCAGACGCAGCTCCACGCGGTCGCTCAGGCCGGCGCGTTCGATGCGGGCGCGGGCATAGTCGAGTTGCTCCTGCGAGAGTGTCACGCCGGTGACGCGGTAGCCACGCTGCGCGGCCATCTCGGCAAAGCCGCCCCAGCCGCAGCCGATCTCGAGGATGTGTGCGCCGGGCTCGGCGTTCAGCTGATCCAGCAGGCGCGTGTACTTCTGCGCCTGGGCCAGTTCCAGGGCCTCGTCGCCGCGGGTGAACAGTGCCGATGAATAGCTCATCGTGCGGTCCAGCCACAGGTTGTAGAAGTCGTTGCCGAGATCGTAGTGGAAGCGAATATTGGCGCGGCTTCCGCGGCGACTGTTGCGGTGCATCCAGTGGCGCATGCGGTCGATGGCGCGCTGCCATGTCGGGCGCTCGGCCATCGGCGCAAGGGCCTGTTCGTTGTCGGTGGCGAAGCGCAGCAGCGTCTGCAGGTCGGGGGTGATCCAGTCGCCACTGATGAAGCCTTCGGCGAAGCCGATATCGCCGTGGCGCAGCAGGCGCAGGATGGCCCGCCACGGGCGGCGGAAGTGCCATACCGCCTCGACGCCGGCCTTGCGCCCGCGCAAGGTGATGCGGTCGCCGGACGGACCGATCAGGGTGATCTGCCCGGTGTCGATGTCTTTCAGGGCGCGGGCGACCAGGCGCAGGGCCCAGTCGCGCCGGGCCGTGCCTTCCTGCGGGGTGTCGATGTGGTCGAGGGCCATTAGTCGATCTCCTGTGCGGGGGGTGCGGGCCGTGGGTGATAGCGCCCGCCGCGCCACCAGATTCTGAGAGCCTGCCAGTGGATCAGCGGCAGGATCTTGAGGGTCATCCAGGGTTTCTTCAGGAAGGCGGCCAGCAGCGCGCTGTCGCTGAACGGGCGCAGGCGCCCGTGTTGCGAGGCCACCAGCATCAGGTCCTGGTCCTGGTATTCGTTGATCGCGATGCGCAGCGATGCGCCGGACTGCAGGCGCGGCGGCGTCAGGGTGAAGGCGTAGCGCGCGTGCATGTCGATGAACGGTGAGACGTGGAAGGCCTTGTTCTTTTCCTGGCGCACGGGGAGGGCCATGGGGGCGCCGTTCTCGTGCAGCAGGTAGTGGTGATGCTCGCCGAAGGTATTGCGCACCTCCAGCAGGATGGCGCGCAGGTCGCCGTCGGCATGCCGGGCGTACCAGACACTGAGCGGGTTGAAGGCGTGCCCGAGGACGCGCGGCATGGTCAGCAGGTGAATCGGGCCGCCGGCCAGGTCGATGGCGTGTTCGGCCAGGTGGGCCTCGATCCACGGGCGCCAGGGGCGTCCGTCGCGTGGGCCGTGGTCGCGGGTGCGCAGGCTGAACAGGTTGAAGCGATTCAGCGAGAACAGACGGCAGCGGCGGGTGGTGTCCGGAAGGCGGTCGATGTCGAACAGCGCGCCGATGACCGGGTAGCGAAAGCGATACTGCTGCGGGAAAAACCGCTGGTGCATCACCGTGCCGTGGACGAGGGCGGCGTCCATCAGGTGTTCCGCGATTGCGCGGCCGGAGCGCCGACCGGGGTCGTGCCGCCGCCGTGGACGGTGGATTCCGGTACGTGGCCGGGTCGCGCCGGGGCATTGGGTGCTTGCGCCGGGTGCGACCAGGGCGCTTCGATACCCAGCGCCTGCCCGACATGGACGGCCGAGCGCAGGCCGTCCTCGTGAAAACCGTAGCCCATCCACGCGCCGGCGAAATACAGGCCGTCCTCGCCCTGGGTCGCCGCGAGCCGCTGGCGTGCCTTCTCCGCCGCGCTGTCCATGACGGGGTGCTCCCAGTGCTGTTCGCCAAGTACGTGGTTCGGATGCGGGTCGCGCCAGGGGTTCAGGCTGATGATGTAGTCCTCCCTGCGGTCCAGGCGATGCAGGCGGTTCATCCAGTAGGACACGGAGACGCGGTCGCGCGCCTGGGTGGTGCGCCCGGAGAGGTAGTTCCAGGAGGACCACACGCGACGCGAGCGCGGCATCAGGGCGGGGTCGGTGTGCAGCACCGCATGGTTGGCCTGGAAGCGACAGGCCGACAGCAGGCGATCGCGGGCGGGGTCGGCCCCGTTCAGCAACCAGCGCGCGGTATTGGCGTGACAGGCGAACACCAC
This sequence comes from Thioalkalivibrio sp. AKL19, assembly GCF_000420165.1. Classification (GTDB taxonomy): domain Bacteria; phylum Pseudomonadota; class Gammaproteobacteria; order Ectothiorhodospirales; family Ectothiorhodospiraceae; genus Thioalkalivibrio. The sequence continues at coordinate 420,658 of NZ_ATUK01000010.1, read as the reverse complement.
GGCATCGAAGCCGATTGCCTGGGCATCGGTCAGTACCCGCCACTGGCCGGCCTCGGGCATGACCGCGCGCACCGGCTCGTGGACCACGCAACCGGGCTCCAGACGCCGCGCCAGGCGGTGGACGTATTCACGGCTGCCCCCCGTGACCGTGCGCCACTGGGGCCGGTCACGCAGATCCAGCAGGCCGTGGTTGTGGAAGAACTGCAGGAAGCTGGTGGCCGGGAATTCGCGGATTTCATCCGGCGGGCAGGACCAGATCGCCGCGGCCATCGGCAGCAGGTAGTCCTCGGTGAAGCCGCGACCCAGGCGGTGTCGGTCGAGGAAACCACCAAGCGTGCCCTCCGGGCTCTCGCGGCGCTCGAACAGCCCCTTGCCCAGGCGGTTGAAGCGCAGGATGTCGGTGGCCATGCGCAGGAAGCGCGGGCGCACCAGGTTGCGCCGCTGGGCGAACAGGGTGTTGAGGTCCGAGCCCGCGTACTCCACCCCGTCGGGCTGGCGCGAGTACCCGAACGACATGTCCGTATCCTGCGTGGCGACGCCCAGCTCCGCGAACAGGCGGGTCAGCAGGGGGTAGTTGCGCTCGTTGTAGACCACGAAGCCGGTATCGATGGCGGTGCGGCCCTGTGGGTCGGGCACCTCCACCGTGCGGGCGTGGCCCCCGAGTTCGGCTTCCGATTCGAACAGCTGCACCTGGTGGCGGGTCTGCAGGATCCAGGCGGCGGACAGGCCTGCGATGCCTCCACCGATGACGGCGATACGCGAGCGTTGCATGGTGGTGACTCCCGGGGCCCCAAGGGCGATGTACATCTTATACAATATCTGTACAATCTTTGTAAATGGTGGCAAACGAAAGTTCCCGGGTTTCCAATACGGGTGCGGGCCGACGCGAAACAGGCGCAAGGGAGAAGCGGATCGTGAGCACGAATGAAAAACCAGCAGCCGGGGTCCCCGAGTGGCCGGCGGAGGTCCGCGAGGCTTTGGTCACCCACGAGATCGTGGGGATCACCTCCGGGCTTTCCGACTTCCGTGATGCCGAGGCGCTGTTGCAAGCAACGGCCCCCGGACGCTGGCAGCGGCTCGAGTGGGGCATGGGATCAGCGCACAACCGCGAGCAGTTCCACGCGCTGCAACAGGCCACCGGTGCCTCGGTGCTGCCCCTGTTCATCTCGCGCGAGGGCGTGATCGGCGGGCTTCCGGAACTGCGCGAGTACCTGGGTCACCGGGCCTTGCAGGCGCGCGGCGACGGGCCGCGACCGGACGCGCCGTCGCCCGCGCTGCAGGTCCTCGGATTCGGCGGCCTGCTACCCTTTGCGTTCCTCGGGATGGGCGCCTGGATGGCCCAGCCCGAATGGCAGGCTTTCGCGCTGGAGGCCCTGGCGCTCTATGGTGCGGTGATCCTGTCGTTCCTGGGGGCGATCCACTGGGGGATCTACCTGGCGGATCGGCAGCATCGGGTGGGGCCGCTCTCGGCCCCGGTCTGGGCGGTGGTGCCGTCCATCCTGGCCTGGCTGGCTGTGCTGCAGCCGCTGCCGGAGGCCCTGATGACCCTGACGGTGCTGTTCCTCGGGGTGCTGTGGGTGGACCGGCTGAGCCTGCAGCGCAGGGCGCTGCCGCGCGGGTATCTGGGCCTGCGCCTGATACTGACGGCCGGGGCAATGCTGGCGCTGGCCTCCGGTTTCGCGGTCACGCTGGCGGCCTGACCGGGCTGGCTGTCGAACCCGGGTGCCCGGACAGAGGAAAACGCAAGAATGAGTGAACACAAGGACTCGACCATGGACGCAGACGCCCGTACGGCCGACGAGCCGACGGCCACCGAACCCGCGGGTCAGCCTCTGGCGGCCCCGGAGCAGCTCGCCGAACGTTACCGCGACATCCTCGCCGGGCTGGGCGAGAATCCGCAGCGCGAGGGTCTTCTGGATACGCCGATGCGCGCCGCCAAGGCGATGCAGTACCTGACCCGCGGCTATCACCAGGACCTGGATAACATCGTGAACGGGGCGCTGTTCTCGTCGGACAACGACGAGATGGTGCTGCTGCGCGACATCGAGCTGTATTCCCTGTGCGAGCACCACCTGCTGCCGATTATCGGCAAGGTGCATGTCGCCTATCTGCCCAACGGGAAGGTGATCGGGCTGTCGAAGATCGCACGCATCGTGGACATGTTCGCCGCGCGGCTGCAGATCCAGGAGAGCCTGACACGCCAGATCGCCGAGGCCCTGATGGAGGTGACGAACGCCAAGGGCGTGGGCGTGGTAGTGGATGCCAAGCACATGTGCATGACCATGCGCGGGGTGGAGAAGCAGCACTCGTCGATGGCGACGTCCGTGATGCTGGGCGCCTTCCGCGAGGATGGCCGCACCCGGCGCGAGTTCCTCAACCTGATCGGTGGTACCGGCAGCTGAACCGCAGGCGCCGCACAAAAAAATGGCCCGGCGCGAACGCCGGGCCAAAGATCGTCCGGACACCCGTGTGATGGAGGGTTTGCGTCCGAACGGCGGATCATCGGCTGCCGTTGCCACGAGCCAATGATTTCCGCTACTTGTACAAGTGGACAGGGACGATGGAAACAGGTTCCTGCCACCCGCCAAAAGAATGCGGTTTCCGTCACATTTCTTCGCCCCGTCCCCCGGAGTCGCGATGCGCGGTCTTGAACAGATCCCCTGGCTGTACGACGGACTGATGGCCGGCGCCGAGTTGCTGGGCCTGCGCCGCTGGCGACGGCGCCTGGTCGAGGGTGTGCAGGGCCGCGTGCTGGAGGTCGGCTGCGGTACGGGGCGTGACCTGCCGCTGTACGTGGAACCGGCGCGGGTCATCGGCATGGATCCGGACCTGGCGGCCCTGCGCCGGGCGCGCCGCAAGTGCCCGTCCGTCCCATTGGTGGTGGCGCGTGCCGAGGCCCTGCCGTTTGCGGACGGCGCATTCGACACCGTGATCTCCGGTCTGGTGTTTTGCAGCGTGCAGGACCCGCCGCGGGCCCTGGACGAGGTGCGTCGGGTGCTGGACGAGGCGGGCGAGCTGCGCATGCTGGAGCACGTGCGCCACACCCGGCCGCTGCTGGCGTGCGCCCAGGACCGCGTGCAGCCGGCCTGGACCTGCATCACCGGCGGCTGCCACCCGAACCGCGATACCGAGGCCGCGGTCGAGCAGGCCGGGTTCTGCATCGAGCCGGAGGGCCGCGTCGCGCGGGGCGTGATGCGGCGCTTCGCCGCGCGGGTCTGCCGTGCGCCCGCGGATGCGTCCGGGCGTAACGCCGGGGACGGGGGCTGAAGGACAAGGGCCTCTTTGCACCACGAAGGGCACGAAGAGACGAAGAAGGGCAAGGGCGGGTTGCACCGCAGAGGGCACGCAGAAAAGCGGGGACCGGGGACGCGCTGCGCGCTGGATTCCTCCGGGGAGAAGCCGTTCCGAAAAAAATTCGCTTCAAGGGCTCAAGTCTGAAGGGATGCAGCCGTCACCGGAGGCAGGCCCGGTCCTGTCGGGAACGCGACGGGCCTGCAAACTCAGAACTGTGGAGTACCACGATGGACGCAAGCGCGATTGCCGCGATGGCCACGCAGGGAAGCCAGCAGCAGCTGGCGATGCAGAAGGATGTGGCCGTGCAGAAGAAGGCGATGGAGTCGCAGGAGATGGCCGCTCAGTCGATGCTGCAGGCAATGCCCGACATCGGCGAGATGCAGGCCGCCACGCAGGGTCTGCCGGAAAACGTCGGTACCAACATCAATACCAAGGCCTGACACTCCGCAGACCTACCGTTCAGGAAAGGCCCGGTGCGTTCGCACCCGGGCCTTTCTCGTGTCTGGATCGGCCCCTTTCTGGACTTTCTCTGTGTCCTCCGTGCCCTCTGTGGTTACACGCCCTTGCCCTTCTTCGTGTGCTTCGTGGTGAACCGATTCAGGCGCCCGGCCGTTACTGGCGCTGGGCCTCGAACTCGATGATCAGTTCGACCTCGTCACCGACGATATCGCGGGTCAGACCGTAGGTCATGCCGAAGTCCGAACGATTGAAGCTGCCGCGCATCGACGCGCCCAGGACATAGGGCCGGCCGAACAGGCCGCCGAGCGGGAACGGGTAGCGCCCGACCTTGTTGATGGTCACGTCGAGGTGGATGGTGCGGGTCTCGCCCAGCAGTTCCAGCCCGCCGCTCAGGCGCCCGGTGTTTTCGCCGGTGGGCTGGTAGCGCGTGGCGGTGAAGCGCATCTCCGGGTACGCCTCGACGTGCAGGAAATCCTCGTTGCGCAGGTGGTCGTCGCGCTCGGCGTGATTGGTGAACACGCTGTCCGTTTGCACAACGAAGAAGCCGCCCTCCAGCTCGCCTGAGTCCGGGTCGAAGGTGAACTCGCCCTCGGCCTCCAGGAACATGCCCATGACCTTGGCGTAGCCGGCATGATCGACCAGGAAGCCGACTGCGAAGTGGTCGGGGTCGATGACCCAGCGGTCGGCATCGGCCAGGGCGGCAGCGGGCAGGGCGAAGGCCACGGTCATCAGACCGGCCAGGAGCGCGGAGCGCAGACGGGTGGCGAAGCGGTTGTTGCGGGCGTCAGTCATGACACACCTCCGGTCGGTGGCGGTACAGCCAGTGGATATCCACGGCAAAGGACAGGCCGAGGGCCAGCAGCCCGGCCAGGGCGATGGTGATGGCGGCAACGGCGGGCAGTCCGGGGATCAGCACCAGCAACAGCACCACGGTTTGCAGCACGCAGACGGCCTGACGGCGCCGGCTGGGCGGCAACGCCGCGGCCAGCCAGGGCAGGGGCCATGCGGCCAGGACGAAGGCGTAGCGCATCAGCCCGATCAGGATCACCCAGGGGCCAACCGCGGTGATCTGCCAGACGAGGATCGAAAGCGCCAGGATCATGGCCGCGTCGACTTCCATGTCGAAGCGGGCACCGAAGGCCGAGGCGCTTTGGGTTCGGCGCGCGACGGCCCCATCCAGGCCGTCGAGCACGAGCGCCAGGCCCGCCAGGCTCATCACCCAGAGTGCGAGCACGGGGTCGCCGGGCACCGGGGCCGCGACAATCAGGCCACCCAGCGGGGCCGTCAGGGCAGCGCGCAGGAGCGTGACCCGGTTGGCCGGCCCGGGTCCGCGCCTGGTAGGCGCTGGACGGTCCGGCGGCGTGCGCAGGACGAGGATGGCGCCGAGCAGCAGCCACAGTGCGACGAAGCCCGCTGCGGCCGGGAGAGCGGGCTCCGTGTGCCACAGCAGTGCAGCGGTCACCGCCAGCCCCAGCAGGCCGGCGATCAGCCAGTCGGCCGCCCAGACGCGAAGGCCGGTCTGGATGCACGACGGGGCGAGCTTGGCGGAGGAAGAATCCATGCAGGGATTGTAGCGCTCCGGTGGCGATGATCGGGCGGGACCGTCAGGGAACGACGGCCCTGGCCAATGCGACCATGCGGCGCGCCCGGAGTTGCCGCTTGTTGCGCGCTTCGCCCACACTGCGTGGATGATGACCTGTCTCCGCACCCCGTGCCCGGGGCGTTCCCGGTGAACGCCCCCGCCTCCGAGCAGGCGTTCTGGGTAACCGGCCCGGGCGCGGGCGAGCTGCGCCCGGAGGTGTTGGCGGAGCCGGGTCCGGGCGAGGTGCGGGTGCGCACGCAGTTCTCGGCGATCAGCCGCGGGACGGAGTCGCTGGTGTTCCATGGCCGGGTGCCGGAGAGCCAGTATCAGGCGATGCGTGCGCCGTTCCAGGCGGGCGACTTTCCCTGGCCGGTGAAGTACGGCTACATCAGCGTCGGAATGGTCGAGGCGGGCGGCGCGGCGGAAGGTCTGGTGGGACGGCGGATTTTCTGTCTGCATCCGCATCAGAGCGCGTTTGTCGTGCCTGCGGCCGCGGTCGTGCCGATCCCGGATGCCGTGCCCTCGGAACGCGCGGTGCTGGCGGCCAACATGGAGACGGCGATCAACGCGGTCTGGGACCTGCAGCCCGGCCCCGGGGATCGCCTCGCGGTGATCGGGGCCGGGGTGGTTGGCCTGCTGACGGCCTGGCTGCTCAGGTCCATCCCCGGAACCGAGGTTGTCCTGATCGATCCCAACCCCCAACGCGAGCCGGTCGCGACAGCGCTGGGGCTGGCGATCCGCACGCCGGAGGCGGCGCGGGAGAATCCGGGGCTGCAGGGGCTTGACGCAGTGGTGCACGCGAGCGGCAACCCGGCCGGGCTGGAACAGGCCCTGGCGCTGGCCGGGGTCGAGGCGCGGGTGGTGGAGATGAGCTGGTACGGCGACCAGCCGGTGCCGGCGCCGCTGGGCGAGGCCTTTCACTCGCGACGGCTGACGCTGCGCAGTTCCCAGGTCGGGCGCATCCCGCCGGAGCGCGCGGCGCGCTGGGACTATCACCGCCGCCTGGTACTGGCGCTTTCGCTGCTGGACGATCCGGCGCTGGATGCCCTGATCACCGGTGAGGACGCCTTTGCCGATCTGCCGGCGGTGATGGCGCGTGTCGCCGGCCCGGAGGCCGCGCGGACCCTTTGCCACCGCATTCACTATTGATCATTCCTAACGGGGAAGCACCCGATGTACAGCCTGAACGTCCGTGACCATTTCATGATCGCCCACAGCTTTGCCGGCGAGACCTTCGGCCCGGCCCAGAAGCTCCACGGCGCGACGTACGTGGTCGACGTCACCTTCCGCCGCCGGGCGCTGGATGCCGACGGGCTGGTGGTGGATATCGGCCGCGCCAGCGAGGTGGTGAAGGCGGTCCTGGCGGATTTGAACTACCAGAACCTGGACGTGCGCGAGGAGTTTCGCGGCCAGAATACGACCACCGAGTTCCTGGCGCACGAGCTGCACCAGCGCGTGGCGCGCGCCATCCATGCGGGCGAGCTGGGCGAGTCGGCGCGCGAGCTGGATGCGGTGTGCGTGACCCTGAACGAGTCGCACGTGGCCTGGGCCAGCTACGAGGCAGCGCCCTGAGCGGAATGCGCGAGCTGGTGCTGGTGGTGCCGGGTTCGCTGGAGCAGCGAACCGGAGGCTACCGCTACGACGCACGCATGGTCGCGGGCCTGCGGGCACGCGGCTGGTCGGTATCGGTGGGCGAGCTGGACGGGGCTTTTCCCGGCCCCGACCCGGCGGCCGAGTCGGCGCTGAACACGGCACTGGTGGGGTGTCCCGACCGCGGTGCCGTGCTGCTGGATGGGCTGGCGGCCGGCGCCTTTCCAGAAGTGCTGGCCCACCATGCAGCCCGGCTGCGGCTGATCTATCTCCTGCACCACCCGCTGGGGCTGGAGACCGGTCTGGAGCCGGCGCGCGCCGAGGACCTGCTGGCGCGGGAACGCGCGGCACTGGGCCAGGTACATGGGGTGGTGGCCACCAGTGCCTACACGGCCGACCAGGCCGCCGCGTGGGGCGTGCCCCCCGGGCGGTTGAAGGCCGTGCCTCCGGGGATCGAACGCTGGCCGCAAGCCACCGGGCCTGCGCCCGGCGAACCACCGCTGCTGCTTTGTGTCGGTTCGGTCGTGCCGCGCAAGGGCCAGCTCGAACTGGTGCAGGCCCTGGCGCGGCTCGGGTCGAGGGACTGGCGGGCGGTGCTGGTCGGGTCGTCCGTGCGGGACCCGGCGTATGCGCGTCGGGTCGAGGCGGCGATTGTCACGGCCGGGCTGGCCGACCGGATCGAATGGGCCGGCGAGTGCGACGACGCGGCGCTGGAAGCGTGGTTCGAGGGGGCCTCGGTATTCGTGCTGCCGAGCACCTACGAAGGCTACGGGATGGCCTATACCGAGGCCATGGCCCGGGGCGTTCCGGTGATCGGGACCACCGGCGGCGCGATCCCCGGTACGGTTCCGGAAGCGGCCGGCCGGTTGGTACCGCCGGGCGATATCGAGGCGCTTGCGGATGCCGTCGCGGGCCTGCTGGACGATCCGACGGTTCGCGAGCGGATGGGGTGGGCCGCCCGGGAGGCCATGACCCGGCGCCCGGACTGGTCCACAGCAGTGGACGCCCTGGAGCAGACCCTGGAGGCCTGGCTGCCGTGACGGAAAGCTTCGACGCCGACTGGCTGGCGCTGCGCGAGCCGGCCGACCACGCCGCGCGGCGGGATGCCCTGGTCACAACCTTGCGTGCGGGGCTGGCCGGGCGCGCCGGGGCGGAACCGCTGGAGGTGACCGACCTGGGCAGCGGGACCGGCTCCAACCTGCGCTATCTCGCCCCGCGCCTGCCGGTCCCGCAACACTGGCGGCTGGTGGACCACGATGCCGCGTTGCTCCGGCGCGCGGTCGCGCCGGTTGGCGGGGTCGAGGTTGAACGTTGGGTCGGCGACCTGGCCGCGGACCCGGGAGCGGCGCTTCCGCCGAAGGCGTCGCTGGTCACCGGCGCCGCCTTGCTGGATCTGGTGTCGGAGCAGTGGCTGGCGCGTTTGCTGGCGGCCTGTGCCGATCAGGCCGCCATGGTCCTGTTCGCGCTGAGCTTCGACGGCCGGATTCGCTGGTCGGACTCGCACCCGCTGGATGCCGAACTGGAGGACGCGGTCAATCGGCATCAGCGCTCGGACAAGGGCTTTGGCCCGGCCCTGGGGCCGACGGCCGCGGCGGCTTGCGCGGCACGGCTCGAGGCGCTCGGGTACCAGGTCGAGAGTTGCACCAGCGACTGGCGAATCGACGTGGATCAGACGGCGCTGGGCGCGGCACTGATCCACGGGTGGGTGGGCGCGGCCAGCGAGATGGTCCCGGAACGGGCGGCGGAGCTTCGCGCCTGGGGCGTGGCGCGTGCCGAAGCGCTTGCTCGGGGCGAGGTGGAGCTGACGGTGGGGCATCGGGACGTGCTGGGATGGCCGTGAACGTGGTTTTGTTGTCCGCGGCGTACCCGTTTCCCTGGACGTCGAACCTGTGCAGGATAGAATCGGACAGGGACAACCGGAAAAGGTGAGGCATGGAACAGGCAGACAAGAAGCAGAGAAGTTTCCTTAATCGCTGGTGGATCCTGATCGTGATCGTGCTGTGGCTGATCGCCTGGTCGGCCCGCGACGTGCTGGCCCCCAGCGTGGAAGCAGTGCCGGAGGATGAAGACGTCGAGGCGGTGGCCGTGGCGGAGGATGATCCGGCGGAAGCCGAGGCGCGCACTGGCGTGAGCCCGCCGCGCGAGGGCCGCCTGTCGGAGGGCGACATGGATCCCATGACCGGTGAGGCCTACGAACGCGACGAAGGCGACGACATGCATCGGCCGATCCCGGATCCGCGGGAACAGCCGCGTACGACGGCCTCCGGCGAGCCGGTGAGCGAGGAACAGGTCGCCCGCCAAGTGCAGGAGGCGCTGGAGGCTGGACGCGCCGCCTACTGGAACGAAGGGCCCGAAGCCGCGGCCGTGATCCTGCGTACCGCGCTGGAGAGCATCCCGGCGAACTCGTCGCAGCGCGCCGATCTCTACGGCGAACTGGGCAATGCCCTGCATGCCGCGGGCGATGTCCGGGGCGCGATGCGGGCCTGGGACAGCGCGCTGGACTTGCTGCCGGCGGGCGAGCGCCGCGTGATGGTGGAGCGCCTGGCGCCCGTGTATGACCGCAACCATCGGGACGGGGCACGTCACCTGCGGCAGTACCGCTAAGACGGATCACAGGCCGGAGTGAACGTAAAAGGCCCCGGAGGCGATGCCTCCGGGGCCTTTTTTGTGTGGAGCCTGGTTTCTTCCGGGATTCAGACGAGCTGGTAGCGATGCAGCTTGCGCCACAGGGTGCTGCGATCCATGCCGAGGGAGCGGGCGGTCTGCGAGCGGTTGCCGGCATGGGCGACGAGGGCTTCGCGCAGGCGCCGCGCCTCGGGATGCTCGCTGGCCTGGGTGTCGGGGGCCCCGTGGCTGCGGGAACCATTCGGTCCGGCACCGCCGGCGCTGTCCCGGTGATGGTCATGGGTATGCGGCGCTTGGATCGTGTCGGCCGTGTGGGCGTCCACCCGCATCGGTTCGGGCAGCGGGAAGTCATCCACCTGCCCATCGCGGGCGTGCAGGGTCAGGCATTCGAAGACGTTTTCCAGTTCGCGGAAGTTGCCCGGCCAGGGGTATTCCCGCAGCTTCTCCTTCAGGTGCGCGGCGATGCGGATGCCGTGATGCACCTCGTAGTCCTGCAGGTTGGCCGCCAGATCATGGGGGCGCTCGCGCAATGGCGGGATCTCCACGGTCGCGACCGCGAGCCGGTAGAACAGGTCGGTACGGAACTCGCCGGCCTCGACGCGGCTGCGCAGGTCCTGGTTGGAGGCGGCCAGGATGCGGACATCCACCTGCCGGGTGGTGTTCTCCCCGACTCGTTCGAAGGCCCCGTCCTGGACCGCACGCAGCAGCTTGGCCTGCAGGCGCTGGCTCATCTCGCCGATCTCGTCGAGGAACAAGGTCCCGCCGTCGGCGGCCTCGAAGCGGCCGATCCGGTCGCTGACCGCGCCGGAAAAGGCCCCGCGGGCGTGGCCGAAGAGTTCCGATTCCAGCAGTTCCTCGGGGATGGCCGCGCAGTTGATCTCCACGAACGGGGCATGGGCGCGGCGGCTGGTCTGGTGAATGGCCCGGGCCAGGCGCGTCTTGCCGGTGCCGGATTCGCCCAGCAGCATCACGCGCACGTCGCTGCCGGCCACGCGCCGTGCGAATTGCAGCGTGGGTCGGCAGTGGGCGTCGTGGGAGTGGAAGTGGCTGTCGTCGAGCCCGTCCCGGCCATCCTCGTGCACGGTCTCTACTGCGGTGGTGCGCCGGCGCTGGGGCTGCAGGGTGATCAGTCGCAGCGCGCGCGAGTCGTCGTTCAGGCGCAGGGGCTGGCTGATGACCTCCAGCGGGAGGGTCTCGCCCTCGAGTTCGGCCATCAGGGAGAAGTGCAGGGCGTGCAAGGTATTGCGGGCGTCGGCTTCGTCGTCGCCGGCCGCGATGGCGGCCTCCCTGAGATACGCGTCGAGATTCAGCGGGCCCAGCTGGTCCAGGGTGAGACGGGTGTCCGGTGGAATTTGCAGGGTCTGGTGAAAGGCCGGGTTGGCGAACAGCACGCGGCCCCGGGTATCGCTGATGAGGTGTGGATCCCGACTGTGTCGGATGCAGATCTCGGCCAGCTCGGTTGTGGTCATCCCGCCTCCTTGTCCTTGTTTTGGGGCTGGCGGAAACGCCCGGACGTTGCAACACCCAAAACGGTCTGCAACACCCGGACATGCCCCGCTTCGCCTTTCCCTGCCTCGGTTATAGCGCGAAATGGGGGTGTTGCAACAGGCATGAAGGGTATATCGGTAAATAAGTATTAAGTGATTGTTTTATAAGAATGTCACAATACTGGCATATACGTTGCTTGTAGTCGGGCATGAGTTCATCTACATATTGGGTAATGGATACCCACCGCGGTTTTCAGCCGGCTGACCCTGGTCGCCGGATCGGCCTCGTCGCCAATTTCCCCGGCGTCCGGGCGACTGCGGTCCATTCCCTGCCCTCGGTCCCGTGTGCGCAGGTGCGCCGGGTGCGAGCGCCTTCTCTCATCGCGACATTCGGCGCGAGGTAGGACGATCATGCTTGCTCGAGTTTCCCGAAGCCTCATGGCTGGAACCCTTCTCGGCGCCGCGCTGGCCCTGCCGCTGCTCGCCGCGCCGGTGGCTCATGCCGCCGGCCCCGTTATCACGGTGGAGCCGGACCGCGCGGCCACGCAGACCGTCAGCGGCACCGTGGTTCCTTATCGCGAGGTCACTCTGACCGCGCAGTCGTCCGGGCGCGTGGTGGACGTGGCCGGTGCCGAGGGCGACCGCTTCGAGCAGGGCGCGGTGCTGGTGGCCATCAGTGACGACCGGCTGCGTGCCCAGCGCCAGGCGGCCGAGGCCGAGATGCGCACCGCCGAGGCGGCGATCCGCGAGGCGCAGATGCAGTACGGCCGCGAGATGATCTCGCCGCAGTCGCGCAACATCGGCCAGATGCCCGGCATGGGTGTGCCGTCGATGTTCGACCAGATGTTTACCCAGCCAATGGGCCAGTTCATGGGCATGGGCGATCCCGCGCTGGACCGCCGGACCGATCTCTATTCCCGTTACATCGGCGTGGACCAGGCGCAGGCGCGCTGGGAACAGGCCCGGGCCCGGGTGGCGGAGCTGGATGCGGCGATTCGCGACACCCGCTCCGAGGCGCCCTTCGATGGCCTGGTGATGCACAAGCACGTGGAACAGGGTGACACCGTCCAGCCAGGGCAGCCGCTGGTGAGCTTCGGGCATGTCGAATTCCTGCGTGTCGAGGCCCAGGTGCCGGTGCGGCTGGTGAGTGGGATGCAGGAAGACGACTACGTGCAGGTGCGCCTGGATACCGGTGACGAGGTGGAGGCACGGGTCGCCCGGATCTTCCCCCTGGCCGATCCGCAGCGCCATACCGTGACCGTCAAGTTCGACCTGCCCCAGGGCGTGCGCGGTGGACCGGGCATGCATGCCGCGGTGTATCTGCCGCAGGCCGAGTCCTCCAGTAACCGGGTTGTGGTACCGCGTTCGGCCCTGATCCCGGGGGGCGCCCTGCCACGGGTCGCCGTGCTGGACGGGGAGGGGCACGTGCGGGTGCGCATGGTGCGCCTGGGCGGTTCGCGCGGCGACCAGGTGGTGGTGACCTCCGGCCTGGAGCCGGGCATGCAGATCCTGGCCCGGCCGGGGGCGGGGGTACGCTCCGGTCAGCCGATCGGGGGCCGCTCGCCGGATGCAGGGACGGGTCGCCGGGACGGTGACGCCGATCCGTGGAGCCGAATGTAGGGATTCATGCCCGGCCGAACGCCGGGCTTCACCGCACCGGTTGCCGCCCCTGGCAGGCGCACCGGTCGCAGGGCGCCGACCAACCCGGTGCCCGGGACGCCAGACTGACAACAGGACCGTTCAAGCTCGATGGCCGAAGACGACAAACAATCCGGTAGCGGTTTCCGGGAGAAGCACGGCGACCCCGGCATTGCCGGGCGCATGGCGGCGGCCTTTATCCATTCGCCGCTGTCGTCGCTGCTGCTGATTGCCAGTATCGCGATCGGCATCCTCGGCCTGATGGTGACGCCGCGCCAGGAGGACCCGCAGATCTCCGTGCCGATGGTGGACATCATGGTGTCCTACCCCGGCGTGCCCTCCGAGCAGGTGGCAAGCCTGGCGGCGCGGCCGCTGGAGCGGCTGATGAGCGAGTTGTCCGGGGTCGACAATGTCTACTCCGTATCGCATCGCGGCGAGGCGATGGTGACCGTGCAGTTCGACGTTGGCGAGGAGATGGAATCCTCGATCGTCAAGGTGCATGACAAGCTGTTCGCCAACCGTGACCTGATGCCGCCCGGTGTCAGCGAGCCCATGGTCAAGGCCAAGGGCGCGGATGATGTGCCGGTGGTCAACCTGACCTTCTGGTCGCACGAGGTGGATGATGCCCTGCTGCGCCAGATCGCGCTGGATGCGCAGCAGCAGCTGAACGAGGTGCCCGACACCAGCCAGAGCTTCGTGGTCAGTGGGCGCGAGGAGCGCCTGCGCATTGATGTACTGCCGGAGCGCCTTGCGGGGTACGACGTCAGCCTGGACCAGATCGCCCGGGCCGTGCAGTCGGCGAATGTCGAGGGCTCCGCCGGGCGCATCGAGAGCGATGGCCTGAGTACCGCGGTGTATACCGGCCGTTTCTTTACCGGGGCGGCGGATCTGGAGCAGTTGCTGGTCGCGGTCAGCGACGGCCAGCCGGTCTACCTGCGCGACGTGGCCGAGGTGACCTATGGCCCGGGCGAGGTCGAGCAGTTCGTCCGCCACTATTCCGGCCCGGCGGCCGTCGAGCCGGATGCGGCGCCGGAGGGCGCGGCGGCGGTGACCCTGGCGATCGCCAAGAAGCCCGGCAGCAACGGGGTGACGGTGGCCAACAATGTCCTCGAGCGCCTGGAGCACCTGAAGGGCAGCGTGATCCCGGACAACGTCGAGGTGGCGGTCTCGCGCGACTATGGCAAGACCGCCAACGAGAAGGTCAACGAGCTGCTCTTCAAGCTGTTCATCGCCACCTTTGCGGTGACCATCCTGGTGGGCCTGTTCCTGGGTATTCGCGCCGCGGTCGTGGTGCTGATCGTGATCCCGGTGGTGATCCTGTTCACCGTGTTCAGCGCGTGGCTGCTGGGGTACACCATCGATCGCGTCAGCCTGTTCGCGCTGATCTTCTCCATCGGCATCCTGGTGGATGACGCCATCGTGGTGGTGGAGAACATCTACCGACGCTGGCTCATGAAGCGCGGCATCGATACCGAGACCACGGTGGATGCCGTCCGCGAGGTCGGCAACCCGACCATCCTGGCGACCTTCACGGTCATCGCCGCGCTGCTGCCCATGGGCTTCGTCTCCGGGATGATGGGGCCGTACATGCAGCCGATCCCGGTGCTGGGCTCGGTCGCCATGCTGTTCTCGCTGGTGGCGGCCTTCGTGTTTACCCCGTGGCTGACCCAGCGTCTGCGCCCGAGCATGGCGTATCTGGAAAAGGCCACCGACAAGGAACATCGCCAGGCGGAAAAGCTGGGGCGGTTCTACCGCACGGTAATCCCGGGGCTGGCCGACAACCGGGTGCGCGGCTACGCCTTTTTGATCGCCGTCATCGTGATCTTCTTCCTGATGGTCAGCCTGTTCATGACCACGGACGTCCGCGTGAAGATGCTGCCCCTGGATAACAAGCCCGAGTTCCAGGTGATGGTGAACTTCCCCGAGGGCACGGCCCTGACCGAGACCGCGACGCTGAGCCACGACATGGCCAGCGCGCTGCGCGAGATGGACGAGGTGGTGGCTCTGCAGTCCTACGTCGGGACCGCGTCGCCGTTCAACTTCAACGGCCTGGTGCGCCACTACTACCTGCGCGACGAACCCTGGCAGGGGGATATCCAGGTGCAGCTGGTGGACAAGGGCGACCGCAGCCGCACCTCGCACGAGATCGCGACCGAGGCGCGCGAACGCCTGACCCCGCTGGCCGAGGCCGCCGGCGCGCGCATCCAGGTGGTCGAGATGCCGCCGGGCCCGCCGGTGTTGCAGTCGATCGTGGCCGAGGTGTACGGCCCCGATGCCGCCTCCCGCCGCGCGGTGGCCCGGGATCTCGAGGGTATGTTCGCCAATGCCGAGCACGTCGCGGACGTGGACAGCTTCCTGCAGGCGCCGCACGAGGTCTGGCACTTTGATGTCGACCGCGACAAGGCGCTGCGCCGTGGCGTGACTGTGGAGACCATCAACCGCACCCTGGAGACCGCGATTCGCGGGCAGATCCTGGGCGACGTGAAGGCGCAGTCGCTGGTGGAGCCGCACCTGATCGAGATGCGCCTGCCGATGGCCACGCGCAACGACATCCGGCAACTGGAGATGCTGCCGGTGTTCACCCGCCAGGGCGGATCGATCCCGCTGGCCGAACTGGGCGAGTTCGTCCAGCGTCCGCAGGACGAGCCGATCTACCACAAGAACCTGCGTCCGGTGGAGTACGTGACCGGTGAGGTGGTCGGCCGTCTGGCCGCGCCGGTCTACGGGATGCTGGAGGTCCAGGAACAGCTGGAGGACTACCGCCTGCCGGACGGCAGCCAGGTGCAGCCGCACTGGCTCGGGCCGCCGCCCAACGACGGTTCTACCGCGTTCGAGTGGGCCGGCGAGTGGACGGTGACCTACGAAACCTTCCGCGACATGGGGATCGCCTTCGCCATCGCGCTGATCCTGATCTACATGCTGGTGGTCTGGGAGTTCGGCAACTTCGTGCTGCCGGGCATCATCATGGCCCCGATCCCGCTGACCCTGATTGGGATCATCCCCGGCCACTGGCTGATGAACGCCGAGTTCACCGCGACCTCGATGATCGGTTTCATAGCACTCGCGGGGATCATTGTCCGAAATTCGATCCTGCTGGTGGACTTCGGTCGCCAGGCCGTGGACGAGGGCCACGACGTGCGCGACGCGATGATCCTGGCCTGCCAGGCGCGCACCCGTCCGATCATCATCACGGCGCTGGCCCTGCTGGCCGGCTCCAGCGTGATCCTCTTCGACCCGATCTTCCAGGGCATGGCGATCTCGCTGATGTTCGGCACGGTGGTGGCCACGTTGCTGACCCTGCTGGTGATCCCGCTGGGCTGCATCTCCGGACGCCGCGCCTTCTGCCCGACCAGCCTGAACGAGAACGGCGAGGTCAGCGCGGCCTGCGCGACCGGCAATGGCAACGGCCATGGCGGGACCGCCAGCATGGCCTCTTCCGCAGCGCAAGGCGGAGCCGGCGCGGACAATGACCTGTTCGGCCCGCGCGAAGGCGGGCCCGTGACCCAGGCCGTGCAGTACGCTGGGCTCTATCTCAAGTGCCTGGGCCTGGCCTTTCTCGAAGGCCTGCGCGATCTCGGCCTGGCCCTGTGGCGCCTGATCCGTTCCTTCCTTGAGCGCCGTGGCAACGGCGGTGGCGGTGCGCCGCCACCCAGTGGCGGCCCGAGTGGCCCCACCGGCGGATCGGCCGGGCCAGCGGGCGGTGGGCCGGCAGGCGGTGGCCCTTCGAGTTCCGACTCCGGGGCCTCCGCGAGCACGTCGCAGGCGCGGTCGTCGGCCGACGCCACGGGCCCGCATCCAGTAGCGCGGGGCCCCGAGCCGGAGGATCGCTCCCGGGAGGCGAGCGCAGCCTCGGATGCAGAAAGCGCCGGGGCCCCGGATGGCGAGCGCGCGAATTCCACCGCCGACTCGGATGCGAAGGTCACCTCCGCCGCGCCGAAAAAGGCCCGCTCCACCGCCAGGGGTTCGTCCCGGGCCGGTGCCGGCAAGTCCGCGTTGACCAGGACTGCCACCGGTTCGGGGACCGCAAAGGGCGGCGCATCCCGACGCTCCGCGGGTGGGGCCACGGATACGGCCGCCGGCGCGAAGGTCGCGAAGAAGGCGTCCACCGGCGCCGCCAGCGGCTCGAAGAACAAGACGGCCAGTGGCACCTCCGGCCCCGGAGCCGCCACGAAAGGTCGTGCGAGCACGACCGGCAAGGGTAACGACGCCGGCAAGTCCGGCGGGACCGCCGCGAACAAGCGCGCGGCGACGACGTCCAAAGGAAAGACCGGCGGCGGCACCAAGTCCGCCGCCACGAGCAGCAAGACCAGCCGCAAGGAAAGCGGCGGTGCCCCCAAGCGGGGTGGCAAGTCGGGTACACCCGGCAAGGGCCGCGCCCGGCGCGGGATTCGTCTCAAGTGAACATGCAAGCAAGACCTCGAGGAGGTTCGTAATGAAAAAGCGTTTCAATACCCGAATGATCGGTACCACGCTGGCCAGTGCCGCCGTGGCATCCGTGCTGGCCCTGGGCGTGGCCCAGGCCGATGAACAGCAGGGCTACGGCCAGGGTCCGGCGATGGGCCAGCAGGGTCCTGTGCCCGGCCCCTATGGTCATGCCCCGTACGGCTCCGGCATGGGTGCCCATCCCGGTGGCGGGATGATGCAGCAGCGTGAAGGCTCCGGTGACTTCAGCTTCGGCATGTCCGGGCGTGGCCATGGCCAGGGTTATGGCCGTGGTCATGGTGACGGCTACGGCCAGGGGTACGGTCGTGGTTATCAGGGCTACGGGCCCGGATACGGCGGTCCGGGTTACGGCCCGGGCTACGGTCCCGGCCCGCAGCGGGGCGGTTTTGGCCATCCGGGGATGATGCAGCCGGGCTACGGCATGCAGCAGCCGGGGATGATGCAGCAGGGCCAGGGCATGCAACAGCGCCCGGGCTACGGCCAGATGCCGGAGTTCGATCCGGACAGCCTGCCGGAGGACATGCCGGAAGAGATGCGCGAGCGTATCAAGGCCCAGCACGCCGAGCGGCAGGAACGCATGGAAGAGATGCAGGCCATGCGCGAGGCGCGCGAGAAGGCGATGGAAGCCGGGCGTGCGGCGTACGAGGAAGAGATGGAACGCCAGCGCGAGCGTCGCATGGAGATGATGCAGGAGCGTCGTGAATCCATGGGAGAAGGTGGCGATAACTGATCCGAGGATCCGTTATCGCAGGCCGACGGGCACGGGTGCCCGTCGTAGTGGAAGCCAGACGGAGGCAGTTCGCCATGCAGGGCAGGCAGTCCGGTCAATCGAAGCGCACGCGGGTCATGAGTGCCCCGATTCTCGGGGTCGTGCTGGCCGCGGGGTTTCTGTTGCCGGTCGCCGACCTGAAAGCGACGGATCGCCCCAACCCCTGGGCCTCCGGCTCGCCGGAGGTGCAGCGTTCGGCCCCGGAACGCCCCCGCGGGCGTTTTCCGGACCGCGATTACGACCCGTCACGACGGGGCGAATCGCGGGACGCACCAGGTCCGCCGCAGCACGCTCCGGCGTACCGCGGCTACGGGCCGCAGGGCCCGTACGGCACACCGGCTGCTCCGTCGTTCCACACCCCCGGCGGGATGCCGGGGGGCTATCCATACGGGTATCCGGGGCAGTCCGGGTACCCGGGCATGGGCGGGCCGGGTTCGGTCTTCCCCTGGGGGATGGGCGGTTTTCCGTTCCCCTGACCAGTAAGGCGTGCATTCGGGAAGCCCTCCCCGCGTGGACGCATCCAAATTGAGGGCATGACTCCTTCAGGAGGTAGCACCATGAACAAGTTCGTCAAAGCAGCAGTTCTCGCCGTTTCCCTGGGTGGCCTGGCCGCCCCAATGATGGCCTCCGCCCAGTGGGGCGGCCCCGGCTACGGGTATGGCCCCGGCGCCTATGGCCCGGGCTACGGCTATGGCCCGAGCATGCCGTTCTTCGGTGGTCCCGGGTACGGCTCCGGCCGTAACTACGGCATGGGCGACATGATGAGCGACATGATGGGCGACGGTGCCTTTGACTTCTCCGCCAGCGGTCGTGGCCGCGGCCACGGCTATGGCCATGGTTACGGCGATGGTCGCGGCTATGGTCAGGGGTACGGCCATCCGGGTTACGGCTATGGTCCGGGTTATGGCTATGGCCCCGGTTACGGCTACGGCCCGGGTTACGGTCCGCAGGGCTATGGCCCGCAGGGTCAGATGCCGCAGCAGCGGCAGCAGCCGCAGCAACAGCAGCCGGGCCAGGGCAACTAAGTCCAGCCCCCTGTTCGGGCCTGTCCGCTTTCGGGCAGGCCCTTTTTTCCGAGTATTGCGGATTGGCGGTCCGTGCACGGTCGCCAATCCGCAATACTCAAGGGAGCATCCAGCCGTGTTCCCTCAAAGGAGACGCCATGCAGACCGTCGTCGCCAACCTCAAGGGCGGTACCGGCAAGAGTACCGTGGTCTTCAACCTGGCCTTGTGGTTGCTGGAGGGGCGCCGTAGCGCCCTGACCGTGGATCTCGATCCCCAGCGGACCCTCAGCGACGTGCTGGAGGTGCGCCAGGAGGAGGGCTACCAACCCGCCCTGGATTCGGCAGAGGACCTCGATGCCGCGCGTTCCCGGGCCGGCGAATACGACGAGGTGCTGATCGATGTCGGGGCATCGGACATGGCGTCGCTGATGGCGGCGGTGGAGGGCTCCGACCGCGTGCTGATTCCGGTGCCGCCCAGTCAGGCGGACGTGTGGTCGACCCATCGCTTCGTGCAGCGGATTCAGGACCAGCGTGGCGAACGCGACCACCCGGAGATCCTGGCGTTCATCAACCGAGCCGATACCCATCAGGCGGTGCGCGAGACCGACGAGACCTTCGAGGCGTTGCAACAGATCGAGGGCGTGCGCCTGCTCAAGCCGCGACTGAAGCAGCGCATGGCCTTCCGGCGTTCGTTCAGCGAGGGGCTCTCGGTGCGCGAACTGGAGCCTCGTGGCAAGGCGGCCGCCGAGCTGGATGCCCTGGCGGTCGCCATGTTCGGGCGCAGCCGCCGCAAAAAACGATAAAACGATAAGGTGTTGCACCCGGTCACTGCCGGGACACAGGCACCTAGGAGGAGAGGTTCATGCGCTTCATACGCAATGCACTGGTCGTGATCGGGCTTCTGGCACTGGTGGGCGTGGGGTACGCCATCTTTGCCTTCGAACCCTATCTGGGCCAGGTCCGTTCACTGGATTCCCAGGCGCCCAAGGTCTATTCACAGATGGCGCGTACGGTGCTGGAGACCGGCGATGCCGCGGAGGCGATGGTCTACAAACGCAAGGTGGACGAGGGCCTGGCCGTCGAGGATGTGGAGGATGTCCTGCGGCTGGTCGCCAACGAGCTGAATATTCGTAACGTGGGCGAGCTGCCGATGGGCGAGGAGGTTCGCAGCGTGACCGGCGAGGACTTCCCGTTCCTCAAGATCTACATGTTCTGCGATGTCGCCATCGCCGCACAGATGGTACGTCACAGCCCGGCCATGGCCGCGTATCTGCCGTGCCGGATCGTGCTGCAGGAGGATGCCGACGGTAATCTGTGGCTGATGACGCTGGATCTGGACCCGATGATCCACGGGGGGCGGCCGTTGCCCGAGGATCTGCACGAGCAGGCGGTGTTCGTGAAGGAATCCCTGGAGGAAATCATTGATCGCGCCGCCGTTGGCGCCTTCTGACGGGGGAGGCCGAACCCCGTTTCCCACAATCGACAGAGGGCGTTCAATTGAGTGACGAGAGTAGCAGCGAGTTCAACGAGGTCCGTGAAGAGGCGGACAAGGCGGATGCCCGGTCCAAGCGTCTGGAATTGATCGTATACACCGCCCTGGTGGCCTTCATCGTGCTGGCGATTTACGGCTTCTGGCTCATCACCAGCCTGACCCGGGACGTAGGGCAGCTTACCCAGGAGATCACGCAGATGACCCAGGTAATGGATCGCGACATGTCCACCATTGCCGGGCACATGGCATCGATGGATCACCAGATGACCGATATCAACAACACCATGCGCGTGATGAACGAGGAAGTCGCCGTTATCGCGGGCAATACCCAGTCGATGGACGCCAATATCGGTTCGATGACGCGCGATACCAGCGTGATGGCGGGTTCTGTTGTCGGCATGCAGCAGGACATGTGGAGCCTGAATCGCAATGTGGGGGCGCCCATGGGTATGATGAACATGTTCAACCCATTCACTGATCAGAGCGGTCCGGTCCGGGGTTCGCCGGGGCCATATTACCCGCGCTGATCACGCCTTTTGACTGACGGAGTCCGCATGTTCAATCGTCCTGGCCCTCGGGTACGCAAGCAGCTCAAGTTGCTCAGCGACCGCCTTGCCGAAGAGAATCCGGTCCTGAAAGGGGTGGTCGATCCCTTCCGGGATCTGGACCGGGTCGGCTACGCGGCCGGTCTGCTGGATCCCACCGAAGACTCCTACGCCTTCGGCATCTCCTGGTGGCCGATGATCGCCATGCTGGGGACTTTCTCCGCCGGCAAGTCCACCTTCATCAACGAATACGTGGGCACGACCGTGCAGCGCAGCGGCTCCCAGGCGGTGGACGACAAGTTCACGGTGATCAGCTACGGCGGTAGTGAACACGTCCAGGAACTGCCGGGGCTGGCACTGGATGGTGATCCGCGCTTCCCGTTCTATCGCGTGTCCGACGAGATCGAGCGCATCACCGATGGCGGCGGCCGCACGGTGGATCACTTCCTGGCGATGAAGACCGCACGTTCGGAGCACCTGCGCGGGCGCATCATTATCGACTCACCCGGATTCGATGCCGACGAACAGCGCGCGACCATCCTGCAGCTGACCGATCACATCATCGATCTCTCCGATCTGGTCCTGGTGTTTTTCGATGCCCGCCATCCGGAGCCGGGCGCGATGCGTGACACCCTGGAACACCTGGTCAATCGCGTCGCGGAACGCAACGACTTCACCAAGCTGGTGTTCATCCTCAACCAGATCGACACCACCTGGCGCGAAGACAACCTGGAAGAGGTCGTCTCCGCCTGGCAACGCGCCGTGGTGCGCCAGGGCAACGCCACCGGGCGTTTCTACTGCCTGTACAACGAGAGCGCGGCGGTGGAGATCGGCGATCCGCAGGTGCGCGAGCGCTACGAGGAGAAATCCCGGCGCGACCGCCAGGAGATCCACGCCAAGATCCAGGAGATCAGTTCCTCGCGTTCCTACCGCATCCTGGGATCCCTGCAGGCGATCGCGGAATCCATCGAGATGGACGCCCTGCCGGCCCTGAAGAAGGCACTGGAGCAGTGGCGCCGCCGCGTGCTGCAGTTCGATGCCGGGATGTTCGCGGTGGTCGCGGTGATCCTGGGTCTGGTCGGCTACCAGTCGGCGGGCGGCCTTGCCCCGTGGACCGATGGCAGCGTGTGGCAATCCATGGGCGAGCGCCCGCTGATGACGGCCTTTGGCCTGGTGGTGCTGGTGATCGTCCTGGGCGGGATCCATTTCTTCAACCGCCGCTGGCTGGCACGTCGCATCGCGCGGACCCTGCCCACCGAGACCGCCGCCGGCAACTGGCGGGCGGCGTTCGAGAAAAACACGCGGCCCTGGCGCCCGATGATGGGGCGCGCGCCCCTGGGTCTGGGTCGGCGCATGATCAGCCGCCTGCATCAATTGCGCGACCGCGCCGAGGCCTATATCCAGCGCCTGAACAATCAGTTCGTCGATGCCAGCCCGGTCTCGCGCCAGGGCGGGCGGGCCTCGGCCACCGACGTCCACCACCCGCCGGAGCCGGAAAGCAAGGCCCCGGATCCCGCGCCGGGCACGGATGCGCCCCGCGACTATGCCGAGCCGGAAGCGCCGGAAAAGCGCTAGAAACACTGCTCAGAGTTTTCCTGGCCGGCTCGCGCCACAACCCCGAAGTCGCACAGCTAGGGGGCGGCTATATTAGCCGTAGATGTTGTGCAGGAGGAGCACGATGACCATACTGGCATGGCTCATGTTTGCGTTGGCGATGATCCTGGTCCCAATCTCTGTATGGGCCAGCATGGCGGCGCTGGGGGTATGTGCGGGCTGTGCACTGATCCGCGACTGGCGCAGGGGGCGCCAGACAACGGGGCAGTAGGCCGACGACCAACCCAAGGGCTTTAATCAACCAGGGACGGACCGCGCAGGGGGCTGTGGCGGGTCCGGCTCCCTTACCACTGGAGGAGAGAGTAGAAATGAGTGATCAAAAGAAAATGGCCATCATTGCCACCAAGGGCAGCCTGGACTGGGGCTATCCCCCGTTCATCCTGGCTTCCACGGCGGCGGCCCTGGGCTACGACTGCGAGGTGTTCTTTACCTTTTACGGCCTGCAGCTGCTGCGCAAGAAGCTGGACCTGCAGGTGACCTCGCTGGGCAACCCGGGCATGCCGATGCCGATGCCCATGCCGGTGATGCTGCAGGCCCTGCCGGGCATGCAGAAGATGATGACCGTGATGATGAAGAAGAAGATGGCGGCGAAGGGCGTCTCCGATCTGGGTGACCTGCGCGAGCTGTGCCTGGAGGCCGAGGTCCGCATGATCGCCTGCCAGATGACGGTGGACCTGTTCGACATGGACACCAGCGAATTCATCGACGGCGTGGAATACGCCGGGGCGGCCGCGTTCTTCGAGTTCGCCGGCGAGTCCGACATCTGCCTGTTCATCTGAACCGGCGGCGCGCCAGGCGCGCCCTCAAGGCCCCGCAGCGTCGCGCTGCGGGGCTTTTTTGTTTTCGGGGTGTGTCGGTAAGTCAAGAGCGATTAACAGGAAGATGGGAAGGTTGGAAGATTTATTGGGATTGAGGATGCGCCGTGCCGTGGTGTGGCGATGGGGCAACGCGTGAGCATTCGCTATCGCCCTTTATCCTTGAACCCTTCCAACCTTCCTGGGAATCGCTTTTGACCTGCTTTGTGTAAAGCGGGCGAGGGATTAGTCGTGGCCGGCGTACATGGCCTCGATGGCGTTGGCGTAGTGTTTGGCGATGACCGGGCGCTTGAGCTTCATGGTCGGGGTCAGCATGCCATTGTCCACCGACCACGGCTCGTGCACCACGTGCACGTGGCGGATCTTGGCGTAGCCGGGAAAGTCGCGCAGTTGGTACTGCATCCGTTGCAACAGGGCTCGCTCGGCCGCCCGCGGCAGGCGTCCGGCGGCGCTGGGGTCCAGATCGTGGTCCTCGGCGAAGGTGGTCCAGGCCTCGGGCTCGGGGACCACAAGGGCGCTCAGGAAGGCATGGCCGTCGCCCACCACCATTACCTGGTCGAACAGGGCATCCAGGGCGATGGCCATCTCCATGTCCGCCGGCGGGACCTTCTCGCCGTTGGTCAGCACGAGGATGTCCTTCAGCCGGCCAGTGATAAAGATGTGGCCATCTTCGTCGACCCGGGCCTGATCCCCGCTGTGCAGCCAGTGATCCTCGTCGATCGTGCTGGCGGTCGCCTCCTCGTTCTTCCAGTAGCCGAGCATTACGCTGCTGGAACGGGTCAGCAGTTCGTCCATCTCGCCGATTTTGACCTCGATCCCCGGCAGCGGCTTGCCGATGGATGCGGGCAGGTTGTCGTCCGGCGTGTTCACGCTGACGACCGGGCTGGATTCGGTCATGCCGTAGCCGTGCAGCACCGGCAGGCCCAGGCCGATGAAGAAGCGCGCGATGGGCGGTGGCAACGGGGCGCCGCCGCAGACGGCGAAGCGCAGCTTGCCGCCCAGGCGGTCCAGCACCTTGTGCGCGACGATGCGCTCCAGCAGTGGCCACAGCAGGAAGCCGGGGGACCAGGAGGCACGGCCCTGCTGGTATTCGAAGCGGCGCCAGCCAATGGCGACGGTCGCCCGGAACAGGCCGCGGCCGATCGCGGATTTCTGTTTCAGCCCGGCCTGGATGCGGCCGTGCACGCGTTCGTAGATGCGCGGGACCGAGATCAGCACCGTCGGCTGGACCGACATCAGGTCCTCGCCCAGTCCCTGAATGGAGCGCGCGAAGGCGACCTCGGCCCCGATCAGCATGGGCATGTAATAGCCGCCGGTCCGTTCCAGCATGTGTGACAGGGGCAGGAAGGACAGGAAGCGGTCGGCTTCCGACAGCGGCCCGGCGGTGGAGGACGCGCTGGCGTTGTCGAGGATGTTGCGGTGCGACAGCATCACGCCCTTGGGCCGGCCGGTGGTGCCGGAGGTGAACACGATGGTCGCCAGGGCCAGCGGGTCGAGGTCGGGGCGATGCACGCGGTCGGGGTCGCCACGTTCTAGCCAGCTGTCGAGGTCCATGACCCGCTGGTCGTCCGGTTCGCCGTCGGTGTGGCCCAGGCAGACGATGCGCTTGAGCGAGGGCATGTTCGTGAAGTGTTCGGACAGGCGGCGACTGTGCGCGCTCTCACCCAGCAGGAGCAGACGTGCCTGGGTCTGGCCGATGATGTAGGCCACGTTGTCGGGCCGGTCGTCGGTGTACAGCGGGACGGTGACCAGCCCCAGCTCGGTCGCGGCCTGGTCGAAGGCCACCCACTCGCGAGAGTTGCCAAGCATCAGCGCGACGCGTTCGCCGGGCTTGAAGCCCTCGCGCGCCAGTGCCGCCTGCCAGCGGTCGACCATCGTGGCCATCTCGCTCCAGGTGGTCTGCTTCCAGGTCTCGTCGGAGGCACTGAAGTGGCGATAGGCGGGGGCATCCGGGCTCATGGATACGCGGGTACGAAACAGCGCCGGCAGAGTGGGGGCCTGCTCCGGGGTGATGGTGGTCGACGACATGGGAGCCTCGCGCGCTGGGTTCGGTTGTCCCGGACGTTAGAGTACGCGCGCGACCGGGGCAAGTCCGCGATGCGGCGCGGACCCGCGTGCGTCAGCGGACGCCCAGCGGATGCGCCACGGGCTGGTAGGCGATCGCGCCAAGTACCAGGCTGAGGCCGATCAGGGCGATCACGCCACCACCGGCCAGGCCCAGGGCCGGCCCGATGTAGGTGAACCGGCCCATGCGCGTCGGCCCCAGCCAGCGCCGTGTCCAGTCGCGCGCCGAGACGGCCAGCGTGGCCAGGACGGAAACGGTCGCGGCGGTGCCCAGGGACATGGCCAGCACCGCTGCGACGCCGGCCCAGGCGAGACCCAGGGCGGCGGACACGGCCATGATCAGGACGGCCCCGGAACAGGGACGGATGCCGACGGCCAGTACGGTGCCCCACCAGGTCCCGCGGTGGTCGGGATCCACGTGGTGTGGGGTGCCGCAGCCGCAGTGGGCGTCATGTTCATGGCCGTGGTCGTGAGTGTGCGAGTGGGCACCGCGGTGGGCGCGATGCAGCCGCCAGGCGTGGCGCAGGGCGCGGGCCATCAGCCATAACCCGAGCAGCGCGACCAGGGCGAAGCTGGCGATCTCCAGGGTGCGCACCTGTCCCAGGGTGTCCCGGGCCAGCCAGCCGAACAACCCGATCAGCACCCCGACCAGCACGATCGCGGTGAGCCCCTGCGCCAGTGCGGAAACGGTGGACAGCAGGATGCCGCGGCGCAGGTTCTGTGGCTGGGTCAGGAGGTAGGCGCTGATCACCGCCTTGCCGTGGCCGGGGCCGGCTGCGTGAAAAATCCCGTAGAACAGGCTGACCAGGATCAGGGCGCCGGCGGTTTGGGCGGTGGGGCCGTCGCGCAGGGCGTGCAGGCCCTCGGTAAGGCTGCGGTGGAGCTGGCGCTGGGTCTGGAGCATCCAGCCGGTCAGGCGTTCCAGCGGACCCGGCGGCTCGGCCCGTGGCGCGGGTGCGTCGAGGCTGGCCGAAGGGGCGGGTGCTGCGCGTTCGTCCGGCGTCTCGGTGGGGGCACCGAGCGGATGCCCGGTCTCGGCCTGCGCGAGCCCGAAACCACCGAACAACAGGAGCAGTACCAGCAGGCCCCGAAGGCACGGGCGAGGGAGGCTCGGGAATCGGCGAATCGTGTGGCCCATGACGTTACCGTATAACACGCGCGGTGCAGTGTGGTGTGCGTGATGTCCAGTCATCGCGGTGTGTCTTCCCCCGGGTCACATTCCAGCGTGGCCGTCTCGGCGAAGTGGCGTCCGAGGTGGTCGACCGGGCTGCGGTCCTGGCGTTCCAGGGTGGCGGCATAGCGGATCAACTGCGGGTCCGGGCGGGGTTCGGTGATCGCCACCTCGCAGCCGGGGCGGTTCTCGACGAAGACGATGTCATCCGGGTCGTGCAGGATCTCGATCCAGTACTCGGGGTCGTACACCCGGTAGGTGAAGGCATCGCCGGCCGTAATGTCGTGGTCGGCCAGCGGGATCTCGAAGCGCAGGTGCAGGCGGCGCTCTTCCAGGGTCAGGCGGGCGTTTTCCGCCGGCGGGACGTCCAGGTCCCGGTCGTCCAGACTCAGTTCGGTAAAGTAGTCGTGCCCGGCCAGATTTTCCCGCATGCGTTCCGCGGCGTGTTCCAGGGCCCTGTCGATGTCGATGTCCCCGTCGAGCTGCCCGGTCAGGTCCTCCAGCAGCATGTGGCTGTAGGTCGGGTCGATCCGCCAGGACTGGTCCATACGGACCAATTCGCCGGCGTCGTTGAAGACCAGGCCCACGCGCAGGTCGATCCAGGCATGCGGATGGGCGAGTGCAGCGGCCGGCAGGGACAGGCCAAGCACGAGCAGGAGCCAGGAGCGCATGCGCACGGGGTTCAGTTCGCGCGCTGCCAGCGCGTGCCGTCGGGGGTGTCCTCGAGCTCGATGCCGTTGGCTGTCAGTTCGTCGCGGATGGCATCGGCGGTGGCGAAGTCGCGGGCCTTGCGCGCGGCCTGGCGCGCCGTGATGCGTTCCTCCACCCAGGCCGCCAGCTCGTCGTCTCCGGCATCGCCCTGGAACCACGCAGCCGGGTCCTGCTGCAGCAGGCCCAACAGGCCGGCCCCGGCCAGGAGCTCGCCCTTGCGCCGCGCGCGCTGGGCATCGTCCGTGGCGGTCGCCAGGGCATCGCTCATGCGGTGCAGCGCGGTGATCGCGGCAGGGGTGTTCAGGTCCTCCAGCAGCGCCGCGAACACCGGGGTCTCGGCGGCGGCGACCGGGTCCGGTTCGATCTCGGCGGCGTCGCGCAGCACGCGGTACAGGCCGTTCAGGCTGTTGCGCGATTGGGTCAGGGTCTCTTCCGAGAAGTTCAGCGGGGCGCGATAGTGGCGCGACAGCAGTGCCAGGCGCAGGACCTCGCCGGGGTAGTGCCGCAGCAGGTCGTGCAGCAGCTGAAAATTGCCCAGCGACTTGGACATCTTCTCGCCGTCGATGGTCAGGTGCCCGTTGTGCACCCAGTAGCGGGCGTAGTGGGTGCCGTGCTCGTGGCAGCCTTCGGCCGCGCAGCCCTGGGCGATCTCGTTCTCGTGGTGCGGGAAGACCAGGTCGTGGCCGCCGCCATGGATGTCGATCATCGGGCCCAGGTGGCTGCGGATCATCGCCGTGCACTCGAGGTGCCAGCCGGGGCGGCCCGTGCCCCAGGGGCTTTCCCAGCCGGGCTCGCCCGCCGCGGCCGGCTTCCACAGCACGAAGTCGCCGGGGTGGCGCTTGTAGTCGGCGACCTCGACCCGGGCGCCGGCCTGCATGTCCGCCAGCGAGCGTCCGGACAGGGCGCCGTAGTCCGGGTAGGAGGTCACGTCGAACAGCACGTGGTTGTCGGCCACGTAGGCATGGCCGCGTTCGATCAGGCGCTCGATCAGTTCGATCATCGGCTGGATGTGTTCGGTCGCGCGCGGCTCCAGGGTGGGTTCCAGCGTGTCCAGTTCCGCGATGTCCTCGTGGAAGGCCCGCGTGAAGCGTTCGGTCAGCGCGGCGATGGGCTCGTCGTTGTCGGCGGCGGCCTTGTTGATCTTGTCATCGACGTCGGTGATGTTGCGGGCGTAGACCACGTGATCCGTGCCGTAGAGCTCGCGCAGCACGCGGAACAGCACGTCGAACACCACCACCGGCCGGCCGTTGCCGATGTGTACGCGGTTGTACACGGTGGGGCCGCAGACGTAGAGCGTCACCCGCTTCGGGTCCTGGGGCACGAAGGGCTCGTCGCGCCCGCCCAGGGTGTTGTGCAGGATGAGGGTCCGGGACTCGCTCATTGGCCGGTGTCCTTGCCGTACAGCGTCTCGGGGGCGATCTCGGGGTCGCTGGTGACCACGACGGCGTCCTGCTCGACCTGCAGGTAGAAGCAGCTGCGCCGCCCGGTGTGGCAGGCCGGACCGGTCTGGTTCACCTTCAGCAGGAGGGTGTCGCCGTCGCAATCCAGGTGCAGGGAATGCAGCTGCTGCACCTGCCCGGACTGCTCGCCCTTGCGCCACAGCGCCTGGCGCGAGCGCGAGTAGTAGCACACGCGTCCGGTCGCCAGGGTCTCGTCCAGGGCCTCGCGGTTCATCCACGCCAGCATCAGCACGTCGCCGGTGTCGTGCTGCTGGGCGATCGCGGGGATCAGGCCGTCGGCGTTGAGCTTCAGGCGTTCCAGGACCTCGGGGGTCGGGTGGCGCTCGCCACGGGGTTCGCCTTCGAGTTGCTTGAACATCGCTGCGTCCGCTTGCGGGAGCGGCGAAGAATAGCATTTTCGAAGGGCGCCCCGAAGCCCGCATCGGGCCCCGCGCGCCCTGGGCCATCCGGTTGCCGTGCGGCGGCCCTTGCGCCCCGGCGCCGGGTGGCCGATGCTCGAGACAGGACAGGCGTTCGCAGGGAGGGCCGGACGCGTCTCCACAACAGCCGGGGGGCTTGATGGAGCGAGACGGTAAGAGGGTCGGGAAGCCCAGCGCCGGGCGCACGGCGGCGATAATCGCCGTGGTGTACCTGGTCTTCGGCCTGGCTTGGATTGGTCTGTCCGACCGCGCCTTGCTGCTGATGGTCGATGACGTCGCCCTGCTGGCCCAGTTGCAGACCCTCAAGGGCTGGGGCTATGTGGCCTTGACTGCCGTCGGGCTGTTCCTGCTGGTCTACTACTCACTGCGGGCGCGCGACCGCGCCTCCCGCGAGGCACGCCGCCTCAACGGAATCGTCGAGCGCTCCCCGGTCGTCGCGATCGAATGGGCGACCACGCCCGGGTGGCCGGTGACCTTTGTCTCGCCCAACATCGCGCGCTGGGAGATCGACCGTCACGCCCTGCTGCGCGGCGATCTGCACTACGCCGACCTGATTCATCCCGAGGACATCGACCGCATCGTGACCGATGTGGCCGCGCACATCGACCATGGCCCGGATCGTTACACCCAGGTCTATCGCGTGCGCAGTGGTGCGGGCAGCTGGATCTGGCTGGAGGACCGGACCTGGCTCACCCGCGACGAGTCCGGCCGGGTGACCCGCATCCACGGTCTGCTGCTGGATGTGACCGAACGCCTGCGCGCCGAGCGGGACCTGCGCGATTCGGAGACCCGCTTCCGCGCGATCTTCGACAACGTGCAGGAGGCGATCCTGCTGCAGGACCTGGATACCGAGGCCCTGATCGGGGTGAACGCCGCCGCCGAGCAGATGTACGGCTACAGCCGGGCGGAACTTCTGGCCAGCAGCGTGGAAGATCTGACCGCGGATGAAACCGGCTACGACGTGCAGCGCCAGAAGGCGCTGATGGAGCGCGCCCGGCGCGGCGAACAGCTGGTGTTCGAGTGGCGGGCGCGCCACCGTGACGGCCACGGTTTCTGGGTGGAGGCCAACCTGCAGGCCACCGAGATCGCCGGTGAGCGGCTGCTGCTGGTGACCCTGCGCAACATCGAGGCGCGCAAGCAGGCCGAGGCCGCGCTGGCGCGTCAGGTGGACCGCCTGAGCCAGGCGGAACGCCACGCGGGGCTGGGCAGCTGGGAGTACCTCCTGGAGACTCGCGAGATGTGGTGGTCGGATCGCCTCTACGGCCTGCTGGATTGTGACGCCCGCTACGGCACGCCCACGCTGGAGGCCTTTGCCCGCAATTTCTTCGGTCTCGACTCGGAGGATGGCGCGAGCTTTTCCGCGGCGATGGAGGCGCTGCTGGCGGGCGGCCGGCCCGGGCCGCGCCGGCTGTTGCTGAAGGCCCGCCCGGAGGTCCGCGCGGATGCCTGGTTCAGCATCACCATGGAGGCCCCGATTGAGCGGGCGGACGGCATGCACTACGTGCAGGGCACGGTCCTCGAGGTCACCGAGCTGAAGCGCCAGGAACTCGAACTGCGCGACCTGAACGCCACGCTGGAGCAGCGGGTAGCCGAACGCACGGCGGCGCTGCAGGCGCTGAACCAGGAACTCGAATCCTTCTCCTACGCCGTGTCCCACGACCTGAAGGCGCCCCTGCGCGGTATCGAAGGCTACAGCCAGTTGCTGGAGACGGACTACGGCGAGCAACTGGAGGGCGAGGGACGCACCTTCGTGCGCAACATCCGTCAGGGCGTGGCGCAGATGAACGAACTGATCTCGGATCTGCTCGCCTATTCGCGCATGGAACGCCGGCCACTGGAGGATCGCGAGATCCGGGTGCGGGCACTGGTGGAGGAGGTAGTGGAGTCGGTGGATCCGGCCCTGCGCGAACGTGCCGAGATCACGCTGGAGATCGATCCCGATCTGGTATTCCAGAGTGACCCCGACGGGGTCGCCCTGATCCTGCGCAACCTGCTGGAAAATGCATTCAAATTCAGTGCCGAGCGCGCAACACCCCAAGTGACGGTGCAGGCGGAATCCCGCAGTGCTACGCTCGGAATCTCGGTACGCGACAACGGGATCGGCTTCGACATGGCGTTTCAGGAGCGCATCTTCGATATCTTCCAGCGTCTGAATCGCGCCGAGGCCTATCCCGGGACCGGCGTTGGCCTGGCCCTGGTACGCCGGGCGGTCAACCGCCTCGGCGGGAAGATCCGCGCCGAGGGCACGCCGGGCGCGGGCGCCATCTTCCACGTGGAGTTCCCTCGATGAGTACGACCTCGCGCCAGCCCTCCATCCTGGTGGTCGAGGACAATCCGGTGGACATCGATCTGATGCGCCGCGCCTTCGAGCGGCGCAATCTCACCAATCCGCTGGAGATCGCGCGCGACGGGGTGGAGGCCCTGGAGTTTCTCGAGCACTGGGAGCGGGGTGAACTGGCGCCACCGGCGGTGATCCTGCTGGACATCAAGCTGCCCAAGGTCGACGGGCTGGAGGTGCTGCGGCGCATCCGTGCCCACGAGCGCTTCCGCCGCATCCCGGTGGTCATGCTGACCTCTTCCAGCGAGGACCGCGACATCGCGACCGCCTACGACTGCGGGGCCAATTCGTACATCGTCAAGCCGGTGGATTTTGGCAAGTTCGTCGAGGTGGCCGAGCAGGTGGAGCTTTACTGGTGCCTGCTGAATCAGGCGCCGGGCTGAATCCGGCGAAGCCCATGCGAATCCTCCTCGTGGAAGACAATCCGGCGGATGCCGACCTGCAGCGTAGGGCCCTGGAGCGGCAGGTGCCGGGCGCCGAGGTGCACCTGGCGGCATCGCTGGCCGAGGCGCGGGACGCGCTGGCCGGGAACGAGGCCTTTGACTGCGTGGTGGAGGACCTGCGACTGCCGGATGGCAGCGGTCTCGAACTGATCGGCGAGCTGAACACCGCGGGTCGCGGCGAGGCCGTGCTGGTGCTGACCGGGCACGGTGAACAGGAGTCGGTGGTCGCGGCGTTCCGCGCCGGGGCTGATGACTACCTGACCAAGTCCGACGATTACCTGGAACGTCTGCCGGGACGCGTCGTGGATGCCCGCGCCCGGCGCGAACTGCGCGTGATCGATGCGCACGAGCCACTGCGGGTGCTGTATGCCGAGCACAATGAATTCGATATCGGCCTGACCCGGCGCGAACTGGCGCATGCCGCCCCGCACATCCACCTGCAAGCGGTTCACACGGCGGAGGAGGCCCTGGCGGCGTTGCCGCAGAAGGCCGGCGCCGACCCGGGCTTTGATCTGCTGCTGGTGGATTACCGGTTGCCGGGGATCGATGGCCTGGAGCTGGCACGGCTGGTGCGCGAGGAGCGCGGCCTGGACCTGCCGACGGTCCTGGTGACCGGGCAGGGCACCGAGGATCTGGCCGCGCGCGCCCTGCGCATGGGCGTGGAGGACTACGCGGTCAAACGCGACGGCTACCTCAAAATGCTCCCGGTTCTACTGGACCAGGTGCATGCCCGGGCGCGGCTGCGCCGGGAGCGCGCCGCGCTGGCGGCCTCCGAACGCCGCTACCGCGAGGTGATCGAGCGCGCCGGTGACATCGTCTTCGAGACCGATGCCGCGGGGTGCTGGCGTTTCCTCAACCCCGCCTGGACGGCCATCACCGGGCACTCTGTGGAGGCCGCGATCGGCGGGGAGATGCTGTCCTTCATACCGCTGGAGGATCGCGGGATGGTGGCGCGGCTGCTGGCCCGCGCCGCGGAGGCCGACGACGGTCGGATGGAGACCGAGATCCGGCTGCGCGCGGCGGACGGTTCGCTGCGCTGGCTGGAACTTCGGGGCCACATCAATCTGGATGCCGCGGGGCGGGCGCAGGGGTTGTCCGGAAGCCTGGTGGATGTGACCCGACGGGTCCTGGATCAGCGCATTCAGGAGGTGCGCGTGAACGTGCTCGCGCGTCTGGCCACCGGCGAACGCGATCCGCGCCTGCTGGAAGATGTCGTCAAGGGGCTGGAATCGCTGGCCCCCGAACTGCACGGCTGCCTGATGCTGCTGGATGGCGACAGCCAGGAGCTGTACGCGGTGACCGCGCCGCGCGTGCCGGACCCGCTGCGCAGCGCCACGCGCCGGATACGCGCCGAGCAGAGTATGGGCTCCTGTGGCGAGGCCGCCTGGAGCGGGGAGCCGGTGGTCGTCGAGGATTGCAGGTCCCATCCGAACTGGGCCGGTTACTGCGACCTCACCCACGCGGCGGGTTTCCACGCCTGCTGGTCGTTTCCCTTCCACGATGCCGACGGGAGTGTGCTGGGCACCCTGGGGATCTATGTCGCCGCCGCGCGCGGGCCCAATGCCGGCGAGCGCGTGCTGATCGAGGAATTTACCCAGATCGCCGGGCTGGCCGTGCAGAAGCTGCGCGCCGCGCAGGCCCTGGGCGAACGCGAACGGGCACTGCGCACCGCGGCGGAGCTCACCGTGGAGCTGTTGCGCGAGGACAACCCCGCGAGTGTGATCCATCGCCTGCTGGCCGAACTGGGGCAGGAGACACATGCCGACCGCGCCTATGTGCTGGTGGCCGAGCTGGACCATGACGTCCGCGAGGCCCTGGACGTACACCGCTACTACTGGGTACGCACGGACACCGATTACGCGATCCGGCCGCCACCGCTGCGCAACCTGAGCCTGGAATCGCTACTGCCGCGCTGGCATGCGATCCTGCAGGACGGCGGGGCGGTGGATGTGCTGACCCGTGACCTGCCGGATGCCGAACGCGAGCTCATGGAGGCGGCCCAGTGCCAGGCGGCACTGCTGGTCCCGCTGTATGTGGAGGGCGAGTACCGTGGCTTCCTTGCCCTGGACCGGGTGCAGCGCGCCCAGCGCTGGAGCGATGCGGACCAGAGCCTGGCGCGCATTGTGGCGTCGAGCCTGGGCGCGGCATTGGAGCGGCGTCAGGCCTTGCTGGGCCTGCGGCGGATGGCCGCGGTCTTCGAGAGCACCCGGGACGGGATCGTCATCACCGACCTGACCCCGCGGATCGTCGCGGTCAACCCGGCCTTTGCCGACATCACCGGGTTCTCCGAGGCCGAGGTGATGGGTCGCAATCCGAGTTTCCTGCAGTCCGGGCGGCACGATGCCGACTTTTTCAAGCGTATGTGGGACGGCCTCGAGCGAGAGGGACACTGGCAGGGCGAGATCTGGAACCGGCGGCGCAATGGCGAGGTGGCCCCGCAGTGGCTGAGCCTCAATACCGTCAACGACGAGCAGGGCCAGGCCCTGCATTACGCCGGTGTATTGACCGACATGTCGGAGCTCCGCCGGTCGGAGGATGAGCTGCAGTACCTGGCGCAACACGATGCCCTGACCGACCTGCCCAATCGCAGTCAGCTGCAGGCGATGCTGGGGCAGGCGCTGGAACGGGCGCGGACAGACGGCTATCGCATCGCGGTGCTGAGCCTCGACCTGGACCGCTTCAAGAACGTCAACGACTCCATGGGGCACCCGGTGGGGGACCAGGTGCTGGTCGAGGTGGCCCGGCGCCTGCGCGAGGCGGTCGGCCCCGCCCATGCCCTGGGACGCCTGGGCGGGGACGAGTTCCTGGTCGTGGCGGAGAATCCGCCCAGCGACGAGGCCGTGGCCCGTTGCGCTCGCGACCTGCTGGCAAGCCTGGAGCGCCCGTTCGCGCTGGAGGACGGGCGCCTGGTGTACCTCAACGGCAGTATCGGCATCAGCCTCTATCCCGAGCACGGGGATTCGGTCACCGCGCTGATCCAGCACGCGGACGCGGCGATGTACCAGGCCAAGGCCTCCGGCCGCCAGACCTGGAGCGTCTACACCCAGGCCCTCACCCGCGCCGCCGACGAGCGCCTCGAACTGGAGAACCGCCTGCGGCATGCGGTGGAGACCGAAAGTGGCGAGCTGCGTCTGCACTTCCAGCCACAGGTCGCGCTGGAGGACGGGCGACCCTTCGGCATGGAGGCGTTGTTGCGGTGGCAGACCGAGGACGGCGAGATGATTCCCCCGGATCGTTTCATCCCGATTGCCGAGGACACCGGGTTGATCGTTGCGCTGGGCGAGTGGGTATTGCGCGAGGCCTGTGACGCCGGGCGGACGTTGCTGGATCGCGGTGCCGGGGACTTCAGCCTGGCGGTCAATCTCTCGCCGGTACAGCTGCAGCGCGGCGACTTCGTGAACCGCGTGGCGGAGATCCTGGCGTTGACCGGGTTCCCTGCTGAACAGCTCGAACTGGAAATTACCGAGACCGCGATCATGCAGCAGGGCGAACAGGCCATCGCGCGGCTGGTGGCCCTGAAGGAGCTGGGCGTGCGCCTGGCGATCGACGACTTCGGTACCGGGTATTCCTCGCTGGCGGCCCTGCGGACGTACCCGCTGGATGTGCTGAAGATTGATCGCAGCTTCGTCGATGGGGTGGCCAGCGAGAGCGCCGACCGCGAGATCGCCGCCACCATCATCGCCATGGGGCGCAACCTGAACATGCAGGTGATCGCGGAGGGCGTGGAGACCGCCGAGCAGGCGGCCTTCCTGCGGGAGCGCGGTTGTGCCCTGGGCCAGGGCTATTTCTACAGCCGGCCGCTGGAACTCGGGGCGCTGGCAGACTGGATGACGCGGCACGGCGCACTGACGTCGGGATGACCGTGTGCCCCGTGGCGCTGTCCGGGGCGCTCCGGTAGCCTTGGTTCGCGTCTTTTCAGCCACCCCCAGCCCGGAGCTGCCCCGATGTCCGATTCGTCCCGTCCCACTGCGCTGCGTTCGATCACCTTTCACGGGCTTGAGCCGGGGCCGCGTCTGATCGTGCTCGGCGCGGTGCACGGCAACGAGACCTGTGGCACGCAGGCCGCCGAACGGGTCCATGCCGAACTGGAGTCCCGCGAACGCGACCTGCTTCGGGGCAGCCTGACGCTGGTGCCGCGGACCAACCCGCTCGCCTATGACCTGGGGCAGCGCATGGGCGAGCGCAACCTGAACCGCAACCTGCGCGTGACCGATGCGCCGCAGGACTTCGAGGACCGAATCGCCAACGTGCTGTGCCCCTTGCTGGCGGCGCACGACGTGCTGCTGGACCTGCATTCGTTTCACACCGGGGGGCAGCCGTTCATCATGCTCGGCCCGCGCAACAACGACGGCGAGCTGGAAGGCTTCGCGCAGGCGTGCGAGGAAGAGGCATTGGCGGCGTGTCTGGGGCCGCGGCGCATGGTCGAGGGCTGGCTGGACACCTACGCCCGTGGTGTCGCGCAGCGGATGAAAAACCCGAACGCCAGCCAGCGCGCACAAATCCTCAGCACCGATCCCAGCTACGGGGTCGGCACCACCGAATACATGCGCAGCCAGGGTGGCTATGGCGTGACCCTGGAGTGCGGCCAGCACGACGACCCGCAGGCCCCGGTGGTGGCCTACAACGCGATCATCAACACGCTGGCGCACCTGGACATGCTGGAGGCCCCGGCCACCCCGGGCCAGGGCGACCCGGAAGTGCTGCGCCTGGTGGAGGTCATCGACCGGAATCATCCGGACGACCGCTTTGCCTGTGAATGGAAGAGCTTCGACCCGCTGCAGGCGGGCGACCTGATCGGCGTCCGCGCCGACGGGACCGAAGTGCGGGCGCCAGAGCCCGGGTTCATCGTGTTCCCCAACCCCAACGCGCTGCCGGGCAACGAGTGGTTCTACCGGGCCGAGTTCAGCGACCGCCGGGTGATCTGAGCCGCGGTTCCGCCCGCCCGACATGGATTTCGCGCCTTCCGGCGTCGCGCTGCTGCTTCTGGCCGTTGGTTTCCTGGCCGGGTTGCTGAATGCGGTGGCCGGGGGTGGCAGCTTCGTGACGCTGCCGGCCCTGATGAGCGTGGGTGTCCCGCCGGTGGCCGCCAATGCCACCGGGACCGCGGCACTGCTGCCCGGCTATCTGGCCAGCGTGCTGGCGGATCGGCGCGCGCTGGGCGCCGCCTGGCGCGAACTGGGGCCGGGACTGGCCTGGGGGCTGCTGCTCGCGGGGGTTCTGGGCGGTGCGCTCGGGGCCGTCGCCTTGCTGCTGACCGGCGATGCCGGTTTCGGTGTCCTGATCCCCTGGTTGCTGCTGGTCGCCACCGCGCTGTTCGCGCTGGGGCCCTGGCTGCAGCGCCAGGCGGCGCGGCCGCATCCGGGAGCGTTGCGGATGCTGGGGGCCGGGCTGGGCTGTGCCTATGGCGGGTATTTCAACGGCGGGGTCGGCATCCTGCTGCTGGCGATCCTGCGTGGCCAGGGCGCGGCGGACCTGCCCCGGGCCAACGCGCTCAAAAACCTGCTCTCCTCGGTGCTGACGTTAATGGCCGTCGTGGTCTACATCGCGGGCGGCCAGGTGGTGGCGACCGGGCTGCTGGCGGTTGGGGCCGGGGCGATCCTCGGGGCGCGGCTTGGCATCGCCCTGGTGCGCCGTATGCCGGAGGCCGGGTACCGTCACGCGGTCACCGGGATCGGCGCGGTGATGACCGTCCTGTTTTTTCTCGATCCTGCCTGGCTTGCATCGCCCAATTTGTAGGATGTGTTGAGCGTAGCGAAACGCATCACCATCGAGTACCCGGAAAATCGCCCGCCTTCCGACTGATGCGTTTCGCGGCGCTCAACGCATCCTACGTCGGGGTTTTGGGGCCGGCGGCTGGCGCGTGGGCGGCCTCGAGGATGCGGGCGAGATCATCCAGGGTGGCGGTTTCGGATTCTGGCAGGATGGCCTCGAGGCGCGGCCGCAGCGGGGTGTCCGGGGCGTCCATCGGCTCCAGTCCGCCGTGGCCGTCCACGCGGTTGAGGCGGTGCCAGCCCTGGTCGGTCTCCACCAGGCCCTTCAGGCGGTCGCCGGCAAAGCCGTCGACCAGGTGTACGAGGGTGGCATGGTCGATGCGCTGTCCCTCGGGCAGCAACCAGCTGCGGCCGATGTAGCCGTCGCCGCGGGTGTCGATGGTGACCCACTCGTCTGCGGTGTGGGCGGCGTCATCATGATGGTGTTCGTGTTCGTGTTCGTGTTCGTGGCTGGCGGGCCCACCCGCGGTCGCGGTCACGAGAAAGTCGCGCGCCTCGGGGAACAGGGCGCCGCCCCGGTCCAGGCGCGGGCGGTCCAGCCACTCGCGTTCGATACGCCCCTGAGTGGTTTCCACGACCAGGGGCCGCGGTGGCGGCATCGCCGCGACAAAGGCCTGCAGCGCCTCGCGGTCCGCTTCGCTGTAGAGATCGGCCTTGTTGGCCAGCAGAACGTCGGCCAGGGCGATCTGGTCGCGCCAGTTCGGGTGCTCGCGGTGGCGCGGCGAGGCGAGGTGGCGGGCGTCCATCAGGGTGACCGTGGCGCGCAGGTCCAGCACGCCGGCGTAGGGGGGCTCGGTCAGGGTGCGGACAATCTGCGCCGGGTGGCCGAGCCCGGTGGGCTCGATCAGGATGCGGTCCGGTCGCTGGCTGCGGATCAGCCGGTTGAGGCCGACGGTGAACATTTGCGCGGAGACACAGCACAGGCAGCCGCCGGGGATCTCCTCCAGCGCGACGCCGGTATCGGCCAGCAGGCCGCCGTCCACGCCGATCTCCCCGAACTCGTTGACCAGCACGGCCCAGTGCTCGCCTTCCGGGCGCTGTGCGAGCAGATGGCGGATGGCGGTGGTCTTGCCGACACCGAGGAAGCCGGTAACCAGGTTGAGCGGGATGTCGCGGTGTTGTGCCACCTCAGGTCTCCTCGTCCGGCTGTGCCGGTGGCGTGCCGGTATCCTCGTCGGCCGGTGCCAGCGTGTCGGCGCGGACGCCTTCGCTCTCGAGGCTGTCGCGCATCGCCTCCTCGGCCTCCTTGTTGAGGACGATGATGGAGATGCGGCGGTTGATTGCGGCCTCGGGGTTCTCGCGGTTGAAGGGCACGCTGGCGGCCAGGCCGACGACCCGGGCGATCTGGTCGGGTTCGGTGCCACCGGCGATCAGGGCGCGGCGAGCGGCATTGGCGCGATCGGCCGAGAGTTCCCAGTTGGTGTAGTCCGGACGCTGCAGGGGCCGGGCATCGGTGTGACCGGTGATCGAGACCCGGTTGGGAACCTTGTTGATCAGGGCGGCCAGCTCGCGCAGGATCGCGTCGGCATGGTCCAGCGGCCGCGCGCTGGCGCTGTCGAACATCGGCCGATTCTCGCGATCGATGATCTGGATGCGCAGGCCATCGGGCGTGATGTCCAGCAGGAGTTGGTCCTTGAAGGGCTCCAGCGCCTGACTTTGTTCGACCGCTTCCTCCAGCGCCTCCTGCAGGGTCTCCAGGGCCTCGCGATCACGCGCCTCGGCGAGGTCGTCCAGGGTTTCTTCGTCGATGCCACTGGGCGGCGCTACGGATTCCGGGTCTTCCATCAGCTCTGGCAGGCCCTCGAAATCGATAATGGACGGGTCCACGCCGGTCCCGTCGCCGGGTGCCTGACCGGGCACGGGGGCGCGCCCTTCGAAGGCCGAAGGATTCTGGAAATACTCGGACAGGCCTGCGCGTTCCTCGGCCTCCATCGCCGCGAGCAGCCAAAGGAGCAGGAAGAAGGCCATCATCGCGGTGGCGAAGTCGGCAAAGGCAACCTTCCACGAGCCCCCGTGGTGGGCCGCCTTGACCACCTTCTTCTTGACGATGATTGGCTGGGTTTTGTCCTCGACGCCCATGAATGCGGTCCGGACGGCCTCAGGCCGCCTTCACGTGCTCCTCGAGTTCGGCGAAGCCGGGGCGCATCTCGCTTTCCATGGTCTTGCGCCCGAATTCCACTGCCACTTGCGGGCTGTACCCCTGAACATTGGCCAGGATGCAGGCCTTGATGCACTGGAGGAACTTAGCTTCTTCCTGGGATCGCGACTCCAGGGCGGCCGCGGTTGGACCGACGAAGCCATAGGCCAGCAGGATGCCGAGGAAGGAGCCGACCAGCGCGGCGGCCACGTTCATCCCGATCTCCTCGATCGAGCCGCCGATCGCGCCCATGGTGTTCACGATGCCGAGGACGGCGGCCACGATACCGAAGCCGGGCAGGGCGTCCGCGACGCGGTTGACTGCGTGGCTGGGGCGCTCGGATTCCTCGTGGTGGGTCTCCAGGTCCACGTCCATCAGGGCGTCCAGCTCGTGCGGGTTCATCGAGCCGGAGATGATCAGGCGCATGTAGTCGGTGATGAACTCGACGGCGTGATGGTCCTTGAGTACCCGGGGATGCGCCTGGAACAGGGCGCTCTCCTCGGGCTCCTCGACGTCGCCCTCGATGCCCATCAGGCCTTCCTTGCGGGCCTTGGTGAACAGCTTGTACATCAGCGCGAGCAGGTCGAGGTAGTCCTCGCGCGAATACTTCGCCCCGCCCTTCAGGAGTTGGGGGAGGGACTTCATGACGGTGATCACGACCCGCAACGGGTTCGCGATCAGGAAGGCGCCGAGGGCGGCCCCGCCGATGATCATGTATTCGTACGGCTGCCAGATGACCAGGATGTTGCCACCGTGCAGCACGAAGCCGCCGAATACGCCGCCCAGCACGATGATAAAGCCTAGGATGTACTTCACTGATGGGGTTCCGGGATGTGGGCTTTAATTGGGTTTTTGCGCACAGGTTCACGTTGCCGCAATTGCTATAGTGAGGCGCACAACGATAACGACTCCCCCGCGCGAGGTACAGCATGTCCGTGGACAAGGACGCGCCCTACATGGAAGAGGCCACCCGGCTGGTGGCCGTGGAATGGCCCATCCTGGAGGCGAGCGATGCAGTGTTTGCCGACCCGGATGCCCTGGTGGATCGCTCACTGCGCGAGCTCGCGCGTTACGCCGAACGCGACCCGGGCCTGAGCCTGCGTCTGGTCCGGCGTGCCAACGCCTCGCGCCGGGGCTTGCGCCAGGAAGTGCACTCGGTCGGTGACGCGATCGCCATGCTGGGGCTGCAGAACGTCCACCGCGAAGCGGCCGAGGCCCCGCGTGTCGAGGATGTGGTCAGGCGGCCGCAGGCCTATCGTGAACTGGCGGCGCAGTCGCGGCTGGCGGCGATGATCGCGACCGAGATCGCGCGCGAGCGCCACGACACGGAACCGGGCGAACTCGCCCTGGCGGCCCTGCTGAATCAGCTGGGCCTGCTGGCACTGCTGGTCGAGGGCGAGCCGCGCCTGGACCGGCTGCTCGAGATGCTGGAACTCAGCGCCCTGCCGGACGAGGCGAGCTATGCCGCGCTGGGGTATGCGACGGACGACCTGTCGCGTGCCATGGCGGAGGAGATGGTGCTGCCGGAACTGGTGCAGGGTACCCTGCGGGCGGTGAACGCGGCGCATCACCGGGCCTACGAGGTCATGGTCGCGAGTGCCGTGGCCTGGCAGGTCTTCCGTGGCATGGATACCGCGCGCGGCGACCGTGACCTCGGGCTACTGGCCGGCCTGATGGGGCTGACGGACAAGGAGACCGCAGACCGCGTGGGCGCGGTGATCGAGCGTTTCAACGAGGACGTCGCGGTGTATCATCGCGCGCCACTGGACCCGCAGATGCCCGGCCGGGTCTGGCTGGGCGAGCGCTATCGGCCACGCCTGGCCCTGATGCCGCGGGCCGACCTGCTGGAGAACGGCCTACGCGCCCTGGAGCAGGAGACCCATCGCGAGGCCCGCGTGCGACGGATGCTGCGGGTGATGCAGTTCGGCGTGGGCCTGAACCGGGTGGTCTTTGCCCGCTTGTCCCGGGATGGCGAGACCCTGCGCGCCGAGCACCTGGTCGGGACGTTGCACGAACCGGAGTTCAGCCACTTCGTGATCAACCGGTCGGCCCTCGGGCCGCTGGCCCAGGTGCTGGATGACGATGCACCGCAGTGGTGGGACCGCAAGCGCATCCATGACCAGATGCCCGCGGCCGTGCGCCATCTGACCGGCGGGGTGGACTGCCTGGTGGGCCGCCTGTGCGACGGGGATCGCGTGATGGGTATGGTCTATGCCGACCGCCGGTCGCGCGATCTGGAGCTGACATCGACCGCCCTGGAAGGATTCCGGAAGGTCCTCGTGGCCGCCGCGCGCCCCGCTGGTTCATGAGCCTGTGCGTCAGGCGGCCGAGAGCCTCAAGTATGTGTCGTGGCGGTCGATACATGTACAGGGTCGTATATAGGCCGACCACGGTCGGCAGCATTCGCAAGGATTGGCCACGGCGTATGGCTGATCCAGGGAGACGCTACTTGAATCGCGCGTTCGCGCTCGAGTCAATCAATGCCTCCCAGGCGGGCCGAGGCCCGGCAACACAATCAAAAGGACGTACGACATGCGCAAGAACCTGCCCGTCACCCAGACGGAGTATTCGCTGGACCAGCACGGCGACCTGATCTCCGCCACCGACGAAAAGGGACGCATCCGGTATGCCAACGACGACTTCGTCCAGGTCAGCGGCTTCGACTGCGAGGAACTGGACGGTGTCGCCCACAACATCGTGCGCCACCCGGACATGCCGGAGGCGGCCTACGCGAACATGTGGGACACCCTGAAGGCCGACCGGGCCTGGATGGGCATCGTCAAGAACCGGCGCAAGAACGGCGACCACTACTGGGTGGACGCCTTCGTGACCCCCGCCTACGAGCACGGCCGCAAGACCGGCTACGAGTCGGTGCGGGCGATCCCCGAGCGCGAGCATGTCGCCCGCGCGGAGAAGGTGTATGCCGCGATCAACCGGGGCCGGAGCTTCGCCCGGCGCTGGTACCACGGCCTCACCTGCCGCCTCGCCGGGACCTGGATCGTCGGCTTCCTGCTGGCGCTGGCGGTCGTGTTTCTGGCGTCCTCGCCAACGGTGCAGGCGGGTCTGCTGGTATTGATCTTTGCCGCCGGCGGCATCGCGTCGCTGGCGTTCACTTCCGGTATCCGTCAGGCGGTCAACCGGGCCCGGGCACAGTTCGACAACCCGGTGATGGAGGCCATCTACACGGGGCGCCGCGACGACAGCGCCTCGCTGGAGCTGGTGCAGCATTTTGGCGAGGCCAGGCTGCGCACCGTGCTCGGACGAATCGAGGACAAGGCCGACGCGGTGAACGCCGACGCCCATGCCATGGCCAGCAGCGTCGACCAGACCGCCTCGGGCGTCGAGCGCCAGCAAAACGAGATCGACCAGGTCGCCACGGCCATGAACGAGATGACCTCGACCATCCAGGAGATGGCGAGTAACTCGTCGCGCGCCGCCGAGGCCGCCAACAATGCCGAGAAGGAGACTGGGGCCGGACAGGATGTCGTGAACGATACCGTGTCCGTGATCAACCGCATGGCGGCGGAGGTCGAGTCCACCGCCGAGAAGCTGGGCAAGCTGGAGGCGAGCACCGAGGAGATCGACAAGATCCTGAGCGTGATCCGCGAGATCGCGGAACAGACCAACCTGCTGGCGCTGAACGCCGCGATCGAGGCCGCCCGGGCCGGCGAACACGGCCGCGGTTTCGCGGTGGTGGCCGACGAGGTGCGCTCGCTGTCGCAACGCACCGACGAATCGACCGTGACCATCCGCAACATGATCGAGAGCCTGCAGTCCGGTGCGCGCGAGGCAATGTCCGCGATGCGCGCCAGTCAGGAGCAGGCCGCCGACGGGGTGGAAAAGGCTCAGGCGGCCGGCGACTCGCTGACCACCATCCGCGAGGCCGTCGCCCAGATCACCGAGATGAACACCCAGATCGCCACGGCCGTGGAGGAACAAAGCGCGGTCTCCGAGGAGATCAACCGCAACGTGACCTCGATCCACGACGTGGCCACCGAGACCGGCTCGGTCTCCATCCACGCCCGCGATGCCAGCGCCCGCATGCAGGCCGAGGCCGCCGAGCTCAAGGCCCTGATCCAGCGCTTCGAACAGACGTAAGTCCGATCACGCTTACTGGGTATGACACGGGCTGGTGCGGCTATTTGCTGATGGCTGGTTGCAGCGTCTACTTCTGACCGACCGCGAGGGAGGGTGCGCCGTGGTTTGGTTTTTCACCACGAAACGCATGTAGGCACGAAGTAGGTCAGGGGTGATCGACAGGAACACGCGAAGACTGGAAGAGGGATTGGGTTAAACCGCAAAGGGTGTAGAGGGGGCGCTAGCCAATACCCCACACCTCAATAACCCTTCCCATCTTCCAACCTTCCTGTAATGCGCTTTTGACCTGGCTTTTCTTCGTGTTGCGCGTGAGCGCTACGCGGTCTG
Organism: Thioalkalivibrio sp. AKL19; assembly: GCF_000420165.1. Taxonomy (GTDB): domain Bacteria; phylum Pseudomonadota; class Gammaproteobacteria; order Ectothiorhodospirales; family Ectothiorhodospiraceae; genus Thioalkalivibrio. Next base: position 376,362 of record NZ_ATUK01000010.1, on the reverse strand, counting down.
GCCGTAGCGGCGCTCGATGTAGGCCTCGACACGGGCCTGGAATTCCTCGGCGATGTGGTCGCCCTTGAGGGTAACGGTCTTCTCGCCGTCCTCGTAGACCGGGGCGACCGGTTGTTCGCCGGTGCCGGGCAGGGAGATGCCGATGTTGGCGTGCTTGCTCTCGCCGGGGCCATTGACCACGCAGCCCATCACCGCGACGGTCATCTCCTCCACGCCCGGATAGCGTTCCTTCCAGGTGGGCATCTGGTGGCGGATGTAGGTCTGGATGTCCTGCGCCAGGTGCTGGAAGTATTCGCTGGACGTGCGTCCGCAGCCGGGGCAGGCAACCACCGACGGCAGGAAGCTGCGCAGCCCCATGCTCTGCAGGATCTCCTGGGCGACCAGGACCTCGCGGGTGCGGTCGCCGCCGGGTTCCGGGGTCAGCGAGATGCGGATGGTGTCGCCGATGCCCTGCTGCAGCAGGACGGACAGCGCGGCGGTGGAGGCGACGATACCCTTGGCGCCCATACCGGCCTCGGTCAGGCCCAGGTGCAGCGGATAGTCGCAGCGCGCGGCCAGGTCCTGGTAGACCGAGATCAGCGGCTGCACGCCGCTGACCTTGGCCGACAGGATGATGCGGTCATGCGGCAGGCCGATGCGCTCGGCCTCGGCCGCGCTCTCCAGCGCCGAGGTGATCAGGGCCTCCTGCATCACGGCCTCGGGCGCGGCCGGTTCGGCGCGCTGGCTGTTCTCGTCCATCATTCGTGCGAGCAGGGCCTGGTCCAGGCTGCCCCAGTTCACGCCGATGCGCACCGGCTTTTCGAAGCGGATGGCGGTCTCGATCATGGCCGCGTACTGCGCGTCGCGTTTCGAACCGCGCCCGACGTTGCCCGGGTTGATGCGCAGCTTGGCCAGCGCCTCGGCGCACTCCGGGTATCGGGTCAGGAGCTTGTGGCCGTTGAAGTGGAAGTCGCCGACCAGCGGCACGTCCAGCCCCATGGCCTCCAGCCGCTCGCGGATCTCCGGCACGGCCTTCGCCGCATCCTCGGAATTCACCGTGATGCGTACGACCTCGGAACCGGCGCGTGCCAGTTCCGCCACCTGCACGGCGGTGCGCAGGGCATCGGCGGTATCGGTGTTGGTCATCGACTGCACCATCACCGGGTGGTCGCCGCCGACGGTGACGTTGCCGACGCGGACGGGGACGGTCTGGTGGCGGGAGGGGGTCGTGTTCATGTTGGTCTGCGCGGGCGCGAGGGAACGGTGCGCGGAGTGTAACGCAGCAGTGCGCGACTGCCGAGAAGCTGCAGGCCCCAAGTCGTAATGTCCCCGTTGGCGGGCGCAGGGGCGTGTGGCAGAACGCCAGGGGCATTGGCGCTGATGTCGCCTCTCCCCGCCATGGCGAGGCCTCGGAGGGGCCGTGGCCATCTCCTGACGCAGCCCCGACGCTTCGCCTCGGTCCGACGCCGGGGCCACCCTCGGAGATCGCCACGTCGCTGCGCGCCTCGCGATGACGGTGCTCGTTTTCCGGTCATGGCGAGGCCCCGGAGGGGCCGTGGCCATCTCCGGACGCAACCCCCGACGTTGGTCCTGGTCCGCGCCAGGGCTGGAAGGTGCTCTCGACGGAGGTGCGACTGGCCGCGTGCCGGGCTTCCACGCGCTCGGCGATGGCCTGCTGCCACGCCAGGCGGGTCTCGGCCTGCAGGGCGTCCAGGGCCTCGTGCAGGGCCTGTTCCAGGTCCTCGCGGTGGCGCGTCTCGTCCAGCCGCAGGAGCAGCCAGTCCACGCCGATGATGGTGACCCCGGCGGCCGTGATGCCACAGCCGAGCGAGAACGGACCGCTCCAGGCGCAGACCCCGGCGCCAAGGGCACCCGCGCGTCCGGCGCGTCCCAGGCTTCGGGCAAGCCCGGTCTGCGTCGCACGGGCGGCCAGCCGGACCTGCACCGCACGCGCGATCAGCGGGGTCGCCAGGCCGGTGCCGGCGGCGGCCGTGGCGGCCAGTCCGGTGCGCTGGTCGAAGCGTTCGAGGTCGACGTCCAGCGCCGTTTGCAGGGCATGGCCTTGTTCGGTCTCGACGGCCGAACGCCCACCGGCGCGCGGCGGCGGGTCCGGGATGCGCGCGTCCGCGAGGCGCTCGGCCAGCTCCAGACGCCAGGCGTCGCGGACCTGGCGTTGTTGCTCGTCCACGCCCCATTCGACGCGGGTGGCCAGGTCCTGCAGGGCGCGCTCCCACAGCGCCTCGGGCAGCAGGCGCTCGCGCAGCATCCGCGCGGGGGCATCCGGTTCGGCGTCACTCAGCCACTGGGCGCCGCGCTGCCACAGGCGGGCGTATTCCGCGCCCAGGGAGTAGTACCAGTCCGCGACCTCGGGGACGCGGGCGTGCAGGGCCTCGAACCGGGCAGCGAGCTCCGCGTCTACGCGGTCCTGCCAGTGGGCCCGGGCCGCGGTGTCACCGGCCTCCAGCCATTCCAGCGTGTAGCGCTCGAGCGCGGTGAGACGCTCGCGGTCGAGCTGGTAGCGTTGTTCGCCCAGTTGCAGGGTCAGCGGTTGGTCACCCTCCCAGGTGCGCGGTTCGTGCTGGCTGGCGAGCCAGAGCAGGGCGAGGCTGGCCAGCAGGATCATGACCAGCCAGAGGCCGTCCCGGGCCTTTCCTGGTGCCGTGGCTTGCGATGCCGGCGTGAACGTGGTCACTGAAGGGGTCTCCCCGGGCCCGGACTATTCGATGACGGGCGCGTTGCGCGGGTCGCCCAGGGCGTCGGTTGTCGGCCGCAGCGGCAGCAGGCCGTTGGCCAGCAGCAGGAAGCCGGCCGCCAGGAACGCCTGTTCCGCGAGTACCAGTAGCCAGCCAAGCAGGGCCGGCAGGGATTTCACGCCCTGCGGGAACCACTGCTGGCCCAGCCACAGGCGCAGGGCATCCTGCGTCGCGGCCAGCTGCAGCCCGGCCTCGAGCAGATGGCTGCGCGCGGCCTCGTGGTGCACCAGGAACCACACGGCCTGTTCCAGGGTGGCGCCGGTCAGGTCGGGGTAGCGGGCCTGCAGAGCCAGCACCAGCAGGGCGACGATCAGCAGCAGGCCCGTGAGCCGCAGGGCCCCGCGGCGGACCAGTTCCGGGGCGAACTGCGGATGGGCATGGCCGCGCAGCAGGCGGGCGAACAGGGCCTCGCTGATCACCAGCGCGAAGCCGGCGACCAGCAGGGCGGCCCAGACCTCCTGGGTCGGGATGCGCGCGAGGGTGATCAGCAGCAGTCCGCCCAGCAGCGCGCCGATGATCAGGTGACGCAGGGCCATCAGCGGCCCGCCCCGCAGGCGGCGAGGCCATTGGCTGGTCGGCTCCAGGTAGCCGCGCAGGAAGGCCGCGCGCCGTACCCGGTGGCGCCGGAAGCCGCCTTGGGCGATCAGCAGGGTGACACCGATCCACAGCGCCATCACCCCGGCCTCGGGCAGGACCCGCAGGTTCATGTGCATCAGCCATAGTCCGATCACCAGCAGCGTCAGGGTGAAGGCATGGCGCAGGGCGATGTGCCGCGTCGGGAGCGGGCTGGATTCGGTGGTCGGGGAGGATGGGGACACGGGGGCTCCACGGGGATGTGCACGTCCTGATGGTAGCAGGCGGCGGGCAAGCCCCGTGGAGCGGTGTCTCGCGGGGTGTTCGGGTTTCGTTCAGCCGGATGCGCTATAAGGGCGGCATGATGCGATTGCGATCTGACCCGTGCGGGTCTTCGTCCGCTGCATTGGGCTTGATGGCCTGGCTGGTGCTGGCCTGGCCGGCCCCGCTGGCGGCGGAGGAGCTGCGCCTGCACGCGGTGTTCGGGGACCGTGCGGTGCTGTCGGTGGGGGACGAGCGGGCCGTGGTCGCCAGCGGAGAGACTGGGCCGGGCGGTGTGCGCGTCCTGCGCACGCGACCAGGGGCGGCCTGGGTGGAACTCGACGGCGAGCAGCGCGAGTTGCGGGTGCAGCCAAGGGTCGCTCCGCCGCGCCCGGACACCTCGGCGAAGGAAGCCGCCGAGGTTCGGGTGCACCGGGATTCGCGCGGCGACCACGCGCTGACCGCCGGGCTGAACGGGATTGCCGTCACGCTCGTCGTGGATCCGCAGGCGGATGCCGTCCTGTTGCGGGCCACGGATGCCGAACGGGCCGGGGTCGATGCCGACCAGGGTCGGTCGGTGCGCTTCCGGAGCGAGCGCGGTACGCGCCAGGGCCAGCGTGTCCGCGTCGAACAGGTTCGGGTCGGCGCGCTGCAGCGTGCGGGGGTCAGTGCGATCGTGCTGCCGGACCGTGACCTGCCGCGTTCCCGCCTGGGTCGCAGCTTCCTCGAGCATTTCGTGGTCGAGACCGATGGCGATGCGCTGGTGATCCGGGAACGCTGAGCTGCGTTAGCATGAGTCCCTTCATGATCCCCGGAAACCCTGCATGCCGCTGATTCGGCGCTACCCGGACAACGCCCCCGCCCCGCGCCGCGAGATCTTCGGCTGGGCGATGTTCGACTTTGCCAACCAGGCCTACACCCTGCTGATCATCACGGTGATCTTCGGCGACCTGTTTACGCGGGTGATTGTCGGCGATGCCCCGGATTATCGCCTCGGTAACCTGTTGTGGAGCGTGGCCCTGGCGGTCAGCTACGCGATGGTGATCGTGGCCGCCCCGTTTGCCGGGGCGATCATGGATGCCACCGCCTCGCGCAAGCGCTTCCTCGCTGCCTCGTGGGTGCTGACGATCATCACCACCGCGTTGCTGTACTTCGTCGAGCCGGGGCTGGTGTTCTTCGGCATGGCGCTGATCATCGCCTCGAACTTCGGCTATGCCATCGGCGAGTCCTTCATCGCCAGCTTCCTGCCCGACCTGGGGCCACCGGAAAAGCTCGGCTGGATCTCGGGGCTGGGCTGGGGGCTCGGGTATATCGGCGGGCTGGTGGCGACGGCCTTTGCCCTGGGGCTTCTGGGCGAGGTGAGCGCGGAGAATTTCGAGCGCATCCGATGGGTCGGGCCGTTCGCCGCCGCGTTCTTCCTGGTCTCGGCGCTGCCGACCTTCCTGTTCCTGAAGGAACGCGGCACCCGGCGACGCATGGCGCGCAACGTCCAGCTGGGGCTGGGCTGGAAGCGGGTCAAGGCCTCGCTGGTCACGCTGGGTGAGCGCCGCGACCTGCGCGCATTGTTTGTCTCCATCTTCTTCGTGATGGCCGGGATCTACATCATCATCGCCTTCACCTTCATCTACGGCTCGCAGGTGATTCAGTGGGACGAGCCGACACGCGTGATGATGTTCGTGGTGACCCAGATCACCGCGGTGATCGGTGCCGTGGGCTTCGGGTTCCTGCAGGACCGCGCGGGGCCGGTGCGCATCTATCGAATCACGCTGGTGCTTTGGGCATTGGCGGTGCTGGCGATCTTCGCCACGCCGACCATCGCCCAGTGGCTGAGCGTGCTGCTGGGACGACCGGTGGAGGCGCAGATGGTGTTCCTCGGCGTCGGCATCCTGGCCGGGCTTTGCCTCGGTTCGGCGCAGTCCGCCGGACGTGCCCTGGTGGCGCTGATGGTCCCGGCGCGCGAGGCCGGGCGCTGGTTCGGGTTCTGGGGGCTGGCGTCCAAGGCCGCGGCGATCTTCGGCCTGCTCGGCATCGGGCTGCTCCAGGTCTGGCTGGGCCTCGAGAACGCCATCCTGTTCTGCCTGTTCCTGTTCCTCGCCGGGCTGCTGGCGTCCATCCCCATCCGCCTCGCCGACCGCCGCCGTGCTGCCGCGGTTTGATTCACCACGAAGCGCACGAAGACACGAAGAAGGGCCAGGTCAAGGTCAAGGGCGTCGACAGGAAGACGCGAAGATCGGAAGGGGGACGGGGTTAAGTCGTCGAGTGTATGACAGGCACACCGGGGGTGTATCGAGTCGCCCGCCAGGGCTCACATCCCGATCATCCTTCTTGTCTTCCAGCCTTCCTGTAACCGCCCTTGACCTCCTTCGTTGAAAAGCCGGGTTACTCGTCTGGATCGCTCAGGCGTGTGGCGAGATGACCCGGGGCCTGGCGGCAATCGAGGATGGCGTAGACGCGGATGATTTCGTCATCGACCCGATAGTAGATCGCGAAGGGGAAGCGGCGGGAAAGCAGACGATGGAAACCATGATGTTCCTCGTGCACGCCGGCGTACAGGAGCAGGGAGTCGATGTCGGAAAAGAGGGCATCGAGGAAGTACTCGCCCAGCCCCGGGGACCGGGAGGCGTAGAAGGCAGCCCCTCGGGCCAGGTCCTCTTCCGCCGCGTCGAGGAGTTCGATCAAGCGCAAGGCAGAGGGTTACCTGTTGCGCAGGCGTTGCTTGACGTCGCCCCAGGGATGGAATCGGGCGTCGCCGCTGGCCGCGGACGCCTGGCGCTGCTCCAGTACCTCGCGATGCCAGTCCGGGACGGGGATATCCGCGGGATTGCGCGCCAGGTCTTCCCACAGCTCTTCCATGGCACGGAGCTTTTCGGTCGTGGTCATCTGGTCGAGAGCGAGGGATGCAGTCACGTGTAACTCCCTTGAAACATACGAATCCAGTATAGCCCGTCGGCTGAGTACACGCCGTCGGGCCGGTCTCGTTTGATCAACCACGAAGCGCACGAAGGCACGACGAAGGGCGATTGCACCACAGAGGACACGGCGTACACAGAGAAAATCGAAGACAGTTTCGAACCGGGCAGGATGCCGTGGAGCGCAAAGGAAGCGCATCAATGCCCGCCACTGGTCTGACTGGACCACTCACCGTTCTTCTCGCCCCAGCTTTTCGGCCCCCTGGCCCGCCATCGCATTTCTCCGTGCCCTATGTGGTGCAACCCGCCCTTGACCTTGACTTGGCCCTTCTTCGTGCGCTTCGTGGCGGGAGTACAAAGCCACGGGTGGGCGCGGAGGGCTATTCGGTGGCGTGGTGGGTGGTGCTGGCGCCGCGGTCGAAGCGACCCTCGTAGAGGCGTAGCAGCGCGGGGATCACGAACAGCACCAGCACGGTGGCGATGGCCAGGCCGAAGACGATGGAGATCGCCATCGGGATCAGGAACTGGGCCTGGACCGAGCGTTCGAACAGCAGCGGCGTCAGGCCGGCGATGGTGGTGACCGAGGTCAGGATCACCGCGCGCAGGCGCTGGCAGGCGGCTTCGACGATCGCCTCCTGCAGGGCCAGTCCGGCCTCGCGCAGGCCCTGGTAGAAGCTCACCAGGATGATCGAGTTGTTGACCACGATGCCGGTCAGGCCGAACAGGCCGAACAGCGACAGGATGGTCAGCTCCACGTTCAGGATCCAGTGTCCGAGCAGGGCGCCGAGGATGCCGAACGGGATGATCGCCATCACGATCAGTGGCCAGCCCCAGGAGCCGAACACCCAGGCCAGGGTGAGGTACATCAGCCCCAGCGCCAGGATCAGGCCCGTGCGCATGTCGGCGAAGGTCTCGGCCTGGTCGGCGGCGCGCCCCTCGAAGGAATACTCGATGCCGTAGCGTGCCGCGAGGTCGTCCAGCGGGCCGTCCTCCAGCGCGGCGCGGATGCGCGCGGCGTTGTTCACGCTGCGGTCGACCTCGGTGGAGACCTGGATGGCCAGCCGGGTATCGGCATGGCGCAGGGTCTCGAAGCCCTGGCGCGAACGCAGATCGACCACGCTGCCCAGCGGCACGAACTCGCCGCTCGGCAGGCGCAGGTTCAGCCGCTCCAGGCTCTCGCTGGAATGGCGTTCGTGGTCCGGCAGGCGCACGCGCACCTCGACCTCCTCCAGCCCGTCCTGGTAGAGCTGGGCCAGGTGGCCGTCATAGGCGTCGCGCAGCTGGGCGCCGACCGATTCAGTGGTCAGGCCCAGGGCGCGGCCCTCCGGCTTGACCTGGAATACCAGCTGCTCGCGCCCGAACGGGGTGTCGTCGTTGGTGGCGAAGGTGCCGGCGAAGTCGTCGAAGATCTCCGCCAGTTCCAGGGCCGCGTTCTTCAGCACATGCGGATCATCGCCAGTCAGGCGGACCTCCAGGTCACGCCCGGGCGGGCCGGTCTGGCGCTCGTCGATGCTGAAATTCTCGATGCCCGGGGCCTGGCGGACGCGGTCTTCCCACGCCTGGATGAACTCGCGGTTGCGGACCTCGCGCTGCTCCGGCGAGATCAGCTCCACCTGGATGTTGCCGAACTGGTCGCCGCGCGGGGCGTTGCCGTCGCCGGGGTCGATGCCGCGTCCCAGGCGGGTGACCGAGGCGCGCACCAGGTCGCCGCCGAAGGCCTCCTCGGTCTCCGCCAGGGCCTCCTCGGCGTGGATCAGAAAGGCCTCCACCCGTTCCGGCGGGGTACCGGCGACGAAGTTGACGCCGGCATTGACGATGGTGCCCTCGGGAGACGGGAAGAAGGTGAAGCCGATGCGCCCGCTGGCGGCCAGGCCGATGGCCAGGATCAGCGCGCCGACGGCCAGCGCCAGGGTGGTGCCGGAATGATTGACTGACACGGTGACCGCGCGGCGGAAGGCGCCGTTGCGGAAGCCCTCGAAGCCGTTGTCGAAACGCTCGCGCAGGCTGCCCGGGCGCGGCGGCTTGAGCCGGTGCATCACGCCCTTCAGGTGGGCGGGCAGGATCAGGAAGGCGATCAGCAAGGTGGCGATGATCACGCAGATCACCACCAGCGGGATGTCGAACAGGATGTTGCCGATGATCCCGCCGATCAGCATCAGCGGCAGGAACGCGGCGACCGTAGTCAGCGAGGCGGCGATCACCGGGCCGACCATGCGCCGGGCCCCGTCGCGCGCGGCACGGCTGGCCGACATTCCGCGCTGGTGCAGGCTGTAGGCGTGTTCCGAGACCACGATGGCGTTGTCGACGATGATCCCCAGCGACATGATGAAGCCGAACAGCGAGATCATGTTGATCGAGCCGCCGACCACCCACAGCACCACGAAGGCGGCGGTGAACGCGATCGGGATGCCCAGTGCCACGCGCAGGGCGATGTGGCGGTTGAGGAACAGGAACAGGATGGCCAGGACGAGCAACAGGCCGCCCAGACCGTTTTTCAGCAGCAGCGTGATGCGCTCGGACAGGAGCTCCCAGAAGGCATCGGTGACCTGTAGATCAACCCCTGGCGGCAGGGCGGGGCGGGTTTCGGCCAGCCAGTCCTCCAGCACCTGCGCGGCGGCGAGGGAGTCGCCGGTCTCCGAGCGCAGCAATTGCATCTCGATCGCCCGCTGGCCGTTGGCGCGGACGCGTACCTGCCCGTCGCGATGGCGCAGGTCCAGGGTCGCGATATCGCCCAGGGTCAGGCGCCCCAGCTCGCCATCGCCGCGCAGTACCAGGCGCTCGAAGCTGACGATGTCGCGCGCCTGCTCCAGGCTGCGGATCTGGCGCGCAGTGTCGTCGCGACCCACCGAGCCGGCCGGCAGGTCCTGCGCCATGGCGCGGATCTGCTCGCCGATGTCCGCAAGCGTCATGTCCAGGCGGTAGAGCGTTGCGGATGGCACCTGGATGGCCATCTCGTCCTCGGTCAGGCCGGTGAACTCGATGCGCGCGATGCCGGCATCCAGCAGTTCGCGTTCGAACTGACGCGCGAGGATGCGCAGTTGCTGCGGGTCCTCGGGGCCGGTCAGCAGCAACCGCGCCACCGGCTCGTAGCGGATGATGCGGGTGACCACCGGGGTCTCGGCGGCCTCTGGCAGGTTGCGCTGCTGGTTCACACGGTCGTTGACCTGCTCCAGCGCCAGGGTCATGTCGGTCCCGGCCTCGAACTCCATGGTGACCACGCCGATCCCCAGCGCCGAGGTGGAGGTCATGTTGCGCAGCCCGTCGACGGTGCGCAGGTCCTGCTCCAGCGGGTCGACGATGGCGCGTTCGACATCCTCCGCGCTGGCCCCGGTCCAGGGCACCTCGACGGTGACGAAGTCGAGCTCGAAGTTGGGGAAGAACTGGGTGTTGAGCTTGGTCAGGGCAAAGGCCCCGGCCAGCAGCATCAGTGCAATCAGCAGGTTGGCGGCGAGGCGATGCTCCAGGAACAGCTGGATCGGGCCGCGTGGAGGCCCGTCGTGCTCCTGCGCGCCGCCACCAGGCATGGGCTGCCCGGATTCCGGCGCGCTGCCGGTCTCCGATTCGCTCATCGGCCGGAATCCTGTTCTTCAACCTCGACCCGCAGGCCGTCCACGGCATTCGGCAGGCGGGTGGCGATCAGGGTGTCGCCAGCGCGAATGGCGTCGCTGCGGATCAGGGCCAGGGTGTTGCCGTCCGCGTCGATGAAATCGCCAAGGCGCTCGACCGGCAGCGACTCCAGGCGCCCGTCGACCACGCGGAATACCCGGTCGCGACCAAACAGTGCCTCGAAAGGCACCGCCAGGCTGTCGGGCTCCTCGGGCAGTTCGAGGCGCAGCTCGACAAAGCGGTTCAGGGGGAGTTGCTCGCCCCCGGAGCGCACCTCGAACACCCCGCGCATCCCGGCGTCGCCGGTGCGGGTCTCGCCCTCCAGGCGCGCCAGTTGGGTCTCGATCTCGTGACCGCCGACCGTCGCCCGGGCGGGCAGGGTGGTGCCCGCCTGCAGGAGGGCCTCCACACGGGCCACCAGGTGTTCCGGGAGGCTGGCACGAATCTCCAGGTCATCCACCGCGAACAGTCGCAGCAGCGGGTCTCCGGGACGGGCGCGCTCGCCACCGGCGACCTCGACCTCCACGATGCGGGCATCGAACGGGGCGCGGATGGTGGTGCGCTCCAGGTCGATCTCGGCCTGGGATTCAGCGGCGCGGGCACGCGCCAGGCGCGCCTCGGCCTGGGCCTTGCGCATCGGGGCATCGGCCACGGCCTGCTCGCGACTGTCCACGGTGATACTGGCCTGCTGCAGTCGCTCGCGGGCGGCATCGACATCGGATTCGGAGCCGAGATTGCGCTCGCGCAGGTCACGGGCGCGCTCCAGGCCGCGCTGGGCAATGGCCAGCAGTTCGCGCTCGCGCTGCAGGGCCTCGCGGTCGAAGCGGGCCCGCAGGTCCTCGCTCTCGACCGCTCCTTCCAGCTCCCGCCGTTCGGCTTCGCGCTGGTCCAGCAGGAGCCGGGCCTCGCGCGGGTCGATCCGCACGAGGGTGTCGCCGGAGGCCACGCGCTGCCCGGCGCGTGCCGGCACGGCCTCGATCTCGCCTTCCACCGCAGCGCGCAGTAGCGCGTCACGGGCGGAGCGGGTGCGCCCGTTCAGGATGACCCCCGGCCGGTGCGTCCCGGGCTCGGCGGTCAGGCCCTGTACGGGCCAGGTGCGCTCCCCTGCCTCGGGCGGCGGGGCCTCGGGCCCGGTCGCGCGCAGGACCATGAAGCCCACCACCGCGATGGCGAGGATCAGGACGGGGAGAATGGCTCGGCGTAGGGCGCGCGGCATGGACGTCTCGATTGTGGCTCGGCAACTTTGCGGGCCGGGCATGACCCGACGCTTGGAGGTGCGTGCGGGGCGGAGGTTCCCGCCGCGGGCGTTATCTTACCACTGGGATTTGTAAGGGAACCGCGGCGGTTGCGGTGGGTCTCTGTTGTGCCAATATTACGTTTTGCTTAAATGAGGATAAAGGTGATGAAGCGATCCAAGCGGTTTCTGGGCGGTCTCCTGGTGTCCGGCCTTCTGGCGAGCGGGTTTGCGGCCCCGCTGGCGGCCGACGAGCCGCAGATCTGTGAGTGTCGCGAAGGCCTGGAGATGGAGGGCACACCCTGGATACGCCTGATGCCGGGCGACATGACGGGGGGGTACTTCGTGCTCCGCAACCACGGCGAGCGGGACTACCGCATCGTGGCCGCAGACGCACCGATTTCCGAGGTGGTGGAGTTGCACGAGCACGCCCACGTGGACGGGGTGATGCGCATGCGCCAGGTCGACGGACTGGAGATCCCGGCGGGCGAGCGCCTGTTGCTGGAGCCGGGTGGCCTGCACCTGATGTTCATCCGCCTGCACGAGCCGCTGACGGCGGGCGACTGGATCCCCGTGATCCTCGAGTTCGACGATGGCGGGACCATGGAGATCCACGCCCGGGTGCAACGGGGCGAAGGGTCCAGTGACAGTCACTCCCGAGGGCACATGATGGACGACGATACGCACCCCATGGACCCCGAACACGGGCAGCACGGGCACTGATGTCTGCGGGCGCCCCGCAAGGCGTCCTTACTGGTTGGCGGGGCGGGTCGGAATCTCGACGTTGGCGTCTTCGCGCAGCGCCTCCAGATACTCCTGGATGGCGCGGCTTTCGAGAATCTCGACCAGTTCCGCGCGCACCTCGTCCAGCTCGGGGACCGGCGTGTCACGGGTCTCCTCGAGACGGATGATGTGCCAGCCAAAACGGCTCTCCACCGGTTCGGCGGTGGTCTCGCCCGTCTCCAGTGCGACGGTGGCGTCGCTGAAAGCGGGGACCATCTGCCCGGGGGCAAACCAGCCCAGCTCGCCGCCGCGGGCGGCCGAGCCGGGGTCGATGGAGTGGGCCTCGGCCAGTTCGGCAAAGTCCGCGCCGTCCTCCAGTTCCGCCAGGAGTTCGCGGGCCTGTTCCGCCTCCTCGACCAGGATGTGGCGGGCGCGGTATTCGGTGCCGCGCATTTGCGCGACCTGGCGTTCGTATTCCGCCTCGAGGTCGTCCCGGGTGATCTCCAGATCCGCGGTGATGCGATCCATCAACAGCGAGGCCAGCAGGTTGGTCTCCACCATGCGCAGGATGCGCCGGGTCTCCGCATCGGTGTCCAGCCCGCGTTCCACCGCCTCCTGGCGCAGCAGCTCGAGGCTGATCAGTTCCTCCAGCGTCCCGTCGCCATCGGCCAGACCCGGGTCTTCGTCCATGCCGGAATAGGTGAACAGATCGGCGCGGGTGATCGGCTCGCCGTTGACGATGGCGACGGTATCGACGTCGCCGGTATCCGCGGCGATCCCGTCCGGGCCGGTCTCCGGCGTGGGCGTTTCCTGCGTGTCGCAGGCGGCGAGCAGGCCCGCGAATACCAGGGAGCCGAGGGTCGTGGTCAGGGGATTAAGTCGCATCAGAACACCTGCTTGAACGGTCGCACGTCGACCACGCTGTACACGCCGGCCGCCACGTAGGGGTCGGCGTCGGCCCACTCGCGTGCGGCCTCCAGCGACGGGAATTCCGCGACGATCAGGCTGCCGGTGAAACCGGCCGGGCCCGGGTCGTCACTGTCGATGGCGGGAAAGGGACCGGCCAGGACCAGCCGTCCGTCGTCGCGCAGGGCCTGCAGTCGGGCGACGTGTTCCGGACGCGCGGCGAGCCGCGCATCCAGCGAGTCGGGGGCATCCTCGCCCTGGATCATGTACAGCATCGGCATTCTCCTTGGTAAGGGCATCATTCTAGCGATGTCGGTGGCCGGATGCCGTTAAGGAGACGCTGATTGAATCGCGCGCTCGCGTTGGTGCCCCCTGTTTTCCGAGACAAGGCGCGTCGAGCAGCGGGTAGTGGTTCTACCCGCAAGCGGCGCAACGCAGGATCGGAGAACAGGGGGCACCAACCCCACAAACCATTCAAAGCAGGGGCTCGGCCGCTTTTGCGCGCGCACGGCGTTGCGGCTCCCTTGTGCAGAGTGACTGCACGGCAGTCACCGCGCCTTGTTCGCACGCAAAAGCGACTCGAGCGCGAGCGCGCGATTCAATCAGCGTCTCCTTAAGGGCTCGTTCTTATGGGCGTGCCGGTGGATGCGCTACACTGCGCAGCCGATCACCGCGCCGACACGTTCCATGATTTCGATCCACCCTGACAATCCCCAGCCCCGGCTGATTCGGCAGGTCCTGGACCGTCTCCAGGAAGGGGCCGTGATCGCCTTGCCGACGGATGCCTGCTATGCGCTGGCCTGCCTGCCGGGGGACAAGACCGGGGCGGACCGGATTCGCCGTATCCGCCAGGTGGATGAGACCCATCACCTGACCCTGCTGTGTCGCGATCTGTCGGAGCTGGGCGTCTACGCGAAGGTCGACAACACCGCCTTTCGGCTGATGAAGGCCCTCACGCCGGGCCCGTACACGTTCATCCTGCCCGCGACCCGCGAGGTTCCGCGACGCCTGCAGCACCCCAAGCGCCGTACGATCGGTATGCGCGTGCCGGCGAGCCCGATCCTGTCGGCGCTGCTGCAGGAGCTGGGTTCGCCGCTGATGTCCGCGACCCTGCAACTCCCCGGGGACGAAAACCCGCTGAGCGAACCCTGGGAGATCGAGGATCGTCTCGGAAAGGTGGTGGATCTGGTGGTCGATGGCGGTGCCGGGACCCTGGAGGCGACCAGCGTGCTCGACCTGACCGGCGACGCGCCCGATGTAATCCGGCACGGTCTGGGCGATGTGGGATTCCTGGATGAATAGCCCCGGTCGAGGCCGGGGCCCGCGAAGCGGCACGGCCGCAGGGAGGCGCAATGCGTAAGTGGCTGGTTCTGGCAGTGGTCGTGCTCGCGCTCGCCGCCGTCTGGCCGTGGGTGGTTGGCAAGCAGGTGGAAGGGACCGTCGCGGAGATGCACGAGGCCCAGGTGGGCGAGGTGCACCTGCGCCACGAGATGCTCGAATACGAGCGCGGCTACCTGGGGGCCAGCGGCCGCAGCCGGCTGATCCTGGAGGACCCCGACGGCCGCTTCGAGATTCCACTGGTGCATGACGTACGGCATGGCCTGCTGGGCGCGCGCGGCGATTCGTTCGTCGATCTGGACACCCTCGCGGCGCCGGCGGATTCGCTGATCGGCCACCTGCTGCGTTCACTCAACCTGCAGGTGCATTCACGGGCGGGGCTCGGCGGGGGCGTGACCACGCGCATCGCGTTCGACGACCTGCGCATGGACCTGATGAAGGTACCCGAGGTGGCCGAACACCCCGCCACGGTGGGCGGCCCGCTATGGCTGGACCTGGCGGCGGGCCAGGGGCGTTTCGCCTGGTCGGCCGAGCAGATCCTCGTCAGCCTGGATGTGCCGGAGCTGCGGCTGTCGGATGATGCCTTCACCTGGGACGCGCGCGATGCCCGCTATGCCACGGTCTTCGAGGCCGACGCCGACGGGGTCTTCGGGCGCCTGCCGGACTACGAGGGTGGCCTGGCAGCCTCCGTGGTCGAACTGCGCGAGGGCGATGCGACCCGCCTGCGGGTGGAGCGTCCGCGCCTGGACGCCTTCCAGCAAACGAACAACGACCGCATGGACTCGCGCCTGCGCCTGCAGGTCGATCATGCCCGCGTGGATGACGGCAGCGGGGATGCGCTGACGCTGACGGCCCTGGATTTGCAGGCCGGTATCCTGCGCTGGGACCGCCCCAGCCTGTTGCGGCTTCTGGCCGAGCTGGAGTCGATCGACGCGCGGGGTATCGAGGACGAGCAGCGCAACGCCCTGATTGGTTCGGCGATGATCGATGCGCTGGGCGGGATGATCGAGCACCGTCCGGCGATCGAACTCAAGGCCTCCCTCAACGATGAGCCGCCGCGCCAGCTCGCGCTGGATGCCGAGCTGGGCCTGCACGGAACACAGCAATCCTTCGCCACTCGCCCGCTGGAGACCCTGCGGCTGGACAGCGAGCTGCGTCTCGGGCTGGAATGGGTGGCCGAATTCGACGCCGCGTATCCCGATATCGACCTGGACGCACAGCTGCATGCGCTGGCCGCGGATGGATGGCTGCGCCGGGATGCCGAGGCCGGGCACTGGCACGGCACCCTGGCGATGGCGGACGGCCGCGTGCACATCAACGACGTGGATCGCACCGCGATGTTGCTGGCCATGCTGTTTGCCTTCTCCGGCGGCATGTTCTGAGACGACTGACCGGGCGTGGCTGCGTCCGTATTTTTCCGAAGGAAGGGATTGATTCCGTGAGCAGTAATCAGGGTAGCAACCAGCGTGTACTCTCCGGCATGCGGCCCACCGGGCGCCTGCATCTGGGCCATTACCACGGTGTGCTGAAGAACTGGATCGAGCTGCAGCACAATTACGAGTGCTTCTTCTTCGTGGCCGACTGGCATGCGCTGACCACCCATTACGAGGACCCGGGCGACCTCCAGCAGCACGTGACCGAGATGGTCATCGACTGGCTCGCCGCCGGGGTCAGCCCGGGTTCCGCCACGCTGTTCGTGCAGTCGCGCGTGCCGGAGCATGCCGAGCTGCACCTGTTGCTGTCGATGATCACCCCGCTTGGCTGGCTGGAACGCGTGCCGACCTGGAAGGATCAGCAGGAGCAGCTGCGCGAGAAGGACCTGGCCACCTATGGCTTCCTCGGCTATCCCGTGCTGCAGAGCGCCGACGTGCTGGCCTACCGCGCCGGCATGGTCCCGGTGGGCGAGGACCAGGTCTCGCACCTGGAGGTCACGCGCGAGATTGCGCGACGCTTCAATCACCTCTACGGCCGCGAGCCGGGCTTTGCCGAGAAGGCCGAGGCCGCCGCCGACAAGATGGGCAAGAAGGCCGCCAAGCGCTACCGCGACCTGCGCAAGCGTTTCCAGGAGCAGGGCGAGGACGAGGCACTGGAGGTGGCCCGGGCGATGCTCGAGTCGCAGCAGAATATCTCGCTGGGCGATCGCGAACGCCTGTTCGGCTACCTCGAGGGGGGCGGCAAGATCATCCTGCCGGAGCCGCAGGCACGCCTGACCCCGGCCTCGAAGATGCCGGGGCTGGACGGGCGCAAGATGTCCAAGAGCTATGGCAACACCATCAGCCTGCGCACCGAGCCGGCCGAGGTGGAGAGCCTGATCCGCACCATGCCCACGGACCCGGCGCGGGTGCGGCGCACCGATCCGGGCGATCCGGAAAAGTGCCCGGTCTGGGACCTGCACAAGGTCTACACCGACGCCAGCCGCCGCGAGGAGCTGCATGCCGGCTGTACCACGGCCGGCATCGGCTGCCTGGACTGCAAGCGGCCCCTGATCGAGGCGGTGCAGGCAGAACTGGAGCCCATCCAGCAGCGGGCGAAGGAATACGCCGAGGACCCGGCGCTGGTCCGCTCCATCATCGTCGAGGGCTCCGAAGCGGCCCGCGAGGAGGCCCGCGAGACGTTGGAGGAAGTGCGCCGCGCGATGGGGCTGGACTACCTGCGATGAGTGATGGACCCGCGCGATGAACTGAACGCAGCCCCCGACCCGTCCGCGACGGCAGAGACCGGCGCGGACGGGGAGGTGCTTTATCGCGTCCATGGCGAGCCGGTGGCGGAGCTGCCGGCCGACCTCTACATCCCGCCCGATGCCCTGGAGGTTTTTCTCGATTCCTTTGAGGGGCCGCTCGACCTGCTGCTGTACCTGATCCGGCGACAGAACCTCGACATCCTCGCGATTCCCATCGCCGAGATCACCCGCCAGTACATGGCCTATATCGAGGTGATGCGGGCCCTGCGCCTGGAACTGGCCGGCGAATATCTGGTGATGGCCGCGCTGCTGGCCGAGATCAAGTCGCGCATGCTGCTGCCACGGCCGAAGGAGGCCGAGGCGGAGGACGATTCCGATCCGCGCATGGCCCTGATCCGCCAGTTGCAGGAATACGAACAGTTCAAGACCGCCGCCGAGCGCCTGGATGCCCTGCCGCGCATGGATCGCGACGTGTTCGCCGCCGGCGCCAGTATCGAGGCGCTGGAGGGGCCAGCGCCCCCGGCCCCGACGATGGATGAGCTGATGGAGGCCCTGGCCGCGGTGATGCACCGCGCCAGCCTGATGGCGCATCACCATGTCTCCACCGAGCAGCTGTCGGTGCGCGAGCGCATGTCCAGTATCCTCGACAGCCTTCACCCGGAGCGCTTCACCGACTTCGTGGCCCTGCTGATGGCGGCCGAGGGCCGCCAGGGCGTGGTGGTATCGTTTCTCGCGGTGCTGGAGCTGACCAAGGCCGGCCTGGTCGAGTGGGGCCAGAGCGAACCCTACAGCCCCATCCGGTTGCGCCGGCGCGGGACGCCTGTGGACGACGAAAGGGGAGAACCGGCGTGAGCGAATCGACCATGGTGGATCAGCGCACGCCCCCTGCGGGCGTGGACGACGAGCAGCTGCGGGCGGTTGAACTGGCGCTGGAAGCGGTGCTGTTCGCGGCTGCCGAACCCGTCGCCACCCGGGACCTGAAGGCGGCCTGCGAGGACCTGGGCGAGGTCGACCAGGCGTTGCTCGAGCAGGCGCTGGGCCGGTTGCAGGAACGCTACCAGGATCGTGCCATCGAGCTGGTGCGCTCCGCCGGAGGCTACCGCTTCCGGGTGCGCGCGCGCTTCTCCGCGACGGTGCAGGCGGCCCAGCCGGAGCGCCCGGCGCGCCTGTCCCGGGCCCTGCTGGAGACCCTCGCGATCATTGCCTACCGCCAGCCGGTTACCCGCGCCGAGATCGAGGCGGTGCGCGGCGTCGCCGTCAGCTCCGGGATCATGCGAACCCTGCAGGAGCGCGAGTGGGTGCGCGTGGTGGGGCACAAGGAGGTACCGGGCCGCCCCGCGTTGTACGCGACCACCCGTGCCTTCCTGGATGACCTGGGCCTCAAGCGCCTGGAGGAGCTGCCGCCGCTGGATCAGATCCGCGATCTGGCGGACGTGGCCTCGGATGCCGGGCTGAGCCTGGCGCCGCCGGACCCGAAAGAAGACGCCGGTCCGGGCGCGAACCAGAGTCTCGATTTCGATGACGGGAATGCCGACCCGGAGCCGGCAGCCCCGACGCGCTCATTCTGAGCTCAGCACTGGGCCGTTTCGGTGGCCTCCGGGCAGTCGTGCTGCACCAGGCGGTCGTCGGCCAGCCATTCCATGATGCCGTCGGTTACGTTGTAGATGTTCTCGTAACCGAGGCCGTCGGCCAGGGCCCGGGCGAGGGCGCCGGTGCGGTTGCCTACGCGGCAGATCAGCACGACTTCCTCGTCGGGCTTGACCAGGTCCGTGAACTGCCGGCCGAAGTCCGGATGGAGTTCGCCGTCCTCGTCGAAGGCGGTAATGCGATGGCTTCCCTCGATCACACCGGTCTCCGCCCACTCGTCCGGGCGGCGGATATCGACGATGGTCGCGCCCTCGTCAATCTTCTCGGCGAGCCCCTCGTTGTCCAGCGCGCTGAAGGGCGCGCGTTCGACGTCGAGGATTTCCACCTCGAAGCGCAGGGTCGCGTTGGACGGGATGATGTTGCCGGCCCCGCGCTCGCCATAGCCCAGTTCCGGCGGGATGACGATCTCCCGTTTGCCGCCCTCGCGCATGCCCGTCACGCCCTGCTCGAAGCCGGGGATGACCTGGCCCGTGCCGATGGTCAGCGCGAACGGGGCGCCGGATTCGCGGCTCGAGTCGAACACGGTGCCATCCTCCTCCAGACGGCCGGTGTAATGGAGGATCGCCGTGTCGTGGCGAACGATCTCTGGACCCTCCCCACGTTCAACCTCGTGAATCTCGATGGAAGCGGCCGATTCCGCGCTGGCCGTTCCTGCTGTCATTAGCGCCCCACCCAGGGCGGTCGAGAATATAACAACGGCGGCATATGCGAAACGATGAATATCGGTTTTCATTATGTAGCGTCCTCTAATATTAAAGGATTTCGATAACCCTTTAATGTCAGCCGGTTGGGGGTTCTTTTGATGCCGGCATTCTACACCGTATTACTCGGTCCGAATACAGGCGTTAGAAGCGGTATTCTGGATTGTGTAAAAAATACCGAACTTTTATTGCAGGCTTTTACGGGATGTACTAAAACCTTATTCAGCTGTCCCAGGGAGAGAGGGACAGCACATGCAATTTCGTTCCGAGTACAAGCCGGAGGCTGGCAAATGACTGACCACAAGAACGAACGTTCCGACCAGGCCAACAAGTCCGAACAAGAGATCAAGGAAACCGGGGAGCTGACCGAGACGGGTGCCGCCCGCCGGAGCTTCCTGGGCAATCTGGGCAAGGGCGGTGCCGCCCTTGCCGTGTTTGGTCTGGGTGCGGAAACCGCCATGCAGACCCTGTTCAACCGCAGCACCCTGTCCAGCGCCGTGGCCGCCGGCATCGAGGGCTTCCACGTCGATGGCAAGGTGGATGGCTTTATCTGGCTGAACGACCGCCCCATCAACGGCGAGCTGCCGCCGCACCTGCTGCACGACGAAGTCACCCCGTTTCCCAACATGTTCATCCGCAACAACGGTGTGCCACCGGAGAAGGCCGGCATCGACGCATCCGCATGGACCCTGACGGTCCACGGCGAAGCGGCGAATGGAGAGAAGTCCTATACCATCGCGGACCTCAAGGAGAAGTTCGAGCACCACACCCTGCAAATCTGGATCGAGTGTGGCGGCAACGGGCGTGCCGCGTTCGAGCCGTCCCCGCGTGGTAACCAGTGGGATCTCGGTGCGGTCGGCTGCCCGACCTGGACCGGTGTGCGCCTGCGCGATGTGCTGGACGATGTCGGCTATGACGCGGACAAGGCCGTGTATATTGGATACAAGGCGGGCGATGCCCACCTGAGCGGCCGCGATGACCTGGATGCGCTGTCGCGTGGCTGCCCGATGCGCAAGGCCCTGGAGGACGAGACCCTGATCGTCTGGGCGATGAACGACGAGGATATCCCCGAGCAGCACGGCTATCCGCTGCGGCTGATCACGCCCGGCTTCCCGGGTTCCGCCAGCGGCAAGTGGCTGACCGAGATCCTCGTCCGTGATCGCGAGCATGACGGTCAGGGCATGACCGGCCACAGCTATCGCGTACCGCGTCATCCGGTGGAGCCGGGTGCCGACGTGCCGAACGAGGACATGGTCGTCCTCGAGGAAATGCCGGTGAAGTCGCTGATCACCTATCCCGAGACCGGTGCCGAGACCTCCGTTGGCAGCACGCTGAAGGTCGCGGGCAAGGCCTGGGATGGCTATGGCGATGTCGAGGAGCTCCATGTCTCGACCGACTTCGGGGTGACCTGGCAGAAGGCCGACCTGAAGCGTCCGGTGAACAAGTTTGCCTGGCAGACCTGGGAGGCGGACATCGAGTTCTCCGAACCCGGTTTCCATCAGGTGTGGGCCGTGGCCACCAACAGCAAGGGCGATCGTCAGCCGATGGTGCTGCCGGGCTGGAACCCGCGGGGTTACGGCAACAACAAGGCCCACCACATTGATGTCCGAGTCAAAGCCTAAGGAGCCCTAATGAAGTCGAAGATGGTCCTGTTGTTGCCGGCCATCCTCGGCCTCCTCTGGGTGGCGCCCGCATTTGCGGGCGACCACGTCGAGGCGGCCGAGGAGTACAAGACCGACTCGGAAACCGGGCTGATCAAGGCCCCGGGATTCGATACGGTCAAGAACAATTGCACGGTGTGCCACTCGGCCCGGTTGTTCACGAGTCGGGGGTATACCCGCAAGATCTGGCTGGAACAGATCCGCTGGATGCAGGACACGCAGGGGCTCTGGGAGTTCTCGCCTGAAGTGGAGGAAGAGATCCTGGACTACCTGGAGACGTACTACCCACCGCGTTGATCCTGACACGGTGACAACGAAACGCCCCGGCTGGTCCGGGGCGTTTTTTTTCGAACCGTGAACACTTCCCGGCGCCGTTCGTTGTGGAGCCTCGCGAGGTTGTCCACAAACGGCGCCCGGCGCGGTCCTATTCGCCGGTCGCGGGTGTGATGGCCCAGCAGCGATGGGGCGGGGGCGGGCGTCGGTAGTCTTCGTCCAGGGTCTCGCGGGTGATGTCGCGGGCATGGAGCCCGGTCAGGGACTCGTGGTCCAGTTCGAAGCGGCGGCGGTTGGTGGAGAAGTAGAGCACGCCGTCCGGGGTGAGCAGGCGCGCCGCCAGGAGGATCAGGTGGGCATGGTCGCGCTGCACCTCGAAGTCGTCCTCGGTGCGCTTGGAGTTGGAGAAGGTGGGCGGGTCCAGGAAGATCCGCTCGAACACCATGCCGGGGGTGTCCGTGGCCCCTTCCAGCCAGTGGATCACGTCCTCGCGCAGCAGGGCGTGGGTGCCGGGCTGGCGCCGGCTGCGGCCATCGCGGATCTCGGCCTCCAGGCCGTTGGCGCGGAAGTTGTCCGCGGCCCACTCCAGGTAGGTGTTGGACAGGTCCACCGAGACGGTCTGGCGGGCACCGCCCACTGCGGCATGCACGCTGACCGCGGCGGTGTAGCAGAACAGGTTCAACAGGCGCAGGCCGCGGCATTCCTGTTGCAGGCGCAGGCGCATCGGTCGATGGTCCAGGAACAGCCCGCTGTCGAGGTAGGCATCCAGGTCGACCCACAGGCGGCAGCCGTGCTCGTGCACCGGAAACGGAGCGGGCTGGACGGTCTCCGCGCGCTGGTACTGCGAGCGTCCCTTCTGTGCCCGGCGCTGCTTGTAATGCAGATGGGCGGGTTCGATGCCGGTAACCTCCAGCATCGCGGCCAGTGCCCCGCGCAGACGCGCCTCGGCGCGTGCCGCATCGACGCTGGCGGGTGCGGCAAACTCCTGCACATGCAGGTGAACCGTGCCGTCCTCGGCCTCGTAGCGGTCGATCTGCAGGGGGTATTCGGCCAGGTCCGCGTCGTAGATGCGATAGCAGGTGACTCCCTGGCGGCGTGCCCAGCGGGCCAGGTGGCGCAGGTTCTTTTGCAGCCGATTGGCGAAATCCGGCGCCGGGGCCGCGGCCGGCTCGTCGCGCCGATGGATCTCGAACTGCAGCAGGTGGCAGGCGAGGGTGCCGTTGTAGAAGCGGTGCTTGTGACTGGCGCGCAGGCCCAGGCGTTGCGAGTCGGTGGTATCCGCGACCAGCAGGGCGACATGCCAGCCGCCGAAGGCGCTGCGCAGGCGCTCGCCCAGCAGGCTGTAGAGCTTGATCAGTTCCGGGGTGTTGCCGATGCGCTCGCCGTAGGGCGGGTTGCTGACCAGCATGCCGTGGTCGGCCGGGGGCTCCAGGGTCAGGGCATCGGCCTGTTCGAAGCGCGTGCAGTCGCGCACGCCGGCGGCCTGGGCCGCCTTGCGGGCGGCGGCCACCGCCCCCCGGTCGCGGTCGCTGCCCCGCAGCGGCGGGCCCTGCCAGGGGCGCACCGCGTCACGCGCCTCGGCCACGCAGCTGGCCCAGAGCCCGGCGTCGTGGCCGGACCAGCCATGGGGGCGGAAACCCTCGCGCAGCAGGCCGGGGGCGGTACGGGTGGCCATCAGGGCCGCTTCGATCACCAGCGTGCCGCTGCCGCAGAAGGGGTCGAGGAACTGCGCGTCGGGATGGGTCTCCAAGTGCTCCGGCCAGCCGGCACGCATCAGCAGGGCGGCGGCGAGGTTCTCGCGCAGCGGGGCCTCGCCGCCGCTGCCGCGATAGCCGCGACGGTGCAGGCCACCGTTGCCGATATCCAGGCTGATCTGGGCCTGCCGGCCCTGCAGTTGCAGCAGCACGCGCACGTCCGGATCGGGGGCGTCCACGTCGGGGCGTTCACCGGTGGCGTCGCGGAAGGCATCGGCGATGCCATCCTTCACGCGCACCCCGGCGAAATGGGTATGCCCGATGTGCGAACTCTTCCCGGTGACATCCACGGCAAAGGTGGCGTCGAGCCCGAACAGGGCGGGCCAGTCCAGGGTCCGGCTGGCGACGTAGCAGGCATCGCCGTCGGGTTCGTCGAAGCGCGCCAGCGGCAGCAGGATGCGGCTGGCCACGCGGCTGCCAAGCAGGCAGCGGTACAGCGTGGCGAGATCCGCGTGAAAGTGGATGCCGGCGCGGTCTTCCCGCAGGTCCAGGGCACCGAGACCCTCCAGCTCGCGAGCGACCAGCGGGGCGAGCCCGCCGGCGGCCGTGGCCAGGTATTCGCGGTCGTCGGCCGTCGGGTCGAAGGGGGCAATCGGTTCGCCGGAGGAAGACTCGGTCATCGCGGGCTCGGGCAGGCTGGGAAGCCCGACATTCTGGCACAACCGGGTGCTGTGCCGGAGCGGGACCGGGGACGCGCGGCGTTCAGCGCAGCAGGCGCCGGCGGATCAGGTAGGTCGCCAGGATGATGGCGCCGAGGCCGTAGGCGGCAATCACGGCCAGGTGCGGCAGCCAGGCCGCGGGCCAGGTGCCGGTCATCAGTGGCCGCACGATCTCCAGGACGTGCGCCAGCGGCAGGGCCAGGGCCAGGCCCTGCACCCAGCCGGGCAACTCCGTGAGCGGGAAGAACACGCCCGAGAGCAGCAGCATGGGCGTTACGGCCAGGGTGAAGTAGTAGAGGAAGAAATCGTAGCTGCGCGCCAGGGCCGTGATGACGAGGGCCAGCGCGCCGAAGGTGAACGCGGCGAGGAAGATCACCGGCAGCGCCAGCAGCGCGCGGGCATCGGCGACCAGCCCCAGCAGGCTGGCGACCACCAGGATGGTGATGGCGCTGATCAGGCCCTTGGTCGCGGCCCAGGAGGCCTCGGCGAAGACGATGTCGTCCAGGGTTAGCGGGGTCGCGAGCATGCCCAGCCAGGTGTTCTGTTCTGCCATGCGGGTGTAGGCGGAGTACATGCCCTCGAAGCTCGCGGTGAACATCGCGGAGGAGCAGATGATGCCCGAGGCGATGAACACCATGTAGCGCATGCCGTCGAGATCGCCCACCAGGCTGCCAAAGCCGTAGCCAAAGGCCAGCAGGTACAGGATGGGCTCGCCGAAGTTGCCCAGCATGGACGGCACAATCAGCTTGCGCCAGACCAGCAGGTTGCGCCGCCAGACCGCAACGAAGCGCAGGCTGGGGCGGGGCAGGATAGGGTGGTCGCCGGACATGGGCTTAGTCCCTCAGCTCGTGGCCGGTGAGTTTCAGGAAGACGTCTTCCAGATCCGCCTCGCGCAGGGTCGGCTCGTGGCCCAACGTGCGCAGGCGCTCGCGCAGCCGGTCGGGCTCGGCGGTGTAGACCAGCCACGTGTCGGCGACCTGGTGGGCCCGGTCCTTCGGGCCCAGTTCGCGCTGCAGGACCTCCCCGGCGTCCGCACCGCCGACCGTCAGCACCCAGGGCTCGATGTGCTCGGCGATCAGCCGGCTTGGGGCATCACAGGCGATGATGCGGCCGTGGTCGATGATCGCGATGCGGTCGCACAGCTCCTCGGCCTCTTCCATGTAGTGGGTGGTCAGCACGAGGGTGACGCCCGAGGCGCGCAGTGCCCGAAGCTGGCGCCACAGATGATGCCGGGCCTGTGGGTCGAGACCGGTGGTGGGTTCGTCCAGCACCACCACCTCGGGTTCGTTGATCAGCGCACGGGCCAGGGTCAGGCGGCGCTTCATGCCGCCGGACAGGGCGTCGATGCGCGCGCCGCGCTTGTCGTTCAGGTTGACCTGCCCCAGTAGCCGGTCGATGCGCGACTCGACCTCCGGCCCGGCCAGGCCGAAGTAGGCGGCGTAGGTGCGCATGTTCTCGATCACCGTGAAGTCGGGATCGAGCGTGTCGAACTGGGGCACGATGCCCAGGCGTTCGCGCACGGCGCGTTCGCCCTCCGGCATGGGCAGGCCCAGGACCTCGACCTGCCCGCCGTCGATCGGCGTCATGCCCAGCAGCATGCGCAGGGTGGTGGTCTTGCCGGCGCCATTGGGGCCCAGCAGGCCGAAGAACTCGCCGGGGGCAATCTCCAGATCCACGCCGTCCACGACCGCAACGCCGTCGTATGCCTTGTACAGCTGCTGGATGTGAATGGCGGACACGGCGAGACTCGGGACGGATGGAGAGTGCATACCATACCGGTTCGCGGCAGTGCCCCCAATGTCCCGGTGCGGCACCATGAAAAAGGCCCGGATCTCTCGATCCGGGCCTCGCCGTGGATGGATTACGCGCCGCGGTTACGGCTTGCTGTAGGTGTAGCCCTGGTGCTGCAGCCAGGAGATGTGCGCCACGCCGCTGGGGATCACGTCGGCCTCGGAGGCATCGAACAGTGAGCTCAGCTCGATGCTGCGTCCACGCAGGGTGTTCGCGCAGACCTGGAATTCCACGTTCTGCATCTTGAGGTTTTCGATGCGACCGCGCAGGTTCTCGTTGGTGTTGGCGGTTTGCAGCAGGCCGAGGCCATCTCCGTGCATCACCACCTTGATCTCCATGTTCTCGGCGCCAACGGCGTTGATGTGGTTCTGGATGTTGCCCATCGCGCCCATGTAACGCCGCTCGTCGTCGTAATTCACGTGGTAGACGACCTTGTGGGTGCCGTAGTCGAACTCGCTCGCGGCCGCCAGGCCGGGAATGCTCAGTACCATTGCGAGCAGTACGGGCAGGATCAGTTTCATTGTGTTCATTGCACAGGTTCCTCCTGAAACAACAACGAACCCGGGCGGGTTTCGAGTACGCCACGGGGCCTTGCGCCGGGGGTGGCGCGCTGCGATCGGGGACTTCGCGGTGAAGGCGATCGACAGGTGTGGATAAGACGCATCAGCCATGCGCCTATTCCCGTCTGCAGCGCCACAATAGGGTCATGTGCGGCACGAGCCGGGGCGGGTTTACGCGTGGGGTCTATTGGCACAAAGAAAAGGGCCCGGGAAGTCCCGGGCCCGAAGCGACGACCGGGAGATGGCGGTCGCCGCGGTGCTTGCCGCAGGGGTATTACGGACGCACGTAGGTGTAACCGTCCTGCTGCAGGTGCGACAGGTGGGCCACGCCGCTCGGGATGATGTCGTCCTCGGAGGCGTCGTAGAGATCGTTGGCGATATCGATATTCCGGCCAACGACGGTGTTGTTGCACACCTGGAAGTCCACGTCCTGCATCTTCAGCTGGTCGACGAAGGCCTTCAGGTCTTCGTTCGACTTGGCGTGCTGCAGCAGGCTGAGCCCGTTGCCGTGCATCACGACCTTGATGCTCATGCGGTCGGCGCCCACGGCGTTGATGTGGTTCTGGATGTTCCGCATCGCGCCGATCTGCCGCTGTTCATTGTCATGGTTCACGTGATAGACGACTTTTTGCTCGGAATAGTAGCTATCCGCGAGGGCGGTACCCGGCAGGGCGAATACGGCGGCGGCCATGGCCAGCGGAAGGATGAAGCGTTTTTTCATGATCGGGCTCCTGCGTTTGTTCCCGTGTTTTGTTTTCGATACGCCCGGGGCGTATGTCGCGCTGCAATGAGCAGACCGGATCCGATAGTGGGCGTCCGTGCCTTTCGTATCCGGTTATGGGGAGGACGGGAACCGTTCGCGATTATTCCGAAAAGATGCAACATAAGAATTTGATATAGAGTCGACAATTAGAATATTAGGGTGTTCGTCTTTCATGCATGCCCCACGTTGCATGCACGGCCAGGGTGAGCAGGACCAGGCCGCCGGCCAGTAGTGTGAGCAGGCTCGGGGCCTCGGCCAGAAACAGCCAGACCCAGAGTGTGCCGAACACCGCCTCCAGCACCAGGAACAGGGCAACCTCGCCGGCCGGGAGGTAGCGGGTCGACAGGGCGATCAGGGTCAGCGCCAGCGGGAGCTGGACGAGGCCCATGAGCGCCAGGACCGCGAGGCTGTCGAGGCCGACGGCGAGTGGCGTCGCCAGCGGCCATGCGATCAGCGCGGCCAGCATCCCGCCCGCCGCGATCACGGCCAGCCGGTCCACTTGGGGCGAGCGGCGCAGCAGGGTCAGGTTGATGCCGACGACCAGGGCCGCCAGCAGCGCCAGGGCGTCGCCGAGCCAGCCCCCGGCCTCCAGCGAGCCGGCCAACACCCCGGCAATCCCGCCGATACAGATCAGCATGGCGACCCAGGTCCGCAGCGGCACCCATTCGCGCAGCAGCAGTCCGGAGAACACGGCCGCGAACAGTGGCGAGGCCGCCAGGATGACCACCACGTTAGCCACCGTGGTGTGCAGGATGGCGAGCACGAACAGGATGGTGGTCGCCGCGAACCCGGCCGCGACCCAGCCGGCAGCGCGCCCGCCGAGGCGCAGGTGGGTCCAGGCCCAGCGCCCGTCGAGGATGCGCAGCAGCAGGGTCAGGGCAAGGGCCATCAGCACCCCGCGCCAGAAGACGATGTCCATGCCCTGGGTGTCGGCCAGGCGCACCAGCAGTCCGTCGAAGCTGAGCGCCATCACGCCGGTGAAGGCGAGCAGGGAGCCGTGCAGGTGTTCGCGTTGCATGATCCGGTTCACCCTCCATGTGCCGCTTTTCCAGCGGGGTTGTTACAGTGCCTGGGTACCGTTTTCGGAGTGCCGTATGTCCGCATCCCAGATCCCGCCCGAACTGCAGTCGATCGGAGCCATTGGCCTCGGCATCATGGGGGCACCCATGACCCGCAACCTCCTCGCCGCCGGGGCCGACGTCCAGGTCTGGGCGCGCCGGCCGGAGACGGCTGAAGCACTCGCGCAGGATGGGGCGCAGCCATGCACGAGCCTCCCGGAGCTGGTTCGCGGTGTGAGGGTGCTGGTGCTGAATGTCTCCGATACGCCGGATGTCGAGGCGCTGATGCTGGGGCCGGACGGGGTCCTGGAGCACGCCCGTCCCGGACTGATCGTGATCGATCACAGCACCATCGACCCGATGCGCACCCGCGCCATCGCCCGCGCGGCTGCCGAACGCGAGGTGACCTTCGTGGATGCCCCGGTTTCGGGCGGGGAGCCGGGCGCGCGGGCCGGGACCCTGAGCCTGATGGTGGGCGGGCCGGTCGATGTTGTCGAGAGGCTGCGACCGATCTTCGAGGTGGTGGGCTCCACCTTGACCCACGTGGGCGACAGCGGCGCGGGGCAGATCGCCAAGGCCTGCAACCAGCTGGTGGTGGGCGAGACCCTGGTCGCGATCGGGGAGGCGTTTGCGTTGGCCGAACAGACCGGGGTGGACCCGGCACGCATGCGCGAGGCGTTAATGGGAGGCTTTGCCGGTTCGCGCATCCTGGAGGTACACGGCCAGCGGCTACTGGATGGCGACTTCGAGCCCGGTTTCCAGACCGGGCTCTACCACAAGGATCTGGGCATTGTGGCCGGGCTGGGCGAGGCGGTGGGGCTGAGCCTCGATGGACTCATGCCGGTGCGACGCGCGGTGGACGAGGCGTTGGAGGCCGGGCAGGCCGATCACGATGTGGCCATCCTGGCGCGTTTTTGCCTTCACGCCCGTGACGATCAAGGGCGTTAAAGGCGGTTCTTGGCGTCGCGGGTTAGCCGAACAGGCGCCAGAGGATGTAGAGCACCGAGAACACCAGGCCGAATACGATCCCGGCCCAGGACAGGGCGCGCATGCCGCGCCCTGGTCGGTGTTGCTCCGGCATGTCCGGTGACATCACCACCTTGAAGGTGATCCAGGCCAGTACTGGGGCGGACAGGAACGACAGCAGCGTGGCGAAATCGACCAGGCGGGTGAAGTGTTCCCCGGCCTGCGAAATCAGCAGCACGGCGCCGCTGGCGACCACCAGCAGCGCGATCCGGTAGCCCCACCAGTCCAGGCCTCGTTCGCCTTTGCGCGAGGGATCCATGGTCTGTGGTGCGTGGCCGTCCTCGCGCAGGGTGCGGATGATCGCCACGATCACACGGGGGTAGGCATCGGTGACGGCCAGGGTGGTCGAGAACATTGTGGTCAGGGCGGCCACGGCGATCAGGGTGCGGCTCCATTCGCCCAGACTATGGGCATACAGGTCTACCAGCTGAGCGGAGAAGGCGGCCGCCCCCGGGGCAAAGCCGATCCCGCTGCCATACATCAGCACCGCGCCCAGCAGCATGAACGCGAGGGCAATCACCACCGCGCCCAGGTAGCCCAGGCGGAAGTCGAAGATCGCCTCGCGTACCGTTGGGGCGTGGCCCGTCTGGCGGGCGCGCTCCTGGGTCCAGATCGAATGCCAGGCGGCCACATCGAGCGGGATCGGCATCCATCCCAGCAGGGCCAGCACGAAGGCGAAGCCGGCCAGGGTCCAGAGGCTCGACCACTCTTGCGCGCCGGACAGGGTGACCAGGTCCGGAGCCTCGCGGAAGGCGAGTGCCACGGCGGCCACGGTGGAGACGCTGAGCGCCGCCATGATGATCTTCATGCCCAGATCGAGCCCGCGGTAGGCGCCGATCATCAGGAACATAATGCATGCGGCCAGCACCAGGGCCGAGACCAGGGTGACCGACAGATCCAGGTCAAAGACCAGTGTGACCAGCCCGGCGGTGGTCAGCGTGACCACTGCCTGGATGGTAAACAGGGTACCCACGGTCACCGCGATGTAGAGCCCGAGTGCCCAGTTGCCGAGCCGGTGGTAGCCGGTCAGCAGGTGATGTCCAGTGGCGGCCGCGTAGCGCGGGCCGAACTCCAGGAATGGATACTTGAACAGGCAGGCCAGCAGCACGATCGGGATCAGCAGCAGCCCGTATTCGGCCCCGCCCCGGGTGGCCTGGACGAGATGCGACACGCCGACGGCCGCTCCAGCCATCAGCAGGCCCGGTCCGATGGCGGCGCGCAGCGCGGCGCGGGTGGAAGCAGTCATGGATCAGTGGTTCCCCTCGGATGTTGGCGGATTCGGTTCGGGCAGGGAGTCGGTGGAGGCGATGATAATGCGGTCGCGTCCGCTGTTCTTGGCCGCGTACAGGGCCTGGTCGGCGCGCCCCAGCAGCGAGTCCGCGGTGTCGCCGGGACGAAAACTGGCAATGCCGGCCGAGCAGGTCTGGCTGTAGGGCATTACGGCGCGCAGGCGCTCCAGCACCAGCCGGGATTGTTGCGCATCCACATGCGGGAGTGCCACCACGAATTCTTCGCCGCCGAAGCGTGCCAGCAGATCCGTGGGCCGCAGGATGGGGCGCCAGGCATCCACCATTTCCTGCAGCAGGGCGTCGCCGGCGGCATGGCCATGGGTGTCATTGAAGCGCTTGAAATGGTCGACATCCAGGTATGCGAGGTTCAGCGGACCCCGGGTGCGTTCGGCACGGGCGATTTCGCGGGCCAGCTGTTCTTCCAGGTGGCGGCGATTACTGACGCCCGTCAGCGGGTCCGTGTGCGAGAGGTGCTCCAGGCGCCGGGCCTGGTGCTGGGTCTCGCGCAGCAGTCCGGCCATCCGGTACAACACCAGCAGGAACAGCAGGATAGAAGCGATTGCCGCGACGCGGATGATCTCCATCTCGCTGCCAGCGGTAAACAGGATCACCATGGGTACCAGGACGGATGCGGCGCCCAGCACGAGCAGACGCCGGCCGGAGAGTTCGGCGGCCGAGGTGTGCGCGCGCGGTTCCATCTTGGCGGAAGGGTGCCACGCAGCCGCCACGATCAGGGAATAGGCAATCAGCCAGAATGCATCGGTCAGGCCCCCAGCGGTGTACCAGCCGGTGGAGTTTCCGTGGGCGTAGAGCAGGTCGGCGGTCAGGTAGGCCAGCATCCCCAGGAGCAGGACGCTGTGGGCGGTGATGCGCGTTTGATGCAGGAACACCAGGCGCAGGACCAGCGGTAGCAGGATCAGGTCCGCGACCGGATAGCCGGCCGAAACCAGCAATTGCAGCCAGGTCAGGTCGGAGTCGTAGGTGTAGGGGGCGATCAGCAGCGCCCAGCCGAGTACCGCCGCCGAGATCCCCACGATCAGGGCATCCACCAGGGCACCGTCGTCGCGTGCGGTCGGAGCTCCCAGTCGCCACAGCGCCACGGCAAACAGCGGATATACGGACAGATAGAAGACATCCGCGGCCGAGGGGAAGGGTTCCAGGCCCTGCAGGTCGAGCCAGTACCAGATGGCGTGGCCGCTGGCCGCCAGTGCCAGTGCGGCCGCGACCAGGCCCCAGGCGGTCGCGGCGAACGGTCGCGGGCGCTGTAGCAGGGCAATGCCGACGGCGACCGCGGCGCCTGCGGTGGCGATCACGTAGAGGCCGCTGGCCGCCAGGCCATAGGGCAGGGCGACATAGGCTGCGGTCAGCAGGAGGCCGACAGCCAGTAGCACCTTCCAGGCATTCGGGTGCAATAACCGGGTATCCCGGCGGTCTGGCTTGCCTACCGAGTGCACCTTGTCGCGCTGTGTGCCGGCCCATTTCCCCATTTCCGATATGGTGACAGACCGGTGAGGGGTTGTCCCGTTTCGGCATGCGCCGATTGCGGGTTACGAGGGGGTGCTGGCGCGATCCGCCAGTGCCCCGGCGCTACAGGCCGATCAGTTCGGCATGCACGCCGGAGGCGGTCACCGTGTCCAGCAGCTTGCGGCTGTTGATCCGCTCGGGGTCGTATTCCACGACCATCAGGTGGGGCCGTTCGTCGTGGCTGGAGGCAGCCATTACGCCGGGCAGTTCGCGCAGGGTGTCCTGGATGCGTTCGCGCGACGCGTGATCGGTGTGCTCGTCGATGTGGATGGTGACATCCGCCATGTGATTGCTCATCGGGGGGCTCCTTCGGCCACTGGGCCGTGCGCCGTCTCCATGAATATAGACGGCGCACGGGCTGACTCAAGCGGAGACCTGGCCGGCGGCGGAACAGGGGGCTATGGTGAAGGGATGAATGCAAAAGGGAGAACGACGATGCGAGCGATCTGGCTGGGGCTGGCCCTTGCCGCGGTGGGTAGTACCGCGCAGGCCGAGGAACTGACGGGCGATACGCTGCTGGAGGCGGCCAACGCCGAGATCACCAACATCGACAAGGAGGGCCTGCAGGAGTGGATCGCCAGCGAGCCGGACCACGTGGTGATTGATGTGCGCACCCGCACCGAGATCGAGCACACCGGCGGGCAGATCCGTTCCAGCGAGACGCTCAATATCCCGCGTGGCTGGATCGAGTTCGAGGCCCCCGGCGAGATCCCGGACAAGGACACCCCGATTGTCGTCTACTGCGGCCAGAACCTGCGCAGCGTGGCCGCCGCGCAGACCCTGCAGCAGATGGGCTACACCAACGTGCAGAACTATCCCGGTGGCTTCTTCGAGTGGCAGGACGCGGGCCTGCCGCTGTACGTGCTGGACAAGGCGCGGGACTCGTTCCTCTACGATCGCCCGCAAAAGGTAACCGACGGTGTGTGGTCCGCGATTGGCGCGACTCAGCCCTCCACCTACGAGAATTCCGGCCACAACAACAACCTGTCGTTCATCATCACCGAGGACGGCGTGGTGGTGATGAACGCCGGCGACAACTACCTGCTGGCCAAATCACTGCACGAGGAGATCCGGAAGATCACCGACCAGCCAGTGAAATACGTGGTGCTGGAGAACGCCCAGGGCCATGCCATGCTCGGCATGACCTACTGGCAGGAGCAGGGCGCCACGGTGATCGCCCACAAGGATGCCTGGCGCGAGATCGAGGCCAACGGCCAGGCCAGCCTGGAGGGCGCGGCCAATCGCACCCGCGACAAGTCCTTCATGACCGAGCTGGGCACGCCGGATGTCACTTTCGCCACCCGCCTGGACCTGGACATGGGTGGCGAGACCATCCAGGTCCGCTATCTCGGCCCGGGCCATGCCCCGGGCGATATCGCCATCTGGGCGCCCGAGCGCAAGGCGCTCATTACCGGCGACCTGGCCTTTCACCAGCGCATGCTCCCGATCTTCGAGTACACCGACACCGCCGGCTGGATCGAGACCTGGCACGAACTGGAGGCCCTGGATGCCGACTACATCATCCCGGGCCACGGCGACCCCGTGAGTGACTTCGATGTGCTCCGGCGCTACACGCACGATTACCTCGTGTATCTGCGCGGAGAAGTCCAGCGCATCCTGGACGAGGGCGGCACGTTGAACGATGCCTACAACATCGACCAGACCGCTTACCGTCACCTGGACACCTACGGCGAACTGCACCGCCAGAACGCCGGCCGCGTCTTCCGCGCCATGGAGTTCGAGGACTTCTGAACCGCAATCCGGGTGCGGTGACCCGGTCATCGCGAGCGCAGCGAAGCAATCTCCATCCATAATCCGGGCCTCCCATCGGCGGCCCGCCCCCTCCAGGGTATTGATCGGGCCTGTGCAGCGCATGGGCTCGCTCGTTTTTCCGCGATGTCTCGTGGCCGGCGTATGGCGTTTCGCATATGTTCGCGCTAAATTAGAACGAACGTTCGGTTCGGTTGTGGTGATGACGGAAAACCCAAAGCAATCGGTGCGCGGTGCCGCACTGCGCAAGCTCGTGCTGGATACCGCCCTGGAGCGGTTCAGTCGTGATGGCTATTTCAATACCTCCATCCATGACATCCGTCGCCAGGCCGGGGTCTCCATTGGCTCGATCTATCACCACTTCGGCAACAAGGAGGCGCTGGCCAAGGCGCTGTACGACGACCTGCTGCAACGCATGGACGCCGGCCTGGCCGAGGTGATGGAGCGCGAGAGTGACTGCCGTGCGCGCTGTGACGGGATTATCGCGTTCCTGTTCGAGGCCGCGATCGTGGCCCCTCAGACCCTGCGCTTCGTGCTGGAGGCGCGCCACCGCGAGTTTCTTCCGGACGAGCCGCCGGTGTGTTCCTCGCAGCCGTTCCAGCGCATGCGCGAGTGCATCGAGCAGGGCATTCAGAACGGCGAAGTTCGCCCGATGGAGGTACCCGTGGCCGCCACCGCCGCGTTCGGCGGCGCGATCCGCCTGCTGCACCTGCACCTCGACGGTGTCCTGGAGCAACCGCTGGCGCACTACCTGGCCGAGACGCAGGAGGCCGCCTGGCGCGCCATTGTCATGACCCCCGCGGACAACCCGTAACCCCGCTTCCACCACGAAGGAGAGCCCCCATGAAAATCGTTGCTTCCCTGTTCCTGCTGTTTGCCTTGTCCCTGTCCGCCTTGAGCGTCCAGGCCGATACCCCCACCGATGCCCGGGCCCTGGAGGGTGTTGAACAGGGCCGGGTGGTGTTCGACTTGAACAACAATGACCCGGAGATGCTGGCGCTATATCTGATGGTGATTCGCGAGACCTTTGACGACCTGACCGATCAAGGTGTCGAGCCGGACATGATTCTGGCGTTTCGCGGGCGGGCCGTGACCATGGTGTCCGAGGACCGCGAACGCTTCGATCTGACCGAGTTTGACCACCTCGACGCCATCGAGGAGCACGTGGCTGCGTTGAAGGAGAAGGGCGTTCGCATGGAGTCCTGTGCCGTGGCCACCCGGCTGTTCGGGGTCGAACATGGCGAGCTGCTACCCGGCATCGAACCGGTGCGCAACACCTTCGTCTCCCTGACCGGCTATCAGGCGCAGGGCTACGCGGTCATCCCCATCTACTGAGTCCGAGTGATTCAGGCTCCGAGTCCGGGGACGAGACCCCCGGACCTAAACCACGAAAGGAGGAGTATCCATGCGAAACCGAATAGTGATCCTGCTTGTGGCCCTGCTGCTGCCGCTCGGTCTGGCGTCCACGGCCGCCGCCGAGGGCCTGGACAACCGCGAGGCGACCCAGGGCATCGAGACCATGCGGGCGGTCTACGACATGCGCAAGTCCGATCCCAACGTGATGCTGGCCTACTTGCGCGGCATCGCCACCAACCACGAGAACCTGCTCAAGGAGGGCGTGGAGCCCGATCTGCGCATGGTCTTCATCGCCGAGGCGGTGAAGTTCATCACCACCGACCCCGAGCCGGAGATCGCCATCGACCACGGCGACACCCTGGAAGAGATCGCCAAGGCCGTCGACCGCCTCGATGAGCTGGGTGTGAAGATGGAGGTCTGCGCCGCCGCGACCCGCGCCTACGGGGTGGACAACGACCAGGTGCTGGAGCCCATCCAGCCGGTCCGCAGTGGGTTCATCGCCGTCATGGGCTACCAGAACCAGGGCTACGCACTGGTCCCCGTCTACTGAGTTCCCGCCGGCCCTCACACGGGTCCTTTCTTGTCGTCGCAGGGAGGCGACGACTGCTTTGCCTCCAGCTACCTCCTCGAGTGAAGCCCTTCGCTCGGCGCCGTGCTTTTCGACTATCATGAAGTTCGAAATTCGGGCGTTGCTCCGTCGGGAAACCTTGTGGGCGGGGCAGTGTCCCAGGTTCGCGCGCTGCCCGGCGGCATTTGCGCAAAGTGATTTCGCGCCGCGGGCACCCCGGACGATCGAACCGGGGTGCCCGCGGCCCTCACCGAATCCACGGGATCCACGCCATGCCCAGTAGCCGTGACCTGCTTGACGGACTGGCCCACCTGACGGGCAACCGCGATGCCCAGCGTCTGGAGTACAGCCTGCTCAAGACACTGGACGGCATTTACGAGTCTGCGTGCATCTGGGCGATTCAGTTGAAGGCCGATGGGCGACCCAGGAGCCTGCATTCGTTCGATCGCAAGCACGATGCCGTGATGACGGTTCCGTTTGATTCCGCGGATCAGCCCACGCCCGCCGGGTTGCTGGAACGGGCATTGGCGACTGGCCAGCCGGTCGCGGATGTCGACGAATCCGGCTCTCGGGTCTCGGTCTTTCCCATGTCCGGACTCAACGAATTCAGTATCTGTCTGGTGTTTTCTTTCGATGACGACGGAAGTAACGAGTCGCTCGATACACTCCTGGTCGAGAGCTTCCTCTCGGTCTACCGCAATTTCGTGCGTTTGATCGACGATGCGCAGACCGACGAGCTCACTGGGTTGCTCAACCGCAAGACCTTCGACGCGAACTTTCGTGACCTCGCGACGATGGGGCGCAGTGTTACCCGCCCCGGGCTTGCGGACGATCGCCGTCACGAGCCCGGCCCCGAGGAAACGCAGATCTGGGTGGCCGTCATCGATGTTGATGACTTCAAGAAGATCAATGACAGTTTTGGGCACGTCTACGGAGACGAAGTCCTGATCCTGCTGGCCCGGCTGCTGCAGCAGAGCTTCCGTGACAACGACCTGATCTATCGTTTCGGTGGCGAGGAGTTCGTCGTCCTGGCCCAGATTGCCGGCGCCGACCGGGCTGTCGCCACATTCGAACGGCTCAAGGATGCGGTCGCCGATTATGCCTTGCCGCGGGTCGGTCGTGTCACGACCAGCATTGGCGTGACGCGGTTGCAGTCTTACAAGACCGTTAGCGCTGTGCTGGATGAGGCCGACCAGGCCCTGTACTACGCCAAGGCACATGGCAAGAACCGGGTCTGCCTGTACGACCGGCTGGTGGCCGAAGGTGCGGTGGAGCCCTCCAGCATCCAGACTGGCGAGATCGAACTGTTCTGAACGACCGGGGTGGATGCCGGGCTAGCCGCGCGCGAGGCGGCGGTTGAGCATGTAGACCGACAGTGGCGCGAACACCAGCGCAATCCCCAGGGCCCAGGCCAGCGACCCAAGTGCCGGCTCCAGGGCCGGACCATCGGCATTCATCAGTCCGCGGGCGGCATCCGCCAGCAGCGATACCGGGTTGGCCTGCACGAAGCCCTGCAGCCACGTCGGCATCGTGTCCACGGGCACGAAGGCGGAGCTGACGAAGGTGATCGGGAACAGCGCGGTAAAGCCGAACAGCTGGACATGCTCGGGGTCGCGAGCGATCACGCCCACCAGCACCATCACCCAGGAGAAGGCCACCGCGAAGGCCAGCACCAGCGCCACCATCGCCAGTAGATGGGCCCATGAAGTCTCCAGGCGAAAGCCCAGCAGATACCCGACCACCAGCAACAGCGCAATACACAAAAGCTGCTTGACCACGTCCGCCAGGATGCGGCCGGCCAGTGGCGCCCAGCGCGGGATGGGCAGGGCACGGAAGCGGTCGAACACGCCACGGGTCAGGTCGGTGTTCAGGCCGTGGCCGACATACACGGTGACGAAAAGCATGTTCATCACGATCACGCCCGGCAGCACGAACGCCAGGTAGTTCTCCGGTGAGCCGGCAATGGCCCCGCCGAACACGAACAGGAACAGCACCAGGAACAGGATCGGCTGGATGCTGTAGTCGCCCAGCTCCCACGGGTTGCGGCGCACCTGCACCAGGCTGCGCCAGGCCAGCGCCAGGGTCTGGTCGATGGCTTTCATGCCGCGTCCTCCCCGGCGCCGGGCTCTTCACGGCTGGCTCCACTGCGCCCGGTCAGGGACAGGAACACGTCGTCCAGGCTGGCGCCGCGCAGCCCCAGCTCCGCGACCTCGATGCCGGCGGCGTCGAGGTCACGCAGCACCGCAGGCAGCAGCGACGGGTTGGATACCGGCACGCTGATGGTCTCGCCGTCCACCCGGGGCTGCGTGCCCACGATCCCGGCCACCCGGTCGCCGGCGGCAGCGGCCTGTTCCGTGTGGGCCACCACCAGGAACAATGTGCGGCCCCCGACCCGCGCCTTCAGTTCCGCGGCCGTGCCCTTGGCGATGACCCGGCCGTGGTCGAGTACCACGATGGTATCGGCCAGGGCATCGGCCTCCTCCAGGTACTGGGTGGTCAGCAGCACGGTGGTGCCACCGGCTTGCAGTTGCCGCACGCGTTCCCACAGATCGCGGCGGGCCCGCGGGTCCAGGCCGGTGGAGGGTTCGTCGAGGAACAGGATGCGTGGCCGGCCTACCAGGCTGGCGGCCAGATCCAGTCGGCGCCGCATGCCTCCGGAATAGGTCTGCGCGGGGCGATTTGCGGCCTCGCGCAGGTCGAAGTCTCCCAGCAATTCGTCGGCGCGGGCCCGGGCCTCCCGGCGTTTCAGGCCCAGCAGGCGGCCGATCAGGATCAGGTTTTCGCGCCCGGTCAGCTTCTCGTCCACTGATGCGTACTGGCCCGTCAGGCCGATGATCTCGCGCACCCGAGCGGCTTCGCGGACCATATCGAAGCCGCCAACGTGGGCCGTACCGGCAGTCGGGGCGAGCAGCGTGGCCAGCATGCGCACCACGGTGGTCTTGCCGGCCCCGTTCGGACCCAGCAGGCCCAGGACCTGCCCGGAGGGTACCCGAAGGTCCACCCCGTCCACGGCCCGGGTGGCGCCAAAGGCGCGAACCAGACCTTCCGCTTCGATGGCGTTGTCCAAACTCGTCTCCAGTCTTCCTGTTTTTGCTGAGACGCCTTCGGGTTGTGCCGGTTCCGGGCGTTCCCGTCAGCTGTCCCGGCGCGTCTTCAGCAGATCGCGGATCTCGGCCAGCAGCTTTTCCTCGTTGCTGGGGGCCGGGGGTTCCGCGGGCTTTGCCTCCTCCTTGCGCTGGAGGCGGGCGATCATCTTGATGGCGGCAAACACCACCGCGGCAATGATCAGGAAGTCCACCACGCGCTTGATGAATGTACCGTAATTGATCGTGACCGCTGCCACGCCGTTTTCCGCCTCGCGCAGCACGATCATCAGATCGGAGAAATCGACCCCGCCGATCAGCAGGCCAATCGGCGGCATCACCACATCGGAAACCAGTGACGAAACGATCTGGCCGAACGCCAGCCCGATGATGACGCCCACGGCCATGTCCACTACGTTGCCACGCGCCACGAACTGCTTGAACTCGTTCACGATGCCCATGCCTCGTCTCCAGTCGGTGATTACGGTTCGATCTATAGGCCAGCGTGGGGGTGTTGCGAGGCGGTGCCGGGAAGAACCTCGGCAAACGCGGGCGCTCGCCCGCACGCACTCATGCATCCGGATGATCGCTTGGCTCGGCTCGCGCCGTTTCCCGGCGGCCGGCAGATTTAGCTGTATCTGCTATAAAGGTTATATGGCGGGACTTTGTCCGTCCGAACCTGAGGAGAGCTCTCCATGAAACAGACGGAATGCGTACAAGCTCCCACCGGCCGGGACCACGTCGCTGCACGCGGCATGGCGTGGCTCGCCCTGGTTGTGCTTTGGTGGGCGGCCCCCGTGGCCCAGGCAACACCGGGGCCGGATTTCAGCGCGCTGTTCGGCGACAGCGACTTTATCGAGATCATCGAGCGCGACGAGGGCCTCGAGACCCGCCCGACCGGGTACGTCTCCCAGGATGCCGAGCCGGACCATGTGTTCCGGATCGACCTGGACGAGGGGCAGGTGCCCATCGGGCAGGGCGTGGTCTACGACGGCTTCCTGATCGACGGGAAGCTGCCTGGACCCACGCTGCGGGTGACCGAGGGCGACATCGTGCGCATGGAGATCACTAATAGCGGCGATGTGATGCATGGCGCCTCGATCCATGCCGCCTATACCCAGACCTCGAAGCACGTCGGGCACATCCTCCCCGGGCAGACCAAGTCGGTGACCTTCCGTGCCACCACGCCGGGGGTCTTCATGTATCACTGCGCCCCGGGGGGCCACGCCATCCCGATGCACGTGATGTTCGGCCAGTACGGGATGATCGTGGTCGAGCCCCGCGATAAGTCCTACCAGCTGGAGGCGGATCTGGGACAGGAGCCGGACCTGAAGCTGTACATGTTGCAGCACGAACTGTACGCCAGCGGCAAGGAGGCGGTGGAAGGCGACGCCAGCTACACCGCCTTCAATGGCCAGCTGTTCCGCTACGTGGAGAACCCCATCCCCGTCCGGCCGGGCGACTACGTGCGCATGTATTTCATGAATATCGGCCCCAATCTTCTGTCGACCTTCCATATCGTCGGCATCGTTTGGGACTACGTGTACTGGCAGGGGCACCCGGAAGCACGGTGGCCAGGGGGCCAGACGGTGACCACGGGTCCCTCGGACTCCTGGGTGATCGAGTTCCGCATACCCCCGGAGGAAGGCGTCTACACCATGCTGGATCATGGCGTCGGGGCCACCAGCCGCGGGGCGATCGGATTGCTGGACGCGCGTGCGGATGCGGATACCCCCTCCGAGGTCCTGGCCGACGGTCCCACCTACGACGAGGGGGAGCGCGCGGAGCGGATCGGTGAAGCCCGGCGTATCCTTTCGCCGTTCGGTATCCCCGCGGCCGAGACGAACCCGGTACCCGCCCGAGCCGATCGTCCGGTCCGGTTCGGGGACGATGTGGACGAGGTCGTGATCGAAATGAAGGGCAATTCCTTCTATCCGAAGGTCGTCGAGGTGGCATCGGGCACCAAGGTTACCTGGGTGAACGAGGACGTCTTTACCTACGGTCTCGGGGAGACCTCGGGGGCGCACAATGCCGTCGTCATGAGCGGCCCGCAGTCGTTCGCCACGGCGATGCTGAGCCATGCCGAGAGCGACAGCGTCACGCTGACGGAGCCGGGTACGTACAACTATATCTGCGCCCCGCACCCCTATATGGAAGGGCGCATCATCGTGCGGGATCCGGACTAACGCGGGCTGTCACGATCGGGGAGCCTTGCCCCACGCGCAGCCGTGTTTGGTGGATTGACGGGGGTCAGGAACCGTGGGCCCGGCGGGAGTCGTCCGGGGCCTGGTCGCGGTCGTGCATGCCATAGTCGCGCACGACCTCGGCTACCCGTAGCCGGTAGTCGGCAAAGATGCCGCCGCGCCCGGCCGCCTGCACCTGGCGGTGCTCCTCCAGGTTGCGCCATTCCCGAACGGCCGCTTCATCCCGCCAGAAAGACAGTGACAGCACCTTGCCCGGCTGGCTCAGGCTTTCGAAACGCTCGATGGAGAGGAATCCGTCGACGTCCTTCAGGTGTTCGCGCAGACTCGCGGCCGCATCCAGGTAGTCCTGCTTGCGTTCCGTATGCGGTTCCACTTCAAAGATTACGGCGATCATGGCGGGCTTTGGTATGGGGATGAAGGGCCGATTAGACCACGCGAGCGTCGGTTCTGGGGAAGGTATTCAAGGGACGAGTGGCCAGTCCGATTCATCGAGGCACACCTGGGGCCATCATCCCGGACGCCGCGCAGCGGCGACCCGGGATCTCCGGCGCTGGGGGAGTCGCTGACGTAGGAGATCCCGGCTCTGCGCTTCGATCCCGCCGGGATGACGAGCGGGGGCAGAAGGCGGTTGGGTCGTGGCCCGTGATGATTGGGCGTCAGGCTGTCCTGGCCGCGCTTGCGTTGGAGATTTCGCGCCGGATCAGGTGGTCGACGTAGAGAAAGCCGAAGGGGACAACGCCGAGGAACAAGACCAGCAGCCACTTCCATACCGGCCAGCCGCTCAGATGGCTGGCGAACAACGAGGTCGCGCCATAGACGATAAACAGGACGCCGTGCACCCAGCCCGCGTAGGTCACGGCCAGCGGCATGTCCGCGTAGCTGCGCAGGGGCATCGCGACAAAGAGCAGGACGAGGAGCGAAATGCCCTCGATGACGCTGAGCAGACGGAAGAATTGCATGGTCGGGACCGGTGGCATGGGGATCGGCGCGGAGGGTAGCACAGGCCGTCCGAACGCCTCTGGTAACCTTTCGGCACGAGAAGCCTCGCTTCGGTCACCAGGAACCCGCATGAGTACAAGGCAGCACTGGGAACACGTCTACCAGACCCGTGCCACCGATGCGGTAGGCTGGTATCAGGCCCAGGCGCGAACGTCGCGGGCGCTGATCGAGGCCGTTGCCCCGGATCGGGATGCCGCGATTGTGGATATCGGCGGCGGCGCCTCTGTCCTGGCGGACGAGTTGCTGACGGCGGGCTACGGCAACCTGACGGTGGTCGATCTGTCCGGGGCGGCGCTCGCGAAGGCACGGGAACGGATCGGGACGCGCGCGTCAGAGGTGGTGTGGCAGGAAGCAGACGTACTGGGATATGCGTTCCCCGAAGCGTCGTTCGATGTCTGGCATGACCGTGCGGTGTTCCACTTCCTGACCGATCCGGATCAACGTGCCCGCTATGCGAGGCAGATGCGGCGGGCACTGCGTCCGGGCGGACACGTGGTGATCGGGACCTTCGCGCCCGACGGCCCGGAAACGTGTTCCGGCCTGCCGGTCCAGCGTCACTCTCCGGATACCCTGCAGGACGCGTTCGGTCCGGAATGTGTACTGGTGCAGTCGCAGCGGGAGGTACACGTGACCCCGGGCGGGACCGAGCAGCCGTTCAACTGGTGCGTATTCCGCAAGAGCGCGTGAGTCACCGGCCGGCCCGCCGCCGCTTGTCGCTCAGCGGTCTTTGCCCTTCGCGGCGTGGGCCCTGGCCCGGGCACGGATCTCTTCGAAGAACAGCACCTCCCAGCGGGTGTTGTGTTCCTCCCGCGACAGGGCCCCGGTGTCCTCTTGCTCGCGCTCCAGGCGCGCATCCGCCGCGGCCTCGGCGTCATCCAGGATCTGCTTGAAGCTTTCCCGTGCCGCGGCCGCCTTCGGATCGATCCCCTGGCGCTGCAGGACATCGGCCAGCAAGGATCCCCCTTTCTTCCACTTTGACCACAGCCTCATGCGAACGCCCTCGGGGCCACGCGGAGACATGCACGTGTGCGCACCCATCCTGCGCGCAAGCGCTTGCGGTCAACACCCCGCAGCCATTGTTCCGGTCGAATCGGCGTCGTCCGCATGAAACCCGCCGGCCCCGGCGCCGCCACCGCCCCGAGCATCAAGGTCAGGCGATGCGGTAGGTGGAGGCCAGGTCGCGTACACGCGAGGCGATGTCCGCGACCTCCTGGCTGGCGGTTGCTGTCTGGCGGGAACCATTGGCGGTATCGCCGGTAATGTCGTTGATGGCGTAGATGTTGCGGTTGATCTCCTCGGCCACCGCGTTCTGTTCTTCCGCCGCGCTGGCGATCTGCGTGGTCATGTCGCTGATCCGGCCGACGGCCTGGACGATGGATTCCAGCGCCTGGCCGGCGCGTTCGGCGTCGTTGCTGGTGGCCTCGGCCATCTCGCGTCCGCGGCCCATGGCGGACACGGCGTTGCGGGTGCCGGCCTGCAGCGCCTCGATCATCGCCTGGATGTCGGCGGTGGAGTCCTGCGTGCGCGAGGCGAGGGTCCGCACCTCGTCGGCGACCACGGCGAAGCCGCGTCCCTGTTCGCCGGCGCGGGCGGCCTCGATCGCCGCATTCAGGGCCAGCAGGTTGGTCTGTTCGGCGATGCCACGGATCACATCCAGGACCGTGCCGATCTGCTGACCTTTCTCGTCCAGATTGCGCACGGTCTCCTCGATGGTGGCGACCTCGCCCGACAGGCGCCCGATATCGCTGACCACCGTGCGCACCACCTCGCCGCCCGCCCGCGACTCCTGGTCGGCTTCCTGGCTGGAGGACGCGGCATCGGAGGCGTTGCGGGCGACTTCCTGCACCGTCGCCGCCATCTCGTTCATCGCCGTGGAGACCTGTTCGGTCTGCGAGCGTTGCTGGTCGATGTTGCCGTCGGTCTGTGCGCTCACGGCGGACAGCTCCTCGGCGGCCGAGGCCATCTGGTCGGTCAGGGTGCGCAGCTCGCGGATCGAGTCCTGGAACTGGTCGAGCATGCTGTTCAGCGCATTCGCGGTGGCGCCGATCTCGTCGTCGGCGCTGACATCCACCCGGCGCGACAGGTCATGGTGCTCGGCGATCTGGCCCAGGGTTTCGCGCATGTGGGCGATCGGGAGTGCCACCGAGCGGTACGTCCAAACGCCGGTGATCACCACGGCGATCAGCACCAGCAGCATCAGCCCGCCGGTGCGCACCAGCACCTGCGTATAGAACTCCGAAACGCGTTCGGCCTCGGCCCCGGCTACGTCGATCTGCAGGTCGACCAGCTCGGTAATCTGGTCGCTGATCGGGTC
The DNA here is from genome assembly GCF_000420165.1 of Thioalkalivibrio sp. AKL19. Classification (GTDB taxonomy): domain Bacteria; phylum Pseudomonadota; class Gammaproteobacteria; order Ectothiorhodospirales; family Ectothiorhodospiraceae; genus Thioalkalivibrio. The sequence goes on along the minus strand of NZ_ATUK01000010.1, from coordinate 332,400 downwards.
GATGCTGTCGTACAGCGGACCATTGAAGGCGTCGAGCTCGCCCTGAACATTGCCGGACATCCCCTCAAGGGCTTCCTCCAGGCGGTCCAGATCGGCGTTGGCGGCACGGAACAAGGCGCGGGCGCCATCGGCGAGTTCCTGCTCGCGGGGCGTGAGCGTGGTGGCCAGGTAGGCCTCCCAGATGTCGGCGATCTCCGTGCGCGCCTCGCGCACGTTGGCCAGCGCCTCTTCGGCCGTCATCCGCCCGGCATCGGCCTTGTTCACCGCATCGATGACCAGCACCGCGTAGTTGTCGGCGATGGTCTTCAGCTGCTGCAGGGGCACGACCCGGTCGTGATAGATGTTTTGCACGCCGTCCTCGATGTTGGCCGTGCCGCGGGCGGCCAGCGCCGCGAGCAGCAGTAGTGCGGCCACGGGCACCACGATGGTGATGACCAGCTTGGATCGAACGGAAAGCGAGCGGAGGTTCATGGGCGGGTCCTTTGTATTGCCTGGAATGGGCGAGCCTGACGCATCAGGCCAGTGGCACTTTAAACGGCCTGCCAAGGAAAACCTTGAGATACCTCAACCGTGCCGAGGCCGTTCGGGGTGACTGTTTTCCAGTACGTCGGGCTCGCGCGCGGGTCGGGTCGCGCTACTTCGCGCTGCTGGAGGCGAGGGTTTCGCGAATGCGCCGAACATCGCGCACGTACTCGAGCATCGCTGTCATCGCGTCCGCGAACAGGTAGGTCCCGAACAGGGCCATGCCGGCCGCGAACAGCCCGGCAAGGGGCCAAAGGGCGGCGAGCAGCACGGCCAGCATCCAGCCCGCCGGTTCGATCCGGTCGGCGTTCAGGCCGAGAGCGACCACCGCGTTACTCGCCAGGGGCTCGACGGTCGTCAGGGAGAGGACCGCAAACGCCAGCGAGAACAGCACGAAGCCAATGGCCAGCAGTTCGCCCATCAGCCGGATACAGACCACGACGCAGGTGATGGCGGGGTAGTCTCGTGTTTCCAGTGCCCCCAAAACCTGTGCCCTCCGCCACAGGAGCCCTGCCCAGGCTAGTATCGCAATGGCAAAGAGGATCTGGAGAACCACCAGGGAAATGGTCGGCCACGGAAGTTGCCATGTCTCCTGCGCCAGGGTCCAGAAAGCCCCCGATGCCAGCAAGCCAGCCAGGCCCGTCAGGATAGCGAAGCCACGCAGTCCCCACCCTGCAAGCCGCTGCAGGGGAAGCACCCCTTCGCTGCCCCCGGTCCGTTCGTCGCTCACGTTCGCCTCCGTTTCGTTCGTACAGGCCGACGATACTGCCCGAAAACCGGCCCCTTCAGGCCGCGAGTGAGCGCCCCGGTTAGTCCTTCTTGCCGAGCAAGTCGGCGAAACCGTGGTTGACGTCGCGGTGGCCGGCCTCGTCGGCGCGTACCGCGCGGATGACGTCGGACAGACGGGCATCTTCCGGAAGTCTCCAGTACTGGATCGCGCGTTCCGGCGCGGCGACGTTGTCGAGCGCGCCGGACTCCACTTCCTCCAGGTACTCGGTGTAGCTGACGACCGCTTCCTCTTCAAAGTAGCCCACGATCCGGTGCGCCGTGCGCGCCGAGACGATGTAGATCAGAAAGAACAGCGTGTAGAAGAAGCCCTGCGCCAGGATGATCAGGAAGCGCTCCAGCCAGTTGGGCGAGGTGATCTCGATAAAGGTGAGCAGGTGCATGCGCTCGTTCTCGGCCTCGTCCATCAGCGTGCGTATCCAGCCGTGGTCATCCTCCATGCGGCGCAGCGAGCGCAGATGCTGCAGGGTCGCGCCCACCATGCCGGGGACGCCCGCAACGGTCTCCAGGACCACGGCGCGGTGCCCGTAGCGCCGGGCAAAGAACGTGTCGGCGAACAATCGCATCAGCGAGGTAAAGCCGCGCGCGACGCGGTCGGAGAAATCGCGTGGCTCGTGGTGACGGGTCAGGTCGGTGTCCCGGTCGTTCGTCATGGTTTCCCGCTTGTATGTGCCGATTCGGGCGGCAGCTATCCAGGGAGCATAGAGGGCGGGTTACGATATGTCGCGGGCGACCTTCACAGAGCACGAACGGCCCCGTTATTTCCGAACTGCGGCGGGATGCTCCCGTTCACACCGCGTAGATCCTCCGAGGGCGACCGGGAAGGAACCCGGAGCCGGGATGGTTGCCACAGGGAGACGCTGAACGCAAAGGAGAGCTCATGGCAGATGATTCGAATACCCCGCAGCTGGAGATCAGCGTGCACTCGGCGCGGGAACTGGTGGACATCGGCCTGGCCGTGCTGCTGGATATCCGGCAGCCCTTCGAGCTGGAGCTGGAAGGGCAGGTGGAAGGCGCCGTCCCCGTGCCCCTGTTTCGCCTGAAGCAGTTGCTGGGCCGGAGCCTGTCGGAAGAAGAGCAGGAACTGCTGGACGCCGACGAGCCGGACGATCGGGATTTCCAGCACTTCATCTCCCTGATCAACAGCTACCATGTCACCCAGGACCAGATCCTGCTGTGCCTGTGCAACAGCGGTCGCCGCAGTCTGCGCGCCGCCGAGCTCTTGCGCGACCTCGGGTATGCCCGCTGTCTTTCTGTCCGCGAAGGATTCCGCGGCTGGGCCAGCGAGTGATTGGCACGTCCGTGCTGCCTTCTGGATCCGGGGCTGCCCACCGCATTGTGGCGCGCCCGGGGAGTCCGGCTGCACATCACTTGTAGAGCCTTGTCACCACACAAGATCGAATCGGGCGTGAACGTGCGACTTGCCCGGCGCCTCCCTTGTGTCCGAGCGCCACTTTTCTTGCCGTGATGGGCTATCTAGGAGGTGAACGGGGGCACTTTCTCGGCACCCGCGACCGTTCCGGATTCTTGCTCGGGCCGGCCCCCGGTATGACGGTCAAAGGGTGCCGCTCGAGCGATTCTACGGAGGGACGTTGCCATGCCTCGACTGCCGCTCGTCCCGTTTGCGCCGCAGTCCGGGTGTCGCCGGCTGCCTCTCGGCGCGCTTCTCGCGTTGGCCCTGCTGGCCGGACATCCTCTGCCGGCCCTTGCGGATGGTGCCGAAGAGTGGCTGGCTGCCATTGCCGAATCGCCGCTGGGCGAGCCGATTGCGGTCACCTCTACCGTTCGGGGTGGCGTCGTCGAGGGGGCGGTGTACGCCCGGCTTCCGTATTCTTTCGAGCTGGTATCCAGTGAGCTGGAAGCGCTTTCGGTGTGGTGTGAAATCACCTTCCTGCATATCAACATCAAGAGCTGTGTCTACCGCGAGGGTGAGAACCCGTTGCTGCGTCTGTACGTGGGTCGCGCGCGTTACGAGGTGCCCGAGTACGCAGAACCTGTCGAGCTCGTCAGGCGCTCGGCGCAGATGGACGACGATTGGCTACTGATCGAGCTGGAGGCCGATCGCGGCCCTTACGGGACGCGGGATTACGCCATCATCGTCCACGTCGTGCCGCACGATACGGGGATCCTCGTCAACCTCGAGTACTCGTTGCGCTTTGGGCTGATTGCCCGGCTGGCCGCTCGCGTCTACCTCGCCACCGGCGGACGCGACCGGGTGGGATTCACCGTGGTGGGCGACGACAACGGGGAGGCGCAATACATCGGCGGCCTGGAAGGGATGATCGAACGCAACGTCATGCGCTTCTATCTTGCCCTGCAGGCCTGGCTCGATATCCGTGACCGGCCGGCTCAGGAGCAGCTTCAGGCCCGTCTCGAGCGCTGGTTTGACCTGACCGATGAATACCCGCGCCAGCTCCGCGAACTGGACCGCGAGACCTATCTTGACCAGAAGCAGCGCGAGTATGCGAATCAGCAGCGACAGCAGCATGCCCCACCGCCCCGTCGGCGTATCCTGGACCTGGACTGACGGGGTATCCGGATATCCTTGTCCCTGCAGCTCGGGAAGCAGCTGGGTGTCGTTCTCCTCGTGGTCGACTATCCGGGTATTACCCGCGCCCGACCGCGCTTGGCCCTGGACCGAGTTCGAGCAGTTCCAGGCGGTGGTTGCCGGTCGGGTTGGGCCCCGAGGGGCCCTGGACGAGGAGGACGAGGCCGTCGTCGATGCCGTGCTCGGTGAGCCACTGGCGGGCGAAATCGTTCCAGTCGGCGCGGTCCTCGGCGACCTCCACCGGATGGACCCCATAGGAAAACTGCAGACCCTGGGCCGTGGCCGGATTCGGAGTGAAGGCGGCGACCCAGCAGGGCAGGCGCAGGCGGGCGATGCGCCGGGCGGTGGCGCCACTGAGCGTAGGCGCCAGGGTGACCCGTGGCAGGCGTCGCTGCGCGGTGTGCAGTACGCTGCGTGCGATCAGGTCGACGGCGCGGTCGTGACCGGCCTCGTCGGGGTCGTCCGGGCCATCGGCGCTGATGCCGCCTTCGCGCTCCGGCTCGATGGATCGGGCGATGGCCGCCAGCATGGCCACGGCCGCCACCGGATAGCGCCCCATCGCCGACTCGGCGGACAGCATGACGCAGTCGGTGCCGCCGAGGATGGCGTTGGCGACGTCGGTGGCCTCGGCGCGGGTGGGGCGGCGCGAGGTGACCATGGACTCCAGCATCTGGGTGGCGGTGATGACCGGGCGGTTGTGCCGGTTGGCGCGCCGGGTGATGCGCCGCTGGGCGAGGGCGATGCTCGCGATCGGGATCTCCACCCCGAGATCGCCACGTGCCACCATGATGCCGTCGGCGGCCTCGAGGATGCCGTCGAGCTGCTCCAGCGCGGCGGCGCGCTCGATCTTGGCGATGATGAAGGGGGTGTAGTCCAGCGCTTCCGCGGCCTTGCGCACCGCAAGGAGGTCATCGCCGTCGACCACGAAGCTCTGGCTGACCGCATCCACGCCGTGTTGCGCTGCAAACCGCAGCCATTGGTGGTCTTCCGTGGTGAAGGCGCGGATGCCGAGATCGATCCCCGGCAGGTTCAGGCCCTTGCGCGAGCGCAGTTCGCCGCCGGTATGCACGCGGCAGATCACTTCGCTGTGCTCGATCGCCACCACCTCCAGTTCGATGAAGCCGTCGTTCAGGAACAGGGCGTCGCCGGGCCGCACCGCCTCCGGCAGGCCCGCGAACGACACACTGACCCGCGAGGCGTCGCCCATGCAGTCCTCGGTGGTCAGGGTGAGGGTCTGGTCGGCGTGCAATTCGACCGGCTCTTCCGCCAGTTCGCCGATGCGCATCTTCGGGCCCGGCAGGTCGCCGAGGATGGCAACGCGGGTGCCGGTTTCGCGCGCGGCCTCGCGGAGGCGGCCGATCAAGTCGGCATGGTAGGTGGCATCGCCGTGCGAGAAGTTCAGCCGCGCCACATTGAGTCCGGCTTGCAACATGCGCCGCAGGGTTTCGGGCGAATCGGACGCGGGCCCGATGGTGGCCACGATCTTTGTCTTCTGCGTGGGAAACGGCATGGACAGGCCTTGGTCCGAGCGATGACCCTGAGGGTAAACCGTCTGCGCACGCCTGTCGTCGATGGTCAGGCGCGGCCGGGTCAAGCCCGTGGAATCAAGAGGGCACGCTTCGTGCGATGCGCCCCCTGCAGCCGCGAAACCAAGATCGTTACCGGCTGTAGGTTAGCCGCTTAGCCTTCCGCGCACCGCTTTGTCCTGTTCGTGCGGTCCCGGTGGTCAGGGGCGTTGCCAGCCCAGGGTTGCCCGCACCTTGCGATCCTCATCCGGCATGCGGATGTTGAGGTCAATGTCGTATGGGCCGCTTCCGGTCAGGTCGAAGTAATTGCCGTATGTTTCGGCATCGGCAATCACCATTGCATCGAGATCCTTGCGTGCTTCGGCCATCCCTTCGCCGCTGACCGTTGCTTCAACCTCCGCGTCGGTGATTCGATCCCCGGTCTTTTCGTCGAACAGGGCGATCATCACGTGATAGCCGTTATCCGGGACCCCGCCGTGCATCTCGGCCTCCGGGTGATCAGGAGGATGGTGACCGCGCACCACCGCGGCCGGGACCACACCCAAATAGATCGTCACCCCGTCCACTGTCTCAGCAGCTCGCGTGTCACTGGCCAGTGCTCCTACGCTGAGTACCATGAGCCCTGCCACCACGCTCACAATCCGAGTCGAAAAAGAAGATGACTTGTGCATGGCGTTTTCTCCTGTGGCCAAGAATTGTCGGTTCCCTGGATTCTAGATCACATTCGTGGCACCTCGAGCCACAGGACGAGCCGCAGGACACCCACTAACGCTGCCGGGGCGCGCGATAACGGCCCGTTGTGGCGCGTGTTCGGACCATCGGAACAACATGGGTGTCTTCTTCTTCCATCTTCTTCCAATGCCCTTCCGCCGGTTATTCGTTCATGTCTTCGCGCTTTGAGCGCTCCTCCTGACGCCGCTTGCGGATGGTGCTGGATTTTATGCCCGGCAGGAGTTTCAGCAGGCCCGTAACCACGCGCGAGCGATAGTACTCGACGCGAACGATGAAGCGGACCGCCCAGTGTTCCTTCCCCAGCTGCTCCTTGGCCGCTGTCTTCGCGGCACTGCCACCGGCGTTGCGGACGCTGGACAGGCGGAACAGTTCAATCTGCCGAAGCAGGGCCGTTTGTCGCAGCAGCGGCAGTGGGCGTAGAAGTCGGATCAGCCGAGTGGACTTGAGTATCTCGTGCAGCAGTGGAAAGGAGAACAGGATGATCAACACGGACAGCCAGTTCTCTTTGGTCGTTTTCCACCGGTCATGCGAGATGGCCATGTAGAAAGCATACTCGACGGCGAACACTGCCCAGATCAGCCAATCGGAGACCGTGATCAGCGAGTGTTCCACGTCTAACCAGTAGGTGACCGTCAGCGGTGCGGTCAATATGGCGGCAATGATGACCGCAACCGTCAGGTAATTGCTGAGCGACTCTTCCCGCGCCGATTCGAGCCTCAGTCGCATCAGCTCCCTCCCGTTACCCTGAGTGGCCGCCTGCGGGTGTGCGCATGGCGGCGGATAACGTCACGCCATGGAGTTTGTTTCTCGCATGGTCTCGTTATCCACACAGACTGTTCGCCACAGTAAGGCGGTTTCAGGCTGGCGTCGGTACGGTGACAAACAGAACGGTCTGGGGCCCTTTGCGGCGACAAATCAATCCGTGCCGTTTTCTTGTCCTTCAGCAGCTTGAAGCGGGGCCACTTGTGTCACCCTCGTTCCTATCGAGGGATGGGCGGACCGAAGGGCTCGGTCTTGCGCGTCTCGGCCTCCGCGCGTTGTTCCGGGGTGAGCTGCTGGTGGATGTAGTCGCGCGCCTCGGCCGCCGGCTTGTGGCCCTGATCGGCGGCGCGCGCGAACCAGACCCAGGCGGCGACATAGTCGACCTCCACACCATGGCCGTCGGCCAGCACGATGCCCAGGTTGTACTGCGCCGGGGCCAGACCCTGCCGGGCAGAGGCTTCATACCAGCGCGCCGCCGCCGTTTGATCCCGGGGCACGCCCAGACCCCGATCCAGCAGGACCCCAAGATTGGCCTGGGCCTGGGGGTGGCCCGCTTCGGCCGCCGCCCGATACCAGTGAGCGGCAGCTTCCATGTCTTCCTTTGTGCCCTTGCCATCGCGGCAGAGATTCCCCAGCTTCGCCGCGGCGTCGGGGTCCCCGGCCTCGGCCGCCTGCTGATACCAGCGGGCAGCGGCGGTCAGGTCCGGGTCCACCCCGTCGCCTTGTTCCAGGGCGAGGGCGAGATTGAAGGCCGCGTCGCGGTGTCCCGCGTTGGCCGCCTGGGCGTAATACCCGACGGCGGCCGTTCGATCCCGCTCGCAGCCGCTGCCCTGCTGGTGGGCCACCCCAAGGCTGTTCAGGGCATCGGGATCGCCGCGTTCCGCGGAGCGTTTCCACCACTGGACGGCCTCGGTGGCGGCGGCGTCGCCGCCCTGGTTGAGCAGTAGAACCGCCAGATTGTTCTGTGCCGCGACGTGTCCTGCCTCGGCCGCGCGGCGATACCAGTGCTCGGCCGCCCTGGTGTCCGCCGGATCTGCCTTCTCGGCCATCACGCCCAGGTTGAAGCTGGCATCGCTTAGCCCCTGTTCCGCGGCCTGAGTCCAATACTCGCGTGCACGCTCTGGGTCCGCCTCCAGCCCCAGTCCCTCCGCGTAGAGGATTCCCATGCCGAGCTGCGCCCAGGCCGATCCACCATCGGCGCGGGCCTCCCAGATGTCCCGGGCGGCCCGGTAGTCGCCCCGTTCGAAGGCGAAAAAACCGTCGCGGTCGGCGACGCCCGGACTGTCGGGGGGCAAGGGGTTGGAAGATGAGGTGGGCGTGTCCATGGCTGATGCGCTCGGTGGCAGGTGACAGCCCGAGGATACAGGCCCGGATGCCTACCGCAAGGCACAGCACGGAACATGGTGCGGGGTTGCACGGCTCGCCCCCATTTGCCGGGCCGAGCCAGCCGGTCATGGCCCGTCTCCAGCCCGGACCTTGGCTCTTGGGGAAGCTTTACAGGCCACGATCCGGCAGCGACCGCTCGATGCTCAGTACCTTGTCGAGGCCCGAATCGGCAATGCACGGCTGACCCCGCTAGCCCCTTGAACTTTTTAGGGCGGCCAAATCCACAGGATCAGCGGCACGGCAGTCACGATGACGATCAGCGACAATGGCAGGCCCATGCGCCAGTAGTCGCGGAATTCGTAGCCACCGGGTGCCATGACCAGGGTGTTCGACTGGTGCCCGATCGGCGTCAGGAAGGCGCAGGACGCACCCACGGCGACCGCCATCAGAAACGGATCCGGCGCGGCCTCCATCGACCGGGCCAGCGCGATCCCCACTGGCGCCGCCAGCACTGCCGCGGCGGCGTTGTTGACCACGTTCGACAGCAGCATGACCACGGCCATCAGCAGCGCGAGCATCCATGCGGGCGAGGCGGCCGCGCCCAGTGCGAACAGCCCATCCGCGATCAACTGCGATCCGCCGGTTGTTTCCAGTGCCTGTCCCACCGGCAACAAGGCCGCCAGCAGCACAATCACCGGCCATTCGATCCCGCGGTACACCTCGCTCGGACCGATCAGTCCCACCAGCACCATGGCTACAGCCGCCCCGACCAGCGCCGGCGCTGCCGGCACCCAGCCCAGGGCCACCAGTCCCAGGGCCAGGGCAAACAGGCTGGTGGCCAGGATGACCTTGCGCGGCCGGGCAATGCGCAGCCCGCGAGACGCCAACGGCAGACAGCCGAGCTCGCCCAGCGCATCGGGTAACTCCTCTTCGCTCCCCTGTACCAGCAGGATGTCACCGGCCCGGAAGCGCACCCGATCCAGCCGCTCGCGCAGCCGGACCCCCTGACGTGCAACCGCGAGTACGTTCAGTGCGTAGCGCTGGCGCAGTTCCAGGGCGCTGGCAGTGGCACCGACCAGGCGCGAAGTGGGTGTGACGATGGCCTCCTCCAGTGCCAGTTCGCCCATGGGGCTATCGCGGCCCTCTCCGCGGCCCTTTTGCGCGTCTTGTTCCTGTGCCTCTTCGAGCCTTGCCTCCAGCTCCATTCCCGTCACGTCCAGTAGCGTCTTCAGGCTGTCGGGGTCCGCCTCGACCAGCAGGATGTCGCCCGCGCGCAGTACTTCATAGATGTCCGGCATCGGCTCGCGGCGTTCTCCGCGCACCAGACCGACCACCACCACCTCGGCCTCTCCCTGCAGTTCGCGCATCAGCTCGAAGACGGTGTGCCCGACATAGCGATTCTCCTCGGTAATCCGCACCTCGGTCAGGTAGGCGCTGATCTCGAACAGCTCGCCAGTCGCGTCCGGGCGCTTCCGTTGGGGTGTCAGGCGCCAGCCGATCAAGGCGATGAAAATCACGCCGACCGCGGTGACGCCCAATCCCACCGGCATGAAGTCGAACATCGCGAACGGCGCGCCCGTAATCTCCGCGCGGTACCCTGCGATGATGATATTCGGTGGCGTGCCGATCATCGTCAGCATCCCGCCAAGCAATGACCCGAATGCCAGCGGCATCAGCAGGAAAGAGGGTGACCGGCCGCTCTGGCGCGCCATCCACACGGCCACCGGCATTAACAGGGCCAGCGCGCCCACGTTGTTCATGAACCCCGAGGCCAGGGCGACAATCACGGTCAGCGCGGTCACCTGCACCCAGGGGCGCTCCCCCACCCGGGTGAGTTGCCGCGCCACTGCGTCCACCACGCCCGCATTCAGCAGCCCCCGGCTCAGTACCAGGACGGCTGCGACCGTAATCACCGCCGGATGCCCGAATCCGGAGAACATCTCGCCGAACGGGACCAGCCCCAGGAACGCCGCAGTCAGCAGCGCCGCAATGGCGACGATGTCGTAACGCCAGCGGTTCCAGACGAACAACACCAGGGTCACCGCCAGCAACCCGAAGATCATCCACTGCTCGGCCGTCACTCACCGCTCCCTCGGGTGTCCCTTTCACCCAATGTAGGGCCTTCGCGGCTCACGTGCACCGTTTTCGGCGGCAAGCGTGCGGTGCATCAGAAACGGCCAATGGGTGTCCGCTTTTCCCTTCCCCGTCATCGCGAGGCGCGCAGCGCCGCGGCGATCTCTCAGGGGATGTCCTCGGTGCTGGCAGAGGCGGACGTCAGGGGTAGGGTGTGGAGATGGCCACGGCCCCTTGCAGGGCCTCGCCATGACCGGGCAGGGAGGGGGTGGGTCTCAGGGATGGCGATGGAGGGCAACGGAATGCAATCAGACGAGACCTGACCGTTCGCCCTTGCTCATGTTCATGAACCCAACTCAATACAAATGTTGCTGAAAGCCCACGAACACTTCTCGAATGTCACCCACAGGTCCCAGCTCTTGAACCGCATCACCGAGACTGTGGTACTTCAATTCGATCAGCTGGGGGAGCTTCGCCGTGTCCAGTTCGCTTACGCCCTGAGCGACATAGTGATCGAGCACGAATCTCAGAAATTCTTGCTGTCTGTAGTCGTGTCCCCGGAAGATGCGCTCCTTGTGGGCATCCACTCGTTCGGCTCGGGTTACCGGCGCCATGTTGAAGGCGATGTAGGCCAGCACATCGTATAGATCGCTGTTCTCGGCCTCGATCAGCTTGCCGACTTCGGCCAACTGTTGTCTGCCGTAACCCTTCTCCTCCAGGCCCTCCAGAAGCTTTTCCCGGGTGTCCGGGCGGCCCCACAGGCGGCGAAGCTCGTCTTCGTCCTGGAATAGCTCGGGTAGATCGCCGAACAGTCGCTGGATGAATTCAGCGGCAGAGATAGGCGTGCCGTCCGGTCCCCAGAAGCTGGTGGCGGTCATGTGCTGGATGGTGCGTTCCTTGCCGTCGGCCAGTCGGATCTTCACCTTGGGGCGTTTCTCGCAGATGCAGGGCCGTTCGCCGCAGACCTCGCAGGGTTCCGGTGGCTCCTTCTCGCAAACACAAGGCCGCTCGCCGCAAACCGGGCAGGGCTGCGGAGGCTCCCTGGTGCAGCTACAAGGGGTGTTGCCGCACTGCTCGCAGGGTTCGGGCGGCAAGGGCTCCCCATCCCACTCCGGATCGTTGAAGTGCTCGTAGGCCTTCACGAAGTCGTGGATCGTGAAGTAGTCCTTGCCCTCAAACAGGCGCGTGCCCCGTCCGATGATCTGCTTGAACTCGATCATGCTGTTCACCGGCCGCATCAGCACGATGTTGCGCACGTTGCGGGCATCCACGCCGGTGGACAGCTTCTGCGAAGTGGTGAGGATGGTCGGGATGGTCTTCTCGTTGTCCTGGAACAGCTTCAGGAAACGCTCGCCCTCCTTGCCGTCGTTGGCGGTCACGCGCTCGCAGTAGTGCGGGTCCGTGCTGGTCTTGAACTGGTTGATCAGGTCGCGCACCGCCAGCGCGTGGTCCTGCGTAGCGCAGAACACCAACGTCTTTTCACGCGGGTCGATCTGCTCCATGAACAGCTTCACACGGTAGCGCTCGCGCTCGGTGATTTCGATGACGCGGTTGAAGTCCTCCTCGGTGTAGCGCCGTCCTTGCTCCACCTCACCCTCGATGATCTCGTCATCCGCCGTGTAGACGTAGTCATCCAGCGTGGTGGCGATCTGGCGGACCTTGAACGGCGTCAGGAAGCCGTCGTTGATGCCTTCCTTCAGCGAGTAGATGTAGACCGGCTCACCAAAGTAGGCGTAGGTGTCGGCGTTGTGCGTGCGCTTCGGCGTGGCGGTCAGGCCGAGCTGCACGGCGGGCTGGAAGTACTCGAGGATGCCGCGCCAGTTGCTCTCGTCATTGGCGCCGCCCCGGTGGCACTCGTCGATGATGATGAAATCGAAAAAATCCGGCGGGTAATCACCAAAGTTCCCTTCGACAGGCTCAGGGACCTTCTTGCTGGACGCCAATCGACGAAGACGCTCCATATCATTACCGATCAACGCGAGCTTCTTGGCTCTACTCCATCCCTTTAGCTGATGCTCGCGCTCGAATGCCTTATCAATTCGATCAAAACATTCGTAATAAACCAGTTTGACGGGCATACGAACCCGCGTATGCTTCGTTCCATGCCCGTTCCGATGCTGTTCCAGGCGGCGTTGCAAGTCTCTGGTGCTACCAGTGTAGAAACTCCTATCCCCACACTCCAGGATGTACATGTAAGCACGCGCCCGTTCAATCTGATCGGGATCGATACTCTCCAGAATCAAACCACTGGCTGAGCCTGTCGAGTCCCCGGTGGCTGAGCCTGTCGAGTCCCCGGTGGCTGAGCCTGTCGAGTCCCCGGTGGCTGAGCCTGTCGAGCCCCCGGTGGCTGAGCCTGTCGAGCCCCCGGTGGCTGAGCCTGTCGAGCCCCCGGTGGCTGAGCCTGTCGAGCCCCCGGTGGCTGAGCCTGTCGAGCCCCCGGTGGCTGAGCCTGTCGAAGCCATGAAGGTCTGAAAGATGGTGAAGAACACGTTGCCGTTCTTCGGCACCCGCCCCTTCTTGCGGATCACCTCCGGATCGATGCGCACCAGCGCATCCTCGGGAAAGGCGGAAAAGTCGTTGAAGGCCTGATTGGCGAGGATGTTGCGGTCCGCCAGAAACAGGATGCGCGGCTGCCGCCCCGGCGTGCCCCCAGCACGCGCCGCCAGACTCCAGCGCGCATGGAACAGCTTCCAGGCAATCTGGAAGGCGATGGCCGTCTTGCCGGTCCCCGTGGCCAGAGTCAGCAGGATGCGATCCCGCCCCGCCGCAACCGCCTCCAGCGCCTGATTGATGGCGTTGTGCTGGTAGTAGCGCGCCTGCCAGAAGCCGCCCTTGTCCTCGAACGGCACGGCCCCGAAGCGCTCGCGCCAGGTGTCCTGCGCGCCAACACTCGCGCCGAAGGTCTCCACCCAAAGGTCATCCGGCGACGGCCAGGCCTCCACAGGGCCCTCCACGCCGGTTGCCATGTCCACCCGGTAGATGCCGTCGCCGTTGGTGCAGTAGGCGAATCGCGCCTGCAGGCGCTCGGCATAGCGCTTGGCCTGCGCCAGCCCCTCCGTCACCGGCAGGCTACGCTTTTTGGCCTCGATCACTGCCAGCTTCTGGCCGCGATAGATCAGCACGTAGTCGGCAATGTCCTGCCTGGCGCGCTTGCCGCCACCCTGCAGCCGACCGAGAGTGATCACCTCGCGCCGCACCCGGCTGGCCTCCACCACGCCCCAGCCGGCCTCCTTCAAGGCCGGATCGATCAGTTCGGCGCGGGTGTCTGCCTCATTGAGGCCGGCCTCGTTCATCCCTGGTCTCCAGCCACCATATTCATGATCAAACGGATCATGGTCTCCTTGTTCGCAGGGTCGGACTCGGCCACCAGCAGGGTCAAGGCCGCGAGCCCGACATCGTTGATCACCGGCTCGCCGGACGCATCCAGCAGGCGACCGTTGCGGTGGAGGAAGTCCACGAACAGAAAGGCCGCGCTGCGCTTGTTGCCATCGGAAAACGGGTGGTTCTTCACCACGAAATAGAGCAGGTGCGCCGCTTTGGATTCGACGCTGGGGTAGGCGGGCTCACCAAACACACTCTGATCGAGATTGCCGAGCAGCGAGGTCAGACCATCACCCCGGTCGCGGGCGAACAGCTCGGTGGCTTCGCCGCGTGCCATGAGGTCGGATTTCAGCCCGTCCAGCGCGGCCCGTGCCTGTTCCCAGGAGGGCAGCGTGCCTCCGGTCTGGGCGCGCGGTTCGGTCAGCAGGCCTTCGTCATAGCGTTGCAGCCACAGAAAGGTCTGGGCGTAGCGGCTGACGATATCCACCAGACCACGACCGCTGCCCGCATCCAGCGCCGGGCTTTGCGCGGCCTTCCGTACCAGCGCCAGGGCCGCCTCCAGCTCCCGCGCGTTTTCCTCGAAGCGCTGGCGGTTCAGGGTCCAGCCTTGGGTCAGGTGTTCGCGCAGCACGCGGGTGGCCCACTGGCGGAAGCGGGTGGCACGGCTGGAGTTGACCCGGTAGCCGACCGAGATGATGGCATCAAGGTTATAGAGCTCGATCATGCGTCGTACCCGGCGCGCGCCCTCCTGCTGAACTGTTGCATTTTTTGCAACAGTTGCCTCACGCGCCAGCTCGCCTTCCTTGTAGATGTTACTCAAATGTCGGGATATGACCGATTTGTCCCGGTCGAACAACTCCGCCATCTGTTGCAGGCTCAGCCAGACGGTCTCGTGATCGGCATCCAGCCGCACTTCGACGGCTTTGCCGGCCTCCTCGAAGATTTGGATGGGAGCCTGGGTTTCAGCGGTCATGCAATTTCCTCCACCTGACGCATGGCATCGGAGGCTTCCTTGCCTGCGGTGAGTTCGCCGGAGAAGGCTTTTTGCAGGAGGGATTGTTTCAACTCCTCCAGTGCCTCAAGCTTTCGCATTGATATTTGGTAAAGGCGGCCCGTCTCGAATTCGATCGCAGAGATTTCCTCAACCAACTGCGTTTCAATATCAAGCTCTGGCAATCTGATCGGAAATTCTCTTAAGTACCCAAGTCCCACGAATTTCTGCGTGGTACCCTTCGCCTCTGCCATCATTTTTGCCGATGCATGACTTGACATTAGGTAGTAGCGAAGAAACCGGCCCGACCTGTTATGCCCCACCTTAAACAACGCAACATTCTTGATTGCGAACTCCGGCTCATCTTCAACCACTACTGGATTTCCGATTGTTCCAATCATCGCCAATAATACATCGCCCTTGTGGACAGCGCTTCGCTTCGCGATACTCACGTAGTCTTCTTCTGAAATGTACTTGACTTTTGCAAGGTCTAGCCTACCGGCTCTTAGATTCTTTGATGTCACCAAAGCCCTGCCGGCATCCGTATATTTTGGTGAATCATGTGTGCCATCCCTGACGTCGTACTCAGCTCCCAGTGTGCTTAGGCGCCAGTCTCCACTTCGCTGGACGAATACGGAATCGAGGTAACTCTCAAACAACTCCCGGGCATTGGCGAGGTTCTTTTCGGTGTTGGCGACCGCGGTGGCGATTCCCGCGAAGGCTTCATCGAGGATGGCGACGATGCGCTTTTGTTCGGGGAGGGGTGGGAGCGGAATCTCCACGCCCTGGATAAACTCTTTGGGCACTCGCTTGTGACCAACCGCGCCGGACATTACACGAGCGCCTGCGTCTCTGAAGCTATCCTGTGACAAGAAATAAAACAGAAACTCGGCATCCAGTGCCTCGGACGGCCGCAAGACTACGAACTCACTTGATCCAAACCCGACCCCATTCGTAAGGCCCCGAGCGATACCGAGCTTCCCGTTCTCGAAGCACGGAGTGATTTTGGCGAGCAGCACGTCACCATCAGCAAAGTACGTGTAGCTACCGGCGACCGTTGAAAGAGGCCATTCATCCTTAGGAAGCAGCCACTTCTCGCGGATTCCCAGGTCATTCATGGGCACGAACGACACTGGATCGTCAGCATTGAGTCTGTTGCGAACCTCGCGCTTCGGTGGCTTTATTTCGCAGACTTCATCGAGCGGCCGAACAGTCCACCCCTCCCTCATAACATCCCCCGAATCCCTTCCAGGATCTCTTCGCTCTCCCTGTCCAGAGTCTCGATCTCGTTGATGATGACCTCGGGATCGCGCAGGGGCTCGGCTTCGGCCTTGTTGGGGTTTTTCACCGACAGATCGACGCTGTCCGGGTCGATGTCCTTGATGTCCACGGTCCAGGAGTTCTCGGAATCCTCGAATCCGGCCTGACGCGCGACGAAGTCCTTCAGGTCGTTGTCGTTGAGCGGGTTGGTCTTGCCCAGGCTGCGGCCGGGGTCGAGCTGGTAGTACCAGATCTTGCGGGTCGGGGCGCCCCCTTCGGCCAAGCTCAGGGCAGGCTTGCCGAAGAACAGCACCACGGTCTTCACACCCGCACCGAGGAAGGTGCCGCCGGGGCAGTCCAGGATGGTGTGCAGGTTGCAACTGTCCAGCAGCTCCTTGCGCAGCGCGCGGGAGGCGTTGTCGCTGTTGGAGAGGAAGGTGTTCTTGATGACGACGGCGGCGCGGCCACCGGCCTTCAGGTACTTGATGAAGTGCTGCAGGAACAGGAAGGCCGTCTCGCCGGTCTTGATGGGGAAGTTCTGCTGGACCTCCTTGCGCTCCTTGCCGCCGAAGGGCGGGTTGGCCAGGATCACGTCGAAGCGGTCCTTCTCCTGGATGTCGCTCAGGTTCTCCGTGAGGCTGTTGGTGTGGATGACATTGGGGGCCTCGATGCCGTGCAGGATCAGGTTCATGATCCCGATGACATAGGGCAGGCTCTTCTTCTCCTTGGCGTAGAAGGTGCGGGTCTGGAGGGTATTCAGGTCGCTGGTGGACAGGTGGCTGCCGTCGCCCTGGCCGTCCGGCCCGTAACGCAGATAGTCGTGCGCCTCGCACAGAAAGCCGGCTGACCCGGCGGCGGCGTCGTAGATGCGCTCGCCGATGCGCGGCTTCACCACCTGGATCATCGCGCGGATCAACGGGCGCGGCGTGTAGTACTCCCCGCCGTTGCGCCCCGCATTGCCCATGTTGCGGATCTTCGCCTCGTACAGATGGGAGAGCTCGTGCTTTTCCTGCTGCGAGCGGAAGCTCAGGCCGTCGATCAGCTCCAGGGCATCGCGGAGGCTGTAGCCGCTGGCGAACTTGTTGCGGATCTCGCTGAAGATCTCCCCGATCTTGTATTCGAGGGTGTCCGGCCCCGTCGCGCGCGTGCGAAAGCCCTGGAGATATGGAAACAGATCGTCGTTGACGAAGCCGATCAGATCCGCGCCCGTCAGCGCTTCGTCATGGTCGAACGCGCCATCGGCCGTCTTCGGCGCCGCCCACGCCGACCAGCGATACGGCTCATCGATGATGTACTGGTAGGGCTTGCCCACCAGCTCCGCCTCCTGCGCGCGTTCGTACTCCAGATCATCCAGGTACTTGAGGAACAACATCCACGACGTCTGCTCCGTGTAGTCCAGCTCCGTCGCGCAGCCGGCCTCTTTCCAGAGCACATCATCGATATTGCGGAAGGTTTGCTCGAACATTCAGTCACCCGTTCTCCTTGGACGCCGCATTATCCCTTCGCGCGCAGGTCAGGAGAAAGGTGGGCGCCACTTCCCTGGCGTACTTCCTGCGGTGCTAAGCGGCAGGTGGCCCGCCGTCGCCAGGCCCATCGAACCGCACCCGCTGCACGGTGTCCAGCTTCACGCTCTTACGTGCACACCAGAGGTCGTGCTGGTCCTGCATGGCCAGCCAGCTTTCCGGCGAACGGCCAAGCGTCTTGGAAAGCCGCAGTGCCATCTCGGGGCTGACCCCGCTGCGACCCTGCAGGACGCGCCCCAAGGTGGAAGGCGAGACATCGAGCTTGCTGGCAAGCTGGCGGGCACTGAGTCCAAACGGTTCCAGATAGACCTCGCGAATGAACTCGCCCGGGTGCGGAGGGTTGTGCATGGTCATCAGTGGTAATCCTCGTAGTCCAGGAGATGGACATTGCCGTCATGGAATTCGAAGGTCAGACGCCAGTGGCCGCTGACCCGGATGCTCCAGCGATCCTGCGCGGTGCCCTTGAATCGGTGCAGGTGGAACCCGGGGATATCCATGTCTTTGATCGTGGACGCGGTATCCAGGGCCGCCAACTGCATCCTTAGCCGCTTCGCGTGCCGAGGCTGTATCCCGGTGCCGCTCCCCGACTCGTAGAAACGGCGCAGTCCCTTGTGCCGAAACGACTTGATCATGTCGCTAGTATCGCCGATTGCGCAACACGCAACACTCGCGACACCGCTGGACGCATGTGAAAGCTCTTGGCGGCCCGTTATTAGCCCGAAAATTCGTCGTTTAAGGCCGTATGCGGCGCCTGGCGCGGCCCTTTACGCCCTATGTTCAGTGATTTGCGGAGGTCCGACCCCGTACGTATCACGCCCAATGGACCGAATTTACGGGAAGGCGACACCTGCCGTAGCGGGTCAGGTTGAGCGAGGGGTTAGGCGTCGCCGCGTTCATCGCCACAAGACCTTGTGTGCCAGTAGTTCAGCGCTCCTCGCATAGCCCTGCGGTGGCTCAGAGGTTCGCCCATGTGCGATCGCGTCTCGTGCATCCTTTAGACGCTTGAACGTCTCAACGTCTTCGTCGCTGAGGTGCGGCCAGCTACTGCTGATTACCGGGGTCGGACCTGAGAAAGAGACTGGTAATCATAGAGATATGCGAATTTGGCGCCCGTTAAGAGGCTTAGAAGCTCGATTTTGGGGGCGAAATGGCCGCGTAAGGCGCTGGATCCTCGGCAATGAAGGCCGCATCGTCATCGACCGTAACCGTCCGGTCGAGCGCCCGAAGGCCGAGCTGCTGCTTCAGTTGGGCCACAAAGGCCTCGCTTCCGACTCCAATGGAACGCGTCCAGCGGTCATCGCGGCTACAGCGGTCATTGGTAAGGGCCTCTTCTACCCATTGCCTGTGATGGACAGCCAGCGACTGAATCGAAGGTAGCTCCAGGGTGCGGGCCAAGGCCTCGCGATCCACCGCGCGATAGCGGGCAGGGGGCGTCTGGATTTCGTGATAGCCCGACACCCCCCATTGATCCGGGTGCCGGACGACGCCGGCGCGCACCATGTTCAGATCGATATACACCAGGCAACGAGCCAGATGCTCACCCGTCTCCACCGCAGTGGCGTGATACCGATCCTCCCAGAAGGCTCCCTTCCGGGACTTCCGCCGGTTATAGGCCTGGGCGGTGCGTCCAGCGACCAGCCTCATGGCGGCCGGGATCTCGTTACGCCCAGTGTCCAGCACCAGCAGATGAATGTGGTTGGACGTCGCGATGTAATTGAGCACACACAGCCCATAACGCTTGCGGGCCTCAAACAGCCATCGACGCCAATTGGCCCGGTCGCGCTGGAACTTGAGCAGAAACTGCTGGCGGTGGCAGCGATGGGTGATGTGCCAGACCAGGCCTGGTAAGACGTAGCGGTTGGCGCGTGGCATGAGTTCCCTCCCTGGAACGTCATTTTCGGTGCTGAAATGGGCCTTCTAAGGCTTCTCAGAGGGGTCTATAAAAGGCTATCCGATTGAAAATAGGGCGTTCCTGGGGGTCCGACCCCGCTATGTGGGTGAAGCTGAAAAGCTGCGCTGGGACATAGGCCATCACCTCGGGCAGAAAACCTGGCGCCATTATCCCAAACCCGCCAGGTGGGCGGGACCCACGGCGGATTAAATCAGCGTTTCCCTAATGGAGCGAATTGACGCTATATCAGGCGCGTCAGGAAACTTGTCCGGGCTGGCAACCCTTCTCCACACGTTTGAATCAAACGTGACTTTTGCGGTTTCGTTATGCACGACTTCTCCTTGACGCCCAACGCCAAGCTCAGCCGAGGAAGGCCGCGTTGCGGCCTGACGTCGGCTGGAGCGTAGTGTTAAGGCTATTCCCCGACATCGTAGGGATAATCAAGGTTATCGATCCAATCGCGCAGGTTTCGCTCGCCGAATGCCGTATTTCCGGGCTGGTACAGACGAACATTCGCCCCATCCAAGGGACCAGTCCCGAAACCGCCTTTCGGTTCATACCCAGTGGTAGACTGTACATCCAGAGTAAAGCAACCGAGTGGCCGACCACTCTTGACTAGATACTGCCTGAACAAAGTCAACGCCGGAATGACGTGGTTAAACCAATCTTCTACGGGCTGGTCTTGTGTTCCTAGCCTCGGATATCGATAGGAACTACCCCCAAGGTTTTGCCAGCCGAATCGCTCGAAAAAGCTTTGGATTCTGTTCCGTTCCCCTGGGGGCGCCCCTTCAATATCAAATGTAATAACTACTGGCATGAAATTTTCTCCTTTTGAGCCTTAACAGTTATTAGATAGCGCGCACAGATATTGGTTGAACGTGCGCGCTATATATCCCGAATGAGGCGGCGGGACGAATGGGCGTGTATTCAGCGGGTTATGGCTCATGGGCGACGATGGATCCTGGATATGTTGCGGCGTAGACAGGTTGTGGGAGGCGGTAGGTCGGCTCTGCGGCGTCTAGCATGGTGGTCAGGTGGATTCTGGCACGCGCGTTTTGGGTTTGCGAGGGGAGCCGCTGGGTCGTCGGATCGGCGGTGTGCGCGCGGGCCGTTCAGGCGAGAAAGGCGACGGATTTGACGAGTGCGTAGGCACGGGCGCCGGGCTGGAGGGCAAGGCGTTCGGTGAAGAGGCGGGTGAGTTCGGCCATCAGGGTCTGGCTGTCGTCCTGGCGGCAGGTGGCGAGGATGCGAGCGGGGCCGTGGTGGCCGGGGGCCTCGTCCAGGGACTCGATGGTGATGGGGATGATGTTGAGGATGGAGACGTCCTGGGGTGGGGTCAGGGCGATGGAGACGTCGCGGGCGTCGATGCGCAGGCGGGCCTGGCTTCCGGCGCCGTTGGTGGAGCCGGGGGTGGCCGGCGGAAAAAGGTGGGCGGAAAAAGGTGGGTGTCCTCTTGTTCCACTTTTGAATGACTTGTTAAACATTTACAGCTTCTCGGGTTGGCATAAGCTCTATTCCAATTTCTTTATATCGCGCCAGCGGGTCGTTACCATCCCAATCCTTTGGCATGCTCTTATTCAAACCAACCGATCTGAGCATCTGATCTTCGTCCTTCGTGATCAGCGCAATCAGGTTAAGCTGCTGTAGCAAAGCGCGAATTGAAGGCTCATCGACAGTCTCCAAGGCGAGTAAACGCCGCTGAAGATAAATGAATGGCACCGCATGATCATAAACCAGAGTTCCATTCCCAAATGATAGGCCCACTGCAGATCTCGAACGATAGTGTGCAGCCGCAGTTTTCGATCCGGCTCTGCGCTCCCACAAGAAGTGGATGGGCTCTCGCAACGCTTTGGAAAAGGCTGAAGCAGGCATACCCATCGCACTGACTCGCTGACAATAACGAACGGCCTCAGCTATTAATTCCAGTCGTTTGGACTCACTCATCTCCCTAACTTTCAACAGATAGGCTCCCAACAAACCGATTTTCAGGGCTCTCAGTGATTAACGCAGAGCACAGCGGCGCGAGGGACGAGCGTCCGGCGCCGAAGGCAGCGTACTGCTGCGACTGGTTAAGAGGCAATTCCGGAACTACTGACGGCGCTTGTAATTGCAAGAGAAACCAGAGTGCCAACGGCATCTGAAGCCTTTGACTTACCAAAATTCGAAAGTCGTTCACCAATGGATGCTGTTCCCTCAAGTGATTTAGGAGCCTTGCGCAAAGTCTCCAGACCATTCTCGCTCAGCACGACATCGAACTCCACGCCTCCATCATCAGAAAGATCCTGACTGACCCAAATATATCCGGCAGTTTCAAGCCACCTTACGGTACTTTCAAGGTACTCCGTGAAATCGAATGAGCCCTCGTAATCTTCCTTCTCGATTATCTCTTCAAGAAATTGTTCCGGAGTCACTCGGAAAGCAACTGGGAACTCCTCATAGAGTTTCCCGAATAAAAGACCGACTAGTAAATTAAACTTCTCCATCGACGATCAACTCCTCGGGTATTTTGTCGCTTAACGCCGCGCTTTGCGGCCAATTTTTAGCGCAGCGGAGAATTGGTCCGACAACAGCGCCTTGTTAAAAGCTATTTCGCCAACTCAGGAAGGACACCTAATACCACCGCCCTTTTGCATTGAAACTAACTTGTCCTGTTGTTGGATCTATTTTCATTTCTATTTCTTCTGGCGGCTTAATGAATATCTGAGGAAACCCCCAGTGAATAGCCCCTTGAAGGATTTCACCATCGCCATTCGTGATCGCTACTCGCATTCCGCTTCTGCTCTTCATAACCTTTACAAAAGTGCCAGCAATATTATCCTCACTAGGCATCAACCTATCTTCTGGCAACGCATCTAGGAAATCAATATAGCGAATAAAACTTCTTTTCTTTACAGAATCACCTTCGAGATACTCAATCGCTTCTTTTAGATTGCTTTGATTGCAAAAATATGTGTAATTGATGCACCAATAGGATTCTTCTTTTTTACATTTTAAAGGAACATCAAACTTAATTACGGGCAAAGACTTTGAGGGAGCCACTCCACGACTGGAAATTTCGTCTCCGAACAAAGAGGAGACAACCGTAGCTCTTGCCTTTTCAAAGATCACGCAAACGGGAGCACTTATCTGCGGCTCAAACCTTGCTAGCTCGTTAAACTCATTGCTTAGAAATATACGCCGCTCATCGTCAAAAATTATGTCACCCTGATTTACGCACCCACGAAACATAAATCCATTCTTTAAGCCGAGCTCTAAAAAGAAATTAATGGAGCCTATGAAATTATTAACAGATGCCACATTATCGATATCATAGGAAACTAAGAGTATTGAGTCAGAAACTATCTCAGATATCTCAAAATTGTTGCTTGGCCCTTCGTAGTCCTCGGGAACTCCAAAAAAGACCTTGTTTTTTGCAGTATCGACGAACTCTGAATATTTATTATAAATCTCTTCGATCCCCGCCTTTTCGGCCATCGCTGAAAAGCCCAGGACATCTAAGAAACATATCAGCCTATTCTTGTATTGATTCAAGCTTCACCTTTAAAACAGTGGGTCACTTTGATGCTTTTAACAGTGATTAGATAGCGCGCACGGATATTGGTTGAACGTGCGCGCTATATATCCCGGCTCAGGCGGCGTCAGGAATGGCCGTGTAGTCAGCGAGTTGCGGTGCATGGGAGACGATGGATCCTGGATATGTTGCGGCGTAGACAGGTTGCGGGAGGCGGCAGGTCGGGTCTGCGCCGTCTAGCATGGTCGTCAGGTGGATTCTGGCACGGGCGTTGTGGGTTTGCGAGAGGAGCCGGTGGGGCGTCGGATTGGCGGTGTACGCGCGGGCCGTTCAGTCGAGGAAGGCGACGGATTTGACGAGGGCGTGGGCTCGGGTGCCGGGCTTCAGGCCGAGGCGTTCGGTGGAGAGGCGGGTGAGTTCGGCCATCAGGGTCTGGCCGTCGTGCTGCCGGCACACGGCAAGGACGCGGGCGGGGCCGTGGTGGCCGGGGGCTTCGTCCAGGGCCTCGATGGTGACGGGGATGATGTTGAGGATGGAGACGTCCTGGGGTGGGGACAGGGCGATGGAGACGTCGCGGGCGTCGATGCGCAGGCGGGCTGGGCGGCCGGCGCCGTTGGTGGCGCCGGGGGTGGACGGTACGCGGTAGCGGGCTTCGGGTGGGCCGAAGGGGTGCAGGCCGTGTTCGTCGGGCGGGCCGAGTTCGCCCTGGAGGACGGAGACGGCCCCTTCTTCGCGGAACAGGGGGGAGTCGGCGCGGGCCAGGGCTTCGCGCAGGGGTTCCAGGCGTTCGAGCTGGCCGTCGTGCATGAAGGCGACGCGGTGGGCCAGGCGTTCGACTTCTTCCGGGGCGTGGGTCACCAGCAACGTGGGGATGCCGGTCCTGTCGGACAGGCGGGCGAGGAAGGGCATGATCTCGCGCTTGGTCTGGGTGTCCAGGGCATTCAACGGCTCGTCGAGCAGTAGCAAGTCGGGGCTGATCAGCAGGGCGCGGCCCAGCGCCACGCGCTGGCGCTGGCCGCCGGAGAGCTGGTCGGCGCGGCGGTCCAGCAGTTCGGTGATGCCGAGCAGGTCGGCGACCTCGTCCAGGTGCAGACGGCGTAGAGGCTCCGGCGTGCGCTTGTAGCCGTAGAGCAGGTTGCCGCGTACGGAGAGGTGCGGGAGCAGGGTGGATTCCTGGAATACCAGGCCGACGCGGCGGCGGTGCAGCGGGACAAAGGTCTTGCCGGACTGCCAGGTGGTGTCGCCGAAGTGCACCTCGGCGCCCGGCGGGTGCTCCAGCCCGGCGATGATGCGCAGTAGCGTGGTCTTGCCGCAGCCGGAGCGGCCGAACAGGGCGGTCACGCCCTCAAGCGGGATGGTGGTGTCCACGTCCAGCGCGAAGCCGGAGCGCTCCAGGCGGGCCTGGATGCGTAGCCCATTGCTGACGGCCTGGCTCACGGGCTGGCTCACAGGCGCACCGTGTCGAAGCGGCGGTTGATCGCGTAGACGACGAACAGGACGACAAAGGCAAAGATCAGCAGCCCGAGGGACAGGCGGTGGGCGGAGGTGAAATCCATCGCCTCGGCGTGGTCGTAGATCAGGATGGACAGGACCTGGGTCTCGCCGGGGATGGCGCCGCCGAGCATCAGGATCACGCCGAACTCGCCGAGGGTGTGGGCGAAGGCGAGCGTGGCGGCGACGATGAAGCCGCCGCGCGACATCGGCAGGATCACGGTGAAGAAGCGATCCATGCGCCCGGCGCCCAGCGATCCGGCGATCTCGGTGGGCCGGCGGCCGAGGTTGGCGAAGGCCTGTTGCAGGGGCTGCACGGCGAACGGCAGGGAGTAGATCACCGAGGCGATCAGGATGCCCTGGAAGGTGAACGCCAGGTGGTTGAGGCCCAGGTTCTCCAGCGTGCTGCCGACCGGGCCGGCCGGGCCCAGCAGTACCAGCAGATAGAAGCCGAGCACCGTAGGCGGCAGCACCAGCGGCAGGGCAACCAATGCCTGCACCGCGGTGCGCAGGCCGCCGGGGGCGCGGCCATTGGCCAGCCACCAAGCGATGGGCGTGGCGATCACCAGCAGGATCAGCGTGGTGTAGATCGCCAGCTTGAGGGTGACCTCGATCGCCATCCAGTCCGTGGGGCTCAGCTCGAACATGGCCGGTTACGGGGTTGCCGTGGCCGTGTCGGCGGGTTCGTCTTCGGGGAGTGCTTCGCCGGGCATCACGAACCCGTAGCGGCGCATGATGTCGCGGGCGGTGTCGCCGTTCATGTATTCGGCGAAGCGGTGGGCCATCTCGTTGTGTTCGCCGCGCCGGGTGATGATGAAGCCCTGGGTGAGTGGCTCGTGCAGGGCGTCGTCGATCAGGTGGTAGTTGTGCTCGGCGAGGTCCGGGAACTCGGCCAGCGACAGCGCGATGATGCCGATCTCCGCGCCGCCCGCCTGAATCATGCGCGCGGTCTGGGCGATGTTGTCGCCGTTGACGATCTTCGGCTGCAGGTCGTCCCAGATGCCGACGGACTTCAGTGCTTCCATCGCGCGCACGCCGTAGGGCGCGTGGGTGGGGGAGGCGATGGCGACGCGGCGGATGTCGTCGCGTAGCAGGTCTTCCAGCGTCATCTCGGAGGCATCCATGCGGTTGCTCCACAGCACGATGCGGCCGATGGCGTAGACCTCGGGTTCGGTCACCGCGTGGCCCTCGGCGTGCAGCTTCTGCGGGTAGGCGATGTCGGCGGAGAAGAACACGTCGTAGGGGGCGCCGTTCATGATCTGCGTGGTCATGCGGCCGGAGGAGCCGTAGGTGACGCGTACGGCGTCGTCCGGGTGCGCCTCGCGGTAGGTATCCAGGATCTCGTCCAGGGCGAAGCGCAGGTCGGAGGCGGCGGCGATGGTCAGCGGGCCGTTGGCGGTGGCCAGGCCGGGTAGCAGGAGGAGCAGGGTCAGGAGGAGGGCGCGCAGGTGCATGGTGGGGGTTCTTCCCGGTGGCTGGGTCCAAGTGGGCTCGCGTGGTTCCATTCGCGATTACTCGCTGCGCTCGCCCTTCGGGCCGGCCTTTGGCCGTTCAACGCAGCTTCGCTGCTTTTGTGCTTCGTCGCGGTGCTCCTCGCAGTGACGGTGAAGCTGGGGTATGCCAGTTCGTTATATTTCAGTTTACATATCGCCAGGCAGAAGCCTACACCGGAACGGCTTCCGGCTGCCAACGGATTCTCAGACTCAGCGGCCTGTCAGGCGATGTGCACGATCCCGACCACGGCGCCGGTCATCAGCGTGGCCAGCGTGCCGGCGACGATGGCGCGGATGCCCAGGCTCACGATCTCGCTGCGCCGTTCCGGCACCAGCGCGCCGAGGCCGCCGATCAGGATGCCGAGGCTGCCGAGGTTGGCGAAGCCGCTCAGGGCATAGATCAGGATCAGTTCGCTGCGCGCGGACAGCGCGTCGTCCCTCAGCTCGGCCATCTGCAGGAAGGCGACCATCTCGTTGAGGATGGTCTTGACCCCCAGCAGCGAGCCGGCGGTGGTGGCCTCGGCCCAGGGGATGCCCATCAGCCAGGCCGCCGGGGCGAAGATCCAGCCGAGGATGCGCTCCAGGCTCAGCGCGGCCCCGGCGACCTCGGGCAGCGCACCGAGCATCACGTTGACCAGCGCGACCAGGGCGATCACCACGATCAGCAGCGCGATGATCTGCAGCAGCAGCTCCAGCCCGCGCAGGGTGCCGCGGGTAATCGCGTCCATGGCGCTGGTCGCACCCTCGGTCTCGGGGAGCAGATCGCCGGCGGTGGAGGGCGCCGTCGGCGGGATCATCACGGTGGCGATCAGCAACGCGGCCGGCATGCTGATCAGCGAGGCGACGATCAGGTGGCCCAGCGCGTCGTCCAGCACCGTGCCGATGATGGTCGAGTACAGCACCAGCATGGTGCCGGCCAGCGTCGCCATGCCCACACTCATCAGCGCGAACAGCTCGCTGCGGGTCATCTGGCGCAGGTACGGGCGGATCACCAGCGGCGACTCGACCATGGAGAGGAACACGTTCGACGCCGTGCCGACGCCCAGCGCCCCGCCAATGCCGAACGCCCGCTGCAGCACCAGCGAGGCCCCGCGGATCAGCACCGGCAGCACGCGCCAGTAGAACAGCAGCGCCGACAGGGCCGAGAGCACCAGCACCAGTGGCAGCGCCTGGAACGCGAGGATGAAGTTGTTGGCCGGGTCGTCGACCGCGAACGGCGGGTCGTCCCCGCCGATATAGCCGAACACGAACGAGGTGCCGGCCTGAGTGGCATCGGTCAGTGCGATCACGGCCTGGTTCAGCCACAGGAACGCATGCTGCGCGCCGGGGACGCTCAACAGCAGTACGGCGATACCGAACTGCAGCGCCAGCCCGGCCAGCACCTCGCGCCAGGGGAAGCGTGTCTTGTGTTCGCTCAGCAGCCAGGCGATGGCCACGAACGCGAGCAGTCCCAGCCCGGCTTGCAGTGCGAGCATGCGCCTTCCTTTAGTCTGTGACGGCGTTCAAAAACCGCACAGGATACCGGCTTTGGGCCGGATGCCAATGCGGGCGCGCGCTGGACCCGTCAGGACCCGCTCGGATCAGGGTTCGTAGTCGTCGGCGAGGAAGTCGGCGAAGGTGTGCAGTTCGTCGCGCAGGGCCTCGCAGGCCTTGCGTTCCATGTCGCGGTAGCGCGCCAGCACCGTCTCGCCGAATGCGGTGACCTGAGCCCCGCCACCCCCAGCGCCGCCCTTGGCGGTGGCCACCACGGGCTCGCGGAAGCTCTGGTTCATGGTCTCGACCAGGTCCCAGGCGCGGCGATAGGACATGCCGACGCTGCGCGCGGCCGCGGAGATCGAGCCCTTGTCGCGGATGGCCTCCAGCAGCATGGCCTTGCCCGGGCCCATGGCCGTGACCTCGCCCAGCAGTACGCGCAGGCGGGGGGCCTGTGGGTGGTCCTTGGGGTTGCCGGAGTGTTGGGTGCTCATGCGTTGTGGGGCCTGGGGTTTACCGGTGATGGTGCCGGGGAGGGCTGGCGATTGCGAATGATACCCCCGCCCCGTTATTGCGAAGAGCGCAGCGACGAAGCACAAAAAGCAGCGAAGCTGCGTTGAACGGCCAAAGGCCGGCCCGAAGGGCGAGCGCAGCGAGTAATCTCCCACCGCTGGCACTGCGCAGGCTGTCGAACGCTAGTGGTGCCGGACAGAGATTGCCACGTCGCCTTCGGCTCCTCGCAATGACGGGGGCGGAGGAGTTGGCGGGAGAAGGGCCGGGGCACGGGGCCCCGGCCTGGGGGTCAGGCCTTGCCCTGGAGCTGCGGGATGACGGCCTCGTTCTCCAGCGTGGAGGTGTCGGAGGTGATCTCCTCGCCCTTGGCGATGGAGCGCAGCAGGCGGCGCATGATCTTGCCGGAGCGGGTCTTGGGCAGGCCGTCGGCAAAGCGGATGTCGTCCGGCTTGGCGATTGGCCCGATCTGGTCGGCAACCCAGTTGCGCAGTTCCTTGACCATCTCCTCGGCTTCCTCGCCGGTCAGGCGGTCGCCCTGCAGGATCACGAAGGCGACGATGGCCTCGCCCTTCACGTCGTGCGGGCGACCGACCACGGCGGCCTCGGCCACGGCCTTGTGGGCGACCAGGGCGGATTCGACCTCCATGGTGCCCAGACGGTGGCCGGATACGTTCAGCACGTCATCGATGCGGCCCATGATCCAGAAGTTGCCTTCGGAGTCGCGGCGCGCGGAGTCGCCGGCCAGGTAGTACTTGCCGCCGAACTTCGGCCAGTAGGTGTCCTTGTAGCGCTGGTCGTCGCCCCAGACGGTGCGCAGCATGTGCGGCCAGGGCTTCTTGATGACCAGGTAGCCGCCCTGGTCGGCGCCCAGGCTCTTGCCGTCCTCGTCCACCACGTCCGCGGCGACGCCGGGCAGGGCCTGGGTGCAGGAGCCGGGGACCAGCGTGGTCGCGCCCGGGATCGGGGCGATCATGTTGGCGCCGGTCTCGGTCTGCCACCAGGTGTCGACGATCGGGCAGCGATCCTGGCCGACGGTGGTGTAGTACCACATCCAGGCCTCGGGGTTGATCGGCTCGCCGACCGTGCCCAGCAGGCGCAGCTTGGACAGGTCGTACTGCCTGGGCAGGTCCGGTCCGGCCTTCATCAGCGCGCGGATGGCGGTGGGCGCGGTGTAGAACACGGTTACGCCGTGGTCCTGGCACATCTTCCACCAGCGCCCGGCGTCGGGCACGGTCGGGGTGCCCTCGTAGACGACCTGGGTGGCGCCCACGGCGAGCGGGCCATAGGCCACATAGGTGTGGCCGGTGATCCAGCCGACATCCGCGGTGCACCAGTAGACGTCGTCGCCCTGCAGGTCGAACACCCACTCGTTGGTGACGATCGCGCCCAGCAGGTAGCCGGCGCTGGAATGCTGGATGCCCTTGGGCTTGCCGGTGGAGCCGGAGGTGTAGAGCAGGAACAGCGGGTGTTCGGATTCCACCCATTCCGGCTCGCAGTCGACGGATTCGCCGTCCACGGCGTCTTCCCACCAGACGTCGCGGTCGTCGTGCATGGACACGTCGTTGCCGGCGCGCTTGCAGACGACCACCTGCTCGACATCGCCGGGGTTGGAGTCCAGGGCCTTGTCGACGTTGGCCTTGAGTCCCACGACCTTGCCGCCGCGTTCGCCGCCGTCGGCGGTGATCACGAGCTTGGCGCCGGAGTCCACGATGCGGTCGCGCAGGGCGTCCGCGGAGAAGCCGCCGAACACCACCGAGTGGATCGCGCCGATGCGGGCGCAGGCCTGCATGGCGATCACGGCCTCGGCGTTCATCGGCATGTAGATGATGACGCGGTCACCCTTCTCCACGCCCATGCCCTTGAGGGCGTTGGCCAGCCTGCCGACCTCGTTGTAGAGGTCACGATAGGTGAGTTGGCGGGTATCGCCGTTCTCCGCCTCGAAGACGATGGCGGTCTTGTTGCCACGGACTTCCAGATGGCGGTCGATGCAGTTGTAGGAGACGTTCATGCGCCCGTCGGCGAACCACTGGTAGCGCGGTGCGTTCGACTCGTCGAGGCCCTGGGTAAACTCGGTCTGCCAGTCGATCTTCTCGCGTGCGAGATCACACCAGAAGCCCTCGTAGTCGGCCTCGGCCTTCTGGTGCAGGGCCTCGAGATCAGCCGGCTTCAGGCGCGCGTTAGCAGAGAACTCCGCCGGCGGCGCAAAGTGGCGCGTCTCGGTGAGGGTGGACTCGATGTTGTCACTCATCAGGGCCTCCAGATCGATTTTGGGCAAGGGGTTCGGGAATGGCCTGCGGCCAGCCCCTTTTGTGGATGCGAGGATAGCATGCGAACCGCCTGTGGGCCGCGCTCACCAGAGCCATGCCGGGCGGAACAGCACTCGCCCCAGCGGCAGTTTTCCGTCCGGCGACTGCCGGCTGAGCAGCGCGGCAAACAGCTCGCCGGCCGCGATGGCATCGAACAGCGCGTCGTGCGCGCGATAGGCCGGCAGGTTGTAGCGCGCGCGCAGGGTATGCAGGCGCAGCCCGTGGGCCGGGATCGGCTGGCCGGCACGGCGCAGGGCGGTCTCCGCCAGGCGCAGGGTGTCCACGATCGCCAGCGGTGGGCGCACGCCGTAAAGCCGCTGGCAGGCCTGCTCGAGGAAGCCGATCTCCAGGGCCGCGTGGTGCGCGACCATCACGCGGCCGGCGAGCGCCTGGAACAGGGCATCCAGGGCCTCTTCCAGGGGTACGCCGCTGGCCGCGCGCCGGTCGGTGATGCGGTGGATCACGGCGCTGGCCTCCGGCACCGGACCCTCGGCACGCACCAGGCGCTGGTCGGCGGTGGCGAGGTCGATCCGGGGGCCGTCCATGGCCACCCAGCCAATGCTGAGGATGCGATCGTGTTCCGGGTCCAGGCCGGTGGTCTCCAGATCCACCGCGAGGAAGTGGCTGGCGGCTACCGGTTGCCCGGACGGCGGCAGAGGCGCCTCCAGGCATGCGCGCAGGGGACCCGCCGGGGCGTGGCGCGCCGCGCGGCGGCGGGCGCGGCAGAAGCGCCAGTGCCCGGGTGGGCGGCGCCAGTCGGCGTTGTGCAGCGCGCAGACCATCAACGGGTCGTGGCCGGGCCGTGCGGGTTTGGCTGGGTCATCCGTGGACCCGTTCGGCGTCCGCCAGGGCCGTCTTGCGGGCGTCGCTGACCAGGCGGAAGGCCGTCTTCAGGTGACTGCGCTCGAGCGTGGACAGCCCGGCCGGGTCCAGGGCGTTGTCCGGCGCCTGGCCGCTGCGGACCTGGCTCGACTGGTGGCGGGCGCGCAGCCCGGCGATGAAGAGCCAGGCGTCGACCAGATTGTCGGCTGTCGCCTCGTGGATCACCCCCGCCCGGGCGGCCGCGCGCAGACGCTCCACCGTGTTGCGCGCCGCGCTGCCGGCGTGCAGGGCGAATACCCGCGCCATGGCGACGATCGGCAGCAGGCCGCGCATTTTGAGATCCAGGGTGTCGGCGTGCTCGCCGCTGTCCTCCAGCACGAACTGGCGGAAGAATCCGAGCGGCGGGGGCAGGTCGCGTGCCTGGTCGGCCAGGGTGCTCAGAAGCGCCTCGTGGCGGGCGCCGGTCTCCAGTGCGCGCTGGTGCAGCGGCTCGAACAGGCTCGCATCGCCGTGGATCACGCGCATGTCCAGGTAGTGGGTGGCCAGCATGGCGTCGCGCGGAGTGGGGTGCTGCAGAACGCGTTCCATCTCGCGGGCCCAGTCAGCCGCCGGGCGGCGCCAGTCGGGGTGGGTGGGGTCGACATCGCCGGGGCAGGCGCGAATGCCGCAGGCATCGAGGCCGGCGGTCACCTTGCGCGCAAGCGCCTCGAACCAGCCGTCGGCGCCCTTCGGGCCGTCGTCGGCGATGATGATCGCGGTGTCCTGGTCGGTGAACACGGTCTGTTCGTGGCGGCCCTGACTGCCACTGGCCAGCCAGGCATAGGCGCAGGGTGGCGATCCCTGGTCACGCTCGCACAGCTCGATCAGGCGCTGGGTAAGGGTGTCGATCACCATGGTGATCGTCTGCGTGATCTGCAGGGCGTCCGCGCCGGAGTCCACCAGCTGGGTCTGCAGCCGGGGCAGGGCCTGCATGATGCCCTTGAGACCCTCGAGATCGTCGGCCCGGCGCAGGTCGCGCACCAGGTAGACGGCGCTGGTCCCCTGGTGGCGGATCAGGTCCGTGCTGGAGAGGATGCCGGCCAGGGTGTCGTCGGCCTCGCGGATGACCGGGAGGTGATGGATGTCATGACGTGCCATGCACAGCAATGCCTCGAAGGCCGGCGTACCGCGGTGCACGGTGGTCAGTGGGTGGGCCATCGAGTCGGCCACGGGCGTTTCGGGATCGATGTCGTTGGCGATCGCGCGGCGCAGGTCAGTGTCGGTAAGGATCCCGCAGGGCTCGCCCGGCCGGTCCGGGGTGTGCAGCAGCAGTGCGGAGATGTCGGCCCGGTCCATCAGGCGTGCGGCCTCGCGCAGGCTGAGGGTACTGACGGCCAATACCGGATGGGGCGTCATCAGGGCGCGTACCGGCGTGGTCAGCAGGCGGTTGTCGCCCCCGTGGCCGTGCGTGGCGCCGTCGGTGGAGAGTGGTCGCTGGGCATCGGCCGCGAGGACCTGGGCGATGGACCCGTCGAGTGCCGCCAGCTCCCGGGCGCGTTCCAGTGGCAGGTGGTAGATCAGGGCGTCCTCGGTGACCGGGCCCAGCGGGTGCGAAGGGGCCTCGGGTACATGGACGAGATCGCCTTCGCCGAGGCGATCGCGCAGGGTGTCCCGATCGTCGCGAAGTTCGATGGTGCCGGTGCGCACGATCCAGAGGCCCGGTTCGTTCTCCGGCGGGAAGGTGCTCCCCTCGCGCAGGTAGCGCAGGGTGAGTCGGCGCACGAAGGCATCCCGGCTGGCCGCCGGCAGGGGGGCCAGGTCCGGACAGCGGTCGAGAAACTCGCGGATCTCTTCGAGTTCGCCGTTCATGCGTGGGTCCGTGTGGGTGTGCAGCTTGAATGGGGCAACCGGCAATCGACCGGGGTAGGGTCGATTGCCGGTTGGCCCATGGACAATGTGCCAGATAAAAGGGGCCGACTCGGTGTATCCGAGCCGACCCCGCCTTATCTCCTATTGAATAACCATCCAGTCATGGTGACGGGGACCCCGCCATGCCGATGCTGCCGGTCATGGCGGGGCCGTCCATCAGCCTTCGGTACGCGGTACGCGCACGCTTTCCACCAGATCCTGGATCTCCTTCGGCGGCTCCCGGGTCAGCTTCATCACGATGTAGGCAGTGACAAAGTTGAACACCGCACCGATGGCGCCGAAGCCGGTCGGGTTCACGCCCAGCAGCCAGCCTTCCGGGGTGTCCGGGAGCATGGCGGTGCCGGAGAAGAAGAACCAGCCCTTGTACGTGAAGATGTACAGCAGGGTGGTACCCAGACCCACCAGCATGCCGGCGATCGCGCCTTCCTTGTTCATCTTCTTCATGAAGATGCCCATCATCAGGGTCGGGAACAGGGAGGCCGCGGCGAGGCCAAAGGCCAGGGCCACCACCTCGGCCGCGAAGCCGGGTGGGTTAAGCCCCAGATACCCCGCGAACAGGATGGCGACCGCCATGGCAATTCGTCCGGCCAGTAGCTCCCTCTTCTCGCTGATCCTTGGCATGAACACGCCCTTCAGCAAGTCGTGCGAGATGGCCGACGATATCGCGAGCAGCAGTCCCGCCGCGGTCGACAGTGCGGCGGCGATACCCCCCGCTGCGACCAGTGCGATCACCCAGCCGGGAAGCCCGGCGATCTCGGGGTTGGCCAGTACCATGATGTCGCGGTCGAGGGTCACGATCTCGGAACCTTCCCAGCCGTATTCCTCTTCCGCCATCGCGGCGAACTCTTCGTTGCCGTCGTTGTAGTACTGGATGACGCCGTCCTCGTTCTTGTCCTCGAAGGCGAGCAGACCGGTCTGTTCCCAGCGCTCCATCCAGGCCGGCTTGTCCTCGTAGGCCAGGTGGCCTTCCTCGGTGCCGATCTCGCCCGGGTGGACGGTGTTCACCAGGTTCCAGATCGCCATCGCACCGACCGCCGGGGCGGTGGTATAGAGGATGCCGATGAACACCAGCGCCCAGCCAGCGGACTTGCGGGCATCGCGCACGCGCGGAACGGTGAAGAAGCGGATGATCACGTGCGGCAGGCCCGCGGTACCGATCATCAGCGCCAGGGTCAGCAGGAACATGTTCATCAGGCTCATGCCGCCCACTTCGGTATAGGCGTGGAAGCCCAGATCGACCATGGTCTGGTCAAGCGCATCCAGCAGGAAGGTGTCGGAGCCCTCGAGGGTCGAGCCCAGGCCCAGCTGCGGGATCGGGTTGCCGGTCAGGGTGATGGCGATGAAGACCGCCGGCACCGTGTAGGCAAAGATCATGATCACGTACTGCGCGATCTGGGTGTAGGTGATGCCCTTCATCCCGCCGAGCACGGCGTAGATGAACACCACCGCCATGCCGGCGAACAGCCCGGTGGCCAGCGGGACCTCCAGGATGTTGGAGAAGGCGATCCCGACCCCGCGCATCTGCCCGATCACGTAGGTCACGGACATCACGATCAGGGAGATCACGGCGATGATGCGCGCGGCCTTCGAGTAGTAACGGTCCCCGATGAATTCCGGCACCGTGAACTTCCCGAACTTGCGCAGGTACGGGGCCAGCAGCAGCGCCATCAGCACGTAGCCGCCGGTCCAGCCCATCAGGTAGGCACCCCCGGTGAAGCCGAGGAACGCGATCAGGCCGGCCATGGAAATGAACGACGCGGCGGACATCCAGTCCGCGGCCGTGGCCATGCCGTTGGCGATCGGGTTGACGCCGCGCCCGGCGACGTAGAACTCGCTGGTCGAACCGGCGCGCGCCCAGATGGCGATGCCGATGTACAGGGCGAAGGTCGCCCCGACCACGAGCAGGCTTAGAGTCTGTTGATCCATGACAGGCTTACTCCTCGTGGACGTTGAACTTGCGATCCAGGACGTTCATGCGCCAGGCATAAACGAAGATCAGGATGATGAAGGTGTAGATCGACCCCTGTTGCGCGAACCAGAAGCCCAGCGGATAGCCCCCCAGCTGGAACGCGTTCAGGGGCTGGGCGACGAGAATGCCCAGCACGAACGACACCAGGAACCAGATGGCCAGGCAGATGCCCAGCAGGCGCAGGTGCGCCCGCCAGTACGCCTGCCGGCTCAGGTCTTCTTGTGACATGACGATGCTCCTCTCGTAAGGTTTTGTTGTTTGCCGTGATCCATCACAGCTGGTACTGCACCTCAAGCTGCCCCTGCAGCTTGCGGGCCTGCCGGAAACTCTCCTTGAGCACCCGTCCCTCCAGGGCACCCAGCTCTTCCGGCCGGATTCGGTTGTCGTCGTCGCGCCCCTCGCGCAGGGCCTTTTGCTGGGCCCGTAGGCGCAGCATCTGCAGGTAGCGCAGGGCGGCGTGGTAGTCCCGGGCGTCGGCGTCGCGCATGACGTCCGCGGTGACCGCCTGGTCCAGGCGGTCGTGGGTGCGCGTGGCCGGGAGCTCGGCGGCCAGCGCGATGATCCGCGCGCCGTCGACGAAGGGCGTCAGCCCCTGTTTCTTGATGTCGATCCCCTCGGCGCCGCTCTTGATCTCGCCGAACAGCCCGAGCGGCGGGCGGAACATCTGCTGGTTGGCGGCCATCTGGCGGCGGAAGCGGCTGTTGAAGGCGGTCTTCTGCAGCAGGCGGGTGCGCAGCGCCTCTACCGGACCGGCATCGCCGTCCACGGCGCGCAGATCGAAGAAGATGCTGCTCTTGAGCAGGTGCTCCGGCGTGCCTTGCTCGATCCAGCGGGTGAAACGCTGATCCCACTCCGGGCCGCTCAGGCAGCACTCCGGGTTGCCGGCCATGATGTTGCCGGGGCACAGCATGAACCCGCACTCGGCCAGCGCCTGGTTCACGTCCTTCGCGTACGGCAGCAGGCGCTCGCGGATTGCGTCCGCGTCGCTGGCCGCGGCGTCGAACAGGATGCCGTTGTCCTGGTCCGTGACCAGGGCCTGCTCCTCGCGCGCCTGGGAGCCGAACGCCAGCCAGGTGAAGTCGATGCCCTCGATGGCCTCGTGCTGCGGCCGCAACAGGGCCAGCACGCGGCGTGTGGCGTGTTCGTTGAGACGCGTGATCAGGCGCAGGACCTGATCGGCTTCTGCGCCCTGGCCGGCCACGGCCTCGATCAGGCGTGGCACCTGGCGCAGGCGTTCGGCGATCGCCGCCACCGAGTCCGCGCGGCGGATTTCGCGCACCAGGCCGTCCAGCGTCAGCGGCTGGCTGGTGAGGAGGTCGCGTTCACCCAGTACGCCGACCAGGCGGCCATCGCGTACCACGCACAGATGGGTCATGCCGTGCTCGGTCATGGCCTCGATCCCCTCGAAGCCCGGCGCGCTTTCGGCCAGCGCGACCGGGTCCGGGGTCATCACGGCCTGCACCGCGGTGTCGAGGCCCACATCGGCGAGCGCGACGCGCGCAAGCAGGTCATGCAGCGTGAAGATGCCGACCGGGTGGTGGTTGCCGTCAACGGCGACGATGGAGCCGACGCGCTCGTCGCGCATGGTGCTCAGGACATCGCGCAGGCGTGTGTCGGGCGAACAGGTGACCGGCTCGCGGGCAATGCGCAGGGCCAGTGGCGTGTTCAATTGCCCGGCCGATCCGCCGTCGCGGGCGGACAGCGTGTCGAGGCCCTGCTGCAGGCGGTCCAGCAGGTTGGCCAGGCGCCGGGTGCAGAAGTCGTTAAAGACGCGCGAGCGGGCGCGCAGGCGGTCGAAGTCCTCCAGGCTCAGTTCCAGGCAGACGGTGTCCTCCGCCGCGCGATGCACGGTATGTACCGCGCGGCGGCCGAGGAGGGCGCCGATCGGGAAGCATTCGCCGGGGATCAGCTCCCAGGCCTTGCCGGAGAGCTGTTCGTCCTCGCTGGGGGTCTCGCCGCGGATGCGGCCCTGGCGGATGATGTGGAAACGCTGGGCCGGACCGGCCTCGGGGTCGGTGATGCGCGCGCCACGCGCGTAGAAGCGGCTCTCCAGGCGGGGCAGCAGGAACTCCAGCGCATCCGTCTCGAGCTGGTCGAACGGGGCGTGGGCGCCGAGGAACTCCCGGGTGCTGTCGAGCGCGTCGGACATGGCGGTAGCGGCATCCCCAAAGTGATGGTGTTCACGTCTCGGGGGTCTACTGCAAGTTGCACGCCAATTCTTTGGCCCCCGCGAATCAGCAGGTTGTGGCCAAGCGGTCTGTTCCGTGCGTTACGTTGCGTAACGTGCGTGTTTCTTCTCGTTACACCGGCCCGCGGCGTAACCGGGGCGAATGCCGACCTGTTCGCATTCGCCCCGGTCGTCAGCAAGCCTTCGTTACACCGGGGGGCGCCTCCCGGTGACGAAGAACACCACCGCCAGGATCAGGCCCACGACAAACAGGATCCAGGCGATTTGCGTGGCAGCCCCGGCAATCCCGCTCAGCCCCAGCGCGCCCGCGACGATCGCGACGATCAGAAATAGCAATGCCCATCCCAGCATGATGTCACTCCTTGCAAATCTATTGAATGATCAAGTGTAGGCCGGATTTCGTGTTTCGGGTCTATGCTTTGATTGTGCTTGGCGAACTCGTTCTCAGTTCTGGAATGCAATTCGAGACTGGATCGCCTGGGGAGGGACAAACTGAGCGTGCTGATCGACGCCTTTTAACCCCTTCAGGATAACGTCCGGGTGGTGGCAAGAGTGGCGATTCATTTCGCATTTTCGATAGGTAGTGCATTGGGGTTTTGCGGGCCGAGTGCCGAGTGTCCGAGACAATCCATGGAGAAACACGAGATGACTGGCGCAATGCGAAAACCCCACAGGACCCGTGAGGGTGGGATCGGTTTCGCGGGCTTTCCGCTGTACCGGATGGCCCTGTTGCTGGTGGCTGCAGGTCTGCTGGCAGCGTGCTCCGACCCGGGTCCGGCGGAGGAGGCCGGCGAGGCGGGCGACGAGACCGTAGAAGAGGTGGAGGACGACCTGCGTGGCTGGGTTGAGGACCTGCGCGAGGACGAGCCGCAAGACGGCGGACGCGGTCCCCAGGGGCATGACGACGCGTTCCACGAGGAGGCTCCGGCGCGCGACATGGATTGATCAGGTGCGCCATGCGTCTGGGTCGGTTCGGCAAGGCATTCGTTCAATCGGACACCGCGATCAGGAAACAAAAGGCTGGTGGGTGGGTTGCCATGAGCGGATGGCGGCTCGCCCATCAGCCTTTTCCGGTTCCGCGGGTGCGCGCGGTTTCCAAGTGATCGAAAATGAACCACGCATGTTTTCTTTGCTGATCCCGGGTCTTTCGGGAGAATCGCGGGCGTCTTCAGGGTAGTCAGTAAATTTTACATTCTGATTCGTTCCGAATAAGAATGCCGTGCCTTCGATAGTGTCTCCCAAGGTCGACGCGTTCACCGCATCGGTCGGCTGGCGATCCTGGTCACCCGGGCCTGAACAAGCGGGCACAGAGGGCCCGCGAGGAAAGCTGGTGAAGCCGCCCCGGTGGAGTTCCCCGGGGCGGTTTTTGCCTGGTGCGGGCGCGGCGCCCCTCAGGCGGCCTTGGCCATGCCGTCCTGGCGGCCCGGGCGCCCTTCCTTCAGGGTGACCAGTTCCTCGGCGCTGGTCGGGTGCAGCGGGATGGTCAGGTCCAGGTCGCGCTTGGTCGCGCCCATGCGCACGGCCACGGCGAAGCCCTGCAGCATCTCGTCGACACTGGCGCCGATCATGTGAATACCGACGACCTTTTCGTCGTCCCCGGCGCAGACCAGCTTCATGGCCACCGGCGGCACCTCGCCCTCGGCGAAGGCGCGGTTCAGGCCGCCGAACTGGGTCTCGTAGATACGCACCGTGTCCCCGTACTTCTCCACCGCCTGCGGCTCGGTCAGGCCGACCATGCCTGCGGTCGGGTGTGTAAAGGTGACCGTGGGGATCTGGTCGTAGTCCACCGGTACGGGATTCGTCTCCGGGGCATACCAGTGTGCGGCCAGGCGGCGGCCGGCGGCGATGGCCACCGGGGTCAGCGGACCCTTGCCGATGATATCGCCGAGGGCGTAGATGCCCTCGACATTGGTCGCCTGCCATTCGTCGACCGGGATCGTCCCGTCCCGGGCGATCTCGACGCCGACCTCTTCCAGGCCCATGTCACTGGTGGCCGGCTTGCGGCCGACGGCCCACAGCACCTTCTCGTACGGGCCCAGTTCCTTGCCGCCTTCCAGTTGGACGGTGACCGCGCCGGGCTTGCCGCCCAGACCCGCAGCCTTCATGCCCAGGTGGCGTTCGATGCCCTGGTGCTCCATGTGCTGGTCCAGCACCTGCGAGATCATCGGGTCGGCGATCTCCAGCACGCGGTCCTCCATCGCGACGACGTCGGTCTTTACGCCCATGGAGCGCAGCATGCCGGCCATTTCCAGCCCGATGTAGCCGCCGCCGATTACGGCGATGGATTCCGGCAGCTCGGTCCACTCGAAGAAGTCGTCGGAGGTGTCACCCAGCTCGGCACCCTCCAGCGGCGGCACGAGCGGGGCGCCACCCATGGCCAACACGATGCGCTCGGCGGTGTACTCGGTGCCGCTTTCGCCGACCACCTTGTTCTTGTCGGTCAAGCGGGCCCGTTCCGGGATGTGGGTCACGCCCAGCTTCGCCAGGTACCCGGACCAGAACTGGTTGAGGTCCTTCAGCATCGCCTGGCGCTTGTGCGCCAGGTCGGCGTAGCGGATGCCCTTGATCTCGACGTCCACGCCGAACTCGCCGGCCTCGCGGGCGTGCGCGAGATGCTCCGCCGCGTACCAGGTGAGCTTCTTGGGCACGCAGCCCTCGTTCACGCAGGTGCCGCCCAGCGGCTTGGGGTCGAACACGGCGACGCGGGCGCCGTGCGGGGCGACGCGCTCCGCCACGGCCAGACCGCCGCTGCCGCCGCCAATCACGATGATGTCGTAGTGTTCCATGTCGATTCCTCGAAGGTTTCGGTGAAAGTGTTGCATAACGACCGCACGCGGTGCGGCCGCGGGGGTCTGCCATTCGTGTCCGGACGTCCGGAACGGGCGGGGTCCGGACACGAATGGCCACCCGGTCGAGGTGACCACCGGGGACGGGTCGCGAGGACCCGTCCCGGCGGGCAGGCGCTTACGCCGCCTTCTTTTCGCGCGAGATCCATTCCTGCAGCTCTTCCGAACCGCCGATGCGGTGGCCGCCGACGAACACCTGCGGGACCGTCATCGCGCCGGTGGCGGCGCGCAGGCTGCGCAGGCTGGCGTCGCGGCCCAGGACGATCTCCTCGTAGTCGAGACCGGCGCTCTCCAGCATCTCCTTGGCGCTGGCGCAGTACGGGCAGCCCGGCTTGGTGAAGACCACCACGTCTTCGGGGCAGGCCGCATCCGGGGCGACGTGAGCCAGCATCGTGTCGGCGTCGGAGACCACGAAGGGGTCGCCCGGCTCGTCCGGCTCGATGAACTGCTTCTCGATCACGCCGTCGCGCACCAGCATGGAGTAGCGCCAGGAGCGCCAGCCGAAGCCGAGGTCGCTCTTGTCGACCAGCATGCCCATCTGTTCGGTGAACTCGCCGTTGCCGTCGGCGATGAAGGTCACGCGGTCGGCCTGCTGATCGGCCTGCCAGGCCTCCATGACGAAGCCGTCGTTGACCGAGATGCAGACGATCTCGTCGATGCCGTGCTGCTTGAGCACCGGCGCCAGCTCGTTGTAGCGCGGCACGTGGGCGGACGAGCAGGTCGGGGTGAACGCGCCCGGCAGGGCGAACACGACCACGTTGCGACCCTTGAACAGGTCTTCCGAGCGCACGTCGTTCCAGTCGTTGTCCTTGCGGCAGCGGAAGGTGACTTCCGGGACGCGCTGGCCTTCGCGATTTTCAAGTTCCATGTGTCGTACTCCTGTATTGAATGTTGATTGTCAGAGAGAAAATGGGTTTTCCGGCCGGGCCGAAGCCCGACTACGGGACTCAAGATAAGGCCTGGCTGTCGATTGATCCAGTGTTTGTTTTCTATTTAAGTGTTAGCCTTAGGCTATCAATGGGCCGGCCGCCGGGGGTAGAGCCGGTTGCGCCCCTTTAGTGCCCTCCAAGGTTGACGCGTTCGCCGGAAATGCGGAAGCTTGCCGCCCCGGTTCGGAAACACCGAATCGCGGACCGCGTTATGGTGGTCCGTATCAGTCCCCTCGCGACGACAGGTTGTGAACCCCGCCAGGCCCGGAAGGGAGCAACGGTAGCAGCTGCGTCGGGCGCCGGGGTGTGGCGGGTGCGGGCCACCACCCTTATTCCCTGCGGCCCGGAGTCCTGCGGTGATGGCCCGCGCCCGGGCACGCAAATGACTCGATCGACGGGGGAGGCATGAGTCACCAGGTTCTGGCCCGCAAGTGGCGTCCCTCGCGCTTCGAGGACCTGGTCGGGCAGCCGCATGTGGTGCGCGCCCTGGCCAATGCCCTGAGTGGCGACCGCCTGCATCATGCCTATCTGTTTGCCGGCACCCGCGGTGTGGGCAAGACCACCATCGCGCGGATCCTCGCGCGCTGCCTGAACTGCGAAACCGGCGTGACCGCCACGCCCTGCGGCGAGTGCCGCTCCTGTGTCGAGATCGCCGAGGGCCGCCATCTGGATCTGATCGAGGTGGATGCCGCCTCGCGCACGCGGGTCGATGACACCCGCGAGCTGCTGGACAACGTCTCCTACGCCCCGACCACCGGGCGCTTCAAGGTGTACCTGATCGACGAGGTGCACATGCTCTCCGAGAAGAGCTTCAACGCGTTGCTGAAGACGTTGGAGGAGCCGCCGGAGCACGTGAAATTCCTGCTGGCGACCACGGACCCG
Source organism: Thioalkalivibrio sp. AKL19 (assembly GCF_000420165.1). Classification (GTDB taxonomy): domain Bacteria; phylum Pseudomonadota; class Gammaproteobacteria; order Ectothiorhodospirales; family Ectothiorhodospiraceae; genus Thioalkalivibrio. The sequence continues at coordinate 290,808 of NZ_ATUK01000010.1, read as the reverse complement.
CAGAAGCTGCCGGTCACGGTGCTGTCGCGCTGTCTCCAGTTCAACCTGAAACCGATGCCGCCGGCGATGATCGCCGAGCACCTCACGCGCATCCTGGCCGCCGAAGGGGTCGAGGCGGAGCCGGGTGCGCTGCTGCGCCTGGGCGAGGCCGCCGAGGGCTCGATGCGCGATGCGCTGAGTCTGACCGATCAGGCGATCGCCTATGGCGGCGACCACCTGAGCGAGTCCGATGCCTGTGACATGCTCGGGTTGTTGCCGCGCACGCGCCTGGCCGGGTTGCTGGATGCGGTGTTTACCGGTGACGGCCCCGGTCTGCTGGCGGGCCTGGCGGAGCTCGAGACGCTGGGCCCCGACTGGTCGCGGCTGCTGGACGAGCTGGCCGCGCTGGTACACCAGGTTGCGGTGCAGCAGGTGGCCGGGTCCGTGCCGGGTGCCGGCGAGGAAGCCCTGGTCTGGGCCCACGAGGCGGCTGACCGGGTCGACCCGGAGACGATTCAGCTGGCCTATCAGATCCTGATCCACGGGGTGCGGGATCTTCCCTATGCCCCGGATGCGCGCATGGGTGTGGAGATGACCCTGTTGCGCCTGCTGGCCTTTCGTCCGGAACCGACCCCGGATGGCGCCGGGTCGACGAGTGACGACACCGTGCGACGTCCGTCCGCCCCGGCCGCGGCGCGACCCGCGAACACCGCGGCCGGGGGCGCGTCCGCCGTATCCCCGGCGGCGGCTCCGGAGCCGCCGCCGCAACCGACCGATCGGTCTGGCGAGGTGCCGTCACGTCCCCGGGACGAGGTGAACGAACCGCCACCGGCACCGGAACCCCCCGCAGCCGATCCACGGGCCGCGGAATCCGCGCCTCCCGAATCGTCGCCACAACCGGCCGCGGCCACGGCCAGCGGCATGCCCGGGCCGGCCGCACCGAGCGTGGCGGCGGACGGAATGTTCGACTGGCACCGCTTCGCCGAGGGTCTGCCCATGGGGACGGTGCGCGAACTCGCCCTGCATGCCGAACTGCGCAAGCATGACGCCGAGCGTGTGGTGATCGCGGTGGCCCCGGGTACGCTGTGCACCGACCGGGCCAAGACGCGGCTGAAGGAAGCCCTGGAGAAGGCGCTGGGCCACGCCCTGCGGCTGGAGATCGTCAACCAGTCGGAACCGTCGGAAGCGACGCCCGCGGCGCGGCTTGCGGCGGCTTCCGCGGAACGCCAGGCAAGCGCCGAGACGACCATGCGCGAGGACCCGGTGGTCCAGGCTCTGGGCCAGGAGTTCGGGGCCGAACTGGGGGCCGTGCGCATTCGCGAGACGAACGAGGACAATGCAGGGAGCCGCTGATGAATCCGCGTGGTCCGCGCTCGAGTCGATTTTGCTCGCGGACCAAGGTGCCGTGAGCGCCGTGTCGCCGAGCTGCACAAGCCAGCCGCGGCGCAGTCAGCGGGTACGATGGGGCACCGTCGCGGACGGACGTGGGAGTCAATCAGCGCCCCCCGGTTAGCGGGCGACGCGTCGCCGGCCCCACGCTGATTCAACTGAACCAATACCCGCTGTGCTGCGGGGCAGGAGATCGAACCGATGATGAAAGGTGGCATGGGTGGCCTGATGAAGCAGGCCCAGAAGATGCAGGAAGACATGCAGAAGGTGCAGGCGGAACTGGCCGAAATGGAGATCGAGGGTCAGGCCGGCGGCGGGCTGGTCAGCGTGGTCCTGACCGGCAAGTACGCGGCGCGGCGGGTCAAGATCGACCCCAGCCTGTTCGAGGATGACCGCGACATGATCGAGGACCTGGTGGCCGCCGCCATCAATGACGCGGTGCAGAAGGTCGAATCCACGACGCAGGAGCGCATGGGCAGCCTGACCGAAGGCATGGGGCTGCCGGCCGGCATGAAGCTCCCGTTCTGAGTCGGCGGGCCGGACCTCCCTGATGGAAGCGGAACTGGACGAACTGGTCCAGGCGTTGCGCTGCCTCCCCGGTGTCGGGGCGAAGTCGGCGCGGCGCATGGCGCTGCACCTGCTGGAGCGTGACCGCGACGGTGCCCGCCGCCTTGCTCGGGCCGTGGACAATGCGGTGGCCCGCATCGGCCACTGCTCGGTGTGCCGGACGCTGACCGCGTCCGAGACCTGCAGCCGTTGTGCCGATCCGGAACGCGATTCGCGCGTGGTCTGCGTCGTGGAGAGCCCCGGCGATGTGCTCGCCATCGAGTCGGCGACCGAGTTCGGCGGGCGCTTCCATGTGCTCCTCGGGCGCCTGTCGCCGCTGGACGGCATTGGCCCCGAGGAGCTCGGGTTGGACCGCCTGGAAGCGCGTTTGCAGGCGGAGGGCGTGGAAGAACTGATCCTGGCCACGAATACATCGGTCGAGGGCGAGGTCACCGCCCATTACCTGGCGGAGATGGCGGCACGCCACGGTGTGCGCACGACCCGGATTGCCCAGGGAATCCCCAGCGGCGGCGAACTGGAGTACATCGACGCCGGCACCCTGGCGCACGCCCTGTCGGGTCGGCGAGAGTATTGATGCGTGGTAATATTTGGATAAACGCAGGAGTAGCGGCATGACCGATTGCGTGTTCTGCAAGATCGTGGCGGGCGAGATCCCGGCCAAGGTGGTGTTCGAGGACGATGCCGTAGTGGCCTTCGAGGACCTGAACCCGCAGGCACCCGAGCACGTGCTGGTGATCCCGAAAAAGCACATCGCCACACTGAACGATCTGGGTGAGGCCGATGCCCCGGTGATCGGCCAGATGAGCCGGGTGGCCGCGCAGATCGCGCGCGATCGCGGATTTGCGGAAAACGGTTATCGAACCGTGATGAATTGCAACGAACACGGTGGGCAGACGGTCTACCATATACACATGCATGTCCTCGCCGGGCGAGCGTTGAGCTGGCCTCCCGGCTAGAGCCGATAACGAACAACAACACGGATCACTGGCGTGACGCGATACGGACTGAACGGTGCAGCCCCGAACCCGCCGCAGGTGCAAACCCTGCGGCGGGTTCGCGTGTGCGCGCCGCGCGGGCCCCTGCTCGCGGTTGCGCTGCTGGTGGGTTCGTTCGCGCTCGTCGCCGGACCGGTCAGTGCGGACGATCGCTATTCGCTGTCGCCGGCGCCTCAGGCTGACGGATTCGCGGGGGTGGGCCCGGCGGTTTCGGTATCGCGCGGCGAGGCGGAAGCCGATCGCGAAGACGCGTCTCCCTACCGTCTGTCGGTGCGCAGTACCGGAGATGCCCCGGCCCTGGACGCGACCGACAATGCCTTTGCCAGCCCGCGCCTGTTCGAGGCCGTGGGTGGCTACCACCAGGACCTGGGGGGTGGCTTTGGGTATGGCCTGAACCTGGGCTTCGGCATGGAAACCCGTCCGGAGTGGAACGATCTGGGACCCACGAGCGAGTCCACCTCCTATTTCACCGATTTCAGCTTTGGGCCGACCTTCGCCACCGGCCGCTTCGACAGCCAGTTCCGGGTGGGGGTGCGTCAGCCCCTGTCCAGCGACGATCGCGGGATGGGCTTCGGCTACGGCGACCGCAACCGCGACATCAGCCGCACCGCCGGCTATCTGAGCCTGGACGGGCGGCTGCGTCTGCAGAACCAGTCCGAGCTGTCCCTGAGTCTGTACTACGACGACTACTCGTTGAATTCGGCTGATGACTGGCTGGCCGATCGTCTTGAATTCGACGGTGCAAGCCGTGATCCGGCCTCTTCGGTCATCGGCGTCGAGATGGGTCTGACTTTCTGATCCCGGTCCCACCGCGACACCACCCCTGCGCGAGTACGAAGAAACCCTTCAAGAGCGGTAACGGGAAGTTGGGAAGGTTGGAAGAAATGCCAGTTTTAATGCGCTGAGCGGCGCCGGGACCGTTCGCAGGGCTTAATCGAACAAGCGGTTTTCAATCCCTTTCCCCTTCCAGTCTTCCCTTCTTTCTGTAAATCGATTTTTTGGGTTTCTTGTGCGCTCCGTGGTGGAACCGTTACCCGCGGGCGCGGGCCTGGGTAGGGATTTCCGCGGCCAGGTCGTGCCAGGCCTGCAGGCGGGCGGCGGGAAGTTCACCGGCCGCGATCGCGGCCAGTACCGCGCAGCCCGGCTCGCGCTGGTGGCGGCAGTCGCGAAAGCGGCATTGATCGCCGCGCTCCGCGATGTCCGGGAAGCCCCGCTCCAGGGTATCCAGTGACGGGATCTCCGGGGTGAAATCGCGCACGCCCGGCGAGTCGATCCACGCACCGCCGTTGGCCAGGGGATACCACTGGGCGGTGACGGTGGTGTGGCGGCCCTCGCCGGAGGCCGCAAGATCGTCCGTCGCGGGCGCGATCGCATCGGCGATGCCGTACTGCTCGAGCAGGGCCGCCACCAGCGAGGACTTTCCGACGCCGGACTGACCGACCAGGATGTTGGTCTGGCCGGCCGCAGCCGCCGCCAGGTCGTCTAGCCCGTAGCCGGTCCTCGCGCTGACGAACAGCGGGTCCAGCTCCAGGCCGCGGTAGGCCTCCAGCCATTCGGGAGGGTCCGCGGAGCCGGTGTCCTGCTTGTTGACTAGCAGCCGGGGACGGGCGGGCAGGTTGAGGATGGCCACCAGGAAGCGGTCGATCAGGTTGCGCGAGGGAGCCGGCTCCGGCGCGATTACGATCCACACGCAGTCGATGTTGGCCGCAATGACCTTGCGCCGACCGAAGCCGTCGCGGCGTACCAGCACATTGTCACGCTCGAGCTGGCGCGCGACCTGCTCGCCCGTGTCATCCAGCTCCACCTGGTCGCCGCAGGCGAGGTCCCGGAAACGCCGGTGCAGCCGGAGGCGTCGCGGGGGCTGGTCGGCCTCCGCGACGTCGGCCATCTGGTTGTGGCGGGCGAAGACCCGGGCTATCCGGCTCAAGCCAGGGCTCCGGGGAGAGGGTCAGTCAAACAGCGCATCGATGCGCGCGGCGCAGATGAAGTCGTTCTCGCTCAGGCCACCGATGGCATGGGTCGAGAACTCCACCGCGCAACGATTGAAGCCGACCGCCATGTCGGGGTGGTGATCCTCGACGTGGGCGATCCAGGCCACGGCGTTCACGAACGCCATGGTTTCGTGGAAGTTCTTGAACTTGAAGCTGCGCTGGATGCTCTTGCCGGCTTCGTCGATGCCCCAGGCGTCGTGCAGTTGCCGCAGGGCACGTTCCGCGTCCTCGCGCGGCATCGGCTCGGTGAAGCCTTCGCAGGACTGGCAGTGTCGGGTCTTGAGATCACTCATCGAACTGGTAGTACTCCGCATTGAGGTAGGCGACCACGGCATTCACTTCGTCGTCGAACCAGTTGGTACCAAGGTTGACGTTGCAGTTGTTGACCTGCGCGACCAGCTCGTCGTGCGAGCCGACCATGCGATTGTCGCGTGTGTAGAGTCCGGAGCCATCGCCCCCGACCATGTCGGCATGGCAGCTGATGCAGTTGTCGCCGTGCAGTTCCTGTCCCGCGCGGATGTCGTCGGCCAGCGCCGTGCTGGCGCCACCCAGACCCAGGGCCAGTAAGGCCGCGCCGGTGGCAATCGTTGCATTGGGATGTCGCATGCTTCCCTCCTTGTTCCGGGGGTTCGGGTCCGTGGACACGGACCCTGCAACCATGATGATAGACTCCCGCGACAGATGAAAGGGCAGCCGTCACGCATGCGTGGCCTGCCCGCCAAGGAGTGCACACATGGCCGTGAACGCCGAAAACCTGATCTGGATCGATCTCGAGATGACGGGGCTGGAGCCGCAGACCGACCGGATCCTGGAGGTGGCGACCATCGTCACCGACAAGGAGCTGAACATTCTGGCCGAGGGTCCGGTCATTGCCATCTACCAGCCAGCCGAGGTGCTGGAGGCGATGGATGAATGGAACCAGCGGACCCACGGGACTTCGGGCCTGGTCGAGCGGGTACGCAACAGCTCGGCTGAAACGCGGGACGCGGAGCAGGCCACCCTGGAGTTCCTAGCGCAGTACGTGCCGAAGGGCGCCTCGCCGATGTGCGGCAATTCCATCTGCCAGGATCGTCGTTTTATGGCGCGGTTGATGCCGGAGCTGGAGCAGTACTTCCACTACCGCAATCTGGATGTCTCGACGCTCAAGGAACTGGCGCGGCGCTGGGCGCCGGACGTGATCGCGCAGCTGCGCAAGAACGCGTCGCATCAGGCACTGCAGGATATCCGCGACTCCATCGACGAACTGCGCCTGTATCGCGAGCGCTTTATCCAGCTGCCGCCCGCCTCGCAGCACTGATCCGGCCCCGGGCATTCTGCATGCCCGCTTTTGATTGTTAGCTGGGAACAGGACGCTATCCAGTGGTTCTATACAGCCGCCTGCCTCGTGGTGGCTGGTCCCGGTTCGTCTTCGGGTGTTTACGTGCCTTCGGTCCACATACTGCCCGGCGCTGACTCGCCAGCGCACCGCGAGGTACTTCTTTGCTCGTGCAAAGAAGTACCCACGAAACACGCCCGACTGCCGCGACCCCGGCCCGCTGCGCGAGCCGGGGTTTCCCTCGCTCCGAGGCTTTTCGCGGGCGGCGCTGAACTCGCTGCGCCTGCGGCTCCGCTCAGACATCCAGCGCCTCTTCTCCCGCGAAAAGCCTCTCCACTCGGCGCGACGACAACGGGGAGGCAGGTCAAGACAACGGCTGTCCCGGCGTTATTGCCAGTGGATGATGGCGAGGTCTTCGGCCATCTTGGGCACGCTCGGCCTTTGGCCGTTGCGTGCCGCGCCCGCGAAGCGAGCGCCGGGGGCTTTCGGGCGGCGATGCCTATGGTTAGGCGGAAGCGTCGGGATACGGTCGGTTTTGACCTTCTCCTCCCGTATGGAGCCCCTCGCGGAGGGCGTGATGGGCCGGAACAAGGCGCTGGATGTCTGAGCGAAGCGCAGCGTAGCGAGTTCAGCGCCGCCGGCCCGAGGGCCCTGGAGCAAGGTTCCCGGGCGGAATCCGGGTGCGCCTCGAAGGGTCCTTTCTTGGGCAAGCAAGAAAGGACCTCGGGGTGCGCTGGCGAGTCAGCGCCTGGCAGGCGGCAGACCGAAGGCACCGGAAACACCGGGCGACGAACCAGGACCAGCCACCACAAGGCAGGCGGACAGCCAAACGCGCCGAAGACACCGACGACGAATCGAGCCTGGTCAGGCCCGCCGCGGTCCACGCGCGCTAGCTACGCGGCTTGAAGCCGGGTGGGTGGCGGGCGATCCAGGCGATAAAATCCTGTACCACTGGTTCGGTGAGGAGTGCCTCGCGGGTGTTCAGGCGTTCCGCCAGGGTTTGCTCGTCGAAGTGCTTGTGGACGTGATCATGGCAGGGGCGGCAGACCCACAGGATGCGGCCCTCGCGCTCGGCGCGGCTGAATCGTCGGCGGATGCGCTTGCGCCGGTGCTGCTTGCGCGGGATCAGGTGGTGGCGGGTCAGCGCGTCCATCTTGCGGCCACACAGTTCGCAGGCGGCCGCCAGTCCCGGTTCAACCATGCCGGATCCGATCACGGCGTCCGCAGGCGGCAGCGCGGCGGCGGCCGGGTGACGGCGTAGTCGGGTTCGGCCAGGTCCATCAGGCAGGGCGCGCCCTCCGGATCAATGATGCGCGTGGCGATGGCACGGATCGCGTCTCCACGCGGACCCGTCTCGCGGACCTGGCGGCTGGTGATCGGCTCCCAGTCGCCGTCGCGTTCCTCGGCGATCTCGAAGCCGAAGGGGAAGTAGCCGGGTGCGCCGAGGCGCAGGTCGGTGACGACCAGCCGGTCGGGGCCGTCGGCGGGCTCGGCGCGGTGAAAGCGCAGGAAGTCGCCGGCGAACCATTGCAGACGCTGCCCGTCCTCCAGGGCCAGGGCCTCGTCCTGCAGGTGTGCACCGCGCTCGAAGACCTCGAAGTCGGGGCGGATGGGCTGATCGAGGATACCCACCCAGGCCTCCAGAAAGCGGTCATCGTCCACCACGGTGACACGCCACAGCAGCAGGTTGAACGGGGTAGGCTGCACCATGCGCGGCTGATCCTGCAGCTCCATCGCGATCAGCACGGGGTGGATCCGGTGGTCGAGCCAGGCCTTCAGGGCCAGCCCCGATCCGGCATAGGCGGTGGACAGGACGAGCCCGGCAACCAGCAGCCGTGGTGCGAAGTGGTAGAACATTGCGCCAATGGCGGCCACCAGCAGGGGCAGGGTGTAGAGAGGGTCGATGACGAAGATCGAGGCCGTCCCGACCGGGCCCATGAAGGGCCACAGGATCTGCGTGCCATAGGTGGTCAGGGCGTCCAGCAGTACGTGGGTGGACAGTACCAGGAACAGGAACCACCACCAGTGCCCGAAGCCGATCTCGCGGGTCGCCGGGATGCGCGCGAGCAGGCCCGCCACGCCGGTTGCGACCAGCAGATGCAGCAGCAGGGAGTGACTGAAGCCACGGTGATAGATGAAATCGGAGACGTCATCCCCGTAGGCTATGAGCACATCGAGATCCGGGACGATGGCCACGGCGGCGCCCAGCAGTACGGCCTTGCGGCCCAGGCGCGATCCGAGGGTCAGTCCGCCGACGACGGCGCCCAGGCTGGCTTGGGTAACGGGATCCATGTGAAACGATTTCCTTGTGCGTTGACGCGCCTGTGACCGGCGTCCGGCGCCCGGGTTCAAGCGATCTGAACAGAGCGGCAGACATGACTCAAGCCGGACACGACAACCAGTGGCAATTCTGGGTGGACCGGGGCGGTACCTTTACCGACCTGGTGGCCTGCGACCCGGGCGGTCGACTGCACACCCGCAAGTTGCTGTCCGAGAACCCGCGGGCCTATGCCGATGCCGCGGTGCAGGGGATCCGCGACCTGCTGGGCCTCGTCGCCGAGGAACCGATCCCGGACGGGGTGATCCGCGAGGTCCGCATGGGCACCACGGTGGCGACCAACGCGCTGCTGGAGCGCAAGGGCGAGCCGACTTTGCTGGTGATCACCGAGGGACTGGAGGATGCACTGGCGATCGGGCATCAGGCCCGGCCGGACCTGTTCGCGCGGGCCATCCGTTTGCCGCCGCCGGTGTACGCCCGCGTGGAACCGGTGTGCGAACGGGTGAGCGCGGCCGGCGAGGTCCTCCAGGCGGTGGATCTCGAGGCACTGCGGCCGCGTCTGCAGGCGGCCCTCGAGGACGGGATACGGGCGGTGGCCGTGGTCTGCGTGCACGGCTATCGCTATCCCGCGCATGAACAGGCGATCGCCGGACTCGCCCGCGAGATGGGCTTTGCCGAGGTGGCGACCAGCCACGCGACCAGCCCGCTGATCAAGCTGGTGCCGCGCGGCGAGACCACGGTGGTGGATGCCTACCTGTCGCCCGTGCTGCGCCGCTATGTCGATCAGGTGGCCGGCGAACTCGGGGATGTGCCGCTGCGTTTCATGCAGTCGCATGGCGGGCTGGTGGACGCGGCGCATTTTCGGGGCCGTGACGCGATCCTGTCCGGGCCAGCCGGCGGCATCGTCGGCGCGCTGAAGACCGCCACGCCCCTGGGGTTCGAGCGTCTGATCACCTTCGACATGGGCGGGACCTCCACCGATGTCGCGCATCTGGCCGGGGAACTGGAACGCCGCCAGGAGAGCGAGGTGGCCGGCGCACGCCTGCGCGTGCCGATGCTGGATATCCATACCGTGGCCGCTGGCGGTGGGTCGGTCTGCCGCTTCGACGGGATCCGCCTGCGGGTCGGGCCGGAGTCTGCCGGCGCGCAACCCGGCCCGGCCTGCTACGGCCAGGGCGGGCCATTGACGGTGACTGACTGCAATGTGCTGCTGGGGCGCTTGCGACCGGAGTATTTCCCGGCCGTGTTCGGTCCCGGTCGCGACCGGCCGCTGGACCCGGAGCCGGTCCGGAAGCAGTTTGATGAGCTGGCCGTTCAGATCATGTCGATGACGGCCGAGGAGGTGACACCGGAGGCGCTGGCCGAGGGGCTGCTGCAGATCGCAGTCGAGCACATGGCCCAGGCGATCAAGACCATCTCGGTGCAGCGGGGCCATGACGTGTCGCGCTATGCCCTGGTCTGCTTTGGCGGGGCGGGTGGGCAGCATGCTTGCCGGGTCGCGGAGCAATTGGGCATGCGCCACATCCTGTTCCATCCGCTGGGAGGCGTGCTGTCCGCCTACGGGATGGGGCTGGGGGAACTGCGAGCTCTGCGCGAGCGGAGCCTGGAATGGCCACTGGACGACGAACATGCCGTGGCGATCGACGCCGCGCTGGAGGATCAGGCCGAGGCCGCCGCTGAGGCCCTGGCGGAACAAGGGGTAGAGCGCGGGGCCATGCGCATCGAGCGCCGGCTGCATCTGCGGCTCGCCGGTTCCGATACCGCGCTGGAGGTTCCGGCCGGACCCTTCGATGCTCTGATGGAGGCCTTCGCTGCAGTCTATCGCGGGCGCTACGGCTTCGCCCCGCCGGATCGCGAGCTGGTGGTGGCGGTCGCGGCGGCCGAGGCCATCGCGACCGGTACCGAGTTTCCGCCGGATCGGGTACCGGAAACGATGGTCGAGCGTCCCGCACCGGAGGCGGATACGGTCGCGATGGTCGTGGCGGGCGAGATGCGCGACGTACCCCTGTACCGGCGCGAGGCCCTGAGCCCCGGGATGACGCTGGCAGGGCCGGCACTGGTGATCGAGGCTACCGCCACGCTGGTGCTGGAGCCGGGCTGGCGCGGCCGGATCGAGCACGAGGACACGCTGCGCCTGGAGCGCGAGACGGGGGCCGGGCGGCGGGTGATGCCTGCGACCACCGATGTGGACGCGATTCCGCGCGATCCGGTCCTGCTGGAGGTGTTCAATAATCGCTTCATGGCGATCGCCGACCAGATGGGGTTCACCCTGCGCAATACCGCCCATTCGGTGAACATCAAGGAGCGCCTGGATTTCTCCTGCGCGCTGTTCGATGCCCACGGCAACCTGGTCGCCAATGCTCCCCACATGCCGGTGCACCTGGGCTCGATGGGCGCCAGCGTGCGTGCGGTGGTCGCGGCCGCCGGCGATGATCTGCGCCCGGGGGACGCCTGGGTACTGAACGATCCCTACAACGGCGGCACCCACCTGCCGGACATCACGGTGGTCACGCCGGTGTTCGTGGCGCCCGGCGGTGTGGTGACCGAGGACCCGGAGGCCGGGGTTGCCGCCCCGGCATTCTTCGTGGCCTCGCGCGGGCACCATGCGGATGTCGGCGGTATCACGCCGGGTTCCATGCCCGCCTTCTCGCGGCGGCTGGAGGAAGAGGGCGTGTTGATCGCTCCGACCCGGCTGGTGCGCGACGGGCAATTTGCCACGGCGCGCATCCGCACGCTCCTGGGCTCGGGTGACTGGCCGGCGCGCAACCCGGATCAGAACCTGGCGGACCTGGAGGCCCAGGTGGCGGCCAATCGCAAGGGGCTGGAGGAGCTGGGCCGGCTGCTGGACGAGTACGGGGCGGCCACGGTGACGGCCTACATGCAGCATGTGCAGGACAATGCCACCGAGGCGGTCCAGCGGCTGATCGTGGGACTGGGGGGCGGTACGTTCCGCTATGCGCTGGACAATGGTGCCGAAATCCAGGTGGCCGTGAACCCCGATCCGGGAGCGCGCCGCCTGCGGATTGATTTCGCGGGGACCTCGCCCGCCCGCGAGGACAACTTCAACGCCCCGGGCTCCATCGTCCGTGCGGCGGTGCTGTACGTGCTGCGCACGCTACTGGAGGACGAGATTCCCCTGAACGATGGCTGCCTGGCGCCGGTGGACCTGGCGATCCCGGAGGGGTGCCTGCTGAACCCGTCCCCACCCGCTGCCGTGGTGGCGGGCAACGTCGAGACCTCGCAGGTCGTGACCGACGCGCTGTTCGGCGCCCTCGGGGTGCAGGCCGCGGCCCAGGGCACGATGAACAACCTGACCTTCGGCGATGCCGAGCGGCAGTACTACGAGACCATCGCCGGTGGCGCCGGGGCCGGACCCGGCTATGACGGGGCCAGCGCCGTACAGACGCACATGACCAATTCGCGCCTGACCGACCCGGAGGTGCTGGAGAGTCGTTTCCCGGTTCGGGTGGAGCAGTTCGGCTATCGCCGGGGCTCCGGCGGCCGGGGGCAGCGCCGGGGGGGTGACGGCGTGATCCGGCGGTTGGGTTTTGATGCGGCGATGGAGGTAGTGCTACTGGCCAATCGCCGCCGCGTTCCTCCATTCGGGCTGGCGGATGGCGAGCCGGGGGCGCTGGGCGAGGATGCCATCCTGCGCGCGGATGGCACGCGCGAGCCGATGGGAGGCTGTGATCGCCAGTCGGTGGCGCCGGGGGATGCGGTGGAGATCCGGACTCCGGGTGGCGGCGGCTACGGGCGCGTCAGGGATTAGGCCCGCCGCAGCAAGGGAAACACTGATCAATGTACGCGCTCGCGTTGGCACCCCAGGTTTTCCGAGACAAGACGCGTCGTGCAGCGGGTAGTGGTTCTACCCGCAAGCGGCGCAACGCCGGATCGGGGAACCTGGGATGCCAACCCCTGAGGGGCTCGGCCGCCCGTTGTTGATCAAAAACGGGCGCGCGCACGGCGTTGCGGCTCCCTTGTGCAGAATGACTGCACGGCGGTCGCCGCGCCTTGTTCGTACGCAAAAGCGACTCGAGCGCGAGCGTGTGCATTGATCAGTGTTTCCCAAGGGGACGTCAGTCGTCCCAGCGCTGGGGTACACGCTGGATCTCGTCGGTGTCGTAGCCGAGTTCGTCGAGGTAGGCGAGGATGGCCTGGTAGTCGTCCTCGGGCATCTCCGGCTCCCGCGCCATGATCCAGACGTAGTCGCGCTTGCTGCGGCCGATCACCGTCTGGCTGTAGGCCTCGTCGAGGTAGACGATCAGGAACTCGGCCTTGAACGGCCACAGGAAGCGCATGCCCCATTCGGCGTTGTCCTCGCTCTGTACGAAGCCCGTGGGGTTGTACTCGCGGCGCGGCCCGTCAAAGCTGCCCTTGTTGAACGAGAAGGTGGTGGCGATGGTGCCGTCGTCGTTCAGCGCGTACTGCTCCAGCGCGTTGTAGGCATCGCGCTCGAGGAAGGTGGGGATGTTCGCGATCACGTACCAGTCGCCCATGTAGCGATCGAGGTCGACGTGGTCCACGGTCGGCATCTTCTGCGGGCTGCTGCATCCGGTCATCAGGATTCCCAGTACCAGGCCCGCGAACAGGGCCGCCAGTGTGCGTGTCATCGATGCATCCCAAAGGGGTTCGAGAGATGGACCGCGTCGCGGCGGAAAAGGTCCGGCTGGGGTGGCAGGTCGCGTGCCGAACCGGGCCAGGGTTGGACTCAGGCGGTCTGGCCGAGGCGCTGGTCCATCAGGTGATCGAACAGCGATTCTTCCGGAATGATCTGGGCGCGCCCGCTGCGGAATTCGTGGGCGAGACCCTGAATGCTGTGCTGGCGCTTGGCGCGCCCGGCGGCATCGGTGAACAGCAAGCGTCCGGCGTGACTGCCGCGCCACACCAGCTTCATACGCGTGACCTTGGTGCCGGCGGGGGAGGTGAACTGGATCCAGGTGCCGGAGATCAGGTTGTCGGCATGCTCGACATGCTCGTCGTCGTGGTCGCGCATCAGGGACGGATCGTCATCCACATGGCGCGGTGAACTGCCGAAGATGGAACCCGGGCGGGCGCTGGCTCGCTTGCGCGCCGGCTCGGACCGTTCTTCGCTGGTGCCAGACTCGCCGGTTGGCCCAGTCGGCGCCTGTTCGGCTGACGACTGCCGATCGGCGGCGGCGGAACGGCGTTTCCCGGCGGCGACCAGGTGGGCGCTGACCAGGTCCTGCTTGATGCGGGCGCGGTCCTCCTTCGACAGCGGGGCGCGATCGAGGAAGGCGCGGATGCGGGCCAGGAGCGGGGCGGAGGACTGGAAGTCCGGCTCCTTCTGCATCAGCGCCAGCAGTTCGTGCAGCAGAGCCATGCCATCGTTGTCCGGGGTCGCCGGGTCCGGGGGCGTATCGCCGGCCGCCGAAGCCTCGGCGTCAGCGGTCTTCTGGGCCGTCATCAGGGGTACCCAGGCATCCATCAGCTGCTCGCGGGCCTCGTCGGGGATGTCCTGGCCCATGGAGATCACGGTGCGCTCCACCGTGGTTTCGACGCTGTAACGGATCTCCAGCGTGCGTTCTTCCTGCTGCGCATCGGCCTGCTCGCTCGCGGCCTGGTGGGCGATCTGGTCCTCGGCCGTCGCGAGTTCGTTGCGCAGTCGGTTCAGGGCCTCGTCAAAGGCCGCGCTGTCGCTGAGCCCACCGTTGCGCACGCGCTCCACGTTCTCGAAGACCAGGCGGGTGAGCGGCAGTTTTCGGGCCTCGTCCAGGGGCAGGTCGGGGTCGATGCGCAACGCGATGTTCAGCAGCAGGCCGGTCATCTGGCGTGCCGGGTGTGTGCGATCACGGAAGAAGTGGGTCTCGCGCATGGCGATACGTACCAGCGGCAGCTGCAGATCGGAAAGCGGTTCGCGCAGGGCCGGGTTGAGGTCGTCCCGCTTCAGGATCAGGTCGAACAGGCCCTGCAGCAGATCCATGATGAACGGTTCCAGCGTGCTGGCCGGGGATGTGTTCAACACGGTCGTGATGGCCTCGACCGGGCTGCCGGCGGGCACCTGTGCGGTTGCGGTCGTTACCTGGCCGGCGGCCGGAACCTGATACCCGAACTGGCCCCAGTGGCCCGAAGGGGCGCCGGTCCCGGGCGAATCAGCCCCCGGCGGGGCGTTGGTGGGGGCTGTTTGTCCCGGGGTGGCATCGCCGCGGGTTGCGGGCCTGTTGTGTGCTGGCTGGCGCACTTCGGGAACCGTGAAGCCAGCCTCGCGGAAGCCCTGGAGCAGCGCCTGCATTTCGGGCTGCATTTCCCGGAGCATGTCACGATCGAACCAGTGCAGGAGCAACAGGCATTCGTCGGCGGGCAGCGGGACGGCCTCGACCGCCTCGAGGAACGCCTCGCCCAGTGCATGGGGGTGCCAGGGCGCGGCTTCGGGCGGTGTGGCCAGTTCATAGTCACGGGTGACGGTCTCCAGCGCGTCGATCTCCTCGGACAGGCTGGAGCGCGCGCTGTTGACGAGCTTGCGCAGGGCGACTTCGCGCTCGGTGTCGGCGTCATCCATCAGGGACAGTTCCAGGCCGGCACCGGCAAGGTCGCCAGTTCCCTCGGTTTCGTCCCCGGAGATCAAGGCTGCATACAGGCGCTCGCGGAAGTGCTGCCGGATCGTTGCACTCCCCAGTCGAACCTGTCGCGACAGGGCGAAGTTCTGCGCCGCCCGCTGCGAATCGATGGCCCGTTCGGACGCCTCCATCAGGCGGTCGTCCAGGTCGTTCAGGAAGGCGTCGTGCCGCTCCTGGACCGCATTGAAGAAAGGTGCCCAGATACGGTGCAGGGTGCGGGCCGGGATCCGTTGGGGTTGCGCCATGTCGGTTCAGCAGCTGAGGTCAGGGTTGCCAATCTAGCACCCTGGCCACCAAAGGTGTCAGCCCTTCACGACCTTTCCCGGGCCTGACGGGGAACCGCGCGCCGGGCCCCGGGTCAACGAGGTTGACGCGGGTTCACTCGCAGGGTGGGGTTGATCGCTTTTTCGGTTGCAGGACTCGGGGCGTCGGGCGACGTCGCAGTCAATGCGGTCAATGGTTCCGGGGGTGACTGTTACGCGGCGCGACGCAAGCGGGGCCGGGCAACAGGCACCCCGCCGCGAGCGCAACGTAGGTACGGGGCCGCGTCTCCCTGACCATTGCAACAGAGGCGGACAGATGCAGCGGATGATCGAGTGGGCGGAACAGGGACGGCTGCCGGATCCGCTGGTGCGGGCCGGGATCCGGCGGCTGCTGGCGGAGCGGTTGCGCGAGAGCGGGGCCCCGGCCGAGGAGGCGATGGAGCGGCGCTATGCGTTGATCGAGGCGATGCGCGCCGCGCCCGTGGCGCTATCCACCGAGGTCGCGAACGAGCAGCACTACGAGGTGCCGACCGAATATTTCGAGCGTTGCCTCGGGCCGTGGCTGAAATACTCCTGCGCCTGGTGGCCGGAGGGCGTGGATGACCTGCGCGGGGCGGAGGCGGCCATGCTGCAGCTGACCTGCGAACGGGCGGGCCTCGAGAACGGGCAGCAGGTGCTGGAGCTGGGCTGTGGCTGGGGTTCGCTGTCGCTGTGGATGGCGGAGCAGTACCCGCGGTCGCGCATCGTCTCGGTGTCCAACTCGGCGACCCAGCGGGCCTCGATCGAGGCCCGGCGGGATGCGCGCGGGCTGGAGAACCTGACGATCATGACCGCGGACATGAACACCTTTGCGCCGGACCAGACCGGATTCGATCGGGTGGTCTCGGTGGAGATGTTCGAGCACATGCGTAACTGGCCCGAGCTGCTGCGGCGCGTGGCGACCTGGTTGCGTCCAGGCGGGCAGTTGTTCATGCATGTCTTCGCCCATCGCGAGTTCGCCTACTTCTTCGAGAGCGAGGGCAAACACGACTGGATGGGGCAGTACTTCTTCCGCGACGGGTTGATGCCATCGGATGATCTGGCGCGGCATTTTCAGGAGGATCTGCGCGTGGTGCGCCAGTGGCGGGTGAACGGCCACCACTACGCGCGCACCCTGAACGCCTGGCTGGCGCGCCAGGACGCCGCGCGGGACGAGCTGATGCCATTGTTCGAACAGACCTACGGCGCGCAGGATGCCGCGCTGTGGTTCCAGCGCTGGCGCATGTTCTACATGGCCTGCGCCGAATTGTTCGATTATCGCGGCGGGAACGAGTGGTTCGTGTCGCACATCCTGTTCCGGCGTCCGGAGGCCTAGCGCGTGGCCGGCGGGGAACTGTTTCTGGCCGGACTGGCTGCGCTCCTGGTGCTGATGACGGGGGTCTGGGCGGCGAGTGTCGTCCGCCGCGATGCGAGCCTGGTGGATCGCTACTGGGGGCTCGGGTTCGTGCTGGTCACGCTGGTCTGGTGGGGGCTGTCCGGCTGGCCACCGCAGGCGCTCTGGATCGTGATCCCGGTCCTGCTGTGGGGGCTGCGCCTGTCGGCCTTCATCAGCTGGCGCAACTGGGGCCACGGCGAGGACGGACGCTATACCGACATGCGCGCCGGGCGCAGCGCCGGCGCCTTCGCCGCGCGCAGCCTGGTGACGATCTTCTGGCTGCAGGGGGGGCTGGTGGCGGTGATCGGCCTGCCCATGCTGGCGGTGATACAGGCCGAGGGCTTGTGGTGGCCGCTGGCCGCCGCCGGGATTGTGGCCTGGGCGGGCGGCTTGTTCCTCGAGGCCGTGGCCGATGCGCAGATGGCGCGGTTCCGCGCCGATCCCGCGAGTCGCGGGCAGGTGATGGACCGCGGCCTGTGGCGCTACAGCCGCCACCCCAACTACTTCGGGGAGATCGTGGTCTGGATCGGGTTTGCCCTGCTGGCCCTGGCCGCGGGCGCTTGGTGGGCCGTGCCTTCGGCGGTGCTGATGATCCTGCTGATCCTGCGTGTGTCCGGTGTCACGTTGCTGGAAAGACGCCTGCAGGTGTCCCGTCCGGGGTACGCGGACTACGTACGGCGCACCAACACGCTGATTCCGGGCCCGCCACGCGACTGAAGAATCGGGCGCGCGAGGCCTCGCTCCCTTGCCGCGCTTTCCCCCTCCGCGCTATAAAGCGCACATCCAGCACGGCGCCCCGGATTCCGGGCGCCGTTCCTTTTGACGTCCGTCACCGCCAGCGAGCCAGCCGACCCGATGAGTGCGACCCCGAGTTCCGTCCAGGCCATTGAACTGAAAGGGCGCATGATGCTGGTCTCGGTGCTGCGTGTGTATCAGACCGATCCGCAGCTCCTGGCCCAGGAGCTGGCGGCGCGTCGCGAGCAGGCCCCGGACCTGATGCGCGACATGCCCATCGTGCTCGACCTGGAGGCGGTCGCCGAGAGCCCGGAGTCGGATCTGCAAGCGACCATCGAGCGCGTGCGCGCCGAGGGCTTCAAGTTGATCGGCCTGCAGGCGGGCGCCGCCGCCCAGCGCCTGCAGAGCTTTGCCGAACTGTTCGATGTCCTGCCGGTGCTGCAGCTGGGTGGGCGTGGCGGCGCGCCCACCGGCGAGGTGCCGCTGGAGGACGAGCCCCCGGTGGCCGGCAAGCCCGACCAGCCGGCCGAGGACAACCCCCCGACCGCAGTGGCCGCTGTACACAGTTCGACTCGCATCGTCGACCAGCCGGTGCGTTCCGGGCAGCAGATCTATGCCCGTGGCGGCGACCTGATCGTGACCGGGGCGGTCTCGCCAGGGGCGGAGCTGCTGGCGGACGGGCATATACATGTTCTCGGCCCGTTACGTGGGCGTGCGCTGGCCGGGGTGCGTGGCCTGGTGACGGCGCGTATCTTCTGTCGGCGCCTGGACGCCGAGCTGTTGTCCATCGCCGGGCATTACCGGATCGCCGAGGACATCACGGAAGCCGAACGCGGCGAGAATCGGCTGGTGACACTGGACGGCGAAAGCCTCAAGATCGCGGAGATCTGATTGGCCGCCCGTGTGGGGCGCCCGATCACGACATGACAGGAACCCGTCCGCCTGTCCCCGGCGCCGCCGGGTACCGGCAAGACGACAAGGAGCTGCAGCCAACATGGCACGTATCGTAGTGATTACCTCGGGCAAGGGCGGGGTGGGCAAGACCACCACCTCGGCCGCGATTGCCACTGGCCTGGCCCTGCGCGGTCACCGGACCGCCGTGATCGACTTTGACGTGGGTCTGCGCAACCTCGACCTGATCATGGGCTGCGAGCGGCGCGTGGTGTACGACTTCGTCAACGTGATCAACGGCGATGCGAACCTGAAGCAGGCACTGATTCGCGACAAGCGGGTGGACAACCTGTACATCCTTCCGGCGTCCCAGACGCGCGACAAGGACGCCCTGACCCAGGATGGCGTGGAGCGCGTGCTGAACGAGCTGTCCGAGGATTTCGACTTCATCGTCTGCGACAGCCCGGCGGGGATCGAGCGTGGCGCACTGATGGCCGCGTACTTTGCCGACGAGGCGATCGTGGTGACCAACCCCGAGGTCTCCTCGGTGCGCGACTCCGATCGTATCCTCGGCATCCTCGCGAGCAAGACGCGCAAGGTGGAGCAGGGCGGCGAGCCGATCGAGGGCAAGCTGCTGCTGACGCGCTACTCCGCCGAGCGCGCCGAACGCGGGGAGATGCTCAGCATCGAGGACGTCGGGGAGATCCTGGCCATCGAGCTCCTGGGCGTGATCCCGGAATCCCAGGCGGTGCTCAATGCCTCCAACGCCGGTCAGCCGGTGGTGCTGGACGAGGAATCCGATGCCGGGCAGGCCTACCAGGACGCGGTGGACCGCTTTCTGGGCGAGGAGCGCCCGCTGCGCTTTGTGGACGTACCGAAGAAGGGCTTCTTCGGGCGCCTGTTCAAGGGTTGATCATGGGGATTTTCGATTACTTCCGTCAGCCGCGGCAGAAGAGTGCCAGCGTCGCCAAGGAGCGTCTGCAGATCATCGTGGCGCGCGAGCGCGCGGCGCGCTCCGGGCCCGACTATCTCCCGGCGATGCAGCAGGAACTGCTGCAGGTGATCCGCAAATACGTCCAGGTGGACGACGAGGCGGTGCAGATGAACGTGGATCGCGAGGGGGACTGCGAGGTCCTCGAGCTGAACATCACCCTGCCGGACGACAAGGACTAGAGCGATGAAAGTGCTTGTGACCGGCTCGGCCGGCTTTATTGGCAGCACCCTGAGCCTGCGCCTGCTGGAGCGTGGCGACGAGGTGATCGGTGTCGACAACCTGAACGACTACTACGACGTCTCGCTGAAGGAGGCGCGCCTGGCGCGCACCCAGGACCACCCGAACTACACCGAGGTGCGCGAGGACATCGCCGATCGCGCCGCGATGGAGCGGGTGTTCCGCGAGCACCGCCCGCAGCGGGTGGTGAACCTGGCCGCCCAGGCCGGGGTGCGCTACTCGCTGGAGAACCCGGCGGCCTATGTCGATACCAACCTGGTCGGTTTCGGCAATATCCTGGAGGGCTGCCGCCACAACGGTGTCGAGCACCTGGTCTTTGCCAGCTCCAGTTCCGTCTACGGCGCCAACACCACCATGCCGTTCTCGGTGCACGACAACGTCGATCACCCGCTGAGCCTGTACGCCGCCAGCAAGAAGGCCAACGAGCTGATGGCGCATACCTACAGCCACCTCTATGACCTGCCGGTGACCGGGCTGCGCTTCTTCACTGTTTACGGCCCCTGGGGCCGCCCGGACATGGCGCTGTTCATGTTCACCCGAAAGATCCTCGCGGGCGAGCCGATCGACGTCTTCAACTACGGTCACCACCGGCGCGACTTCACCTACATCGACGACATCGTCGAGGGCGTGATCCGCACCCTGGATCACGTGGCCCCGCGCAACCCCGACTGGAGCGGGGCCGAGCCAGACTCGGCCACCAGCGCAGCCCCCTACCGCCTGTACAACATCGGCAACCAGGAGCCGGTGGAACTGATGCGCTACATCGAGGTGCTCGAGGACTGCCTCGGCAAGAAGGCCGAGAAGAATCTCCTGCCGCTGCAGCCGGGCGACGTGCCGGACACCTATGCCGACGTCGAGGCCCTGCGCCAGGACGTGGGCTATGCCCCCGCCACCCGCGTGGAAGACGGCATCGCCCGCTTCGTCGAGTGGTATCGCGACTACTACCGCGCCTGATTCCGGCCCGGCGGCAGCTGTCGCCGGGTCCGTGTGCCCTTCGTTGACCCGTCCCGCCCCTGACCATCGGCCCGGGCCGGTTCCGGTACCCGTGCGTGAATCGGGCCGGGGCCCGGAACCTGTGGCGGGCCCGCGAGTCCACCGGAGACACGGATGCATACGGAGGTATCGGGATGAGCCAGACAGTTCTGATGGTGGTGACCAGTCACGGCGAGATCGGCCCCGGTCAGGCCACCGGCGTGTGGTTCGACGAGTTCGCGGAGCCGTATGATCGCTTTCGCAAGGCCGGTTTCGAGGTCAAGGTCGCCAGCCCGAAGGGCGGGCCGGTTCCGCTGGACCCGAAGAGCCTGGAGGCCAGCCATGCGGGGCCCGCAGCCGTTGCCGCGCAGGAGGCCCTGGACGACACCATCCGCCTGGATGCGGACATGAACCACGGGTCCTACGCCGCGATCTTCTTCCCCGGCGGGCACGGGACCATGTTCGATCTGCCGGAAAACCCGCACGTTCAGCGCCTGGTCGCGGAGTTCATGGAAAACGACAAGGTCATGGGGGCGGTCTGCCACGGGCCCGCTTGCCTGGTGGGCGCGATGCTGGCGGACGGCAGCTCCGCAGTGAAGGGGCGCAAGGTCGCGGCCTTCACCAACAGCGAGGAAAAGGCCGTGCAGCTGGACAGTGCAATGCCGTTCCTGCTGCAGGACAAGCTGCAGGAGCTGGGCGGCGAGGTGGATACCGCCGATGACTGGGCCGATCACGTGGTGGTTGACGGCAAGCTGGTGACCGGCCAGAACCCGCAGTCCAGCAAGAGCGTTGCCGACGCCATCGTGCGGCTTTTGCGCGAGACGGGCTGAGCTCCCCGGAACCGGGCCGGGGTGGATGAGGCCCCGGTCCTCCTGTGCCGAAATATGAATCGGGTTCAAAAATCGGTACAGGTTCGATAGGATGGCGCTCATGAGCACCGAGGATCGCAGGAAGCGCGAGCGCGAGGCGCGCGAGGCGCTGTTCATCGAACGGGCGCACGAGCGCATCCGCGAGGACGGCCTGCTGGGCCTGCAGATGTCGAAGCTGGCGGCGGACTGCGAGTACGCGACGGGCACGCTGTACCAGCACTTCGCGTCCCGCGAGGACCTGCTGGCGGCGGTGGCGGCGCGCACCACGCGCGAGCGGGCGGCACGGTTCCGGGCCATTCCGGCGCTCGACCTTGGTACACGCTCGCGGATGCTGGCGATCGTGCTGACCGATATCGATTTCGCCGCACACAATCCGGACTACTACCGCCTGACCCAGTACCTCGTGACCGAGGTGGTCTGGGCGAATGTCTCGGCGCCGCGCCGCGCGGCCCTGCTGGAGGCCGGACAGCCGATCAGCGAGGCCGTGCACGCAGTGGTGGCCGAGGCGCGCAAGCAGGGCGACCTGCCGCCGGCGTGCGAGATCTCCGAGGAGGAAATGGGGCTGGGACCCTGGGCCCTGAACGTGGGGATGCAGAGCCTGGCCAATGCGCAGGGCCTGCTGGATGCCTACGACATCCATCGACCCTATGACCACCTGATCCGGCACTTCCATGCGCTGATGACCGGCTGGCGCTGGGAGCCGCGCCTGGACCCGGACGAGCCCTCGGTGGTGCGCGCGGAGACCGAGCGTGTGCGCGCCGTGCTGCGGGAGGCCGGGATCGGCGACGCGGCTGCCGATCGAGAAGAATCCGCGGCGGGGTAGACCGCCCCTCTCAACGCTATTCGCCGGCGGGCAAGGGCCCCGTTGGCCCCGGGAGATATTGATGAAGCGATTCATCCTGATGCTGGTGGCAGTAGCCGTCGTGCTTGGCGGTATCTTCGGCTTCAAGGCCTTCGTCGACCAGCAGATCGCGGAGTACTTCGAGGACATGCCGGAGCCGGTGGTGACGATCAATGCCGCCGAGGTCGCCACCGACACCTGGACGCCCCGCGTACGCGCCATCGGCAGCCTGGAGGCGGTGCAGGGCGCGACCCTGAGCTTCGAGGCGCAGGGCATCGTGCAGGCCATCCATTTCGAGAATGGCGCCCGGGTCGAGGCCGGGGACCCCCTGGTCGACCTGGACACCACCCTCGACCAGGCCGAGCTGGAGAATCTGCGCGCCGCCGAGCGCCTGGCCCAGCGCGAGCTGCGGCGGGCGCGGGGGCTGATCGAGCGCAATGATATCTCCGATTCCGAGTTCCAGCGCCGGGTGGCGGAGGCCGAACAGGCCTCGGCCTCGGTGAAGGCCCAGGAGGCCCGCATTCGACAGAAAAGCCTGCGTGCGCCGTTTGCCGGGGAGCTGGGGATTCGCGAGGTGAGCGTTGGGCAGTTCGTCGGCCCGGGCGAGCCCATCGTCGTGCTGGAGGCCCTGCAGCCGTTGTACGTGAACTTCACCCTGCCGGAACGCCGGCTGGGCGAGATCGCCCTGGGCCAGGAAGTCAGCGTGCAGGTGGATGCCTTCGACGAGGCGTTCAGCGGCGAGGTGACCGCCATCGAACCGCGGGTGCGTGCGGCCTCGCGCATGTTCCGCGTACAGGCCGTGCTTGCGAACGAGCAGGGTCGCCTGCGCTCCGGGCAGTTCGCCCGTGTGACCCTGGATCGCGGGGATGCCGAGGAGGCCCTGGTGGCCCCTCAGACCGCGATCCGCTTCGCCCCCTGGGGGCAGTCGGTTTTCGTGATCCAGGAGGATGACGAGGGCCAGTTGCGGGTGGAGCAGCGCCTGGTCGAGACCGGCGAGCGCCGCGGTGACCTGGTCCGCGTCCTGGATGGGCTCGAGCCGGGCGAGCGTATCGCCGCCAGCGGCCTGCTGAAGCTGCAGAACGATACCCCGGTGGAGATTACCGAGGACGCCCAGCCCGACGCCGAGCGTGACCCGCGCCCGGCCAATCGCTGAGCGGGGGCGGGCATGCGCTTCACCGACATCTTTATCCAGAAGCCGGTGCTCGCCACGGTGGTGAGCCTGTTCATCCTGCTGTTCGGGGTGCGCGCGGTGTTCGACCTGAACGTGCGCCAGTTCCCCGAGGTGCAGAATGCGGTGGTGACCATCAGCACTGCGTACATCGGCGCCGACGCGGATCTGGTACAGGGCTTCATCACGACCCCGATGGAGCGCGAGGTCGCCGAGGCCGAAGGGATCGATTACCTCGTCTCCACCAGCCGCGCGGGAATCAGCATCGTCGAGGCCCACCTGGAGCTGGACTACGACCCGAACGAGGCCCTGACCCAGATCTCGGCGCAGGTCGACAAGATTCGCAGCGACCTGCCGTCCGAGGCCGAGGACCCGGTCGTGGACCTCTCGGTCGGGCAGGACGTGGCGGCGATGTACATGTCGTTTTATTCCGAACGCCTGTCCAACAACCAGACGACCGACTACCTGATCCGCGAGGTGCAGCCCGAGCTGGCCACCGTCAATGGCGTGCAGCGCGCCGAGATCCTCGGGGCCCAGAGCTTCGCGATGCGCGCCTGGCTGGATGCCGACCGCATGGCGTCCTTCGGGGTCACCGGGCGCGACGTGCGCGAGGCGCTGGAGCGCAACAACGTGCTCTCGGCCGTGGGTCAGACGCGCGGCTCCATGGTCGGGCTGGACCTTACCGCCGACACCGATCTCAGCCGGCCGGAGGAATTCGAGCAGCTGATCCTGTTCGAGACCGACGGCGACCTGGTGCGCCTGGGCGACGTGGCCGAGGTCGAACTGGGCTCCGAGAGCTACGATACCTCGGTGCGGTTCAATGGCCAGGCCGCGACCTTCGTCGGCATCGAGCTGGCGCCGGACGCCAATGCCCTGGACGTGATCGCCGAAGTCCGCGACGTATTCGACGAGCGCATCCTGCCGCGGCTGCCGTCGGGGTTGGAGGGCGAGATCGTCTATGACTCCACCGACTACATCCAGAGTGCGATCGACGAGGTGCTGGTGACCATCGGCCTCGCCCTGGCGATCGTGCTGGTGGTCATCTACCTGTTCCTCGGCTCGCTGCGCAGCGTGATCATCCCGGCCGTGGCGGTGCCGTTATCGCTGGTGGGCACCTTCATGTTGATGCTGCTGATGGGGTTCTCGCTGAACCTGCTGACCCTGCTGGCGATGGTGCTGGCGATCGGCATCGTGGTGGATGACGCCATCATCATGCTGGAGAACATCTCCCGTCATATCGAGGAGGGCATGTCGCGCATGGATGCGGCGATCCAGGGGGCGCGCGAGCTGGCCTGGCCGATCGTCGCCATGTCGACTACGCTGGTGGCGGTGTTTCTGCCACTGGGCTTCATTGGCGGGCTGACCGGGACGCTCTTCATCGAGTTCGCCTTTACCCTGGCGGCGACCGTGGTGATCTCCGGCATTGTCGCGATCACGCTGTCGCCGATGATGTGTTCGAAGATCCTGCGCGACGGCGCCACCGAGAAACGTGGACGGATCGAAGGCTGGCTGGATGCGCGCTTCGACTCCCTCCAGCAGCGCTACCGGCGGCGTCTGCACGGGGCCTTGAACGACCGCTTCACCATCGCCGTGTTCGGCGCCATCGTGCTGGTGTCCTGCTACTTCCTGTTCGTGACCTCGCAAAGCGAACTGGAACCGCCGGAGGACCAGGGCTTCGCCTTTTCCATCATGGAGGGTGACGCCTACATGGGACTGGACTGGCTGGAGCGCAACACCGCGCTGACGGACCGCTTCTTCGACGAGATCCCCGAGCTCGAGAACATCTTCATCGTCAACGGCTTCGGCGGCGGCCCGGGCCTTGCCGGTGCCGGGAACCAGGCGCTGGGCGGCTTTGTCCTGGCGCCCTGGGACCAGCGCGACCGCGACACCGAGACCATCCTCGAGCAGGACCTGCAGCCGCGTCTGGACCGCATCCCGGCGCTGGAGGTGTTCGCCATTCAGCCACCGCAGTTGCCCACCCCGGGGGACGGTGCGCCGGTCAGCGTGGTGCTGGGTTCCACCGGCTCGTTCGAGGAGCTCGAGCAGTTCGCCAGCGAGATCCAGGAGCGCGCGATGGCGACCGGGCGCTTCATCTTCATGGACACCGACCTCGACTTCGACCAGCCCCAGGTGGACCTGAAGATCGACCGCGAGCGGGCCGCGCAGCTCGGCATCGACATGGCCACGCTCAATGCGGATCTCGCCACCATGCTCTCCGGCGGCTTCGCCGGCCGGTTCGCGATGGAGAACCGCAGTTACCGCGTGATCCCACAGGTCCAGCGCAGCGAGCGCCTGAATCCGGAGCAGCTGGAAGAGCTGTTCACCCGCACCCGCGACGGCGAGCCGATCCCCCTGTCCAGCATCGTGACGCTGGAGGAGACCGTCACGCCGCGGTCGCTGAAGCGGTTCCAGCAGCTCAACGCCGTGACCCTGTCCGGCGTGCCGCGCCCGGGCGTGACCCTCGGCGAGGCGCTGGACATCATCGACGAGATCGCCGCGGAGGTCCTGCCGCCGGACGTCAATGTCGATTACGCCGGGCAGTCGCGCCAGCTGAAGGCCGAAGGGGGCGAGCTGGTGGTCACCTTCTTCTTCGCGCTCCTGGTGATCTTCCTGGTGCTGGCCGCCCAGTTCGAGTCCTTCCGCGACCCGCTGATCATCCTCACCACGGTGCCGATGTCCATCGCCGGCGCGCTGATCTTCATCAGCCTCGGCGTGACCTCGCTGAACATCTATACGCAGGTGGGCCTGCTGACCCTGATTGGCCTGATCGCCAAGCACGGCATCCTGATCGTGGAGTTCGCCAACCAGCTCCAGCGCCAGGGACGCACGTTGCGCGAGGCCATCGAGGAGGCGGCATCGTTGCGTCTGCGCCCGATCCTGATGACCACCACCGCGACCGTGGTGGCGATGGTGCCCCTGTTGCTGGCTGCCGGGGCCGGCGCCGGCTCGCGTTTCGCCATGGGTCTCGTGATCGCCAGTGGCATGGCCATCGGCACGCTCTTCACGCTGTTCGTCGTGCCGGCCATCTACCTCTACCTCGCGCGCGACCATCGCGCGTCGGGCAGCGGAGAGCCAGCGATCGCCCCGGCGTCCTGACAACCGGGCGCCAGGCCGGAGCCGGCAGGCGCGAGCCATTGACGAATGCGCCGTGCTGGGGCGTTGTGCAGTCCATCGCGCCAAAGGCATGCAACGACTACGGTCTTGGACTACAATCGACGTCCGCATTCCGGCGCGACCGACGAAGCCGAGCCTGGCCGCGCCCTTGCGAACCCGAACCCCTGCTGGTCAGCGGCCCTCCCGCTGCCCGGCTTTTATATAAACGATAGTCTATTGGTCGTATCTAGATTATTTATTTGTTATTAGTGATTACCCTCCCTAATCTAGGCGACCGTCACGATTAACCAACGCGTAGGAGAAAGCCACATGGCCGCCAAGAAGTACTCCGCGGGTGTCAAGGATTACCGCGAAACATACTGGATGCCGGAATACATGCCGCTGGATACCGATCTGCTGGCATGTTTCAAGATCACCCCGCAGCCGGGCATCGACCGCGAAGAAGCGGCAGCCGCTGTGGCGGCCGAGTCGTCCACCGGTACCTGGACCACGGTGTGGACCGACCTCCTGACCGACATGGATTACTACAAGGGTCGGGCGTACATGATCGAGGACGTCCCGGGTGACGACGAGTCCTTCTACGCGTTCATCGCCTACCCGATCGACCTGTTCGAAGAAGGCTCGATGGTGAACGTGTTCACCTCGCTGGTCGGCAACGTGTTCGGCTTCAAGGCCATCCGCGCCCTGCGTCTGGAAGACGTGCGCTTCCCGATCGCCTACGTGAAGACCTGCGGTGGTCCGCCCTCCGGTATCCAGGTCGAGCGCGACAAGCTGAACAAGTACGGCCGCCCGATGCTGGGTTGCACCATCAAGCCGAAGCTGGGCCTGTCCGCGAAGAACTACGGCCGTGCCGTGTACGAGTGCCTGCGTGGTGGCCTCGACTTCACCAAGGACGACGAGAACATCAACTCGCAGCCGTTCATGCGCTGGCGTGACCGCTTCGAGTTCGTGCAGGAAGCGACCGAAAAGGCCGAAGCCGAAACCGGCGAGCGCAAGGGTCACTACCTGAACGTCACCGCGCCGACCCCGGAAGAGATGTACAAGCGTGCCGAGTTCGCCAAGGAAATTGGCGCGCCGATCATCATGCACGACTACATCACCGGCGGCTTCTGCGCCAACACGGGCCTGGCCAACTGGTGCCGCGACAACGGCGTGCTGCTGCACATCCACCGCGCCATGCACGCGGTGCTCGACCGCCATCCCAAGCACGGTATCCACTTCCGCGTGCTGGCCAAGATTCTGCGTCTGTCCGGTGGTGACCACCTGCACACCGGTACCGTGGTCGGCAAGCTGGAAGGCGACCGCGCCGCGACCATGGGCTGGATCGACCTGCTGCGCGAATCGTTCGTGCCGGAAGATCGCTCGCGCGGCATCTTCTTCGATCAGGACTGGGGCTCCATGCCGGGTGTGTTCGCCGTGGCCTCCGGTGGTATCCACGTCTGGCACATGCCGGCCCTGGTCACCATCTTCGGCGACGACTCCGTGCTGCAGTTCGGTGGCGGTACGCTGGGCCACCCGTGGGGCAACGCCCCGGGCGCGGCGGCCAACCGAGTCGCGCTGGAAGCCTGTGTGCAGGCGCGTAACGAAGGCCGCGATCTCGAGAAGGAAGGCAAGGAGATCCTTACCCAGGCCGCCCAGCACAGCCCCGAGCTGAAGGTGGCGATGGAGACCTGGAAGGAGATCAAGTTCGAGTTCGATACCGTCGACAAGCTGGACACCCAGCACAAGTGATCGCCCGAGTGCGGGCGGCCTGAACGGTCGCCCGCACCCTGACAGAACAAGAGCACAGGATTACCGACATGTCTGATATCCAGAACTTCAAGCAGTCGCAGAAGTACGAGACCTTCTCCTACCTGCCGGAGATGAACGCCGACCAGGTGCGCAAGCAGATCGAATACTGCCTCGCCCAGGGCTGGAACCCGGCCATCGAGTACAGCGAGAAGGAAAACGCCATGGCCCACTACTGGTACATGTGGAAGCTGCCGTTCTTCGGCGAGCAGTCCGTGGAAGCCGTCCTTCAGGAAATCGAAGAATGCCGCCGTGCCAATCCGGGCATGATGGTGCGCTTCATTGCCTACGATAACTACGCCCAGAGCCAGGGCATGGCCTTCGTGGTCGACCGCGGTCGCTAACAGA
Organism: Thioalkalivibrio sp. AKL19; assembly: GCF_000420165.1. Classification (GTDB taxonomy): domain Bacteria; phylum Pseudomonadota; class Gammaproteobacteria; order Ectothiorhodospirales; family Ectothiorhodospiraceae; genus Thioalkalivibrio. The sequence goes on along the minus strand of NZ_ATUK01000010.1, from coordinate 262,085 downwards.
CCCCGGTGCCTGCCGGGCCCGATTGGGGGCCCGGCAGTTCAGTACAGCGTTATTTACCGTTGCTGCCGCCAACTGTAAGGAAGTGCCATGAGTAATCCGACATCTGCGTCTGAAGGTCTCTCGGGGCGTGAACGTGCCCTGGAACGGCGCAAGGCCATGTCTCGCAATGGCAAGGCTGCCGTGAAGTCGACCGGCCAAAACAAGGGGAACAGCCGTTCCGCCGCGGCCGCGCAACAGGCGCGCCAGGCGAAAGCGGAACCCGCCCCGGCACCCCAGGCGCGGGAGCCGGAGACGCACTCCAGTGAATCGACGTCGCCGGTCTCGGTTGAGACCCGCGATACCACCCCCGAGCGGCGTCCGCAACCGGGCGCGCACGCGGGGGCCTCCAACGGCCGCCAGGCGGCCCTCGAGCGTCGCCAGAAGATGGCGCGCCAGGGCAAGAAAGCCGTGGGCCGTAGCAATACGCGGGCGCAGGTTTCCGGCGGCATGGCCCGCGCGGGTGCCGATCGCTCGCGCCAGCTCGAGGCGCTGGCCCAGTCGCAGAACGTCGAGGTCGACTGCTCGAACATGAGCGGTCGCGAGATCTGCCGCCTGCGGCGTCAAGCCCTGTCCACGGACGGTAAGAAGGCCATGGCGCCCGAGCCCCGGCGCGAAGATCGCCTCAAGGGGACCGAGCCGGTCGCGGCCGGCCGCGAGGAAGCGAAGAAGGACTGCGGCTGTGGCTGCAAGGGCGACAAGTCCGGGCGTAACGAGACCTTCGATACCCCCCCGACCCAGGGGGATCCGGTGGTCGAGAGCGGCCTGGACCAGCTGTGTGACAAGGTCGAGTCCGGGGGCGAGGCCGCCGGTCCGCATCCGATGATCTCCGAGGTTCGGGCGATCTGCATGGCCCGCCGCGATGCGATGGCCCAGAACGGCAAGCAGGCCCTGCGCCGCCGCTTCAAGAGCGGGCAGGCCCGCGGCACGCTGCCGCAAGAAGGCGCCTGGAAGGCCGCCAAGCGCAAGGGCATGTCCACGCGCGAAGTGGCCCGCCAGCGGCGCGAAGAACTCTGCAAGCTGGGCCGCGGCTCCTCCGAACCGGGCCGTCCCTGCGGTCGTCCGCGTCCGGCCGAGGGCGATGCCCCGCCCAAGGTCGAGGAAGGCACCACGCTGGCCGGCAGCCACGTCAGTGGCACGCAGGTGGAGCGCACCTCCAGCGTGACCGGCACGGAGGCGGGCAGCTGCTCGTCCATAACCGGAACCGAATATCTGGGCGCCGAGCATTACGATCGGTACTGCGGCGTTCGCCCCTCGGGCAATCCGCCCAAGGTGGGTGCCTCGCACACGGCGCACGGCCAGTCCGTCAGCGGAACCGAAGTTGGACGTTCGTCGCGCGTGACCGGTGACGAGCGGGGATCCTGCGAGACGATTACCGGCACGGAATACCTGAGTACCGAACAGTACGAAGGCTTCTGCGGCACCCGTCCGCAGGCGGGCCCGGCGCGCACCAGCGTAATGATGACGCGGCAGGGCGAAGGCGTCTCGGGCACCTCGGTCGGGCGCAGCCCGAAGGTGACCGGCGACGAATCGGGCTCCTGCCGTGACGTGACGGGTACCGAGTACCTGAACACGGCCGCCAGTGAGGTGCCCTGCAACTCGGGAAAGTCCAACGGAGCGCCGATGAAGGTCGGCGTGATGCACACGCTTCGCGGTCGTGAACTGACCGGTACCGAAGTCGGGCGCTCCGTCCATGTCACCGGTGACGAATACGGCAGCTGCAAGCCGGTCACCGGGACCGAATATCTCGGCACGGAACAGTTCCAGGGCTTTTGCGGTACGCGCCCGGAGCCGACGCCGGCCAAGGTGCAGGAATCCCATACGATGGAAGACCAGACCGTTACCGGCGTGGCCGTGGGCCGCAGCTCGAAGGTGACCGGCAACGAGAGCGGCTCCTGCAAGTCGCTGACCGGGACCCCGTATTACAACAAGTCGGATTTCGGCGATCTGTGTGAGCAGCCCGCCGCCGGCGGGGTGCCCAAGGTCGGGGTGATGCACACCCTGCGTGGCCGGGAAGTTTCGGGGACCCAAGTGGATCATTCCATCCACGTCACCGGCGACGAGTACGGCGGCTGCAAACCGATTACCGGGACCGAATACGCCGGTTCCGAGCACTACGACGCGTTCTGCGGTGGCCAGCGCCCGGAAGCGGCGCCCGAGAAGGTCACCGTGGGCCGCACCTGGAACCACCAGTCCGTCTCAGGTACGGCAGTCGGCCGTTCGACCCGGGTGACGGGTGACGAGTACGGCGCCTGCAAACCGGTTAGCGGCACCGCCTACATCGGCCCGGATCAGTACGATCAGTTCTGCGAAACACAGGATTCCCGGGTGGCGGAGACCCGCGTGGCCGAGCGCCATTCGACCCCGGGCCATGCGATCTCCGGGAGCCAGCCGGGCTACGACGAGCGTGTGACCGGTACCGAGCGCGGTGCGTGCCAGGACGTCTCCGGTGCCCCGTATGTCGGCGCGAACGAGTTCGCCCAGTCCTGCGCCAGTGCCGCCAGTAACCTTCATCCGCGTCTGCGGCCGGAAGGGATGCAGGCCGCCCCGGCTCAGGTGGCCCCGCAGGCGCAGGAGCGTCCGATGCCGAACGCGGGCTTCAGCGTGGCGACGCCGGCCCGGTCGGCGGCTGAACGCCGCGAACGCGTCACCGGGACGGCCTATGGCACGAGTGGGCGACTGACGGGTTCGATCAACAAAGCGATGGGCCTGGTCTCCGGTACCGAGGAGTTCCGCTACAACGGCGGACAGCAGCAGGTGGCTGCCGCGCCGGTCGACGAAAGCCAGAAGGTCGGCGCGGACCGCGTGACGGTGAATGGCAGCAGCAATGGTATTTCCATTACCGGCGATGACTGGGGACGCGGGGACCGGGTGACTGGTACCGAAGGGATGTCCACCCGGCGCAACGCTACGCAGAAGGGGAATCCCCGGGGTGAAGGCCGTAGCGCCTATGTGAACCGGGAACTGGAGCGCAAGGATGTGCCCCCGAGCCGAATCACCGGTTCCTCCGGGAACAGCGACGCCGGTTCTCTGGTGACGCTGTCCGGCGGGGCGCGCGGCTAAGGCCGGGAGAGGACACTGGACGCCATGGTGCGAGGTCGCCGCAAGAACAGTCCCCTGGGCTCGCGTTTCGCGAAGTCCCGGGCTGTGGCTGCGCGCGCGGCGAGCCCGGCGCCGTCGGCGCCCGTGTCCGCTGTCCCGCCGGCCAAGCGTGGCGCTTCGGATTCGGAGCTGACGCGGGAGCTGCAACCCGGGCATCCGCTGGCCGATGTCGCGATGAACGAACGCCTGCATGCCTTCGAACGAGGGTTCCGGGAGCGTTTCGCGCAGCTGGTGCCGGTGTTGAAGGAAGTGCACGCGCTACAGCACGAACGCGACTTCGAGGAACGGGCGCAGGCGATTGTCCAGGAACAACTGGGGTACCGGCTTCCGGAGAAGGCCCTGGAGGACGCCTGGATCAATGATCTGGACACGCGCGAGCTGTACCTGCACGGGACGTTCGAGCTGTTCGATCAGGTGGTCAACGAGTACTGGGCCGGGCGTGATGACCTGGTGGCGGAAGCGGAAAGCGCGATCGCGTATTTCCTCGACTGCGACTTTCACGAGGTGGACATCTCGCCGTGCTCGGACGGGCGGCTGCTGGGGCTGCGGCGCTTCATCCTGCGGCTGCCGGATCTGGCGGTGCGGGTGAAGAGCTACGCGGGCGCGCAGTTCGACATCGAGGAGGACGTGCGCCACTGGACCAAGCGGGAGTTGTTGCGATTCCGCGAGGGGCGGCCGACGACGGCCGATGTCCCGAGCCGCTATCTGAAGATCGCGGCGTACCACTACAGTGGCGCCGACCCGCTGCACCAGGGTTGCGCGGCACACGGCAACAGCGAACGCGACGCGGCGGACGGGGCCTTGCACCAGTTGCGCGCGTTCCGCCAGGCGATCGAGAACACCTACTGCTGTGGGGCCTCGGTCGACACCCTGCTGATCGGCGTGGATACGGACACGGATGCGGTGAAGATCCACATTCCGGACGCCGATACGCGGATGAGCCTGTACCGCTTCGTCGACAGCGCGGAGCTGTATCGCGCGACGCAGGGCCTGGACGAACAGGCCGCGTCACTGCGGGTATACCAGGCGATCCAGGACGCCATCCACCAGCAGGGCTGGGGGCGCGGCAACGGAGCGCCGCACGAAGGGATGCTGCGACTGATCTCGCGGCTGCTGCTGAACAATATTTCGCAGCTGGATTATGTCGCGCGCTACCACGGTGGGCATTACGTCGATGTCGGCCACCGGGAACGCGTGATCATCGTCGGTCAGGAGATCGAGGAGATGCAGGTACGCAATTTCGGGTACTTCGCTCACCTGGAGACGATGGAAGAGGGCTCCGAAGGCACGGACGTCGGGGTCAACAAGATTTTTCGGAAGTTGAATGTCGAGCGCGGCCTGCCGGTGCCGGTGGTGATCCATTACCGCTATGACCGCAAGGTGCCGGGATCGCGGGAACGGGTGGAGGCGCGTTGCCGCCGCATCCGCGACCAGATCATGGATCGCTATCGCGACCTGGCAGAGAAGGGCCTGATCGGTTGCCACATGGTGATCCGCGACAAGCGTAGCGGAAGCCGTCTGGAACCGCTGGCCGCCTGACGCACACGGGAACGGGAATGAAGATCTGCAAGGTTGAGAAGACGCTGGTTTCGACCAACCGCATCCGCGATCTGGGCCACCGGCCGTTGTTGGTGGTCCAGGAGAAGGCCGGTGGCCCGCGGACGGTCGCGGTGGACGCGGTTGGCTGCGTACCCGGGGACTGGGTGATCGTGGTGGGCAGTTCGGCGGCGCGCGAAGCGGCCGGTGACAAGTCCTACCCCAGTGACGCGACGATCGTGGGGATCATCGATTACTGGGAGGAGCAGTAGCTCCATGGAAATCATGCAGGTGCAGGACGAACTGGTGGTGACCCGTCGCGTCGACGGGCTGAAGACCATGTCGCTGCGCGTGCTGGTGGACCAGAAGGGGGCGCTGAACGTCGCGGTCGATACGGTCGGGGCCCATCCGGGTAACTGGGTGTTCACGATCAGTGGTTCGGCGGCACGCTACGCGCTCGACGACAACAGCATTCAGACCGATCTCACGATCGGCGGCATCATCGACCACTGGGACGATGGTGGAAAGAAGACGGAAGGGTCGAAGGACGAAGCAGGACGAGACCAGACCGATGCACAGCGCTCTGCTGGTTCCCGCAAGGCGGCGTGAGCGTCATTTTTTGAAAAACTGTAAATCCAGGAGAGAAGACAATGGCAACTGAACGTTTTGGTGTGGCGCTGGGCATGATCGAGACCCGTGGTCTGGTTCCGGCGATTGAAGCGGCCGATGCGATGACCAAGGCCTCCGAAGTGCGCCTGATCGGTCGTCAGTTCGTCGGTGGCGGTTACGTGACCGTGCTGGTCCGTGGCGAAACCGGCGCCGTGAACGCCGCCGTGCGTGCCGGTGCGGATTCCTGCGAGCGCGTGGGTGACGGCCTGGTGGCCGCGCACATCATCGCCCGCGTGCATTCCGAAGTGGAAAGCATCCTGCCCGAGCAGGTTGAAAAGTAATTCATCTGTAACGCTTGATAGGAGTTGAGTAATGGCTAGCGAAAACTTTGGTGTGGCCCTCGGCATGATCGAGACCCGCGGTCTGGTGCCGGCGATCGAAGCCGCCGACGCGATGACCAAGGCCTCCGAGGTGCGCCTGATTGGTCGTCAGTTCGTGGGTGGCGGTTACGTGACCGTGCTGGTCCGTGGCGAAACCGGTGCCGTGAACGCCGCCGTGCGTGCCGGTGCGGATTCCTGCGAACGGGTGGGTGACGGCCTGGTGGCCGCGCACATCATTGCTCGCGTCCATTCCGAGGTGGAAAACATCCTCCCGGAAAAGCCGTAACTCGCGGTAGTCGAACGCCGTCGGGTCCCAGCGGGCCCCGGCGGCTTTTTTCAAGAAGAGGTAGATGATGGCTAGCGAAATTTCTGGTGTGGCCCTCGGCATGATCGAGACCCGCGGTCTGGTGCCGGCGATTGAAGCCGCGGATGCGATGACCAAGGCCTCCGAAGTGCGCCTGATCGGTCGTCAGTTCGTGGGTGGCGGCTACGTGACCGTGCTGGTCCGTGGCGAAACCGGCGCCGTGAACGCCGCCGTGCGTGCCGGTGCGGATTCCTGCGAGCGTGTCGGTGACGGCCTGGTGGCTGCGCACATCATTGCGCGCGTGCATTCCGAAGTGGAAGGCATCCTGCCGACGGCCCCGAGCGCCAACGGTTCGGCCAGCTGAGGCGACATCCATGTCCGATCCACGGATCGTGGGATACCTGAACCGCGCGGTCGCGCACGAGCTCTCGGCGGTTCAGCAGTACCTGGCCCAGGCGCGGTTGACCGCGATGTGGGGCATGAATGACGTAAGCGAATGCCTGCGTCGCGACGCCCAGGAAGAACTGGACCATGCGGACCGGTTCATGACCCGCATGTTCCACTATGGGGTGGCCCCGAACGGCAGCCAGCTGGCGCCGGTCCGGCTCGGGCGCTCCATGGCCGAGCTCCTGGCGCGCAACCGCGAGCTGGAAATGGAGGCGGTTCGCCTGTATGACGAGGCGGCCGTCTACTGCCGGCGTGTGGGTGCGGTGGACGACGCAGCGCTGTTCGAGAGCATTCTCGAGGACGAGCTGGAACACGTGCGCGAGATCGATGCCCAGGGCAATCCCGCGTGACGAACGCGGACGCGGCAATACGAGCGGAGTAGGCAATGGCGGATACCGATCTGGTGGTGCCGGCCGGCTGGGAACCCGGGAAGGGGTCCTCGGCGTCCATGAGCAAGCAGTTCACGTTCGACCGCTACGGGATCACGCGGGAGTTTCTCGACCGCGTGGCCGAGCTGTCGGAGCAGGACGGGTATCACCCGAACATCAGCTTCGGGACGACATACGTGAACATCACGATCGACGCCCGTGACGGCGAGCAGCTCGGGGAGGGCGACAAGGCCTTTGCCCTGGAGGTCGACCGCCTGGCCGATGCCACCACCGGCTGAGCCGGAGGCATACTTGACGGGCCGGGGTCATCCCGGCCCCCTTCCGCAGGAGGCTGTTGCGTGGGTTCGAGGGTAATCGCGGTAGTCAATCAAAAGGGTGGGACGGGCAAGACCACCCTGACCATGAACCTGGCCGCCGGGCTCGCGCGGCGCGGACGAACCCTCGTGGTGGATGCGGATCCGCAGGGCTCGGCGGGGCAATGGGCCCGTATGGCCTCCGACGAACGTCCGTTCCCGGCTTCGGTGTTCGCGGTGGCCGGTCCGCTTGATCGCGAGCTCCAGGCGCTGCGCAAGGATTACGAGTACATCGTGGTCGACTGTCCGCCAACCCTGGAAGGCGGCGCGGTCAATGGTGCGCTGGGGGCCTCCGACGAGGTTCTCATCCCGGTCCTGCCGTCCCCCGTTGATCTGTGGGGCAGTGTCCGGATGGGGCGCGGCCTGGAAGAGGCGCGGCTCAGGAACCCCGGCCTGCGGCCGTTTATCGTTGTCAATCAGCTCGAGGTCCGCAGTGCCCTGTCGCGCGCGATGAAGCACGCACTGATGGAGATCGACATCCCCGCCCTGGAGCAGACGCTGCGCCGGCGGGCCATCTACCGGCGCTCGGCACTCGAGGGCTGTTCCGTCTTTGATCTTGGCAAGCCCGGCGAGGCCGCGGCGGCGGAGATCGAAGCCATCATCGAGGAGGTGTCGCAATGAGCAATCTGCAAGACAAGCTGGCAGCCGGCGTGCGCAGTGCGCGCGAGGACCAGGACAAGGACAAGAGCCAGGAAACCCCAGCCAAGGCCGACGCGCAGGCCGAGGCCCAGAAGGACACGAGCCAGGAGCCAGCGAGCAGCCAGCCGCGGGCCGCGGCCAGCACCAAGACGGCCGCCACCAAGAAGGCGGCGACGACGACTCGCAAGGCGCCTGCGCGCAAGCGTACGACTGCGCGCAAGAAGCCGGCGACGGCCCGGAAGACGGCGGGCACGGCGGCCTCCTCCCAGGCCAAGAAGAGCCCGGCCGCGAAGAAGCCGGCGGCGAAGAAGTCGTCCAAGGCGGACAATACCGGGAACGAGCTGCATCCCGAGCGGATCTGGCCCGACTGAGGGCGGCGGTGCCGGCGGCCGGGGTTTGCCCCGGCCTTTCTGATTGAGGAGTCGAACAGATGCAGGACGAGTTACGCGATCACCTGATCACCGCAGAACCGTACTACCAGCCGACCGCCGACGAGGTGGAGCTGTACGAGGCGGCCTATTCGGTGCGCATGCCGATGATGCTCAAGGGCCCGACCGGGTGTGGCAAGACGCGCTTTGTCGAGCACATGGCGTGGAAGCTGGGCAAGCCCCTGATCACCGTGGCCTGCAACGAAGACATGACGGCCTCGGATCTGGTCGGTCGTTATCTGCTGGATGCCGACGGGACCCGCTGGCAGGACGGTCCGCTGACCCAGGCCGCCCGTCACGGGGCCATCTGCTATCTCGACGAAATTGTCGAGGCGCGCCAGGACACCACGGTGGTGATCCACCCGCTGACGGACAACCGTCGCGTGCTGCCGCTGGAGAAAAAGGGCGAGATGGTCGAGGCGCACCCCGACTTCCAGGTGGTGATCTCCTACAACCCCGGCTACCAGAGCCTGATGAAAGATCTCAAGGAGTCCACCAAGCAGCGCTTCGGCGCACTGGACTTCAACTATCCCGGACACGAGACCGAGGCGCGAATCGTCGCCCATGAGGGTGGCGTGAACGAGGAGATGGCCGGGAAACTGGTCAGCGTGGCGGAACGCGCACGCAACCTGAAGGGGCATGGACTCGACGAGGGTATCTCGACCCGTATGCTGGTGTATGCCGCCTCCCTGATTGCGAAGGGGGTTGCACCGCTGGCCGCCTGCCGCATGACGCTGGTCCGTCCGATCACGGACGACCCCGACATGCGCGACGCCCTTGACGCCGCCGTGACGACGTTCTTCTAGGCGCCTGCGCCGGATCACGATGAGCATCCATCTGGAGGACTATCAGGACCTCCTCGAAGACCTCGGGGACCAGGCCGCCGAGGTCCTCGAGGCGTCGTGGCAGGAGGCCTCGCGCGCGTTCAGTGCAGGGGGGTTGAAGCGCTACTACCTGGAGGGCGCGCGCAGCCTGCATTCCCTCGGTCGCGGCTCCGAGATGGTCATCGCCTTCGTCCAGGAGACGCCGGACGTGGCGCAGGAACTGGGCGAGGACGCGGTCGGCGAGCTGGTGAGCTCGGCGATCAAGATGTACTCGAAGACCAGTGCCGCGGTGATCACGCTGCTGATCTCGACCAGCCCGGTCGCCGCCCGCCGCCTGGGAGACCAGGGCCTTTTCTCCGGGTATCTGCGCCTGGTCGACAACCTGCTGGGGCAGGCGCCGCGTGGCGTTCGCCCGATGCTGGAACACCTGGACGAGCTCCTGACCCACCTGACCCTTGGCGGCCTGCGCCGCTGGGCAAGCTGGGGGGCACAGGCCCATCGCACCGACCTTGAGGCGCAGATTGCGTATTTCGGGCTGGAATCGCCCGAGTCGCGCTCGGTCTTCCAGAAGGAACGCCGTGGCACGCTGTTCGTGGACGTCCAGCGCCGCATCAACCTGTACCTGCGTTCGTTGTGGGCGCGCGACTTCTTCATGCGGCCGACCAGTGGCGATTTCGAGTCGCGCGAAGGCTACAAGCCCTACATCGAGGGCTTCACGATCTTCCTGCCGGATGCCTTCGATGACTGGGAAGGCCTTACCGGGCTGGATCTCTACCGTGCGGCGGCGGCCCATGCGGCGGCCCATGTGGTCTACACGCGCGAAATGCAGCCGGAGGAGGCGCCGCGCGGCGTGACCGGCGTGCTGACCGAGTTGTTCGAGGATGCCCGCGTGGAGGCCCTGGCCAGCCGGGGTTTCCCGGGTTTGCGCAACCTCTGGACACCCCTGCATACCGCGACCCCGGACGACGGCGACGCGCCGCAGGCCCTGCTGGCCCGCACCGCGCGGGCCCTGCTGGATCCCGACTACCGCGATGACCATGCGTTCGTGGGCAAGGCCCGGGCGGCCCTTGCCGAACGGGCGGACGATCTGGAGGCCCCGGGGCTGGCGCGCGAGCTGGCGGAGGCCCTGGCGCCCGAGTTCCCGGAAAAGGGGTACATGAACCCGCGTCAGGTCGCGCCGGATGTGCTCTACCGTGACGACAACCGCTACATCTGGGCGTTTGGCCGCGAGGAAGACGATTTCGAGACGCTGATGGCCAGCGGTACGAATCAGGAGCGCGTCTACGTCAGTCCCATGGAGATGATCAACACCCTGGATGTCCCGTTTGCCGGGGATGACGCCCAGATGATCATGGTGCTGGCGACCGAATGGTTCCGGGATGGCGAAGAGGAAAGCATCAACCAGCAGGAGGGCAAGGAGCCGCTCTCGCTGCCGTACCACTACCACGAGTGGGACTACCAGATGCAGCTGGAGCGCCCGCACTGGGTGACCCTGCTCGAGCGGCGCCCGAAGAAGGGCGACGTGGAAGAGATCGACGCGATCAACGAAAAGCACAAGCCGCTGATCTCGCGTCTGAAGTTTCTGATCGAGGCGATGCAGCCGCAGGGCGTGCAGCGCCTGCGCAAGCAGGCCGAGGGCGACGAATTGGACGTGAACGCCCTGGTCGAGGCGCAGATTGACCTGCGCATGCGGCGCCAGCCGGACGAGCGCATCTACGTGCGCAATATCCGCCAGGTGCGGGATCTCTCGGTGCTGGTGCTGTTGGACCTGTCGGAGTCGACCAACGAGACCCTGGCCGATGGCGAGACGACCGTGGTGCAGCTGGCCCGCGAGGCCACCGCGCTGCTGGGCGGGGCGATCTCGAAGATCGGTGATCCCTTCGCCATTCATGGCTTTGCGTCCGACGGGCGCCACGACGTCGAGTACTACCGCTTCAAGGATTTCGATGCCCCCTATGACGATCATGCCCGCGCCCGCCTGGCCGGGATGAAGGGGCAGCTCTCCACCCGCATGGGCGCGGCCATCCGGCATGCCGGCCACCTGCTGCATCAGCAGGGCACGCAGAAGAAGCTGCTGCTGATTGTGACCGATGGCGAGCCGGCGGACACCGATGTGCGCGACCCGCAATACCTGCGCCAGGATGCCAAGCGTGCGGTGGAAGAGGTCGGCAAGAACGGCGTCTACAGCTTCTGCATCAGCCTGGATCCGAAGGCGGACGAGTACGTGGAGCGCATCTTCGGCGCACAGCACTTCATGGTGCTGGACCATATCGAGCGGCTACCGGAAAAGCTGCCCATGCTGTACGCAGGCCTCACCCGGTAGGGCGTACCGTGACCCCTCGAGTCCGACACGACCAGCGAGTCGCTGCCCAATCAGATGCAAGGCGCGCTTGTGCGGGAAGGGTGGGTCTCCTTGCAGGCACGTGCAACGCCGCTGATGGCCGGTGGGTGGCTCGTCCGGAGGAAGCGCCCATGAAGCGCCGCCACACCCTCATGGCGCATCGTGGCAACTCTGGATGCGTCGAACTCGAGGGGTCACGGGACTAGCATGGCCAAAAAGGGGAGCAGCTCGACACCGGCGAAGGAGTCCAGCCTTCCACAGGTAATGCTGAAATCCGAGCTGCCGGCGCATCTGATCCGGCATGCGACCCTCCGCCAGTTGCAGGTGTTCGAGGCGATCGTGCGCCTGGGCAGCTTCACCCGCGCCGCGGAAGAGCTGTACCTGACCCAGCCCACCGTTTCCATCCAGATCAAGAAGCTCTCCGGCGCGCTTGGCCTGCCGCTGTTCGAGTACGTCGGGCGCAAGGCCTTCCCCACCGAGGTCGGCCTGCTGCTGTACGACACCTGTCGCGAGATGCTGGGGGCCCTGACCAACCTGGAAATGAAGCTCGCGGAGATGCACGGGCTGAAGCGCGGACGCCTGCGCCTGGCGGTCATCACCACCGCGCAGTATTTCGCGCCGACCATCCTGGGACAGTTCGCCAAGCGCTATCCGGATATCGAGTTGTCGCTGGAGGTCAGCAACTTCGACCGTGTGCTGCAGCGCCTGGCCAACAACGATGACGATCTGTACATCATCGGGCACGTACCCGAACGGCTGACCGATATCGCCGTGTACCCGTTCGCGCCGAACCCGCTGGTGGTGATGGCCAGTCGCGATCACCCACTTGCCGGGCAGCGCAACATCCCGATCGAGCACCTGGAGCGGGAGACCTTCCTGATGCGCGAGCCGGGGTCCGGCATTCGCGAGGCGACTCTTAAACTGTTCCAGGAACACGGTATCAACCCCACCGTGCGCATGGAGCTGGGCTCCAACGAGGCGATCAAGCAGGCGGTCATCGGTGGTCTGGGGATCGCGGTGCTGTCGTTGCACACCCTCAGCGCCGAAGGCGCGGGTGGCCCGGTGGCGCTGCTGGATGTGGAGCACTTCCCGATCCACCGCCAGTGGCACATCGTCCATCCCAAGCAGAAGGTGCTGTCGGTCGTCGCCCAGACCTTCCTCGACTTTGCCATTCAGGACGAGGCGCGAGTGCGCGGGCAGGTCGAGGACCTGCTCGCTGCCTTCAAGGCGCAGGCCACTTGACGGGCGCCGTCGCGAGCATGACAGGCCCGGGAGCGTACCTTACAATTCACGGATTACCCGGCCGCTAACGGCCGAACTCGGAGATCAGGCAGTGACCACGAGCAGCCGGCCGCGCATCAGCGGCACCCAGTTCATCAACGCCGATCAGGCGCCGCGGGCGCGTCTGAGCCTGAGTGCCTCGCATCGCGACCAGCACCACCCGGTCACCGGGACCGGGGGCGATCCCGCATTTGGCGCGATCGATACCCCGCCGAACGAGAGCTGCGTGGTTTGCGCCCCGGCGACCCGCCGCCTGGCCGAGGAGCTGTTCGAGGGCTGGAACGCCGCCCTGCAGACGGGTGACGCGCGCAAGGTCGCCGAGCGCTATGCCGAGGACGCGGTGCTGCTGCCGACTGTCTCCAACGTCCCGCGCACCACGCACGCCGAGATCCAGGACTACTTCGAGCACTTCCTCGAGAAGAAGCCCTTTGGGACGATCAACACCCGCAACGTGAAGCTCGGCTGCAACAAGCTCACCGACGCCGGCACCTACACCTTTCGTGTCACCGACGGCGGCGAGACCAAGGATGTCCCCGCGCGTTACACCTTCGTGTACGAAAACCGCGACGGGGAGTGGAAGATCGTGCATCACCACTCGTCGATGATGCCGACCGACTGAACGGGCTCTCTCCCCCGGCCCGGACGTCGTTCGGACCGGGGGTCGCTCCGGTACGGGGAGACGGCGCTCAGCTCTCCGCGTCTCGCTCCAGTGCCCGCGCCAGCTTGATGCCCGTGGAGATCAGGCCGACGTGGCTGAACGCCTGCGGGAAGTTGCCGAGGAATGTCCCGCTGGCCGGATCGATCTGTTCCGGCAGCAGGCCGAGGTGGTTGGTCCGTGCGCACAGGGAGTCATACAGGGCTTGGGCCTCGTCCAGGCGGCCCTGCCCCAGCAGGTTGTCCACCAGCCAGAAGCTGCACAGCACAAACGCACCCTCGTGTCCGGGCAGTCCATCCGGGGATTCCTGCGGCAGATAGCGGTAGAGCAGGCCGTTCCCCGCGCCCAGGCGCCGCACGACCGCCTCGGTCGTGGCGACCATCTTCGGGTGATCCGCGGGAATGACGCCGCGTCCGGGTAGTGCCAGCAGGCTTGCGTCGATGCCGCCGCCGCCCAGATGTTCGGTCAGGCTCTGGAGCTCGGGGTCCCAGGCCTGTTCCAGGATCGCCTCGTGGATCTGCCGCGCCTCGGCGCGCCAGAGGGCGCTGTCCCCGCCCATGCCATTGTGCTCGGCCAGCGCGGCTCCGCGCTCCAGCGCCACCGCGCACAGGGCGGCGGAGTAGGTAAACGGTCGTCCGGCCGTGCGCACTTCCCAGATCCCGTGGTCGGGGTTTTTCCATTCGGTCTTGGCGGACTCGACCAGGCGCCGCAGGCGCTGCCACAGGTGATCGTCCAGCGTGCCGCCCCAGCGTACCCAGCGCCAGGCGCAGTCGAGGATCTCCCCGAACACGTCATGCTGGCGCTGCTCGACCGCGCCATTCCCCCAGCGCACGGGCCCCGAGCCGCGATAGCCCTCTAGGTCCGGATCGCTGCGCTCCCGTTGCGGGAGGTGGCCGTCCACGTCGTACAGCACCCGGGGCCAGCCCGCGCGATCGACGGCGTCCAGGGCCCAGCCGATGAATCCGGCGGCCTCGTGGGTCATGCCGATATCGCTCATCGCATACACCGAGAACGCCGCATCGCGGATCCACGCGTAGCGGTAGTCCCAGTTGCGCGGGCCGCCGATCGCCTCCGGCAGGGAGGATGTCGGCGCCGCGATCATCGCCCCGGTCGCGGTGTAGTCCATCAGCTTGAGGGTGACCGCGGAGCGGCGGACGAGCTCTTCCTGCGGTCCGGCATAATCGAAATGCCGCATCCACCTTCGCCAGACCAGGAGGGTGGCCTCGAGCAGTTCCTGCGGGGTGCGGGCCTGGAACCGGTGCGTATGCGGACCCCAGCCGAGGACCAGGTGATGCTGCTCCCCGGCCTCCAGCTCGTGCAGGCTGTCCGCGTCCTCCAGTGGCAGGGACGAGCCGAGGGCCAGCTCCAGTTCCGGCTGGCGGTGGAGCGCCAGCCCCAGCCCCGCCCCGTGCGGATACACCTTCGCCCCACCCCGGGGCGCGATGCGCACCCGCAGGTGGACCCGGCCCTCCAGCACCTCGATCCGGCGCAGCAATTCGTTGCGTCCGGCGGGTGCGTCCTCGGAGAGGTCCGCTCCTGCACGCAGCGGCAGGCAGTCGGTGATGCGGACCCGTCCTTCCGGGCCGGTCATCTCGGTAATCAGCACGGCGGTGTCCGGGATGTAGCGCTGGTGTGAGGCGACCAGGGGTTCCGGGGCCACGGTGAAGGCCCCGCCGCGCTGGTGATCCAGCAGGGCGCAGAACAAGGGCTCGGAGTCGAAGCGGGGAACGCACATCCAGGGGATGGCCCCGTCGCGACCGACCAGGGCGGCGGTTGTGCAGTTCCCGATCAGGCCGTGCTCCTCGATCGGCAGGTAGCCCTCGATGCGGTGTACGGGGCGGTCGGATACGGTCACTGGATCACTCCCTCGACATGGACGGTTGGCCGGGCAGGCAGGAGAGGGCGGGCGCGTCCAGGATCACGACGGACTCGCCGGGCATCTCCAGGGTGTCCGGACCCACCACGATACCTGCATCGGACTGGAGCAGGAGGCGACCGGCCGCCGCGCCCGGGCACGCCAGCCGTTGTGGGGCAGGGTGCAGGTTGCACGCCACCCGCAGTCCCGGCCGGTGCACGATCAAGCAGCGTGCCGCCTCGTCGAAATGCGCCTCGATCGCCTCCAGACGGTCGTCGCCGAACGCCGGGTGGGCATGCCTCAGGGCGATCAGGGCCCGGTACCACTGCAAGATGTCGGCATGCGGCTCGCGTTCGAGCTCGTCCCAGTCCAGGCGGGATTGTTCGAAGGTCTCGATGGATTGCGGGTCCGGGACGTTGCCGGGATCGGTGTCCCGGCGGAAGGCCGCGAACTCGCGCTGGCGGCCTTCGGTCACCGCGCGCCCCAGGTCGCCGTCCGTGTGATCGGTGAAATACAAAAACGGCGTCGCGGCCGCCCATTCCTCCCCCTGGAACAGCATGGGCACGAAGGGACTGGTCATCACCAGGGCTGCGCCGACCTTCAGTAGTCCCGGCGAGACGCCTTCACTGATTCGGTCCCCCAGGGCCCGATTGCCAACCTGGTCGTGGTTTTGCAGGCAGCCGATGAAACGCCGGCCGGGCAGGTCGGAGGCCGGTCGCCCGTGGGTACGCCGGCGGTAACGGGAGTAGCGCCCGTCATAGACGAGGCCGCGTGTCAGCGCCCGGGCGACATCCGCCAGGCGACCGAAGTCCGCGTAGTACCCGTCGGCTTCCCCGGTCAGCAGGGCATGCAGTGCGTGATGGAAGTCCTCGTTCCACTGCGCGTCCAGCCCGTAGCCGCCGGCCTCGACCGGCCGTGCCACGCGCGGGTCGTTGCGGTCGTTCTCCGCGATCACCACGAGGTGCCGCCCGAGCGCGCGCCCGAGGCGCTGCACCTCGGTGGCGAGCTGCTCGAGGAAGTGGGTGGCCGAGGTGTCGACGATCGCGTGTACCGCGTCGAGGCGCAGGCCGTCGATGTGGTAGTCGCGCAGCCACATCAGGGCGTTGTCGACGAAGAAGCGGCGCACGGGGTAACTGTCCGGGCCGTCGAGGTTCACCGCGTCGCCCCAGGGGGTTTGGTAGTGGTCGGTGAAGTAGGGGCCGAACTGCGCCAGGTAGTTGCCGTCCGGTCCGAGGTGGTTGTAGACCACGTCCAGCAATACCGCGATGCCCCGGCGGTGGCAGGCATCGACCAGGCGTTTCAGGCCTTCGGGGCCTCCGTAGGCATGGTGCGGCGCATACAGGTCGACTCCGTCGTAGCCCCAGCCGCGCGCGCCGGGGAATTCCGCCACCGGCATCAGCTCCAGATGGGTGACGCCGAGTTCGGCCAGGTGGTCGAGGCGGTCGATCACGCCGTCGAAGCTGCCTGCCGGGGTAAAAGTGCCGACGTGGATCTCCTGGATCACCGCCGCGGCCAGCGGCGGCGCTTGCCAGCTGGCGTCGTTCCAGACGAAGCGGGAATGCTCCAGCCAGCGCGACGGGCCGTGCACGCCCTGCGGCTGCCAGGCGGAGCGCGGGTCGGGGAACGGGCCGTGGCCGTCGACGCGGAAGGCATAGTCGCTGCCGTGAATCAGCTGCTCCGTGTCCAGTGACCACCAGCCATCCTCCTGGCTCTCCATCGGCATGTGGCCGCCACCGCACTCCAGTTCGACCTGATCCGCCTCGGGGGCCCACACGCTAACGGTGGTCATGACGTGGCCTCCTCGCGTTCGAGCAGGGCCACCGGAAACGCATCGAGGATCTCCGCGACCGGGTAGTCACCGCCTCGGAGCGTCGCGCCGGACAGGCGGTTGTGCCAGGTGCCGGGTGGTACCGCAAGCCGGGTACCGCGCCAGTCACCCGCCAGCCCGAGTATCAGGCGCGGCACCAGCACCAGTGCTCCTTCGCCGCGCAGGTAGGCGACCGCGTGCCCGGCGCGTTCGCCGCTGGCGCGCAGCGGGGTACAGGCCGCGTCCGGGCGGAACCACTCCGGGTGGCGGCGGCGCAGGGCCAGGGCCTGGTGCACTACCCACTGCTTGGGCAGGCCCTCGTCGGCGCGGGCGTTGATCTGCGCTGGCGAGAGGTGCGCGAGTTCCTCCAGTAGGCGGGTCCGCGTGTCGAAGTCCACCGGGCGGCGGTTGTCCGGATCGACCAGGCTCAGGTCCCACAGCTCGCTGCCCTGGTAGATGTCCGGGATGCCCGGGGCGGTGAGCTTGATCAGGGTCTGTGCCAGGCTGTTGGTGCGGCCGGGGCCGACCAGCGGCTGCAGGAACGACTCCAGCGATTCGCGAAACCCCGGGTCGTCCAGGGTGCCGGCCACGAAATCGCGCAGGGCCTGCTCGTACTCCTCCTGCGGGTGGGTCCAGCTGGTGTGCTGCTTGGCCTCGCGTGCGGCCTTTTCCATGTAGGCCGTCATGCGCTCGGCGTCGATCGGCCAGGCGCCGACCAGCGTCTGGTAGTACAGGTACTCGGTGGCCGGGTCCGGCCACCCGCCACTGCGGTGGCGAGCGTTGTGACGCATCCAGCGACGCGCGCTCCTGGCCCAGGCCTCGGGCATCTCGGAGAGCAGCAGCAGGCGGGCGCGTACGTCCTCGCTGCGCTTGGTGTCATGGGTCGAGGTGGCCAGCATCGCCGCCGGGTGGCGGGCCCGGGCCCGGGCGCTGGCCTCGTGGAATTCGTCCACCGACAACCCGAAGCTTCCCGGGTCGCCACCCACCTCGTTGAGTGCCGTCAGGCGGTGGAAGCGGTACAGCGCGGTATCCTCCACGCCCTTGGCCATCGCCGGGCCTGTCAGCTGCTGGAAGCGCAGGGCGAACTCGGTCTCGCGCTCGCCGGGGATGCGCAGCAGGAGCAGGTTGCGCAGGAACTGCAGCAGCTCGCTGTCCAGCTCCGGGCTGCGCTCGGCGGCCTGCTGGATCGCGGTCTCCACGCAGCCGACGTCGGCCGCCGTCACGCCGTCTTCGCGCGGGCGTACGTAGGTGCGGTAGACCGGGAAGCAGGCCGCCGCCTCCAGCAGGGCGAGGTACAGCTCATGGCGGGTGTAGTCGCGGTGGCGGCGGTGGCGTTCGCAGATATCCACGAACAGCGAGCTCAGGCGGTTGAGTTCGCTGCCGAGCAGGTCCTTGAGTACCTGTCGCTTGGATTCGTAGACCAGTCCCGGGTAGTCGGCCTCCTCGCCGGTGAGCTCCTCGAACAGCCGTGTCAGCGGGGCCTCGCCGGCCGGGTCCGCGAACAGCCCCTGCACGCGGTTGAGGAAATCGTAACCGGTCGTACCGGCGATCGGCCAGTCGTCCGGCAGCTGCTCGCCGGGCTCCAGGATCTTCTCGGCGACGATCCAGGTGTCCGGACAGGCGTGGTGCAACTGGCTGAAGTACTGCCGGGGGTCGCGCAGGCCGTCCGGGTGGTCGACCCGCAGGCCGTGCACCGAGCCTTCCGCCACCCAGCGGACCGGCAACGCATGCACGGACTGGAAGACCTCCTCCTTCTCCTGCCGCAGCCCGGCCAGGTCGTTGATGTCGAAAAACCGCCGGTAGCCAAGGTCGCGGCCGGCGGTGCGCCACCAGGCCAGCCGGTAGTTCTGCTTGTCGATCAGCGCGTCCAGGGCGTCGGGGTCGGCGTTGATCCGCTCGACCTCGGCCGCGATTGCCTCGGCGGCCGCCGGGTCCTGGCGGGTCGTGTCGTCCAGAAGCTGGCGGATCACGCCCTGGTCGCGGTGGCGCCGTGCCACCGAATGGTATGCGATCAGATGCGGCTGTGGCAGGCGGGCACAGGATTCCGCGAGAAAGCCCAGCAGCTCGATACCGGTGGCGCGACAGGCATGGTCGAGCAGCTCGTTGAGCGAAGAGGGGTCCAGCGGGAAGCGGTGTTCGTAATAGGCGAGGTCGAACAGCCCGGCGCCATATTGCAGGCGGATCTCGCCCGCCTCGAGGACGCGGCCGTAATGATCGCCCAGCACCGGGAGCAGGACCTTGTTCGGCCAGCGCTCCTCCGAGGACTCCCAGTCCACGTCGAAATACGTCGCAAACGGGCTGGCGGGGCCGTTTTCCAGAACATCCCACCACCACGGGTTCTGGTCCCCGGCCACCGCCATGTGATTGGGCACGATGTCCAGTACCAGCCCCATCCCGGCGGCGTCCAGTGCCGCGCACAGCCGCTGGCGTGCCGGCTCGCCGCCGAGTTCGTCGTTGACGCGCGAGGGGTCGACCACGTCATAGCCGTGGCTGCTGCCGCGCACCGCCTGCAGGATTGGCGAAAGATAGACATGCGAAACGCCCAGCCGCGCGAGATAGGGAACAATCGCGGCCGCGTCGTCCAGTGTGAACCCCGCGTGCAGTTGCAGGCGACACGTCGCGATTCGCTCGGGTTGGGCCGGTTGCCCGTCGCGGCCGTCCGCGGAACCCGCGCTTCCTGTACTGCCGATGGATCCCTGCATCGCCCTCCGCCCCGAAGGCAGCCCGGCCGGACAATCCGGCCCCTAACCCGAATATGGACCACATCCCGAACGAAGGGAATGCGCATCGCCGGCGCGTGACCAGAACCGGGGCACCGCCGTCGGGGCGGACTGCATGACCAGGAGGCAGGAGCCTCGCGGGGTAATGGGTAAGCTTCCGGCATGCCCACCCATTCGACGGAGCTCCCGTGTGAGTCGAGCGCGGGCCCTGCCCGCTTGTCTGGTCTCGTGGTTTTCCATTGGGCGGGTTTCCGGGAATGCGCACGCGGCCGGGGCCGCGACCCGGTCACCGGACGACTGACGGCGACCTGCGAGCGTCGGCAAGGTTGGCTGGACAATCGCTTTCGCTGCATCATTTTCGGCCTGTTGAGCCCATACCCGCTTGACCACGTTGTGTGTCGAATTTTAGGAGGCTGCTGAAATGATCAAGGAATCGGACTGGAAACGGTTCAGCCGGCTGAAGGAGACCGCGCTGGATCGTTACTGCGAGCGAGCGCTGGCCGATTGCCGGGCGACAATGGAACAGGAAGACCGGTCGAATCACGAACGCTTTCTGGATCTCTATCAGCAGTTGAACGAAGCGAACGAGCGGCTTGCGTTCATCTTCGATGGCCATGCCCGCTCGAAAGCCCTGGATCAGTTCAGGTGTATGCGTCGTGACGGGCTGATCGAAGATGCAGAGCTGGAAGGGTTTACCACGGAATTCGTGGAGAAGACCCGGCCGCGGGGCCCGTAGTCTCCAGCCGCGCAGGGCGCCAGATGAAACGGGTATTGCCCGTGAACGGATCGTGGCGTGTCGGGGCGCGGAAAGGCGAAGGCCCGGCGGGTGCCGGGCCTTCGGGGTGGATCAGGAGGCGAGTCGCTTGTACTTGACCCGGTGCGGCTGGTCGGCCGCGGCGCCCAGGCGCTTGTGGCGGTCCTCCTCGTACTCCTGGTAGTTGCCCTCGAAGAACACCACGTTGCCGTCTTCCTCGAACGCGAGGATATGCGTGGCGATGCGGTCGAGGAACCAGCGATCATGCGAGATCACGATCGCGGAGCCGGGGAAGTCCAGCAGCGCCTCTTCCAGCGCGCGCAGGGTCTCCACGTCCAGGTCGTTGGTCGGTTCGTCGAGCAGCAGGAAGTTGCCGCCGCTTTGCAGCAGCTTGGCCAGGTGCACGCGGTTGCGTTCCCCGCCGGAGAGCTCCTTCATGCGCTTTTGCTGGTCGGTGCCCTTGAAATTGAAGCGGCCGACGTAGGCGCGTGACGGCATCTGGAAGTTGCCGACCTGGATGATGTCCTGGCCATTGGAGATCTCCTCCCAGACGGTCTTCTCGTCCTGCAGGGCATCGCGGCTCTGGTCGACATAGGCCAGCTGAACGGTCTCGCCCAGCTCGATCGAACCGTCGTCCGGCTGATCCTGCCCGGCGATCATGCGGAACAGCGTGGTCTTGCCCACGCCGTTTGGCCCGATCACGCCGATCAGCGCGCCGCGCGGCACGGAGAACGACAGGCCCTGGTAGAGCACGCGGTCGCCGAAGTGCTTGGACAGGTTTTCCACCTCCAGCACCTTGTCGCCCAGACGCGGGCCCGGTGGGATGTAGATCTCCTTGGTCTCGGAGCGCTTCTGGTAGTCGCTGGACGCGATTTCCTCGAAGCGCTTCAGGCGTGCCTTGCTCTTGGCCCCGCGGCCCTTGGGGTTGGAGCGCACCCACTCGAGCTCGGATTCCATCGCTTTCACGCGGGCGGCCTCGGCCTTTTCTTCCTGCTTCAGGCGCTTTTCCTTCTGTTCCAGCCACTGCGAGTAGTTGCCCTGGAACGGGATGCCCTGGCCGCGGTCCAGTTCGAGGATCCAGCCGGCGACGTTGTCGAGGAAGTAGCGGTCATGGGTGACCGCGACCACGGTGCCCTGGAACTCCTGCAGGAAGCGCTCCAGCCAGGCCACGGATTCGGCGTCCAGGTGGTTCGTCGGCTCGTCGAGGATCAGCATGTCCGGGCTGGACAGCAGCAGTCGGCACAGCGCCACGCGGCGGCGTTCCCCCCCGGACAGGGTTTTCACGTCGGCATCCCATGGCGGCAGGCGCAGGGCGTCGGCGGCAACCTCCAGCTTGCGCTCCAGGTTGTGGCCGTCGGCGGCCTCGATCTTCGCCTCCAGCTCGCCCTGCTTGGCGGCCAGCGCGTCGAAGTCGGCGTCCGGTTCGGCATAGGCCGCATACACCTGGTCCAGCTCGGCAAGGGCCTCCTTGACCGGCGCCACGGCCTCTTCCACGTTGCCGCGCACGTCCTTGCTTTCGTCGAGCTGCGGCTCCTGCGGCAGGTAGCCGATGTTGATGCCCGGCTGCGGGCGCGCCTCGCCGACAATGTCGGTATCCACGCCCGCCATGATGCGCAGCAGGGTGGATTTCCCCGCGCCGTTGTAGCCCAGCACGCCAATCTTGGCGCCCGGGAAGAAGTTCAGGTTGATGTCCTTGAGGATGTACTTCTTCGGCGGGACGATCTTGCCCACGCCGTTCATGGTGAAGATGTACTGCGCCATGGTGCTCCTGCGACGAATGCGGTTTGGGATGGGGCGGCCGGATGCCGGCGTGCTTGGCCGTGTACTTTACCATCAGGTGCGGGTGGATTCGTGCCTGGGCGTACCCGATGCGGCTTGTCTCGTGGGTCGAATCTCGGCCGGGAGCTCGGCGGCTGGTTGCAGGCGCCGGATCAGACTCCCTTTGCCGAACGCAGTTAAGATGTGAGTCCTGTCACGTTTCAGATTGCTTGTGAGACTGATAACTTACCCGTAGTGGGGGACCCTTGATTGGGTACAACAACAGGGAATTCGATGTCGGAGCAGTCGGAGCAGCAGACCAGAGAACCCTTCCGGATCGTGGCATTTTCCCGGCGCTCCGGGTTTTCGGAAGGGCTGAGTGCGATAGCCTCCACCCGTCAGTATGCAGATTTCCAAGAGTTCGCCGAGCATTCGGAGCCCGGGGCGCAGCTGGCTTTTGTGGTGGATCTTGAGTCATTGCCCGAGCCGCTGGACCTGATCCGGACAATCCGCCGGCATCCGCAGTGGCGAATGCAGCTGGTTTGGACTCGGGGCGATGCTGGGGCAGAGATTCGCGCACTCGCGGACGGGGCATTCGAGGCCGTCGAGAATCCGTCTGAACGGGCATTGACTTCGAGCGCCCGTCTGGAGTCCGCGCACGGTGGCCAGCCCTTCCGCAGTCAGGACGATGTCCTTCTGGCGATGTTGTGGAGTCATTCTCACATGAGCCTCCAGCCAGTACGCGACTGGACGGCTCCGGAGCTGTATCGCTATCCGCTGCTGGATGTGCTGTTGGAGGACGACACCTCCGAGTTCTGGCTGCGTGGCCTGAAGCAGCGCCGTTTGGTGGAGGGGCAGGACCTGGTGGATCGCGTTCGCCTCTGTCCGGGGTGCCGCCACGGCCACCTGAGTTTTGTGGATGTGTGCCCGGAGTGTGACTCCCTCGATATTCGCACTGAACCCGGGTTGCACTGCTTCAGCTGCGGGCATGTGGGGCCGCAGCGGCTGTTCCAGGACAACGGGATGCTCAGTTGCCCGAACTGCCACGCCACGCTGCGGCATATTGGAGAAGATTATGACCGGCCGCTGGAGAACCATGTATGCGGCAGCTGCCAGCATATGTTCATGGATGGGCGGGTCCTCGCGCGGTGCATGGCCTGTGGTCAGGCTCACGATCCCGATGCCCTGGAGCCGCTCGGGATCTACCGGTATCGGTTGTCGGAGGCCGGCCGCCTGGTGGCACGTACCGGTGAT
This sequence comes from Thioalkalivibrio sp. AKL19, assembly GCF_000420165.1. Classification (GTDB taxonomy): domain Bacteria; phylum Pseudomonadota; class Gammaproteobacteria; order Ectothiorhodospirales; family Ectothiorhodospiraceae; genus Thioalkalivibrio. The sequence goes on along the minus strand of NZ_ATUK01000010.1, from coordinate 238,613 downwards.
GTCGGCGACCTGTACGGGGTCTTTGATGACATCAATTACGTGTCGCCGGAACACTTCGAGTTCTTCTGCGACTGGAGTTTGAAGCTGCGCCAGCGCCATGACGAGATACGGTTCGGCCTGATCCTGCTGCACCTGAATGGACTCGCCCGCGTGATCGATACCCTCGGGCACGGGCCGGGCGCGGCGCTGGTGGATTCCCTCGCCGAGCGGGTCAAGGCACTGGTGCGAGCCACGGATCTCGTGACACGAACGGCAGATGACCGCATCTGGCTGCTTTTGCCGCAAACCTCGGCGACTGGAGTGGATGTCCTGGCGGGGCGCTTGTCGCAGTTACTGGAGGACAGCGTGGACGGCACCCCCCTGGATCGTCTGGGGCACGTTTATCACGAATCTTCGATGGGTATGAGCGAGGCCGAGGACGCCGCGGCGGTGATGGCCCGCCTGGTATCGCGCTCGCAATGAATGGTGTGCTGGAGTTTCTCGTACAGATCGTCGAGATCCTTGGGGGAGTTTTCCAGGAGACCAACGCACTGGCGCTGGCCTACATGTTCATTCCCTTTGTGGTGTTTCTGGAGCTGCCCTTGAACCTGATGATCTGGTTGGGGGTGCTGCGGTACTACACGCGCCGAATCTATGCGGTTCCCATGCGTTATCCCTATACCCCGAAGGTAACCTGCATTGTCACCTGTTATTCGGAGGGTAAGTCGGTTCGGGGAACCGTCCGCTCCCTGCTGGAGCAGGTCTATCCCGGTCAGATCGAGATCATCGCGGTGGTGGATGGCTCGGACCAGAATCCAGCGACCCTCATGGCCCTGCGCGCGATGGGGCCCGAGGTCGAGCGCTTTGCCAGTCGAAAACTGGTGGTCGTGCCAAAGACGCCTCGAGGGGGCCGCGTTTCGTCCCTGAACGCCGGTCTGCAGATGGCGCGTGGCGAAGTGCTGCTTGCGGTGGATGCGGATACTTCGTTCGACAACACGATGGCGACAGAGGCCGCCGGGCACTTTCGCGATCCCAACGTGATTGCCGTGGCGGGGTCGCTGCGGGTTCGCAACTGGCGGGAAAACCTGTTGACCCGTTTCCAGGCGCTCGAATACATGATCACCATTCACCTGGCCAAGGTTGGATTGGGGGAGTTCCACGGGATCAACAACATCTCGGGGGCGTTCGGTGTGTTCCGGACGGAGATGGTGCGCAAGATCGGTGGCTGGACAACGGGTTCGGCCGAGGACCTCGACCTGACGCTCCGCCTCAAGCAGTACTTCGGGCGTCACCCGGGTTTTCGCATTGCGTTCGAGCCGCGAGCGATGGGCCACACGGATTGTCCGGCGACCTGGAAGGGTTTCCTGCTCCAGCGCCTGCGCTGGGATGGCGACTTGTTCTACATGTACATCCGGAAGCACCGAAACGCCTTCTCGATTCGGCAGATGGGCTTCTGGAACGTACTTCTCGGCGTCTGGTACGGCATGTTGTTCCAGATGGTGATGCCCGTACTGATCGTGCTGTACACGCTCTGGCTGGTGGTCATGGTGGCGCCGGCGGTCGTGGTGGCAACTTTCGTGATCATTATGGGCCTGTACGCGGTACTTACAGCGCTGATGTATGTCACCGCGCTGGTGTTTATCTCCGAACGCCGGGGGCGCGATCTCCGGCTGGCCTGGCTTATTCCGCTGTTCCCGTTTTTTGCGATGCTCATGCGGGTCTGGTCGCTGGTGGCCATCATCAACGAATGGTGGCGTCACTCCAGTCAGGAATCCTCCATGGCACCCTGGTGGGTACTGCGCAAGAGCAAGCGTTGACATGATCCCAAGATTTCCCATTCGTTCTGTACTTTGTCTGTTCTGCCTGGTCGCCGGGCAGGGTGCCCTGGCGGGTGAACGTCTGCCCAGTCTGCTGGAAGAGGCGCCCACCGCTCCTGCGCTACTGGCGGAGCGGGCCGAGGTCGAGCGCTTCCAGGCGCAGCAAGATCGCCAGTACCAGGCGCACGGCTGGGAACTGTTCGGCAGTGCGGGTGCGGGGACCTTCGACGAGCCCGTGGCAGCCGGCATCGAGCGGCGTTACGCCGGTACACAGGCCACCGTTGGTGTGCAGCGCCCCCTGCTGGGCAGTGACGAGCAGCAGCGACGCGCCATCTGGCGGGCCCGTGGAGAGGCCGGCGCCGCGGGTTACCGCTACGAGCAGCAGTTGCGGGAGATTCGCCGCGACATTGCCGGGCAATATGCTCGGACCTGGCACGCTCAACAGGCTCAGACATTGAGCCGGGCCATGCTCTCGGTCGAGGCGGATCTGGATCAGACGATGCGGGATCGGCGTGAACAGCAATTGATGCGTGATGATGAAATCGGGCGATTGCGGCAGCAGCTTGACGACGCGCGCCTAGATGCCGACCAGGCCGCCATTAGCGAGGAAGAGGCGCGACTGGAGCTGGAAGGTCTGCTAGGCCGCCGGGTCACCGTGGCGGACGCGCCGGCGTGGTTTGATCCTGAACAGAGGACGTGCCCGCCTCCCGAGACGGACGTAGCGCCGGGTGTGCGAGCAGTCGAAGCCGAGCTGGAATCTGCCGTCGAGCGTGAACGCCTGACTCGATTCGACGCGCTGCAATCCAACCTTCAGCTGCGCTATACATCGCGGTACGAGGACGATGTCAATCGCATGGGCAGCGGGCTGGAGTTTGTCTGGACGGTTTCCATACCGTTCAGATCGCTCGGTGGCGACAGCCCGTTGCGCCGTGAGCTGCAAGCGGAGCAGCGTCGTCTGCAGCACCTCCGCACGGATGCCCGTCATGCGGCACAGCAGCGCCAGGATCTTGCGGAGCGCCGCCTGGCCGTCCATGAGCGCCGGTTGCGGAGCGTAACGGCCGAGCTGGATCGCGCCGAGCGCAACCTGCAGATCGCGCGAGATCGGACTGACGATGGCCTGGCCGTGCCCTGGGAGGAGCTGCTGCCGGCGCGTGCCGAGTACTATCGCTCCGCCACGGCGTGGCTGGATGCGGCGCTGGAGATCTGGCAGGCGCAGATCGAATGCGACCGGCTTGCCACCGGTCAGCCCCGAAAGCTGGAGCGGGTGAAGCAGGCGCAGCAGGTCCTGGGCGATGATGTCGACGCGATCCATCCCCTCGAAGGTCCGGTGCGCGTCTATCTCTGGCGCAGTGCACCCGTTATCGCCGGGCAAGATACGCGTTTCTGGTCGGTGATCGATCGGGCAGGTGTGGACCATGTCTGGTTATCCCTGGATCGAAGCCAGATCGAGCGATATGCCGATTCCCCCGAGCCGCTGGACGGATTCATGCGCCAGGCACAGGAGCGCGGCCTGTCGGTGGGGCTGTTGCTGGGTGAACCTGCCTGGACCCTGCCCGAGTACCGGCAGGACCTGGTAGAGATTATCGAAGCCCTGGCCCATTTCGAATTCTTCGACCTGCATCTCGATATCGAGATCGACCAACTCGACCCCGATGCCCATGAACGCGACTGGCTGCTGGAGCAGTGGCTGAAGACCGTCGCCGCAGCGGCCGAGGCATCCCCCTGGCGCATTGGAATCAGTGCCCATCCTCGAGACTTCGGAAACCCGGATCGTTGCCTCGCCTGCGAGTTTTCCGACCGTGGTGTGGACGAGATCGCGCTGATGGCCTATGTCACCCGCCCGGAAACCCTGAAAGCACGGCTGGAGCCAATCCTTCAACGCACGGCCGGAGTCGAGTGGGTACTGGCGCAAAGCGTGGAGCGTGCTCTCCCGCCGGAGAACAGCTGGTTCCAGGCTGGCTGGAACGCCATGCATTCGGGACTGCGCGCGGCGCTTGAACCGATGGATCGCCGGCACATTCCCATTGCCGTACAGAGCTATTCCGATTTGAAGGATATGTGGGCTGATGAAAATTCGCTTTGACAGCAGTGACCGGCGCCAGTCCGGGCGCGACGGGGGGATCAAGGTCCGTTATGGTCCGGCCCGGCGGGCGGCATTCCGCTTGCGCTGGTACTTGATCCTGCTGCTGGTTGCGAGTCCGGTGATCTACTTCCTGTACTCGTTGATCAGCGATCAGGTATCGACCGAGGTTCCGGCCATGATCTGGTATCCCCAGCATCAGTTGCTGGCACGGGTGCCGGGTTTCGTGGAGTCGATGGAGGTCGAGCCTTGGGATCGCGTGAGCCGGGGCGACGTGGTTGTGGTGCAGCGCAACCCTGAGCTGGAAGGGAAGCTGCGGCAGGTCGAGGATGAGTTGGCGAAATCGCGCGAGCGGGTGGCCTATACACGACGCGAGCAGGGGGCGGACCTAGATTACCGGATCGGTCTGTTGGAGGATAACCTCGGGGATGTGCGCGACCACGAGGGCCGCCTCGTCCGGCTGATCGAACGCGGATCCGCCTCTCAGGGGGAAGTAATGCCGGTACGGACCGAGCGCGCCCGGATCGAAGAGCGCCTGGCGGAGCTCGAGGGCGAGCGGCAGCGGTTGCCGCAGGCGGATTCCGTGGAGACCTGGCCGGATACACTGCAGATCCGTTATGACCAACTCCAGTCCGAACGTTCCGAGCTTGAGCAGGAGCAGACGCTGCTGGTGAAGGAGGCCGATCTTGACGGAGTAGTCACCGAGCTTCTGACGGAGCCGGGACAGTTCGTTACGGTCGGGACGCCATTGCTGCGTTATAGCGGCACCCGCCTGCGGATTGTGGCCTACATCGAGCCGCGCCATCTGGAACGCCGCATTGTGCCAGGCCGGGAGGTCTCCCTTGTCCTTCCCGACCGAACACAGCTGCGTGCCGTGGTTCGGGACACGGTTGGCGCGGCCAACCGCCTGCCGGCCGAGCTGCGCACCGGTATTGGCGATGGTCAGAGTGCCGTGCCGGTGATCGTGGAGCCGGAGGAGGCTCTTCCGGAGGTCTGGCGCGTGGATCGACTGCCGGTGCGCGTGAACTTCTGATCCGCTGGGCGGAGGGATTCGATTTGTCGGGCGTCAAACGGGGGCGGATGCGCCTCTCTGGACCGGACCTGAGAGAGGGGTGGCTGCGGCCCCATTATTTCATTCCACCTGGATCCGGGGTCATTAAACCGGGTCCGACGAGTACCGGCGCGAAAAGCCAGGATGCCTGACCGCGCTTTCTCGGCGTCAACTGCTATTGTGAAAAGATGAGCGGGAATGATCTACGGCGCGTGCACCAGACCTTGCGTAGGGCCACGGCGGCGGCGCACAAGGCGCTGGACCATCATCGGTTGATGCGGCGCCTGACCGGCAGTGATCTCACCCGCGCGCAGTACACGGAATCACTTGCGGCCATGTGCCGACCGCATGCCCGACTGGAGCGGCAGGTTCATGCAAGCCGCCATCATGAGGAGTCGGGGTTGGAGCTGTCACCACGTCTCGCGCGACTGGAAGCGGACCTGGTCGAGTTGGGTCGGCCCGTTCCGCCGGTCTCGCCGACGCCGCCGGGTCCTTCGGATGGATGTGCGGCCTGGTGGGGCCGGGTTTACGTCCTGGAGGGATCGCGTCAGGGCAGTCCGTTGATTGCCCGGTGCATCCATTCCAGCCTGGGCGATACGGTGCCTTGCCGTTTTTTCGGTGAGACCATCGTGCCCGACGATTTTGGTCGCTTGCTGGCGACGCTCGAGCGCGAACTGGAAGACGAGGACGCTCTCGCGCAGGCTGTAGCGGGTGCCCGAGCGGCGTTCGCCGACTACAAGGCGGAGCTGGATGCCTTCGACGGCAGGAAACATGCTGTCGAAATGCGGTAAATTAACGGCCCGCTGTCACTCCGCGAAGGAGACGTAAGGATATGGACGAGCCGGAACTCGATGCCGCGCTCGAGGCTTGCGACCGCGAGCCGGTACATATCCCGGGAGCCATTCAGCCGCATGGTGCGCTGGTTGCCATGGATGAGCAGCTCCAGGAAGTGCGCCAGGTCAGCGCCAACCTCGAATCCATCCTCGGTGTGGCGCCGGCCGATGCCCTTGCCGTGACACCCGAGCGGCTGTTCACTCGCCGCTGGCTCGATCAGATCCGCATCCAGCTCGACTCACGGAACCGTTACGGTGCGCTGATCGTGTCGCTGCGTAGCCGTGGCCGGTCGCAGCGTTTTCGCCTGCTCTCGTATCGCAGCGGTGCGCGCGTGGTGGTCGAGCTCGAACCGATTTCGGGCGATCCCGAGCGCTGGCTGTTCGGCGCGATGGCCGACTGGCAGACCGAGCTGTCCGGCTATACGACCCGTGACGGGCTGCTGCGGGCGCTCACCGCCCTGGTGCGCGAACTGGCCGGCTACGATCGGGTGATGATCTATCGGTTCGACGAGGACTGGAACGGCAGCGTCGTTGCCGAAAGCCTGGCCGACGGTGCCGACACCTACCTGGGTCACCACTTTCCGGCCAGCGACATTCCCGCCCAGGTGCGGCAGCTCTACAGCATCATGCGGGTGCGCGACATCCCGGATGCTTCGGCGGCAGCCGTGCCCCTCGTCCCGGCGAGCGACCCGGCCGACGCCTCTCCCCTCGATCTTTCGCGCGGCATCCTGCGGGCGGTGTCACCGATCCATGCCACCTACCTGGCCAACATGGGCGTGGTCGCCTCGATGTCGATCGCCTTGCACCTTGATGGACGGTTGTGGGGGTTGCTGGCCTGCCACGCAGCGGGGCGCAATATCCTGTCGCCGGCGCTGCGTGATGCCCTGGGTGCCATGGTACAGACGGCCTGTGTACAGCTCGAATTGGTCCAGGCCCGCGAGGAGGCCGCGCTGATTCAACGGGCCAACGACAGTCGTGACGTCCTGGTCGATCAGCGTGGGGCGTTTCCCGAACCGGAAGAACTGCTGGCAAGCCACGGCAAGGAATGGTTGCGGATCTTCCGGGCCAGTGGTGCGGTTCTGGCCGCCGGTGATCAGAGCGCCGGCGTGGGCACGGTGCCGGATGCGGAATCGATCGACGGGATCGTCGTCTGGTTGAACAGGCATCACTCCGGCGATCTGGCCTGGTCATCGCGCGAACTCGGCCGGACCGAACTGGGAAGGTTCTGCGAACCCGCCCGGGCCTCGGGCTTGCTGGCGGTACCGTTGCCGATCCGGAATCCGCGCGACGCCTGGCTGATGTTCTTTCGATCGGAGAAGGCCGAAACGCGCCTCTGGGCGGGCAACCCCGAAAAGACACTCGACCGACAAAGTGGGCGAATTTCGCCGCGCGCGAGCTTCGCCTCCTGGAAGGAGACCGTGCGCGGACAGAGTGTCCCGTGGCAATCGACGGAGTTACGCGCGGCGACCGACCTGGCCAGCGATCTGGCCGTGCTGATCGCGGCCGGCGAGATCAGCAAGCTCAATCAGCGGCTCGAGCGCCTGGCCACCCGTGACCATCTCACCGGCCTGTGGAACCGCTACCGCATGGAGGAAACGATCGACCAGGAGGTCGCCGTGGCCGAACGCTACGGGCGACCTTGCGCGCTGGTCATGTTCGATATCGACCATTTCAAGCGCTTCAACGATACCTGGGGTCACGATGCCGGGGACGAAGTGCTGGTCACGGTGGCGCGGACCGTCTCGACCTTCATGCGCGACGCCGATCTTGCGGGTCGCTGGGGCGGTGAAGAATTCCTCGTGCTGGCTGCCAACACCGGTCTCGAGGGTGCAACCCGCCTGGCAGAGCGGCTGCGCGCGGCGATCGCGGGCCTGGAGATCCGTGACTACGGCAGTGTGACCGCCAGTTTCGGCGTGGCGGTATACCGCGAGGGTGATCAGAGACGTGGCATCGTCAAGCGCGCAGACCTGGCCCTGTATGCCGCCAAGGAGGGCGGGCGCAACCGGGTCGAAGTCAGCGCGGGTTGAAGCCGCAATCCTTCCAGCTCGGATTTTCCGTGGTGATGGCATTTCTGTGCAGCGGCCCGACTTACTGGTGCGGGTTGAAGCCGCGGTGGCGCAGGAAGGCCTTTTCCAGTTCGACGACGATGAACAGGACGATCCCGAACATGAGGATGCGGGCCCATTCCTCCGGGCCGATGGCGGTGGTGCCGAACAGGAACTGCAGCGGTGGGGCGTAGGTAAACAAGCCCTGTAGCAGGATCAGGGCGCCAACGGCGATCAGCACGGGGCGGCTGCCGAACAGGCCCTCGCGATTGCAGGACGGCTCCAGGATGTAGCGGCTGTTGAACAGGAAGAACAACTGGCCCATGACCAGGGTGTTGATGGCCACGGTGCGGGCGAATTCGTCGGTCACGCCCTGCTGTTCCAGCCACAGGAAGTGGCCGAAGGTGCCGGCGACCAATAGCGCCGAGACGAAGCCCACGCGCCAGATCAGGAACCCGGACAGCAGGGGGGTGCGCGGCGGGCGCGGAGGGCGCTGCATCACGCCGGGCTCGGTCGGTTCGAAGGCCAGCGCCAGCGCCAGGGTCACGGCGGTGACCATGTTCACCCACAGCACCTGCACCGGGGTCAGCGGCAGGGTCAGGCCGAGCAGGATGGCGGCGACGATGGTGAAGGCCTGGCCGCCGTTGGTGGGCAGCAGAAACAGGATGGCCTTCTTCAGGTTGTCGTAGACCGTGCGGCCTTCTTCCACCGCGTTGGCGATGGAAGCGAAGTTGTCGTCGGCCAGCACCATCTCGGAGGCCTCGCGCGCGGCCTCGGTGCCCTTGATGCCCATGGCGATCCCGACATCCGCGCGCTTGAGCGCCGGGGCGTCGTTGACGCCGTCGCCGGTCATCGCCACCACCTCGTGATGGCTCTGGATGGCGCGCACCAGGCGCAGCTTGTGCTCGGGCGTGGCGCGGGCGAACACGTCCACGTGGCGGACCTGCTCCTCCAGCTCTTCGTCGGTGGCGTTCTCCAGCTCGTGGCCCACCACCACGCCGCCCTCGGTGTTGATGCCGAGTTCGTCGGCGATGGCGCGCGCGGTGACGCCGTGATCGCCGGTGATCATCTTTACGCGGATGCCGGCCTGCTGGCAGTGGGCCACCGCCTCGATGGCCTCGTCGCGGGGCGGGTCGATGATGCCGCAGACGGCGACCAGGGTGAGCCCGCCGTCCTCGATGTCGGCAAACTCCAGCTCCCGGCGATGATCTTCCATGCTCCGCGTGGCCAGGGCGAGCAGACGCTGGCCGCGCGCGGCGACGCCGTCCATCCACTGCTGCCAGTGTTCGGCATCCAGGGGCTCTTCGCCGTCGGCGGTGCGCTGCTGGCTGCAGACGGCCAGCACGCGTTCCGGCGCGCCCTTCAGGAAGACGAACGCGCCGCCTTCGTGATCGTGATGCAGGGTCGCCATGAACTTGTAGGACGACTCGAAGGGGATCACGTCGTCGCGTACATAGCGCTCGTTGACCGCCTTCGGGTCCAGCCCGCCCTTCATCGCCGCGGTGATCAGGGCCCCCTCGGTGGGGTCGCCCTCCATGGTCCAGGCGTCGTCCTTCGGGTAGACCTCGGCATCGTTGCACAACAGGATGCCGCGCAGAATCTCCGCGAGCAGCGGGTCGGATTCCGGATTGGCCTCCTGGCCGTCGCAGGTAATCCCGCCGTGCGGCTCGTAGCCCACCCCGGTCAGCTCGTACTCCGCCGCGGTGGTGACGATGCTCTTCACCGTCATCTCGTTGCGGGTCAGGGTGCCGGTCTTGTCCGAGCAGATGGTGGTGACCGAGCCGAGGGTTTCCACCGCCGGCAGGCGGCGGATGATCGCGTGGCGCGCGGCCATGCGCTGTACCCCGATCGCCAGGGTGATGGTCATGATCGCCGGCAGGCCCTCGGGGATGGCCGCGACCGCGAGGCTGACCGCCGCGAGGAAGGTCTCCACCAGGTCGTAGTCGCGCACCCAGAAGCCAAAGGCGAAGGTGGCCGCGGCCAGTACGCCGATCGCCACCGACAGCCAGCGGCCGAACTGCGCGATCTGGCGCAGCAGGGGCGTCGTCAGGGTCTCCACCTCACCGATCATGGTGGAGATGCGGCCGATCTCGGTATCGGCCCCGGTGCCGATCACCACGCCGCGCCCTTGGCCGAAGGCCACGAGGGTGCCGGAGTAGGCCATCGAGACGCGGTCGCCGAGGTCGGCCTCCGGCTCCACCGGGGCGGTCTGCTTGTCGCTGGCAACCGATTCGCCGGTTAGCGCGGCCTCGTCGATGCGCATATTGTGCGCCCCGGTCAGGCGCAGGTCCGCCGGGACGCGGTCACCCGCCTGCAGGTAGACGATGTCGCCGGGGACCAGCTCTTCCGCGGGGATACTTCGGCGCTGGCCGTCACGCAGCACCTGCGCCTTCGGCGAGAGCATCTGGCGGATGGCGTCCAGCGCCTTCTCCGCCTTGCCCTCCTGGATGTAGCCGATGATTGCGTTGATCAGCACCACCCCGAGGATTACGCCGGTATCCAGCCAGTGACCGAGGAACGCCGTGCCGATGGCCGCGGCGATCAGCACGTAGATCAGCACGTTGTGGAACTGGAGCAGAAAGCGCTGGACCGGACCCGTTCGCGCGGTCTCCGGCAGGCGGTTGGGGCCGGTCTCCTGTAGCCGTGCCTGCGCATCGGTGGAGGCGAGCCCGCGCTCGTTCGCCTCCAGGCGCTGGAATGCCTCGTCGGTCTTCAGTGCGTGCCAGTCGGGGGATGGAGTGCGATCGCTCATGCGTCTCCCGGAGAGGTGATGGCCAGGCAGTCGGTGGTCCGGATGGCCCTATCATGCGCCGCACCGCGCGTGCTGTCAGGAGTCGCCCCCGGCCTGCGGTGGAATTTTCCCAACGCGCACGAGTCTATTTCCGGACCAACACAGGAGGATGACCATGTCACGCTGGATTGCCCTGACCGCCCTGGCGGTCGCCGGATTGTTCACCACCTCGGCGATGGCCGCGGAGAAGGTCACACTGGAACACGAGGACCGGACGCTCATCGGTCACATGAAGGAAGGAATGGGGGCGAGCCCCTCCGACGGCGTGGTGCTGATGCTGCACGGTACCCTGGCGCACGGGCGCATGGAGGTGATGGCGGCGGTGCAGGATCTTCTGGCCGATCATGGTCTGAACTCGCTGTCGATCAACCTGAGCTACGGCATCGACGCGCGCGAAGGCATGTTCGAGTGTGACGCCCCGGTGCGTCACGGGGTCGACGATCACCTGCAGGAGGTCAGCCTGTGGCACGAGTGGCTGCAGGATGAAGGCTACGGCCCGGTCACCCTGTTCGGCCACTCCCGTGGCGCTAATCAGGTCGCCCGCTACCTGACCGAGCACGATCCGGACGGCATCCGCGCCCTGGTGCTGGTGGCGGCTTCCACCTATGACGAGGATGAGGCCGCGGCGGATTTCGAGGAGCAAAGCGGCCTGCCGCTGCAGGTGATGCTGGATCGTGCCCGCGAACTGCAGCGCATGGATCAGGATGAGACTCTGATGGAGGACGTGCGCTTCCTCTACTGCGAGGAGCTGGACGTGACCCCGCGCGCCTTCCTTGGCTACTACGAACCGACTCGCCAGAACGACACCCCCTCGGTGATCCGCGGCATGCAGATCCCGACGCTGGTGATCGTGGGCTCCGAGGACGACGTGGTGCCGGACCTGCCGCAGAAGGTCGAGGCGGTGAAGGACAGCGGCGACATCACCCTGATGACCGTGGACGGTGCGGGCCACTTCTTCCGCGACTTCTTCGCCGATGACGTGGCCGATTTCACCGCGGACTTCATCGCTCAGAACTGATTGGTAAGCCCTCAAGTTGTGCAAGGCCGGCCCGGGAATTCCCGGGCCGGCCTTTTTCGTGCCCGTGTTAGGGGCTATCCGACCAGCAGCGTCAGGTAGAGCCCGAGCATCGCGGCGGAGAACAGCAGTCCGATGGTCTCCCATCGGGTCAGGACGCGTTCGGCATCTTCCAGACGCTGGCGCAGTTTCAGGCGCAGTAGACGCAGGCGTGCCGGCATCCGGCGCGGGCGGGGTGGTGGCAGGGCCAGGTTTCGGTGGGCACGGCGGGCGCCGCTCCAGGCGGCCTCGGCCAGGACGGCCAGATCGCCCTCCGGCACGCGCGGGGTCTCGCGGTCACGGATCAGCCGGTAGGCGATGCCGGCAAGGACGAACCCGAGGGCGATCGGCCACAGCAGGGCCAGGCCATACAGATCCCGAGGCTCGACGGGCAGACCGCCGGGCCCGGCGACCAGGACCGCGAACGGGAGCAACAACCCCATCAGTGCAAGACTGCCCCAGGCCCACCACCGCTGCCGGTCAAGTCCGTCGGTGGATGCCTGTAGTCCGGCCTGCCAGCGCCACAGGAAACGCAGCAGTAGCACGGTGGTGCCTGCCGCGGCGAAGGTCAGCAGCAACTCCGTGTGCGCCAGCCAGCCTGGCAAGGCCTCGGCAGCCAGCGGATCCTTCAGGGTGTTCTTGGCCAGCGCGCCGCTGGTGAACGGCAGCCCGGCCAGGGCCAGGGCCGGCAACAGGGTGAACAGGGCAAACGCGGCCCGGGCCAGGCGCGTACCCGGCCACTGGTTCTGCACGCCCGCCGTCAGGAACAGGGCCCCCTTGGCCAGGCCGTGATGCACGGCATACAGCGTGACCGCCGCGAGCAGCCAGCCGCGCGCCTCCGGCAGCAACAGGGCCAGGCCAATGCCGACCGTCATCAGCCCCATCTGCGAGATGCTGGAGTAGGCGAGGATGGTCTTCGGTCGTACCTGCAGAACGCCCACCAGGACCCCGAGGAAGGCCGCTGCCAGGCCCAGCAGGACCAGGGTCTCGCCCAGCACTGCATGCCCGGTGGCGTCGAGCGGCAGCAACCGCATCCAGCCCAGCAGCCCGGCCTTGATCATCGCCCCGGACAGCACGGCGCTGGCGGGTACCGGGGCCGCCGGGTGGGCCAGAGGCAGCCAGAAATGCAGCGGCAGCATGCCGGCCTTGATGCCCAGTCCCAGGACCAGCAGCGCCAGGGTCCAACCCTCGGGGCGGGCCGTCGCGACCGCCGCGAGGCTGGATTGACCCGCGGCGTGGACCGCCAGGATCAGGCCGGCGAGGAGCAGCACCTCGCCCAGTACCGCGAGGATCAGGTACACCCGCCCGGCGCGCCACGCCTCCGGCTTTCCGGAGTGGACCACCAGCCCGTAGGCGGAGAGGCTCATCAGGGAGAAAAACAGGTAGAACGATGCCGCGTCCTGCGCGAGGACCAGGCCCAGATTCCCGGCCAGTGCCAGCAGCCAGAACACGTAAAATCGATGGCGCCGGGTATCGCCCCGCCGCTCGCCGAGGGCGAACAGACCCGCCGCCAGCCACAGGCCCGCGGTCAGCGCCAGAAACGCCCGCCCGGTTGGGTCGACGGCCAGATGGGTCCCCATCAGCACGCTATCGAAGGTTGCCTCGAGCCCGGTCGGGGCCAGTGCGGCGAGCAGCAGCCCGGGCAACGCGGCCCAGGGGACCAGGCGGTTCAGGCGTACCTGTCCCGGGCGCAGGCCGATGAATACCGCCAGTAGCAGCGGGAGCAGCGGGACGGCGAGCAGGATGGCGGCGCTCACAGTCCGAACTCCGGCAGTGAATAGTCGCGTCGTACGATCAGGCTGACCCAGCCCAGCGGGCTCAGCTCCAGTCCGGCAAACAGTCCGACCAGCAGGCCCAGCGCAGCGGTGAAGATCACCGGGAACAGCAGCATCCAGTGGGTCTCGAAGCGGGTCGGGCCGGCATGCGCCTGCAGCGGTTCATTCCACGGCTTGCGGCGCTCACCGAGCCAGCCACGGATCACCGGCGGCAGGAAGTAGGCCGCGTTCAGCAGGCTGCTGAGGACCAGCACGCCGAGCACCCAGGGCATGCCGGCCTCCAGCGCACCCAGCCCCAGGTGCCACTTGGTCACGAATCCTGCCAACGGTGGCAGGCCGATCATGCCCAGTGCCCCCAGGGTGAAGGCGAGCATGGTCAGCGGCATGCGCCGGCCGACCCCGTTGAGCTCGCTGATGCGGTGGATGCCGAGGGTCTCGGCGAAGTTGCCGGCACAGAAGAACAGGGTGATCTTGGTGATGCCCTGGTGCACCAGATGCACCAGCCCGCCGATGATGCCCAGCGGCCCGGCCAGCGCCACGCCCAGGATGATGTAGGAGACCTGGCTGATGGTCGAGAATGCCAGCCGCTGCTTCAGATCGTCGGCGCGCAGGGCCTGGATGGAGCCGTAGATAATCGTGATGGCCGCGACCACCAGCAGGCCTGCAGTCAGGCCCAGTTCGATCGCCAGTTCGGCCCCGTAGACGTCGTTGACCACGCGAATGATGCCAAACGCCCCGGCCTTGACCACGGCCACCGCGTGCAGCAGCGCGCTGACCGGCGCCGGAGCGACCATCGCAATGGGCAGCCACGAATGCAGCGGTACCAGCGCGGCCTTCACCCCGAAGCCGATCATCAGCAGCACGAACAGGATCTGCAGGGTGGTCGCGTGGGTGTCGGCCAGGCCGTCGAGGTACCCCCCCGGGGTAAAGCCCTCGGCCCCGGCCAGGAGCGTGAGCCAGACAATCGCCGTGAACAGCACCAGCCCGCTGGTCAGCGTGTAGGCGAGATAGAGCCGTCCGGCCCGCAGCGCGGCCGGCGTACCGCGGTGGACCACCAGTGGCCAGGTCGCGAGTGTCAGGATCTCGTAGAAGATCAGGAAGGTGATCAGGTTGCCGGACAGGGCGATGCCGACCGTCGCACTGACGCAAAGCGAGAAGAACCCGAAGAAGCGACTGCGTCGGGGCGATCCTTCCAGATACCCGATCGCGTAGACCGTGGTCACGAACCACAGCACGGCGGACAGGCTGGCGAACAGCAGTGACAACGCGTCCGCGGCCAGGACCAGATCGATTCCCGGCATCAGCGGGAGACTGAAATAGTACTCGTCGCCGCGCAGCACCCCGTCCAGCAGGAACGCGACCAGCGCCAGCTTGGTGCCGGCGCCGCCCAGGTTCAGCGCGGTACGCAGGCCCTGGCGATGCTCGGGCAGGAAAAAGATCGCGATCCCCGGCCCGAGGGAGCTGAAAAGGATCGCGAGCAGCAGCCAGCCGCCGTCCATCAGGGAGCCCCCGGCGTCAGCGCGAGCGTGTTGAGGGTCAGCGGCCCGGCCAGCCCGGCGAGCGCCGCGACAGTCGCCAGGCCCAGCGGTACCCAGTCCATCCACGGCGAGACCGCCTCGCCGGCATCTGCGCGTCCGCGCTGGAACGACGGGGCCACCATACGCAGCACGTAGGCCGCCGCGAGCAGGCCGCCGCCGGCGATCGCCAGCACCCACAGTACGCCGATGAAGCTACCGGCCAGTACCGTGCCCAGGCCGGCCTCCAGGAGCAGGTACTTGGCGATGAATCCGCCGGTGAACGGCAGCCCCATCAGGCTGACGCCGGCCAGCCCCAGGGCGAAGACCGTGCGCGGCCGGGCCCGCAATACCTCGCCGAGATCGGCCAGCCGATCATGCCCGGCGGCGTGCTGCAGCGTGCCCGCCGCCAGGAAGACCGAGGCCTTGGCCAGCGCGTGGACGACCGCGAAGAACACCACCACCCGCCAGGCACCCGGATCCACCAGCATCAGCGGAAAGGCGACCAGCAGATAACCGAACTGGGCCACGGTGGAATAGGCCACAATCGATTTGAGGCGCCCGGCGCGCAGGGCCTGCAGCGAGCCCCAGACCAGCGCCGCCACGCCCAGCATCCCGACGAGGATGCCGAAGGCCGGGGTGGCCAGCGGGGCGAACACGCCCATCCACAGACGCAGGATCAGGTAGAACGACCCGGTGACCACCAGCCCGGAGAGCACCGCGCTGACCGGCGCCGGGGCCGAACCGTGGGCCGGCGCCAGCCAGACATGCAGCGGGAACAGCGCGGCCTTGAGCATCAGCCCGGCGGTCATCAGCACGGCCGCCATGCGTTCGGTGGGGCCTGCCTCGGTGCGCGCCTCCAGCAGCACCAGATCGAGGACCCCGTGCTCCCCAAACAGCAGCACCACGCCCATCAGGAAGCTGAGCGAGCCGAGGATGTTGATCAGCAGATAGCGCACCGCGCCGGAGACCGCCGCGGCCGTTCCGGTGAAGGCGACCAGCGCCACCGCGGATAGCGAGACCACCTCCAGCGTGATGTACAGATTGAAGGCATCGCCGGAGAGAAACAGCATGTTCAGGCCGGCCCACAGCCAGAGCCACAAGGGCCAGAACTGGCGCCGCTCGATGCGATCATGCACATAGCCCAGGCTGTAGAGGCTGGTCGCCAGCCCCACCACGGCAGTGAGCACCAGCAGGGTCATGGACAGCCCGTCCAGATGCAGCATCAGGCCCAGTGGCGCCTCCCAGCCCCCCAGTGCCACCCGTGTGGCCGCGGCCTCCGGATCCGGTCCGGTGTTCAGGAACAGCGCGCTCAGACCGAGCACCCAGGCCGTGATCGCGAGCGCCCCCAGCAGGCCGACGCGATGGGCCTGGCGCGGCCAGGCCGTCGCCAGGACCGCCACCGCCAGCGACAGCCCCACCAGCCCGGCGATCCCCGCCGGGAGCCATTCCGCGCCTGGCGGGCTCATGCGGGCCGATCCTCGTCGGGGGGGGGATCGGCCGGGCCACCATCGGCGTGGTGTTCCTCGCGCGAGATGTCCTCTACCGGGGCGTCGTCGTCCGGCGGGCCGGGCAGCATCACTGCGTGGCCGGTCAGCCGCGTCAGGTGCACCACCAGGGCCAGGGCGAAGGCGGTCGCGCTGACCGCGACCACGATGCCGGTCAGGGTCAGGGCCTGCGCCACCGGGTCCGGCGGGCCCTCGCCGCGGGCCGCCACGCCCAGCAGCACCATGAACACGCCCGAGCCCATGATGTTCAGGGCCAGGATGCGCAGCACCAGATGGTGCCGGCGGATCAGCCCGTACAGGCCGAGGGCGAACAGGATTGCCCCCCCGGTGGGATAGAGCAGGCCCGGGGCCAGGGTGTGGACAACCGTCTCGGCGAGGCCGCTCATGCGTCGTCCCCGGCCGGGCGCCCGGCCACGAACAGGGCCACCAGGGTCAGCGCGATGGAGAGCGTCGCCGCGACCTCGATCAGGATGATCAGGGGATAGGCCCAGGCCTCGGCATAGCCGAGGAAGCCGTGCCCGGCGGCAAGGCCGTACACCCCCACCAGCAGGAACAGGGCGACGCCGGCGGTTATACCCAGGCGCAGTGGTACCCCCGGCGCCATTGGCAGCTGGTGCGGTCGCGCCAGGACCAGCAGGATGCCGGCCGCGCCAAGGATGGCGCCGGCCTGGAAGGCCCCGCCGGGGGCGTGGCTCCCGGCCCACAGCACGTAGACCCCGGTGACGATCGCGACCGGGACCAGCAGCCGCAGGGTGCCAGGGAGGATCGGGCCCGGCGCCGGGCGCGCCGGGATCAGGTCATGTCGCCCAAGGGACCATGCGCCGAGCAGCGCGATCAGCACGATGGCCAGCTCGAGGAAGGTGTCGTAGGCGCGGAAGTTCAGCAGCACCGCGGTGACCGGGTGATCGACGCCCGAGACGTCCATGTGGGCATCCACCACCGGCTCGAGGCCCACCGACTGCGGCTGGTGCCACAGCGCGGTGGCCAGCAGGCCGCCGACCACCAGGGCGAATGTCAGCGCAGGGATGAAGGTCCGGCGTTCGGGCGGCGGGTCGTGCAGGGCGCGCAGCAGGGCATGCGGCCCGGCGGGATCGGGCGGGGGTGTATGCGGGCGGCCACTGCGCCGCTCGGCCATGATGCTGCGCAGGCGTTCCAGCGTGACCAGGAGCAGGGCGCCGGTGATGCCCGCGCCGATCGCGGCCTCGGCGAGCGCGATGTCCGGCGCCTCCAGCCGCACCCATGCCAGCGCCAGCAGCAACCCGAAGGTGATGAACAGCACCACGGCCCGAAACAGGTCGGTGCTCGCCAGGCAGCGCCAGGCCACCCCGACGATGCCGGCCAGCAGGACCAGATCGAAGAGGACCAGCAGGGCGTTCATCGATCCGACTCGAACTCTCCGTGGGTCCAGGTCCGTTGCGCCACCATGTGCGCGGCGGTGGTCCCCGCGGCCAGGACCAGAAGCCAGATCAGCAGCAGCTTGAGGATATCCGACGGTCCGCTGGCCTGGAACATCAGCCCGAGCACCACCAGCCCGAGCCCGACGTTGTCCGCCTTGGTCAGCGCATGCAGGCGCGAGTAGACGTCGGGAAAGCGCAGCATCCCGGCGGTGCCGGCCGCGAAGAAAACAAGCCCTGCCAGGATCAGTATCACGGTCAGGGTATTAGCGATCATCGTTTGGCTCCTTCGGCTTGGCGGATTCCGGCTGTTGGCGGTGGGTCGGGGTATCCGGCGGTTCTGGCAGGCCGTGCTGGCGGACGAAGGCCACGGCCGCGACGACTGCCAGCAGCGCAAAGACCAGCGCCACATCCACCAGGGCGGATTCCTCCAGAGCCAGCGAGAGCAGTAGCAGGATCGTCACGCCGGTGGTGCCGAACAGCTGTGCCGCCAGCATCCGGTCACCGGAGCCCGGACCGCGCAACACACGGACTAGACCCAGCAGGATCGTGCCCAGCAGGAACAGTGCTGCGAACAGGTAGAAGAGGCTCATGGCGTCTCCCCGTTGGTATCGTTCCGCCGGTGCCGCGGATCGCGGAAGGCCGCGCGGATGCGGCGTTCCAGCGTGCTCAGTGCCGCGCGGGTGTCGGCATGGCGGTCCAGTACATGCAGCGTCAGCAGCCGCCCTTCCAGGCGCACGCTGAGCGTGCCGGGCAGGAGACTGATCACGGCCATGAACAGGGTCAGGGGCGGACCATGGGCCAGATCGGCCCGATAGGTCACGAAGCCGGGATCGATCGGCAGGCGCGGGTCCAGTGCGCGACGCGCGACATCCAGTCCGCCCAGGAACGAGCTGCGCAGGAAAAATCCGAGAAGGCCCGGGAGGGCGCGGAGCCGCAACGGGAGCGGGCGCCCGGCCGGCAGAAGCAGGCTGGTGACCCCGGCCAGCAGGATGGCGAGCAGCGCCAGCGGCTCCAGGAGCGCCCCGCTGCCGGCGAGGATCCACCACAGCATTGCGGCCGCGGCCATTGTCGCGACCGCCCGCCGGGTGCGTGACCGCCCGCGCCCGGGGAAGCCGCGATCCGGTTGGCGCGGGGCCAATGCGCGTGCCATCGTTGAGTCGCCTGACGGTTCGGCCGTGGACGGGTGTCCGGGTTACTGCAACTGGTTGCTGGCGTCGGTGAAGCCCATCAGGGACACGTCAAAGACGAACGGCTGTTCCTGGTGCAGGGCGCGGAAGGCCACCGTCAGGGCCTGTCCACCGCGCAGCGCGCTCATCTGCCGACTGTTCAGTTCGCGTCCGGCGACACAGCCCTGCTGCACGCAGGTCACGAAGCCGGCGTCCATCTCCTCG
The DNA here is from genome assembly GCF_000420165.1 of Thioalkalivibrio sp. AKL19. GTDB lineage: Bacteria > Pseudomonadota > Gammaproteobacteria > Ectothiorhodospirales > Ectothiorhodospiraceae > Thioalkalivibrio. Next base: position 219,378 of record NZ_ATUK01000010.1, on the reverse strand, counting down.
CCCGCGTCATCGACCTGCATGCGGATGCCGGGTCGCAGATCCACGCCCAGCGGCACCAGCACCTCGATCACGTGCTGCTCGCCCTCGCGACGCACGGTCGCCTGCAGGAACAGGCCCTGGGCCTGTTCGTCCTGGATCTGCAGCGTCTGCTGCATCCGGCAGCGCTCGCCGTTCGGGGTGTCGATACAGGCGACCTCCCAGTCCTGGTAGACGGTGGTTTCCGGCTCCTGCTGCGCGGGTTGCTGCGGTTGGCCGGGTTGTCCCATGTCCTGTGCCGCCCCCGGGGCGGCGAGGGCCGTGAGCAGCAGGGCAACAATGGCAACGAAAGGGCTGCGGCGGGCGTGGGGAAAAGACTGGATGGCCATAGGCATGACAGGGGTCGCTCCGATGTTGAAACGTGGTCCTACTCTAGCGCGCCACGCAAGCGGGTGCCCTGAAGGCGCTCAGGTTTTGTCCAGAAGATCCTCCAGAGGTTCGGGGCGATGGAGTCCGTAGCCCTGGGCGAAGTCCACCCGCAGTTCGCGCAGCCGAGCAATGGTCGGGGCGTCCTCGGCGAATTCGGCGATGGTCTGTTTGTCCAGCAACCGGCTGATGCTGTGAATGTTACCGACCAGAGCACGGTTCACCGGGTCCTGATCAATGCCGCGCACGAAGCTGCCGTCGATCTTCAGGAAGTCGACCGGCAGGGTCTTCAGATAGGCAAACGATGAGAGTCCCGAACCGAAGTCATCAAGGGCGAAGCGACACCCCATGGCGCGTAGATCACGTATAAAGCGGAGGGCGGCCTGGAAGTTGGAAATGGCCGAGGTCTCGGTGATCTCGAAGCAGAAGATGGACGGCGGCAGGTGGTGCAGACTGAGCTGGTTCTTGATGAACGGCAACAGGCTTTCATCGCCAAGCGTGCCGCCCGAGAGGTTGATCGCGCAGTGACGGATGCTGTGTTCGCCGTGCTTAACGATATGGGCAGCCACCATCGAGAAGGCGCGGGTGATGATCCAGCGATCGACGATGCTGATCAGATTGAAGCGCTCGGCCGCCGGGAGAAACACGCCGGGTGCGATCAGGTTGCCTTCCGCGTCGCGCAGCCGCACCAGGATCTCGAATGCCAGTCCCTGTTGCGGAGATTCCGGTGACGGATCCGCCAGCGGATGGATCTCCTGCGCGAACAGGACCAGCCGGTCGTGTTCCACGGCCTCCGAGATCTGAGTGGCCCAGTCCATTTCGCGATGATGCTGCTGGAGGTCGGCATCGTCGCGATGGAAGACATGCGAGCGGTGGCGGCCCGCGTTCTTCGCTGCATAGACGGCCATGTCGGCGCGGCTCAGCAGCTCGGCCACGGTTTGGGCCCCGGGGCGGAATTCGAGGATGCCAATGCTGGCGCTGATGCGGAATATGCGCTCCTCCCAGCTGAAGCGGAATTCGTCCAGCACGGAGTGGATGGCATCCGCCACGCGCCGCGCATGCCCGACATCACAATGGGCGAGGATCACACCGAACTCGTCGCCGCCCAGACGGGCCAGCAGGTCGGTTTCGCGAACCTGATCCAGCATCAGACTGCCCACCTGGCGGATCATCTGGTCGCCGGCGGGATGGCCGGCAATGTCATTGACCACCTTGAACTGGTCGAGGTCGATATAGAGCAGCGTGTGATGTTCGGACCCGGTCGGGTTTTCCGGCCCCGCGACCAGTTGCTGCAGGCGGTCCTCGAACATCCGTCGGTTGGGCAACTGGGTCAACGGGTCGTGTGTGGCCTGCCAGGAGAGCTGGTTGGCCAGATCGCGCGCATGAGTGACGTCGTGGAACACCAGGACGACACCCGTGATCTCGCCGTCGCGCGCGCGGATGGGGGCAGCCGAGTCCTCGATGGCGAACTCCTCCCCGTCCGTACGCAGCAGGATCGTGTGATTGGCCAGGCCCACGATGCGTCCTTCGCGCAGACAGCGTGCGACCGGATCGATGGCCGGTTGACGCGAGAATTCGTTGAGAATCCGGAAGACTTCGGTCAGTGGCTTGCCACGGGCGCTTTCGTTGTCATGGCCGGTGAGGTATTCGGCCACCGGATTCAGGAAACGGACGCAGCCTTCGGTGTCGGTGGTGATCACGCCATCGCCGATCGAGGACAGGGTGACCTGGGCGTGTTCCTTCTCGCGGAACAGGGCCTCTTCGGCCTGCTTGGTCTGGGTGATGTCCTGGACCACGCCGTACATCCGCATGGGCTTCCCGGCGGCATCACGCAAGGTGTTGCCCTGGCCCAGAACCCAGCGGATCTCGCCATCCGGGCCGCGCAGGCGGTGTTCCACCACATAGCGCTCACCGGTCTCGAACGCCGAGTGGATCGCTTCGCGCACCCGTTCGCGATCCTCGGGCAGGATCTGATCCAGGTAGCGCTGGAAGGAGATGTCCGGGTCATCCGGTTCCACCCCGAACAGGCGATAGGTCTGTTCGGTCCAGATCACACGGTCACTGGCGATGTTCCACTCCCAGCTCCCGATCCCCGCATAGGTCTGCGCCAGATGCAGACGCTGTTCGCTGGTCCGCAGGGCCTCCTGTTCCGCGACCAGGCTGTCCGTCATGCGGTTGAACGCGCCGGCCAGACGCCCGATCTCGTCGTTGCCCGTGACCTCTGCACGCTGTCGGGTCTCGCCGGCGGCGATGCGCTCGGCGGCGTGGGTCAGCAGGCTCAGGCGTCGGCCGAGCACGCTGTACAGCAGCCACCACAGTGCAATGAACGCAGCCAGCAGCACGGGGCTCATGAGTGCGGCTGACTGAAGGGCCGCCTCGCGCGCCTGAGTGAACGGGTAGGACAGGTCCCAGACGAGGATGATCGCACCTGAAGGACTGGGTCCGAGCCGGGCGGCCGGCCCGATGATCTCGAGATGGGCGACGGCGATCAGGGCGGTGCTTTCGGGGACGTGTCGTACCCGTGCCGCGCGCTGTGCGCGTGCCGCTGACAGGAGGTCGCGGATCGGTTCCTCGAGTGCAGTGGTGTCAACCCCCTGCCGGCTGTTTATCAGAGGCTGCCCCACTGTACTGCGATCCAGGGCGGCCAGAACCCGGTCCTGGTCGTCGATGACCCGTGCCAGGCTGACCCGTATATCCGGACCCAGGGCGGCAACCTCTTCCTGGACTCGGGCGGTATCGGACTGGCTGATGGCGGCTTGTACGAGGCGCTGTAGACGGCTGATCTCGGTGGTCAGTTCGCGCTCGGCATTCGTCAGGATGGCTTCCTTCTGGTCTTCGATCAGCGCGACCGTGTAAAGCGTCGCCAGGACCAGGGCCGCCACGAACAGCAGGAGGGGCAGTGCGACATTGACCGGGAATCGGTAGAGCCAGCGGGTCATCCAGCATGCCCCGTCGACCCGGCGGGGCATCCCGCCGATTGTACGACCTGGTCATCGAACAGGGTGTCCAGTTCCACAACCCCGAACAGAAGATTATTCTTGCGCATATGCTCGACCAGCCGAGCGGTGGTGTCTTGCAGCATTTGGCCCTGGTCCGCCAGGGCGCGGCAGTTGTCCGCGAGCGACGGAAATTGCACCCCGTCCAGCGCCTGCTGCAGGTGCTCCGGGGAAAGCTCGGTATGACGCGCGATGATCGTGCGCGCATCCACGGGGTCCTGTTCCAGATGGTTCAGGGCCCGAAACCAGGCGTTCACCAGGTCCGCCAAGTGTCTCCGGTGGATTTGCAGGGCCGAGCGATGTGCGACCAGTACGTCGACGATCTCGCCCGGGATGCGGGTGCTGTCGAACAACTCCACGGCCCCTTCCTGCAACAGGCGGCTGCGGATCGGTTCGAAGGTGGCCAGGGCATCGACTTCGCCGCGGCGGAAGGCCTCCGCATGGCGTCCGGCATCCACTCGAATCACCTCCACCGCGTCGGCATCGAGATCGGCGTGCTCCAGCCCGCGTGCCAGCAGGTAAGCGGTTGCGGCCGAGTTCTCGACTCCAACGCGCCGACCTTCGAGTTCGGCGAGCGTCCCGATGCCCGGGCGGGCCAGGATGCTGTCCGCACCGTGGGAATAGTCCATCAGGAGGATGACCCGGATGTCGTGCCCATCGGCACGCAGCAGCAGGGCTTCGTCCAGTGTCAGCGCGGCCACATCGACGTTGCCGTTACGGAATGCCCGCAGGGATTCGGTGTTGGACGTGAAGTGAGCCAGCCGGATTTCGTCGCGCGGCAGTTCACCCCGTTCCAGGGCGATGTTCAGGGGCTGATACCCGATCCACTCGATGGTGGCGACCCGCAGGGGTGGTTCGTCGCGAGTCCCGCACGCGGCCAGTAACAAGACTGCTGCGACCAGAACAATCGCGGCATGCCGCCACCACGGGGACACGACGACCTTGTGACGGGATCGCCGGATCATTGAATTCACCATCAAGGGTCCTGGTTCGGGGGTCACCTGGCCGCGAGTCCTTTCGCCATCCGTGAGAAACATCGAGAGAGATGCCACTGGTCTCGAGTATCCCGACGGCGAAAGCCCCCGTCAACGACGGGGCGATTGGGGCCTAGTTGTAGCGGTCGGTGAAGGCGCAGCGGCCCTCGGGTAGCCAGTCCGGGAAGTCGTAGTAGCGCGCGAGCACGGGCTCCAGGACGCGATCGTGGTAGGCGGCGTAGTCGAAGCCGCGGCCCTCCGCGAGGGTCCAGTCGACGCCGCGGATGGTGACTTCGCGTATGCGCACCTCGTCGAAGAAGGGCTCCACATGCGCCGGGTCCAGCTCGCCGCGGGTGGGGACGTAGAGCAGGTTGGCACCGTCCAGGGCGCGGAAGTCGGTAAGCAGGTCGTCCTGGCGGCCATAGTGCGAGCCGGGGCCGAACACCCCGACCTCGCGGCCGGCGTAGTAGCCCAGTACCGCCGAGCGCGAGTAGCTGCGGGTGAAGACGTGCCAGTCCGCGTCGTATTCGCCCACCACCCCGGCCACCGATTCCGGGGCCAGGTAGAACACGGCGTCGGCGTAGCGGTCCTGGCCCTTCAGCCATTCCACCGGCATCAGCGCGAGGGTCAGGATCGCGACGGCGTGCAGCATCGCCAGGCCCCCGGAGAGCCAGACGCCAAGCGTCAGCGAGCGTCGGGCCAGGAACAGCGCGGGCAGCAGCAGGAAGGGCGCGAAGGCGGCGAGCCAGTGCAGCCCGATGCTCTTGAACGGGGCGAGCAGGGCAAACAGGATCAGCGGGATCAGCCCGGCGGAGAGGAACACGCCCAGTTGGTGCTCGCGGATGCCGGCGGCCAGGGCGCGCCACTGGCGGGCGTAGAACCACAGCAGCCAGGGCGTGAACAGATAGACGAGCAGGATCGCGTAGGTGAGCCAGTTGCCCGGATCGAAGCCGCCGTCGCCATGCCGGTTCACGACGTTGAACATCACGTTGTACCAGCAGTTGTCCCAGTTCCAGTACAGGTTGAGGGCGACCGCCGGCACCACGCCGAGGATGATCAGCAAGAGGCCGCGCCAGTGCTGCCGCGCGAACAGCAGGATGTGCAGCCCCAGCGCGATGCCCAGGAGCACCGCGAAGTACTTGGACAGGAACGCCAGCCCCAGGGCCAGCCCGGCGAGCAGGAAATAGGCCGCGCGCCCGGTGCGCAGCGCCAGCCAGGCGAGGCCGGTGGCGAGCAGGGCGAACAGGATCAGCGGGGTGTCCGTCGCGGTGATGACCGCGATGAAGAACAGCGGCATGAACAGCGCCAGCAGCGAGACCAGGCGCGCCCGGACCGGATCGGTATGTCGCCACCAGAGAAAGACCGCAAGCGCCGGGGCCATCGAGGCGAAGATGCCCAGGGCGCGGATCGCCAGCGGGTGGTCCGACAGCGGCAGGGTGGCGCCAAGCCACCAGCCGATCATCGGCGGGTGGTCGTAATAGCCCAGATCCGGGTGATGGCCCCAGATGAGGAAATAGGCCTCGTCGCCGGTGATCGGCAGCGCCCATGCCATGCCGATCTTGACCAGCAGAACGGCCAGCAGGATCGCGCCGTAGTGGCGCGCGAGCCACGGCCACGAGTTGGGTGTCGGTCTCACTCGGGGGTGTCCTCCAGGGCGGGTCCGTGGACGCGCCGGAAGCGGCCCCGACGCAGCCGGTAGCCGCTGCGGGCCAGCTCCAGCATTGGCTGGTCGGCGTCGCTGTCGCCGTAGGCCGCGACCAGGTCCACCGGCTCCTTCGGGCGCAGGGTCGCCAGCCAGGCGGCGATGGCGGCCGGCTTGGCCGCGCCCCGGCAGTTGGTACCGTCGAGGCGTCCGGTCACGCGTTCGCTGTCATCGACCGCCAGGCGCGAGCTGACTACGCCGGCAAGGCCGTGGCGCTCGGCCCAGGGCTGCAGCCAGAGATCCAGCGAGGCGGACACCAGCACGCAGTCATGGCCCGCGGCCTGGTGGGCCTGGATCGCGCGCATGCCCGCCGGGCGCAGCAGCCGGTCCAGGCGGCCCTCGGCGAACTCGCGGCCCTTTGCCTGCAGGTGGGCGAGGGTCTCGCCGGCCAGCATGCGGGTCAGCACGGCCTCCTTCGCGTCCTGGTTGGAGAGGCGCTTCAGCGCCAGGCCGGTCAGGGCGGGGAGGCAGTCCGGCAGGCGGCGCAGGAATTCCACTGTCCCCAGTGCGTGGCGCAGGAAGGGGAACAGGCTGTCGCGCCGGGTCAGGGTGCCATCAAAATCGAACAGCACGATCTGCCGCGCGGGGCCGGGCCGGGTGGAGGCGGACATGGCTAGGGAAACACTGATCCATGTACACGCTCGCGCTCGAGTCGCTTTTGCGTGCGAACAAGGCGCGGTGACTGGCGTGCAGTCATTCTGCACAAGGGAACCGCAACGCCGTTCCCACGCAAAAGCGGCCGAGCCCCTGCATTCAATCGCTTGTGGGGTTGGCACCCCAGGTTCCCCGATCCTGCGTTGCGGCCCTTGCCGGTAGAACCACTACCGGCTGCGCACCGCGCCTGGTCTCGGCAAACCTGGGGTTCCAACGCGAGTGTGTACATGGATCAGTGTTTCCCTAGAGCTTGAGGCGCTTGAACAGGTATTCGGGGATCAGGCGGATGATGGTCATGATGACCCACCACTTGCCGGGCAGGTAGGCCACGTCGCGGCCACGGTGCATGGCGCGGATGATGCCCCGGGCGACCGTTTCCGGTTCGGCCCACAGGGCGCCGGCGCGGTTGAAGCCCTCGGTCATCGGGGTGCGCACGAAGCCGGGTTTGAGCGTGACCACGTCCACACCGCTGAAGAACAGCCGGTTGCGCAGGCCCTGCAGGTAGATCGCGAGCATGCCCTTCGCCGTGCCATAGGCGTAGTTGCTCTGGCGCCCGCGGTCGCCGGCGACCGAGCCGATGGCGGCGATCACGCCCCGGCCGCGGGCCTCGAAGTCCGGCGCGATGCGGGCGAGCAGGGCGATGGCGCTGGTGCCGTTGACGTGGATCGCCTCGAGGGTCTCGTCCACCGAGGCGTTGCAGGCGGCCTGGTCGGGCAGGGTGCCCCAGGCCAGCAGCACGCTGTCCACCTCGCCCAGGGCCTCCTGCGCCTGTTGCCAGATGGCCGCGTGGCCGTCGATGTCGGCGAGATCCGCCGTGGCGCCGAGGATGCGGGCGCCGTCCGGGTCGTCGCCACGCACCCGCAGGTCGGCCAGCAGGGCCTCCAGCGCCTCGCCGTCGCGGGCCACGCAGAACAGCCGGGCACCGGTGTCCACCAACTCCCGCGCCACCGCGGAGGCAATGGCCGATGTGGCACCAAAAAGGACAACGTTCTTCATTGGGTTCATGCAGTCACCCTGCGCCAGAAGCCGGAGGAGAATTCGGGGTCCACATACTCGGCGAAGGCCTCCCAGCGGGGGAACCCCTGGCGGAAGACGTCGGTCGGCATGCGTGCGTCCTTCGCAGGGTACAGGGCACCGCCGGCCTCCTGCACGATCGCGTCCAGGCGCGCGAACAGGCGTTCGGTGTCGCGGCCCTTTTCCGGGAAGTCCAGCGCGAGCGTGGCACCCGGGCGCGGGAAGGACAGCAGGCCCGGGGCGGCGCGGTCGCCGAAGGTCTTGAGCACCGCGAGGAACGAGCCCTGGCCACTGGCGGCGATGGCATCCAGCAGGGCCTGCACGCCGTCCTTTGAAGCCGCCGGCGGCAGCACGCACTGGTACTGGTAGAACCCGTTGTGACCGTAGATCCGGTTCCAGTGCCGGATGGCGTCCAGCGGGAACAGCCAGGGCAGGTGATGGACCGCGCGCGGGGTCGCGTGTACCGGCTGGCGGTAGTAGAGGTGGTTGAACGCGCGCAGGGTCAGGCGGTTGACCAGCGACACCGGCGGGTCCAGCGGGATGCTGCGGCGGCGTTCGTGCCAGGCGTCCTTGCGCGGCGCGGTGGTCGCATGGCGCCCGCCGCTGTAGATGCCGCGACCGACCCGGCCGCCGGCTCCCGGGTTCAGGCAGTCGATCCAGGCCACGGTGTAGGGCCACTCGCGCTCGGACTGGGTGTTCAGTTCCCAGAACGCGTCCAGCGAGTCGAAGCGCTGCGACCAGGCGCGCATCCAGGCGCTGCGGATCGGGGCCAGCTGCAGGGTCACGGTCTCGATCAGGCCGGTCAGGCCCAGGCCGCCGACGGTCGCGGCGAACCAGTCGGGTGTGTTCTCGGGGGTGACCTCCAGCACCTGGCCATCGGAACGACGCAGGGTCAGGGCGCGTACATGGTCGCCGAAGCTGCCGGCCTGGTGGTGGTTCTTGCCGTGCACGTCATTGGCGACCGCACCCCCCAGGGTAACGAAGCGCGTGCCGGGCACCACCGGCGGGAACCAGCCGCGCGGCACGGCGAAGCGCAGCAACGCATCCAGCGATACCCCGGCCTCGGCCGTCATCCGTCCCGTGGCCGCGTCGAAGGCCACGAAGCGATCCAGCCCCGGCGTGTGCAGCAGCGAGGCCTCCGGGTTCAGGCAGACGTCCCCATAGCTGCGCCCCAGGCCGTGGGCGAGCAGAGGCCGCGGCACATCGGGCAAGGCCCGACCGCGCCAGCCCAGCGCGACCTCGGCGGCGTGCTCGACCCGCGGGATACGGTTCCAGCTGGCGGTCATGCAAGGCCTCCGGCGCCTTTCCCGTACCCGTCATTGCGAGGCCCCGCAGGGGCCGCGGCAATCTCCAGAAGCTGTTCCCGGCATTGGGGGATAACTCGCTGCACTCGCCCTTCGGGCCGGCCTGCGGCCGTTCGACGCGCTACGCGCTTTTGTACCCCGGCCCCTGCGGGTCCTCGCAATGACGGGGTTGTGGAATGTCGGTTGCGCACGACGATGTCGGGATGGCACCAGGAGAATCTTGCGGACCCTGCGGCTCTGTGGCTTCGAACCTGTAGGAGCCCGGCCCTCCGGGCGATTGGGGCATTGGTTGCACCCCATCGGCCAGGGGGCTGGCCTCCTACAGGGCTTCGCCATGACGTGGTGAGAGCGAGGCGCCTACGCATGGTGCTCGTCCGGGAGTTCGCGGCCGCGGGCCTCGGGGTTGGTGCCCAGCGCGATCAGGCCGAGGATCACCGCGAACCACAGCGTGGTGAAGCGGATCAGCATGGTCGCCGCGACCGCATCGGCCGGTGGCATGTCGGCCCATAGCAGCAGGGCGATCATCACCGCCTCGGTGCCGCCGAGCCCCCCCGGCAGGAAGCTCAATGCGCCCGCCAGCATGGCCAGGGCGAACACGAACGCGGCAAAGGCGAACGTGGCCTCGAAGCCCATGGCGTTGAGGATCCACCAGAAGGCCAGGGCCTCCGCGCTCCAGGCGATCACGCTGAGCACGGTGGCGCCGGCCAGCAGGGCGGGCCGGTGGCAGCGCCGCGCCTGCAGCAGGACGGTAACCAGATGGTGCAGGGTGCGCCACAGACGCTGGCCCGGGCGGTCGCTCACGGTTTGCAGCCACGCCAGCGGCCGGCGCCAGGCGAGCACCACCAGCGCGGCCAGGATGCAGGCGGCACCGATCAGGATCAGCCAGGTGCCCTGCGCGACCAGGGTCAGCCCCAGCATGGACAGCAGCACCACCGCGATCAGGTCGGACAGGCGTTCGGAGACGAACGCCGCGAAGCTGTCGGGGTAGGGTACGTGGCGACGTTTCAGCAGCACCCCGCGCAGGGCCTCCCCGGCCTTGACAGGGGTGGTGGTCAGGGCAAAGCCGGCCACGTAGATGTGCAGGCTCGCGGCGGCCGGGACCGCATGGCCCAGGGTGTGCAGGTACAGCTGCCAGCGGGTGAAGCGGAGGCTGTAGTTCACCAGTGAAAGTGCCAGGGCCAGCAGCAGCCCCCCGACGCCCACCAGCTTGAGGGCGCGCCAGACCTCGTCGGCCCCCGCCCACAGGGCGACCCCGAGATAAAGGGCGACGGCCACGATGATCGAAAGCACGAGCCCGCGCAGGCGCCAGCCGGAGAGCCGGATCGTGCTCATGCGAGCACGGCGATGGTGACCCCGAGCCACACCGCAACGGTGGCCAGCAGGTGGGGGTCGGTGACCAGGTCGCGCGAGGTGTCGTTGCCGCCGCCGCGGGCGTGCAGCAGGAACAGATAGCGGAAGATGCCGTAGATCACGAACGGCAGGGTATAGATCAGCCCGTCGGTGCCGTGCAGGGCCATGGTCTCCGCGCTGACGGTGTACAGGCCATAGGCGAGTACCGTGCAGGCGGCGCTGATGGAGGTGAACTGATCGAGCAGGCTGAGGCTGTAGTCGTCGAGTACGCGCCGCGGCCGATCGGCGTTGCCGCGGCGTTCGATGGTGTCGTCGGCCAGCTCCGCGCGGCGCTTGGCGAAGCCGAGAAACAGCGTCAGCATCAGGCCGCACAGCAGCAGCCACTGCGAGGGCTCGATGCCCAGGCCCAGGGTGCCGGCGAGGATGCGCAGCATGAAGCCGGCCGCGATGCTGAATACATCAAGGATCACGATGTGCTTGAGCGACCAGGAATAGGCCACGTTCAGCACCAGGTAGGTCAGGATCAGCGCGATGACCCAGGTGCTGACCATCGCCGCGAGGACCAGCGCGAGGACCGCCGCCGTTGCGAAGATCGCCCAGGCGGTGGGGACGCTGATCGCACCGCTGGCGATGGGGCGGTCGCGCTTGGTCGGATGCTGGCGGTCGGCCTCGACGTCGACGATGTCGTTCAGCACGTACACGGCGCTGGCGATCGCGCAGAAGGCGAGGAAGGCGAGACTGGCCGCCAGCACCGTGCCGGGTTCGCCCCACTCGTGCGCGAACACCACACCGAGGAACACGAACCCGTTCTTGATGTACTGGTGCGGGCGCAGCAGTTTGATCAGCGAATACAGCATGCAGGCGTCGGTCGTGAAGGTCGTTGCAGTCTACTGACGCACTCGATGCGTTACCATCGGCGGCGCTGAAGCGCGCCCGTGCTGCGCGCCCTGATCCCCATGTTCTGACTCGCAGGAGAACTGTCATGTCCCGTATCGCCCGATCCTTTCTGCCCGCCGTCCTGCTGGCCGCGGCCGGGCTTGTCGCCGGTTGCATGTCCGGCGGTGGCCCGGAGCCCGAGTTCGCCGAGGGTCAGCCGTTCCCCGAGCGCACCCTGAACGACCAGCACGGCAATCCGGTGGAGCTGCCGGGCGATGCCCGCGTGATCCTGAAGACCGTGGAGGCCGCGCCGGCTGGTGTGGCCAATGCGGTGCTGGATGGCATGGGCGCCGAGGCGCGCGATGCGCTGGGCATCATCTACATCGCCGATATCCACGAGATGCCGCCGCAACCGATGCAGAACGTGGTGCTGCCGCGCATGCAGGCACGGGACTATTCCATCGTGGTGACCTCCAGCGCGGCCGATGCCGGCTTCCTTCCGCATGAGCGCGAACAGGTGACCGTCGTCCTGCTGGATGGCGAGGGCGTGGTGACTGGCGTCAGTCACGCCGGTAGCGAAGAGGCCCTGCAGGAGATGCTCGACAATGCCCGCGACTAGGCGTCGCGCATGACGGGCCCTCGTCGGGCCCGGGCCTGACATGGCCTTCTTCCTGGGGCTGCTGACGGCCCTTGGATTCGGCGCCGGGGACTTTTTCGGCGGCCTGGCCTCCCGGCGTATCCCGGCACTGGTGGTGGCCTGCTATTCACAGATCCTGGCCACCGTCGCGCTGCTGGTGATTGCCCTCCCGCTGGCGGGGCTGCCGGGCACCCAGGCCCTGCTCTGGGGGGGTGCCTCGGGGCTCGCCCTGGCCCTGGGGCTTCTGGCCTACTACCACGGCCTGGCCGAGGGCTCGATGGGACTGGTGGCCGCCGTGACCGGTGTGATCTCGGCCCTGGTCCCGCTATTGGTCGGGCTGGTGATGGGCGAGCAGCCGGGACCGCTGGCGCTGGCCGGGGTCGCCGCTATCGTGGTGGCGATCGGGATGATCTCGGGCGGGTCCCGCAAGGCCAGCCCGCGACGTCTGGACGAGCCCGTGCGCGGCCTGATGGCGCTGGCCCGGGGCGAGCACCCGGTGCGCGGACTGGTGGACGCGACCATTGCCGGGGTCTGCTTCGGCCTGGTCTTCGTCTTCCTCAACGAGGCCGAGGCGGGTTCGCCGCTTTGGCCGGTGGTGGCCACGTCGGCGGTGGGCGCGGCGGCCTTGCTAGTGGTAATGCTGATCCGCCGCCCGCAGACCGGGATGAGCCGGTCCACCCTGGTGCTGCTGTCGCTGGCCGGACTGTTCCAGGCGGCGGCCACGCTCGCGTTCGTGGTGGCCGTGCGCATGGGGCTTTTGTCGATCATCGCGGTGGCCGGGGCGCTGTCGCCGGCCCCGACCGCGCTGATGGCGCGCTTGTTCCAGGCCGAGCGCATGTCGCGGGTGCAGCTGACGGGCTTCGTCTTCGCGCTCGCGGGCATCGTGCTCATCGTGCTGGGCGGGCCCGGGTAGTCAGCGGACAAGTCTGCTAAGTTGGCCGCGTGAGCCAATCTACAGGAGGTGCCAGGTGTCGGAAGATCCAGAACCGGAAGTCGTGCGCAGTGAGGTGAGCGAGCCCGCCGCCGGGCCGCGCAAGGACGTCACCATGGTCACGGTGGTCTACGTGCTGTATCTGGTGAGCTTCCTGACCGCGCTGACCGCCATCGCCGGCCTGATCATCGCCTATATCAAGCGCGGCGAGGCCGACTCGGTGAGTGTCTCGCACTTCACCTACCAGATCCGCACATTCTGGATCGGGCTGTTGTTTGCCGTGATCGGGGTCATCACGTCCCCGATCGGTATCGGGTTCCTGATCTTCCTGGCCCTGATCATCTGGATGTTGGTGCGCTGCATCAAGGGCCTGCTGGCCAACAACGACAACCGTGCCATCGAACAACCCGAAACCTGGCTCTGGTAAGCGGTTTGTGCCGTTCCGGTGCCGCGTTCGCGAATGCGTGAGCGGCTGGAGCAGTACCAGGTCCTGATCTACCTGGTGACCATTACCCTGGGGCTCTTCCTGGGGGTGTCCGCGCCGGGGGCCAGCGAGTGGCTGGATGTGGTGCTCTGGCCCGTACTCGGGGTGCTGCTGTACGCCACCTTCACGCAGACGCCGCTGATCCACCTGGGCGAGGCGTTCCGCGAGCCGCGCTTGCTGCTGGCCGCGGTGATCGGCAACTTCGTGGTGATCCCGCCGCTGGTCTGGGCGATCCTCCAGGTGGCGCCGGGTGATCCGGCGATCCTGCTGGGGATCGCCCTGGTGCTCCTGGTGCCCTGCACCGACTGGTTCATCACCTTCACCCATCTCGGCGGCGGCGATACCCGCCGCGCCATCGCCTTCTCCCCGATCTCGTTGCTCATGCAGCTGGCCCTGCTGCCGCTGTACCTGTGGCTGTTCTTTGGCGGCGAGTTCACCCTGGCGCTGGCTGGCGAGGACGTGCTCAAGGCCTTCGCGGGGCTGATCCTGGTCCCGCTGATCCTCGCCTATCTGACCGAACGCTGGGCCGGCGACGACCCCGGCCGCGGGCGTCTGACCGCGGGCCTGGCTTGGCTGCCGGTCCCGTTGCTGGCGGTGGTGGTGTTCATCATCGCGGCCTCGCAGGCCAACACTGTGCGTGACGGGGCCGACGTGCTGCTGCCCCTGCTACTGATCTTTGCCGGTTTCCTGGCGGTCGCGGCCCTGCTGGCGCGGGCGCTGGCCCGGGTGTTCGACCTGCCGGTGGCGCAGGGGCGGGTACTGGCGTTCAGCCTCGGCTCGCGCAATTCCTTCGTGGTGCTCCCGATCGCCCTTGCGCTGCCGCAGGGGCTGGAACTCGCCGTAGTCGTGGTGGTGTTCCAGTCCCTGGTCGAACTGGTCGGCATGGCGGTGTACCTGTGGTGGATCCCCCGGCACCTGTTTCCCGGTCGCCAGCCCGCCTGAGGCGGTGCTTCCGAGCCCCGTATCTTCCGTATCGGATCGACCCTCAAGCACGTGCAGGCGGGATGTCGGCGGCCGATACCGCCATCCGCGGAGGCGATCATGGCTGGAGCGCTTCCCGGGCGCGTAGTGCGAAGGGTGGGCGTCGTGCGCCGCCAGGCTGGACACAAGACTTGTTCCGCGGGTCGCGCCTCGTCCGAGCGCGGGCCTCGGCACGGGGCCGCGCGGGGTGGCCGGCTGACCGGGACGGGTTCGACCGGGGTCAGCGCTCCAGGTACTGCAGTTTGTTCTCGACGCCGTCCCATTCTTCGGCGTCTTCCGGTGGGTCCTTGCGCGCGGTGATCACCGGCCATGTGCGGGCCAGCTCGGCGTTGAGTTCTATGAAATGAAGCTGGTCCTCTGGCACGTCGTCTTCCGGGAGGATGGCTTCGGCCGGGCATTCGGGTTCGCACAGGGTGCAGTCGATGCACTCGTCCGGATCAATGGCCAGGAAGTTCGGGCCTTCATGGAAGCAGTCGACGGGGCAGACCTCGACGCAGTCGGTGTACTTGCACTTGATGCAGTTATCGATAACGACGAACGTCATGGTGTTTCTCCCTTGTAATTCAGTCTTATGACCGGTCGTTTCCGCTGACCGGTCGGGCCGTGGCGCCACCAGCCGGCAGGATTTCGCCGCATTGTAACGCCTCCCCCGCGGCTGTCGGGAATCCCGGGCGAACCCTGGCCACATTCGGGGGGGCGCACCAGCGCCCAGCCGATGGCCACGGCCCCTGCGGGACCTCGCAACGACCGGGTCATTCGGGGTCGCGCAGGGCCTCCTTCATCCGGTACAGCGCGTCCAGGGCCTCGCGCGGGGACATCTCGTCGGGATCCAGGGTGTCGAACAGGGCCTTAAGGGCGCGTTCTTCCGGGGTCGTTTGTGGTTCCGGTTCCGGATCGCTTGTTACCTCGGGTGGCGCGGGCGTGAACAGGCCGAGCTGGGGCGAGTCGGTGGCGGCCGCGCGATCCTCCAGTTCGCGCAGGTGGCTGCGCGCGAGCTTCAGCACGTCGGCCGGAACACCGGCGAGCTGGGCGACCTGCAGGCCGTAACTCTGATTGGCCGGCCCCTCGCGGACCTGGTGCAGGAACACGATGCTGTGCTCGTGTTCCATGGCATCCGTGTGCACGTTGGCGACCGCCGGTTCGCGTTCGGCCAGCGCCGTCAGCTCGAAGTAGTGCGTGGCGAACAGGGTCAGGGCGCGATTGTGGCGCGTCAGGCGTTCGGCGCAGGCGAGCGCCAGGGCGAGGCCGTCGAAGGTGCTTGTGCCGCGGCCGATCTCGTCCATCAGCACGAGGCTTTCGGGGCCCGCGTTGTGCAGGATATTGGCGGCCTCGGTCATCTCCACCATGAAGGTGGAGCGCCCGGAGGTCAGGTCGTCGGAGGCCCCGATGCGGGTGAAGATCCGGTCCACCGGCCCGATCTGCGCGCGCGCGGCTGGCACGAAGCTGCCCATGCAGGCCAGCAGCACGATCAGCGCGGTCTGGCGCATGTAGGTGGACTTGCCGCCCATGTTGGGGCCGGTGATCACCAGCAGCCTGCGCTCTTCGGGGTCCAGCCCGGTGTCGTTGGCGACGAAGGGCGCATCCAGGCCGGCCTCCACCACCGGGTGGCGACCCTGTTCGATGCGGATGCCGGGCGTGTCGACCAGTTCCGGGCAGTGCCAGTCCAGGCGCTGGGCCCGCTCGGCCAGGCAGGCGAGAGCATCCAGTTCGGCGAGCGCGTCCGCAATCACGCGCAGGCGCGGGGCGCGACCCTGGAGCTCGGCGATCAGGCCATCGAACAGGGCGCGTTCGCGGGCCATGGCCTGCTCGCGGGCGGAGAGGATCTCGTCTTCGAAGCGCTTGAGTTCCTCGGTGGTGTAGCGCTCGGCGTTCTTCAGCGTCTGGCGGCGCATGAAGCGCCCGGGCAGCTCCGCCGAGCGCGTGCGCGAGACCTCGATGTAGTAGCCGTGCACCCGGTTGTAGGCGACCTTCAGCGTGGGGATCCCGGTGGCCTCGCGCTCGCGCGCCTCGATCTCGCGCAGGAACGAGTCGGCATCGTTCTCCAGTGCGCGCAGGCGATCCAGCTCGGCATCGAAGCCGGCACGGATCATGCCGCCGTCGGTGACCCGCAGCGGGGGCTCCTCGACCAGCGCGGCGGCCAGGGTCGCGCTCAGCTCGTCTTCCGGGGCCAGGGCCTCGTGCAGCGCCTGCAGGGAGGCCGCGCTGGCGGCCAGCGGGGTCAGGGCCTGGTGCAGGGGCGGCAGGCGTTCGAGACTCGCGAGCAGGGCGGTCAGGTCGCGCGGCCGGGCGCTGCCGAGGACGATGCGCGACAGGATGCGTTCGACATCCGCGCTGCCAGAGAGGGCGTCGCGCAGGGACGTCGTCGCCCCCGACTCCAGCAGGGCGGTGATTGCGGTCTGGCGCTCGCGGATGATGACGCGGTCGCGCAGTGGCTGGTGCAGCCATTGCAGCAGCCGGCGTGAACCCATCGCCGAGCGGGTGGTGTCCAGCAGGGCCAGCAGGGATCCGTGGCGTTCGCCGCCCAGGGTGCGGGTCAGCTCCAGGTTGCGGCGGGTGGCCGGGTCCAGCACCAGCATCTGGCTGCGCAGCTCGTGCGCCAGGCCGGTGATGTGCGCGAGATCCCCGCGATGGCGGTTCTGCACGTAGGCGAGCAGGGCACCGGCAGCGGCGATGCCGAGGTCGAGGCCGTCGCAGCCAAAGCCGGAGAGGTCGCGGGTGCCGAAGTGGGTGGTGAGAACGCGCCGCGCGGAGACACCGTCGAAATGCCAGTCGGCGTGGCGCTGCGGGGCGAAGCCCTCGATCCCGGGGATGGGCGCGGCCTGGTCCGGGATCAGGCATTCCACCGGGTCCAGCCGTGCCAGTTCGGCGGCCAGTTCCGTCGCGTCGCGCACCTCCAGCAGGCGGAACTGGCCGGAGGCGAACTCCAGGCTGGCAATCCCGTAGCCCTCCTTGCGGCCCTTGATTGCGGCCGAGCTGGCGGGACACACCGCGACCATCCGGTTGATGCTGCGGGCGTCCAGCAGGGCCTCCTCGGTGACCGTGCCGGGGGTGACGATGCGCACGACCTCGCGCTTGACCGGGCCCTTCTGTTCTCCGACGGCGCCGGTCTGCTCGCAGATGGCCACGCTCTCGCCCAGTTTTAGCAGGCGTGCGAGATAGCTCTCCAGGGTGTGCACCGGGATCCCGGCCATGGGGATCGGCTGCCCGGCGGACTCGCCGCGCCGCGTCAGGGTGATGTCGAGCAGGCCGGCGGCGCGTTCGGCGTCGTCGTAGAACAGCTCGTAGAAATCGCCCATGCGGTAGAGCAGCAGCGTGTCCGGGTACTCGGCCTTGATGCCGAGGTACTGCTGCATCATCGGGGTGTGGGCGGAAAGGGGTTCGGCAGTGCTCATCGGTTCGGCGACGCTCGATCCGGGCAAACGCGCAGTATACGGATGCTGTGTGATTCTTGGCAGGTGGGTCAGCGTGGCCGTGGTTGTGCCACACTCTTGGCAGGGTAACTGACGCGACGCCAGGGAGGAGGGGAGCATGATCGGCGAAGAGGACCGACGCGATCACCGACGGATGCAGGTGAATGCCAGGGCGCGGATGACCTGGCGTTCCAGTGGCGAGTCCGTCTCCGTGCAACTGGAGGACCTGTCGGCCACGGGCTGTGCGTTCGTGGTCCAGCGCGAGACCGATCCCGGGGTCGACGTCAGCGTGGCCGTGCCGAGCCCGGATGGCCGGCTACCGGGACTGGAGCGCCAGGGTCGCGTGGTGCGCTGCGACGCCGTTGACGCCGCCGAAGGCGGCGGCTGGCGGGTTGCCGTCGCCTTCGATCCGGAGGGATGATCGCCTCATGACTGCCGAATCCAGCACCACCCTCCTGAGCCTGCGCGAGGCCGATGCCCCCAGCCTGTCGGCCCTGGTGTACGAGCTGGGCGAGCGCCTGATGGCGAAGGGCGAGCGCCTGTGTACCGTGGAATCCTGTACCGGTGGCGGCATCGCCCAGGCGATGACCGACATCCCGGGCAGCTCGCAATGGTTCGAATGCGGCTGGGTGGCGTACTCCAATACCGCCAAGACCGCGATGGTCGGGGTCCCGGCCGAACTGCTCGAGGAATACGGCGCGGTCAGCGAGGCCGTGGCCCGCGCGATGGTCGAGGGCGGCCTGGCCCGCAGCGGCGCGACGCACGCGCTGTCGGTCACCGGCATCGCCGGACCCGGTGGCGGGACCCCCGAAAAACCGGTCGGCACGGTCTGCTTCGGCTGGCAGACGCGCGGCCAGGCGGCGCGCGTTGAAACCCGCCATTTCGCCGGTGAGCGCCACGAGGTGCGCCTGCAGTCCATGCTCCACGCCCTGGGGCAGCTGCTTGCCCACGAGGCGAGCTGACGCCCCGGGGAATACCTCCTCATCCCGGTCCCCGGGCCGGCGTGCTCCGAACCCGGTCAGATTCCGGACCGGGTGTTCATGGCCCGGTGAACGGCAAGCCCGGAAAAGACTGCCCCGGCCTATTGGGACGCGGGCGCGTCGCGCCCGCGGGCTTCAGCAACGCAAGTCCGTCACAGACTTCGCTTTCGCGTCCGGACTTCGCGCCGGACCGTGAGCGGCTGCAACCTCCCGGCACTTCTCGCCTGCGGCCTCCTCGCGGCGGGCACGGCGTTCACGGCGCCCTGGATGGCGAACAGGCGAAGCGCTGCCGCGGGGTATATGTTGATTGTGTGGAGATCACGGACACCGGCGCGCAGCTGCAGCATGCCGGGTGCAGTCGCATTGTGCGGCGGGTCCGGGCGGACGCATGGGCGAGGGAAGGATGAGAGGGAACCGCGTATCGGGCAAAGGCCGCGGGTTTGCCAGGCTGGCGATCCATGCGGTGGCATTGCTGCTGTGGCTCGCGGCCGGCGGTCCGCTGGCCTGGGCGGACGAGGATCCGCTGCCGGAGACACCGGAGACACCGGAGGCGGCAAGCGTAAGCCCGGCGGAAGTGGATGCACTGGAGAGCGATCTCGCAGCCTTTCGTGAGCGTCTGCCCGAAATGCTGGATGCGGTGGATACGCAGGAGGCGGAGGCGTGGCTGGCGGCCAGTCCGCTGGAGGAACTCGAGCAGCACAGTGCCGATGAAGAACGCGCCGAATCCGAACGGGCCGTTTGGGATGAGGCCCGGGAGTACGAGCAGGCCGGCGTCGAACGGGTGCAGGGGGCGGTCGATCGCGCGGCCACCGCCCGGGCATTGCCCGAGCGCCTGGACGAGCTGGAGCGGACGCTGGCAGGGATTGGCGAATTTCCCCGCGGGCTCGGCGACGAGGTCTCGATCCGGCGCCTGGAGGAGGGCCTGGAACGGCTCGGGCGCGACCGCGAGCGTCTGGAGACCGAGTTCGATGATCAGCGCGTGCGCCTGTCGCAACTGGAGGAGCAGGCCGAGGTCCGGGCCGAAACGCTGGAACGCCTGCGCCGGGAGCGTCAGGAGTTGGAGGACGAGCTGCGCCCCCTTGCCGAGGGGGGCGACTGGGAGGCCGCAGGAGAGGCGGTGCAGCAGGCCCGGGTGAGGCGGGCGGATGCCGCCTTGCTGGCCGCCCGACTGGACGCCGACACTCTGCCGCCGCGCGTGCAGGCCCTGCGCCTGCTGGTTCGCGGCCTCGAACTGGAGCAGCGCTGGCAGCGCGTCCTGCAGGGGCGGCTGGAGCGGCGGCTGACCGAGGTTTCCAGCGAGGAACTGCAGGGGCTGCGGGGCGCGTTACGTTCGCTGCTGGAACGCGAACCGGAGGCACGGCGGCACTACGAGTCGGAGATCGACGAGCTGCATGCGACATTCGACCACGTCGCCGAGGCCCAGGCACGGATCCGCACCCTGCAGCGGGAACGGGATCGCCTGCTCCGGGTGGAGCGCGAACTCGAACAATCCCTCGGGCATGTCCAGGAACGGTTGGAGATCAGTGGCCTGACCGAGGCGCTCGGCGGCGTCTTCCTGGAGGAACAGCGGCGACTGCGCGACCTGGACCAGGTGCGGTTCCAGCTGCGGGATGTGGAGCGCGAGCTGGCGCGATCGCAGTTGCGCACCATCAGCCTTCGCGAGCGCCTGGCGGCCATGCCGGACGACCGCGAGATGGAATGGGAAGCCCCGGTCCGGTCTACGCTGCGCGACCTTCTTCGCCAGGCACTGAATGTCGAACTGCACACCGAGGAGGCGCGCACCGAGCAGTTGCGGCAGACCGACCTGCGCCTGCGGTCGGTGGTGGAACTGGTGGAGGAGCTCGACCGTACCCTGAGCGAAGCCCTGCTCTGGTGGCCGAGCCACTCCCCGGTCGGGGCTGCGTGGCTGGAGCGACTGCCCGCCGCGACCAGCGCGCTGCTCGACCCGGATGCCTGGGCCGATTTGCGCGAGACCTTCCTGCGCGAGACGCTGCACCGTCCGCTGATTATTGGCTTTCTGCTCCTGGTGACGGGGCTGCTGTACCTCGCGGGGCGTAACATCCACCGCCACCTGGAACGCCTCGCGGAGACCACGCAGCATCGGTACACCGATCGAATCGGGGTCACCCTCAGGGCCCTTGGCTGGAGTCTGCTGCGCGCGCTGCCGGTGCCGTTCCTGTTGCTGTCCGTCGCATTCCAGCTGCATGCGGTGCCGGAAACGGGATTCGGCGTGGAGGTCCTGTCCCGGACCTTGATCACTGTCTCGGTATGGTGGTTCACGGGACACCTGCTGCTGCTGTTTATCGGTCGCAACGGTGTCGGCACCACGCATTTCGGCTGGTCCGAGCCGTTGATCACCCGCCTGCATCAACACCTGCACTGGTTCCTTCCGGTGCAGACCTTCCTGTTTCTTCTGGTGGCGCTGACCTTCGGGCATCCGAGCGATGCGGTGTTCGATCTCTACGGGCGCGTGGCCTTGCTGGCGGTCATCCTGAACTTCGGTGTGCTGGCGTGGCTGCTCCTGGCCCCGAACCGCGCCAGTGGCGAACCGCTGATGGACGAGCGCCGGCGTCTGCTGCTGCGAGGGGTGGTCGTGATCGGCGTGCTGGCCCTGGTCACGCTCGCCCTGGCGGGCTACCTCTATACCGTCGCCGAGCTGCTGAGGCACCTGATCGGTACCGTGGTCGTGCTGATCGCGGTGGGCCTCGGCTATGGGCTGGCGGCCCGCTGGCTGCTGCTGGGCGAGACCCGGCTGGCGCTGTTCCGGATCCGTGAACGGCGCGAACAGGAAGGCATCACCGAGGGTGCGAGTGGCGGCGAGGCCGGGGTCGATGTGCCCGAGCCGCGACTGAGCATGGAGGACGTGAATGCCCAGAGTCGCACGCTGCTGCGGGTGGCGGCCCTGGGCGGCACCCTGGTCGGGCTGCTGTGGGTATGGTCGGATATCCTTCCGGCCCTGGCCTGGCTGGACGGCATTACGCTCTGGTCGCGCACCATCGAGATCGGCGAGAGCGAGATCACCACCAGCGTATCGCTGCAGGATCTGCTGCTGGCCACGTTCCTGGGGGTGCTGTTCGTGCTGGCCGCGCGCAACCTTCCGGGGCTGGTCGAGATCCTCCTGTCACGCAGCACGCGGATGGATGCCCCGGGGCGCTACACGTTCACGGTGCTGCTGCGCTACCTGATGGCCGTGGTGGCGGTGATCATGGTGTTCTCGCTGCTGGGGCTGCGCTGGAGCGAGATCCAGTGGCTGGTGGCGGCCTTGACCGTCGGACTGGGTTTCGGTCTGCAGGAGGTCGTGGCGAACTTTGTCGCCGGCCTGATCGTGTTGCTGGAACGCCCGGTGCGGGTGGGCGACACCATCACCGTTGGCGAATACAGCGGGACGGTATCGAAGATCCGGGGCCGTGCTACCACGATCGTCGACTGGGACAACCGGGAGATCGTCGTCCCCAACAAGACGTTCATCTCCGAGCATCTGATCAACTGGACTCTGAGCGACACCACCACGCGGCTGGTGATCCCGGTGGGGGTCAGCTATGCATCCGATGTCGACCTTGTCCGGGAGACCCTGCTGGAGGTGGCCCACGACGATCCGCACGTCCTGGCGGATCCCGAATCGGTGGTGTATTTCCTCCGGTTTGGCGACAGCGCCCTGCACTTCGAGCTGCGCGTGTTCGTGTGCCAGATGGCGGATCGGCTGGTTACGCTGAGCGGGCTCCACACCGCGATCATCAAGCGCTTCCGCGAACAGGGTATCGAGATCGCCTATCCGCAGATGGATGTGCATCTGAACAATCGAGATGCGGTCGGGGATCCGGCCGCCATGGACCCGCCGGCCTCCGGAAGTTCCGCACCGGGGAGCCCGCCGGCCGGGGGGTGACCGCCGGCGGCCACCGCGATCGAGCACGCCGGGGGCGCCTCGTTTGTCCATGGCGGATCACGGGTTGGGTCACTCTCCGCCCTGTGGGATACTGCGGCCCCGTATCCGCCCAAGGGAAACACTGATTAATGTACACGTTCCCGTCGGCACCCCAGGTTTTCCGAGACAAGGCGCGTCGTGCAGCGGGTAGTGGATCTACCCGCAAGCGGCGCAACGCAGGATCGGGGAACCTGGGGCGCCAACCCCGAAGGGGCTCGGCCGCTTTTGCGTGGGAACTGCGTTGCGGCTCCCTTGTGCAGAATGACTGCACGGCGGTCGCCGCGCCTTGTTCGCACGCAAAAGCGACTCGAGCGCGAACGTGTACATTAATCAGTGTTTCCCTAGGTTGGGCAACGGGTCGGAAACCATCGCTGCAAGTATCGGGAGGCATACCGTGGACGAGAATCGCAAGAAGGCCCTGACCGCCGCACTCGGGCAGATCGAACGCCAATTCGGCAAGGGCGCGGTGATGCGCATGGGCGATCAGGAGGCGGTCGACGTCCCCGCGATCTCCACGGGCTCCCTGGCGCTGGACATCGCACTCGGGATCGGCGGCGTGCCGCGCGGGCGCGTGGTCGAGGTTTACGGGCCGGAGTCCTCGGGCAAGACGACCCTGACCCTGCAGGTGGTGGCCGAGGCGCAGAAGGCGGGTGGTACCGCCGCTTTCGTCGATGCCGAGCACGCGCTGGACCCGACCTACGCCGAGAAGCTGGGCGTGAACGTCGACGACCTGCTGGTCTCGCAGCCGGATACCGGCGAGCAGGCGCTGGAGATCGCCGACATGCTGGTGCGCTCCGGCGCGGTGGATGTGGTGATCGTCGACTCCGTGGCCGCGCTGACGCCCAAGGCGGAGATCGAGGGCGAGATGGGCGACTCTCACGTCGGCCTGCAGGCCCGTCTGATGTCGCAGGCCCTGCGCAAGCTGACCGCCAACATCAAGCGTTCCAACACGCTGGTCATCTTCATCAACCAGATCCGCATGAAGATCGGCGTGATGTTCGGCAGCCCGGAGACGACCACCGGCGGCAATGCGCTCAAGTTCTACTCCTCGGTGCGCATGGACATCCGCCGCATCGGCGCGATCAAGAAGGGCGACGAGGTCATCGGCAACGAGACCCGCGTGAAGGTCGTCAAGAACAAGATGGCGCCCCCGTTCCGCGAGGCGTATTTCGAGATCCTCTACGGCGAGGGCATCTCGCGGGTCGGCGAGATCATCGAGATGGGCGTGAAGGAAGGCCTGATCGACAAGGCCGGCGCCTGGTACAGCTACAACGGCGAGCGCATCGGCCAGGGCAAGGAAAACGCCCGCCAGTACCTGAAGGACAACCCGCACATCGCCGAGGAAGTCGAAAAGACCCTGCGCGAACGCCTGCTGCCCAAGCGCAAGAAGGCCTCGGACGAGGACGTGCCGGTCGATGCCCCGGTCGAGGAGCAAGGCTGACCCGGCCGACCCCGAGGCCGCGCTGGAGGCGGGCCTGCGATTGCTGGTCCGACGCGAACACTCCGCGCTGGAGCTTTCTCGGAAGCTGGCCGAGCGCGGCTTCGAACGGGATGCGGTCGACGCCGCGCTGGAGCGCGCGCGCGAACTCGACTACCTGAGCGACACCCGCTACGCGGACTTCATGGCCCGCCACCGCACCGAACAGGGCTACGGCGAGCAGCGCATCCGCGCCGAACTCGCTCACAACGGTATCGGCAACGACACCGTCAACGCCGCCCTCGAGGCCCTGGAGATCGACTGGGTCGACCAGGCGCGCGGCCAGCTCGAACGCCACTTCCGCCACCCCCCCGAGACCCGCGACGAAGAGGCCCGCTACCTGCGCCACCTCGCCGGTCGCGGCTTCCCCGGCGGCGTCGCCCACCAGGCCCTCGCCGCCTGGAAGGACGACGCGGGCGACTCGTGACCGATGGCTTCGTCGCGCTGCTCCTCGCCATGACGCGTCAAGAGAACGTTATTGCGAGCGTAGCGAAGCAATCGCTTGACGGAACCACCTGATGCCGGTTTGGGCAGGCCCAGCCGATCGCCACGGCCCCTTCGGGGCCCGCAATGACGAGGAAGATGGCCGGAAACCGGGCCCGGCAATACGCGGGTGGGGCGCTTGCGTGATAGCATTCCGGGTTTGACCCCAACGCTCACCGGAACCGCATGAAAAGCGCCGACATTCGCCGGAGTTTCCTCGAATTCTTTGAAGGCCACGGGCACACGATCGTGCCGTCCAGCCCGCTCGTGCCGGGCAACGACCCCACGCTGCTGTTTACCAATGCGGGCATGGTGCAGTTCAAGGACGTGTTCCTGGGCCGCGAGAAGCGTCCGTACACCCGGGCGGTGTCCACGCAGCGCTGTGTGCGTGCCGGGGGCAAGCACAACGACCTCGAGAATGTCGGCTACACCGCGCGGCACCATACCTTCTTCGAGATGCTGGGCAACTTCAGCTTCGGTGACTACTTCAAGCGCGACGCGATCCACTACGCCTGGCAGTTCCTGACCGAGACCATCGGTCTGCCGTCGGAGAAGCTGTGGGTCACGGTCTACGAGACCGACGACGACGCCTACAACGTCTGGGCGAACGAGATCCAGGTGCCGGCCGAGCGCATCATCCGCATCGGCGACGACCCCGATGGCGGCTCCGACAACTTCTGGCAGATGGGCGATACCGGCCCCTGCGGGCCGTGCACCGAGGTCTTCTACGACCATGGCCCGGAGGTCGCGGGCGGCCCGCCCGGCTCCCCGGACGAGGACGGCGATCGCTACATCGAGATCTGGAACCTCGTGTTCATGCAGTACGACCGCGACGCGGACGGTACCCTGAACCCGCTGCCACGCCCGTCGGTGGATACCGGCATGGGGCTGGAGCGCCTGGCGGCCGTGCTGCAGGGCGTGCATTCCAACTACGAGATCGACCTGTTCCAGGACCTGATCGCTGGTGCTGCGCGGGTGACCGGTGCCCGCGAGAAGGACTCCGCCTCGCTGCGCGTGATCGCGGATCACATTCGCTCTATCGCCTTCCTGATTACCGATGGCGTGCTGCCGTCGAACGAGGGGCGTGGCTACGTACTGCGCCGTATCATTCGTCGCGCCGCGCGCCATGGCTTCAAGGTCGGCGCACAGGACGCCTTCCTTTACCAGATGGTCGGCGACCTGGTGCACGCGATGGGCGAGGCCTTCCCGGAGCTGGCCGAGGCACAGGCCCAGGTCGAGAAGGTACTGGAGAAGGAAGAGCGCAAGTTCCTCGAGACCCTCGACAAGGGCATGAAGATCCTCGAGGACGACCTGAGCGACCTGAAGGGCACGGTGATCCCCGGCGAGACCATCTTTCTGCTCTACGACACCTACGGGTTCCCGGTGGACCTGACCGGCGACATCGCCCGCGAGCGCGGCCTGGAGCTGGACATGGAGGGCTTCGAATCGGCCATGGCCGACCAGCGTGCCCGCGCCCGCGCGGCCAGCCACTTTTCCATGGAGGATGGCGGTCTGCCGCAGGTCGACGTCGAGACCGCGTTCTCCGGCTACGAGACCGTGGATGACGAGGGCCGTGTAGCCGCGCTGTATCAGAACGGCGCGGCGGTCGACCGTCTCGAGGTCGGCGCCGAGGGTCTGGTGGTGCTGGACCGCACGCCGTTCTACGGCGAGTCCGGTGGCCAGGTGGGCGACGTCGGCACGCTCAGCGGCTCCGGCGTGCGTTTCCAGGTCTCCGACACGCGCAAGCAGGGTGCGGCGCACATCCACGTCGGCCAGGTCCGCGCCGGCACGCTGGAGGTTGGCCAGACCCTGCAGGCTGCGGTGGAAGGCCCGCGCCGCGAGAACATCCGCCGCCATCATTCGGCGACCCATCTGCTGCACAAGGCCCTGCGTGACCAGCTGGGCGATCACGTGCAGCAGAAGGGCTCGCTGGTGGATCCGGACCGGCTGCGTTTCGACTTCACGCACATGGAACCGCTGACCGACGAACAGCTGCGCTCCATCGAGGCCCAGGTGAACGCCGAGATCCTGGCCAACGAGGCCACCGATACCCGCGTGATGGATATCGAGTCCGCGATGGAGTCCGGCGCGGTCGCGCTGTTCGGCGAGAAATACGGCGATCAGGTGCGGGTACTGAAGATCGGCACCTCGGTGGAGCTGTGTGGCGGCACGCATGTGGACCGCACCGGCGATATCGGGTTGTTCCGGATTACCTCCGAGGGCGGCGTGGCCGCCGGCATCCGGCGTATCGAGGCGGTCGCCGGCGAGGTCGCCCTGCGCTGGGTGGACCAGCAGATTGGCCATCTGGACGCGATCGCCGATCGCCTGCGCGCCGGGCGTGCCGAGGCGGCCGACAAGGTCGCGCAGCTGCAGGAACGCACCCGTGAGCTGGAAAAGCAGGTCACGCAGCTGAAGGGCAAACTGGCCAGCCAGGCTGGCGACGACCTTGGCTCGCAGGCCAGGGACGTCGATGGCATCCAGGTGCTGGCCGCGAAGGTCGAGGGCGTCGAGCCCAAGGCCCTGCGCGACATGGTCGATCAGCTCAAGCAGAAGCTCGGCAAGGCCGTGGTGGTGCTGGGCACCGCGACGGGCGAGGGCAAGGTCAGCCTGGTGGCGGGCGTGACCAAGGCGGAGACCGGCCAGTTCAAGGCGGGCGATCTGGTGGGCCATGTGGCCGCGCAGGTGGACGGCAAGGGCGGCGGTCGCCCGGACATGGCGATGGCTGGCGGCCAGAGCCCGGACAAGCTGGATGCCGCGCTGGCCTCGGTGGAGGCCTGGGTGCGCGAACGCGCCTGATTGTCCATCCCCGTCATCGCGAAGCGCGCAGCGCTGCGGCGATCTTCAAGGGTGGCCCACGCGGCAGGGCCTCGCAACGACGATGCAAATAGTGTTTAATGTTTGCTTCTTAAGTAAACGCTAATGGACGGGGCGCGCCCTGTCCGGACGGTCGCAAGGACCGGGCACGGAACGGAATCTTGAAATGGCGTTGCTGGTACTCAAATTTGGCGGCACCTCGGTAGGCTCTCCCGAACGCATCCAGGCGGTGGCGGAGCGCGCGCTGAAGTTGCGCGAGGAAGGCCATCAGCTGGTGATCGTGGTCTCCGCGATGAGCGGGGAGACCGACCGCCTGCTGGGCTTGGCGCATGCGCTGAACCCGCGCGCGGACGGCCGCGAGCTGGATGTGCTGTTGTCCACCGGGGAGCAGGTCACCATCGCGCTGCTGGCGATGGCGCTGGAGGCGCGGGGCTGCGATGCGCGGTCCTACACCGGGGCGCAGGTGACCATCCGCACCGACAGCGCCCACAACAAGGCGCGCATCCGCAGCATCGACGATGCCCGCGTGCGTGGCGATCTCGAGGCCGGGCGCGTCGTGGTCGTGGCCGGTTTCCAGGGCGTGGACGAGGAAGGCGCAATCACCACCCTCGGGCGCGGCGGCTCCGATACCACGGCGGTGGCCCTGGCCGCGGCCCTGAAGGCCGACGAATGCCGCATCTACACGGATGTCGACGGCGTCTACACCACCGATCCGCGCCTCGTGCCGACGGCCCGCCGCTTGCACAGCATCACCTTCGAGGAGATGCTGGAGATGGCGAGCCTTGGCTCCAAGGTGCTGCAGATCCGTGCGGTGGAATTTGCCGGCAAGTACAACGTCCCATTACGAGTGCTGTCCTCGTTCGAGGAAGGACCGGGGACCCTGATTACCACGGAGGAGGATGCGCAGGTGGAACAGGCGCTGGTAGCGGGTATCGCGTTCAATCAGAACGAGGCCCAGCTGACGATTCAGGGCGTCCCCGATCAGCCGGGGGTCGCGCATCGCATCCTCGGTCCGATCGCGGACGCCAATATCGAAGTGGACATGATCGTGCAGAACGTGGGCGCGGATCAGACCACCGACTTCACCTTTACGGTGCATCGCAACGACTACGACAAGGCCGTGGAGATCCTGCAGGCGGCGGCGAAGGCCCTGAATGCCCGCGAGGTCTCCGGCGATACCCACATCGTGAAGATCTCGGTGGTCGGAGTGGGTATGCGTTCGCACGCCGGCATCGCCAGCAAGATGTTCGAGGCGCTGGCGCACGAAACCATCAACATCCGGATGATCTCCACGTCGGAAATCAAGATCTCCGTGGTCGTGGATGAGAAGTACCTCGAACTTGCGGTACGTGCATTGCACGATGCGTTTGAACTCGAACAGACCCCAGTCGGTCAACAGGAGGACGGTTAAGGATGACAGACCGTAAAACGGTTACCGGACGACCGACTCCGTCCGACACAGGCACTGCGGAGAAGAGCATGCTCATTTTGACTCGGCGTGTGGGCGAGACCCTCATGATCGGCGAGGATGTGTCCGTCACCGTCCTGGGGGTCAAGGGCAATCAGGTCCGCATCGGCATCAATGCGCCCCAGGACGTCGCGGTCCATCGCGAGGAGATCTTTCAGCGCATCCAGCGCGAATCGAACGTCGCCGGTGGTGAAGGCGGCGGTGAGAACTCCGGTGGCGGTGGTACCGGGGCGGGGGGTGCTGCCGCAGGCGCACGCGACGACTGAACCTCTCGTGCGGGAATTGAAAGGCCCGGAGACCGCAATTGGTCTTCCGGGCCTTTCATTTGGCGGCTCAAGACCGTATCCTGTGCCGCGTTTCCGGAGAGTTGGCCGAGCGGTCGAAGGCGCTCCCCTGCTAAGGGAGTATGGGTCAAAAGCCCATCGAGGGTTCGAATCCCTCACTCTCCGCCAAATCCCGCGAAGGGGCCCGAGTGGCCCCTTTCGCATGTCTGGCCCCCGAGATTTCCGGGATTCGAACCCGAGATACAAGAACGATGGTTCGACCGGTGGCGCGTAGCGACACCGGAACGCCGCAGCGTAGCGAAGGCGGCCCGAAGGGCGACCGGCGCAGCCGGACGTAATCCTCACTCTCCGCCAAATCCTGCAAAGGGGCCCGAGTGGCCCCTTTCGCATGTCTGGCCCCCGGCGTTCCCAGTTTCCACTGTCATCCCGGACACCGCGCAGCGGAGATCCGGGATCTGGGCGGATAGGTGCTGTGGGCGTGCGTCATCCCGGCTCTTCGCTGCGCTACGGTCGGGATGACGCGGGCATCCTGGACGCCACGCAGGGCGGGTGCACCTGGTGGTCCCCAGTCATGCCCCAGTGGTGTGTGGAGGCAGGCGCCTGTGTATCGAGCCCTCGATCAGTTTCCCAGGCCGGTGAGGCGGGCGGGTTCGAGGATCTCGATCCAGTAGCCGTCGAGGTCCTTCACGAAGGCGATGTCCTTCAGGCCGCCCTCGTCGGGGCGCTTCACGAACTCCACGTTGTTATGGTCGAACCAGCGCACCGCGGCATCCAGGTCCGGGACCGAGAAGCAGATGTGGCCGAAGCCCTGCGGCTCCTCGTTGCCGTCGTGGTAGTGGAAGTCCGCGTCCTTCTCGGTCCCGTAGTTGTAGGTCAGCTCAAGGATGCCGCGCTGGCTGAACATCCAGCGGGTGGCCTCGCCGGCGTCCTTCGGCGGCTGCGGTTCGTCTTCGCCAAGCTGCGCGAGGAAGTAGAGCGTGAACTCGAACTCCGGGAAGTCCAGGGTCTTCACCAGCTCCATGCCGAACACGCGTTGGTAGAAGTCCAGCGCCTTCTGCGGGTCCTTCACGCGCAGCATGGTGTGGTTGAAGCGAAAGCCTGCGGTGGGATTGTCGCTCATGGTGCGTCCTTGTCTCGGCCAAAGGGGGTGTCCCGGAAGACTGGAACACAGGCGGCGAGGTTCCCTCAAGTGCGCCCGTCACGCGTTGCGCTCGGAGCGAGGGGCTCCGGCACCGCGAGTCGCACAGGTAGCGTCGCTGGCTTCAGGGAGTGCCCCGGCGCCGGTGGCTGCGTCGGGAGATCGCCACGGCGCTGCGCGCCTCGCGATGACGGGATTTGTGACGCGCCCGGCCAGTTCATTGTCCGTCACTGCGAGGAGGCGTAGCCGACGTGGCAGTCTGTTGGGGGTGCTCTCCGGCGGCGAGGCAGCGTTGGGAGATCGCTTCGCTTTGCTCGCGATGACGGGATGCTGGACTTGGGGCGCGTGCCCACGTCCAAAAGCACCGGCATCCCGGAAACCGCGCAGCGGTTATCCGGGATCTCCCGGGGCAGGTGCTGGTGTTCGTCGGTTCGGCTACTGCCGGCAGAACGGCCAGACCTGGTAGAAACGCCGGCAGCGGAACTCGGACTCGCAGCTCTGTAGCTGGGACTCGTAGCGGTCGGCGCGCTGCGCCACCTGGCGGGCCGCGGCCCGGACCTGCGGCTTGCTCTGGTAGCTGCCGCGGTTATAGCCGCCCTGGCCCTCGTGGTAGGCGAGGTAGAGGTGTTCCGAGTTGTACAACGACACGCCGGTCATGCGCCGGGTGCGGTCGTTGTACCAGCCGATGAAGTCGGTGGCGTGTTTCATGTGCGTGCGCCGCGCGGTCATGCTGCCGGCATCCTCGCGGTATTCGCCCCACACCGGGTCCTGGGCCTGGGCATAGCCGCGGGCGGACGAGGGGCGGCTCCATGGAATGAAGCCCAGCAGGCGTTCACGGTCCGGGCGGACGTGGCTGCGGAAGGAGGACTCCTGCTGGATGAACGACATCTGGGTCGCGATCGGCGTGCCCCATTCCCGCTCGGAATCACGCGCGTAGTCGTACCAGCGCGGCTGCTCGCGGAAGATCTCGCAGATGTTGCTCTGGTCATCGGGCGGGGAGGGCGCCAGCGTGGCACAGCCGGTGGTGATGGCCGCCAGTGTCAGCAGCATGCCGGCGCGCATGCCGGCGACGAGTGGCCGCCGTATCTTCCCTGATCCTGTCCCCTTCACCCGAATCTCCCGCCCGGTTCCCCAATGGCCCGCGAGTATAAAGCACCCGCCATCGAGAGCGGGGTTAAGCGAGCTCCCGACGCGTTCCCCGGGTCGGGGCACCCCCTGCAGACTGCCACGTCGGCTGCGCCTCCTCGCAGTGACGGGCAATGAACTGGCCGCGCGCGTCCATCATCCTGTCATCGCGAGGCGCACAGCGCCGTGGCGATCTCCGTCGGGGGACACCCGAATCGGCCGTCGTGCGCCGAGTCAGCGTTCATCGAATCCGGCCGCCTTTGTGGGAGTGGTCCCGCCCGAGAGGCGCCTGGGCGGATCTCCCGGTGGGAGCCTGCTTGCAGGCGAAGCCCCTGCTCGCGTCCGACTATGGCAGGGGCGTCGCCTGCAAGCAGGCTCCCACGGGGGGCGCAGGAATCGAGGGGTGCAAGGGGCGGGTCGGTATGCCACGGGTCTGGTTCGACGGGTTTGTTCGCGGTATTGCGGACGCGGGCGGCGGCTTCACCTGCGAGCAGGCTCTTACGGGACGGTGTTCCAGTCGGGGTCGAGGGCGCTCAGGGTCGGGTCGGTCCGCCACGGGCCTGGCTCGACCGGCTCGCGGGCGATGTCGCGGGTGCGGTCGATGAACGTCTGGCGGGGCAGGGTGGTGGCGCCCAGGTTGCGCAGGTGCGCGGTCTCCATCTGCACGTCGATCAGGGGCCAGCCCCAGGCGACCAGGTGGCGGCAGAGCCAGGCCAGGGCGATCTTGGAGGCGTCGCGCTCGCGCGAGAACATCGATTCGCCGCAGAACAGGCGCCCGACGCTCACCCCGTAGAGCCCGCCGATCAGGCGCGGGCCGTCCCAGACTTCCACGGAGTGTGCGTGGCCCGTGCGGTGCAGGGCGATGTAGGCGCGCTGCATGCTGGTGGTGATCCAGGTGCCGTCGGCGTAGTCGCGCGGCGCGGCGCAGGCCTCGATGACGGCCTCGAAGGCGCGATCGAAGCTGACGGTATAGCCGCGATTGCGGATGGCCTTCTTCAGGCTGCGATGCAGGCGGAAGTGCCCCGGTTCCAGCACTGCGCGCGGGTCCGGGCTCCACCACAGAATCGGCTGCCCGGCCTCGAACCAGGGGAAGATCCCGGAGCGGTAGGCGTTGAGCAGGCGCGGCACGGAGAGATCGCCCCCGGCGGCCAGCAGGCCGTTGGGCTCGACCAGGGCATGGGCCGGGTCCGGGAACGGCGCCTCCGGATGCTCCGGGTCCAGCCAGGGCAGGGTGATCTGCGGGCCGCCGTTCATGGGGCGCTTCCGTGCAAGACCCGAGATTGGAGGCGCGGGTTCTGTTGGAGCCTGCTTGCAGGCGAACGGCCTGTGGCGGAGCCCCGCGCGGGCAGGGGCTTCGCGGGCGAGCCCGCTCCCACGAAGATCGGCTCTGCGGGGCGTCCCGGGCCCCGGTGGTATGCCAGGCCCTGTAGGAGCCGAGCCCTCTCGGCGATTGCGGCATTGGGTACGCCCCATCGGCCAGAGGGCTGGCCTTCTACAGGTTGGGCCGGGCGTGCGGGGTGATGTAGGAGCGCAGCCCCCTGCGCGATCGGGCGTGAGGATGGCCCCCATCGGCCAGGGGGCTGGCCTCGTGCGACGGGTGATTCAGGTGCGTTCATCGTCGGGTTGGACCTGCCGGTAGGGCGAGTGTTCGTGCAGGCGTTCGCACTGGGCGCGCATCATCTGGGCCTCGCGCTCGCAGAAGTCGCGCACCGGCTGCTCGAAGCCCTCGGTCAGGATCAGGTGGGCGGAGTACGTGGGCGTGGGCAGGAAGCCGCGCGGGATCTTGTGCTCGCCCTGGGCACCCGGCTCGAAGCGGGCCAGCGCCTCGCGGATGCAGAACTCGATGCCCTGGTAGTAGCAGGTCTCGAAGTGCAGGTCGGCCAGGTCCTCGGTGCAGCCCCAGAAGCGCCCGTACAGGGTGTCGTGGCTGCGGTAGCAAAGCGCGGCGGCGATGGTCTCGCCGTCCCCATTCGCATCCGGGCGCTGCGCCTCGAACAGCACCACCTGGTCGCCCAGCTCCGCCGCCGTCTCCACGAAGAACGCCTCCGACAGGGTCGGGATGCCCATGTGCTTCTCGAAGGTGTCCACGTAGAAGCGGTGGAAGCGCGCCCAGTCCGCGGCCTCGCCGGTGGCCCCGGTCAGGGTGCGAAAGACGATCCCGGCCTCCTGCACGCGGCGGCGTTCGCGCTTGATGTTCTTGCGCTTCTTCGAGCTGAGCGCGCCGAGGAAGGCGTCGAAGTCCGCGTACCCCCCGTCCGGGGCGTTGGTCCAGTGGTACTGGCAGCCCATGCGCTCGGGCAGGCCCAGCTCGCGGGTCACGTCGAGATCGTCCTGGTTGGGGAACAGGATGTTCACGCCGGAGGCGTTCAGCTCGCGCCCGTGGGTGGCGAGGGCGCGCACGAGCAGGGTGCGCAGATGATCGAAGTCCGGCGCCTCCGGGTGCACCAGCAGGCGCGGGCCGGTGGCGGGGGTGTAGGGCACGGAGACGACCAGCTTGGGGTAGTAGTTGAGCCCGTGGCGGTTCCACGCCCCTTCCCAGGCGAAGTCGAACACGAACTCGCCGTAGTTGTTGGTCTTGGCGTAGGCCGGCGCCGCCGCGACCAGCGCCTCGTCGCGGAAGATCAGTACATGCTGCGGGAACCAGCCGAACTGCCGGCCCAGGCACTCGTGGCGCTCCAGGCCCTCCAGGAAGGCGTGGCGCAGGAACGGCTCGGTGCCGCCGGTCAGGGCGTCCCAGGCGGCCGGGTCCACCTCGGCCAGGCCGTCACGCAGCTCGACGCGCTCCGCCGTGTGGCCCGCGTCATCCTCCGGCGGGTCCGATGCCTGGGTGTCGCCCTCGGCGCTCACGCGATCAACCGAGCTTGTCCAGGTACTTCTCCGCGTCCAGTGCGGCCATGCAGCCGGTACCGGCGGAGGTGACCGCCTGGCGGTAGACGTGATCCATCACATCGCCGGCGGCGAAAACGCCCGGCACGCTGGTCGCGGTGGCGTTGCCCTCCAGCCCGCTTTGCACCTTGATGTAGCCGCCTTCCATGTCGAGCTGGCCCTGGAAGATGTCGGTGTTGGGCTTGTGGCCGATGGCGATGAACACGCCCATCACGTCGATGTCCTTCGTCTCGCCGCTCTGGGCGTGCTTCAGCCGCGCGCCGGTCACGCCCGTCTCGTCGCCGAGGATCTCGTCCAGGGTGTGGTTCCACTCGATGGTCACGTTGCCGTTCTTTTCCTTCTCGAACAGCTTGTCCTGCAGGATCTTCTCCGCGCGCAGCGCATCGCGCCGGTGCACCAGGGTCACCTCGGAGGCGATATTCGACAGGTACAGCGCTTCCTCGACCGCGGTGTTGCCGCCACCGATCACCGCCACCTTCTGGCCGCGGTAGAAGAAGCCGTCGCAGGTCGCACAGGCGGACACGCCCTTGCCGGCGAAGGTGGTCTCGGACTCCAGCCCCAGGTACTGGGCGGAGGCCCCGGTGCAGATGATCAGGGCATCACAGGTGTACTCGCCGGAGTCCCCGACCAGGCGGTAGGGCTTGTCCTTCAGGTGCACCGTGTGGATGTGGTCGAAGATCACCTCGGTGTCGAAGCGCTCGGCATGCTTCTGCATGCGCTGCATCAGCTCGGGGCCCTGCACGCCCTCGTTGTCGCCCGGCCAGTTGTCCACGTCGGTGGTGGTCATCAGCTGGCCGCCCTGTTCCAGCCCGGTGATCACGACCGGGTTCAGGTTGGCGCGCGCCGCGTAGACCGCGGCGGTCCAGCCGGCCGGGCCGGAGCCGAGGATCAGCAGCGGGCAATGGCGCGGTTCCTTCTCGCTGCCGCCCTTCTTTGGCTTGGACTCGGTGTCGCCGCCCAGCTGGACGGCACCGGTGGCGGCCTGCACGGCCCCGGTGGCGCTGGCCATCTTCGGGGTCTCGGCCTGGGCCTTGCCGGATTCGCTCTTGTTCTTGTCCTGCTTGGACTTCTTGTCCTTCTTGGCGTCGCTCATGGCGCTCTCCATCTCGCAATGTCGGATTTCGTGGCAGCGGCGGCGCGGCCGTCACCGCGGGTGATGCACACGATACCGGATCATCGGGCGGCGCCCGGGTTCCGTGCATCGGGTGGCGTGATCCGCAGTACGTGCCGCGCGGGCTGCCCCGGATCGGGGATCGATATGGCGGGGATTATTGGGACGCCGGACGGCTTTGTCCAACGGGGTCACGGGCACCGCGGGAACCGCGCGTGCGGGTGGCAACGGATCGGCTGTGGGTAATGGCGATTGATAAAACATTTTCATGATCGCGCCGTCCCGATGTGCCGGCCGGGCAGTCACTACATCAGCGTTTGGTGGATAACCCGGGCTGCCCGCCGGGAACGGCGGCAGGACGGGAGATCGCCGTTTTTATCCACAGCTTGCCCACGGGTTGTGCGCGGCTTGTTCTTTCGCCAGCCACTATATCTAGTGGCTATGCAGTTTCCGATCCCCGATCTATAGTACTTCACGTCCGATCCAACACCAGCGCGAGGCCGTCATGAACAGCGAACCCTACACCGCCGAAGCCCAGCAGGGCACCCAGTACCCGCCGCAGGCCGAACCGTCGGCCGAGGTCCTGGCGACCAGCCCCGGCCAGCATCAGGTGATTCGCCGCAATGGCAAGGTGACCGGCTTTGACGCCTCCAAGATCGAGGTCGCGGTGACCAAGGCCTTCCTCGCGGTGGAGGGCGGCAATGCCGCGGCCAGCCGGCGCATCCACGAGGTGTCGAAGGAAGTCGCCGGCCAGGTGGTGGACAGCCTGTTCCGCCGCGCCGGCACCCAGGGCATGACGGTCCACATCGAGGATATCCAGGACCAGGTGGAACTGGCCCTGATGCGCGGCGGCCACCACAAGGTCGCGCGGGCCTACGTGATCTACCGCGAGCAGCAGGCGCAAAAGCGCGCCGCCGAGGCCGCCGAGCAGTCCCCGGAAGAGCAGGAAGCGGCCGCCACCCTGAACGTGACCCGCGCCGACGGCACCCAGGCCCCGCTGGACGAAGAGCGCCTGCAGGCGGTGGTGGCCGAGGCCTGCGCCGGCATTGACCAGGTGGACGGCGAGAAGATCCTGACCGAGGCCCGCCGCAACCTGTTCGACGGCGTGGCCGAGAAGGACGTCTCCACCGCACTGGTGATGGCCGCGCGCGTGATGATCGAGAAGGAGCCGAACTACTCCGAGGTCACCGCGCGGTTGCTGATGGACGCGCTGCGCCGCGAGGCCCTGAGCTTCGTGCACGACCGTCCGGAAGAGGCCACCCAGGCCCAGCTGGCCGAGCGCTACGGCGAGTACTTCGGCGCCTACATCAAGCGCGCCGCCGAGCTGGAGCTGGTCGACAGCGAGCTGACCCGCTACGACCTCGAGCGCCTGGGCGCCGCGCTCAAGCCCGAGCGCGACCTGCAGTTCACCTACCTCGGCCTGCAGACCCTGTTTGATCGCTACTTCATCCATTCGGACGGCACCCGCTTCGAGCTGCCGCAGGCGTTCTTCATGCGCGTGGCGATGGGCCTGGCGATCAACGAGATCGACCGCGAGGCGCGCGCGATTGAGTTCTACAACCTGCTGAGCTCGTTCGACTTCATGAGCTCCACGCCGACCCTGTTCAACTCCGGCACCCTGCGCCCGCAGCTGTCCAGCTGCTACCTGACCAGCGTCCCGGATGACCTCGACGGCATCTACAGCGCCATCCGCGACAACGCGCTGCTGTCCAAGTTTGCCGGCGGGCTGGGCAACGACTGGACCCGCGTGCGCGGCATGGGCGCCCACATCAAGGGCACCAACGGCAAGTCGCAGGGCGTGGTCCCGTTCCTCAAGGTCGCCAACGACACCGCCGTGGCGGTGAACCAGGGCGGCAAGCGCAAGGGGGCCGTGTGCGCCTACCTCGAGACCTGGCATATCGATGTCGAGGAGTTCATCGAGCTGCGCAAGAACACCGGCGACGACCGCCGCCGCACCCACGACATGAACAGCGCCAACTGGATCCCGGACCTGTTCATGAAGCGTGTGGCCGAGGACGGTGACTGGACCCTGTTCTCCCCGAACGAGACCCCGGACCTGCACGACCTCGTCGGCACGGACTTCGAGAAGCGCTACTGCGAATACGAAGAGAAGGCCGCGCGCGGCGAGCTGCGCGTGCACAAGACCATGAAGGCCGTGGACCTGTGGCGGAAGATGCTCGGCATGCTGTTCGAGACCGGCCATCCATGGATGACCTTCAAGGACCCGTGCAACCTGCGCAGCCCGCAGCAACACACCGGCGTGGTCCACAGCTCGAACCTGTGCACCGAGATCACCCTGAACACCTCGGATGACGAGATCGCGGTGTGCAACCTGGGCTCCATCAACCTGGCCGCGCATATAGGCGACAACGGCGAGCTGGATCAGGACAAGCTCGAGCAGACCGTGAACACGGCCATGCGCATGCTCGACAACGTGATCGACTACAACTACTACTCCGTGCCGCAGGCGCGGCGCTCCAACCTGCGCCACCGCCCGGTGGGGCTGGGGATCATGGGTTTCCAGGATGCGTTGTACAAGCTGCGCATGCCGTATGCCTCCGAGGCCGCGGTGGAGTTCGCCGATACCTCCATGGAGGCGGTGTCCTACTACGCCATCAAGGCCTCGACCGATCTGGCCGAGGAGCGCGGGCGCTACGAGAGCTTCCCCGGCAGCCTGTGGAGCCAGGGCATCCTGCCGATCGATTCGGTGAACAAGCTGGCCGACTCGCGCGGCGAGTACCTGCAGATGGACACCACCCAGCGCCTGGACTGGGACACCCTGCGCAAGCGGGTGAAGAAGATCGGCATGCGCAACTCCAACACCATGGCGATCGCCCCGACGGCGACCATCTCCAACATCTGCGGGGTCAGCCAGTCGATCGAGCCGACCTACCAGAACCTGTTCGTCAAATCGAACCTGTCGGGCGAGTTCACCGTGATCAACCCGTACCTGGTGCGCGACCTGAAGGACCGCGACCTGTGGGACGAGGTCATGGTCAACGACCTCAAATACTACGACGGCTCGGTGCAGCCGCTGGACCGCGTGCCGGAGGACCTCAAGGCCCTGTACGCCACCGCGTTCGAGCTGGACACCCGCTGGCTGGTCGAGGCCGCCTCGCGCCGGCAGAAGTGGATCGACCAGGCCCAG
This sequence comes from Thioalkalivibrio sp. AKL19, assembly GCF_000420165.1. GTDB lineage: Bacteria > Pseudomonadota > Gammaproteobacteria > Ectothiorhodospirales > Ectothiorhodospiraceae > Thioalkalivibrio. The sequence continues at coordinate 180,827 of NZ_ATUK01000010.1, read as the reverse complement.
AGCCTGAACCTGTACATGGCCGAGCCCTCCGGACCCAAGCTGGACGCCCTGTACAAGCTGGCCTGGGTACGCGGGCTGAAGACGACCTACTACCTGCGCTCCATGGGCGCGACCCACGTGGAAAAGAGCACCGTGGCCGACTCCTCGCGCGCCAACAAGCTGAACGCCGTCTCCGGCGGCCAGCAGGCGTCCGAGCCGGAAGCGCCGAAGGCGTGCTCCATCCTCGACCCGGACTGCGAGGCCTGCCAGTAAGGCGGGCCCGCGCGGGCACGCAGCGAACACGAACGACGCACTGACGACGACTCATTGAACAAGAGGCCCGGCCACCGCGCCGGGCCGCCACCGAAAGAAGAGGGGACACTATGCTTTCCTGGGACGATCCGATCGCAGCCATCAAGGGCGAAGGCCAGCAAGAGCCCGCCGTACGCCCGGGCATGGGCTTTCAGGAGAACGAAGCCCTGATGAGCACCGCCGGCGCCGCACCCAGCGTCTCGCCGGAGCCGGAAAACGCCGGCCAGCCGCTGGCCGAGCCGAACGAAGAGGCCCTGACCGGCACCGGTCTGGAAGACATCGAGATGGGTGCCGAGCGCATCCGCGTGGATGACAAGAAGATCATCAACTGCCACGCGGACCTCAACCAGCTCGTGCCCTTCAAGTACAAGTGGGCCTGGCAGAAGTACCTGGACGGCTGCGCCAACCACTGGATGCCGCAGGAAATCAACATGAACGCGGACATCGCCCTGTGGAAGGACCCGAACGGGCTGACCGACGACGAGCGCACCATCGTCAAGCGCAACCTGGGCTTCTTCTCCACCGCCGACTCGCTGGTGGCGAACAACCTGGTGCTGGCCGTGTACCGCCACATCACCAACCCCGAGTGCCGCCAGTACCTGCTGCGCCAGGCCTTCGAGGAGGCGCTGCACACCCACGCCTACCAGTACTGCGTGGAGTCCCTGGGCCTGGACGAGGGCGAGATCTTCAACATGTACCGCGAGGTGCCCTCCGTGGCCACCAAGGCCGAGTGGGCCCTGCCGTTCACCAAGCACCTGGCGGACCCGAACTTCCGCACCGGCACCCCGGACGCGGACCAGAAGCTGCTGCGCGAACTGATCGCCTTCTACGTCGTGTTCGAGGGCATCTTTTTCTACGTCGGCTTCGTGCAGATCCTCTCCATGGGCCGGCGCAACAAGATGACCGGCGTGGCCGAGCAGTTCCAGTACATCCTGCGCGACGAGTCCATGCACATGAACTTCGGCATCGACGTGATCAACCAGATCAAGGTCGAAAACCCGCACCTGTGGACCGAAGACTTCAAGAACGAGATGCGCACCCTGATCCATGATGCGGTCGAGCTGGAGGCGCAGTACGCCCGCGACACCATGCCCCGCGGCGTGCTCGGCATGAACGCGCAGATGTTCGAGGAATACCTGCACTTCATCGCCAACCGCCGCTGCGCCCAGATCGGCCTGGCCGAGCTGTACCCGGGTGCGGATAACCCGTTCCCGTGGATGAGCGAGGTGCTCGATCTCAAGAAGGAGAAGAACTTCTTTGAGACGCGGGTTACGGAGTATCAGACGGGTGGGGCGTTGAGCTGGGATTGACCGAGCCACGACCGCCGGAACGAACGGAGCCAGGGAAATGGCCGTGCAGCAAAAGAAGAGGGCGCCGCAAGACGGCGCCTTCTTCTTATGGTGCCTGAATTTAAGCATGTCTTGAATATTGAGAACGGCACCTCACTAACGCCCATCTTGCAAGCGATTAGAAAAATAAGGCCGAGCTATCCCAGCCTGTTGTAGGCGATCCGAAAGAATCAGTTCCCGTTCTGACCTTTAGATTTAAAAACAACCTATTAGGAGCTGTTCGTGGCGAAGAAAATAGCCTTTTTCAACCACAAGGGTGGCGTAAGCAAGACTACCAATGTGTTCCACTTCGGATGGATGCTTGCTGAGCAGGGGTATAAGGTCCTGTTGGTGGATGCAGACCCCCAATGCAATCTTACGGGGTTAATTCTGTCCTCGGGGAGCTTCGACCGGTTTGAGCAGCACTATCTAGACCGGCCGGACTGCAATTTAAAGTCTGCGTTATCACCGGTTTTTGATGGAGCTCTTTCACCCTTAACTGCGGCACCAAATCTCGAAATCGAAAGCCGTGATGGCCTATATCTTTTGCCAGGCCATCTGGCGCTATCGGAATATGAAATAACCTTGACCTTGGCACATGAGCTAAGCGGTTCTGTGCACGCGCTCAAGAATGTCCCAGGCGCAGCCGCTCACCTGCTAGATATAACAGCAGATGCCGTCGGCGCTGACTATGTTCTTATTGACTTGAATCCCAGCCTTAGCTCGATCAATCAAAACCTATTTCTTTCTTCCGACGGCTTCATTATTCCGAACTCGCCAGACTATTTCAGCCAAATGGCTATTCATTCCCTCGCTAGGGTCCTCCCTATGTGGAGCTCATGGCTTGACCGCGCTGTTGGTCATCCAGCCTTACAGGATGCGAGTTATACCTTGTCGGCCAGAAAGCCTAAATTCTTAGGGACCGTTGTTCAGAACTTCCGGCTTCGTGGAGGTGATCCAACAAAAGGGTTCCAAGACCAAATTAACCGCTTGTTCCGTGTTATCGATGAAACTCTGATGCCCGCTTTGTCCCAATCCGAGTTAGCATTCTCGCTAGAACGGTATAGCGAAGTGCTTGGGGAGCGATCTAGTGGATTTTGCCTCGGGTTGGTGCCGGATTTTAATAGTCTCGTGACCACATCGCATATCGGGTCTACACCTGTTTTTGCGCTGTCTGATGAACAGATAGGTTCCGTCGGATCGGTTCTTTCCCAGAATCGTGAGAAAAGGGGCGATTTCCACGATATATATGAGAAAGCTGTGAGGCAGGTGGTGGAGCTTCTGGGTTGAATATGAGGTCTGAAGCTTATCAGCGATTTCTAGCTTCGTACGATCGTGTTCATGGACTTTCCCATGTGGGAAGGGCATTAGAGGGGAAAGCCTTGGGTTCTGTCGATATGTCCGAGGCATTTCGGGCAGAGATTGTTTTGGCCGTTTCAGCATGGGACTCCTACGTGCACAACCTATGTGTTGAGGCGATTTATAAATCTTTCCTCGGGTCGAGAGAAAAAAATAAACATTATGGCGAAGCGCGGATCTGTCTTTCTTCGGCTGAGCAACTCGCGTCAGGTGGGTCTACATCTTGGGTTGAGGGTGAAGTGCGTGCACAGTTTTCTCGGGACACATTCCAACGGGCGGATGATATTGCCAAGGCGCTAAGGTTTGTCGACGATCGACCGAAACGTTTAGCTCGTGTGGCGGCTTCTATGACGTATTCATCAGAGGTGTTTCGGCAACGATTAAATGCTATCGTGGATAGGAGAAATATGATCGTACACGAAGCAGATATCGATCCTGTTTGGGGGTCTGTTCGGCCGATTGGAGCGGAGGAAGCGGAGGAGGCATCGGGATTTCTCTTAGATTGTGTTGTAGCGATTGAAGCGGAATGTTGGGAACCTCATAATGGAGAATAACGGGGTCGGGCCTCGGTAACCTACATAAAAACCGAGGGTAACCGGTCTAGAAAGGGCGGAATTCGAGCTTAAAGCGGTCATTTCGGCCATCAAATGGGCATACCAGGGTTGAAAAGAAGAGGAAGAAGCAGAAGAGGAGGACACCCACGATCTCTCCATGGCTTATATCTCTTGGTCATGGGGAATATGTTCGGTAGAGGGCTTATGCCGGATAGACAGCATTTACCATAGCTTCGTTACTATGACAACCCTTGGGTATGGAGATATATTCCCAGTTTCAGACCTGACGAAAATGCTCGCAACTGGTCAGACTCTAGTAGGTATGTTTATGTTTGAAATCGTAATAGGGCTGTTCCTGTCGAAGTCGAATCAAGGCCACTGAAAATTTAACAAGTGGCTGTTGTCGGACGCACCTACGCTGGCGCTCCGATGCGCCGCAAAGCCAAGTGTTGGGCGTAGGAGCCGAAGGCCATGCCACGGAAAAAAAGTATCCAGAATTCCGCAACCTCGTTCCAGAGTAATGCGGGCGATCTACTCGACTACGTCGCGGAGGCTGAGAAACATTTGTCGGATGCGCACGTTACCTGGTGTTATGAGTACGTGGTGATCCGTCTTTACCGTGAATTCGAGAATCTGATGCTCGAGGCACTTACTGGCGCCATCAACAACGACACGTCGACTATCTCTGAAACCACGGGAATCGAGTTCCCAGCTCACCTCACGGATGAGCTCTGTGAATACCTGATCGTGGCAAACGGGTATTTCGATTTTAAAGGACGTGACGGCCTGATAAAGATCGTCAAGAGATATGTGCCATCAACGCATTATCTTGTCGCGATACTCAAGAAGCGACGCTACAAGGATCCAATAGAATATCTGTCAGCACTTCGGAACTATGCTGCACACGATAGTTACCAAGCGAAATCGGCTGCCAAGAAGGCGACGGGATACGAAAGGATGGGGCCTTGTGGGGCATGGCTGAAGAAACAGGGTCGATTTAAATGGCTTGTTGACGAGCTCAATGCATTGGCCGGGGAGGTTCACGCTCATGCCCCATACTAGAGAAAACCCCAACAATTTCATCGAGGCGACGCTCGTACCTCGCGCGCCTCATGGATTTCGGCGTGGCATAACGGGGTCGGACCTCGGTAACCTACGGAAAAACAGCGGTAAACCGGTCTAGAAAGGCCGCGATTCGAGCTTAAAGCGGACATTTCGGCCATCAAATGGGCGTTCCAGGGAGGGAAGCCATGCCACGGGCGAATCGCCATCATCTGCCGGGCTATGTCTGGCATATCACCCACCGGTGTCATAAGCAGGAGTTTCTGCTGAAGTTTGCCCGCGACCGGAGGCTCTGGCGCTACTGGCTGTACCAGGCGCGCCAGCGTTACGGACTCTGTGTGCTCAACTACATAGTGACCTCCAACCATGTACACCTGCTGGTGCGCGATGGGGGCGGAGGCGAGATTGCGCGTTCCATGCAGTTGATCGCGGGCCGGGTTGGCCAGTCGTACAACCGGCGCAAGGCGCGCAAGGGCGCTTTCTGGGAAGACCGCTACCATGCCACTGCCGTGCAGACCGGGGCCCACCTCGCGCGCTGCCTGGTGTACATCGACCTGAATATGGTCCGGGCGGGGGTGGTGAAGCATCCATCGGAGTGGGAAGCCAGCGGATATCGCGAGATCCAGGCACCACCGGACCGTTACCGAGTCATTGATGAGCAGGCCCTGCTGGATGCGCTGGAGATCGGCGCCGGAGCCGAGCTGCGGGAGTGTCATCGTTTGTGGGTGGAGGAGGCGCTGGCCTCGGATCGCGCCAGTCGGGATGGGTGGTGGACGACGGCCGTCGCGGTAGGGGACCGGTCGTATGTGGACGAAGTGCGCCGGGCGCTGGGGGTGCGGTCGCCGGGGCGCCACGTTGAACAGACGGGGGATACCGCATGGGTGCGCGACGATGGGGCGAGTTATGGGGTTGATCAACGGTTTTGACGGCGAAATGGGGCGGATAAGCCTCTAGAAAGGCGGTTTGGCGCGATATAAATCCATTAAGTCAGTAGGTTGTCTTGGTCCGACCCCGTCGCCAACTGGCTATTTTGACGGCGAAATGGGGCGGATAAGCCTCTAGAAAGGGGGGTTGCGCGATATAAATATATGAAGTCAGTAGGTTGTCGTGGTCCGACCCCGTCGCCGAACGGTTGCGGCTCTCTTGTGCAGAATGACGGCACGGCAGTCACCGCGCCTTGTTCGCACGCAAAAGCGACTCGAGCGCGGGTGCGTACATTAATCAGTGTTTCCCTAGAGTGTGAGTCCGTGGACCAGAGATCCTTGACCAATGCCCGTTGACCTTCAAGCGCTCTCGGCCAGGCTGATCCATCTGATCCTCGACACGGTCTTTGTGGTCGATCGGGACAATCAGATCGTCTTCGTGAGCGATGCCTGTGAGGATCTGCTTGGTTATCGCGCGGAGGAGCTGATCGGAACCACGATCACCGACTATATGCATCCTGAAGACCTGGCGGCCTCACTGGCCTCCATTGTTCGGGTCATGGAGGGCAAGCCTCACGTCGATTTCCGTAACCGCTATATCCGCAAAGATGGCGGTGTCGTGTACATCCTTTGGTCGGCACACTGGGTCGAGGAGGAGGGTGTGCGGATTGGGGTTGCGCGGGACGTGACGACCCTGCGGCAGGCCGAGGAGGAACTGCGCTTCCTCGCCCATCATGATCCGCTGACAGGACTGACCAACCGATCGCTGTTCTATGACCGCCTGGATCTGGCGCTACATTCGGCCCATCGCTACCAGAACCACCTGGCCTTGCTGTTTCTGGATATCAACGACTTCAAGGTGATCAATGATGTCCATGGACACGCGGTGGGGGACCGTGTGCTTTGTACGATCGCCCGGCGGCTGGAGGGCTGCGTGCGGGAGACGGACACGGTGGCGCGGATGGGCGGGGATGAGTTTATTGTCCTGCTGACGGATATCCAGGTGGAGGGTGCCGTTTCCAGAAAGGTCGAGGGCATTCAATCGGCCATGGACGAGCCCCTGGGCGCCGAGTTCGGCGGGATCATACCGTCTTGTAGCATTGGCGTGGCCTGCTATCCCGCAGACGGAGAGGACGCCGATACCTTGCTGAGCCGTGCGGATGGCGAAATGTACCGGGTGAAGCGGAAAAGGGGAGAAGTAAGGGGGTCGGACCTCGGTAACGTACGGAAAAACCGAAAGAAACCGGTCTAGAAAGGGCGCGAGTCGGGCTTGAAGCGGTGATTTCGGCCATCAAATGGGCATTCCAGGGAGGGAAGTCATGCCGCGGGCGAATCGCCATCATCTGCCGGGAAGCGCGTGAACCGCCCCGGGTTTCCCGGAGACTCGTTGGTTGGGGTCACGCCACCTTGTGAGCTATGGGCTCAGAGCTCTCCTTTTGCCTCTGGAAGTTTCCGGCGGAAGGCAAGGTTTGACCCCGGCGTCTTTCCGCGGATGGAGTGGAACAGCTACTTCTGCAGGGCGGCTTCTCGATCGATGGTTGGGTACAGACCCTTGCGGGGCCGCTTGCCGGGAGGGGGGGGTATCGAACCCCTGCGGCCGGGGCACGGTGAGTGCGCGTTCGTCGTCGTGGCGGCTACCCGGAACGTCCATCGCAGGCGGGCGAGAAAAGGACACCCATGAGCTCGTTGCGGCAAACTCGGGGGCATTTCCTTTCCCTCGAGGACTCCATGACCCGAACACTGTTGCTGATCGTCATCTTCTACACGCCGTCGGTATGGGCGGAGCCGCCGGAGCCGATGGTGCCCGCCGACTATTACGACTTCGTGTTCGCGACCGAGCCGAGGCTTTCGCCGGATGCTGGCCATGTCGTCTTCGTGCGCAGTCGCGTGGACGATGAACGCCGCAATCGGGAATCGAGCATCTGGATGGTGCCGGCTGATGGCTCGGAATCGGCAAGCCAGTTCACCCAGGGTGAGTCCGATCGTCATCCCCGTTTTTCTCCCGATGGGCGGCAAGTGGCCTTCTTGAGGACCGTTGACGAGGACGCCCAGATTCATCTGATACCCATTGACGGTGGTGAAGCCCACGCCATCACCGAGATTGAACAGGGCAATCTTTCTCACTTTGCCTGGCTGCCTGATGGTCAACACCTGATCGTTACCCTGACCATCGACCCGGCCGTCGAGGATCCCGCGCAGGAGGAGCAGGGGGATGACGCACCGCAGGCGGATGTGAAGGTCTATTCGCGGCCGCTCAGCCGTCGTGAGTCGCAGGGTTGGCTGGATGAGAGCCGCCGCACCTTGTGGTTGCTGGATTCGGCAAGCGGCGAACTCGAGCGTTTGGCAGGGGACGCCGAGTGGAACCACAACAACCCGACGGTTTCGCCCGATGGCCGCTTCCTGGCGTTCAATGTCGACCGCAGCGGCCGCGAGTACGACGGCAGCTTCAATCAGGACATCTACCTGCTCGATCTCGAAAGCCGTGAGGAACGCCAGCTGTCCGCGCCCGATGGGCGTGTCACCGACCCACTGTTCTCGCCCGACGGGCGCCAGGTCGCCTTTCTCTATCAGTCCGACCGTTATCGTCCCGTGGAACTGCACCGCATCGGGATCGACAACGACGACCACAAGGTACTGCACGATGGCATGGACTTCTCCGTTACGCAGGCCTGGTGGCCCGAGGGGTTCGATCGCCCCCTGGTATTGGCGGACTTCCGCGGCAGCCGTCCACTGATTCGCTTGCATCCCGATGGTGACAGCGAGGTGGTCCTCGGTGATGAAGCCGCTCTCAGCGATATCGACTTTGCCGCCGACGGCGAGTCCCTGGCCTTGCTGGTCGAAGACGAAACCCGGATGCCGGAGGTGCACGTCGCCGACAGTGACGGGTTCGAGTCGCGACGCCTGACGGGCTTCAACGACACTCTGTTGGAATCACGTTACCGGACCGAGCTCGAACGCTTCAGCTACGAGGTCGAGGATGGCCGCACGGTGGATGCGTTCCTGCTACGGCCCAAAGGGCTCGACGCCGGCGATGACTGGCCGCTGGTGTTGAACATTCGTGGCGGTCCGGCGCATATGTGGGGCCATCGCTGGTTCCACGAGTTTCAGATGATCGCGGGCGCGGGCTACGCGATGCTGTTCACCAACTATCGGGGTTCGACCGGCTACGGTTACGAGTTCCAGGCCTCGGTGTACCAGGACTACGGTGGGGTGGACTACCGCGACAACATGCAGGCCCTGGACGCGGCGTTGGAGCGCTACGACTGGATCGACGAGGAGCGCCAGTTTCTGACCGGTGGCAGCCATGGCGGCTTTCTGACCAACTGGATCACCACGCAGACCGATCGCTTCCGCGCGGCGGTCACCCAGCGCAGTGTCTCCAACTGGATCTCTGAGGCCGGCACCCAGGACTACGTGCCGACAAGGATGAATGCCGAGTTTGGCGGCACGATCTGGACGAACTACGACTATTATTGGGGACGCTCACCGCTCAAGTACGCCGACCAGGTGAGTACGCCGACGCTGATCATCCACTCTACCGATGACCGGGTGACCCCGATCGGGCAGGGCCAGGAGTGGTTCTACGCGCTGCTTAATAACGACGTAGAGAGCGAGCTGGCGGTATTCGATGGCGAAGGCCACAACCTGTCCCGGGACGGCACTCCGGTGAATCTGGTCAAACGCCTGGAACTCATCCTCGAGTGGTTTGAGAGCCATAAACCGTGATCCGCAGTGCGAGGCATTGATTGCGAGGCGGGGGGCCAGTCGGGGAGAAGAGAGATGGGGATACGGAGGGATAACGGGGTCGGACCTCGGTAACGTACTGAAAAACCGAAGGAAACCGGTCTATAAAGGGCGCGAGTCGGGCTTGAAGCGGTGATTTCGGCCATCAAATGGGCATTCCAGGGAGGGAAGTCATGCCGCGGGCGAATCGCCATCATCTGCTGGGAAGCGCGTGAACCGCCCCGGGTTTACGGAGGGATAACGGGGTCGGGCCTCAGTAACGTACTGAAAAACCGAAGGAAACCGGTCTATAAAGGGCGCGAGTCGGGCTTGAAGCGGTGATTTCGGCCATCAAATGGGCATTCCAGGGAGGGAAGTCATGCCGCGGGCGAATCGCCATCATCTGCCGGGAAGGGCGTGAACCGCCCCGGGTTTCCCGGAGACTCGTTGGTTTGGGTCACGCCACCTGGTGAGCTGTGGGCTCAGAGCTCTCCTTTTGCCTCTGGAAGTTTCCGGCGGAAGGCAAAAGGCAAGGTTTGACCCCGGCGTCTGCGCGGACCCCGGCGTCTGCGCGCGCACGGCGGAAGGCAAAAGGCAAGGTTTGACCCCGGCGTCTCGCCGAAAGGCAAGGTCTGACCCCGACGTCTGCGCGCGACGTCTTGACCCCGACGTCTAAGTGGATGGCAAAAGGCAAGGTCTGACCCCGACGTCTGCGTGGGTCACGCCACCTGGTGAGCTATGGGCTCAGAGCTCTCCTTTTGCCTCTGGAAGTTTCCGGCGGAAGGCAAAAGGCAAGGTCTGACCCCGACGTCTGCGCGCAGTTGCACGCGAAAGGTGGAATCGGCGGGCGTCTCGGACATGGGACGCGGTTTCGAGGGATAAGCCGTTCATTTTGACAATCCGCGCACGCGGGGCGGCGTATGCCGCAGGCCAGACCTGGGCCCCTGCCTGCCAGGTACGGCCAACAGCCAGAGGCAAGGTCTGAAACCCGGGAGTCGACGCCGCAGCTTGGTCGCCGGAAAATAAACCGCTCGCTTTTTCGCAGTGCAGTCTTTAAAGCAAGGCGACCCGGTTGCGGCCGGATTCTTTGACGCTGTACAGCGCATCGTCGACGCGCTTGAGCAGACTGTGGGGCGATTCATCGGGACGGTACTCCGTGACTCCGAGGCTTGCCGTGACCTGCTCCTGTATCGGGAATCGAGTCCGGGCCAACAGGGCACGCAGGGTCTCGGCCAAGGCCCCGGCGTCCTCTGCTTTGGTCTCCGGCAGGAGTGCAAGAAACTCTTCGCCGCCCCAGCGTATCAGCACGTCGCTGCCGCGCAGATTGGCTCCCAGCGTGTCCGCTACCTGGCACAGGATTTCGTCACCGGTGGCATGACCATGACGGTCGTTAACGGACTTGAAGCGGTCGATATCACACATGATCAAGCTCAACGGCGACCCGTAACGGCGGGCGCGTTGGACTTCGAGCGGCAGCAATTCATCGAATGCCCCCCAGCTCATGAGGCCGGTCAGCCTGTCATGGTGGGCCTGATGATGCAGCTCGGCTTCGATCTGTTTGCGGGCAGAGATGTCGAATCCGGTCCCGGTAAGACAGGGTTGTCCGTTGAGTTCTACCCGCAGGCCGGTGAAGTAGTAGGGGATGTACGCCCCGGACGCACCGCGCATGGCTGCCTCGACGTCGGCCGAGCCGGTTTCGAAGACGCGACTGATCGACTGAGCCACACGAGGCTGATCCTCGCCGGCGAAGAGATCCACGGCATTGATGCGGGTCAGTTCGTTGCCCTCCAGGCCGGTCACCCGCTTGAAGTTGTGGTTCCAGCGGATGAAACGACCGGTGTCATCCAGCACACAGAACACCGCGGGCAGGCCGTCGATCACGGCGTCGCTGAAATCACGTTCCTGACGCAGCTTGTGCTGCAGTTCGTCATGTGCGGAGAGGTCGACGAGGGACGAAAGAAGAGGACACCCATGATCTTCTTGACGATTAGAACCTCCTTGGCGGCGGGAATCAGACATTAGCTAAAAATCAATTCCGCTATCGATCTTGTTGCTCTCCTGATGCGCAAAGCCCTCTGCTTGATCCAGCCAAGTATGTAGAGCCGGAATGATATCGACAGGATTTGTCGGATCATCATCGCGCGTTGGGTAGCGCCAGCCACGACACCATATTTCCTTTCTTTAATGTGATGGAACGTACCATGCACGAGTTCGAACGCCATCCCCTTCTCGAATTGCTTGGACGTGTAGTTCAAGGCGATCTCGATCTGGAAACCGCGTACGCAACTCGTCGGGACGGCCTCCCAGAGCCGGCGGGTCAATGCCCGATCGCCGCCGACAATTGGGAAGAATCGCAGCGCCTGGTTGAGCATCAGCGTCGATCGAGCCCGCAAGCCAACGTTCATCTCGACGCGTCCCTCGATGACGGGCTGCATAATCCGGGACAGGGTCTGCTGTGTGTGGCCAGTCACGTCAGCGTCGAGAAATAACAGGACGCTAGATTTCGCCGAACGCACGCCTGCATCCATCGCAGTCGCCTTGCCCGTGTTGCGAGCCAGACGGATGACGCGGGCACCCGCGACCTCTGCGACCTGGGCCGTCGCATCCGTAGAGCCATCATCGACTACGAGGACTTCCCCAACCCAAGGGTGCTGGCGTGCACACGCAATGACATCGGTGATGGTTCCGACCTCATTGAAGGCTGGTATCACTACCGAGACCATCGGTTCCTCAACACCCGGCTCGCGATATAATTGGCGGACACCGCCATCACGATGAATATCAGGAAGGCGAGCTCCAGATCGTCAATCAAATCGCCAAGTTGGCGCGTCGTGCCGATGACCGAATAGGCGAGAGCCACGAAGACGGCGGATAAGGTGAGGACGCCGAAGAAATTGACGATTATATAGGTGCGAAAACGCATATCGTGTACCCCTGCAAGCACTTGGGCCGCCGTTCGTGTTCCATATACAAACTTGGATAGAAACAGGATCTGTACGCCCTTGCGATTGAACAGGCGTTCCAGACCACGAACGGCACTATTGCTGTGGGCTCCAGGGATGCGGTCGAGTGCCGAAGCGGGGAATTTTCTTCCGAGCCCGTACCAGACGAGGTCCGACAAGATGGTGGCCAATATTGCCAGCGAGATGACTGCAGCAAGATCAAGGCGCCCGGTCGCAGCCAGGTATATCGCCGGCAAGAGCACGATTTCGCCCGCGACGAGCATGCCGAAGAAAATGAACAGGTACGGATAGGTCTGAAGCAGGCTGAGTACCTGTTGGAACAGTTCTTGCGCCATGGCATCCATCGGTAAATTAGGGGGGTGAGGGGGAATTCGCGGGCAGTTGGGTGGGCGAATGTTCGTGGTATTAGGGCGAGCTTTCAGGCTCACCGAGAGTCCGGTGGTGGCTAATAATTTGGATCACGAGTGGCTTGATGCGGTCGCCGGCGGAATGTTGGCTTGCGATGAGTCCCCTATCCGGAATCTGGTGTGGGCCGCCGCCAGCCGGGTGAAGCGGTTGAAAGCGGGTGTTCATTGCGGCCGCTCGTAAGTCCTTTAATGATCAATGGGAGATCCCGACGTACGTCGTCTGGCTTTGATGGAGCTTCATGCGGAGGCACTCGCCCCTGCCGATACCAGACGGCCACTCCGTGTCGAGCGCGCAAGCTCTTCTTACTACACGTGGAAACGATTCATCTGTTGGATAGCGCACAGATGAGCGGTTCTTGTTGGAATTTCAGTTTCCGCTGAGGCGTGAGGTATGGGTCCGCAGCAACGTGGATCTGAACCGCGGGCGTACGCGGGTGGCGGACACGCCCGAGAGCTCTGACATCACGTCGATACCGCAGCGATTCCGTACGCTGGCTTCCGATTGCGATGCGCGAGAGGAAGGCCCGTCCGATGACGAAGAAGAGAGACCGGAAGAAGAGGACACCCATGATCTTCTTGACGGTCTGGGGCGGTCGGGCTAGGTTTTGGGATGATTGCATGGACCAAGGAGGGTCCTGATGACGCGAGCCAGGAAGGAGCTCGTCTCGATCGAGGCGACGCCGTACTACCACTGCATTTGTCGTTGTGTTCGCCGCGCGTTCCTGTGTGGCGAGAATTTCTATTCGGGCAAGAACTACGAGCACCGGCGCGGCTGGGTGCTGGAGCGGCTGCGCGCGCTTCAGGGCGTGTTCGCGGTGGATGTGTGCGCTTATGCGGTGATGTCGAACCACTATCATCTGGTTCTGCGGCTCGACTCGGACCGGGCGGCGTCCTGGAGCGAAGATGAGGTGATGCAGCGCTGGGAGCGCTTGTTTGCGTTGCCGCTGCTGGTGGCGCGGTACAGGGCGGGGCAGACAGGCACGGTGGCCGAGCGCGAGCAGGCGCAGATCGCCCTGTGGCGGGAGCGCTTGCAGGACCTTTCGCGGTTCATGCGCAGCCTGAACGAGCATCTGGCGCGACGGGCGAACGCGGAAGATGGGTGCAAGGGCCGCTTCTGAGAGGGCCGCTACAAGAGCCAGGCGCTACTGGATGATCCGGCCGTGCTGACCTGCATGAGCTACGTGGATCTGAACCCGGTACGGGCGGGGGTGGCGGACACGCCCGAGGGGTCCGATTTCACCTCCATCCAGCAGCGTATCCGGGAACGTGGAAGCGTGCCGGACGCGAACGGAGCGGAAGGCAGCGATGGATCGCGGCCGGCGCTTTATCAAAGGTATCGGCGTTTCGGGTCGAATGTTTGTGGAGTCGCCAGAGTGTCCTGGATGAGACAAGGTCAGACTGAAGTGGACCCCAGCGTCAAGACAGAAAGTGCACGAGAAAAAGGGGTCGGACCTTGCCTTTGGCCCCGGGCGAACGTTGCCGGGGAAGAGGCAGGATCTTACTCCGACGTACAACGCTTGGTCTGGCTAAAGGCTGTTCATTAGCCGGCATCGGTCAACTCTATAGCTACCCTCTCGCCAGACGCCAACACCGAGGTTGCAGTCCACCTGTTGGCCGCGTTCCAGCGGATAGTATTTTTCGCTGCCCAGAATCTGGGACATGTCGGCTGGGTCGATGGTGAAGCGTGCGGCACCGGTCGAGACGTGGCCTACGCGGACGAGGTCGCCGTCGTACCACCAGTCGTAGACGCCGGTAGCGGGTTCTCCACGCACGGCCCCCAGCTGGAAGTACTTGCGCGTAAACCACACTCTCCCTTCCGCGCCTGGCTGGGTGCGCCATACCGGGTTGTCGTTGTGGTTGGGACGGCCCCTTAAGAACCGCATTTCCCATATGTGGTCGTAGCCGGCGTATTCGCCGGTGCGGCCGGAATGGATGGGGATCTGGGTGATCCAGAAGCCATCCAGAAGGTCGGCCTCGAAGTTTCCGCCGGTTGTCGCCTCGCTTGCGCTGGGTGCCTCTGTGGCGGTGCGTTGCTCGTTCTGCTGGTCAGGTTCTGTCCTGGCCGGGGCCTGGTCCGCGTGCGCGTGCGCGTCCTCGGCAGTCGGCGCGTCGTTCAGGTCGGCCGTGGTCGTATCGGCGGCGGTCGGGTCGTCGCCGGTGCCGGTGCCGGGGGCTTGGGCGGCGGATTCGGCAGTCGCGTCGGATTCGGGGCGGGTGCGCGATTCCAGCTCGGCAAGCTGGTGGTTCATGACGTGGGGGGCCGCGTCGGGGTACGTTTCGAGCAGCTCGCGGTATTGCGCCGCAGCGTCAGGGCGCTCGGAGATCCGCTCGACCAGGCGTTCGAATACTTCGTCGACGAAGGGCGGGTCGGGGTAGCGCTCGAGGAACTCGTAGTACGCTTCGACCGAATCGCGCTTCCGGTAGGTTTCGAAGTCCGAACGGGTAACGGTGGGTTCGAGGTCGAAGTGAATGTTGATGGGGTGCCCCATCAGGAAGGTCGGCTGCAGGTGGATCTCCGAATCTTCGTACCCGTCCTTGCGTGCCTGAAAGTACCGCTGCGACCAATTCAATGATTGCGAAGTGCGGCGCTCAAACGGGGTGGTCACGTAGTAGCCGAGCTGATCGGGCGAGGTGCCTACGTAGATCTCGGCCCCCTCGGGATCGGATGTGAGCCGGTAGACCGATTCGGGCGCGACAGGGGTGATGCAGCCTGCAATCAGCATGGTCGCAGGCAGCAAGGCCACTAGGGCTCTGGCGTGTCTCGCGTGGTTACGTGTCGCTTTGAAGGTGTTTGTTGTACGCATTGTTTTCCCCGTCGCTGCTTCCGTTCGTCGCCCGGTTGAGCGAAGTATAGCCTTGATAGGGAAATGGGTTTTCATACCATGACTGGAAAGCCGAGGCGTCGTCCTGGACGGAACGGCGGTGGGGTCTAAGTGGGAAAAGGTACCGAAGGTACGGAAAGGAAGGCGCGATGGATATCAAACCGGGCGAGATCTTCCTGAACGCCGCTTTGCAGTTCTGGTGGGCCTGGTTACTGGCTGCGCTAGTTGCGGTCGCCCGACTGCCGAAGGTGAAGGGGTGGCTGGGTGAGGTCTGGATCCGCCTGATCCTGGCGGTTGGCCTGGACGGTAAGTCCGGTCGCGTGGTTCACGACGTTACGCTTGAGACGGGAGAAGGCACGACCCAGATCGATCACGTGCTGGTTTCGCGGTCCGGGATATTCGTCATCGAGACGAAGAACATGCGGGGCTGGATTTCCGGCAGTGCGCGTGAGCCGCAGTGGACACAGCGGATCTATCGCCGATCATTTCGTTTCCAGAATCCGTTGCGCCAGAACTACCGGCATGAACGGGCGGTGGCCGATTCGCTGCAGGTGACGGCGGAGCACGTTCATTCGGTCGTGGTGTTCGTTGGTGGCAGCACCTTCAAGACGCCGATGCCGGAGAACGTGGTTCGAGGGCTTGGATTGCTGGGCTACATTCGGTCGTTTCGCACGGCGGCATGGAATGACGACGAGGTGCGGACCCTGGTTGAACGTTTGCAGGGCCAGCGATTAGCCCCGTCGCGACAGACACACCGTAACCACGTGCAGCAGCTTCGTGAGCGCCACGCCGAGCCTGCTTGTCCCCAATGCGGCAGCGCGATGGCGAAGCGCAAAGCCCGCCGCGGTAGCCGGGCAGGTCGGGAGTTCTGGGGATGCACGCGATACCCCGAATGCCGCGGAACGAAGGCTATCCAGTAATGCGACGAAAATGGGGTCTACCTTCGGATTTGGCAGGCCCGATTTTGGCGGGCGAAAGGCAAAGTGTGACCCCGACTTCGCGTGGACCCCTCGAGTTGACAGGACGATAACGATGGCGGGCCTGGTTAATATCCACAGAGTCAATTTGATCGCCGCGCGATCAGGTCCATCACCGCGCGGACAAGCTGCCACTGGCCGATGAACCCCACGCCTTGGGGATCGATGTGGGAAAAGCCATGGATCAGGTGCAGGTCGGTCTCGCCGATGGCACGGGCGAGGCGCTCGCTTTCGGTGTGGGGGATCATGGCGTCGGCGCGCCCGTGGATCAGGATGGCACCCCTGGAAAGGTGCGAGAGGTCACGGTCGGCCAGGGACAGCATCTCGATGGCCTCCCGGGCGCTGGCCGGCAGATCCTCCAGGAGTTTCGGCACGCGCTCCTGGTCATCGTTCAGGATTAATGCCAACAGGCTTCGCCCCGCGTCCCCAAGATCGTCGGCCACGTCGGTGATGGGCGCGTTGGGATCGGCCATGCGCCGGTGGGCAATCTCGTCGAGGATCTCGCGATCCTCGCGGTTATCGAGCATGTGCAGATTACCGCGCAGGAAGATCCACTTCGCCAGCGGGTCGGGAGTCCGCATCTGCCAGCGGTCCGATCCGGGCTCCCGGTAGGCCCCGGTGGTGGAGAAGGTGATCACGTTCTCGGTGTCGTAGTAGCCGCCGATCCCGACCAGGAAGTCGATGGCGTCCTCCCCCTCCGGTGTCAGCGTCGCCAGGACCGCCAGGCCCACGGCATACGAGATCGCGGCGACGCCGACGTCCTGTTCATCGGCTGCGCGCTCCACCTCCAGACGGGCCAGAAGGGCAGCGGCATCACGGATGGCAGAGGCATCCTCGTGGCGGACCCTGAGGTCTTTCGTGCCCTGCAGGTCGGGCACCAGCACGAGGAAGCGTGCCCGCGCCAGCGTATTGGCAAGTTGCACCAGCCGGCGGTCGTCCTTGCCCTGCGGCGTGAAGCCCGGCACGAGGACGATGCGGGCCCCTACATCCTGTCGGGGGTGGTAGAGGTCCGCCGCGATGTCGCCCCCGTCCGTCTCGAGCGTCAGCGTCTCGCGCGCGGGCTCGGGCGTACGGTCCTTCAGCGTGCTCGGTCCCGCACCGGCCTCGATGTCCTGGAGCACGCGTGTTGCCTCCCAACTTTGGGCGCCGATGTAGCCGGCAAGCAGCACGAGGCCCAACAACACAGCAGCGAGGCGAAGCATGCGCTTCTCCCGGACAGGGGACACCGATGATTATGATTGATCTGAGCGATCGGGGTTCGGGGTTCGGGGGGGGCGGCTGCAAGACCCGACCCAACGACCCAATGAGAAAGACCCAATGAAGACACCCACGATGCTCCCAGTGTTGGACACCGCACGGACGCCCGCCTGGCATCGGCCTATCATTGCGGCGTAGAAGGGTACGCCCGTGGTTTTCTGGCCGGTCTGCCCGAGGCGGGCCGGCGAATCTTCAGGGCGCAAGGACCTTGCGGAAGCGACCTGGCATCGAAGCAAGGTCCGGAAGGCGCCTCGTACGTTGCGTTTCGAGCTCGTAACACTGAGCGGGACAGTCGAAAGGAAGGAGCGAGATGATGGCCAGTGATAACTTCCCGACCGTGGACTGGCAGGACGGACAGAACGCGGATCGGGTGAAGTTCCAGGTGCGGCACGAAGAGCCGGTGATCCTGAAGATGCCAGTCGGCATGAATTGGACGGTGAACGGAAGCGAGTTCGAGTGCACCCCTGACCCGGACAAGGGGATGCAATGCGACTGCGAAGGCGGCCTGTTGCGGAAACTGGCTGAGCTCAACGACATGCCTGAGCTGAACGAGATCGCGGACGCCTGCGAATATTCGAGCTCTCGTGTGGATATCGACCCTGCCGGTGCGCGCATCATCGTCCACGACTGAGCTGCCCGAGAGAAGATCGCGGGGCATCGGCGTCAGACTCCGATGCCCCGTTGGCCGGCATTGCCCGAACGTTTTCGCGATACATCCAGGCCCGATCCGTCAGCGGCCCGTGGCGGGACCCGGGCTACATACCGGCACGGCGGATCTATACTCATTCTGTGCGGAGTGTTCTGGACGGATCGCGCGCGTGACCTGGAACGCTGGGGTCGCCCATGCCGGATCCGCGTTTCCCGGATCTACGGGCTGTCTGCCTGTGGATTGCCCGCCGGACGGTGGCCCCTTTCGCTCCCAGCCGTCGTCCGACAGCCCCTGATGCGGAGGGCTGAAATCATGAATACCTCCAGATGGTTAGCGCTCGTCGCGCTGATGGTGTTGGTGCCATCGGGCTGCGGCACAGAACCCTCGGCAGACACCGAAATGGAGGCCGTACCCGACGCCTCCGAGCCCTTGGCGTTGGATGCCAGGATGCTCGAGGGACGGCTGGTGCAAAACCTCCACGACCAGGCCGTGTTGTTTGAGGAGATCGGCGACGGGGTTGAGGCCATTGACAGCCAGTCGGCGGCCGATGAACTGGGAAGTCGCCTGGCGGGCGAGTATACGGCCCGGACGATCGCCCAGATGGACGCGATGATCGTATGGGCGGAGGCGCACTTGGCACCCCTCGAGCCCGCGGACCGGGCCGTGCTGGATCAGGAGGTGGAAGCGCTGCTGGTGAACTCGGACAGGCTCGAGGCCGCCGGGATGCGGTTCGATCGCGCGACCGACCGGGTGGCACAGCAACTCGAGAGCCTGATGATGCGGGACCCCGGGCAAGGGCAGGCGGTACTCGACGGGATGCTCGCGTTGGGGAACAACGTGGAGGCGTTCATGGACGATGAGCGCGTGGCGGCGCTGGATCTCCTGATGGGGCAGGATGCGGATCCCACACCCGTCGAGGCCGAACCATCGGGGACCGTGGGAACGCCGGCCTGGTGCGAGCGAATGGCGAACACGCCGCAGGCCCAGTGGACCATGAACGATGCCTTTGCCTTTGCGAACCACTGCACGGGCGGTTGAATAGCGCCGCCGGGTAGCGGGCCGGAAAGCCGGGTGACGGGGCGCCGGACTGACGTACTGTCCTGGGTGCGGTGCTGGCGCGCCGCACTGGACTGGCCGCCGCCCGAAGACCTCGCCCGTGTTGGCGCCCAGGGAAAGGCTGCTTCATGTGCACCTTCGTGCACGGCCCGCTTGCCGCTGCGCGAGGTGCGGCTCATCGCATCGCACGGATGTCGGCGATATCGCCGATCGCGATGGGTGCGTCGATGTAGCCGCTGCCGATGCGCCGGCGTACACGGATGTGACGGTCCTCGACGGTCAGCAACTCTCCGTGTCGGGCGCGACCGTCGGCCAGGGTGATCCGGAGGGAACGGCCGACGTGATCGTCCAGCGCATCGACGGCAATGGCGGGCGCCGGGGGCGGCGACGCGGACGGAGCCGGCGTGCCGGGCGCGGGTGCCAGGGCCCGGGGACCGGCGGGTGTGGACGGCGAGCGGGGCGCCCTGGGTGCGACGGCGCGCAGTTCGAGGCGGCCGAAATTTCGCCCTCCGACGGCAAGGCTGGATTCGACCCGACGCAGCCACTGGCCAGGGTGGTCGAGAGTGGTCCAGAGCAGGGCGGGGTTGTCGATTGGCCCGATGCGCAGGGAGTAGCCCGAGGGTTCCTGGATGAAGTGTTCGTAGGCCTCGACCATGCCGGGCCCCGGCTGCAGCCCGAAGGCGCGCCAGGATTCGAGCCAGGCGGCCTGATGATGCTCGATGTAGTCCTCGCGGGTCATGTCCATTTCGGCGGCGCACAGCTCCATCAGGGCCGGGTAGTAGCCCCGGTCTTCGTAGTCGACGGTCAGGGACTGCAGCGAGGCGGTCATCAGTGCCGGGGCGACATCGCGCGCCCGGTTCGAGGCCGTCTGGAGTTCGAAGTGACCGCTGGAGACGCCCTGACCCAGGGGGCCCATGCCGAGCGTGCTGTGGATGGTCAGGCGGTCGTGGCGATCCTCGAGGTGGTAGCGCATGCTGAAGTCCAGCGGGATGTCGCGATACCCCAGTGATGCCATCAGCTGATCCGGCGGGGCGCCCTCGTAGTGCCCGCAGCCGGCGGTGTCGAGCCACAGGGCCGGCATATCGCCCTGTCTGCCAGTGGCGAGGCCGGCCGGCGGAGTCAGGCCCTGTACGGAAAAGCCGAGCTGTCGCGGGAGACGGCGAGCGTCCAGCGTTTGCCGCAGTCGGGCGAGCTGCCACAGGTTGCCGGCTTCCAGCGTGATGCGGTCGGCGCGCATGCGGCCGATGGCCGAGTTGCGGGGTTCGAACAACAGCCCGTCGACATGCAGGTTGCCCTTCAGGCCAATGCGGACGTCCGTGTAGTGCAGCCGACCGAGGGGCTGCAGCGCCTCGGCCATCTCTTCGAGCTTTTGCTCGACCTGGTGTACCTCGTAGTGGTAATAGCCGATCCCGGCGGCGGCCACGGCAAGCCCGCCCACGATCCATTTCCCTGGCATGCAGTCCTCCTGTCCTTGCGATACGGGCCGCGCGATGTTGGGTGCGGCCACGGGATTTCCTGTCCCGCGGGTAGACGATAGCGGTTGTGCGGCCTTTTCGCACCTGCCGGGGCGGCGGGCATGTCCGGGGACGTGCCGGCGTCGCGCAAATCCCGGACCGGGGAGAGGCGGGAATGCCTTGGATTGACTGGCAGGCCGTGCGCGTCGAGGGGGGGCCCGAGGCGGGATCGGGCGAGCCGTGGAAAAGAGCGGAGAGTGCGGCGGACTTGCGCCCGGGCCCCGGCGCGTGGTGGGCGCACCGGGTTGCTTGCGTCACCGTTCGTGCATGGATCGTGGCCCGCGGCTGCACGCCGCGGGACGAAGGTGAGCCCCCGGAGGAGGCGTCAGCGGGAGATGATCCCGCCCTATTGGAGCCGCTCGAGATCGATGGCAACTCGATCCGGAACGCGGATGGCACCATGGTGCTCCGCATCCAGGATTGGACGGATGATATCCCGGTGGACGCGCGCCTCTCGCGTTTGGTGCGGCGGCGCGCCTTCAGGAGGTCGAGGCATCCCCGGACGCTGCCTGGCTGGTGGGTGAGGGCGGACAGCGACCAGGCACGCCCGACTGTTTTTAATATGGGGGGCGTCACGATCGAACCCTGGAGTGACGATGGGCGCCATGCGGTGTTTCCCTGTACCCGACCGAACCGACCGAACCGACCGAACCGACCGAATCGCTGTCGGGCTCGCTAGTCCTCGCGGGCGGACAGCGACGCGAAATAGGCCGAGACCGCGGCCATTTCGTCTTCTTCCATCTCCTGGATGATGCCCTCCATCAGGCCGGCCAGCGAGGTCTCGCGCACGCCATGGGCGTAGGCCTGGAGCTGGGCCATCAGGTAGCGCGGCGGGTGACCGGCCAGGGGCGGAAGGCCGGGGTTGCGTTCGCGCCCGTGCTCGCCATGGCAGGAGGCGCAGGACTGGACGTTGCGATCCGGAATGCCCTCAAGGGCAATCTCGCGCCCTTTTTCGACCAGCTCGTCGGGCACCCGGTACGGGCCCCCGGCGGGCTCCATCTCTGCGTAGTGGCGGCTTACGGCTCCGATTTCGTCATCGTCGAGATGCTGCGCGATCTGCGCCATGGTGGCATTCGGGCGCAGGCCTTCCCGGTAGGCTTTCATCTGCTCGACCAGGTAGGCCTCGGGCAGTCCTGCCAGGCGCGGGAATGGAGGTTGTCCCTGGCCCTGACCCTGTGCGCCATGGCACTGGATACACGCGGTTGCACCACGATCATTGCCTTCGCCTGCAATCCGCGCGCCCGGGTCATCCTCTGCCGTGGCGGGTGCCATTGGCAGGCACAGGGCGGCCAATAGTGCCAGTAGCCGGGGAATGCTTCCGTGGAGGGCCTGAGTGCGCGTCATCGTGCCGCCATGGTCATCGGAGATGATCCGGACACATTAAGACGGGACCGAAGACCATGCAATTGCGGCCATGCCGGGGCCCGGGGAGCCCGTGGGTCCGGTTACCGGTGGTATTTCGCCCGATCGGGGATGACGTTGCGGATGCCGCCGCGGGGGTCTTCGACGTCGCCCTTGTAACGTGGCAGGAGGATGACATGCAGGTGGTCGATGCTCCGCCCCGCTGCCCGGCCGTCGTTGTTGCCAATGGTGTAGGCGTCGGGCCGGTTCCCGAGGAAGGGCAGTTCCAGGACGCCTTCGATGTGGTCCTTCGGTCGCTCGCGCAGGTAGTCGCGGGTCAGCATCTCGCGATAAAGCGCGGTGAGGTCGGTGGATTCGATGACCGGACGGACGCCGTAAATGGCATCGAAGTAATCCGACTGCTCGGTTTCGTCGAGATCGAACAGGGAGACGACATGTCGCCTGGGGATGACGAGTGCATGCCCCGGATTGACCGGATTGGTATCGAACAGGGCGACGAACGAGCGGTTCTCGTAAATGATGGGGTCAGCCAGTCCGGCGGCAACGCGGCAGAAGTAACAGTCGTTGTGGGCTGGTTGGGCACTGGTCATTGGATGGCCTGTGTGGGGCTTGCGTCGAATTGAACGCGTTGGATTTTACGCGATTTCCTCGCGGGCGTATCCGTGCCCGTGCCCGCATCGTATCCGGCGTGCCGGGCCGCGGCGGTCCTGGTCCCTGATCGCCGGAACGAAGAACACCCCCTGATCGCCCCGATCCGGTCACCGGGAACGGCATTCCGGGTGCCGACGGGTTGTGCGCGACCCCAGCCACGGTTGAAGCACCGCTTGACTCATGGTAAGGCACCACGTAGGTTCCCTAGCATTGCAAGGGGTTTTTGCGGTCCGGCCACCGGAGTTTTCCAGCCCGATCCACCATCCCCCGATACGTTTGTCGAGGCTGCACGCCCGCGCTAGCGGAAGCCGCGCGCCTCGACAGGTCGCGTGGAGGCGCGACCTCGCAGCACAAACCGGATGCCCGGGATTGCGCCGGGCGGCCGTGTCGTGCCGACAGCCTGTCTGCCGGCCGTCACGGGTGCCAGGTGCGCCGGATCTTTTGTGTCACCACGTATCGAAGGGGGGAGTCCATGTCCATGCCATTTTTCGGCCTCGTGTTTGCGCTGCTGTGTGGCGTTGCCGCGCTCGCCTATGGTCTGTTTTCCATCCGCTGGGTGCTATCGCGATCGGAGGGCACCGAGGAGATGCGCCGCATTGCCCGCGCGATCCAGGAAGGTGCTTCGGCCTACATGAAGCGGCAGTACACCACGATTGCGGCGGTTGGGGTCGTCCTGTTCGTGGGTTTGTGGCTGGTGATCGGGATCGGATCCGCGATGGGTTTTCTGATCGGCGCCGTGCTCTCGGGGGCGGCCGGATTCATCGGCATGCACGTGGCGGTGCGCGCGAATGTACGCACGGCGGCCGCCGCCAAGTCGAGTCTGGAAGCGGCGATGGACGTGGCCTTCCGTGGCGGTGCGGTGACCGGCCTGCTGGTGGTCGGGCTCGGGTTGCTGGGCGTCGCGGGGTACTTCGCGGTGTTGTGGTGGTTTACGCCCGAGGGGGGTGATGTCGGGCTTGCGCCGTTGGTCGGGCTGGCGCTCGGGGGATCGCTGATCTCCATCTTCGCGCGTGTGGGCGGCGGCATCTTCACCAAGGGAGCCGATGTGGGTGCGGACCTGGTCGGGAAGGTCGAGGCCGGTATCCCCGAGGATGATCCGCGCAACCCCGCGGTGATCGCCGACAATGTCGGTGACAACGTCGGTGACTGCGCCGGGATGGCGGCGGACCTGTTCGAGACTTACGCGGTCACGATTATCGCGACCATGATTCTCGGCACACTGTTGATTCCCGAACTCGGGCTGATGGCGGCCGTGTATCCGCTGGTGCTGGGTGGCGGCGCGATCCTGGCCTCGATCATCGGCACGTTCGCCGTCAAGGCGCGCCAGGGTTCCGAGATCATCAAGGGGCTCTACAAGGGCCTGATGGTCTCCGGTGGCCTCGCGGCCGTGGCCTTCCTGCCCATTACCCTGATCCTGGTCCCGGACACCGCACTGGCCAGCAGCATGGGCATCGAGGAGGGTGCGGCGTTGCGCCTGTATGGCGCAGCCCTGGTGGGGCTGGCGCTTACCGGGGTCATCATGGTCGTGACGGACTACTACACCTCCACGGCGTTCCGACCGGTGCGGCACCTGGCCGAGGCCTCTACTACCGGTCACGCGACCAACATCATTGCCGGCCTGGCGTTGTCGATGAAGGCCACCGCGGCCCCGGTCCTGGCGGTATGCGCCGCCATCCTGGTGGCGTATGCCTTTGGCGGCTTGTATGGCATCGCCATCGCCGCCACCACGATGTTGTCGATGACCGGGATCATCGTGGCGATGGATGCCTACGGTCCGATCACGGATAACGCCGGTGGTATCGCGGAGATGGCGGATCTGCCGTCCGAGGTGCGCGAGACGACCGATGCGCTGGACTCGGTGGGCAACACGACCAAGGCGGTGACCAAGGGCTACGCGATTGGGTCAGCCGGACTCGCGGCGCTGGTGCTGTTCGCGGATTACACCCATGAGCTGCTCCTGCATACCGGAAGCGCGCCGAATTTCGAACTGAGCAATCCGAACGTGATCGTGGGCCTGTTTATCGGTGGCCTGGTCCCTTACCTGTTCGCGTCGATGACCATGGAGTCGGTGGGCCGGGCTGCCTCCGGCATCGTGAACGAGGTGCGGCGTCAGTTCCGCGAGATCAGCGGGATCATGGAGGGCACCACCAAGCCGGACTACACCCGGGCGGTGGACATGCTCACCAGCGCCGCGATCCGCGAAATGATCGTGCCTTCGCTGCTGCCGGTGCTGGTGCCGGTGCTCGTGGGCGTCTTCCTGGGCACCGAGGCCCTGGGGGGGCTGCTGATCGGGACGATCGTCACCGGGTTGTTCGTGGCGATCTCCCAGACCGCCGGTGGCGGGGCGTGGGACAACGCGAAGAAGTACATCGAGGACGGCAATCACGGCGGCAAGGGGTCCGAGGCCCACCATGCCGCGGTGACCGGCGACACGGTCGGCGACCCCTACAAGGACACCTCGGGTCCCGCGATCAACCCGCTGATCAAGGTCATCAACATCATGGCGCTGCTGCTCGTGCCTGTTCTGTAGGGCACCCCGAACCGAAAGGAGAATCGACATGCCGAGAATCCGCGTACAAATGGCCCCGGATGTGGAGTTCAACATGGAGCTGGACGTCGAAGGGGTTGATTGCGACAGCCGCGACTGGGACGTGCAACAGCACAAGGCCGAGATCTACGCCGAGTTCGAACGGCGCCTGAAGGCGGCGTTTCCCGAGGGGGTCAAGATCCATACGTTCGAGTACGGACTGGCCTGCAAGCCGGGCTAGACGAGGTCCGGCCAGACGGCGATGTGTGGGTTGTGAACGCGCGCCGTTCGGCTCGGTCACGTTGCGATTTGCGCCACACAACGAGCGTTTGAGGGGTGCGGGTCCAGGTGCGAAAGGCGGGAAGCAGCAACGTTTCGGGCCCGGCCTGCCCTGGGCAGACCGGGCCGGTTGGTGCACGGCCGGAAGGCGCGATCAGTCGTCCTGATCGACCGGATCTTCGGCCTGCTGCTGTTGCAGCCCCCAGGGTAAACCGTGGTAGGGGGCTGGATAGTAGTACCGGGCGTACCCATAACGTGGGTAGTAGTGCCCGTAGTGGCGGCCGTAGTAGTCGCCGTATCCGTGCCCGCTGCCGTACCCGTGTCCGCGACCGCGCATGCTGAAGTCGAAGTCGCCGAACATGTCGCCGAGGCCGAACCAGTCTCCCACCCCGCGACCCCAGCCAGGGCCGTACCCGTACGCGGGACCGTAGTAGGGGCCGTAACTCGGGGCGTGATATCCCGGACCCCACCACTGCGCCGAGGCGTGCATCGGGGTCGCGAAGGCACCGATCAACGCGGCGGTAGAGAGTGCTTTGGTCAGCTTGTTCATGGCATTGCCTCCTGAAATCAAGAACCACTTAAACAAGACCAAATGTCTCGGGGCATTCGGGCCCCGCCTGCTGGAGGGCGGGATTGATGAGCCCGCCAGAACCTGGCGACTCGCATATTAGAAAGAAGTACATCCAGAGAATCTGATATAGGTCAACAATTTGGCGGAAGGCTGGCCGCGTCGGGTTGGGGGCGTCAATGACTGTCGGAAAATTGGCGAATCGAGGACTGGCTGCTCAACCTTGCGCCGAGCATAGCGGGTTCTCTACAGCCGATCGCGGGTCGAGCGGGCGCTCCACCCGTCCGGTTACCAGGCGAGTGCCAGCAACCCGGCCCCGATACAGACGACGATGACCGGGATGATGGTCTCGCGGATTACCTGACCCTCGCGTGCCTGCAGGCCGGCAGCCGCTGCGGCCATCGCGATGTTGTGCAGCGAGATCATGTTGCCCACCCCGGCGCCGATCAGTTGCAGGGCGAGTACGGTCGGGAGCGCCATGCCCAGGGCATCGGCAGTGTCTGCCTGGAGTTGCGCAAACAGCAGGTTGGAGACGGTCGCGCTCCCGGTCATGAAGGAGCCCAGGGCGCCGATGAATGCGCTGAACATCACGAAGGTGCCACCCAGTGCTTCCGCCAGGCCATGGCCCAGCACCTGCGGCATCGATGGCAGGCCGGCCGCGTTATTGCCGGAGGTCAGCAGGAGCTGTGTGAGGGCGATGATGAAGGCCAGTACGATGGCCGCGACACGCAGCTTGCCCCAGGTGGCGGTCACCGCCTGCCCGAGGGTGGTGCGGCTCACACGGAACAGGATCAGCGCGGTGAGCAGGGCCAGGCCGAAGTAGAAATACGGCGTGTACAGGGGGGCGAGGCCTTGCCCGAGCTCAATGCCCTGGAACTCGCCGGGTGACCAGCGCACCGACTGCAGGGTCTCGCGCAGCGGCATGATGGTGCGCGACGCGATCAGTGCGACAGCCATCACCGCGAAGGGCACGAACGCCAGTAGCACGCGCCCGACCGGGGCGCGCTCGACCTCGGCCCGGCGCTCGTGTGCAGGGAGAAGGAAGCCGCGGTGCGCCGCCAGGGCGATCACGGCCATGGCCACCACGCCGCCGAGGATCGACGGCAGCTCCGGACCCACCAGCCAGGCGACCAGCAGGTAGGGGATGCCGAACGCCAGCGCCGATAGCGCGGCGAACGGCACGAACTCGCGGAAGCGCCCCCGTTCCTCGCCCAGCGTGGCCACCCAGACCATGAACAGCGTGATGAACGGTGCGAGGACGGTGTGGATGACGGCCGTCTGCAACACGGCCGAGCGGGTGGTCTCCGCATCCAGGCCGAGGCCGGCGAAGCCGATGATCACGGGGGTCCCGGCGGCGCCGAACGGGACGGCGGTGCTGTTGCCGATCAGGGCGATGGCCACCGCCTTCAGGGGGCGCATGCCGAAATAGACGAGCAGCGGCGCCGCCAGCACCGCCGGGGTGCCGAAGCCGGCGATGCCCTCGACGAAGCTTACCAGCCCCCAGCCCAGCAGCATGGCCAGCACCCGGTGATCGCGCGAGACGCTGGCGATGACCGACTGGATCGCGCTCATGTGCCCCGTCCCGATCATCACGTTCAGCACCAGCAGTGCCATGAGGATGATCAGCAGGACCTCCACGAAGACGATGGCAGCATCCAGGAGGCTCGCCACCAGCACCGTGCCGGAGACTTGCCACACCAGTACCGCCAGAACCAGCGTGGCGAGATAGGCGATGGGGGCGGCCTCGAAGGCGGGGCGCCGAAGCGGCACCAGCCACACGAACAACAATACGAACGGCACCAGCGTGAGCCAGAACAGCACGATCCCTCTCCCGTCATGCGCGAGTCGTCATCCTAACCCGCGGCTCGGCTCCGGAATAATCAGCCCGATACAACGCCCCACGGCGTTCCGTGATTCCACGCGAAGCGCCGTTTCGTCGAGCCGACTCCTCAGGGCCCGGGTCGAACGGGTGTGGTCCGCGCCGAAACCTGATGTTTACCCTGGCGGCTGCGCGGCCCCATGGGCTGCGGATACTTGTCTATATATTGACGCTGAGCCGCCCACGTTTAGGTCCGCATGATGCATAACTCCGAAAGACAGTCATCCGGGGATGCTTCGGATGCCCTTGATACGGGGTTTCTGACGAAACTTCCGAAGGCAATCAATGACCTCAAAGACCGCTGGTATAGCGTGCGCCAGCGCGGCTGCCAGCCACCGGACGTAATGGAGGTTCGGGGTATAACAAGGGCTCTGGTGAGTGGCCTGACCGGCTCGGCAATGGAGGCGTCCTTGGCCACTGCTCGCCGGATCGATGAACGTCTGGCGCAGTATGTGGACACCACGGTGTCTCCCAACCCGGCTGAGCTGGACAGCATGGGCGCCCTGGTCCTGCGGCTGCGGGAAAATGTGCTGGCAGAGCTTCCGGTGGCCGTGGACATCGCCGGCGACGCATTAGCGGCAGCCCTGACAGCCAAACGTCCCCTGGTGTGTCTATTCGGGGAGGGGGTGTCGCCCGAGAGCGAGATCGCTTTGTTATTGGGTATGCACGGGATTTCGGTTCTCGCGTGTGCGGATGAAGAGGCGCTAACGAACCCGAACGAGGCGATGTCCCCTGACATGATGGTGGTTGAACTGGCGGAGATGGATGACGCCGAACTGTCGCGTCTGGTCCATCTGCGCGACGGTTCGCTGCCCGGGGTCCCGCTAGTCATCGTGGCGCCCACTACTGGTGCGCCAGGCCAGGCCTGGCTGCAGGTCTTCCGTGCGGGAGCCGATGCCTTGCTCAATCCGCCCGTGTCGGATCTTGATCTGGCGGGCGTCATCCGCGGGCTGGTACAGGACGACTTTCTTGCCCCCTACCGGGTGCTCCTGCTCGGCGCGGACGTCGAGGCCGTCGAGGAGCCGGCGGCTATGCTGCGACAGGCTGGCCTGGAGGTGGCCACCAGCACGGCCCCTTTGGAGGTCGTCGATCAGGTGATGGACATCCAGCCGGAGGTCGTCCTGGTCGTCGGCCCTTTGCCGGGGGTCACCGCGGAGGATATCGGCTGCCTGCTGTTTCCACACGACATGTCTTTGGATATCCCCCTGTTGGTCCTGGACGCGGAGGCTGCGTCGGGGACGGCGGAGGGCGCATCCTTCAATGGGGTGATCGAGCACCTGCCGCCAGCCACTGCCGACGCGGACGTCGTGGGCCGGGTTCGTGCGCGGGCTGCATGGCATCGCCGAGTCCGGTCGCGGGCGCACGGGCAGGCCGCGAGCGGTCGGTCGTCGACGCTGGCGCATCCCCTGGAGTTCGAGCGTCTCGTGGCGTGCCATCTCGACCGTCTCGACGCTGCGGAGGGGACCACGGTGGTCCTGCAGTTGGCGTTCGACGAAGCCGGGGCACTACTCGAATGCCTCGGTCCGATCGACTACCAGAAGACTCGAAATCAGTCCCTGCGCTGGAGTCGCGAAGCCATGCGACCGGGCGATCTGGTGGTTAGCCATGGCGAGGCGGGCCTGATTGCAGTTGCCCAGCGCAAGGATCCCAAGGAGGTCGTCGAGCTCGCGCGCAGTTTGCACAAGCGGACCATCGGTGCCCGCGTGTCCGATTTTCCGGGCGAAACCGTTGCGGCCAGTATGGGTGTCGCGCAGGTGCCATGGGAACGTCCGCTCAAGGCTCTGGACCGCGCAAGCGCGCTTTGTGACGACGCCCAGAAGAGTGGTGGCAACCGGGTGCAACTTGATCCGGAGCTGCTGAAGCTGGACCTGGACGTCGAAGAGCGCAGTCACTGGCGGCACACTATTGCCCATGCCATCAAGGAGAAGCGACTGTTTCCGGTGTTTCAGCCGATCGCGAACATTAGTGGATCGGATCAGATCGAACGCCACGAGGTGCTGCTGAGAATCCGTGAGCCGAATGGGCGGATCCTGTTGCCGGGGCAGTTCGTGGAGATGGCGGAACGGCTCGAGCTCGACCGTCATCTTGATCGCTGGGTGATCAGTAATACCTTTGCCATCCTCAATGCCCGCACCGCCAGTCACCCCCAGTCCCGTCTATTCGTGAAGGTGTCCCGCGGCTCGCTGAGCGACTCGAGCTTTTTGCCCTGGCTGCGCAATAGACTTGCCGAACACCCGGTGCGCCCGGGAAGCCTGGTTCTGGAACTCCGCGAGAGCGATATCCTGCGTCGTCTGGATCAGCTTTCCGACTTTGGCGCCGCGCTGCGAGACATGGAGATCCGGGTGGCTCTGGAGCACTTCGGAGCCAGCACCGATGCCGATACCCGCCGGATGCTCGCCGAACTTCGGCCCGATTACGTCAAGATTGCCCGTGAACTGACGGTTGGGCTGCATCACTCTCCCGACGATCTCCTGTCACGCCTGACCAGTCTCCTTGGACAGGCCAAGGAGGTCGGTGCCTACACCATGGCCAGCTATGTGGAGGATGCCGACGGTCTCGCCTTGCTGTGGCAGGCTCAGATCGACCTGGTTCAGGGAAATTTTATCTGGCAGCCAGAGGAAGAGCTCCGCTACGAACTCGAATTTCCAGGTGACGATGACGTGGACTGATCGACGCGAAGGGCTCTCGGTCAAATGATGCGAACGAGAAGGAAGGGGAGCGCCATCATCGGGTTATCTTGGTCCGCCCCCTGTTCCGGGAAGGGCAGGACCTCGCGCAGCGGCATCATGGTGTTCGACGCGATCAGTGCGACAGCCATCACCGCGAAGGGCACGAACGCCAGCAGCACGCGCCCGGCCGACCGGGGCGGTTCACGGTCCCTCTCCCGTCATGCGCGAGTCGTCATCCTAACCCGGGGCTCGGTTCGGGAATAACCAAATTGGGCGGCGACAACGGGCTTTGGCAGTGTGCCGCACGAAGATCCGTTCGGTTGAGCCGTGTCCAGGAGGTCAGAGGTGCGGATACTTGTCTATAGTGACGTGGAATTCCTTCGTCGCGGTCCGCATGATGCATAACTCCGAAACCCAGTCATCCGGGGGCGCGCCAGACGCCGCTGATACCGAATTCTTGAGGAAACTTCCAAAGATGGTGGATGACCTCAGGGACCGCTGGTACATCGTGCGCCAGCGCGGGTTCCGGCCACCGGACGTGATGGATGTCCGGGGTGTAACGCGCGCTTTGGTGAACGGCCTGACGGGCACGGAAATGGACGACTCCTTTGCCACTGCTCGCCGGATTGACGAGCGTCTCGCGCAGTACGCGTCCACCACGGTGCGTCCCAAGCCGGCCGAGCTTGAGACCGTCGGAGCTCTGGTTCTGCGGCTGCGCGAAAGTGTGCGGGGCGAACTTCCGCTTGCCGCGCACGGTGCCGAGGAGGCCGCGATTGCCCCGGTGGCCCGGCGGCCTCTGGTATGTCTGTTCGGGGCGGAGGCATCGGCGGAGAGCGGGACCGCGTTGCTGTTGGGGATGCACGGTTATTCGGTTGTTGCGTGTACCGATGAGGACGCCCTGCCGCAACGGGGCGAGTCGGCCCAACCCGACGTGATGATCGCCGAACTGGCGACGCTGGACGATGCCGAACTGTCGCGTCTGGTTGGCCTGCGTGACGGGTCGCTGCCGGGGGTTCCGCTGGTCATCCTGGCGCCCGTGAATGGAGCACCCGGACAGGGCGAGTGGCACGTGCTCCACGCCGGGGCGGATGCCTTGCTGAACTGGCCCGTGACGGACCTGGACCTGGTGGGGGCGATTCGCGGGTTGGTACAGGACGACTTCCTGACCCCTTACCGGGTGCTCGTGCTCGGGGCGGATGCAGGGTCTGCCGAGGGACCGGCGGCCATGCTGCGCCAGGCCGGCCTGGAGGTCGCCATCAGTACGGAGCCCCTGGAGGTGGTCGATCGAGTGACGGAAAACCGGCCGGAGGCGGTCCTGATTGCCGGGCCTTTGCCGGGGATTACCGCGAATGCGATCGGTCGCCTGCTGTTTCCCCACGACATGTCCCTGGACATACCCCTCCTGGCACTGGGTATGGAGCATGCCCCGGGGGTGCCGGAGGGCGCGCCCGCCTGCGGGATGATCGATTACCTGCCGCCGGACAGTACCGATGCGGATATCGTCTCCCAGGTCCGTGCGGGGGCTGCATGGCACCGTCGGGTTCGGTCGCGCGCGGGCGGTCAGGCCGGACCGGGTCGGGCACCGACGCCGGCCCATCCCCTGGAGTTCGAGCGTCTCGTAGTGTGCCATCTCGACCGTCTCGATCCTGCGCAGGGGACCGCGGTGGTCCTGCAGTGGGCACTCGACGAACCGGGGGTATTATTCGAGCGTCTCGGCCCGATCGACTACCAGCAGGCCCGGAACCAGTTCGTGCGCCGGATTCGCGAGGCCATGGCCCCGGGCGATCTGGTGGTGAGCCACGGCGAGACGGGCGTGATTGCGATTGCCCAGCGCAAGGACGTGAAGGAGGTTGTCGAGCTCGTGCAGGGCCTCCACGAGCGGACTGCCGGTGCCGCTGTGGCCGGTCTGCCGGGGGGCGCCGTCGCAGCCAGTATCGGGGCCGGCCAGGTGATGTGGGACCGTCCGCTCAAGGCACTGGATCGCGCCATCGCGCTGTGTACCGAGGCCCGTAATAGTGGCGGCAACCGGGTGCAACTGGATCCGGAGCTGCTGACACCGGATCTGGAGGTCGAAGAGCGCAGTCACTGGCGGCGCACCATTGCCCATGCCATCAAGGAAAAGCGACTGTTTCCGGTGTTTCAGCCGATCGCGAATATCAGTGGGTCCGATCAGATCGAACGCCACGAGGTGCTGCTGAGAATCCGCGAACCGAATGGCAAGATCCTGTTGCCGGGACCGTTCGTCGAGATGGCGGAACGGCTCGAGCTCGACCGGCATCTCGACCGCTGGGTTATCAGTAATGCCCTTGGCATCCTCGATGCCCGAACCGTGAGCCATCCACAGTCGCGGCTGTTCGTGAAGGTGTCTCGTGGTTCGCTCGGTGATGCGAGCTTCTTGCCCTGGCTGGGCAAGCGACTTGCCGCGCACCGGGTGTGGCCGGGCAGCCTGGTTCTGGAATTCCGCGAGGGCGACGTGCTGGGCCGCATGGATCAGCTTTCGGCCTTCGGCGATGCGCTCCGGGATATGGAGATCCGCATTGCCCTGGAGCACTTTGGTACCAGTACCGATGCCGATACGCGCCGCATGCTTGCCGAAATGCGGCCCGATTACGTCAAGATCGCCCGCGAGCTCACCGTGGGGCTGCATCATTCCGGCGCGCCGTCGTCACGACTCAACGGCCTCCTGGGGCAGGCCAAGGAGGTCGGTGCCTATACCATGGCCAGCTATGTGGAGGATGCCGACGGTCTCGCCTTGCTGTGGCAGGCCCAGGTCGACCTGGTGCAGGGGAACTTCATCCGGCAGCCAGAGGAGGAGCTGCGTTACGAACTCGAGTTTCCAGGCCAGGACGGCGCAAGCTGATCGACCCGGTGGGACAGGACAGTGCGCCAGCGAAGAATGCGGTCAGGCCGGCAAGGTGCAGGGGGCGGTCACGAGCAACGGGTTTTCCATGAGGGCAGGATCGGCAGGCGGGGTCGCCAGGCCCCGCAGCGACGGACCGTTCCAATCACGTGACGCAGGGAGGCGTTCATGATTCTTCTGGTTGTATACAGTTTCGCGGTACTGGCCGCATTGGTGATGCTGTTGTCGCGACGGCGCGCCGCGCTTGGGGTGCGGGTGTTATATGCCTTCGCGACCTTGGTGCTGCCCTTTGCCACGGTATTGCTCGCGCATGCGCTGAACGGTGGCGAGACATCCGGGGCGGGGGCTTTCGGGCTGGTGCTGTTCGCGTTCCTTGGGAGCCCGCTGTTGATGTGGTGGGTGTTTGCCTGTCGCCACCCTGCAGGGGGCCGCGAGGGTCCTGCTGAGAGGGGCATCGCGCCGGGGTCGCCGCCGCCGGAGACGGCCACGTCGGCCGCGCTGGATGCCGTCCAGGAGTCCACGGTGGCCGCGGCACAGCGGCCGACTGTGCGGATGCACCCCTTCCGCCGTGCGGCGCTGGTGCAGACGCCGGCGTCGCTCCTGCTGGGGTTGGGACTGGCCGAAAAGCTCGGGGGTACTGATGGTCCGATCTTTCCGTTTCTGGCGAATGGCTGGCTGGTCGACGGCATGCTGGTGCTGGGGACGGTTCTGTTTGCCGTATCGATCCGTATGGTCGTCGCAGAATTGCGCCGGCGGTCCGAGCCGCAACGGGATACCGAAGCGCTGGGAATCCGTAACCCGCGTCGCTGAGCGACCCGCAGACGCAGTTCGCCGCGACCGCTTCTTGCACGCCAGGTGAACTGTTCCGGTGGGCTGGAGCTTGCGAGCTTTCTAACGGAACGGCGCTTCCGGGTATGACGGGTCGGTAGCGAGCCTCGCCGGCGCGGGCTATTGTCTGGATGGAGTGGCTGTGGTGGGCCAATTCCGCGACTCGCGGGGTCGGTGCGGATGGAGGCTGGTGCGGGGTCGTGGGTGTGGGTGAGTCACGCGGTTCGGAGGGTTTCGTCATGCAGGGGCGCGTCGTCGGCAGGGTGGAATCCGATTCGCGGGCAGGGCCTGGCTTGCGGTACCCATCACGTCGGTGGTTGTCACCGCGGCTGGCTGGGGGACGAAGGTATGACGACCGCATGGGGTGACCCCGCTTGAAGGTGCTCGTCATCCTCGGCCACCCGCGCACCGACAGCCTGTGCGGGGCGCTGGCCGAAGCCTACAACGAAGGGGCGCGCGCGGCCGGGACCGAGGTGATGTCCCTGAATCTGGCGAGCCTGGAGTTTGATCCGCACGTCCACACCCCTTCGCCCAATCAGCAGCCGCTCGAAAAGGACCTGGAGGCGGCGCGCGGCCTCGTCGAATGGGCCGATCATCTGGTGTTTGTCTATCCCACCTGGTGGGGCACCATGCCGGCGCTGCTCAAGGGCTTTCTGGACCGAATCATGACGCCGGAATTCGCCTTTCGTTCCTGCGAGGGTGGTACCGGGTACGAAGGGTTGCTGCAGGGCCGTTCGGCGCAATTGATCACGACCATGGATACGCCGCCGCTGATCCACCGGCTGGTGTATCGCCAGCCAGGTGCCAATGCGATGGCGCGCGCCACGCTGGGGTTTTGTGGCGTCCGGCCGGTGCGCTCGTTGATGTTCGGCTCGGTGCGCCATAGCGACGAGGCCCAGCGCAAGGCCTGGATGCAGCGCGCACGCCAGGAAGGGCTGCGTCTGGCCAAGGGGCGCGAAAGTGCGGGCGAGTGGCTCGCGCACAAGGCCGGTGCCTGGCTCCAGGCGTTGCGCTTGCAGTTCTATCCGATGACCTTTGTGGCCTACGCGGTGGGGGCGCTGGTGGCCGCCCCGGCGGGTGGGGTGTTCGGCAATCCGGTGTTCTGGCTCGGGTACGTGTGCCTGTTTCTTCTGGAAGTGGCCACGGTGCTGGTGAACGAACGCGTGGACTTTGGCTCGGACCGGCAAAACCGGTTCTATGGTCCCTTTACCGGTGGGTCGCGTGTGCTGGTGGAGGGGCTGTTGTCCGCGCGCGAGCTGGGCGTGGGGATTGCCGTCGCGCTGGTGGGCTTCGCCCTCGCGTTCGTGGCGTTGCTGGCGATCGCACCCGGAGATTCGGGGCCGATCCTGCTGGTGATGGCCGTCCTCGCGATCCTGGCGATCGGCTACACGGCGGCGCCGCTGAAGCTTAGCTATCGGGGGCTGGGCGAGCTCGATGTCGCGCTGACGCACAGCCTGGGCGTGCTGCTGTGTGGCTATGTGTTCCTGGCGGGCGACTGGACCGCGTCCTTGCCCTGGCTGCTGAGCCTGCCGCTGTTCCTGGCGATTGTGCCGTCGATCACGCTATCCGGCATTCCCGATCGCGAGGCGGACGCCGCGGTGGGCAAGGGCACCCTGGCCGTGCGGCTGGGGAACGACGGTGCGCTTTGGGTGGCGTTGTCGTTCACCATCCTGGCGGCCATCAGCGGCGCGTTGTTCGATGCGCTGGGATGGGCGCAGGGGGCCTATGCCGGGATCGGGTATGTGGTGGTCCCGTATGCCGCCTGGCTGGTCTGGCTTCTGTGGCGTGCGCTGCACCGAGAAGGTCCCCGGGGCCGGATCGACGGGCTGATGGCGGCATCCCTGGGCTATGTGCTCTGGTTCGGACTGTTCCCCCTGGTGAACCTCGCCATGGGCTGATGGTGGGAGCCATCGTGGGCCAGTGCGTGGCACGCGTTATTCGGACGGCGGTTCACTGGTGAGGCGCTGCTGGTTGCTGGCATCGGGGGTGCCGCGCAGCGTTCTCCGGTTCTTCTCCCGCCAGTTGGGGGCCAGTATCTAGCAATCGGCGGCAGGTCGATCTTGGCCGCACCGCCACGTGCAGAAAGCCTTTTCCGGAGTACCGAAGCCGAAGGGCTGTTGCCTTTCCGCGGGTCGTATTCTTTCGGCCCGATCAGGCACCCGTTATAGTCACAATGATCGGGGGGCATTTCCACCGCTATTGGCGGAAGGCCCCGTTGATGCCAGACGACGCATCGACACGCAAGGGGAGGGGGGGATGCGGGCACAACTCCGGTTACGGAACACCTGGCCGGCCTATGCGCGGTTCATCGGCATTTCGGTCGCGATCGTCACTCTGCTGGCGGTGGTTCAGATCCTGTTTGTCTATGGGGCCGATCGTTTCGAGCCGCGCTTGCTGGCGATCCCTTCCGTTGTCGGGATCCTTTTCGGGTTCATGCTGGCGCGCATGCACCTGCTTCGGTCGCAGACCGATCTCCTGAATACCTTTGTCGAAGCGACCCAGGCCAGGAGTGACCACGAGGAGGCCATTCGGCATTTGCTGCGGGTGGTTGCCGAGCAGCTGCGGATGGATGGGGTGGCCCTCTATGAACTGGACCCGGCCGGGATGGAGGCAAGACGACTCCGGCACTACCCGCCGCACCGCGCCTCGCCGTTGTCCGAACGTGCGCTGCGGGAGCTTGCGGCATTGTCCCTTGAGGAAGGCCGGTCCGGTACCTGCGAGGAACTGCGCTCCAGGGGCCTGGATTCGCTTCCGGCTTGCCTCGAGACGGTCGAACTTCCGCTTCCCGACAACCAGCGTGGCTTGTTGGTGCTCTATCGCGACGATGCGAGACGCAAGCCACCGGACGCGCTGGAACGGCGGTTCCTTCAGCTCAGTGCCGACTGGCTGAGCATGACCCTGACCCACATGCACCAGCGGGAGATCATCGCCACTGAACGGGAACAGAACCGGCGCGAGAAGGAGCGGGCCCAGACCACGCTGGAGTCGATTGGCGACGCGGTGATTACCACCGACGACCATGGGCGTATCGACTACGCCAACCCGGTGGCCAGCCTGTTGCTGGGCGAGCCCGCGGCACAACTGGCGAAACGGCCCCTCGACGAGGTGGTATGTCTGGAAGACGAGAGCGGCGGGGACTCGATGTCCGCGCGGCTCGGATCCAGTGGTCAGGTGCTCGCGGAAGCAGGCCACCCTGCCCATATGCGCCTGCACACCGCGAACGACCAGACCCGCCCGGTGCAGCTTTCCTTTACCCCGATCCTGAATCGCGCCGCCGACAGCCAGGCGAGCGTTCTCGTGATGCGTGACATCAGCGATCTGCGCGAGGTGATGCGCCGACTCGACTATCAGGCCACACACGATGCCCTGACAGGGTTGCTGAACCGGCCGGCCTTCGAGGCGTGTCTCGAGGACCAGCTACGTTCCGCGCGCACGCACGACACCCGGCACACCCTGTGCTATCTCGACCTCGACCAGTTCAAGATTATCAATGACACCCGTGGGCACACCGCAGGCGACGAGCTCCTGCGTCAGGTTTCGGCGCTCTTGCTTCATCTGTTGCACGAACGCGATATCGTCGCGCGCCTCGGAGGGGATGAATTCGGGATCCTGATGGTTGACCGGGACATCGAGGACGGACGAACCCTGGCCGAGGAGATCGGCCGCGAACTGGCCAGCTTCCGTTTCTACTGGGACGAGTCGACCTTCTCCGTGTCCGCCAGTCTGGGGCTGGTCGAAGTCAGCGGGGCGAGCGAGTCGACCCGGTTGATCCTGCAGCAGGCGGATGCGGCTTGCTATGTGGTCAAGGACACGGGGCGCAACCAGGTGCGCGTGTTCCGGGCGGAGGACGAGGACTTGCGTGACCGGGTGGGCGAACTGCACTGGGTCAGCAGCATTCCGGACGCGATCGAGCAGGATCGTTTCGAACTCTGGGCACAACCAGTTCGCAAGCTGGCGGATGACACGGATGCCTATTTCGAAGTCCTGCTGCGCCTGCGTGACAGCGATGGCCAGCTGGTCCGGCCGGATACCTTCATCCCGGCGGCCGAACGCTATGACCTGATGGGGCAGGTCGACCGCTGGGTGGTGTCCCGTACGCTGGCGTACATGCAGCAACTCCAGGCTGTCGGATGTGGTGACCTTCCGGTAATGGGGATCAACCTCTCGGGTTCGTCACTGAATAACGATGCCTTCCTGGTGTTTCTGCAGGAGTCGGTGGCGCAGTCCGGCCTCCCCGGTGACCGCTTGTGCTTCGAGATCACCGAGACCGCTGCGGTCCGGCACCTGCAGCGAACCGCCCGGCTGATGACCGAGATGCGGCGAACGGGTTGCCACTTCGCGCTGGACGATTTCGGCAGCGGCCTGTCCTCGTTTTCCTACCTCAAGCATCTGCCGGTGGATTATCTGAAGATCGACGGTGACTTTGTTCGGGACATCAACACCGATCCGGTCGACCTCGCAATGGTGCGTGCCATTCACGAAGTGGGACAGATCCTGGGGCTGACCACGATCGCGGAACACGTGGAAAATGATGCCATCCGGGCGCGCCTCGCGGAGGTTGGCGTTACTCACGGGCAGGGCTACGGCCTGGCGCGTCCGGAATCATTGGTCGGGCCGGTACGCGCCCATCGGGCGGCCGAATGGGCTACGCCCTGATGCGGATGGTGTATCCCGGATGGCCAACCGGGTTTACCGGTGATTCCTCGCGCCCCGGGGAAGGATGAGTTCGCGACGATGGTCTCGGTCGTTCTCCACCGGCATAAAGTGGTCGCCCGGCAAGGGAGCGCAGGCGCGCGAGGGTGGATGCGAGTGAGGGCAACGGGCTGATCAGGCGGGAGGGGGTCCGACGCCGATGATGGAATTCCAGTGCGGACGGACATGAGGGCAATCCCTGTCCCGCCTGCTCGGGCCATCGGAAAACGGGACGTGAAAGCCTGGTGACCGGGAAAATCGCCGGGTCTCTTCCGAGGCCCGGCGAGTTGATGGGCGTTGCCCTGCGTCAATCGATCTTGATGTAGGCAAAGCCCTTGTCATTTTGTAGTTCGGCGAGCCGAACTACACCGGATGGCACGAGATCCACGTTGCCGTGGACGTCACTTGCATCCAGCCGGACACGGGTCCGGGTGATGTCACACAGCTCGTACTTGACCCCATGCGTCTGGTGCAGGCCGGATAGTCGTGTGCGCAGTTCGTCGCGCTCCTCCTGAAATTCGGCATCCACCTCGAATGGGGTTTCCTCGAGGTTGTCGTCGGTGGCAAAGCGGATGCCATCCGACATGAACACGACCCGCACGTCCACATCCATGAACTCGTTCTGGTAGTGCGTCATCATGTTGTTGATGCTGGTAAGCATCGAGGAAAGCCGCTGGGGATCGCCATAGTCCACGTGGTAGACGACCTTGGCCTCGGGCTCGAAAGCCCCCGCGGACACGCTCCATCCGAGTCCGACAAGCGCGGCACAGGCAAGTGCGGCCAGATGCCGGGGTCGCGGCCTGGCGGGAGCCCGGCGGTCCCTGGCCGGGGATTCCGAATGTTTCATTTGAGTCTCCTTTGATGAGTTTTCAACGTTCGTTATTGGTTTTGTTTTAGTGGTTCGCCCGTTACACCCCTGTTCCGGGCATGGGTACTCTAAACCGAGCCTATCGGTGGCGCCAGCTCAGGCGCGGGGGCTGTCCCGGGGGCAGCACAACGGCAGACAGCAACCTCGGCAACCCGGGTTGAAGGAATTCTTCAGACCCGCGATGGGGGGCTTGTTGGCCGGCCTGTTGCCGGCAAGCATCCTGCAGGCGCATGCCTTGCACGTGTCGAATGTCATTTCGCGGTTTCGGTGCCGGAGCGGCCCGAGTCCCGCGTGAAGCTGGAGCGGGTGCTCTGCGCGGATGGAATGGCGGGTGATGATCGGCAAGCGCGCAGGCGCGGGATTGCGGAAGGTGAAGGGGTGCTTGCAGCTGTTACGGAGGGGTCGAATTGCTTGTGCCGGGCGCCCGGCTTCATTCGCGCTGGGCGGAGCACGGGGCCAAGGCGCCCGAGGGTTTTGCCGCTACAAGCGGTTGGGGCTTCTTCCGACCGTAGGCGTCACATCGCTCGAGCGGATGGTCGCGGTGCTTGAAAGGTCGGAACGAGACCTACGTCGCCGCCGAAGCACGATTTTCCGCAACGGCGTGCGCGGGCGGGACGCGTGTTCTCCCGTTTGGCAGGGGGCGGATTAGCGTTTGGCGGGCTCACCGGCGAGGCGCTGCTGGCTGCTGGCATCAGGTGCGCGGCGCAGCTTTCTCCGGGCCTTCTCGCGCCAGTTGGGGGCCAGGGTTTCGCAATCGGCGAGTAGCTGCAGGTGCTGGCGGCTCGGCTGTCGATAGACCGCGGTCATTGCGGCGGCGATGCTGAGGCTTTCCGGCAGGCGTTCGAGCCGTTCGATCGTGTCGCCCGCCGTGAGGTTGCCGGGTTCCAGCACGCGGTAGAACCAGCCGCAACGCCCGGTTTCCTGGACCTCGCGCGCGAGGCCCGTGATGTCGAAGCGGGCGTCGAGTTTCCAGCACGGGGTGCGGGGCTGGCTGACCTGCACCCGGGCGGTACCGATGCGATAGATGTCGCCGATGTGCACGCTGTGTTCGTCCATGCCGTGGCTGGCCAGGTTTTCGCCGAAGCCGGGGGGCACGAAGCGGGTGGCGCGGTCCGGGTACTGCTCCTGCCACCCGGCGTACCGATCGAGGCTGTAGTGGAGCAGGGCGCGCTCCGCGCCGCCGTGGTTTTCCGGGTCCGCCTGTTCGTCACCGGCCAGGCCGAGGGGGCCCAGCCCGACCGGGCCTTCCAGCGGCTGCTTGTCGATGGCGCTGGCACGGCCCCTGGCGTAGTCCGCGGTTACGCGGCCGGTGTAGATGCCGATGAGTCGGGTGGTGGTCATGCAGGGACACTCCCGGGCTGGCGCGGAGTCTCGACGATACAACAAGTCCGCATCCGGGGGACGACGGCTCGCTCAGCGCCCGCGCAGATACAGCAGGCGGGCGATAAAGGCGATACCCAGGATGATCCAGCCAATGGGATAGGGCAGTACGCCGGAGAAGAACGCGGTCAGGCTGGCGACGAGCAACGCGCCAATGACGAGCAGCGGGATGTCCATTCCCTTGAGAACCGCGATGCGGACCCAGGTTCCGCACGGACACCGGGTGACCGCCCGCAGGGTGGCGCGGCGTGCGGCCGGCGTGGTCGCTTGGTGGCGGGTCTCACGTGTCGGGGCCGTGGTGCCAGTGGTCGAGGATCTCCAGGATCGCGTCGATGGCCGGGGGCTCGTCCGTCAGCGGGCCGGGTACCAGCAGCCCACGATGCGAGGCCTCGAGTATCAGCGGGTCCGGATGACCGTCCAGGTGCAGGGATTCGACCGGCACCACGCCGTCGCCCAGTTCGTCGTCGGTCTGCTCCCACCATTCGCTGATGCGCCCGGCCACCGCCTCGAGGTCGATCTGTTCGTCCAGCGCGGCGAGACTCTCGCGCATGGCGGGCGTGGGTTCGGGCAGTTTTCCGCCGATGATGCGGACCGGTATGTCGTCCGGCCAGGGGCGTGCGTTGAGTTCGGCCAGGAAGTGGCTGCCCGGGCGCAGGTCGATCTTGGCCGCGCCGGTGCCGTCGCGCAGGCCGGCAAACAGCGAGAAGCGCTGCTGCTGGATGTCGGCCAGCCACTCGCGTACCTCCAGCCAGACCCGCAGCCGGGCCCACTCGGAGCCATGATTGGGGGTGGCCACCAGGATCACGCCGGCGACGGGTCGCCCCCCGACACGCGGAGTCGCATCCTCCGGATGCCGGTAGCGCGTCACGAAATCGCGGATCACCAGACCCCCCATGCTGTGGCCAATCAGGATCAGCGGGTCGTCGCCCTCGAGCTGCGCCCAGTGTTCCGCCAGCAGGTCCGCACTGTGGTCGATGGCCTGGTCGTTGGGATAGCGGAATTCCCAGCCATTGATTCCGGCGTCGTCCAGCGCGGGCGCAAGGGCGTCCCAGATATCGCCGGGCTCGTCCAGTCCGTGCAGCAGCAGGACGTCGGGCGGGCGCTCGTCATCGAACCGGTCCGAACGCGGCTGGAAGCCTCGCAGATCGTCGGGCAGCTCCATGGTCTCGGGGAACCATTCGTGCAGGCGGTCCTGGACTTCGACGCGCAGCTCGCGCTCCTGTTCCGGGTTCTGCTCGGCCCAGCCGACCCAGATGGCCAGGGCGAGCAGCGGCACGCCCACCAGGATCAGGAAGGCGCCGAGGCGCCGGCGGCGCCGGTTCGAATCGGGACGGCTGGCATTCATGGACGATCACCATCGGACAAGCCGAGCGCTACGGCAAGTAGGGCCCGGCACGGGCGATTGGATGCCCTGTGTATCATGGCGGGAAGTCCCTCATGGAAGTTTCGACATGCGACGCGCGTACCTGCTCCCCTGGCTTCTGGTCCCCCTCTTGCTGACCGCGTGCGCCGGGCTGGATGTCCGCGACTTCGGCCTCGACGGGGGTGGTGGTGATCGTGCCGAGGAGGCGATCCGCGAGGCCCTGCGGGTGGGCACCGAGCGCACGGTGGAGCGGACCGGCCGCGAGGATGGCTACTGGGGCAACGCGTTGATCCGCATCGGTCTTCCGCCGGAGCTGGAGCAGGCCGGCGATACGCTGCGGCGCGTCGGGTTCGCCAGCGAGGTGGACGATCTGGAGCGGCGGATGAATCGTGCGGCGGAGTCCGCAGCGCAGGAGGCCGTTCCGGTGTTTGTCAGCGCCATCCGCGGGATGCGGCCGGAGGATGTGTATGGGGTGCTGCGCGGGGCCGATGATGCCGCCACGCAGTATCTGCGCGATGCGTCGGAGTCCACCCTGCGCGAGCGCTACATGCCGATTGTGCAGGAGCAGATGGAGCGGGCCGACGTCTATCGGGTGTACCAGCCGCTGCGCGACGCGGCGGGCCGCATTCCGGGCCTGTCGGGGCTGGACGTCGATCTGGATCGCTACGTGACCGATCACGCCCTGGATGGCCTGTTTACCATCCTCGCGGACGAGGAGCGGCGCATCCGCGAGGATCCGGCTGCCCGCACGACCCAGCTCCTGCGCGACTATTTCGGTCAGTAGCACACCGCGTGCAGATGGCCGGTGTGCGGCGTGTCGGAAAGCAGCAGGGATGGGATCTCTTCGGCCCGTAACGGACGGGCGAAGTAGTAGCCCTGGATGCAATCGAATTTCAGTTCGCGGCCGATTGCCAGTTGTTCCTTCGTCTCCACGCCCTCGGCAATGGTCCGCAGGCCCAGTGACTCGGCCAGCAGGACCATGCCGCGCGAGAGGTCGTGGGCGGATGGATCGATCCCGAGTCCGGAGATCAGCTGGCGGTCGATCT
The DNA here is from genome assembly GCF_000420165.1 of Thioalkalivibrio sp. AKL19. Lineage (GTDB taxonomy): Bacteria > Pseudomonadota > Gammaproteobacteria > Ectothiorhodospirales > Ectothiorhodospiraceae > Thioalkalivibrio. Next base: position 136,970 of record NZ_ATUK01000010.1, on the reverse strand, counting down.
TGAGGATGTCGATGGGGAAGCGGTTGAGGTAGGCCAGCGAGGAATAACCCGTGCCGAAGTCGTCGATGGCGAGCTGGATGCCGAGTGACTTGAGCTGCTTCAGGGCATCGGGGGCCGCGTCCATCGCCAGCACCGTTTCGGTCAGTTCGATGTGCAGCAACTCCGGCGGTAGCCGATGGCGATCCAGCGCGGCCGCGACATGGGCCGCCATTTCGGGGCGGACGATGTCGTGCGCCGAGAGGTTGATTGCCACGTACCATGCGGGGCGGCCGTGTTCGGCGGCCAGGGCCTTCCACGCGGCCGCCTGGCGGCAGCCTTCGTCCAGGGCCAGATCGCAGATGTCATGGATTAACGTGGAATCCTCCGCCACGTCCAGAAACTCCGCCGGGGATAGTTCTCCGCGGATGGGGTGTTGCCAGCGGATCAGCGCCTCGACGCCGACATGGCGCTCCTGCGCCAGGGAGTAAATCGGTTGGTAGCGCAGGAAAAACTCGTTGTGCTTCAGGCCCCTCCGAATATCGAATTCCTGCCGCATGCGCCGAAGCTCTTCCGTCACAGGGTGCAGGGCCGGGATGACCAGCCAGGCCATCAGCTGGCCGATGCCAATGAAAAAGCCGGTGCGGGTGAGCCAGCGTTCGGTCTCCTGTGCGATGCCGGCGGTGACATCCACCGGCGTCATGGGTCCGGCCAGCACGCCGGCCACCAGGGCCACGACCAGGGCGGCGCCCGCGCCGAAGCGCGCCGCGGCGAACAGGATGGGCACGTAATAGAAGTGCGGGACGATACTGTCGGCGCCACCGGCGGTGTAGACAAGCAGCCAGGACAGGGCGAGCCCGGCGAGGATCAGCAGACTGGCGCCCACGAAGGACATGCCCACCCACGCGCGCAGGGTGGTACGGGCCAAATGGTCCGAGTAGCGGATGGCGCTGGTAGCGGGGAGGGGCGAGTGGTACCTGCGCATCACGCACTTCCTTTGGCCAGTCCCGGGCCGGCTGCCGAGCCGCGCCACGCGTTCGCGCGGTCTACGCTCCGATCGGGGCTCCGAATGTCCGGAACCACGGTACCTTCAACCGAGTGTAGTACACCCGCGCAAAAACAATAGGATGCCGGTGCCTGTGCACGCCGGCGCTAGGGTTGTCGGGGCAAAGGACGGGATGCGGTGCGGGGCGCACCCCGCACCGGATATCACGGTTAGTCGCAGGCCGAGGCCGGGGCGGGAAGATTGCCGCGCACGCAGGTGCTGATCTCCGGCGGGTTCTCGTTGCTGCGCAGGCGCACAAAGCGACCGTCGAGTTCGCCTGTGGCATTGGTCGGGTAGTGATCGCCGAGATGCATGCCGGCCCCGTGCATGACCCAGTAGTTGAGGGTGTGCTCCTCGCCGTGGGGCTGTTCCAGGTAGACCAGCGTGGTCCCGTGGGTTGTCTCGGTCACGACCAGGCGCCGGACCAGCTCGCCGGCCTCAAAATCGGCGTAGCCCAGCGCGTGGCTGCTGGCATTGCCGCCGCGCATCCCGCGCATCTCGATGGTGTGGTTGGTCTGGATCAGCCGGAAGCGACCGTGGGGCTGGCCGCCCTGCATCTCGCCATCGAAGCGCATGACCATCTTCATGCTGCTGTCGGCGGCGGAGGTGGCGTACAGCCGACGCGCCTCCTCGATGCTGGAGACGGCCGCCGGCTCCATCGCCTGGTGGTTCTGGTACCAGGTCATCCAGAAGCTGACGGAGCCGTTGTCGACCGCATCCGGGCAGGCGCCGTCGGCGTGGAGCTCGAAGCGGTCAAAGCCCAGATCCACCGAGCCGCGCCCCTTGTTGGTGACCAGGGCGCGGGCAAAGATGACCTCGGGGGGCGTATCGAGGCTGGCCATGGCGCGGTAACGATCATCCCATGCGCATTGCGTGGCACCGCGTCCGGGCAGGGCCTGGCGGCTGACCTGGCGCGCCTCGCGCGAGCCACGCTCGGCGCGGTATTGGTCGAGCAGCGCCCGGGTGCCGGCGTCCAGCAGGCTTGTGTCCACCGCCTGGATGTTGCGGTCGAACTGGCGGTCGGCGCCCGGGGTGGCGTGCGCGGCCGAGGCCGCCATGCCGAGGGTCAGGGCCAGACCCAGGGCGAGTAGGCGGGCGGGTGTCGGGTGGGTACGCATCAGTCGGTTCTCCGTTGGGTTATTGCCATTGCAAGTCCATGCGTTGCTGCATGCGGTGCCATTCGGCGGTGATGATGTCGCCGGCCACGCGATGGGCGGCGTCCATGCGCGGGCGTGCCTCGGGGTAGAGGAGTATTACGGCCTCGCTGGCACGGGCGAAGTCGCGCCGCGTGCGGTAGTGCACCATGGTGTGCACCAGCAGGCTGTCGAGATCGTCGAAAGAGCGGTCGGCCGCCTGGCGGTAGCGCACCATGCGTTCCGGGGTCAGTTCGAGCTGACGGTGGGTCTGCGACAAGCCGTCGAACAAGGCGAAGAAGCCCATCCCCAGCTCGGCCCCCTGGCGCAGGGCCTGGTCGCCCAGCTGGCGCTGCAGGGCCTCGCCGGCGCCGAACAGCCCCGCGTTGTGATCGCGGGCCAGCAGGCCGAACAGGCTGCCGGGGGCACTGGACGCGAGGTTACGGGGTTGGGAGAGTTCGTGGATCTGGCGGTCCAGGCGCTGGTGGCCGGCGGCCAGCAAGAGTTCGAGGGCCGGGGCGGTGTCGTCACCCAGCGCGTGCAGAACTCCCTGCCGCTGTCCGGATGGCAGGCGCTCGAGATCCCGCAATACGCCGGCGACATCGCGCGATCCGATCTGCAGGCGTTCGAGCTCGCCGCGCACGGCGGCTTCCGGATCCTCCAGTACGCGCGCCAGCTTTCGCACCTGGTGCCCGGCGCGTTCGCCCACCACCCCGTGACGGCCGAACTCGCCGAGGATGGCGGTGACCTGTTCCAGCCCTCCCGCGGGCGTGTGGCCGGGTTCCGTGGCGGCGACCAGGGCGCTGCCAAAATCCATGGCGGGGATGCCGGAGGCGCGGCTGGCGTGATCGAGCATGCCGCTCATGCGGTGGGTCTGTTGCGCGCCGTAGGCCATCGCCGCAGTCTGCAGCAGGCGTCCGGCGAGCCCGGCGATATCGCGCGAGGACTCGCCCACCACCTCGTCGACCCAGCCGGCCAGATCGCCCTGCGCCGTATAGGGCGAGAGATAGGCGCCCCGGTTGTGGGGCAGGGGGTCCGGGCCCACGTCGGCCGCCGCGGATACGCCGAGCAGTATCCCCACCAGCGCTAGTAGACCAGGGCGAAGCGAGGTGCCGAACCTGGCGGTCGAGCCGGACATGCGCAGGGGCATGGGGCGTGTTCCTCCCTGTTGGGTGGTCGCGGCCCATTCGGATCCGTTCCTTCGTGTTTGCCACCGATCCCGGAGGATCACCACCTGATTCCGAGAGTAGGCGAAGCGGTGATCCGGGTCAAAGCCGGTTTCCGGGGCCGCATGGCCAGTGCGCCAGAGGTAGGGGATCAACCGGGGCGCGGATCCCTCTGCGCTGCACCGCCATATGGGCGTCCCGGGTGCAGGGCCCACCCGGGACGCCCATTCCCGGATTTCGTGATCTGTGGACAGGCCAGTGCCGCTGGCGCAGGGAAAAGACAGCGCGTTTTCGGAGGCGCTGGCGGCAGGGGTCAGAACAGGCCGCAAGCGGGTCCGGTGCGCGCCGCGCGGACTCCCCGGATGTCCGGGTGGGCCCGCAGCTCATCCATCATTTCGCTGTACAGGCCATCCGGGACATCGCGCGCAAAGGTGATGTCGACGCGGCCGCTGCGGCTCATGTTGTAGGCCGTAAAGGCGTCTGCGTCGTAGTCGAACAGGATGTGGGACAGCGCATTCTCGGACGCTCGCGCCTCCGGCGTGGTCGCATGGGTGGTAGCGCAGCCGGACAGGCCTAGAGGTAGAGCGAGAACCAGGATCAGTACGAGGGGCGATAAAAGGATCTGCATGGTGGACCTCCGTGCCGGACGCGATCAAATCGGCGGTTCCCGGGTTGTGCGGCTTTCCTGCGTCACCGGGTGGGAGGTGGCAACCAGGGGCCATCATTCACTTTTGAGCTTCGCCATCAGCTTTCATTTATGTCAAAACATGAAGGAAAGCAAGGGTTGTGCGCGGCTTAGAAGGGATACCCAGGGAGAGGCCGATTCAATCCGCGTCTCCCTAGGCGAGCAGGCGCAGGACGAGCTGGGGTGCCAGGTTGGCCTGGGCGAGGATGGCGATCCCGGCTTGCTGGAGGATCTGGGCACGGATCAGGGCGGCGACCTCGGCGGCATAGTCGGCATCCAGGATGCGGCTGCGCGCGGCCTGGAGGTTCTCGCTGCCGATGCCCAGGTTGTCGATGGTGGACTCCAGGCGATTCTGCACCGCGCCCAGGCGGCTGCGCCGGGCGCTGATCTGGTCCAGGGCCTGGTCGAGTCGGGCGAGTGCATCGCTGGCGCCCTGTGCGGTGCCCAGGTCGATCCCGGCCAGATGGCCCTCGACCGCGCGGGTGGCGGGCATGTCCAGGGCATTGAGACCGGCGTCGCCGCTGATGGTGATGGTCTCGCGTGCGGTGATTTCGAGGCGCCCATCGAAGGTGGCGGAGGCGTGGTTCGGGTCTCCGAGCTCGCGATTGATGGCGGTGGCCAGGGCCGCGACCGAGTCATAGTCCCCGTCCGGGACGTCGATCTCCGGCCGCTCGCCGATGCGGATGCGGAAGTCGGCCGCCACCGTGAACGGGCCGCTGGCGAACAGCGCTGTCAGATCCCCCGACCGGCTGGTCGCGACCGCGCCGAGCTGGCGCGTGCCCATGCCGTCGCCGAGGTCCACGGCGAGGGTCTGCCCGGCGTTGGCACCAACCTGAAAGAACGCGGTGGGGGCGCTGCCATCGAGCAGGGCCCGGCCGTTGAAGGTGGTCTGGCTGGCCACCCGGTCGGTCTCGGCCAGCAATTGCCGGGCCTCCTGGTTCAGGGCCCGGCGATCGGAGGCGGACAGGGTGCCGTTGGCCGCCTGCAGCGCCAACTCGCGGATGCGCTGGATGTTGCCGCTCATGGAGCCCAGCCCACCCTCGGCGGTGCGGGCCAGCGCGATGCCGTCCTGCGCATTGCGCATGGCCTGGTTCAGGCCGCGAATCTGGGTGGTGAAGCGCTGGCTGATGGCCAGTCCGGCGGCATCGTCGCGGGCCGAGTTGATGCGGCGCCCGGAGGCGAGGCGTTGCAGGGCCACCTGCAGGGCGCCCTGGGAAAGCCGCAGGTTGCGCTGGGTGTTGAGCGACAGGAGATTCGTGTTGATCACCTGGGCCATGTTGTCGGGTCTCACGGCCCGTCACCGGGCCTGTCGGTACCCGGTGCCATGCCGCCGGGATCAGGTCGCCGGATTCCCCCGGCTACAGCCCGTTGACGGCCGTCCTGAACCGAACTTTAGGGCCGGTGTTGGCAACCGGGAACGGGGAACGCCATACGCGCCCGGGGCGTCAGTGGCGAAGGACAGGCGGCGCGTCCCCCGCCGGGCGGCCCCAGAGGGCCTGCAGGCGCTCCTGCCGGCCACAGTTCGCTACGTAGTCGGCATAGCGCTCCGGGTTTGCCCGGTAATAGTCCTGGTGCGCGTCCTCCGCGGGGTAAAAGGGCGCGGCGTCGCGGATTCGGGTGACGACGGGCCGGTCGAAGTGTCCGGAGCGGTCGAGCGCCTCGCGCGAGGACTCGGCGATTGCCCTCTGGCGCGCGTCCTGCACAAAGATCGCGGTGCGGTAGTGGGGCCCGCGATCGCAGAACTGACCGTGGGCATCCAGTGGGTCGATACTGCGCCAGAAGACGTCCAGGATCTCGCGGTAGCCGACACGTGTGGGGTCGTAGTGGACGCGAACGGCCTCGACATGCCCGGTCCGTCCGGTGGTGACTTCCCAGTACGTGGGGTTGCGGGTATGGCCGCCGGTGTAGCCCAGCTCGGTTTCGAGCACGCCTTCCAGCGCGTCGAAAGGCGGCTGCATGGACCAGAAGCACCCGCCCGCCAGTACAGCCTGGTGACTCCCCTCCGTCTGGCTCAGGGCCGGCACCGGGATCAGAAGCAGGGCGACAATCAAGAGTGGTCGGATACGGGACATGATGGTTCACGAAGCGGCGTCGGCACGTTGGACCCGGCTTGACGCCAGAAGTGCACGAACCCCGGGAGCACGATGGGCGGTTACTGGCCCTCGCGGGGGATGGAGAGGACGGATTCGATCACGAGGTTGGCGTCGATGCGGATCTCGGTGGCTCTCGGCGACGGGATGAGCAGGGGGGCGCAAAGCGGGGGGTGGGCATCGCCGTTGCATCGTCGATAAAGGGCAGGTACAAGAACAGTACACAAGTTTCCAGCAAGGAATGCGGCGATGGGTAAACCGACACGATCAGGGGCATGCTCGGGCGCCCTGTGGCTGGGTCTTGCGTTGCTGCTGGTCGGGTGCGGCGGAACCTTTCCACAGCCCGGCCCGGAGGCGGAGTTCGACGATGGACTGACGGCGAAAGCGCTGTTCCAGCGCAGCCTGGCGGCCCACGGCGGAGATCTGCGCACGTTCGACGGTGACCTGAACCAGGCGACCGATGGCGAGTGGGGCCGCATGATCCAGCGCATCCAGCCGCTGGTGGCGGATGGCGAGTACCGCGGCCGCGGGGAGGAGCGCTACCGACCCGCCGACGACCTCTATGCCGTCCACTACACCGGACCCGAGGGCACCAAGAGCGTGTTCCGCCAGGGCGAAGAATTCCGCCTGTACTACGACGGCGAGCGCAGCACGGACCCCGAGCGTATCCGTGCCAGTGCGATGACCACCGATGCCGGCGAGCTGTTCCACTACGGCCCGAGCTTCGTGAAGCACCGCGCCACGGGGATGGAGCGGCTGCCGGACCGGCGCGAGGACGGGGTGGACTACTACCGGGTACTGGCCACCGTCGAGCCCGGTTTCGGCGAGGCGGATGCCGACCAGGTGGTGATGTGGATCCACCCGGAGACGGCCCTGTTGTATCGCGTGCACATCACGCTGAGCGGGTTTGGACCGACCCAGGGGGCCCACGTGGACACGACCTTCCTCGAGTACGCGGAGATCGAGGGATTTACCCTGCCCACGCGCTTCGAGGAGCGGGTGCGCGGCCCGCTGCGCCTGTTCGTGCACGAGTGGTGGGTGACCGGCCGCGACAGCGGCCGCGGCTGGGAGGCCGGGGATGTACGCGGCCCCGGATTCTCCGGGGCGGCGGCACCGGCTGCGGCCGAAGCCCCGGCCCCATAGCCGGGGACGGGGCATGGCATACTTCCCTCGCCATGAACGAGATGGACCGTAACGATTCCCCGCCGGCGAGCAAGTCGCCGGTCCGGGACGCAGAGGCCGACGCGACCCCGGCCGCCACGAGTGGCGCCTGGGGCAGCTGCTCGGCGGAGCCCTACTGGCTGGAGGTTGCCGAAGCGTTGGGGATCGACCCCGAGCCCGCGCCGGCGAAGTCGTCCTCCTGAACGCGACGAATGACCGCGAGGGCCGTACGCCGACTGTAGTCGTGGACCTTCCAGTGGTCCGGCATCCAGCCGACCAGGAAGCGGTAGAAGTCCGCCTGCGCGACGGGGAACAGGGCGCGCCACTCGCGCTCGATATCCGTGGCGATCTCTTTCCTTACCCGGTCATGCAGGGCCTCGCGCAATGCCGCGAAATAGGTATCCAGCAGGTCGGCCTCCCAGTTCTTTTGTTCCCGCTCGTCCAGGCAGCTCCCGAGGAAATAGGCCACGTCGCGCATCCCGCAGCCACCGCCGATGTACTGGAAATCCACGGCGGCGACGGCATCACCCGCCGGTGCGAAGCAGAAATTGGCCACCTTCGCATCGCCGTGGACGAGGGTGCGGTAGCGGGCGCCGGTCAGGGCGTTGTCGAGGGCCGCTGCCGTGTCGCGAATCGCCGGGTCCTCGATGGCGGCCCACTCGTCCGGGCGGGTGGCCAGGTGCCAGTAACTGCCCTCGGGCCACAGTCCCGTGGGCGCCTGTCCCATGAAGCGCGCGTGGAAACGGGCGAGCCAGTGCAGGCAGAGCCGCGCCTCGGCGCGGGTCAGGTGCTCCCTGCGCTGCGGGAAGCCGGCAGCATCGAGGTCCTCCAGCACGATCAGGTGCTCGTCGCCGATGGTCGCGGTATCCAGACAGCGGGGCACACGGCTGGTGGCGGCGCATGGGTTGGCCCAGTCGCGGTACCAGGCCATCTCCACCTGATAGGAGCGGACCTTGCGCTGATGCGAGCGGTTATTGCTCCAGCCGCGCGGATGGTCCAGTTCGTCGGGGAACACGATGTGCTTGAGGATGACCGTGGAGGAGTCGCCACCCTCAAGAAGGTAGCGCACGATCTCGCCGTAGCCACTCCACAGGGTCTGGATGACCGGGCCGCGCACCGCCGTGCGGGCACCGGTGGCCTGCAGGACAAAACGGGTCGCTGCGTCGGTCATCCGCGGTCGGGCAGGGCGCGGCAGCTCCAGAACACGCCCAGCATGTCGAGCATGGCGGCGTCGCCGCGCGTCCAGAACACGATGTCGTCGGTGGGATTGGCGTAGCGCCCGCCGTAGGCCGTCTCGGTGGCCTGCAGGCGGGCCCGCGCGCCGTTGAAGGCCAACAGGGCCTGGCCGTCCTCGAAGCTGGCGGTGAGTTCGGGACCGTAGGCGCAGATGTAGGCCACCTCGCGCGGGGCGTCATCGCCGCGCGGCAGCGCGCTGCAGCCGCCGATCAGCATGATTCCTGCCAGTATGATTGTGGCGCGCACGCGGTGCCCTCCGGTTGGTGGTGGTCCATCGTAGGGAAACACGGATCGATGTGCATGCTCGCTGCTGTGTCGCTCCTGATTAGCCACGAGGGTCAGCCAGGTCCAGGGACCGTGCGGACCTGGGTGTGTACAGCACACTACTCGAACGTGGCCCTGGAGCGCAGCGGTACGCGCCCCGGGGCTCCCCGCGCCTCCTGCTTCGTCATCCCGGAAACCGCGTAGCGGTGATCCGGGATCTCGGTGGCTGGGGTTACCTCGAAGGGGGAGATCCCGGCGCTTCGCTCCGGTCGGGATGGCAGGGCATGGGCAAGGCCGCCGGGGATGGTGACATTCCAAAAGCGCCCGGATTTAAAGCGACCGGCGACGGGCCATTTGCGCCCCCGGATGATCTCCGTGTCTGGCTGATTCTCGTTGTGAATCCAGTCGTCGCTTGGGCGCGCGAACAAAAAAGTGCGTGGGGAACCGCTCAGGCGCTGAAGCCCGGGTGCGCCGCCGCTGACTCGGGGCGGGCCAGCAAGTGTTCGCAGTCGGCGGCAGACTGGGGGCGGGCGAACAGGAAGCCCTGCAGGGTCTGGCAGCCTTCCTTCAGCAGGAACGCCTGCTGTTGTGCGGTCTCCACCCCTTCGGCGACGGACTCGAGGCCCAGGTTGTCGGCGAGGCCGAGGATGGTGCGCACGATGGCGGCGTCACCGGAGTCAGGTTGCAGGTCCGCGATGAAACAGCGGTCGATCTTCAGGACGTCCAGCGGGAAGCGACGCAGGTAGGCGAGCGAGGAATAGCCGGTCCCGAAGTCGTCGAGGGCGACCCGTACCCCGCGTTCGCGGAACTGGCCCAGGGTACGGATGACCTGCTCGATGTCGGCCATCAGCATGCTCTCGGTGACTTCCAGTTCCAGGGCATTGGGGTCGAGGCCGGTCTCCGCCAGGACCCGGTCGATGCAGTGGGCCATTTGATGATCCCTGAATTGCGGGGCGGCCAGGTTGACGGACATGCGCACCGCGGGCAGCCCCGCTCGGTGCCATGCGTGGCACTGGCGGCAGGCCTCGGTCAGGATCCAGTGACCCAGTTCGACAATCAGCCCGGTCTCCTCGAGGATCGGGATGAAGGCGCCCGGCGAATGCACCGTGCCGGCGGCGTCTTGCCAACGCAGCAGGGCCTCGACGCCGACGACGCGTCCGTCCCCCGCAGCGACCCGCGGCTGGTAGTGGAGGAAGAACCCTTCCTGGTGGTCGACCGCGCGCCGCAGCTGGCCTTCCAGCGAGACGCGGGCGCGTACATCGCTGTTGAGGTCGCCGGAGGAGAACTCGATGGCGTTGCCTTCGGTGCGCTTGGCCTGGTGCATCGCGGACTCGGCGCGGCGCATCAGGTCCGCGGTGTCCCGGGTATCGTGGGGATACACGGCGACGCCGATGGACCCCGGGATGTACAGCTCGTGTTCGCCGGCCTTGATCACCTGGCGCAGGGATTCCAGCAGGCGGGTGACCGAGCCGGCGACGGCCCCCGGGGTCTCCACCGGCAGCAGCGCGCCGAACTCGTCGCCGCCCAGCCGGGCGAGGACGCCGCCCACCGGGAGACGGTTCTCCAGGCGCCGCGCCACGTGCTGCAGGACCTCGTCGCCGGTGGCCTGGCCCATGCCTTCGTTGACGCTCTTGAAGCGATCCAGGCCGATGTGGGCCAGCACCAGCGGCCGACCCAGGCGTTCGGCATCGGCCACGGCCTGGTCGGTGCGTTCGCCAAACCGGGTGCGGTTGGGCAGGCCGGTCAGCGCATCGTGGTAGGTGATGAAGTGCAGCCGGCGTTCCGCCTCGCGCCGTTCGGTGATGTCGTGCACCACGCCGGCCATGCGTTGCGGGCGCCCCTGGGGGTCGAAGTCCACGGTCCCGCGCTGGTAGACGACGCGGATATTACCGTCCGGGCGGACGATGCGGTGTTCGAGGTCGTATTCCGGACCGTCCGGCGTCAGGGCGGCTTCGACCGCGCGCTGTACGCGCTCGCGGTCATCGGGATGTACTGCCTTCATGAAGGCCTCGTGGGTGGCACCCCACTGGTCGTATTCGAGGCCGAAGATCCGGAAAACCTCGTCGGACCAGCGGATGACGCCGGTATCGAAGTCCGATATCCAGTTGCCCAGGTGGGCAATCTCCTGGGCCTCCTTCAGCTCCCACTCGCGCTGTTCCAGCGCCTCCCGCGCGGCCAGGCGTTCGGTGATGTCCTGGAACGAGACCACCGCGCCGGTCACCCGCCCGCGGGCATCGAACAGCGGGGCGGCGTTGATCAGCACCGGGAAGCCGTGGCCCGTGCGGCTCCAGAAGTATTCCTCGCAGGCCTGCAGCGGCTCGCCGCTGTGCAGGACGCGGTAGACGGGGCACTCGGCGGGCGCGAAGGCCTGGCCATCGGGGCGGGTGTGGTGCGACAGCTCGTGCGAACTGCGGCCCAGGGCCTCGTCTTCGCTGGCGAACCCGAGCAACTCGCAGGCCGTGGGGTTGAGGAAGGTATAGTTGCCGTCGGCGTCGATCCCGAAGACGCCCTCGGCCAGGCTCCCCAGCAGGTTCTCGCGCAGGAGCTCGCCCTGCTTGCGGTCGGTGACGTCGATGCCGAGGGTCTGGAAGTGGGTGACCTCCCCGGCGTCGTTGAAGAAGGCGCGGCTGGTCCAGCGGATCCAGCGATCGGCTCCGTCGCCGCGGCGCACCGGATTCTCGATGGTGCGCACGGGCGCGTCGGGGGTATAGCGCAGCAGGTCGGCGCGGTTCTCGGACTGCCGGTCTTCGGGCAGGTCATGGATCCAGCGGTGCCCGAGCAGGCTGCCGGGGGGCGCCGCGAAGTACTCGTGGGCCGCCCGGTTGGCATAGAAGATGGTGGTGTCGGGCCGATAGCAGATGATGATGAAGGGGTGGTTCTCCACCAGGTCCTCGTAGTGGACCTCCACCCCGGACGAATCGCTCATGCATGTCCCCTCGGTCGGACGCGTCCTGGCGGCCCGTTCCACCCGCACGCGTTGGTCCGAGTCTGGCAGGGGACGTCCGGAGGCGCAAACCGTATTCGAGAGGCAGATTTCAGGGGTGGTAAAGCGGGGTGAACGCGGCGCGGTTCAGTGGGATGGCAGTACGGGCGGAGACGTCAGCGCGGGCGTTCGCCGGAATCGAGTTGATCCAGCGGGTCGTGGTCGTCCTCTCGCTGGCGGACGCGTTCTTCGTGTTTGCGGGGGTCGGTGAGGGAGGAGTCCGCCTGCACGTTCCGCACGACCAGGAAGGTCCATACCGTGGCGAACACCCACAGGAACAGACCGATCGCCAGCGGGAAGCCGCCGTAGCCGGAGATGCCCGCCAGGCCGGTCAGCAGGGCATAGGCGATGGAGACGAGGGCGGCCGCCCAGACGATGGCGATCGGCGCGGCGCAGCTGTGGGCGGCGGCGCCGTAGCGGTAGGCCCCCACGGGGGGCAGCACGATCCCGAGAAATCGGTAGAGCGCGGGTTCCCGAGCGGGGTGATGCAGGCTGGTCATGTCGATCTCTCCCTCCGGGGTGCCCCTTTCCCCGGAGTCTGGTCCGAATCCCGGATGTTTTCCATGTGGCCCGGCGAACGCTTCGCGAGATCCGACGTGGATCACGGCCCTGGCGCCCGGCCACGCCGCGGATGGACCGCGCTCGGGTCCCCGCCGGGCCCCGGCGTGGGGCGTGTGCCGGTGGCTATCCGTTCAGATCACCGGCGTTGGCGATGGTTCAGGTTGTCGGTGGGGCAGTGTCGCCCGCGGCGATGGCGACCCGGTCGCGCCCGTTGCGCTTGGCCTGGTACAGGGCGCGGTCCGCGGCCTCGACCACCTGCGTGGAGTGGCTGTTCTCGTCGGGGGTGATGCTGCCGACCCCGGCGCTGGCGGTCAGTGTGGGGGCCACGCGGGAACTCGCGTGCGGGATCGCCTCCTCGCGGATACGCTGCAGGCAGCGTTCGGCCAGCGCGTGGGCCGCGTCGATATCGGTGTCGGGCAGGATCAGTACAAACTCCTCCCCGCCCAGGCGTGCCAGCAGGTCCTGTTCGCGGCCGACGACGCCGGCGAGGCAGGTGGCGATCCGCTGCAGACAGCCGTCGCCGGCCGGGTGGCCGTAGCGGTCGTTGTATTCCTTGAAGTGGTCGATATCGAGCATGACGGCGGAGAGCGGGCGCTGGTCGCGCCGGGCGTGGGCCCACTCGCGTTCGAGTACGAGATCGAACTGCCGACGGTTGGCGATACCGGTGAGCGAATCGCGGTAGGACAGGGCCTCCAGTTCGGACTTCAGGCGCAGCAGCTCTTCTTCCTGTTGCTTGCGCTCGCTGATGTCGAACATAAAGCCCACGAGTGCCTCGACCTCGCCGTCCTTGCGCACCACGTGGACCACATCGCGAATCCAGATGTAGTGGCCCTCCCGGGTCAGGGCACGGTAATCGGCCTCGTGGTCGACCCCGGACTGCGACTGTGCCACACAGAAGTTGACGACCGATTCGCGGTCGTCCGGGTGCATACGCTCCACCCAGTCGTCGATACTGACCCAGCTCTCCGGCGTCCAGCCCAGCAACGCCTCGATCTGCGGGCCGATGTAGGTGAACCGCATGGTGGCCCAGTCGATGCGCCAGGGGATGGCACGGGTGGACTCCAGCAGCGTGCGATAGACGGTGCTGTCTGGCTCCATCTCGGTTCGGCGCGCGGGCGCTTCGGCGCCTGGCTGGATGGTCATCGGCTCCGGCGCATCGGATACGGCTTCGTTCATGGCCAAGGGCTCCAGTGGCGAGGGGGCTTAGCTGGCGGTCAGCGGCTGGATCAGCAGTTCGAGCCGCGGGGCGGGGATGAGGCTGGCGGGGTTGGCCCCCGCGTTATTCGCATCCGTGCCGCGCAGCACCAGGCGTTCGGGTGACACCCCGGCCCTTTCCAGCTGCTCGCCCGCGGCCAGCGCTGCGCCTTCCGCGGCGGTCCGCTGGTCGGTGTCGGGATCCACGCCGCCGCGATGCGCGACGACGGTCACCAGGCTGGCGCCGAACTCGTGGAGCAGGTGACCGATGGTCTCCAGCGCCCGGGTCTGGCCGTTTCCTTCCGCCAGGGTCACGCGGATGCCCTCGTCCCGGTGATCGATTGCGGCGGGTTGTTCCGCCAGTTCCTGGCGCAGCCGGGCGCCGAGGACATCCATGTAATAGCCCAGGCGGCCCGGGTCCAGCGTGTCGTGACCCTGTTCCCGCAGGGTGGCGCTGCGTTCCTGTTCCGCCTGGTCCGAGCGGGCGATGCGCAGGGGTGGGGGTGCCTCGGCCGGGGCCTCCGGGGTGGCTTCAGGCTCCGGTTCGGGCGGTGTTTCCGGGCTTTCGACGGACGGGGTATCCGCCGGCGAAGGCTCGGGGGGCAGGTGCTCGCCCGCGGGGGACGGGTCGTCCCGTTCGATCGGTAACAGACCGCAGCCGGTGGCGGTCGCGGCCAGCAACAGGGCGGGCGCCAGGGCGCGGGCCAGCGGGCGCAGAGCGGGGGTGTCGGGCATGATCTCCTCAGCGTTGGTGGCACCAGTCGAGGAAGGCCGCGGCGGACAGGGGACGGCTGAAGTGGTAGCCCTGTCCACTCTCCACGCCCTGCGCGCGCAGCCATTCGACCTGGTGGGGCGATTCGATGCCTTCGGCGACGATCTGCAGCTCGAGCGAACGGGCCATGTCGATGATGTGGCCGATCACGCTGCTGGTCACCGCCTCGTGGGCGATGGCGTCGGCGAAGGACTTGTCGATCTTCAGTGTATCCAGTTCGAAATGCTCGAGGTAGGAAAGGCTCGAATATCCTGTGCCAAAGTCGTCGATGGCGATGCGGTGTCCGCGCCGGCGAAGTTCCCGCAGCCGGCCGCGTACCGCGTCTTCGTTCAGCAGCGAGCGCTCGGTCAGTTCCAGCGTGATCGAGGTCGGGGCGACGCCCGCCTCGCGCAGGGCCGTGCGCAGGGCATCGCCGAAGCGGTCGGAGGCCAGATCGTGGCCGGTGATGTTGAGGTTGACGGTCTGTTCGGGGTGCGCCCGCAGGCGGTCGCCCAGGTCACGCAGGATGGCGCGCAGGATCGCGAGCGTCAGGTCGGTGGCCTGGCCGGTGTCCTCGGCCAGCGGGACGAAGACGTCCGGGCGGATGGTCTCGTCCCCCTCGCGATGCCAGCGGGCCAGGGCTTCGGCGCCCCGGCAGCGCCCGTCGGCGAGATCCACGATGGGCTGGTATTCCACGCTCAGGTGGCCGCGGGCGATGGCCTCGCGCAGTTCGCTGGCCAGGCTCAGGTGACGGCGGAGGTAGTGCACCACGAGGAGCAGCCACAGGGCCACCAGCATCAGTCCGAAGAGACCCGCCACGATCAGGGTCGGCAGGTAGCGGTCCCAGAAGGCGGCCAGTGGCTGGGCGGCGATGATGTCGATCGGGAAGATCGTGTCCAGCGAGAAGCGACTGACGATGCGCCCCCGGGCGCGGTCGACGCTCAGGCCAGTGGGGGTGGCGTCGGGCGAGGGGAGCTCGGCGTCCGCAGGGTGGTGGCTCATTGGCAGACCTTCCACCCAGAGGCCGACCTGCTGTTCCTGCAGCAGACCGGGGGTGATCAGCAGGCGCGGATCGATCGAGACGTCGTGCTGGCCGAAGCGCATCAGGAACAGCTCCACGCCGCCCACCGCGGTATCCGGGCCGGGCCACCAGGCGATGACCCCGCTGTCGTAGATGCGGCTGGCGCGCGGCGGTGTCAGTGCCTCGCCCTGGACGAACCCGGCCCCGCACTGGCGCTCTGCCGCGCGCCAGTAGCCGATGGCGCGCACGTGCGGCCGCGCCATGGCCGCGTCCTGAAGGTGTTCCAGGTGCTCCGGGGAACAGGCGTCCAGCTCCAGCTGGTTGAGGGTGTCCAGCAGCTCGCGGGCATCGACCAGGGCGGTCTCGGTCTGTTCGCCCAGGCGCTGGGCGAGCTCGGCCAGGCGTTTCTCCTCGGCGACCACGGACTCCTGCCACAGGAACCAGGCCAGCGCGGCCAGCGGCAGCAGGATGCCGAGCAGGGCCGCGGCCGAGACCGAGAGCAGGATCTTGTCGCGTCGGGCGATCATGTCCACCGGAAGCAGGGAAGGATCCTCTCGAGAGTAGCACGGGGCCGGGATTCGTCTGCTGGCCCGGGACGGGTGCCGGGGTCTATGCTCAAGGCGATGCGGATCCGCTTGGATCGCGTTTCTTGGCTTCAGGAGACTGCGCGTCGGGAGGTGCAGCCATGTCTCAACCTGAGGGCACGGCCGGAGGCCGGGTGGCGCGGGTATCCGGCAAGGCGCCGGAGGCGCGGATGGCACCCGCCGCGCGCAGCCGGCTCAGCATGCACGAAGGCGTGACCGTTTGGTGTGACTGCTGTTCCTGCGAGGCCGAGCCGTACTGGGTCGACGTGGCCGGCGAGCTGGGGATCGACCTGGATCCGGCCGGCGAGCGCGACGCCGAATAGGGCGCGTTGCGCGGCGAGCTAGTTGCAGGTGCCGATGGAGTCGCGGGCGCAGATCCGGCCGTCGGTCCATATGCTGCGGTCGAGCCGGGCATGGTCCAGGCGCGCACCGGACATCTCCGCGCCGGTCAGGTTGGCGTGTGCGAGGTTGGCGCTCTCCAGGCTAGCATCCACCAGGCGGGCCCGTATCAGGTCCGCGCCAGTCAGGTTGGCGCCCGCGAGATCCGCATTCTCCAGGCCGGCCAGGGAGAGGTCTGCAAAGCGCAGGTCGGCGTCGGCAAGGTGCGCGCCGTGCAGGCGTGCCCCGGCCAGCCGCGTGCTGTGCAGGGATGCCCCGGTGAGGTCGGCGGCGCGCAGGTCGGCCCCGGCCTTGTCGCAGTAATTCCAGTTGATACCGGGCGCCGGGGGTGCGTCGCAGTCGGGCCCCGTGTCGCGCTCGAAGGCGAGGCCGAAGCCGATCAGCAGCGCGAGGGCCCCGGCGACCGCCAGGCCACCCGCGATCCAGGGGCGTGGTCCGCGGACCCACTGGGTCCAGGGAGGTGACGGCCGTTCCAGGATCTCGGCCCATTGCTGCCGGTGGGAGACCGTTTCCGGCGATTCCGGGCAGCGGCGGTCGCCCTTGCGGCGTTCGCGGATCTCGGGGGGCGGGTCGTCGTGGCGGCGTTCGCGGCGGCGTTCGTCCTCGCGCAGGCGCGCCTGTTCCAGGCGCTCGCGGCCCTCCGGGGTATGGGCGTTCTGCAGTTCTTCCGGGATCAGGTGCGGGCGCTGGTCGATGCGCCACCAGGTGTCCCGGTCGAGGCTGACCTCGTCATCCGGGCGCAGGCGGCCGAGAATCAGGAAGCGGCCGATGGAGCGCTGCGGGTAGGGCCCGCAGACCTGGTCATCCCGCCGGGTGTACCACAGCTCGTGGCGTCCGGCTCCGGTCTCAAGGGGCGGATCACCCGGACCGGGCGGGTTATTGGAGTTGTCGTGGTTCACGCCTCTCCCGGGATGGCGTCGCGTCCGTTGCGACGGATGCCGCGATTATAGGGCACTGTCGCGGCCTGCACCGTGTCACGGCCCGGGCCGCTGGATGCCCCAAGCCTCGAGTTGTGCGCGCAGTTCGTCGGCGGTGGGCTGGGCCTTTTCGAGGATCTCGTCGATGCGGTTGAAGTGCAGCAGACGGATGCCGCTGGTATCCGGGACCAGGTAGAGGTCCGGCGGGTCCAGCCGCGTCATGTGACGGATGATGGAACCCTGCATGATGCTGAAGCTCTTGAACAGCAGGTCGCTGATGCCGATGTCGTCGGTGTCGTTCTGCGCGCCGTTGCCGGAGACGTCCACGGCAATCACGTAGTCGTATTCGCCCTGCAGCAGGTCGTATGGCAGCGGGTTGGAGGCGCCTCCGTCGATCAGGTACTGGGCATCGCCGTAGCGGACCGGCTCGAATAGTCCCGGTACCGCCATGCTGGCCTCGATGGCCTTGAACAGGTCGCCCTCGTCGATTACCACGCTTTCGCCGGTGCGAAAGTCGGTCGCGACCACCGCGAACGGGATGCGCAGGTCGTCGAAGTCACGGGCGTCGGTATGCTCGGCGAGGAAACGCAGGAATTCGCCGGAGTCGAACAGGGCATTGCGGCCGAGCCGCAGCGGGACGAGATCCATCAGCCGGATGTCCGAGCGCGCCAGGCCGGTCAGGGCGTCCAGCTCGGAGCCCGCGAAGTCGTCGAACAGGTCGAGGATCTCGTCGGCGGTCAGCCCCGCCGCATAAAGCCCGCCGATTACGGCCCCGATGCTGGTGCCGGTGATGCGGTCGGGCCGGGTATCGAGGTCGTCGAAGACCTG
This sequence comes from Thioalkalivibrio sp. AKL19, assembly GCF_000420165.1. Classification (GTDB taxonomy): domain Bacteria; phylum Pseudomonadota; class Gammaproteobacteria; order Ectothiorhodospirales; family Ectothiorhodospiraceae; genus Thioalkalivibrio. Next base: position 118,976 of record NZ_ATUK01000010.1, on the reverse strand, counting down.
GAGGACGGCGATATGCGCCAGTCCGCCGGCGCCGCCCGAGCCCAGTGCCAGGCCGATGGTCGGGGGTGGGGCATCGGCGCGATCCGCCGCCAGTACGGCCGGGGCAGCCAGCAGCGAGAGGATTACGCAGAGGGCGGACAACGGTCTCATTGCGCAGCGTGCTTCCGAATCACGGGGTACATGCTGCTACCCTGAGCCCGAATGCAGCCGGGGGCAAGCGAAGTGAAGCCAGGGGGTTCAGTGGCGAGTGGTGGCGGGGTGCCGCACGGGGTCAAGTGGGGTTATCTCGCGTTCGTGCTGGTTCTGGTGCCGGTCTACGCGGCGGTGCATGGCTGGTTCAATTTCCTGTGGTTCTCCAATGTGGCGCTACTGGGCGGACTGCTGGCGGCCTGGCTGGAGAGCCGCCGGATCGCGAGCATGATGCTGGTGGCGGTCGTGCTGCTGGAACTCGGCTGGGTGCTGGACTTCCTGTTGAGCATGGTGGTCTGGGGCTGGGCACCGCTGGGCATTGTGCATTACATGTTCAACCCCGAGATCCCGTTGTTCGTGCGGTTGTTGTCGCTGTACCACCTGCCCCTGCCGTTCGTGCTGATCTGGCTGGTGTGGCGCCTGGGGTATGACCCCCGCGCATGGCGCTACATGCTGGTGCTGGGCTGGGGCATCCTGCTGCTGACCTTTGCGCTGGCCGATCCCGACAACAACGTGAACTGGGTACTGGGGCCGGGCGGGCAGGTCCAGGAGTGGATGCACCCCCTGGCCTGGCTGACGGTGGTGATGGCCGTGTGCGCCGCGGTGTGGTGGCTGACGCACTGCCTGTTCGGCTGGCTGCTGGGGCCGCGCGGGATCGCGCGTGCCCCGCGCGGTTGGTAGGCTGACGGGTTTCCCCCAGGAGGCAGGGCCGGCAATGATCGAGACCACCCCAGTGGAGCGGGTTGGGGCTGTCGCAGCGGACGCGTTCTTGCAGCAGTACAAGGCGGTCGCGCAACCGGTGATTCTGGAAGAGGTCACCCGGGAGTGGCCGGCGCGGGAACGCTGGACCACCGACTATTTTCGCAAGGTGGCCGGTGACGCCGTCGTGCCCCTGTACGACAGCCGCCCCGCGCGTGGCAACGAGCATCAACACGCCGCGTCCCTGCGCATGCCGCTGGCGGAATACCTGGACCGCCTGGCGGAGGGGGAACGCGATCTGCGCCTGTTCTTCTTCAATCTGTTCGCTGCCCGGCCGGCGCTGGCGCGCGATTTCGAGTTTCCCGAAATCGGGTTGCGACTGTTCCGCAAGCTGCCCGTTCTGTTCATGGGCGGCAAGGACGCACGCGTGCAGATGCACTTCGACATCGACCGTCCGGACATCCTGCTGTGCCACTTTGGCGGGCCGAAGCGCGTACTGCTGGTGGCCCCGGAATACACCGCGTACATGTACCACGTGCCGTTCTCGTTCAGCGCGCTGGCCTCGGTGGACTTCGAGAACCCCGACTACGAGCGGCATCCGGGCCTGCGCCATGTGCGCGGTCACCTGGCCGAACTGCGCCACGGGGATGTGCTCTACATCCCGCCTGGGTTCTGGCACTACGTGCTCTACGACGACGTCAGTTTTTCCATGGCGCTGCGGGCCTTCCCGCGCGATTTCCCGAATGCCTCGCGCATGCTGACCAACCTCCTGGTGACGCGGACGATCGAGGGGACAATGCGCAAATTGATCGGACAGCCCTGGAATGATCGCAACGAGCGCCGCGCAGTGGAACGCACCGAACGGTTCCTGGCCCGCCATCACGCGTCCTGACCTCTCGAGCGGCGCGCTTGTGGGATAAGATCGAGATACCGCTCTCTTACGATCTGGTCCAGACGAGGTGTTGCCGTGAGTGAAGCCCTGCATGTGGTCTGTCCGCACTGCGATGCGGTGAATCGAATCCCTTCCGCCCGCCTGGGGGCCGGACCGAAGTGCGGCCAGTGCCATCGGTCGGTGTTCGCCGGGGAGCCGCTGGAGCTGACCGCCGCGAACGTTCGCCGGCATCTGGAACGCAACGATATCCCGTTGCTGGTGGATTTCTGGGCGCCGTGGTGTGGCCCCTGCAAGATGATGGCCCCGCAGTTCCGGCAGGCGGCGGAGGATCTGGAGCCGGCCGTGCGGCTCGCCAAGGTCAATACCGAAGCGGAGCCCGGTCTTGGGCAGCAGTTCGGCATTCGCAGTATCCCGACGCTGGCACTGTTTCGCGGGGGTCACGAGGTCGCGCGCCAGGCAGGCGCCATGGGCGCCGCCGACATCGTGCGCTGGACGCGGGGGCAGATGTAGGGAAACACTGACTAATGCATGCGCCCGCGCCTCGTTTGTTAACCCAGGCGGCGCCAGGCCTCGTGGCCGCAGCTCATGCACTGGTACTGCGCCTCGAAGTGCCCCGGCTCGTCCGGGCGTTCCCGGATAGTGCCGTCCTGGAAGGTGAAGCTGCGCAGGGTGCAGCGCGGGCACTTCTCCACCGGGTCCCGCGGTGGGCGGGGTTCGCCGGGGGCGGCCGCGTGTCCGCCGTCTCCGGACCCGGTGGCTTCCTCCAGCGCGTGATTCAGCTCCCGGGTCAGTTCGGCGGCCAGGCGGTGGGCGGCTTCCGCGTGATCGTCCCGGGCCATGGCTTCCAGTTCGGCCAAGCGGTCGCGGATCGACTTCAGGCGGGATGCGAGTTCGGTCATGGATGCCTCCGCAGTGGTGGTGCCCGCAGCATAGCCGGTTCCGGGCGGGCCGGGGCGTCACGCGGTGCGGGCGTCCTCCGGATCCAGGCGGACCACTGTGCGCCCCCGAATCTGTCCCGCAAGGATCTGTCCGGCGAAGTACGGCAGGTCGTCCAGGCCGATCTCCGCGGTGATCGCGTCCAGGTCGTCGCCGGGTAGCAGGGTCGCGAGGCGTTCCCAGGCGGCCCGCCGCCGCTCGGTGGGGCACAGGACCGAGTCGATCCCCAGCAGGTTGACGCCGCGCAGCAGGAACGGCAGGACCGTGGTCCGCAGTTGCGCGCCGCCGGCGAGGCCGCAGGCCGCCACCGAGCGGCCGTAGGCCATGCCGGCGAGTACATGGGCCAGCATGTCGCCCCCCACCGTGTCCACGCAGCCGGCCCAGCGTTCCCCCAGCAACGGCTTGGGCGGGGTTTGGGCCAGCTCCGAGCGCGGCAGGATCTGCGTGGCGCCCAGGCGGTGCAGGTATTCGCCGTTCTCGGGACGGCCGGTGACGGCGGTGACCGCGTAGCCCAGTCGCGCCAGCAGGCACACGGCGATGCTGCCCACACCACCGGAGGCCCCGGTGACCAGGATCTCCCCGGCGTCGGGTCGCAGGCCGTGGTCCTCCAGGGCCTCGATGGCGAGCATGGCAGTGAACCCGGCGGTGCCCGCGGCCATCGCCTGGCGCGTGCTGTAGCCGGTGGGCTTCGGGATCAGCCAGTCGGCGCGTACCCGGGCGCGTTCCGCGTAGCCGCCCCAGTGAATCTCGCCCACGCGGTGCCCGGTGAGCACGACGGAGTCGCCTGGAGCGAAGCGCGGGTCGGCGGATTCGAGGACGGTCCCGGCCAGGTCGATGCCCGGCACGTGCGGGTATTCCCGGACCAGGTTGCCCTGACCCCGCAGGATCATGCCGTCCTTGTAGTTCAGCCCCGAATAGTGAACCTGGAGCAGAACCGCGCCCGCGGGCAGGTCGTCGAGGGAGAGGGTCCGGATCGTGGCTTCCGGGCCGTCGGGTTGCTGTTCCAGGAGCAGGGCCTTGAAGGATTCGGTCATGCGGATCAGCGTCTCGTGAGAGGGGAGCAACGGCAGCCTAACAAACAACCGTCTTTTCTGACGCGAAGGCCGGGGACTGTTGCTAACCTCATTGGGATGGGCGGACGGGATTGCGCGTGTTCGCCGGGCGGCGTTGCTGTGCGCGCCGATTGTTTCCCGTTGCGAGGATCATCATGGCGGCAGACCCCTCCGCGTGTTTCCATTCACAGATCATTGAATACGCTCCGGTTTGGGTAAACACCCTGGATACCGAGGGGCGGGTGACGCTGTGGAATCGCGCGGCGGAACGGATCAGCGGGTACAGCCGCGAGGAAGTCGTGGGACACGCGAGTATCTGGGAATGGCTTTTCCCCGACCCGGAGTATCGCGCGGCGGTCTTCGCCGAGGGGCAGGCCATCATTCACGAAGGCCGCGAGATCGCGGGCCTGGAGTCCACTATCTGCACCCGCAATGGCGAAGAGCGCACGCTGTCCTGGTATGCCCAGCGGTTTTTTGATGCCGAGGGCGCGCTGCTTGGGGCCAGCGTGATGGGCGAGGACATCACCGAGCGCAAGCAACTGGAACTCAGGGCACAGCACCAGTACCGGTTGCAGGAGGTGGTCTCGGCGATCTCCGCGCAGTTTGCGGACCTGTCGGCGGACGCGGTGGACGCGGCCGTTGTGCAGGCCCTGCAACGTCTGGGCGAGTTCTTCCGGATGGGGCGAGCCTACGTGATCTGTTTTCGCCCGGACCATGAGACGATGGACCTGGTGAGCGAGTGGTGCGCGCCCGGGGTCGGCCCCTTCCTCGACGAGATGCAAGGGATACCCATGGAGGCGCATGGTTGGGTGACCCGCCAGATTCGGCAGGGACACCCGGTGCACGTCCCCGATGTGGGTGCGCTCCCCGAGGCTGCGGTGGTGGAGCAGGCCGAGTTCCGGCGCCAGGATATCGAGTCCCTGTTGCTCATCCCGTTGATCAGTGATCAGAAGGCCTTCGGGCTCTTGGGCCTTGATTCGGTGGCCCGGCACTACGAGTGGAGCCCCGAACAGATCGCCGTGCTGCAGGTGGTGGCCGATATCATCGCCGGCACCTTCGCGCGCAAGGAGGTGGAGGCAGAGCTGGCCCGCCAGGCGCGGGTAGATGGCCTGACCGGCCTCGCCAACCGGCGCGAATTCGATGCCGTCCTGGAGCGCGAGTGCGGTTCGCGGCGCGAGGTGAACCTTGCGCTGTTGATGATCGATATTGACCACTTCAAGCCGTTCAACGACCGCTTTGGCCACCAGCGTGGGGACGACTGCTTGCGCCAGGTCGCGGAGGTATTGCGCGCCGCGGCACACCGGCCCACCGATCTGGTGGCGCGTTATGGCGGCGAGGAGTTTGCCTGCATCCTGCCGGACACCACCCTGGAGGGTGCGCGGGCGGTCGCCGAGCGCGTGCGCCGCAAGGTCGAGTCGTTGCAGCTGGGCCACCCGGATAATGTGACGGATGCGGTGACGGTCAGTCTCGGGGTATCCGCGGTCGACAGGGGGCGATCGGTGGCGCCGGAGGACCTTCTGGGAGAGGCCGACCGGCAGCTTTACTGCGCCAAGCGCGAGGGGCGAAACCGGGTTTGCGCGGCGGGGATGTGAGCCGGGCCGCCGGGGTTATTCGTCGCCGGCGGAGCGCGTCGGACGCTCGCGCGGGTCGGCGGATCGAGCATCGGTGCGCTCGAGCAGGGTGACCACCGGGGTCGATTCGGAGTCCTCGCTGGCCAGCTGGTCACCCTCCATCCACGGTGGGGGCAGTTGCGGGCGCATGTCCTGTACCTGGGCAAAGTTCGGGAACTCGACCTTGGAGAACAGTTCCGCGGCGGATTCCTGTGCCTCCGGGTTTTGCACGGTCAACACGAACCCGGTGGCCAGCACCAGCAGGGAAAACTGGAAGCGCTGATCGCGGTAGGTGGAACGTGAACGCAGCAGGTCGAGCATCGGGTGTTCTCTCGGGAGTCTTGCCTGTGTAGACAGTACGCCCGGAGACGGGTTTCCATCAAGCAGGCATGGCGATGGGCGGGGTTTTCGTCGCGCCCCCGCCCGGGGGTGGCTCCTGGGCCCGTGCGGGGAAGGTGCGGGCGGGCTCAGGGGCGGCGGCGACAGACCAGGAAGACCTCTTCCACGCCCTCGGTGGCGACCATGCCGGGGCGCAGTTCGAGCGGTTTCTGCAGGCGCAGGCCCAGGGGCATCAGGAACCGGTTGTAGACCTTCATCGCGACGGGCCGGTGGCGCTGCAGGAACCACATGCCGAGGTCATTGAGACGCGAGGATTTCGGCTTCATCCCGAAGATCGCGCTTTGTTCGATCTCCAGGTCGTGGCGTTCCAGCAGGTTCGCCAGCTTCGCCGGTTCATAACGCCGGTAGTGGCCGACGATGTCGTCGAATGGGGTCCAGTATTCCGGGTGCAGCGGGGTAGACAGCAGGAGCCGGGCGCCGGGCGCGGCGACTCGCGAGAGCTCCGCGAGGGCCGCCTCGTCGTCCTCCACGTGCTCGATGATGTCCAGTGCGCATACCAGATCGAAACTCTGGTCGGCGTAGGGGAGCGCGGAGATGGGCGCCGAGTGGGTCAACCCGCCTTCGCCTTTCAGCGCGGACAGGGCCGGGGCGCTGATATCGACAAAGTGGGTGTCCGCGATGGGCAGGCGTGGCCGCATCCCTGGCCCCACCTCGAGCCGGCGGGCATGGGACCGGGACAGGTCGGAGACGAGTGCCCAGGTATTGAAGCGCTCGGGGTGCACCAGGCGGGTGTCCGCCCACAGGCCGTCGTAGAAACGCTGATTGACGTCACCGATGTCCGAATGTGCTTGCGGGGCGGTATGGTGGGTCACGCGGTGGCCGGGCTTGAATGGTGTCCGACAGTGTAACCAACCTGACGGGTGGTCACAGACGGGCCGGGCAAACACCGCGAAGCAGTTCTCGGTTTGGCGGGGCCCTGTGCCATCCGCATGTGTCATGCGTCGGTCTTGATCGGCCGCGCATGCCGTTTCTGGATCCGGTAGCGCAGCACGGCGCCCAGCAACAAAAGGATCGCCAGTACGACCAGGGGCGCCAGGGTTTGTGGCTGAAGCGCATCGCCCGTCGCGAGGGCGTCCGTGGCCCCATGAATGGCGGTGGCGTACACGCCCCATTTGACCGCCAGCCCCAGCACGGCTGCCAGGAGAAAACGGGTGAGGGGAAGACCCAGTGCGCCACCGGCATAGTTCACCATCGAATGGGGAAAGCCGGGAAACACGCGCAGTGCGAGCTGCGTTGCGAGGCTGCTGTGACGACGCAGGAAATCGGCCAGCCAGGTCTCGTTGCCGGGGTCGCGAGCGGGCTTTCGGGCGAGGCGGGAGGAAACCCCGTACGCCGCCCAGGCACCACTGACGCTACCCGCGAGGAGCAGGCCGACCGCGACCAGGGGCGGATGGAACGGGGCGATCAGCCAGACGATCAGGGTGCCGGGGAGGGCGAAGGCGAGCATCAGCGCCATCAGGACCACCAGGGCCGCCGTGACCCAGGGGCCGCCGGCGATGGCCTCGCCCCAGGCCAGCAGTCGGACCGGGTCACCCACCCACAGGGCGAGCCCGATGCCCAGAGCGATCAGCAATACCAGCACGCCGCGTCCGAGGCTGGCGCGCGAGAGCCGGAAGGGCCGGGGGAGGGCAGACGGCATCGGGATGCCTCCGGGGCTGCAGCGGGCCGATGCCTCAGGGTACCGAATGCGCCGTCGTGGCGTGGGGCACGGCTCGCATCGGCGCGGTGAGTCGGTACACTCGGTGCCGACAATAGGGACCAGGCGGACGGGGCCACCCGGGGGAGAGGCGGATTGAGCAAGAAGCTCGAGAATCGGACGGCACACAAGATCCTGCGCGGACTCAAGTCGCATTATCCGGTGTTCTACCTGCTGGGCTGGGACGAGGACCGCATGGAACGGCTGCTGCGCTCGGTCGCGCGCTCGTTCTACGGCGAGGATGGTCACCTGGAGGTCTGGTCCGCGAGCCACGGGTTCGGCGAGCAAGACGACCCGGACGCGCCGACGAGGGACCCGGGCGCGGCGGTGGCCCGGGTCGCCGCGGGGGAGACGGATGCCCCGCGGATGGTCCTGCTGAAGGACCTTCCCATGTGGTTCGACGACGACCCGTCGCTGGTGCGCGGCGTGCGCGATCTCTACTACCAGCTGAAGAAGGGCCGCAACGTGGTGTTCCTCAGTTGCCCGTTGCTGAAGCTGCCGGAGATCCTGAAAAAGGAGGTCTTCCTGGTCGAGGTGGACCTGCCGTCCGAGGCCGAGGTGCTGGAGCAGCTCGAGCACACCCATGGTGCCGAGGCGGTCCCGCGCGAGCAGTTGTTCCGGGTGGCGGCGGGAATGCGCGGCCTGTCGCTGAACGAGGTCGGGCACTTGAGCGCGCGGCTGTTCCGCGGCAAGCCGCTGCCCGAGGCCGAGATGCTGGCCGAGATCCAGGAGGAGAAGGGCCAGATCCTGCGCAAGGAGAGCTGCCTCGAGTTCTATCCGCCACAGCGCTCGCTGGAGGATATCGGCGGTCTGGAGAATCTGAAGGAATGGGTGCGCACGCGCGCCGACCTGTTCACCGAGAAGGCCTGGAACGACAACGTCCCGCTGCCGGCCGGGGTGCTGTTCATGGGGGTCAGCGGCTGCGGCAAGAGCATGGCCGCCAAGGCGATCGCCACCGCCTGGGGGCTGCCGCTGGTGCGGCTGGACATGAGCCTGGTGCTGTCCGGCAGTTTCGGTACCCCGGAATACGCCTTTGCCCGGGCCACCCGGATCGCCGAGGAGATCGCGCCGATGGTGTTGTGGGTGGACGAGCTGGAGAACGCCTTCGGTTTCGACAGTCACGCCGCCGGCAGCGCCGGCAATGTAAACATCTTCTCCAGCTTTCTCACCTGGCTGCAGGAGAAGTCGCCGCGGGTGTTCGTGGCCGCAACGGCCAATCGCATCCAGCAGCTCCCGGCCGAGCTGATGCGCAAGGGGCGTTTTGACCAGCTGTTCTTCCTCGACCTGCCGAATGTGGAGGAGCGCAAGGAGATCCTGCGCATCCATGTCGAGCGCCATGGCGGCAACCTCGAGGACTTCAACCTGAACTACATGGCGGCCAGCACCGAGGACTGGAGCGGGGCCGAGATCGAGCAGGCGGTGAAGTCGGCGCGGATCGACGCCTACCAGGAGGGGCGGGTGTTTAACCAGCGCGATGTGATCCGCAACGTGATCAACACGGTCCCGCTGTCGCGGACCATGGTGGAGCAGATCCGCGAGATCAAGAGCTGGGTGTTCCAGCGCGCGATCAATGCCTCGAAGCCGGAGCCGAAGGGCGGCGTCGCCCCCACGCCGAAGAGTTCCGATTGATCGCAGCGATCCGGCCTCATGGGACACGGATAACGTGTCCCCGGTGGCCTATACTCCGACTCCGGTCTGGGAGATACGATGAGCGTGAGTGTCTCCCCTTGGCCCCGCGCACCCGCGGGGGTGGCCAACGGAGGAATGCTTATGTGGCGCAAGATCTTTTTTACGGTTGTCCTGGCCGCGTTTCTGGTTGTGGGTGGCTGTGCGACGCATCAAGGGTCGCAGGAGCGGGCCGGGATGGTGATCGGCGGCGTGCTGGGCGGGGCACTCGGCACGCAGGTGGGAGCCGGCCGCGGCCGCACCGCGGCGATTATTGCCGGAACCCTGGCGGGCGCGGCGATTGGTGGCTCGGTGGGTCAGTCCATGGACGAGGTCGACCGGTTGAAGACCGCGCAGACGCTGGAAAGCGTGCGGACCGGAGTGCCTTCGCAGTGGGTCAATCCGGACAGTGGCCACCAGTACACCGTGGTGCCGACCCGGACGTACGAGACCTCCGCCGGTCCCTGCCGCGAGTACACCATCGATGCGGTAATCGGTGGGCGGACGGAGCAGGTGTATGGCACGGCCTGTCGTCAGCCGGACGGCAGCTGGCGTATCCAGGGCTGATCAGCGGGCCCCCGCCTTGTCACGTGCCTCGGTGTCCCCCCTCAGCTGACCGGTTGCGCGGTCGGTTGTCCCGGCCCGGGCAAGTCGACGGCGGGGGTGCCTTGCTCGTCGGGTTTGGCGGCGGTGTCCAGGGCGCGGGAGACGACGCGGTCGCGGCCCTCGCTCTTGGCCCGATAGACGGCCTGGTCGGCGACCCGGAACAGGTCATTCATGCCGACGTCCTCCCCGGAGGGCCGGCTGGTCACGCCGAAGCTCGCCGTGATCGTGATCCCGGCCGGCTGCAGCTCGCGCAATTGCTGGCGCAGCTCCTCGGCCCGGGTGTGGGCATCGAACAGGTCGCACTCGGGCAGGACCAGCAGGAATTCCTCGCCGCCGAAACGCAGGGCCACGTCAGTCTCGCGCCCGGTGCTGCGCAGGAGTTCGCCGACGCCAACCAGGACCTCGTCGCCGACCAGGTGGCCGTGGCTGTCGTTGATCTGCTTGAAGTGATCGATGTCCAGAAGGATCAGGCTCAGGGGCATGTCCTTCTGGTTGGCCTCGGCGAAGAAGCGCGCGGCGCACTCCGCCAGCACGTTGCGATTGCGCAGCCCGGTGAGCGGATCGATCATCGCCATGTCGTAGAGTTTCTGGCGCTGGTCCTGTACTTCCTCGAACAGCCGCTTGTTGGCCAGGAGGTTACCGATGCGGGCCCGCACTTCGTCTTCCAGCACCGGTTTGGTGACGAAGTCGTTGACCCCCAGGCGGAAGAGCTCGGCGCGCCGGTTCTGGTCGTCCAGTCCGGACATCGCGACGATCGGCAGGCTGGTCTTGTCCGGGAATTGCTGTCGCAGCCGGCTGACCAGTCCCATGCCGCTGATCTCGCCCTCGACGAGGATGTCGGAGAGCACCAGGTCCCAGCTGCCGCGTTCAAAGGTCTGCAGGGCCTCGTCGGCGCTGCGGAAGTGCGCGACCTCGAGTCCCATCCCCTCGAGGATGCGGATCATCACGCGGGCAACGGTGGGGCTGTCCTCGACATACAGCACCTTGCCCTCGTGGGCATGTTCGACCGGGCGTCCGTAGCGGGCGGCCTGGTGGAACAGGTCGCGGATGTTGGTCTTGTCGTGGACATCGGTGGCACCGGCCTCGAACGCCTGGCGCCGGATGTCGTGGTCCTGCTTGGTCGTGAGCAGGATCAGTGGCAGGTCGTGGCCGGCGGCCCTGGCTCGGGCCTGGCGGCAGAACTCCACGCCGCTCATGTCGGGCAGCGTGATCGAGGCGCAGACCAGTTCCAGGTCGTTCTCGTCGATGCGCGCGAGCCCCTCGGCCCCGCTGCTGGCCATGATGGGCTTGTGTCCGGCGGCCAGCACCATGCGGCTCCACAGCGCCCGGAACACGCGCGAGCGGTCGACGACCAGGATCTTCATGAGCGGACTCCCGCTGCGGGTCTCCGGGGCGATGCGGTCGTGTCGGGCGGGCAGGGTGCGTTCGGCTTCATGGCGGGTTCTGACTCCTTTCAGGGATCCGCACGAAAACCCCGATCATGCGCGCCTTCGGTCCGCTCTTCAAACCGGGGCGGCGGGTACGGTGGACAGTGCGCACCGGCAGGGGAACAATGCGTTCAGACGGGTCGGTCTCGGCGCCCGTGGCTGAGGAAAGGAGTCCGGCATGAGTTACAGGCAGCGAATGGGCCGCCTGCTGCGCTTCGGCAAGGCCGGCGAGCGACGCAGGAAGTCGCGCCAGGAGGCCGCCCGGGGGCTGCGGGTGCTGGTGGTGGACGATTCGCGCACGGTGGTCGCGTCGCTCTCCGGCATGCTCGAGCAGAACGAACTGGAGCCGGTTTGCGCTGGTGATGCCGAGGAGGCGCTGGCACTGGCGCGCGAGAATCCACCGGACCTGATCTTCCTGGGTATCCTCCTGCCCGGGATGACCGGTTTTGCGATGCTGCGCCAGCTGCGCCGCGACCCCGCCACCGCGAAGGTGCCGGTGATCATGATCAGTGGCAAGGAGGATGCGGTGGAACCGTACTTTCTCGATCGCATCGGCTCCGACGACTTCATGCAGAAACCCTTCGGACGCGGCGAGGTGTTCTCGCGCATCGAGCGTCTGGTGGAGCAGGGTCGCCTGCCGGCGCGCCCGGCACGCTTCTCCGGGTAGTGTTCAGTGTTGGACCCACATGGCTATTTCCAATGGGATGCCTGCGCCGGCGCGGCGGCCGTGCGTGAAGGAGACACGACCCCCGAGGCCCTGCTGCGTTGCGCACTGGACCGCCTGGACGCGGTGAACCCGGTGCTCAATGCGGTCTGCGTCGATGCGCGGGCGCGTGCCAGGACGCAGATCGAGCGAGGGGTAGAGGGGGTGTTCGCGGGTGTCCCCTACCTGGTCAAGGACATCCTGCAGGACGTGGAGGGGTTGCCCAGCACCTGCGGTAGTCGCGCCTGCCGCGACGAGATTGCGCCAGTCAGCGCCGACACCGTGCGCCGGTCCGAGGGCGCGGGGCTGGTGATTCTCGGCAAGACCACCACCCCGGAGTTCGGGTTGAAGGGCGTCACCGAGTCCGCGCTTTGGGGCGCAACGCGTAATCCCTGGGACACCGAGCGCTCGCCCGGCGGTTCCAGTGGTGGCGCAGCCGCTGCCGTGGCGGCGGGGGTCGTCCCCATGGCTGGCGCCAACGATGGGGCCGGCTCGATCCGGATACCGGCATCGTACTGCGGCCTGTTCGGGCTCAAGCCCTCGCGGGGGCGGGTTCCCACAACCCCGTTGGCCGCCGAGGCCTGGGACGGGGCGGTCAGCGAGGGCGTGCTTTCGCGCAGCGTGCGCGACAGTGCGCGGATGCTGGATGTCCTGTCCACGGGGACGACCCCCTCCGCGCCCTTTCGCGTGGAACCGCCTCCCGCGTCCTTCGAGGACCTCGCGCGGCGCGCGCCGGGGCGGTTGCGTATTGGCTGGAACGTCGATTCGCCCGTGGCTGGGCGCGTCGATCGTGACTGCGTGGAGGCGGTTGAACGCACCGGTGCCTTGCTCGAGGCCGAGGGACACGCGGTCGAGCGTGTGGTGGACTGGCCGCTGGACGGTGAGCGCCTCGCGTCGGCCGTGCTTGCCCTTTATTTCGGGCAGGTCGCCGCGTTCGTGGCCCGGGCGCGTGAACGGGGCGCCCGCTGGAATGAGTTCGAGCTGGATACGCGCACGCTGGCACGCCTCGGCCGCGCGCTGACGGCGGGTGAGTACGCCCGGGCACGTCAGGGCTGGCAGCGCGTCAATCTGGCGCTGGCTGCGCTGTTCGAGCGCTACGATGTATTGCTGCTGCCCACGGTGGCGATGCCTTCGCCCCGGATCGGCGAGCTGGAGCCGGCCCCGAGCGTACGCGTCCTCCAGCGCCTGGCCCTGTACCTGCCCGTGGGGCGCTGGATGCTCAACAGCCGCTTTCTGGAGCGGCTGACCTTCGAGAGCCTCGAGCGCACCCCGTTTACGCTGGCGGCCAACCTGGCCGGGATACCGGCGATGTCGGTGCCGCTGCACTGGGATCGCGTGGGGCTCCCGGTTGGCGTGCAGTTCATGGCGCCATGGGGCGAGGAGGGGCGGCTACTGTCGCTTGCCACCCAGCTGGAGACCGTGCAGCCCTGGTTTCATCGTCTTCCGCCACCGATACCGGGAGCCGGGCCCGCACATCACTGACGAGTACCTCAGGGCATGCTCAGGCCAGGTTACGGCGCCAGTCCGTGATCTCGTCCTGCAGGCGCTGCCGGGCCGGCTCGTCCAGGAAGGATGCTGCGACCGCGTTACGGGCGAGTTGCTCCAGGTCGTCGAGGGACAGGGACAGCGCTTCGGTGGTCGCGCGGAAGTTCTCGCCGATGTAGCCGCCGAAGTAGGCGGGGTCATCGGAGTTGATGGTGACGCGCAGCCCGGCATCGAGCAGGCGCTTGAGGTTGTGATCCTCCAGCCGGTCGAACACGCAGAGCTTGATGTTGGACAGGGGGCAAACCGTCAGTGGTACCTGTTCGTCCACCAGACGTCGCAGCAGGGCGGGGTCCTGTTCGGCCTGCACACCATGATCGATGCGGTCGACGTGCAGCAGGTCCAGGGCCTGGCGAATGTATTCGGGCGGGCCCTCCTCGCCGGCGTGGGCGACCACGCGGAAACCGGCGGCACGCACCCGGTCGAATACCGCCTGGTACTTCTCCGGCGGGTTGCCCTGTTCCGCGGAATCCAGGCCGAAGGCGGTGATGCGCTCGCGGTAGGGTTGGGCCGCCTCGAAGGTCTCCATCGCGGCCTCGGCGCTGAGGTGGCGCAGGAAACACAGGATCAGGCGACTGGAGATGCCGAGCTCGCGTTCGCCGTCCTCCAGGGCGCGGGTGATGCCGTTGATGACCGTGTCGAAGGCCACGCCACGCTCGGTATGGGTCTGGGGGTCGAAGAAGATCTCGGTGTGCCGCACATGGTCCTGCTGACAGCGTTGCAGGTACGCCCGGGTCAGGTCGTAGAAGTCCTGCTCGGTCAGCAGGACGCAGGCGCCGGCGTAGTAGATGTCCAGAAACGACTGCAGGTCCTGGAACTGGTAGGCCGCGCGCACCTCGTCGATGGAGCCATAAGGCAGTTCCACCCCGTTGCGCTCCGCGAGCCGGAACAGGAGTTCCGGCTCCAGCGCACCTTCGATGTGCAGGTGCAGTTCGACCTTGGGGAGCGTGGCGATGGCATCTTGCATGATCGGCATCCGGCGTCTGGGCGTGGGTTGCGAATGGTAACGGCTCAGCGCGAATGCGCGAATTCGTCAGGGTCTCCTTGTGTCCGCGAATTGCGGGTATCCGGTTCGATTCGGGTCTGGCTGGCCCCGCCATGCTCGATCCAGCCATGGATCATGCGCGGTGTGGTGGTCCCGGCCGCGCAGCGTCCTTCGCGGTCGATCACGATGGCCCCGCCATAACCTTCGAGCCGTTGATGGAGTCGGTGGAGGCTTGCGGCGAGGGCCTCGGAGGCGTTCAGGCCCAGCAGATCGATGCGGTCGGCCAGATCCTTGGCGAAGACGCTGCGCAGGAAATGCTCGCCGAACCCGGTCGCGGAGATGGCGGCGGTGTGATTGTCGGCGTAAACGCCCGCACCCGGGATAGGCGAGTCTCCAACACGGCCGGGGCGTTGCCCGTTCATCCCGCCGGTCGACGTCGCCGCGGCGAGGTGCCCGTACGGATCGCGGGCGACGGCGCCGATGGTGCCGGGAGCAGGCTCGTCGTGGTCCAGTGTGGTTGTTCCCCGGCGCAGTGTTCGTTCCAGTTGCTCCCGCCGTTGCGGGCTGATCAGCCGGCTCTCGTCGACGCGGGGCCACCCGGCTTCCCGCGCGAACGCTGCGGCGCCTTCCCCGACCAACAATACATGTGAGCCGTCATTCAGGACCAAGCGTGCCACGCGGATCGGGTTGGCGATGCCGCGAACGGCCGCCACGGCACCGACCCCCAGGGTTGCACCGTCCATGATGGCGGCATCCAGTTCGATGGTCGCCTCGCGGGTCAGGACGGCACCGGTCCCGGCATTGAACAGCGGGTCGTCCTCGAGCCGCGCCGCGCAGTGCTCGACGGTATCGAGGGCGGTGTCGCCACGGGCCAGCCGCTCGCGCCCATCCTCCAGCACCCGACGGAGCGCATCGTGGTACTGCTCGGCGATCTGCGGGTCGCGTGCTTCCTGGATGCGCCCTGCGCCGCCGTGGACCATCAGCGAGAAGCTGTCCGACCGGGTCATTCGCCTGTCTCGACCTGTCCGCGTATCAGCAGGATGTCGCTATGACTGCCGGGGACAAAGCGGCTTTGCGCAATCGCGATCTCGCCGCTCGAATTGACGGCCATTCGCCGTTTCAGCTGGCCCTGAAGCCCGCCGCTATAGGGTGTACCGGTGGTGCCCGGGACGGGCTCGACGGGGCCGAATGCCGGGGACTCCAGCGGCGCGTGGGTAAACGCCAGGCCGTAGGGACGGTCGGTGGGGTGCGGATAGCGCTGCCACACCAGGTACAGCCGCTGGCCATCGCGGGCCAGGGTCGGGAAGCCGCCCGGCCAGTCGTCCGCGTCGAGCTTCTTCGCCGGTCCGAAGTCCAGGTCGTCGGCATCGGACTGGCTGACATGCAGGCGGCGGTGGTGGGGCTGACGGTAATCTTCCAGGTCATTGGCCGGGATCGCGCCGAAGGCGAGATGGACCGTGCCGTGAGCGTCCACCACCAGCGAGGGCGCATCGGCATGGCCCGGGTGTTCCAGCGCGGTGGTGGGCGTGGTAAAGCCCTGGCCGAGGTCGTCCGACGTGGCGATGCGGATGTCCGCATACGGGCTGTCGCCTTCCGACCAGGCCAGCAGTATCCTGCCGGAAGGGGCCTGCGCGAGGGTGGGTGCACGGGCCGGCACGCTGGCACCGTCGTTGATCGTGATGGCCTCGGAAAACGTCGCGCCGCCGTCGCTGGAGCGGGCCACGCGCAGCGGGCCCTGGTATTCCGTCCAGGCCGCAATCACGTGCCCTTCAGCGGCGCGCAGCAGGTCCAGGCTGCCGTTGTCCCAGCGATGCGCCGTGATACGGCCCTTGCCCGCGCCGTCCCGCGAGCGGGACAGGTTCTGGTGATCCTCGAAGGTCGCACCCCCGTCCGTGGAGCGTGCGTAGAGGATCTCGCCTCCATGATCCCCCCCGGTAAACAGGATCTCCTGCCAGAGCAGGTGAACGGTGAAACGGTGTTCGTCGTCCGGAGTGGGTTCAATCGCCACGCGCGGGAGCCAGGAGAAGGTATCGGGTTCGCCGCCGATGCGGGTGGCTTGCTCGAAGACGGGTCGGCCCTGGCGGTCATAACGTTGCAGGAAGATCGCCTGCTCCGTCTGGTCGGCCCAGACGACGACCACCTCGCCGTGATCGTTGATCGCGACCGAGGCATCGTCCACATAGCGAAAATCCGAAGCGTTCATCCGCCAGGGACCCCGGTAGGCCTCGCCCTGCGCGACCGTCACCGGTTCCTGCCACTGGATGTGCGGCTGGAGGTCGTCTCCGGACAGGCTGGGCGAGCCCCACAGGCCCATGCTGAGCCCGGCGACGACGCCCAGGGCGCGGAATGCATTTGGGTGCGTGGCGTGTGGCATGCGACCTCCCTACCCACCAAGCGGCGACAGCAGTTCCTGGAAGAAGCGGCCCAGCAAGGCGGGCTCCAGCAGCAGCATGAAGCCCACGCCCCAGGCCCCGCCCCACAGGTGGGCGCTGTGGTTGATGTTGTCGCGGTTTTGCCGCTGGGCATAGAGCGAATAGCCGATATAGACGGCCGCGAACACGATGGCCGGCACCGGGATAAAGAACACGAATAACAGCGACCAGGGCTGCAGCAGGATGTAGGCGAACAGCACCGCGGAGACCGCGCCGGATGCGCCCAGCGAGCGGTAGCCGGGGTCGCGCAGATGGCTCAGGTGGCTGGGCAGGCTGGCGAGCACGATGGCGGCCAGATAGAACAGCACGAAGCCGCCCATGCCGATCGCCGGCACCAGCACGCGTTCCATGGCCATGCCGAAGAAAAACAGCGTGATCATGTTGAACGCGAGATGGGTGCCGTCGGCATGGATGAAGCCGTGGGTCACCAGACGCCAGTACTCGCCGCGCTGCACCGACGGCGGGTGATGGATCATCGCCTGCAGCCAGCGCGGGTTCTGCCATGCGAGCAGGGAGACCACGACGGTGGCGACGATCAGGTACAGCGTGACGCTCGGTTCAAAGTTCACCGGCAACCTCCAGCGAGCCGTAGCGCCAGGCCTGTAGCTCCTCGGGCCAGCTCCCACGGGGGAGGCCGGCCTTTTGCAGCAGGGCATCCAGGAAGGCGTCGGGGTCCGGCAGCTGTTCCCAGACGGCCGGCAGGAAGGTGGCGCGCCGGGCGCCGGCCTGGATGACCAGTCCGTCGCGACCGGGTTGCAGTTGATCCAGCAGGGCCTCGCGGTGGTCGGCCTCGATCGGGCGCGAGGCGGTGAGCAGGGTCACCGAGTAGTCGAGACCCGCAAGCTCCGGGGCACGCAGTGGCGGGAAACGTGGATCGTTCAGGGCGGCTGCCCGCGCGTTGTGCAGCACGTCCGCGGCCAGGGGGCGGTGGGCCTCCAGCGTGCCGATGCAACCACGCAGGGCGTCCCCACGCTTCAGGGTGACGAAGCAGGCGCCAGGTTCGGGCAGCGGGTTGGGTTCCTGTGCCAGTGCAATGGTGTCGGCGGGGGTGTCGTGGGCGGCCCACCGGATGGCTTCCGCCGCCAGTTCCAGCAAGCGCTCGCGCGCCGGCGCGGGCAGGTCGATGGCGTGCTTCATTGCAGCATCCAGGCGCCGTAGCCGACCACTTGGTCGCGCGGTCCGGCGGTGTCGCCGGAGTTGCGCTGGTCCAGCGTGGTGATGGCAAGACCACGCTGCCGTGCCAGCCGCAACAGGCCCGCCAGCGGGCGGCAGCCGCAGGCCTGTTCCGGGCCGAGGGCGCGTTCATCCAGCCGTTCGATGGAGTGGGTGGTGGCCGCATCCAGGCGGCTGGCGGTGGCGTAGTCGTGGAAGTGGGAGAGATCCGAGCTGACGACGATCAGGGTCTCCGCGCCGCCCCACAGGTGTTCCAGCACGCTCGCGACCTGCTCGGCGGAGGCGTCTCCGACCACCAGCGGCACCAGGTCGAAGGTACCCAATGCAACCTGCAGGAACGGCAAGTGGGCCTCCAGGCTGTGTTCGGGGCCGTGGGCGACATCGAGTGCCTGCACCCCGGGCAGGTCCGCGATGGTGCCCAGGGCCTCGAGATCCACGGGAACGTCTCCAAGTGGGCTGCGGTAGGCCGAGGCCGTGGTGGTCGCGATCCCGTGGAAGGGCACGCGATGCGACGGGCCCAGAAGGATGACGCGCCGGATCCGGCCCGCCAGGGGACGGATGCGCGCATAGGCGGAGGCGGCCACCGGGCCGGAGTACGGGTAGCCGGCGTGCGGCGCGATCAGGGCTTTGGGCGGCGCCGCGCCGGATTCCACCGGAACCGCGTCCAGCAACCGGGTGACGGTGGCGCGCAGCTCGTCGGGGTCGGCCGGGTAGAACCGTCCCGCGATGGCGGGCTCGCGGACGCAGGGCTGTGCGGTCATTGGACGTCTCCGTCGAACATTATGTTGTTGAATATTGGGATATCGTCTTCATATTCAAGACCATGAAGAACGGGCTGGACCGGATATGAATGACACCCCCGAACATGATGATTTCACCGTGGCCACGCGCTATTGGCACGCCCTGGAGGACGGCCGCGTGCAGTGCGACCTGTGCCCGCGCTACTGCAAGCTGAAGCCCGGCCAGCGCGGGGCCTGTTTCGTGCGCGCCAACCTCGACGACGCGGTGGTGCTGACCAGCTACGGGCGTTCCTCCGGGTACTGCGTGGATCCGATCGAGAAGAAGCCGCTCAATCACTTTCTGCCGGGCAGTCCGGTGCTGTCATTCGGCACGGCCGGCTGCAACCTGGCCTGCAAGTTCTGCCAGAACTGGGACATCAGCAAGTCGCGCGAGATCCACACCCTGGCGGATCGCGCCGATCCCGAGACCATCGCACGTGCCGCCGAGGAACTGGGTTGTCGCGCGGTGGCCTTTACCTACAACGACCCGGTGATCTTTCACGAGTACGCCATCGACGTAGCGGCGGCTTGCCGCGCGCGGGATATCCGCACGGTGGCGGTGACGGCCGGCTACATCACCGAGCAGGCGCGCGGCGAATTCTTTGCCGCCATGGACGCGGCGAACGTGGACCTGAAGGCATTCACCGAGCGCTTCTATCACAAGCTGACCGGGGCCCATCTGCAGCCAGTACTCGACACCCTGGAATGGCTGGTGCACGAGACCGATACCTGGGTCGAGATCACCACGTTGCTGATCCCGGGGGAGAACGACAGCGATGCGGAGATCACCTCCATGGCGCAATGGGTCCGGGAGCATCTGGGGCCGGATGTGCCGCTGCATTTCACCGCCTTCCATCCGGATTTCAAGATGACCGAACACCCGCGCACGCCGATCGAGACGCTGCAGCGGGCGCGTCGCATCGCCCGCGAGCAGGGCCTGCATCACGTGTACACCGGCAACGTGCACGACGCGGACGGCCAGAGCACCTGGTGCGCGAGTTGCGGACAACGCCTGATCGGCCGTGACTGGTACGAGCTCTCGGACTGGAACCTGACCGCCGATGGCTGCTGCGATGCGTGCGGGGCGTCGGTGCCGGGGGTCTTCGAGGCGCGACCCGGCGAGTGGGGCGCCCGGCGTCAGCCGGTGCGTCTGGCCGATTTCCGCAGGGCCTGATTCGGGGGGGCTTGAAAAGTCCCTCTCCGCGACCTAGTTATTTCGGTAGACAGTAGTCTTTCCCGTGGAGGTGACGATCATGGACCTGCAAAAGCTCAAGCCGTGGAACTGGTTCAAGCGCGAGGAGACCGCGAGCCCGGAGGTGGTGCCGGCCCGGCGCGAGGCGCCCGATGCCCTGATGCGCGATCCCCTGGTGCGCATGCACCGGGAGATGGACCGGATGTTCGAGGACTTCTTTGGTGCCGCCCTCGGGGCGCGCGGGGGCGATGCGGCCTCGCTGCTGCTCAAGCCCAGCGTGGACATCGCCGAGACCCGCAAGGCCTACCGGATCACGGTGGAGGTGCCAGGGATCGACGAGGACGCGATCGACCTGACGGTGGATGGCGACGACCTGATCATCTCCGGCGAAAAGCGCCAGGAGACCGAGGAGGACGACCAGGGCTATCATCGTGTCGAGCGGGCCTACGGGCAGTTTCGCCGTATCCTCAGCCTGCCGGGCGACGCCGACGTCGATGGCATCCAGGCGCGGTTCAAGAATGGCGTGCTGAAGATCGACATCCCCCGGCGCCAGGAAGACGCCCGGCCGGGGGTGCGCCGGATCGAGATCGGCTCCTGAGGGGCATCCCACGGCGGTATGCCGTGCGATGAATGATCGCCGGCACCGCCCGACGACAAGGATGTGAGGCTGGCGAATGACACGACGGATCGTGATCTGTGCGGATGGAACCTGGAATCGCCCGGAGGAGGACGTCGAGTCGGACGTGCCGACCAATGTCTTGCGTCTGGCCCGTGCCATCGCGCCCGCCGACGCCAGCGGTGACCCGCAGCAGGTCTTCTACGACTGGGGTGTGGGGGCTTACTACGCAAAGATCACCGGAGGCGTGACCGGACGGGGCATCCACAAGAATATCCAGGATGCCTATCGCTACATTGTCCAGAACTATGCGCCGGGCAGCGAGATCTTCCTGTTCGGCTTCAGCCGGGGTGCGTACACCGTCCGCAGCCTGTGTGGGCTCATCAACAACTGCGGGATCCTGAAGCGCCCCGACGCCCGCCTGATCGAGCAGGCCTTCCGCCACTACAAGAACGTCGCAGCCAGCCATGCGCCCGAGGGCGAGGCCTCGCGCGAATTCCGGGCTGCGTATTCGCATCCCTCGCGGGAGATCCGCTTTGTCGGGGTCTGGGACACGGTTGGTGCGCTGGGCATCCCGTTCTCCCTGCTGGGGATGTTCGACCGCACGGACGAATTCTACGACACCAAGCTGGGTCCCAACGTGCGCATCGCCCGCCATGCCATGGCGATCGACGAGACCCGAGCCGACTTCGAGCCGACCCTGTGGGATCCGCGCCCGGGGCTGGACCTGGAACAGGTGTGGTTCAGTGGTGTGCACGCGGATGTGGGCGGCGGGTATGCCCCGGATACCAAGGGGCGCCTCGCGTCCGAGGTGCCGCTGGCCTGGATGGTTGAGCAGGCCCGGGCGGGTGGACTGGAAGTGGAAGGGCATCTCCCGGATGGCCTGCGCCCTGATCCACTCGCGCCGCTGCACCGCTCCCGGCGGCACATCTATCGCCTGCGGCGCCGCTATCGGCGTCCGCTGGACCCGCCCGGCCACCCGACCGAACTGCACCCCAGTGTCCTGCAACGCTACCGGCGGGATGCGGACTACCGGCCCGAGAACCTGCGCGTTGCCCTGGAAGCATGGGGCTGGCCGGACGCCGACTGAATTCCCCCGGGTGAAACAAACGCTCGCGCTTGGGGGGTGGGTCTCCGTTATCCTGTAGGCACAGCAGACGGAGAGTCCTTCAATGCAGCCATTTCCCTCGAAGAACGTGTTTGGCGGGGCGCTCGAGCCCTGCGGCCGGGACCCGGTCACCGGTTTCTACCGCGATGGCCGCTGCGCCACGGGCTACGACGACCAGGGCATGCACACGGTGTGCGCCGAGGTCACGCGCGAGTTCCTGGACTTTTCCCTGGCGCAGGGGAATGACCTGATGACACCGGTACCGGAGTTCGGCTTCCCCGGACTGGAGGCCGGCGATCGCTGGTGCCTGTGTGCGGCACGCTGGCTGGAGGCCTACCGGGCGGGGGCGGCACCCGGGGTCTTCCTGCGCGCGACGCACGAGGAGACCCTGGCGGTGATCCCGCTGGATATCCTGAAGGAACACGCCCGCGATCCGGCGGATTGACCTCCGCGGAGGGGGTTTCGCGAGCGGCCGGGGTGGGGCCGACTTGCAACCAGCGGACACAACGGGGAGAAGACGGATGGATCCGTATATGGCGGGGCTGACAGCAGGCGCCGTGGACAGGGGTGGGGCGCGATCAGCGGGGCAGGCCCATGGCTGATCCCGTGGCCGTTCCCGAGATCGAACGCTTCCGGATTACCCGGACGCTGGGCACCAGTGCTCGCGACGGTCTCTACGTGGCGCACGACCCGGTACTGGACCGCCAGGTGGCGATCCGCACGCTGACCGATGCCGCGGCCGATGCCGACACCCGTCGGGCGCTGCTTGAGGACGCGCGGCGTCTGAGCCGTTTCCGGCACCCGAACATCGCGCCGATCTTCGAGGCGGGGGACTATGCCCAGGGCGTCTACCTGGTCTTCGAGTACGTCGAGGGCGAGACCCTGGACCGGCTCCTCACCCGCGGCGCCCTGCCGATCGATCGCGCCCTGGCGTTGATGCGCGAGTTGCTGGATGCCGCGGCGGCGGCCCACGAGCAGGGCATCCTGCACGGGGCCTTGCAACCGGCGAACGTGACCGTGAACCCCGAGGGGCACGCGCGCATCACCGGCCTGGGCATGGCACTGCCCGAGGCGGCTGCGAGCGGCGAGAGCCATCTGCCGGATACCCCGTACTACCTGGCCCCGGAACAGCTGGCGGGAGAGGTAGCCAGCGAACGCTCCGACGTGTTCTCGCTCGGGGCCCTGTTCTTCGAGATGCTGACGGGCGAACGGGCGTTTGCCGGCGATACCCCGGTGGCCATCCGGCAGTCGATGCAGGCCGGCGCGCTGGAACCGCCGTCGGGCCGAACCGGCCATGGCGACGAGCGCTTTGATGCCCTGGTGCTCCGAGCCACGCGCCCGGAACCTTCGGAGCGTTTTGCGTCCGCGCGCGAATTTCGCGAGGCATTGCTGGCGGCCGTGCAGGGTGAGGGCTCGGTGGAGGATGGCTCGCAGGACTTCATCCTGCGAAAGATCCGGCGCAAGCCGGACTTCCCCGGAATCTCCAGCCACATCCGCGAGATCACCCAGTGTTCCGACGACACCATGAAGCGCTCGGTGGCGGAGTTGTCGAACGCGGTACTGAAGGACTACGCGACCACGCAGAAGCTGCTGCGGCTGGCCAATTCGCCCTTTTACAGCAATTTTGGTGGCAACATCCGGACCGTTTCCCGGGCGATCGTGCTCCTGGGCTTCGAGCAGGTGCGCACGGCGGCGCTCGGACTGGTGCTGTTCGAGAACCTCAAGGGCGGGCGCCATTCCGGCCGTCTGATGGAGGCCCTGGTCGGAACGCTGTTCAGCGCCATGCTGGCGCGCGAGCTGGCGGAACAGGTCGGCGGAGTGGAGAGCGAGCAGGCCTTTGTCTGTGCTCTGTTCCACGATATCGGCCGCATGCTGGTGCTGTACTACCTGCCCGAGGAGGCGGACGAGATCCGCATCCGTGTGGGTCAGGGTACGGGCGAGAACAGCGCGGCGCGGCAGGTGCTGGGGTTGTCCTACGAGGCCCTGGCGCGCAGCGTGCTGGAGGACTGGAACTTCCCGCGGGAGATCGTCACGTCGGTGGAACGGGCGCCTTCCGGCACCCTGCCGGCGGCCCGGGATGCCGATCAGCGCCTGCATCGCATCGTGACCCTGGCCTCCGAGATGGGCCAGTGCATTACCCGGGCGGACCGCGACCAGCAGGGTGCCCTGCTGACCGATCTGCGCCGGCGCTACGAACACGCCCTGGGCGTGGACGCGCGCGGCATGCAGCGGGCCATCAAGTCGGGGCGCGAGCACATGGATCATTTCCTGGCGGTGGTGAAGCTGCCGCCGGAAGGCCGCGAGCCGCTGAACCGCCTGAAGGCCAACCTGGGCGTGCGGATCGATGATGCTGATACGGCGGAGCTTGAACCCGCGCAGGGGAATGGCGAGGCGGCCGCCGAGGAGGCGAATGATCCCGCGGCCCAGGCCGCGGCGCTGATGGAGGCCCTGACCGACATGCTGGACAGCATGGTGGGCGAATTCGAGCTGAACACGCTGGTCCAGACGACCCTGGAGAGCCTGTACCGGACACTCGGCCTGCGCCGGGTGATGCTGATGCTCGCCGATCGCGAGCATCGGGTGCTGGTGGCGCACACTGCCTTCGGGCAGGACGCCGAGGCGCTCTCCGGGCGGTTGCGGCTGACGCTGGCCGGCAAGGGCGACATCCTGTCGCTGGCGCTGGAGCAGCAGAAGGACCTGGTCATCACCGACAGTCACGAGGCTTCGATCAGCCGCTACATCCCCGACGAGTTCCGCCAGGCTCTGGATGCGCGCAGCTTCCTGCTGTTGCCGCTGGCGGTGCGGGAGCGCTGCGTGGGCTTGCTGTATCTGGAGTTGCCGGAGGGCGCTGCACTGGAACCAACCGTCCTGCGCGCCCTCAAGGCGGTGCGCAACCAGCTGGCCCTGGCCATCCGGCAGGCGCGCGACTGACGCCGCCCCGGCCGCGCGCATCCGCGGGTGGTGCGGCCGGCGCAGTGTCGATCGCGCCCCTCAGTCCTCCGGATTGGGCCGGCGGATGCCGGCATTTGTGAACGCCTAGCGAGTTCTGCACTAAATCACTGTTCCGCCTCGAGAAGTAGCGCTAATGTAGAGGTGATGCAACGCTGGCCGAACATGGTAGCGGCCAGATGCGACGGTTGGACGACAGTGGTATGCCCTGGGGGCTGTTACAGCAGGAAATCCCGGTTTCCGATCTGCAGGTTGGTATGTACGTCAGCCGGCTCGATCGTCCGTGGCTGGAGACGCCCTATCTGGTCGAGGGGGTGCGGATTCGCTCGCAGGACGATATCGACGAGCTCGCCCGGCATTGTGCGCATGTATTCGTTGATCTGGACAAGAGCGCGCCGGAGTCGCTGAGCCGGCTGCCACCGGCCGCCGCGTCCGCACGGGCTGTCGCGACGGCTTCGGGCCAGCCCGAGGCCGCCCAGTTTCGCGGCATGACCGTTTATCGCGATCACTGCCCGGTGGAGCAGGAGCTCCCGGCGGCCAAGGAGGCTCAGGCGATTGCCGGGCGTGTGCTGGAGCAGATCCGTGCCGGCATGGAGCGTAACCCCGGGGTACCGATGGCGGCGGCCCGGGAGGCGTCCGAGGCGTTGCGCGAGAGCGTGGAGCGCAACCCGGACGCCCTGCTGCTACTGGCCAGGCTGAGCCGCTCGGACGATGTGCTGTACGCCCACTCGCTCAATGTCGCGATCCATCTTCTAGCGCTGGGCCGGCACATGGGGCTGGATCGAGCCGAATTGTCGATCCTCGGGCTGGGTGGCCTGCTGATGGATATCGGCAAGATGCAGATGCCGCCGACGCTCCTGGGGCGCCGCACGCGGCTGCCCCCGGATCAGCGGCGCGAGGTTCAGCGGCACGTGGAATATGGCGAGACCATTCTGCAGTGCTCCCGCGGGATCCCGGAGGGCGTGCGCGACATTGTCGCCCAGCACCACGAACGCGAGGACGGGCGCGGCTATCCACGGGGTCTGGTGGCCAACCAGATCAGTGCCTATGCGCGCATGGCGGCTATCGTGGATTCCTACGAGGAGATGCTGACGGAGGGCGGCCTGGCCGCGACCCCCTTCGAGGCCCTGAAGGAATTGCGGGAACACGCGCGCTGGGGGCTGAATTCGGCGCTTGTGGATCAGTTCACGCACTGCGTGGGGCTTTTTCCCGTGGGCAGCCTGGTGGAGCTGGACAACGGCGAGGTCGCGATTGTGTTGAGCCATCGCCGCACGCAGCGTTTCATGCCCCGGGTGATGCGCATCCTCGATCCGTCCCATATGCCGTATCCCGACCCGTGGGAGCTGGATCTGGGGCCGCTCGCGCCGGAGTCCGAGGGCGTGCAGCGCCAGATCCTGCGCGACCTTCCGGCGGGCGCCTACGGGGTCGATCCGGCGCGCTATTATCTTTGAGTAGATGCGGATCCCGTACCTTGGATCCGCATCTGCCAATTTCGCTGCATGGGCGCAGCAGCCGGGACTCTGTCGATGTCGAAGCTGTTTGAATATCACGATTTTCTCCGTGCCCTGGACGGGATTTCCCCGCGCCCGCAGGCGGCAGGGGCGCAAGCAGCCGTGACCGTCATCGAACTGGAGGGGCTAAGGGACGTGGACGCGGCCCTGGGGTACCCCGCGGGAGACGAACTGATCCGGAACGCGGGTCAGGCGCTGGCGAGCGCCCTGACCGACGGCCTGGTCGGGATCACCGGACGCCATCAGATCACCTGTGCGCAGCCGGCCGTGGCCGGGAGTGGGTTCGCCGAGCTGGCGGCCCACAAGATGCTGCGGGTGTTGAGTGAACCGTTTCCCTGTGGTGAGCGACAGGTGCTGCTGTGGCCGCGTGCCGGACTGGCGCTGGCGGCCCCCCGGGTGGTTGCCCCGCAGGAGTTGCTGGCGAATGCCTATGCCGCGGTTCGGCAGGCGCGCCGGGCCCGGGCGCGCCTGAGCCTGTATGCCCCGGAGGCGGCGGCGACCATGCTGGAGGGCGTGGGTCTGTGGTCCCAGCTGGGGCAGGCCATCGAGGAGGGAAGCCTGCACCTCGAGTATCAGCCACAGGTCGCGCTGGCATCGGGCTGCGTGCAATCGGTGGAAGCCCTGTTGCGCTGGGATCACCCGCAGTATGGCTCGATCCGTCCGGACACCATGGTGCGGGCGGCGGAGGGAACGGACCTGATGCCCCGGCTGACGCACTGGGTGTTCAACACGGCCCTGCGCCAGTGTGCCGAGTACCGCCAGGCCGGACTGGGCGCGGGGATCTCGGTGAACTTTTCCGCCGACGACCTGCAGGAACGGGAGGTGGTGGATCTGGTGGCGCAGTCACTGGAGGTCTGGCAGGTGCCGGCGGAGAGCGTCACAGTGGAGCTGACCGAAACGGCGGTGATGGAGAGCCACGACGCCGAGGCGCGTGCGGCCCTGCACGGTATGAAGGACCTGGGCTTGCGGGTGTCCATGGATGACTTCGGTATTGGTTATTCGTCGATGGAGCGGCTGCTGCGCATGCCGCTGGACGAGCTCAAGATCGACATGACCTTTGTCCACGAACTGGTGTCCAGCCGGCCGCACCAGCGCATCGTGGAATCCATGATCGGGCTCGGCCAGAAGATGGGCCTGAGCGTGGTGGCCGAGGGCGTGGAAGACCACGAGACCCTCGAGCGCCTGCGCGCTCTGGGCTGTGACCTGGTGCAGGGTTTTTATCTCGGCCGGCCGGCACGCCTGGCGCAATTCATGGAACAGACGCGTTCGGGCCTTGGCCCGGGCGTGTGCTGAACGCGCCCACCTCGTCCTCGTTGCGGTGCGTCAGCGCACCGCTCCCGCAGTCATGGAAACATGACGCGTGTTCCCGGGGCAGGCAGTCGGTGACGTCGACCCCCGCCCGTGGATGGTCATCCAGCAGGGGCAGGGCGGGGCTTGGCGGGCCCGTTCCCCCTGGATAACTGCTGGATGATCATGCGCCGCCCCTGCCGGCATCGCGGGAACGCAGGTACCAGTGGATGACGATCCAGTCATACAGGGCATGGGTGACGATCACCACCAGCAGGTTGCCGGTCAGGTGATAGAGCACCCCGAGGTAGAGCCCGATGACGGTGGCGAACACGAAGTACAGGCGGCTGATCGAATGGGCGAGTCCAAACACGATCGCCGCGGCAACGATGGCCCACTCGGGTGACCAGCGTTCGGTCAGCCAGCCCTGCAACACGCCCCGTACCAGCAGTTCCTCGCCCACGCCGGCGAGGATGGCGATCAGCAGCACGGCGCCAGGCAGGGCGTTGCGAAAGAGCTGGTGCACGAAATCGCGGACCTGGTCGGCCAGTGCGCGGTAGGGCTCCCAGCCGCTGAGTGCGAGCGTGCCGAGCAGCATCAGCATGGGCAACACGGCAAGGGCGCCCAGCGCGGCGGCCTCCAGGCTCCAGTCGATTCGCTGGTTGAGCGGGATGCCGGCCACCCGGGCCAGGATCAGGGCGAGCGGGATCAGCGCGGCCTGAAAGGCCATCCCGGCCAGCAGCGGGTGTCGCGCGACCGCTTGGCGGAGGCTCATGGGTGTTGGGCCGGGGCGTGTGGACTCATCCGCGAGAGGATGCCCGATTCCGGGGGTGGTTGTCCCCAACGGAACGACCCCCGCGGCGCCGAGACCGGCGGGCGCGGGGGCCGGGTGGGGAGGCTGGATGGCCTGTGGTGGCCATCCAGGCGGGGGGGGGGCGGCGTCAGGTCTTGGCTTCCTCGATGCGGATGAGGGCCAGTTCGTGGAACAGCCCCTTCATCAGGCTGACACACATCAGCAGCAGCACGATGACGAATGGCAGGCCGGTACTCACGGCCCCCGCTTGCAACGCGTTGAGGGCCGCCGCGCCGCCAACCGCCAGCAGGACCCCCGCGACCACGCCCTCGGTGGTGGCCCAGAACAGGCGCTGGGATTGCGGGGCGTCGGTCTTGCCGCCCGAGGTGATGGAGTCGATCACCAGGGAGCCCGAGTCCGAGGAGGTGATGAAGAACACCAGGACCAGGGCGATGGCCAGGAACGAGGTGATGGCGGTGAACGGCAGGTGCTCCAGCATCTGGAACAGCGCCAGGGAGGAGTCGGAGATGCCGTCCGCCAGGGCGCCAATGCCGTCGCGTGCCTGGCCCAGGCCGGAGCCGCCGAAGGCGCTCATCCAGATCACGGTGACCAGGGTCGGTACCAGCAGCACCGCGGTGACGAACTGGCGTACCGTGCGGCCGCGGGACACGCGGGCGATGAACATGCCGACAAACGGCGACCAGGAGATCCACCAGGCCCAGAAGAAGATGGTCCAGGCGTGGTAGAAGGTCTCGTCCTCGCGCCCGACCGGGTTGCTGAGCGGGATGAAGTACTGCACATACCCCGTGACCGTGGTGCCGATGTTGGAGAGGAATGCGAGGACGCCCCCGGCCACCATCACAAACAGCAACAGCAGTGCGGCGAACACCAGGTTGATGTTGCTGAGCACCTTCACCCCGCCGTGGATGCCGCGCATGATCGACAGCAGAGCGATGATGGTCACGCCGATGATGATGGCGACCTGGGTGTTCAGGCCGGAATCGATGCCGAACAGGAACTCCATGCCCGAGGCGGCCTGCTGCGCGCCGAGGCCCAGCGAGGTGGCCAGGCCGAACATGGTGGCGAGCACGGCGAGGGTGTCGATCACGTGGCCGATCGGGCCCCAGACGCGCTCACCGAGGAGGGGATAGAACGCCGAACGGATGGTCAGCGGCAGGCCCTTGTTGTAGGCAAAGAACGCGAGCGCCAGGCCGACGACCGCGTAGATTGCCCAGGGATGCAGGCCCCAGTGATACATGGTGGCGCCCAGCGCGGCCTGTCGGGATTCCTCGGTCCCGCCTTCGATGCCCAGTGGCGTTCCGAACCATTCGGTGAAGTAGCCCACCGGCTCGGCCACGCTCCAGAACATCAGGCCGATGCCCATGCCGGCGGCGAACAGCATGGAGAACCAGGAAATGACCGAGAATTCCGGCTTGGCGTCCTGGCCGCCGATGCGGATGCGTCCGATGGGCAGGAGGATCAGGGCCAGGCAGAACAGCACGAAGATGTTGCCGGCCGACAGGAACAGCCAGTCAAAGGTGCGGCCGATCCACTGACGTGTGTTGTCGAGGTGCTCGTTCGCCTGTTCCGGAAAGACCAGGGACAGGAGGACGAATACAACAATCAGCAGGGCGCTGACCACGAAGACCGGGTTGTGCAGATCCAGCCCCAGCGGGTTGATGTTCTGCTCGCCAATCTCGTGGTCGGTGTCGTATTCGGCTTCCAGTTCCTTTTTCTGTTCCTCGAGGTCTTGTGGATTCTCGCTCACCGTCGCCTCCTTGTGTCTTGTTCTTGTCGGTTGCCGTGGCCGAGGGGGCCGGTTTGGCAACCCCATCGAGTAAAGACGTGCAACAAGCAAAATGCAAAAGCGATGGCGCGAACCTCGTTTTGTCGCTGCGAGATACGGGATCAGGGCCTGCCGGACGTCTGACGCTCAGGCGCACAGCAAAGGACGCGGACATGGGCGGCCGCGCTGAGCCCGAGGGCGGGCAGGTCGTAGCCGCCTTCCAGCATCGAGACCAGTCGTCCGCCGGCGTGGCGTGACGCAACCGCGGCAAGCGCCCGCGTGACCCAGGCAAAGTCGTCCTCGTCGAGATTCAGGCTTGCCAGGGGATCGTCCCGGTGGGCGTCGAAACCGGCCGATACCAGCACCAGTTCGGGCATGAAACGGTCCATCGCCGGTATCCAGTCGCGTTCAAGTGCCGCGCGAAAGCCGGCTCCGGCGGTCCTGGCGGCCAGAGGCGTGTGTATCAGATGATCCCGTTCGGCGTGGGGCGTGTCGGGATAGTACGGATGCTGGAAGCTGGAGCAGTACAGCACCCGTGGATCATCGCGAAAGATATCCTCGGTACCGTTGCCGTGGTGAACGTCGAAATCGGCGATGGCGACGCGTGAGAGCGCGTAGTGTTCCAGTGCGTGGGCGGCGGCCACCGCCACGTTGTTGAACAGGCAGAACCCCATGGCGCGGGCGCGTTCGGCATGGTGCCCGGGCGGCCGAACGGCGCAGAAGGCGTTGTCCGCATCCCCCTCCATGACGGCCCGCACGCCCTCGATGCCGGCACCGGCCGCGCGCAGGGCCGCCTGCAGCGTGTGCTCGCCCATGATGGTGTCCGGGTCGAGTAGGGCCTGGTGCCCGGAAGCGGGGGTACTCGCACGGATGTGCGCCACATGCGCCGCCGTGTGGACCCGCTGGAGTTGTGCATCGGTGGCTGGCGGGGCGTCCAGCAGACAAAGGCCTTCCAGCAGGCCCTCGTCGAGCAGCGCGTTGCGAACGGCGTGCAGGCGCCCCGGCCGCTCGGGGTGATGCCGCCCTGGATCATGCAGCAGGCAATCGGGATGCGAGATGTAGGCCGTGTAAGGCATGGACGTGTCTCCGCCGGGTGCCTCCCACGAGTATAGGGGTGTGCGGGTCACGGACACGGTGGTCCTGTGGCGACGGGACCGCTACCGTAGTATCCACATGAATCGCGCCGGCAGAGGGGAACCGAATGAAGGCCTTGTTGATTGATCCCGAGCAGCAGACGATCGAAGAGGTGGACGTGGGAGGGCGCGAGGACATCGCGCGGCTGATCGGGTACGAAACGCTTGAATCGGACGAGATCGGGCCGCATGGCGATCGCCTGTTCTTCGACGAGGAGTGCTTTCTGCGCGGGACCACCGGGCGCTTTCAGATCGACAGCGTGATTCCGGTGTCCGGCAAGGGGCTGGTGGTCGGGAGTGCCGACGACGGCGCCAGCCTGAAGGATGTGGCCTCCGACCCGGCCTCCCTGCGGACGCGGATGAAGTATCTGTAGGGCAACCGGGATCCGTGTTGCCTGCCCGGGAGCGTCTCCCTAGCGTAGCTGGCTGTCCTTGGAGGCGCGCCGGTTGTAAGGGCTCGTGGCCTGCTGTTCGGCGTCCAGAGCCTCCTGGCAGGCCACGCACAGGCGCACACCCGGAAGGGCCCGGCGTCGACCTTCCGGAATCGGCGCGCCGCAATCCTCGCACTCCGACAGGCTCTCGCCTTCGGGAATCTGGCTGCGCACGCGCTGCAGGGCATCTTCCACCGTGTGGTCGATCTGCTCCTGCTCCGCGCCATCCTTCGCCCATCCGCCTGCCATTGCGTGCCTCGCGTCGGGGATCAATGTCTATCTGACCGCTGGAACCGGCCGTGAAGTTCCACCGGACGCGCGACTCGCTGCCGTTTGCGGGCGGGATCAGCCGTGCCCGAACTCGCGGGCGACGTAGTCGATGTCCTTGTCGCCGCGGCCGGAGAGGTTGGCCAGGATCGTCGTGCCCGGATTTTCCCGGCCGTGCTTCATGGCCCAGGCGACGGCATGGGCGCTTTCCAGCGCCGGGATGATGCCCTCGGTGCGCGAGAGCTGGTAGAAGGCATCCAGGGTCTCGTCGTCGTTGATGGCGTGGTAGGCGACGCGCTCGGTGGTCTTGAGGTAGGAGTGCTCCGGGCCGACGCCGGGATAGTCCAGGCCGGAGGCGATGGAGTGGACCGGGGCCGGATTGCCTTCCTCGTCGGCCAGTAGCATGCACTTGAATCCGTGGATCATGCCCGGCTTGCCGTAGGTCATGGTGGCGGAGTGCTCGCCCAGCTTGGTGCCGCGCCCCAGCGGTTCCACGCCGTTCAATTGCACCTGGTCGTCCTCGATGAAGCCGGCGAACATGCCCATGGCGTTGGAACCGCCGCCGACGCAGGCGACCACGTGGTCGGGCAGCTCGCCACCGCTCATCTCCAGGTACTGCTCGCGCGCCTCGATGCCCACCACCGACTGGAAGTTGCGCACCATCAGCGGAAACGGGTGCGGCCCGACCACGGAACCGATCGCGAACAGGGCCTCGTCCGCCTGCGACAGGTACGACTGGAAGGCGGAATCCACGGCCTCCTTCAGCGAGCGGCCGCCGAAGGAGACCGGTACCACCTGCGCGCCCATCAACTTCATCCGGGTCACGTTGGGCGCCTCCTTGGCGATGTCGATCTCGCCCATGTGGATCTCGCACTCCATGCCGAAGTAGGCCGCCGCGGTGGCCAGGGCCACGCCGTGCTGGCCGGCACCGGTCTCGGCGATCAGCTTCTTCTTGCCCATGTGCTTGGCGAGCAGGGCCTCGCCCATGCAGTGGTTCAGCTTGTGCGCGCCGGAATGGTTCAGGTCCTCGCGCTTGAGGAAGATATGCGCGCCCACCGACCGGCTCAGGTTGTGGGCGTAGTACACCGGCGTCGGGCGCCCCTGGTAGTGCTTGCGGATGTAGCGCAGCTCGTTGAGGAAGTCGCCGGAGCGGGCCAGGGTCCGGTAGGCATGGTTGATCTCGGCGAAGTGCGGTTCCAGCTCCGGCGGCAGGAACGCGCCGCCGAATTCACCGAAGTAGCCTTCCGGGTTGGGGAAATCCTTGAGATACGACATGGGCGGTCTCGATGCTGGATGGGTTGCGATCAGGGGCGTCCGGCTGCGCGGGCACCAGGGCGTATGATCCTTCGCGCGGCGCGGGATGCCAAGCCCGGGCGACTGGACCGGCATGCCGGTGGCGTCGGCGGGTGCTGCGGGACGCGCCATGACGCTGGAGCGGCGCCGTCGTCGCGCGGCGCGCAGCGCCGGGGGGGATCGCCGTGGTTGCCCGGCTGTCCGGGGAACGGTGGTAGCTCCACCCGATTCCCGCGGACCCTGCGTGGCCTCGCAACAACGGGGTCGCGGTTGCCTTCACGGTGGGCGGTGGTGCGGCCCCTTGCGGGGTGGGATCAGAAGGCGAGCTGGTTGTAGCGGATGACGCGTTCGAGTTCGGCGCGGTCCAGCGCGAGGCCGTAGTCCTGCTGCAGGCGGGCATGCAGATCGGCGGGGCTTGTCGGGGCCGGGTCCATCTCGCGGGCGAACTGGCCGACATCCTCGATGACGGCCCAGGGGTAGAGGATCCAGCGCCACTCCTGTACGGCCTGACTGCGGAAATCGGCGCGACAGCTTGTGGTGGCCTTTTCGTGCAGCACGGCGGTGCGCACCGCGACCGGCCCGAAACCCTCCAGATGGGGGCGGGCGGCCGCCAGGGTGTCCCCGGAGTCGTTCACGTCGTCCACCAGGAGCACGCGCTCGCCGCGCACGTCTCCGGCGAGCGGGACGGTGACCGCCGCGTGCTGCTTTTCGCGGGCGCCCGAGGTGTAGTGCTCGACCTTGAGGCTCAGCAGTTTGTGCACGTGCAGGAAGTCGCACAGGAAACGGGCCGGCATGAAGCCGCCCCGGGCGATGGCGACGATGCAGTCCGGCCGGAAATCGCTGTCCAGGATCTGGCGTGCAAGGCCGTCGGCGGCACGGACCACCTCCTCAACAGTGATCAGCTGGACCGGCATCCTGTTCGGTTCAGCCATGCGCTGCGGTCTCCACGCCGGCCTCTTTCATTTTAATTCGGGCCTCCGTGCCACCCTCCGGCGAGACCGGGAGCGAGGCATACGGGATCAGGTGCACGGCAAAGCCTTCCTTGCGCGCGTCCAGTGCCGTTGCGGCCACGCAGACGTCCAGGGCGAGCCCACCCAGCCAGATCCGCGCCACGCTCCGGTTGCGCAGTTCCTCCGCCAGGCCGGTCTGGTCGAACGCGGAGTACTGATCGTGATCGAAGCGGACTCCCTTGGTGACCTTGATCGTGCTCGCAGGCAGCTCGAGGTCGGCATGGAACCGGGCCCCGGGAGCGTCCTGCAGACAGTGCGGAGGCCAGGGACCACCCTGTTCCGCGAAGCTCGGGTGTCGGGACGGGTGCCAGTCACGCGAGGCGTACACCGGAATCTCCAGTGCAGTGGCTGCCTCCAGCCAGTGGTTGAGGACCGGGATCACGGTATCGCCGTGGTCGATGGCCAGGGCGCCACCGGGGCAGAAATCGTTCTGCACGTCGACGACCAGCAGGGCGTCCCCGGTTTGCAGGTGATCGCGTGGGTTGTCAGTCATTGGCATTCCCTCCGTGTATCGCTTGGCCCGATGCCGCATATCGGGCCCGGACGGTGCGGGTGACCGCATCCTGGTGTGCCTGTAGCGCCGGGCTGACGGACACCGGGTAGGGCGTGTCTGCGGGCTCGATAGCGCGGATCGAAGGGGGCAGTTGTTCCAGTTGGTGCGCGGTGTGGTTGCGCAGCACGTCCAGATCGCGAGTATGCGCGGGCAGGCGCTGGCCCTCGCGCATCACCGGCTGCAGTAACGGCTCCCCGGGTTGGTTTTCGTCCTGGCGACCGATGATGTCGCCCGCGAACAGGCCGTCTTGATGGCGGCGAAAGATCTGCTTGGCCCCCGGCAGGATGGGCTTGCCACTGGAGAGCTTCAGGCGGCCCTCGCCGGCGTATTCGGCCAGCTTGTAGGCAATGTCCAGGTCCGGCACGTCGGTGGAGATGCCCATGCTGGTGCCGACGCCGAAGGCATCGATCGGCGCCTCCTGTGCCAGCAGGCCGCCAATGGCGTACTCGTCGAGCCCGCCGCTGGCAAAGATCCGGACCTGTTGCAGCCCGGCAGCATCCAGCAGGTCCCGAGCCTGCCGGGCCAGGGCGCCCAGGTCGCCGGAATCCAGGCGCACGGCGTTCACGCGGAAGTCGTCGCCCAGCTCGTGGCCGAGCTGGATGACCCGGCGCACGCCCTCGAGCGTGTCGTAGGTATCGACCAGCAGGACGGTCTCCGGATAGAGCCGGGCAAATGCGGCGAAGGCCTCGGATTCGTCATGGTGCGCCTGGATATAGCTGTGCGCCATGGTGCCGCTCACCGGTATGCCGTACGCCTTGCCTGCCAGGACATTGGAGGTGCTGGTCACCCCGGCGACATGAAAGGCGCGCGCGCCTTTCACCGCCGCATCCAGCCCGTGCATGCGCCGGGCCCCGAAGTCGACCACTTGTCGACCTTCGGCGGCCGTCACCAGCCGGGCGGCCTTGCTGGCCTGGACCGTCTGCAGGTGGATCTGGTTCATCACCAGGGTTTCGATCAGCTGCGCTTCGGGCAGCGGTGCGGTGACCTCCAGGATGGGTTCGTTGGCGAAGACGGGCGTGCCCTCGGGCACGGCGCGGACCGATCCGGTGAAACGAAAGGCCTCCAGCCAGCGCAAGAACCGGTCGGAGAAGCGGTCGAGGCTGGCGAGGTAGTCGAGATCCGAGGGCTCGAAGCACAGGCCCTCCAGTTGTTCCAGGACCGTATCCAGCCCGCAGGCCAGCAGATAGTTACGCCGTTGCGGCAGGCGGCGCACGAACAGGCTGAATACCGCCGGGGCGTGCAGGCCCTCCTCGAAATAGGCCTGGAGCATGGTCAGTTCGTACAGATCGGTGAAGAGCGCCAGGCCATTGCCGTTCGGGGCCGTTGTGCGCCCGGTCCCGGTCATGATGTCAGCTCTTCCAGGATTCGCGCATGGATGTCGCGATCGGCGTCGGTGTGCAGGACAAAGCGGATGTGGCCGACCGCGTCCAGGCGCGGGGTGGCCTCGATGACCGTCTGCAGGGCGATCCGGGCGGCCTCTTCGATGGGGTAGCCGAACGCGCCGGTGGAAAGTGCCGGAAAGGCGATGCTGTAGACCCCGGCTTCTTCCGCCCGGAGCAGGGCGTTGCGGTAGCAGGCGGCCAGCAGCCGGCTGGCCGGCTCGTCATGCCCGTAGACCGGCCCGAGGCAGTGGATCACGAAGCGGTTGGGGAGGTTGTGGGCGTCGGTCAGGACCGCCTGGCCCGGTTCGATCGGGGCCAGGGGCTGGCATTCCCGCTCCAGCCCCGGGCCGGCTGCGCGATGGATGGCTCCCGCCACGCCACCGCCTGGACGCAGCCAGGCGTTGGCGGCGTTGACCACTGCGTCCATGTCGCGCTGTGCGGCGATGTTGCCGGTGGTGCATTCGATGGTGATGTCGTGGACCTTGACCCGCATGTGTTCCCCCGTCCGGGATAATCGTGGCCTTGCCAGCCCCTGCCCCAAGCATAGGGCATGCGTTCCGGGCGGGTGAACCGGTGCTCAGCGCGTCGCTCCGGCGAGCCGGTCGCGTACCGCGGCGGTCAGCTCCAGCGAGCGTCGCCTTGCCGCGTGGTCGAAGGTGGAGGTGGTGATGATCAGCTCGTCGGCGCCGGTCTGTTCGAGAAACCGGCGGATCCCTTTTTCCACCGTGTCCGGCGACCCGATCGCGGAGCAGGCCATGGTCTGCTCGACGATGGCGCGTTCAGCCCGGTCGAGCCGCTCGCGGTAGCCCTCGACGGGGGGCTGGATCGCTTCCGGGCGCCCGCGGCGCAGGCTGACGAAGGCCTGTTCCATGGAGCTGGCCAGGGTCCGGGCCTCCTCGTCGGTGCCAGCGGCGTACACGTTGTAGCCGAGCATGGCGTAGGGGCGGTCCAGCCATGCGGACGGCCGGAACTGGTCACGATACAGCGCCAGTGCATCCATCAGCTGCCCCGGGGCGAAGTGCGAGGCGAACGCGTACGGCAGGCCCATGCGGGCGGCGAGCTGGGCACCGAACAGGCTGGACCCCAGGATCCAGACGGGCACGCGCTGCCCGGCGCCGGGTATGGCCCGGATCACCTGATCCGGCCGCGGATCGTCCAGGTAGCCGAGCAGCTCGGCGACGTCCCGCGGGAACTGCTCGGGGTCGATATCCGGGGCCCGGCGCAGGGCGCGGGCGGTGGTCGGGTCGGTCCCGGGCGCGCGGCCCAGACCGAGGTCGATGCGGCCCGGGTACAGCGCATTCAGGGTGCCGAACTGCTCGGCAACCACCAGTGGGGCGTGGTTCGGCAGCATGATCCCGCCGGCGCCCACCCGAATGTGCTGTGTGGCTGCGGCGACCTGGCCGATCACCACCGCCGTGGCCGCGCTGGCGATGCCCGGCATGTTGTGATGCTCCGCCAGCCAGTAGCGCTGAAAGCCAAGGGACTCGGCGTGCTGCGCGAGGTCCAGGGTGTTGTGCAGCGCCCGGGTGGCGTCCCCGTCGGCGGTGATCGGGGCCAGGTCGAGGACGGAGAAAGCGGTCATGGGTCCGATTGTACCGGTGCGTGGCAGAAACGCAGGCGCCGGCAATCCAGCCGGGGTCTATAGTCAAGGGGAGGTACAGGGAAACCCGGATCAATTAGGCGCCTGCGGTGGTATGCCAGGTTTCCCGGGCCCAGGCGGGATCCGCCGCCGGTAGCGGTTCTACGGCCTGTTTTGACGGATTCGGGACGTAACGCGGGATCGGGAAACCCGGGATACCAAGCCCGAGAGGGCTCGGTCGCCCGTTGTGTGATGAGAGCGGGCGCGCACATGGCGTGGCGGCTTCCTTGTGCCGCGTGACTGCACGGCGCTCAAAGCGCCTGGCTCGCGCGCAAACGCGACTCGAACGCGAGTGCGTACGTTGATCCGTGTTTCCCTGTGGGAGGGCGCGCAATGAGTATTTCCAGGACCCTGAATGACTTCCTCGACGAGCACGCGGTGACCTACCAGCTGGTGCACCACCCGCATTCCGATTCGGCCAGCCGCACGGCCGAGGCGGCCCACGTGCCGGGTGACGCCGTGGCCAAGGCGGTCCTGCTGGTCGAGGAGGACGGGCAGTACCGCCTTGCCATCGTGCCCGCGACCCGCCGCGTGAAGCTGGGCCAGTTGCACCGGCTGCTGGGCGAGCACGTAGGCCTGGCCACCGAGGACGAGGTGGCCCACGTGTTTGCTGACTGCGAGCGGGGTGCGATCCCCGCGCTGGGCCCCGCATTCGGGCTGGAGACCCTGGTGGACGACAGCCTGCTGCAGCAGCGCGACGTGTACTTCGAGGCCGGCGATCACGAATCGCTCGTCCACTTGCGCGAGGCGGACTTCCTGTATCTCCTCGGCCGGCCCCGGCGCGGCGAGTTCAGCGCCCACGTTTGAGTGGCCCCCGAATGCCAGGCGGTCGACCATGCGGGGTCGCCCGGGGAGCGCGGATTCGGCTACTGTCTCCGGCAAACAGGTGAACCGGAGCGAGTGCATGACGACGATGGATCCGTTTCTGGAGATGGCGCTGGACGAGGCGCGCGAGGGTCGGGGCGAGGCCGGTATCCCGATTGGGTCGGTGCTGGTACACCGGGGCGAGGTGCTCGGTCGCGGGCACAACCGGCGGGTGCAACAGGGCAGCGCGATCCTGCATGCGGAAATGGATGCCCTGGAGCGTGCCGGGCGCCAGCCGGCGCAGGTGTATCGCGAATGCACGCTCTACACCACGCTCTCGCCCTGCGCGATGTGTAGCGGCGCGATCGTCCTCTACGGCATTCCGCGAGTGGTGATCGGGGAGAACGAGTCCTTTCGGGGCGAGGAGGAGTGGCTGCGCGGGCACGGCATCCAGGTGGATGTAGTGCAGGATCCGGGCTGTCGCGAACTGATGCGGTCGTTTATCGAGGTGCACCCCGAATTGTGGCAGGAGGATATCGGCCACTGAGGGATGTTTCCGGGCTGCGCGGCCTGTCGCTCGAAGATCCAGGCGATGGGATCAGGGGCTTTCGCGCGGGGGCGGATCGGCGTAGGGGTAGTCGCTGGCCTCGAGGTTTTCCTGGAAGCTCTCGAGCCGTTCCACGGCCAGATCGGTGCGGTTGAACTGGGCGATGTGGAACAGGGCGTCGCCCTCGTTGATCAGCGGCAGGTTGAGTTCGCCAATGATGATGCCGGACGCGGGGGCCAGGATCTCGGTCTCCGTCTCGCCGAAGGGGTCGGAGACGATCGCGAGCCGGGTCTGGTCGCGGAGAACCCGGTCGCCCTGGCGCACGAAGGTCCGCAGGATGCCGCTTTGCGGCGCCCGTACCCAGCCGCTGGTGCGCGCCATGATGGGCTCCTTGCGCGGTCGCCGGCGCACGGCGGGCAGCATCTCCAGGTGGCGCATCACCTCGATGATGCCGTGTACCCCGCCGCGGATGGAGAGTTCGTCGAAGCGCAGGGCCTCGCCGGCCTCGTAGAGCAGGATCGGGATCTGGCGTTCCGCGGCGGCCTCGCGCAGGGAGCCGTCGCGCAGGGCGGAGTTGAGGATGACCGGAGCCCCGAAGGCGCGCGCCAGGTCGAGAGTTTCGCCGTGATCGAGGTTGGCGCGGATCTGCGGCAGGTTGGAGCGGTGGATGGCGCCGGTATGCAGGTCGACGCCATGGGTGCTGCGCTGGACGATCTCGCGCATGAACAGCCGCGCGACCCGGGCGCCCAGCGAGCCCTTCTGCGATCCCGGAAAGCAGCGGTTCAGGTCGCGCCGGTCGGGCAGGTAGCGGCTCTGGTTGATGAAGCCGTGCATGTTGACCACGGGCACGGCGAGCAGGGTGCCCTTCATGCGCCGTAGCGCCGGCACCTTGAGTAGGCGGCGGATGATCTCGACGCCGTTGATCTCGTCGCCGTGGATGGCGGCACTGACGAACAGGACCGGCCCCTTGCGCCGGCCGCACAGTACCTGAACCGGCATATTGGTGGGGGTGTGGGTGTACAGCGCCCCCAGTTCCAGCTCCACCGTGCGGCGTTCGCCGGGACGGACCGTGGTGCCGCCGATCGTGATCGGCTTGTTGCGCAGCGCGCGCGGTATGCCGGGCACTAGTAGCCCCTGCGGTGAATAATGTAACGCTCAGAGCCCACTAGCCGCGTCCTTTGGTCTTGGTCCGGTTGGGCTTGCCGTTCTTCTCGATGAACTCAATGATCATGCCCGCGACGTCCTTGCCCGAGGCGTTCTCGATGCCCTCCAGGCCGGGCGAGGAGTTGACCTCCATGACCACCGCACCGTGATTGGAGCGCAGCAGGTCCACGCCACAGACGTTCAGGCCCATGACCTTGGCCGCGCGCACGGCGGTGGCGCGCTCCTCCGGGGTGATGCGGCACAGCGTGGCGCTGCCCCCGCGGTGCAGGTTGGAGCGAAACTCACCTTCCTTCGCCTGGCGCTTCATCGCGGCGACGACCTTGTCGCCGATCACGAAGCAGCGGATGTCCGAGCCCTTGGCCTCCTTGATGTATTCCTGCACCAGGATGTGCTGTTTCAGGCCCATGAAGGCCTGGATCACGCTCTCGGCCGCCTGCTTGGTCTCCGCCAGGACGACGCCGAGTCCCTGCGTGCCCTCCAGCAGCTTGATCACGCAGGGCGCGCCACCCACCGTGGCCAGCAGGTCGTCGATGTCGTCCGGCGAGTGGGCAAAACCGGTGACCGGCAGCCCGATGCCCCGGCGCGACAGCAGCTGCAGGCTGCGCAGCTTGTCGCGCGAGCGGGAAATGCCGACCGATTCGTTCAGCGGATAGACGTTCATCATCTCGAACTGGCGCAGCACCGCCGTGCCATAGAACGTGATCGATGCCCCGATGCGCGGGATGACCGCGTTGAACTGGTCGAGGATGTCACCCTTGTAGTGGATCTGCGGGCTGTGGGCGGTGATGTTCATGTAGCAGCGCAGCGGATCGACCACGCGTACCTCGTGGCCGCGCTGGTCCGCGGCCTCGACCAGGCGCCGGGTGGAGTATAGCTTGCTGTTTCGCGAGAGGATGCCGAGTTTCATTCAGGCGCCTGCTGGGCTGTTGGGTTGGGCGCACGGTGGCTGGCGACGAACGAGGCCTGCGGGTCGACCAGGAAGCGACCCCGCATGGCCTCGCGGCCGAGCAGCATGCGGAAGAGCATGGTATCGCGGCTGGTCAGGGAAAGTTCAACGGGCAGCATGATCGATCCGAGTTGTACCCGGGTGGCGATGAAGTAGCGCTCGGCGGTGTGCCCGCCCGAGTCGGTCACGCTGCGGATGTCCAGTACCGGCGCTTCGCACCAGACCTCGGTCTCGGCATCGTGCTGGTGCGGGTGGATACCGAAGCGCACCCACTCGCGACCGCCGCGGGTAAACGGATCGATCCGGAAGGTGTGCAGGGCGGAACTGCGCGCGCCGGTGTCGACCTTGCACTTGATCGCGGAGATGCCGAGATCGGGGAGTCCGACCCATTCGCGCCAGCCCAGGACGGACCGATGGTCGGCGGTGGCTGCGGTGAGGCTGGAAGGGGACGGGCGATCCACGTCGGCTCCCGGTGCGGGTGGAAGCCTCACTATAGGGAAACACTCATTAATGTACACGCTCGCCTTGGCACCCCAGGTTTTCCGAGACAAGGCGCCTCTGGCAGCGGGCAGTGGTTCTTCCCGCCCGTTTTTGATGTCTTCGGGGCGCCACACAGAATCGGGGACCCTGGGGTGCCAACGCGAGTGTGTACATTAATCAATAATCAATGTTTACCTAGCGAATCGCCCGCCCGGGGCGAGCGGCAAGGGCGCCGGGACCCGGGGTTCCCGGCGAAAGGCTCAGTCCTCGGCGATGGCCGCGTTGGTCAGGTTGTCCAACGCGTTGCTCATGGTGTCGAGGATGTCGTCGCGATCCTCGATCCCGTGCCGCTTGGCCATCCATTCCGGGTCGTTGTAGGCCAGCCAGGTCTGGCCGTCCGCGTCGGTCCAGGCCAGGGCCTTCATCGGGAGATCGATTCCGGCGGTCTGCTGGCTGGTGAACATGTGGCTGCCCAGCGCCGGATTGCCAAACAACAGCAACTCGGTGGGACCAAGATCGATATCCACGTCCGCCGCCTTTGCGGCGTGGTCCCAGCGCAGGGCGACACCGACATCGTTGGCCTCGAGCGCGTTCTCCAGCCGGTCCAGGGTCTCGGAGGCCGAATGCGGGCTGGCCTTGGCGATCATGCCGGGCACGTCGGCGGCCAGCGCCGGGGTCGCGGTCAGGGCCAGGGGTAGCAGGGCAGTGAGTAGTGTCTTATTCATGACGGTGTCCTTGTCTCGAGTGGATTGACGTGGCCGGGGAACGGATCGGCATCGCCGATCCCGAGGCGCCTGGATCACGAACGGCGTGCCCATGCCGCGGAAGGTAGGCGATGGATGCAGAACTTGCAGGGCTCGCGAACGTCGACCCTCCGCCCGGACAGTGGGACCAGCATGCGGGGATGGGCGGACGCCGGCCATGTCCGAGATGCGGAGAGACATGTTCCGGCGTCCGGCGGTGCGGAAGGATGGCAGGCGCAGGGGCCGGCCTTACTGCATCAGGAGGTAACCCTCGTGCTGGAGTTCGATGATCTCGGCATCCGCCATGGGCACGACGTTCACGAAACCGTGGATGTCGTCCAGCTCGATGCCGCGCAGGCGGGCCGAGGCCTCGCACATGCGGAATTCGATGTTGCCGGCCTGGGTCAGCGAGCGCGCCCGGCGCATCAGCTCTTCGTGCTCGTCGAATTCGTCGCGGGTGAAATACGGCACCTCGGCCCCGTGCAGCACCATGACGATATGTGATTCGAACGGGTCGGCCTCGTAGACGTTGTTCAGCATGCTTACGCGATCCAGCACCATTTCCAGCTCGCGCGGGCTGCTGGTGTAGACGTCATAGACCACCTTGCGGGGCTCGTATTGCCGGTCCATCTTCTCGGCCGAGCCCCACGGCATCGTGTCGTCCGCCCCGGCGAGCAGGGGTGCGGCCAGCAGGCTGGCGGTGGCCAGCAGGATCAGCAGCAGTCGGGTTAGCGAGTGATTGTTCCGGTTCATCGGGGACTCCTCGTTGCATGGGTTTGTGAAAGGTTGACGTTTTCCCGTGCCGAAGCGTTCCTTCTGGCCGCGGTTTCTACATCCGGCTCTCGGGTCCCTGACTGCGCAGGACGCGTTCGAGGATGGACTCCATGGCGAAGGTGATGCGCCGGCCCAGGGTCTGCGGGCGGTGATAGGTCAGTTCGAAGACGTCCGCCTCGCGGGTCAACTCCAGCAGCAGGTCGTCGCTGGTGCGGAGTTCGTCGGCCAGCCCCATCTCGCGTGCCTGTTCGCCGTACCAGTGTTCGCCGGTGGCAACCAGGTCCAGGTCCAGTTGCGGGCGGTAGCGGGCGAGAAAGGTCTTGAACAGCTCGTGGGCCTCTTCCAGCTGTTCGCGGAATTTCTTGCGGCCCTCGTCGGTGTTCTCGCCCAGCATGGTCAGGGTGCGCTTGTATTCGCCAGCGGTCAGCAGCTCGACGTCGATGTCGTTGCGCGACAACCAGCGGTGAAAGTTGGGGATCTGCGCGACCACGCCGATGGAGCCGAGCACCGCGAACGGAGCCGCCACGATGCGGTGCCCGACCGCCGCCATCATGTAGCCGCCGCTGGCGGCGACACGATCCACCGCCACGGTCAGGTCCAGTCCGCCCTCGCGCAGACGTGCCAGCTGGGCGGCCGCGAGCCCGTAGGAGGGCACCAGCCCGCCCGGGCTCTCCAGACAGATGATGGCGCGGTCCTGCTCCGGGCGCGCCATGGTGAGGATGGCGGTGACCTCCTCGCGCAGACTCTCGACGCTGGACGCGCGGATGTCGCCGTCGAAGCGCAGGACGTACACGCGCGGGCGCTCGGCGGTGGTGCCGTCGTCAGATTGCGCCTCGTCCGGGCCGCCGGTCGCTCCGACCCCGGACGTGGCGCCCTGGGG
The DNA here is from genome assembly GCF_000420165.1 of Thioalkalivibrio sp. AKL19. GTDB lineage: Bacteria > Pseudomonadota > Gammaproteobacteria > Ectothiorhodospirales > Ectothiorhodospiraceae > Thioalkalivibrio. Next base: position 74,903 of record NZ_ATUK01000010.1, on the reverse strand, counting down.
GGTCTCCGTGCCCGGGGCGGCGTTCGCGCGTCCCAGCTTGCGCGCGGTCCAGTTCCGCAGGCGCTCGATGCGGCCGCGGCGGCGTTCGACCGCGCGCCGCACGGTCTTTTCCATGCGTTCGAAGCGATCGTTCAGGCGCTTGACGTTCAGGCGGTCCGGCCGGCGCTCGCGCGAGCGGGCGACCAGGCCGCCGATTGCACTCAACACGATGAGCGCCGCGATGACGGCCGTGGCGGCCTTGGCGAGGAAGAGTCCGTATTCCTGAAGAAATTCCATTTCGTGTCCCGGTTGGATGGGGTGCTCGAAGTCGGTGCGTGCATAATGCCAGCATGGATACCGATACAGTTGAAGACCCCCGTAGTGCGGGACGGTTTCACGGGCGCGAAGGTTCCGCTGCCGGTCCGGTGCCGGAGCCGATTATCCACGCCGGCTATGCGACCCTGAGCCTGCGCCAGGTCGATGAGTGGAACGGGGTGCCCAAGGGCACGGCCTTTCGTCTGTTCAAGGCGCGCAAGGATCAGTTGCGCGAGGGGGTGGATTTCTTCTACATCCCCGAAGGCCGCGATCCCGAACTGACCGAGACCCTGCGCCTGGACGGCCGGATCTATCCCTCCACGGTGCACCTGGTTCTGCTGACCGGTGCGGCCTATGCCTCCCTGCGCGAGGAGTGGCACGCCCGCGCCCACAATCCGGGTTGTGGATGCCCGGACGAGCACCAGGGAAACACTGATTAATGTACACGTTCGCGTGGGTGCTCCCTGTTTTCCTGGACCGGGCGCGAACGTGCACATCAATCGGCGTTTCCCTATCGGGGCGCGAGCGCGGGCGGGCCGACTGATGCGTGTCACCCTGGAACAATGGCGGATGCTGCAGGCGGTGGTGGAGGCGGGCGGCTTTGCGCGCGCCGCGGAACGGGTGCACAAGAGCCCGTCGAGCATCAACCACGCGGTGCAGAAACTGGAAGAGCAGCTGGGCGTGGACGTATTCCAGGTGCAGGGGCGCAAGGCCGTGCTTACGCCCGCTGGCGAGGCGCTGCTGCGCCGGGCCGGGCACTTGCTGGAAGAGGCGGCGGAGATCGAGACCCTGGCCGAGGCACTGGCGGCGGGAGTGGAGTCCGAGATCCGGCTGGCGGTCGACCAGCTCCTCCCCCGCGAACCGGTGATCGGGGCCCTGGAGGCCTTCTCGCGGGCCTACCCGGCCACCCGGATTCAGCTGTACGAGGTGGTGCTGAGCGGGGGGCCCGACATGTTGCGGGATGCGGCCGTGGATATCCTGCTGGGGCCGGAACTGCCCTCCGGCTATCTCGGGAGCTGCCTCGGCGAGTTGTCCATGGTCTGTGTCGCGCATCCGTCGCATCCCCTGGCGCAGGCGGGCAAGGCGCTGACCCGGCGCGACCTGCAGGCGCATCGCCAGGTCGTGGTGCGCGATTCGGGTGACCAGGGTTCCGGCGAGGGCGGCTGGCTGGAGGCCGACCAGCGCTGGACGGTCTCGCACATGGGTACGGCCTGCGAGATCCTGCGCTCGGGCATCGGCTTCGCCTGGGTGCCGGAGGATCGCATTGCCGGGGACCTTGCCGCCGCGCGCCTGGTCGAACTGAATCTCGAGGCCGGGGCACGCCACATGGTGCCATTCCATATCGCCCATGCCGATCGCGACCGCGCGGGCGTGGCCAGCCAGTCCCTGATGGAAGAACTGGAGCGGGCTTTTCGCGCCGATCCCGCTTCCTGACAGGAAGTCCCGGGTAGGAGCGTGCTCGCACGCGAAGCCCCTGCCTGGGTCGGAGAATGGCGGCGCAAGCCAACCCAACAAGAATCAACAAGGAAATAACCGATGTGCGGGATCGCAGGAGAATTCGTCTGGGGCGAGCGGCGCGCGAGTGGCGAGGCCGTCGCGCACATGCTGCCCTGTCTGGAACGGCGCGGGCCGGACGCCGATGGGCTGTGGGCCTCCGGGCGTGTGGCCCTGGGGCACCGCCGGCTGTCGATCCTGGACCTCTCGCAACGCTCGCACCAGCCGATGTTCGACCCGGAGACCGGGCTGGCGCTGGTGTTCAACGGCGCGATCTACAACTTCCGCGCGCTGCGCACGGAGCTGGAAGGCCGCGGCCATCGTTTCTTCTCCACCGGCGATACCGAGGTCATCCTGCGCGGCTATGCCGAGTGGGGCGAGGGCATCGTCGCCCGGCTGCACGGGATGTTTGCGTTCGCGCTGTTTGACGGGAACGCCCAGCGCCTGTTGCTGGCACGCGACCGCATGGGCATCAAGCCGCTGTATCTGGCCCGCGTCGGCGATGGCATTCGCTTCGCTTCCAACACCCAGGCCCTGCTGGCGGCCGGCGACGTGGATACCGAGCTGGATGCCGAGGCGTTGCACATGCTGTTCTCGCTGCACGCGGTGGTGCCCGCGCCGCGTACCGTCCTGCGTGGCATCCGCAAGCTGGAGCCGGGGCACTACCTGAGCATCGATGCGCGTGGGCAGGAGCGTCTGCAGCGCTACTGGACGCTGCATGCGCACCGCCCCGCCGAGCCGGTATCGGACGGCGAGTGGCAGGAACGCATCGAGCATTCGCTGCGCCAGGCAGTGCGCAAGCGGCTGGAGGTCGCCGATGTGCCCGTCGGCGTGCTGCTCTCCGGTGGGCTGGATTCCTCCCTGCTGGTCGCGCTGGCGATGGAGGAGGGTGCGCAGGATCTGCGCACCTTTACCGTCGGCTTCGAGGACCAGCCGGAGGAGAAGGGTTCCGAGTTCGAATACTCGGATCCGGTCGCCGAGCGTTATGCCACCGACCACCAGGCCACGTTGATCCCCAACGATCAGGTGCTGGCGCGCCTGCCGGAGGCCGTGGGGGCGATGGCCGAGCCGATGTTCGGCCAGGATGCGGTCGCTTTCTATCTGCTGTCCGAGCAGGTCTCGCAGCATGTGAAGGTGGTGCAGTCCGGTCAGGGCGCCGACGAGGTCTTCGGCGGCTACTTCTGGTATCCGCAGATGGCGGAGGATCGCCATGGCGACTGGGTGGAGCGTTTTCGGCGCCACTACTTCGACCGCGACCATCCGGAGATGGCCGAGATGCTGCGTCACCCGCCGGCGAACGACGTCACCGGTGACTGGCTGCGCGAACAGTTCGCCGAACTCGAGACCGACCGCGCGGATTCCTTCATCGACGCCGTGCTGGCGCTGGACGTGACCACGCTGATCGTGGACGACCCGGTCAAGCGTGTGGACAACATGACCATGGCCTTCGGCCTGGAGGCCCGGGTACCGTTCCTGGACCACGAGCTGGTCGAGACCGCCGCCGCGATGCCGCCACACCTGAAGCTTGGTGATGGTGGCAAGGACGTCCTGCGTCGCATCGCCCGCGGCCGGCTGCCGGACGCGATACTGGACCGGCCCAAGGGCTACTTCCCGGTGCCGGCGCTCAAGTACGTGCGCGGCGACTTCCTCCAGTTCATGCGCGACATCCTCACCTCGCGCGCCTCGCGCGAGCGGGGCCTTTATCAGCCGGCCTACATCGACAAGTTGCTGGATGCACCCGACCAGTACTTCACCCGTATCCAGGGTTCCAAGCTCTGGCACGCCGCCCTGCTGGAGTACTGGTTGCAGACCCACGTGGACGGGTAATCGCCGTATGGAACGGGTGCTGATCCGGCGCGTCTACGACCCGGTCGATCCCGGGGATGGGACGCGTGTGCTGGTCGACCGCCTGTGGCCGCGCGGAGTGAAAAAGTCGGCGCTCGCGCTGGATGCCTGGGAAAAGTCGCTCGCTCCGTCCACCGACCTGCGACGCTGGTTCGGCCACGATGTGGAGCGCTGGCGCGAGTTCTGTCGCCGGTACCGGGCGGAACTGGGAGCGGCTCCCGAGGCCTGGGGCCGCTTGCTGGGGTATGCCCGTCGCGGCCGCCTGACGCTGCTGACGGCGACCCGGGACGTCGAGCACAGCCACGCGGTGGTCCTGCGCGATCTCCTCGACGCCGAACGGGCCGAGGAGGAACCAACGGACGAGCGTGCCTCGCCGGTATGCTTCGCACCCGAAAGCGGGGGGCGCGCGGGGTAGATCGTCTGGCCCCATGTCCCCCGCGCGTCCTGATCGGCGTCAGACCTTGAAGCGGTTGACGATCTCGCGCAGTTGCTCGGACAACCCGGCCAGGGTCTCGCTAGCCTGACCCATTTGTACGACGTTAGTGGCGTTGTGTTCCGAGACTTCGCTGACCGAGTGGATATTGCGGTTGATCTCGTTGGAGGTGGCCGACTGCTCTTCGGCTGCGCTCGCGATTTGCCGCGTCATGTCCTCGATCTTTTCGACCGCGGCGACAATCTGTTCGAGCGACGTGCCCGCCTGGTTGACCTGATCCACGCCATCTTGGGCCTGGGTCTGGCTGGCGGCCATCGCCGTTACGGCCTGATCCGCACGCTTCTGCACCGCCTCGATCATCTGCTGAATCTCGGTGATTGACTCCTGCGTGCGGACGGCGAGGTTGCGAACCTCCTCGGCGACCACCGCGAACCCACGACCGTCTTCCCCTGCGCGGGCTGCCTCGATTGCGGCGTTCAGAGCTAGCAGGTTGGTCTGGTCGGCGACGTTGTTGATGACCTGCAGGATGTCGCCGATGTTGTCGCTGTCACCCTTGAGCGCCGTGATGACCTCGGCGGTGCTCTGGATCTCGTTCGAGAGCTTGTTGATCGAGGTGACCGACGCGCTGACCACGTTGCGGCCACTCTGGGCCTGTTCCGTGGTCTCTCGCACGACATCTGCCGTGCTCTGGCTGTTGTGGGCGACCTCCTCGACGGTCGCGGTCATCTCGTTGATCGCCGCGGCCGCGTCACTGAGCTGGGCGTTCTGGCGATTCACACCCTTGTCGGTCTCTTCGTTGATGTGCGAAAGCTCGGTAGCGGCCGAGGCGACTTCCTCGGCATGGCCGCGAACGCTGCCGATCAGTTCGCGCAGGCGGGACTGCATGGTGGCGATGGCCGCGAGCAACGACGAGTCATCGCCCTTGCGCAGCTGGATCGGGACGGTCATGTCGCCCTCCGAGACCTGGCGGACGACGTTAGATGCGTAGGCAGGATCGCCCCCTAGTGTACGCAGGATGTTTCGGATCACCCCGAGGCTGATCAGCGAGGCCACGATCAGGATGACGATGGTGAGGCCGACGACCCACCACAGCGCGCGTTGCAGTTCGGCCAGTGCGACCCCTTCGTCGAGCTCCATCAGCAGGCCCCAGCCAAGCAGGGGGATGTCGGTAAAGCTACCGATCACCGCAGTCCCGATCGCGTTTTGGTAGCGTCCGACTCCGCTATCACCCGCGGCGATAGCCTGTGCAGCCCGGGTGTCGATTGGCTGGTCCGTATCGGGGGCCGAGTCCACCGGGGTCACGGGCTGGCGGTCGCGGTCCACGAGGTAGATCTCGGACCCCTCACCGAGATCGATCGCGTTGACCCGATCGAAGATCGTGTCGAGTTGCACCGCCCCGCGCATCACGGCAAGTGGTTCACCATCCGGCCCTTCGATTGGGATTGCGACGGTGCTGACCCGATTGCCCGTCGCGCGGGAAACCACCGGCCGCGAGAAGGTGTCCTCCCCACTGATCGCGCTCTGGAACCACGCCCGGTCGGGCACATTGAAATCATTCGCCTCCTCGCGGCTGAGGACGCGAGCCTGTCCGTCGAAGGCCACCCCGACCTCGCCCATGCCGTCGGCATTCACGACAAAGATCGTGTCGTATTCGCCGCGCAGCGAGGCGATCTGCTCGAGCAGGTGCTCGAGTTCATCGAGGTCCATGCCGCGGGCTGCATCGAGGCCTGCGAGGTAGCGCATTTCATCCTGCCGCCCCACGAGCCATTCGTTGAAGGACTGGGCGTTGGATTCGCCCATTGCGTGAAGCCGGTCGATGGTCGCGTCAGTGTAGGAGGCGCGGTACTGCAAGAAGATGAGGGTGGCAACGATGAGGATCGCGCCCACGATAAGAGAAAGGATCATCAGCGTCAGGCGGGTGCCGAAGCCGACACTGGAGAGGGGGGTCAGGGATGTCATCGCGTTGTCCTTCCATTTCGTTGTTCTAGTCGGAGGGCGACAAGCAGATCCGTGTGAGAGCCGCACCCGATACAGGGGGTAGCGGCACGCCCAAAGGCATTTTTAGAGCATTTTGGGCATTTTTCTTGTGGGAACCGTGTATAGCGTTTCGGTGCGGACGGATGTCCCGATAATCGTTATCCGGGATCCTGGCGGCAGGGGTTGTCCCGACGGGGGAGATCCCGGCCCTTCCCTACGCTCCGGCCGGGATGACGGTGCAGGGGCAAAGGGCCGGCGACGGTGATATTCCAGGAAAGGCCCGGATTACAGCGACCTGCGGCGGGCTATGTCGCCTCCGGATGATCTCCGTGACTGGCCGACTCTCGTCGCTCATCAGGTCCGCTTTTGACCTTGGCCTTCTTCGTGCCTTCGTGGTGAAATTCGTATCACCCTCAGGACTCCTTCAGGCGGGGCATCAGCATGGTGAGGTTGCAGGGCATGGTGCGGTCGTCGAGCTGGGCGCGGATGATGCGGTCCCAGGCCGTGCGGCAGGCGCCAGTGGAGCCCGGCAGCACGAAGATGTAGGTGCCGTTGGCGACGCCGGACAGGGCCCGTGATTGCAGGCTGGAGGTCCCGATCTCGTCAAAGGAGAGCATGCGGAACAGCTCGCCGAAGCCCTCGATGGTCTTGTCCAGCAGGACCGAGGCGGCCTCGGGGGTGCCGTCGCGGCCGGTAATGCCGGTGCCGCCGGTGGTCAGCACGGCGTCGATATCGGGATCGGCGATCCAGCGCGAGAGTTCGGCGCGGATGGCATAGATGTCGTCCTTCACGAGATTCCGCTCGGCCAGCCGGTGACCGGCACTTTCAAGGCGTTCCACCAGGGCGTCGCCGGAGCGGTCCTCCGCGAGCTCGCGGCTGTCGGAGACCGTGAGCACGGCGATGTTCAGCGGTGTCTTGACGGGGCTGATTTCCGGCGCGGAATCGGTCATGGCGACGTCCTGTTGGTGTATCGTGGCGCCCATCTTAATGAGTTGCTGGAGTTCCGGGAATGTCGGAGCGGGTACAGAAGGTCCTGGCGGCGCGCGGGCTGGGTTCGCGGCGCGAGATCGAGGGCTGGATCGAGCGCGGCGAGGTGCAGGTGAACAACCGCACCGTGAAGCTGGGCGACCAGGTCGACGAGCACGACGTGATCCGTGTGCGCGGCCGTATCGTGCGGCGCCCGGAGCATCCACATCGATGGATCGTGTATCACAAGCCGGTGGGCGAGATCTGCAGCCGCTCGGACCCCGAGGGGCGGCGGCCGGTGTTTGCCAGCCTGCCGCGCCTGAAGGGCCAGCGCTGGGTGGCCGTGGGACGGCTGGACCTGAATACCTCGGGCCTGTTGCTGTTCACCACCGATGGCGAACTGGCCAACCGACTGATGCACCCGAGCATGGCGCTGGAACGCGAGTACGCGGTGCGGGTGCTGGGCGAGGTGCCGGCCGCCACGCTGGACATGCTGCGCGAGGGCGTGGAACTGGAAGACGGCCCGGCGCGTTTCGACAGCCTGGAGGAGCAGGGCGGGGACGGCGCCAATCACTGGTATCACGTGATCGTGAGCGAGGGCCGCAACCGCCTGGTGCGGCGGCTGTGGGATGCCGTCGGAGTGACGGTGAGCCGCCTGATCCGCGTGCGCTACGGACCGGTCGTCCTTGGACGAGGCCTGAAGACGGGGGCGGTGCGGGATCTCGAGACCCGCGAGGTGGCCGGGCTGTACCAGGCGGTGGATCTGCCGGTTCCGGACTCCGTGCGCCCGCGCGGCCGCGGCGGGCCGCGCCGTGACGCGCCAGGCAAACGGCCTGGCAAGCCGGTGGCCAAGGGCAAATCCCGCAACAGCCGGGCGGCGCGCGAGGACGGCTGGAGTTCCTCGCCACCGAAGAAGCCGGGCAAGTCGTCAGCCCCCGGCGATCGCGGTGGGGCCCGGGGCGCGAAGTCCTCGGGGGGACGCCCCGACAGGGGCGGGAAACCGGGCGGGCGCCGCCAGCGGTAGGGCCGGGTGCGGATTCCCGATCTCCTGGACGCGCTGCGCGCGGAGTACGGCGACCTGCAGTGGTGGCCGGCGGACACGGCGTTCGAGGTGATGGTCGGCGCCGTACTGACGCAGAACACCAGCTGGAGCAACGTCGAGAAGGCGCTGGCCAACCTGCGCGCCATTGATGCGTTGTCTCCGGAGGGGCTGATGCGGCTCGATCCCGAGGCGCTGGCCGAACACATTCGCCCGAGCGGGTACTTCAACGTGAAGGCGGACCGGTTGCGCCACCTGCTCGCGTTCCTGGACCAGGCCGGAGGCGTCGAGGGCCTGGCCGCGATGGAGACGGATGCGCTGCGCCGCGCCCTGCTGGGCGTCAAGGGCGTGGGACCAGAGACCGCCGACGACATCGTGCTGTATGCCTTTGATCGCCCGGTATTCGTGGTGGATGCCTATACCCGGCGGCTGTTCGAGCGCCTGGATGTTGCGCACGCTCGGGCCCCATACGATGCGCTGCGCCAGCACGTCGAGGCGGAGCTGGGCCCGGATGTGGCGGGCCTGAATGACCTGCACGCACTGATCGTGGAACACGGCAAGGAGCGCTGCCGCCCGCGGCCGCGTTGCGACACCTGCCCGGTCCGTGGGTACTGTACCCACCCCGAGGCCTGAGAGGGCGCTTTCTTCCCGGTTGACGCCGGTGACGCGGCGCCCGAACCTGATTGCCTGGACCGACTGACCCGGGAGTTCGCATGCGCTACGTCTACACCCTCCTGATTATCGTGTTCGTCGCCGTGGTCGCGATCTTTGCGGTGCAGAACCTGCGGCTCGTGACCCTGAATTTCCTGACGCTGTACGTAACGCTGCCGCTGGCGCTGCTGATTGTCGGAATTTACCTGCTGGGCCTGGTCTCCGGGGGTGCGTTGGTCGCCTTGCTGAAACGCTGGATTCGCGGCGCCAGCCGCTGAACGGCCAGGCGGTCCTCTACCGCTTCACCGACTCCGCCCGCTCATGCCGTCACTGCTTCGGCGCCACCCACTCCTGGTGATCGTGGTGGCGCAGCTGTTCGGCACGTCGCTCTGGTTCTCGGTCAACGGGGTCGGGTTGTCGCTGCAGCAGGCGCTGGGGTGGTCGCCCGCCGAGATTGGCTGGCTGACGATGTCCACCCAGACGGGCTTCATCACCGGAACCCTTCTGGTGGCGGCGACCGGGCTGGCGGATCGCTTCCGCGCGAGCCGGGTGTTCGCGCTCTCCGCCCTGGCCGGCGCCGGGGTCAACGCGGTCTTCATCCTGCTGGCCGGCGTCTGGGAGTTGGCCCTGCTCGCGCGTTTCCTGGTGGGGCTCGCACTGGCCGGGGTCTACCCGCTGGGCATGAAGCTCGTGATCGCCTGGACCCCGGAGTACAAGGGCTGGGCATTGTCCTGGCTCCTGGGGATGCTGACGCTGGGGACCGCGCTGCCGCATCTGCTGCGCGGGGCAACACTGGATTTCCCCTGGGCGGTTCCGCTGTTGCTGGCCTCGGGCCTGGCGGTGCTGGCGGCGGCACTGATCCTGCGCCTGGGGGACGGGCCCCATCTGCCACCGGCCGGGCGTACACCGGGTCTGGGCAAGGGGTTTCGGGCCCTGAAGCGGCGGGACTTTCGCGCCGTGGCCGGGGGCTATTTCGGGCACTGCTGGGAGCTGTACGCCTTCTGGACGCTGGTGCCGCTGCTGGTGGCACGGGAACTGTCGCGCCTGGAGGCGGATGCCGGCTTGATCCCCTGGCTGGCCTTTGGCGTGATCGCGCTGGGTCTGGCGGGTTGTGTCTGGGGCGGGCGTCTGAGCCGCAGTCTGGGCAGCCTGCGTGTGGCGCGGGTGGCCCTGGCGACGTCGGGCCTCGCCTGCCTGCTGTACCCGCTACTGGCCGGACACTCGTCCTGGCTGCTGTTCGGTCTGCTGGGGCTCTGGGGGCTTGCGGTCATTGCGGACTCGCCGCAGTTCTCCGCATTGGCTGCGGACAGTGCGCCCGAGGATGCGGTGGGGTCGGCGTTGAGCGTGATGAACGCGATCGGGTTTGCACTGACCCTGCCCGGTATCTGGCTGACCGGCTGGTTATGGGCGGATGGCGGGGTGTGGGTGCTGTGGCTGTTGCTGCCCGGCCCGGTGCTGGGGCTCTGGGCGCTGGCCCGCCTGTCGCCACCGCGGGCCAGCGCGGCCTGATGGATGCCCGCGTCCGGATGGGCGCGGTGACGGGGTTCAGGCGTCGGGGTCCGTCGGCCCGGTGGTCGCGAGCAGGGCTTGTGCGCGTTGCAGAAGCTCGGCGGCTTCGTCCGGGCGTTCATTCAGGGCGCGGCTCCAGTGGGGGAACAGGTTCTGCTCCTCGCGGCCTTCGTGCTTGGCCAGCGCGCCGGAGATCAGCGCGAAGAACGGGGCCACCGCCCAGGCCTCGTCCACGCCTTCGCTGAATTCGTGCTCCAGCATCGTGGTTTGTTCCAGGATCTCGTCGTGTTCGCGCAGCATGATCGAGGTGGGATCCTGGCCGTTCGGGTTTCGGGGCAGATCCAGCAGGGGGACGATCAGTTCGTTTTCCACCTCCACGTGGCGCCGCAGGCCGTCGACGTAGGCGCGGAAATCCGGCGCCGCGCCTTCCAGGTCGCCGGCGTTGACCTTGTGCAGGGCGCTGGCGAACAGGCGGTCGATGCGCAGGTGATCGCGCTCCAGCAGGTCGACCAGGTTCACCGGGGCGACGTCCTCGCGGCGTTGCACCGAGAGTTGCCACAGTGGCGGGCCGTTCTCGCGGACCTGCCAATGGATGGCATGGCGCAACTGCAGGCTGACCGCGTCCATCAGCAGCTTCGGTTCCTGGTCCAGCAAGACCTCGAAGACCTGTCCGGTGCGCAGTTCGCGAAGGGTGTAGTAGGCGCGGGTATGCGCATGCTCGGCGAGCCCGCGCAGGTCGAGCACAAAGTCAGCCATGCCCGGGATTCCCGATACCGCGTCGCGCGGCCATGGAGGCCCCGATGGTGCGGCGTTCATCCGGACCCAGCAGGTACTCGGCGAACGGCAGGACGGCGCGCTCTTCGAGATCGAGATGGATGCGGTACTGGCGGATCCAGGCCTCTGCCCCGGTCAGGTCCGTAACCTTGCCGTGGGCAATGCGTTCCAGGGCCGGTTCCAGCCGGTCCCAGCCGGTCTCGATCTCGTCGTGCTCGGCGGTCAGGCGGTCCAGCCACTCGCACAGCTGCGGGTGACTCTCGGGGTGACCGCAGTGCTGGCGCAGCACGGGGAACAGGTCCTCGTCTTCGTCGGCGTGGTGGTTGGGGGCCGCCTCGTGGAAGTAGTTCAGTACCCGTTGCGCCGCGGTGCGCGCCTCCTCGTCGGCACCCTTTTCGGCGAGATGCGCAGGCAGACGCTCGAGGATATCCAGGGAGTTGAGGATCCGGCGGTGACAGGCCCGCAGCAACTCGATGGGCTGCTGGAATCCGGGAACGCTTTCGTAGAGTTGCTCGTGCATCGGGTATCGGACCTTCGCATGGTGCTCGGGAGACATACGACTGTCGCGGAAGCGCTCGCGCCCCGTCTTGATCTCGATCAATGTAAATTGAATATAGCTTAAAGTATGCTGTGCGAAACCTGCCCTGGAGCCTTTGATGCACCCTCGTAACCGGATGTTCATTCTCGCGGCCCTGATCTATGCCTTGCTGGGCGGGTTCCTCGGCATCCTGTGGCTGGCGCAGCCCGGACTGATCCCCGGCAACGTGCCGCGCATCCATGGACACCTGATGCTGCTGGGTTTCGTGACCATGATGATCTACGGCGTGGGTCTGCATGTGCTGCCGCGTTTTTCCGGGCGGTCGTTGTTTTCCGAACGCCTGGGGCACGTGCAGTTCTTGCTGGCGAATGTCGGGCTGTGGGTGATGGTCGCCGGCTGGCTGCTGTTCCACAACATGACGGTCGCGATCGGCGGTGCGATGGCCTGGGGTGCGATGATCCTGTTTGCGCTGAATATTGCGCTGACCGTGCGCCACTATGGTCCGAAGGGGGCGTAACCATGGCACGCGAGGAATACAACGGCTGCGAGCTGCCCGACGACCTGTTCTACGACCTGGATTATGTCTGGGTGCGCCCGGAGGACGACGGGACCTTCACCCTCGGGATTACCGATCCCGCCCAGACCATGGCGGGGCGGGTGCAGTACTTCCGGTTTCGCAAGCCGGGTTCGCACCGCGCCGCGGGCAAGCCGGTCGCGCGGCTGGAGTCCGGCAAGTGGGCCGGCGGTATCCCGACCCCGTTCGATGGCACGATCGAACGTATCAATCCGGCCGTGGAGGCGGATCCGGGGCTGGTCAACGTGGCGCCCTACACGGATGCCTGGGTGGTCGTGATGCGCCCCGACGACCCGGAAAAAGCCCTGGAACGGCTGCATACCGGATCCGAGGCGATCACGGGGCTCAAGCAATGGATCGATCGCTACGACATCCACTGCATGCGTTGCGCGGACTGAGGCCAGGGGAGACCGATTTATGAAGGTAGAGCTGCTGGTATCCGAATGGTGTGCCTCCTGCCACGATGCCGAGCGCATCTGGCGCGAGGTTGCGGAACACAAACAGATCGACTTCGCGGTGGTCGACATGGGCCAGCCCGAAGGGCGCGAGCTGGCGACCCGGCTGCGCATCCGCTCGATCCCGGCCGTGGTGGTCGATGGCGAGCTCAAGCACATCGGGCTGCTGGATCGCACGGCCGCGACCGAGCTGGTGGAGGAGGCCCCGGAACGCACTCAGAAGGCAGTGCGTCATGTCGGTCTGGGCCTGTCGGGCTCCAGCCGTGCCTCGGTGTTGGGGGCGATGGCCTGGTTGCTGATCGCGGGGGCGGCACTGCCACTGGGCGGGTTCTTCCTCGAGGGCGCGGCGCGCCCGGCCGCGCTGCACGGCTTTACGCTCGGGTTCCTCCTGCTACTGATCATGGGGCTTGGCGAGCATATGCTGCCGCGCTTTACCGGCCACCCGATCGCGGGTGGCTGGCTGTGGGCCTGGGCGCCGCAGGTCCTGGTGCATCTGGCGGTTGTGGGCATGGGACTTGGCTGGATGATGGGGGCGGCCATGCTGACCGCAATCGGTGCGGCAGCGGCCCTGGTCGGACTCGCGCTGTTCACCCTGCGGGTGTTTCCCCTGCTGGTGCGCCCCTCCCTCTGATCCTGCGCGATAGAATGGGGGCGCACCCACCATACGGAGTCCGTCCGTGAGTCTTTTCGAGAAGCGTATTAGCGATCTGGAGCAGAGCCTGCCGCATCTGGACCCGGCTGAGGTGGCGCGCTGGCGCGAGGCCGGGAAGCCGTTCCTGCTGGTGGACGTGCGCCAGCCGGAGGAGGCCGCCGCAGGGACCATCGAGGGCGCGATCAATATCCCCCGGCCCAAGCTCGAGGCGACCATCGAGTCCAGCATGAGTGGTCCCGGCCAGCCGGTCGTGGTGTTCTGCGGGGGGCGTGGGCGTTCGCAGCTGGTGGCCGACAACCTGCGGGCGATGGGGATCGAGGCGTATGTCCTGCGCGGGGGCTACGCGGCATGGCGGGACGCCGGATCGCGGTGATCCCCGTGGCGAGGCGAACCCGGCCGGGCACAGGTTGTGGTGAACGGCTGGATCGCTTTTTCGTCGAGACTTGGCTAATCTCGAACCTCGTTTCCCGGTTTCCGGAAAATCCTTGAAGATTCTTGCCTGGCGCGCCTCCCCGGAGGCGCGTCCTGCATTTGGAGTGTGAACGTGAACAAGCCGAAGATCATTGTCTCCGCCACGGACATGGAGCGCCTGGACAAGCTGCTGGAATCGCTGCCGGATGACAGCTTTCCCGGCAAGGCCGATCTCGAGTCCGAACTGGATCGCGCGGATGTCGTGGATTCGCATGATGTACCGGGTTCGGTGGTGACGATGAACTCGAAGGTCCGCTTCCGGGTGATCGAGTCCGGCGACGAGTTCTCGATGACACTGGTGTACCCGCGCGATGTAGACGAGAGCGGTGGCACGCTGTCGATCCTGGCGCCGGTGGGCAGTGCCCTGCTGGGCCTGTCCGAGGGCGACGAGATCGAGTGGCCGCGCCCGGGCGGGGGGCAGATGCACGTGCGCATCGAAGAGGTCGAGTACCAGCCGGAGCGCGCGGGCGAATACCACCGCTGACGCGGCGTCCCCCCTCAGCCCCAGTAACCCTGACGATACCACTGGCCGCTGCGCAGGCAGCGGTACAGCCAGAGCCGGCGGCCCTGGCGGTCGCGGGCGCAGGCGTAGTCGCGGCGCGCATCCTGCCCATGGTCCCACCAGCCGTCTTCCAGTCGTCCCAGCCATTGGGGCTGGTCGGGGGGCGCGGCGGGCTCGGGGCCCTGTAGCCAGAGGGCCGTTCCGCAGGCCTGTTGGCCCGGGGTTGGAGCGGTGGGGGCCGGAGTGGTGGCGAGATCGTGTCGCGGCCTCTGGGCATCCTCCGGTCTCGGTGTGCGGCGGTTGATCAGACGGGCGACGGCCTGCTCGCCCAGCCGGGCGCGCAGGCGAGCCAGCACGGCGGGTAGCTGATCGGCTGGTGGTCTTCTTGCTGGGTCTGCGGCGAGCAGACTGTCGCCCCGGGCCGGTGGGTCCAGCAAGCGGGGTGCCCGCAGGCGCAGGCCGATCACGGCCTCCGGCAGGGTCTCGCGATCCAGCCGGGTCTGCCACAGGGGCAGCCACTCGTCGGCGCGAATGCCCGGCTGCCCGCGTTCCAGCGTCAGCCGGGTGCGCGTCTCGCGGTGGGCCAGCTCCAGCGTCATCCCCTGCAGGCTGCGGTTCATGCCGCGCAACTGCGCCTCGGCCTGGCGCAGCAGCCGCTTGAGCGGGAAGGCCAGGGTCGCCGTGGCGTGGATCTCGTGCTCCAGGCGCAGGGACAGATCCAGCACCGGGGGTGGCGCAAAGCGGGGCAGGGTCTCCGCGCGCCGGGCCAGCAGGCGGTCCAGCAGATCCAGCAACTCCGGTCCGTGGCGCCGGGCCAGTTCGGGGCGTGACAGGCGCAGCAGATCGCCCAGCTGGCGCAGGCCCACGGCGCGCAGGCCCTCGCGGGTCGCGGCGGCCAGCGGCAGGGCTTCCAGCGGAACCGGGGACAGGATGAGGCGCAGAGCCTCGGGGTCTTCCGCGATCGCGGGGTTGCGCAGGCGGGCCAGCAGGCGCGCGGCGGCGGGGCTGCTGGCCAGGCCAATACGGGGATGGAAGCCCAGTTCAGTCAGGGTGTCCCGTACCTGTGCGCGCAACGCCTCCAGGCCGCCGAACAGGCGGCGGCTGCGTCCGACCTCCACCAGGATGCGCTGTGCCTCCGGTTCCGGATGCACGTGGTCGGAGAACCGCAGCAGTACGCTGGCCAGCATCTCCAGCTGGGCCCGCAGGGCGTCGGGGTCGTGCTCGACCAGTTCCGGGGTGTCCAGCACTGCCAGGGCATCCCCCAGCGCCATGCCGGGCCGTGCGCCCGCGCGGCGTGCCGCGCGGTTGGCGGCATGCACCCGGGGGCTGGCGCCGGATGCCACCACCAGCAGGGGGCGTTGCAATCGCTCCCGGTCCGGCTCCGCCCGGGCCAGGGTGTCCAGCGCGAGATGCGGCAGGTCGATCGCCATCCAGTGTTCCTGCCGCGCCCGGGTGGCGCCGGAGCTGGCGAGGCGCGTCTCCGGTGGCTGTGGTGCCGATACAGGCGCGGGTGTGGCGGCGGCCGGGAGCAAACTCAGTTGCTGTCGCGCCGGCTCCGGGGGCGTGGCCGCATGCGAGGGACGGGCGGGCTGCCCCACCTCAGGCCTCCGGCGGTTCGGGAACCCGCAGGGGGTGGCCGGAGCGGGCCCAGTGGCCGGCCCCCTTCAGGCAGTGCAGTTCCAGTCCGGAAGCCGCGGACTGCCAACGCAGTCGCTGGTGGGCCGGCGAGGGCTGTGTTGCGGCGTCCGGTGGCCGGTACAGGATGGCGCAGGCCCGGCTTTCGCTCGCGGCCAGGCGCAGCCGGCGCAGCAGGGCCGTCTCCACGGGGCGGCGCAGCCAGGCGAGCAGCACGCCAAAGGCCGGGTCGCGCAGGCATTGCTCCCCGGCCCACAGGGTGTCGCGGTCGTGCTCGGTGCGGATCAGTAGCACCCGTTCCGGCGGGATGCCGAGCGTCTGCCAGCCCGGCAGCCAGGGCGTGGCCGGGGGCGCGATCACCGCGATCCAGTAGCCGTCACGGCCGCAGGCGGCCAGCATGGGGACCAGCAGCCGGGTCTCGCCGCAGCCGAACGGGGCCCCCAGCAGTTCGATCAGCTGGCCGCGCGGCCAGCCGCCGCCCAGGGCCCGGTCCAGTTCCGCATGGCCGCTGGGCCAGACCGGGGCATTTGGGGCCGGGATGGCACTGCGGCCGCGCCAGAGCGCCGGGTGGTCGAGCAGGGTATCCAGCGCGCCCATGGCTTAGGGAAACACTGATTCATGTACACGCTCGCGCTCGAGTCGCTTTTGCGTGCGAACAAGGCGCGGTGACCGCCGCCGTGCAGTCATTCTGCACAAGGGAGCCGCAACGCCGTGCGCGCGCCCGTTTTCGTCAACAATGGGCGGCCGAGCCCCGTCGTTCAATCGCTTGTGGGGTTGGTGCCCCAGGTTTCCCGATCCTGCGTTGCGCCCCGAATCCATCAAAAACGGGCGGGTAGAACCACTACCCGCTGCACGACGCGCCTGGTCTCGGAAAAACTGGGGTGCCAACGCGAGTGTGTACATGAGTCAGTGTTTCCCTAGGTCTGGGGTTCGAGATCGCGCAGCACGCCCACGCCGATGCCCTCGATGGCCAGGTCCTGGCGCTCGAGGTCGATCTCGATGGGGCGGAAGTCGGGGTTCTCCGGGAGCAGGCGAACCTTCGGGCCGTCCTGTGCGAAGCGCTTGACGGTGACCTCGTCCTCGATGCGGGCGACCACGATCTGGCCGGGGCGGGCCTCCGGCGTCTGGCGCACGGCCAGCAGGTCGCCGTCGAGGATGCCGGCGTCGCGCATGCTCTCGCCGTGTACGCGCAGGAGATAGTCCGGGCGGCCGCGGAACAGGGCGTCGTCGACCCGGTAGTGGCGCTCGATATGCTCGGTGGCGAGGATCGGCGAGCCGGCGGCGACGCGCCCGACCAGAGGGAGTTCGGCCGGTGCGCCACGGGCGGCACCGGGCAGGCGGATGCCGCGGGAGGTGCCGCCCAGCAGCTCGATCGCGCCCTTCTTCTCCAGGGCCTTCAGGTGGCACTCGGCCGCGTAGGGCGAGCGGAAGCCGAAGGCCCGGGCGATCTCGCTGCGGGTCGGCGCCGTGCCCTGGGTGGCGACGGTCTCGGCGATGTAGTCGAGGATGGCCTGCTGGCGTTCAGTAAGCGACACAAGGCGCCCTCCGGTAACTGTCTATATATACAGTACAAGGGTGGCTCGCCGGAGAGCAAGGGCGATTTACAGGAAGGCTGGAAGATCGGAAGGGTCTCAGGGGAAAGACGATATCGGACAGGTACTCACATTTGCCTCTGACCTTCGTACCCGAAAATGCCCAGGATTACGATAATCCGTCTTCCAGCCTTCTTTTCTTCCTGTAGACCGTTTTTGATCTGGATCTGGGTCTTTCTGGTGCCTTCGTGGGCTTGGTGGTGAATCCGCGCCGGGTTTTCAGGCGCTTCAGGTGGGGGTGTAGTCCAGTGGCAGGGCGGTGCGGTCGACGACGCGGCGCAGCACGAAGCTGGAGTGCACGCTGTCCACGCCCTCCAGGCGGGTGATGCGGCGCAGCAGGAAGTCCTGGTAGGCGTCCATGTCGGGGACCACCACCTGCAGCATGTAGTCGGCGGACTGGCCGGTGATCAGGTAGCAGTGCTGGACCTCGGGGTAGCCGGCCACGGTCTCCTCGAAATGCGCGAAGCGCTCCGGGGTGTGGCGGTCCATGCCGATGTGGATCAGGGCAGTCAGCTCCAGGCCCAGGCTGCGTCGGTCCAGCAGCGCCACGCGGCGCAGCAGGATGCCGGCCTGCTCCAGCGCGCGTACCCGGCGCAGGCAGGGCGAGGGGCTGAGCCCCACGCGGTCCGCCAGGGCCTGGTTGGACAGGCTCGCATCCTCCTGCAGGATCTCGAGGATGCGGCGGTCATAGCGGTCAAGCGAGTGCGGTTGTGGTTTCATGGGGTGGATTATTGCGCATATTTCCCTTGAATGCGCAACGATAGATCCCAATTAAGGCCTCGATAGGGAAAAACGCAAGGTTATGCCCGGATAAATGCGTTAGGATGATGCACAGATAGAAATCCGGAGCGCGGCGTCCGACCCCACGGCGAGGCCGCGCCCCTTACAGGAGACGAACACGATGGCCTTCGATCACACCAAGTACGCCCCGTTCCCGCCGATCGACAAGTCCGATCGCCGCTGGCCGGCCCAGCGCACGACGGTTGCCCCGCGTTTTTGCGCGGTGGATCTGCGCGACGGCAACCAGGCGCTGGTGCACCCGATGAGCGTGGAGCAGAAGATGCGCTTCTTCGAGGTGCTGGCGGGCATCGGCCTGACCGAGATCGAGATCGGCTTCCCGTCCGCCTCGCAGATCGACTACGACTTTACCCGCCGCCTGATCGAGGAAGACCGCATCCCCGAGGGCGTGTACATCCAGGTGCTGACCCAGGCGCGCGAGGACCTGATCGCCAAGACCTTCGCGGCGCTGGAGGGCGCCCCGCGCGCGGTGGTGCACGTGTACAACTCCACCAACCCGGCGCAGCGCGAGCAGGTATTCCGCATGGGTCGCGACGGCGTGCGCGGCATTGCCGAGAACGGGGCCCGCTGGGTGCGGGATTACGCGGCGAAGTACCCCCAGACCGACTGGATCTTCCAGTACTCGCCGGAGAGCTTCTCCACCACCGAGCTGGACTTCGCGGTCGAGGTGGTCGATGCGGTAAACGCGATCTGGCGCCCGGATCAGGGCCAGAAGGTGGTGATCAACCTGCCGGCTACGGTCGAGTCCGCCACGCCCAACGTGTTTGCCGACCAGGTCGAGTGGTTCTGCGACCACGTGCAGTACCGCGAGCATTTCTGCGTGTCGCTGCATACGCACAACGACCGGGGCACCGGCGTGGCCGCGGCCGAGCTGGGCCTGCTGGCCGGGGCCGACCGCCTGGAGGGCACGCTGTTCGGCAATGGCGAGCGCACCGGCAACATGGACCTGGTCACCGTCGGCATGAACCTGTACTCGCAGGGCATCGACCCGACCATCGACCTGTCCGACATGGAGCGGCTGATGGACGTGTACAAGGAGTGCACCGACATGCCCATCAACCCGCGCCACCCGTGGGCGGGCGAGCTGGTGTACACCGCCTTCTCCGGCAGCCACCAGGATGCGATCCGCAAGGGGCTGGCGCAATACAAGGAGAAGGGCGGCCACTGGAACGTGCCCTACCTGCCGATCGACCCGGGTGACCTGGGCCGGCGCTACGAGGAGGTCGTGCGCATCAACAGCCAGTCCGGCAAGGGCGGCGTGGCGCATGTGCTGGAGCGCGACTACGGCATCGAGGTGCCGCGCTGGCTGGCAATCGAGTTCGCCCGCATCGTGCAGAAGGACGCCGAGACCTCGCAGATCGAGGTCTCCTCCAGGCGCATCCACGAGCTGTTCGAGCAGCACTACCTGACCCCGGTTGCCGGCTGGGACCTGGTGCGCTACGAGATCGAGAAGGAAGGTCCGGTGGTGCGGCTGGACGCGACCATGGGCCCGCCGGGGCGCGAGTCGCGCCTGCGGGGTGAGGGCCACGGCGCGGTCGAGGCGCTGACCGCCGCCATGCAGGCCGAGCGTGGCGTGCAGGTGACGGTGACCCATTTCGACGAGCACGCGATGGAGTCCGGCACCGAGGCGCGCGCGATGGCCGCGGTGGATGTGCAGGTGGATGGTGAACGCTCCGTGGGTGTCGCCCTGGGCGAGGACACCACCGCCGCCACCCTGCAGGCCGTGCTGAATGCCACCGGCCGCCGCCTGGGCGAACGCGCCGCCGACGAACCGGCCGCGGTCAACGCCTGATCCAGCGGCCCCTGCGTGTCCGGGGGCGCGCGGGGGGGGGGCGTTGCGCGCAGCGCAAGCACGGTTGTTGGGGTGAGGCGGGCTTTGGCGGGGCTTCGCCTGCAGGCAGGCTCCCACAGGGAGTGGGATGCGGTCTTGTAGGAGCCGCCTTGGCAGCGAAGCCCCTGCCCGCGCCGGAGCGCCGCAGCCGGGTTCCGTCCCGGGCTCTTTGCTTCACCCGCTTCTCCAGCGCGTCGGGTGCCGGAGACTTCAGAATCGACGAACGGTCAGGCTCATTGATGAAGCCGCGTCCGCCAGGACGTTGTCTGCGGTGGCGATGACTGGAATCTCGTGATGACGCGCGGTTGCGATGTGCAGCGCGTCCAGCGTCCGCAGAGGGTGTTCGGGATAGCGGGTGATCAGGTTGGCCGCTTCGTCGAACAGTGCGTCGTCGAAGGGATAGTGTTGTAACGAGGCGCTGGAGATATCGTCCTGGAAGGTGGCGAAGATGATTGCTTCCAGCTCCGGCGACAGCTCCCCCATGCATCGACGCCGCGCGAGTAGGGACCGTAGCTCGGTCGTCACCAGGCGGCTGATGATCGCGACGTCGATTCTCTGGAGATAGTCGACAAAGGCCTCGGATCCCGGTTCGTTCAGGTACCACTTGGCCAG
This sequence comes from Thioalkalivibrio sp. AKL19, assembly GCF_000420165.1. GTDB lineage: Bacteria > Pseudomonadota > Gammaproteobacteria > Ectothiorhodospirales > Ectothiorhodospiraceae > Thioalkalivibrio. The sequence goes on along the minus strand of NZ_ATUK01000010.1, from coordinate 54,261 downwards.
GGCGCTGGTGTCGAGGTAGCTCCGTTCATCCGCGATCGTCACGCTCTTCCCTCAGGAGGGTTTCCGAGGGAACCAGTGGCCCGGTTCGCCGGCGAAGCTCGCAGTGGTCGGGCCGCTGGCGCCCACGATGAACGGGCAGGACCCGTGCAATGGCCTTTCCTCGACGGGTGATGGTGATTTCCCCGGACGCCTGGACGATTTCGTCCAAATGCCGAATGGAGGCCCGCATTTCGCGGACGTTCAGCTCTTTCATGGTGTGATCCCACATGTGCTGCATATATGGAAATTGAAGTACACCACCGAGTGTTCGGCAATGAAAAAGCCCAGCGCGGCACAAAAAACGTCTACCGTACGCGTTTCTCCAGCATGTTCTGCATGCGGGTGAGGCGTTCCTGCAGCTTGACGGTTTCCTGCTGGATTTCGTGGATCTCGGCGTGCAGGGCCTGGTTCTCCTCGTGCACGCTGTCGTGGATCATCTGCTGCTCGATCTCCATCGCGCGGTCGTGCATGCGCTGCATGGCGTCCACGATGATCGCGATGAACAGGTTCAGCACGGTAAACGTGGCGATCAGGATGAACGGCACGAAGAACGCCCAGGCCCAGGGGTAGACGTCCATCACCGGGCGGGCGATGTCCTCGGACCAGCCCTCCAGGGTCATCACCTGGAACAGGCTGTACATGGTGGCGCCGAGGGTGCCGAATTTCTGCGGGAACGATTCGCTGAACAGTCCGGTCGCGATGATCGCGAACACGTAGAAGATCAGCAGCAGCAGTCCGATGATCGAGATGATCCCGGGGATCGCCCGCAGCAGCGCCTCCACGATAAAGCGCAGCTTGGGCACCATGGAAACCAGGCGCAGCAAACGTAGTACGCGCAGTACCGAGAACGGACCGGACGCCGGGATCAGCGCGATCCCCACCACGAAGAAGTCGAACACGTTCCACGGATTACGCCAGAAGCTCAGCCGGTAGACGAACAGCTTGGCCAGCACCTCGGCGGTGAAGAGCGAGAGGATCAGGGCATCGGCGGTCAGGATGACCGGACCCATCCAGCCCATCACGGTGTCGGAGGTCTCGAGCCCCAGCGTCAGGGCATTGAGCAGGATCAGGCCGATGATGAAGCGCTGGGTCAGGCGGGCCTCGATGAAGCCTTCCAGGCGCGTGCGCAACGTGGGAGTCTCGCTCATGGTGTCGGGGGTCGTCGCAGTGCTCGGGGACGCGCAAGAGTAGGGTAAACCCGGGATTCCGGCAATCGTGCCGGCGGCGGCATGCCACGCCCGGTGCAGGGCGGGAGGCCGGCCCCCGCACGCAGACGGGTGAATGAAGGAGACGATGGATGTGGGATGAACGCTACGCCGCGGACGAATACGTCTATGGCACCGAACCGAACGATTTCCTGCGCGCTGCAGTGGCCAACGTCCCGCGCGGCCAGGCCCTGTGCCTCGGCGAAGGCGAGGGGCGCAATGCCGTGTTTCTCGCGCAGCAGGGGTTCGAGGTGCTGGCGGTGGACAGTTCCGCCGTCGGCCTGCAAAAGGCCGAGCGCCTGGCCGCGGACCGGGGCGTCCACATCGACACCCTGGTGGCGGATCTCGCGGATTACACGATCGAACCCGATGCCTGGGACCTGATCGTGTCGATCTTCTGCCATGTACCCCCGGCGATCCGGCGTCGCCTGCATGCCGAGGTCGTGACGGGCTTGCACCCCGGTGGGGTGTTCATGCTCGAGGCCTATACCCCGGCGCAGCTGGACTGGGGTACGGGGGGGCCGCCCACGGCCGAATTGATGATGACGCGGGATGCGCTGGTCGAAGAGCTGGAGGGGCTGGAATTCGAGGAGGCCGTGGAGCGCGAGCGCGACGTGATCGAGGGGCAGTTTCACACCGGTCGCGGCGCCGTCGTACAGATCCTGGCCCACAAGCCGCGGCAGGACTGGGCCTGACGCGGTCCACCCGGACGATGGCCGGGGTTCGCGGCCGGTTCAGTTCGCTGCGGGCGGGACGGCGATACCCGTCTCGCGAAGCCAGTGGCCCAGGGTAATCAGTGGCAGGCCGACCAGCGCGGTCGGATCGTCGCCGCTCATGCGCGCGAACAGGCTGATGCCCAGTCCCTCCGACTTGAAGCTCCCGGCGCAGTCCAGCGGCTGATCCAGGACGACGTAACGCCGGATCTCCTCCGGGGTCAGTTCGCGAAAGGTCACGGTGAACGGCACCTGCCCGGTGCGCGCCTGGCCGGTGGCGGTGTCCAGCAGGCACAGGCCGGTGTGGAAGGTGACGGTCCCGCCGGAAAGCACGGCGAGCTGCGCCTCCGCGCGTTCGGCGCTGCCGGGCTTGCCGAGGATGTGCCCGGCGTGGCTGGCGTTCTGGTCGGAGCCGATCACCAGGTGGTCGGGATAGGCATCGGCGACGGCGCGGGCCTTGGCCTCGGCGAGGCGCTCGACCATGGCCTCGGGCCGCTCGTGGGCCCGCGGGGTCTCGTCGACCTCGGGCCGTGCGGTCTCGAACGGCAGATGCAGGCGCCCCAGCAGTTCGGCGCGATAGGGCGAGGTCGAGGCCAGGACCAGTCTTCGCGGGGGCTCAGCCATCGTCGCTGTCGATCTCGATCAGGGCGTCGTCCGGGTTGGCGGCGGCTCCCTTGGCCACGTTCACCGCGGTGACTGTTCCGGACACGGGCGCGGCGATCTCGGATTCCATCTTCATCGCCTCCAGCACCAGCACCGGCTGGCCCGCCTCGACCCGGTCGCCTTCGGCCACCAGCACGTCGATGATGGTGCCGGGCATGGAGGTAGTGACATCGCCCGGCCGGGTCGCGCGGCGCGACTTCTTGCCTCCGCTGGCCCCGCGGCTGCGTTCGGCGCCGCCGTTGCCGGCGGTCTCGATGCTGTCCAGGGTCTCGATCTGGACCTCTTCCGGCATCCCGTCGACCGTCACGTACATTGGGCGGGTGTCCTCCCGGTGATGGCCGGAGCCGTTGACCTGGATATGGTAGGTCTCGCCGTGGAAGGTGACGTTGAACTCCACCGGCGCGGGGCAGCCGGCCTGGGTGTTTTCCGGCAGGTTGAGCGGTTCCGGGTCGAGAGTGCCGTCGCGGCGCTGCTCCAGGAACTGGCGTCCCACCTCGGGGAACAGGGCGAAGGTCAGCACGTCCTCCGGACCCCGGGCGAGATCGCCGATCTCGCGCGTCAGGCTGTCCATCTCGGGCTGGAGCAGGTCAGCCGGGCGGCAATCGATGACATCGGCATTGCCGATAGCCTGTTGCCGCACGACGCTGTTGATCGGGCCGGGCGCCCGGCCGTAGTGCCCGGTCAGGTATTGCTTCACCTCGTTGGTGATGGTCTTGTAGCGCTCGCCGGCCAGCACGTTCATCACCGCCTGGGTGCCGACAATCTGCGAGGTCGGGGTCACCAGCGGCGGGTAGCCCAGGTCCTCGCGTACCCGGGGGATCTCCTCCAGCACGGTATCGAAGCGATCCAGCGCGTTCTGGTCACGCAGCTGGTTGGCCAGGTTGGAGATCATCCCGCCGGGCACCTGGTTGATCTGCACGCGGGTGTCGACGCCGGTGTATTCGCTCTCGAAGCGCCGGTACTTCTTGCGCACCTCGTGGAAATACAGCCCGATTTTCTGCAGCGCGACCAGGTCCAGCCCGGTGTCATGCTCGGTGCCGGCCAGGGCGGCAACCAGGCTCTCCGTCGGCGGGTGGCTGGTACCGCCGGCAAAGGCGGAGATCGCGGTCTCGACATGCCGGCAGCCGACCTCGATGGCCTGCCAGTGGCACAGCTCGGACAGCCCCGATGTGGCGTGGGCATGCAGGTGTATCGGCACGTCCAGGGCATCCACTAGCTCGGTGACCAGTTCGCGGGTGGCGGACGGGGTCAGCAGTCCGGCCATATCCTTGATCGCGATGCTCTGCGCGCCCATCGCGACCAGCTCGCGGCCCAGGGCAACGAATTCGGCGGCCGAGTGCACCGGGCCGGTGGTGTAGCAGAGCGTGCCCTGCGCGTGGCCACCGGCCTTGCGGGTGGCCTCGATCGCGGTGCGCAGGTTTCGCGCGTCGTTCATCGCGTCGAAGATGCGGATGATGTCGATGCCACCCGCGACCGAGCGCTCGACAAAGGCGCGCACCACGTCGTCGGCGTAGTGACGATAGCCCAGCAGGTTCTGCCCGCGCAGCAGCATCTGCAGCGGGGTGTTCGGCAGCGCGGCCTTCAGCTGGTGCAGCCGCTCCCAGGGGTCCTCCTTGAGGAACCGCACGCAGGCATCGAAGGTGGCGCCGCCCCAGACCTCCAGCGAGTGGAATCCGATGGCGTCCATCTGCTCGCAGATCGGCAGCATGTCCTCGGTGCGCATGCGCGTGGCGATCAGGCTCTGGTGGCCGTCGCGCAGGGTGACATCGGTGATGTGAACTCGATCCATGGTCATTCCGGTGTCCGGGGCGGGGCTAAAGCCCGTGGTGAGCGGCGAGGGCGGCGGCGACGGCCACCGCGAGCTGGCGATCCGAGCGCTTGCCGGGGAACTGCGTCAGTTCCGGGTGGGCCGCCACGAATCCGGTGTCGAAGTGCCCGCTGCGGAACACTGGATGGTCGACGATCGCCAGGTGGAACGGGATGGTCGTCTTGACGCCGAACACGCCGATATCCCGCAGCGCCCGGTTGGCGCGGGCCAGGAGGTCGTCCCATTCCAGCGCCCAGCAGATCAGCTTGGCGCACATCGAGTCGTAATGCGGCGGGATGGTGTAGCCGGTGTAGATGGCGCCGTCGGTGCGCACCCCGGGGCCGCCCGGGGCGAAATAGCGGGTGATGCGGCCGAAGCTCGGCAGGAAGTCGTTCTTCGGGTCCTCCGCGTTGATGCGGAATTCGATGGCGTAGCCGCGGCGGGTGATGTCGGACTGGGTGTAGCGCAGCGGCTCGCCGGCCGCGATGCGCAACTGTTCCTGCACGATATCGATCCCGGTGATCATCTCGGTGACCGGATGCTCTACCTGAAGACGCGTATTCATCTCCATGAAATAAAAAGAATCGTCCGAGTCCATCAGGAACTCGACGGTGCCCGCGTTCTGGTAGCCGACCGCCCTGGCCGCGCGCACGGCCAGCTCGCCCAGATGCTGCCGCTGAGCTTCGGTCAGCTGTGGCGAGGGTGCGATCTCCACCAGCTTCTGGTGCCGCCGCTGCACGGAGCAGTCGCGCTCGAAGAGGTGGATCGCGTGACCGTGGGCATCGCCGAGAATCTGCACCTCGATGTGCCGCGGGTTGACCACGGCCTTCTCCAGGAAGATCTCGGTGCTGCCGAAGGCGCGGGTCGCCTCGGAGCGCACGCGCTCGAAGTTGTATTCCAGGGTGCTGGCATCCTCGCACAGGCGGATGCCGCGGCCGCCACCGCCGGTGGTGGCCTTGAGCATCACCGGGTAGCCGATGCGTTCGGCCACCTCCAGTGCGGCCCCGGCATCCTCCAGGTTGCCCTCGGAGCCGGGCGTGACCGGGACGCCGGCCTCGATCATCGCCCGGCGCGCCGCGACCTTGTCGCCCATGCGGCGAATCACCGCGGCATCCGGACCCACCCAGGTGAGGTCGCGCGCGGCGCAGGCGGCAGCGAAATCGGGGTTCTCCGAGAGGAAGCCGTAGCCCGGGTGGATCGCGTCACAGCTGGCGGCGCGCGCAACGCTGATCAGGCGGTGGATGCTGAGGTAGCCACCCATGGAATCCGGGCCGATGGCATAGGCCTCGTCCGCCTTCTTCACGTGCAGGGCGTGGCGGTCGGCGTCCGTATACACGGCGACCGAGATAATCCCCATTTCGCTGCACGCCCGGATCAGGCGCACGGCGATCTCGCCCCGGTTGGCAATGAGCAGCTTGCGGATCAAACGGAGGGCCCCGGGCAGGTCGATGACAACCCGAGTATCGACGTCGTTTGCGGGCGCTGCAAGTTTCTGTTTCGCTTTGACAGATCGCCCGCGCGCGCGTATATTCCGCGCCCTTGCAACCGAGCCGTTTATGAGTCGCATCCCCGTTTCTCTTGACCCGTGGCAACCGCGTGCGCGGCACTTGGAATTCGAGGGTGACCTGCGTGCGGAAGAGCTGCCGCGGTTACGTGCCGATGCCCTGTCGGGACACCCGTTGCGGGTGCACGCGCGATTCCAGCTGGAACGCGGGGCGCTGGACGAGATACGGCTGAGCGGGACGATTACCGGCGAGTTGTGGCAGACCTGCCAGCGCTGCCTGCAGCCGATGGCATGGGAATTCCGCCTCGAACCGGATGCCGTGCTGCTGCCACCGGAAGGCACGCCGGCTGGCATGAGCGAGGGCGATGACTTTGTCGCTCTCGAGGCGGATGGCCTGTTGCGCCCCGCGGCATGGGTCGAGGAAGAGGTCCTGCTGGCGTGGCCACTGGTGCCGCGCCATGCGGACTGCGAACCCGCCGCCGGGGCCGAATTCGAGGAAGGCGAGGGCGCCGAAAATCCGTTCGCGGTGCTCGAACAACTCAAGAAGGGCGGCCCGGACCGGGGCAGCTCATGACGTGAGCGCTGACCGGCGCATTGTCCGGGCCGAACCGTTATACTTGCGCCCGTTTTGATACCGGGCTCACTCCCGTCGCCACGGGATATTGATCAATCTGGAGATGCATCATGGCTGTTCAGCAACGCCGCAAGACCCGTTCCAAGCGCGATATGCGCCGTTCCCATGACGGTCTGACGGGCGCCACCCTGTCCACGGATCCGACGACCGGCGAGATCCATCGTCGTCACCACGTGACCCCGGACGGGTTCTACCGCGGTCGTCAGGTGATCCAGCAGGACGTCGAAGTCGACGAAGACGAAGATTAAGGTCCAGGACGTGACCGTCCCGGGGCCACGGCTGCGCTCGCACCGTGGCCTTTCCGCGTTTGAATACGGCCACACCGAGGCCGTCCGTCGGACCCGAACATGACTGCCAGTTTTACCATCGCACTGGACGTGATGGGCGGCGATCACGGAACGCCCGTCATCCTGCCTGCGGCACGCCGTGCCCTTGGGGTGGCGGATGACTTTCGTCTGCTGCTGGTTGGCGACCAGGACACCATCGAGGCCGGCCTGTCCGGCTGGACGGCCGCCGAGCGCGGGCGGATCGACATCGTTCATGCCAGCCAGGTGGTGGGCATGGACGAGCTGCCGGCCGTGGCCCTGCGCACCAAGCGCGATTCCTCGATGCGCGTGGCCATCGACCAGGTGAAGAACGGGGCCGCGCAGGCCTGCGTTTCGGCCGGCAACACGGGTGGCCTGATGGCCACGGCCCGCTACGTCCTGAAGACCCTGCCCGGCATCGACCGTCCGGCGATCGCGACAGCCCTGCCGTCCATGAACGGGCATACCCACATGCTGGACCTGGGCGCCAACGTCGATGTCGAGGCCGCGCATCTGTACCAGTTCGCGGTGATGGGCTCGGTCCTGGCGAATGCCGTGGACGGTCTCGAAGCACCCCGGGTCGGGCTGCTCAACATCGGCTCCGAGGCGATCAAGGGCAACGACCGGGTGCGCGAGGCCGGACGCATGCTGGAAGAGTCCAGCCTGAACTACATCGGCTTTGTCGAGGGCGATGACGTCTACTGCGGCGACGTGGACGTGGTGGTCTGCGATGGCTTCGTCGGCAACGTGGCGCTGAAGGTCAGCGAAGGCGTGGCCAAGATGATTTCCTCGAAGATGAAGGGCGAGTTCCGCGCCTCGCTCTATTCGCGCCTGGCCGGCCTGTTCGCGCTGCCGGTGCTGCGCCGCATCCGCCATCGGTTCGACCACCGCCGCTACAACGGCGCCTCGCTTCTGGGCCTGCAGGGCGTGGTCATCAAGAGCCACGGCAGCGCCGACGAACTGGCCTTCGAGCACGCGATCCGCATCGCGCGCATCGAGGCCGAGGCGAACATCTCGCGGCGTATCGACAAGCAGCTGGGCCAGCTCCTGGGGCAGGAGACAAGCGAGTGAAGCATGCACGCATCAGTGGGACCGGCAGCTATCTGCCCGAACGCATCCTGACCAACGCCGAACTCGAGGCGATGGTGGATACCACGGACGCCTGGATCCGCGAACGCACCGGCATCCGCGAGCGCCATATCGTCGCCGAGAACGAGGTCACCTCGGACCTTGCCCTGAAGGCGGCGGAACGTGCCCTGGATGCCGCGGGTATCCGTGCCGCCGATCTGGACATGATCCTGGTCGCGACCACCACGCCGGACCAGATCTTCCCCAGCACCGCCTGCATCCTGCAGGCCAAGCTGGGCGTGGGTGGCTGTCCGGCGTTCGACATCCAGGCTGTCTGCAGCGGTTTCGTGTACGCCCTGGCGACCGCCGATCGCTTCATGCAGAGCGACGAGATTCGCCACGTTCTGGTGGTGGGGGCGGAGACGCTCTCGCGTATCACTGACTACACCGATCGCGGCAACTGCATCCTCTGGGGCGATGGCGCGGGGGCCGTGGTCCTGTCGCGTTCGCCGGATCCCGGCATTATCTCCACCCACCTGCACGCGGACGGCCACCACAAGGGCCTGCTGGAGGTGCCGGGCGGCGTCTCCCAGCCGAACGATAACCCGGACCTGGAGTTCATCCGCATGGAGGGCCGCGCGGTCTTCCGCGTGGCGGTGAACACGCTGGACCAGATCGTCGACGAGACCCTGGAATACAACGGGATCGACAAGTCGGAACTGGACTGGCTGGTGCCGCACCAGGCGAACATCCGGATCATCCAGGCGACCGCGAAGAAGCTGAACATGTCCATGGACAACGTGGTGGTCACCGTGGATCGCCACGGCAACACCTCGGCTGCCTCCATCCCGCTGGCTCTGGATACCGCCGTGCGCGATGGTCGCATCAAGAAGGGTGACTTGATCCTGACCGAGGCCTTCGGTGGCGGCTTCACCTGGGGTTCCGCACTGATCCGGATGTAGTTCGCGCCTCAGGCTTTGGCGGGGGCTTCGGCTGCAAGCAGGCTCCCACAGGTGTTCACCAGGCGATTCGTCAAAAAGTGGAGTACTCGACGACATGGGGCGCGAAATCGAACGCAAGTTCCTGCTGGCCAGCGACGCCTGGCGTGCGCAAGTGGTGCGCTCGCAGTACATGCGCCAGGGCTACCTGTGCGGCAACGACCGCGCCTCCATCCGGGTACGGGTGGACGAGGAGGGGGCCAACCTCAACATCAAGAGCGCGACCCTTGGCGTGGAACGCGACGAGTACCAGTACGACATCCCGCTGGACGAGGCCCACCGCCTGCTGGACACCCTGGCGGGGCCCCAGGTGGAAAAGACCCGCCACTGGGTGGACGTGGACGGCTGGGAGTACGAGATCGACGTGTTCGAGGGCGCCAACGCCGGCCTGATCGTCGCCGAACTGGAACTGCCGAGCAGCGACGCTGAATTCCCGCGCCCCGACTGGCTGGGCGAGGAGGTCTCGCACGATCCGCGCTACTACAACACCGAACTCGCCCGGAATCCCTACCGCGAGTGGCCGGATGCCTCCTGAGCCACACGAGATCTTCGCGGCCGACTGCCGCGCCTGCCCGCGCCTGGCGGCGTTTTTGGAAGACGTCCGCACGAAGCACCCGGAATACCATGCCGCGCCGGTGCCGTCCTTCGGCCCGCTGGATGCGCGGCTGCTGATCGTCGGCCTGGCACCCGGCATGCACGGGGCCAACGCCACCGGGCGCCCGTTCACGGGTGACTATGCCGGCGTGCTGCTGTACCAGACCCTGCACGAACACGGCTTCGCCAGCGCACCGGAGAGCACGAGGGCGGATGACGGACTGGAACTGGTCGACTGCCGCATCACCAATGCGGTGAAATGCCTGCCGCCGCAGAACAAGCCGATCACCGAGGAGATCCGCACCTGCAACGGCTTCCTCGCGGCCGAGATGACGGCGATGCAGCCGCGGGTGATCCTGGCGCTGGGCAAGATCGCGCATGACGCCATCCTGCGCGCAAAGGGCCTGCCGCTGTCCAGCCTGCGCTTCGCCCACGGCGCCGAGCACGAGCTGGATGCGCAAACCCGCCTGATCGATTCCTACCACTGCTCGCGCTACAACACGCAGACCCGCCGCCTGACCCCCACCATGTTCAACGAGCTCTTCGCCCGGATCCGCACCCACCTCGGTTAGCGCCCTGGCCCGGAAGGCCTGGATCCTGGTGCCTCCAGGGCCTGCGTCCGGGGCGTCCGAGCAGATCGCCACGCGCCTGCGGCACTCGCGATGACGAACTTCTTTCCTCATCATTGCGAGGCCCCGAAGGGGCCGTGGCAATCGGGGGACCATGGCTCGCCCCGAGGCTTGGAACGTCAGGCGTGCGCAGACCCTGCTCGACCCGAGAGGGATGGTTTTCCGCTTGTTCGAGGGCATAGCGCAGGCGGGGGCTATGCCGGCTGGCCGGGCAGTTCCGGTATCCTGACGCGATCATGAGTACCCCCGAGACCGGATTCGATCACAAGGCCTTTCTGCAGACCCTGACGCAGTCGCCCGGCGTGTATCAGATGCTGGATGCGTCCGGGGCCGTGTTGTACGTGGGCAAGGCGCGCAACCTGAAGAGCCGGGTGGCCAGCTACTTCCGCGGCAGCGACGACCGCGGCCCGCGTATCCGTTCGATGGTGCGCCAGATCGCGGATATCCGTGTCGCGGTGACGCACACCGAGGCCGAGGCGCTGTTGCTGGAGGCCAACCTGATCAAGCGTCACCGGCCGCGCTACAACGTGCTGCTGCGCGACGACAAGAGCTACCCCTACATCTACGTCTCGAACCAGGAATACCCGCGCCTCGGGTTTCATCGCGGCGCGCGCAAGAAGGGCATGCGCTACTTCGGTCCGTACCCCTCGGCCGGCGCGGTGCGCGAAAGCCTGGCCCTGTTGCAGAAGCTCTTCCAGGTGCGCCAGTGCGAGGACAGCGTGTTCGCGCACCGCTCGCGCCCCTGCCTGCAGTACCAGATCGGGCGTTGCACCGCGCCCTGTGTCGGCTACATCTCGCCGGAGGATTACGCCCGCGACGTCGAGGCTTCGGTCAAGTTCCTGGAAGGCAAGAGCGAAGCGGTGATCGAGGAGCTGATGGAGCGCATGGAAGCGGCCTCGACGCGCCTGGACTTCGAACATGCCGCGCGCCTGCGCGACCAGATCGCGCGCCTGCGCCAGATCTCCGAACAGCAGTTCGTCTCCGGGGGCGAGGGGGATGCCGACGTGTTTGCCCTGGCGCAGGAGGCGGGGACCTGCGCGGTGGAGATCTTCTTTGTGCGCAACGGGCAGAACCTGGGCAACAGCGAGCTGTTCCCGAACGTGCCGGAGGCAACCGAGACCGACGAGATCATGGCCGCGGTCCTGGCGCAGTACTACGCGGAACGCGAACCGCCGGCGCGCATCCTGCTGTCGCACGAGCCGCAGGGGGCCGAGGCCTTGGAGGCGTTCCTGGCCGAGCGGCGGGGCGGGAAGGTGGCCCTGGCCTGGTCGCTGCGCGGCGATCGCGCGCGCTGGCTGGACATGGCACGCCGCAACGCCGAGCTGGCCCTGAAGACCCGGATCGCCAGCCAGGCGGGTCAGACGGCGCGTCTGGACGCGCTGACCGCGGAGCTGGGGCTGGAGGAGCCGCCCAAGCGCATGGAGTGCTTCGATATCTCGCACACCGGCGGCGAGGGTACGGTGGCCTCCTGCGTCGTGTTCGGGCCGGAGGGGCCGATCAAGTCGGATTACCGCCGCTTCAACATCGAGGGCATCGAACCGGGCGATGACTACGCGGCCATGCACCAGGCGCTCGGCCGGCGTTTCGCGCGGCTCAAGAAGGGCGAGGGCCAGGAACCGGATATCCTGTTCATTGACGGTGGCAAGGGGCAGGTGACCCAGGCGCTGAACGTGCTGGCCGATCTCGGGCTGGACCATATCAAGGTGGTGGGCGTGGCCAAGGGCGAGGAGCGCAAGCCGGGCATGGAAACCCTGATATTGAGCGGGGTAGAGGCGCCCTCTATACTCCCCGCGCATTCCGGTGCGCTGCATCTGATCCAGCAAATCCGGGACGAGGCGCATCGGTTCGCGATCACCGGGCACCGCGCCCGCCGCGCGAAGGCGCGCAAGGAATCGACCCTGGAGGCAATTCCGGGGCTGGGGCCGAAGCGGCGCAGCGCGCTGTTGAAGCACTTCGGTGGCCTGCGCGGGGTCAGCCGGGCCGGGGTCGAGGAGCTGACCAAGGTACCGGGGATCCACCGCCGGCTCGCGCAGTCGATCTACGACCAGTTTCACGAGAGCTAGGGAAACACTGATCCATGTACACACTCGCGTTGGTACCCCAGGTTTTCCGAGACAAGGCGCGTCGCGAAGCGGGTAGTGGTTCTACCCGCCCGTTTTTGATGACTTCGGGGCGCAACGCAGGATCGGGGAACCCGGGGTGCCAACCCCACAAACCCTTGAAAGCAAGGGCTCGGCCGCCAGTTGTTGTCGAAAACGGGCGTGCGCCCGGCGTTGTGGCTCGCTTATGTAGCTCGGCTACACTTCACTCATCGCGCCTTGTTCGCACGCAAAAGCGACTCGAGCGCGAGCGCGTACATTAATCAGTGTTTCCCTAGAACATGCTGCCCAAACTGCCCACCTGGCTGACCTGGTCGCGGATCGTGATGATCCCGTTGCTGGTGGCCGCGTTCTACGGCCTGGCGATGCCGCTGGCTGGCATCGTGGCCGCCGTGATCTTCGCGCTGGCCGGGCTCACCGACTGGCTGGATGGCTACCTCGCGCGGCGCTGGGAGGTGACCAGCCGGTTCGGGGCCTTCCTCGACCCGGTGGCGGACAAGCTGATCGTGGCCGCGGCCCTGGTGCTGGTGGTGGACCACAACCCGGGACTGGGCCTGGCGCTGGCGGCGATCGTGATCATCGGACGTGAAATCGCGATCTCCGCGCTGCGCGAATGGATGGCCGAGATCGGCGGCAGCGCGAAGGTCGCGGTGTCCTGGGTGGGCAAGGTGAAGACCACCGCGCAGATGGTGGCGATCTTCCTGCTGCTTTGGGCCGAGCCGATCGTGGGGCTCCCCACCTTTGTGATCGGCGAGTGGCTGCTCTATCTCGCCGCGGCGCTCACGCTGGTCTCGATGATCCAGTACATGCTCGCCGCCGCGCGCAATCGCTGACGCGAATCCGGTTCTCAACGCCGGAGCGTGCCGGCGCGAGGCGCTCCGGGCGGGGCATTGTGCGTTCCGCCGTGACGGGGTTGCGATACACTGCGAGGATTGACTACGTGTCGCCAGCGGGATCGCCCATGCTCGGCCCCCAGCTTGACCTCGACAACATGCAGACCCTGGAGGCGCTCCAGGATCTGCTGCCCGGGTTCGTGTACCAGCTGCGCATGCGTCCCGACGGGCAATTCGACTATCCCTACGTGGGCGACGTGGTGGAGCGCTGGTTCGGCGTGGACCGCGAGGCACTGAAGACCGACGGGGCGGCGCTTCTGGACTGCATCCACCCCGACGATCGCGACTGGGTCATGCGCTCCACCATGGAGTCGGTGGAGCAGTCCGAGCCGTGGAGCATGGAGTTCCGCATGCAGTGCCCCGGGGGCCAGGTGATGTGGCTCTCGGCGTACGATACCGTGCGCCGCTTCGAGGACGGGACTGTCGTCTGGACCGGCTTTGCCACCGACGTGACCGGCCGCAAGGATCTGGAGGCCTCGCTGCGCCAGAGCGAGGCCAAGTTCCGCGCCTTCGTCGAGACGGCCAGCGACGTGATCTACTCCCTGCGCCCGGACGGCGTGCTGACCTACGTCTCGCCCAACTGGACCGAGAACCTTGGCTACCCGATCAGCGCCGCGATCGATCATGCGATCGACGAGTACGTAGCCCCGGAGGATCTGCCGGACTGCTACGCCTTTCTCGACCGGATCGCGCGCACGGGCCAGAAGGCGGGTGGTATCGAATACCGCATTCGCCACCAGGACGGCCACTACCGCTGGCACACCAGCAATGTCTCCCCCGTGCTGGATGAAGACGGGCGGGTCACGGAGTTCCTCGGTATCGCCCGGGATATCACCGAGCGCAAGGCGACCGAAGTGCAGATGCAGCGCCTGGCCCATTACGACCCGCTCACCGATCTGCCCAATCGCACCCTGTTCTACCAGATCCTCGACCACGAGCTGACGGGCGCCCGGCGCGAGGGACAACAGGTGGCACTGATGTTCGTGGACCTGGACGAGTTCAAGCCGGTCAACGACCGCCATGGGCACGCGGTGGGCGACCTGCTGCTGCGTCAGGTCGCCCAGCGTCTGTCGGGCGCCATTCGCGATAGCGACGTCGCGGGACGGATCGCGGGCGACGAGTTCGTGGTGATGTTGCCGCGTTTCCACTCGCTGGAGGAGAGCCGGGCGCATGCCGCCGTGATCGGGGAGAAGATCCGCGCCGAGCTGGCCGCCCCGTTCGACTGCGACGGGATCGAGGTGCATATCTCCTGCAGTATCGGGATTGCTCTGTTCCCGCTGGATGCGGCGGATGGCCCGGCGCTGTCGCGGGCGGCCGATGCGGCGATGTACGTGGCCAAGAACGCCGGGCGCAACCAGGTGGTGGTGTTCGACCGGGCAGTGCACGGCGCGGAAGCGATTGGCTACCGTGGGTATTGACCTGACCCGAATCTGCGGTAGAATACGCGCCGTTAACGAAGAGCGGGAATAGCTCAGCTGGTAGAGCACAACCTTGCCAAGGTTGGGGTCGCGAGTTCGAATCTCGTTTCCCGCTCCAACAGATTCCTGAAACCCCGGTTCCGCCGGGGTTTTCTGTTTCGGCCCACGGCGATGCAAGGCGTCCTGCCGGGCCGGAACTCACCCGATACAGGCTGGGTGGCAGAGTGGTTATGCAGCGGACTGCAAATCCGTGTACGCCGGTTCGATTCCGACCCCAGCCTCCATCATGCAGTACCTGTAAAAGGCCGCCCCTGGGCGGCCTTTTGCGTTGGCGCCCATTGCTCCCGGGCCGGCAACTCGGCATGCTCGGGCAGGGTTGCTCAAGGACCTGCTCCAGGCGTCGATGACGGGCCCTTGTGCAGTGGCAGAATCGGGAAGGTGGCATGCAGGAAGAGATGACCGGGCGCGCACAGGTGGATGCGCAACGGCTACAGGCGCGCAAGCGGTTTGTCTATCTCGTCGCGTTGGCGGCCGGGGTCGTGATCTTCCTGCTCAGCTGGATGATCCGCACCCCGGGGGATGCCTTCCTGGCCTACCTGTATCCCCTGTTCGCGCTGGTGCTGGCCGCGCTGTTCGTGGCCGTGTGGCGCGCTCCCGGGGCCTTGTCGCGTCTCGAACCCTGGATGCTGGGTCTGGTGGCGGCCATGATCCTGAGCCGTCTGGCCTGGCATTTTCATGCCGGTGGCCCGCTGGACGCGCACCTGCTGGTCCTGGCGGGTGGACACTACTGGGCGGTGGGGATTGTCATCCTGGCCGCCTTCGTGATGCTCGAGCATCGCCGGGGGCTTCGGGCCGGGCTCGCCATCCTCGTGGTTGCCACCCTGATCGCGGTTTCCGGTATTGCGGGCGAGTTGCAGCAAGGCGAGTTCTCGCGCGAGGCGGCCGTCTATCTGCTGCGGATCCATCTGTTTCTGGCGGTCTTGCTGGGGCTGGCCAGTGTCGCGACCTCCATGCGCGACACCGTTAAGGACGCGCTGGTGCGTAGCGAGGCGCTGGAACAGGCCGCGCGGACCGACCCCCTGACCGGACTGGCCAATCGGCGAGCGGCGGAGGCGGTGCTCGAGCAGCATGCCGCTTCGGTTCGGCACGACGGGGTTCCGGTTTCCGTGATCAGCCTGGACATCGACCATTTCAAGTCGGTGAACGATACCCATGGTCATGCGACCGGGGATGCGGTGATCGCGGGGGTCGCGGCGATCCTCCGGGCGTCGGTCCGCAAGCCGGATCTGGTCGCTCGATGGGGTGGCGAGGAATTCCTGATCGTGGCGCCGCAGGTCGGACGCGAAGGGGGGCTGGAGCTGGCGGAGCGCTGCCGGCAGGCGATCGCCCGGGCGCCCATCGCCGAGGTTCCGGTTACGGCGTCTTTTGGGGTCACCACCTTCGAACCGCAGGACACCCTGGACGATGTCCTGGTGCGTGCGGACGGCATGATGTACCGCGCCAAGGAGGCGGGGCGTGACCGCGTCCTGTCCGACGACGGCCTCGCTTGCGCATGACGGGCTCGTCTTGCAGGACCGGTCGTGGTGGCTCGCCCGGCACCGGGCAGGTGGTGGCTTTCCGCCGCCTGTCTGTGTTCCGCGTGCCGGTGGAGGGGATGTGACGGCGGAATGCCGGGCAATGGTGGTGGCGGCCGTGACCCGGGTCCCGTTCCTGTGCGGGCCCGCCCGGCGCTGGATGGGTTGTTCGCCCCGCATGGTCGGGCCGGGCGTGGCACTATGCGGAGGTCGGTCGATTCGAGAGAGCACGGTGCGCCCAGCGGAAGGACCCCAGTCGCCCAGAGAAAGGAACTCCCGGTCGAGCCCTGCACGGAGCCTGTGTGCGGGCCCGGCCTCGGCTCTCGTGCTCCTCTTCGGGTTGCTGCTGGCCTGGACCACGCCCGCCGCGGCCGCCGAGACGGAGCTGCGCGTAGGCGTGTACGACAACGCGCCGAAGGTCAGCGTGGACGAACAGGGGGAGGCCGGTGGTCTGTTCGTGCGCCTGCTGAATTCCATCGCGCGGCGCGAGCACTGGGAGATCGAGTACGTCCCGTGCGAATGGGCCCAGTGCCTGTTGGATCTGCGCGAGGGCCGGCTGGATCTGATGCCCGACGTGGCCCTGACCGAGGTGCGCGAGGAATTCCTCGATTTTCATCAGGTCCCGGTGGTGCAGGGCTGGAGCCAGGTGTATGCGTCCCCGCAGTCCGGCTTCAGCAGCCTGGAGGCGCTCGGCGCGCGGCGGATCGCGGTGCTGGAGGGCTCCGTGCAGGAAAGCCATCTGCGTCAGCAACAGATCGGCAACCCCGGGCTGGAATACGAAATACGGACCTACAGCAGTATGCCCGCGGTACTCGGGGCGGTACGGGAAGGCGAGGCGTCGGCGGCCGTCAGCAACAATTTCTACGGGCGTCAGCATGCGCGGGCCTACGGGCTGGTCGAGACCCCGATCACCCTTGGCCTGGTGGGGCTGCACTACGCGGCAACGCCGGGGGCGCATGGGGAGCGTCTGGCGGTCATCGACGCCTATCTCGAACAATGGAAGCCACTGGCGGACTCACCCTACCAGGAGGCCCTTGCGGCCACCCTGCTCGCGGAGGACGCGCCCGGGTTGCCCGGGTGGGCGCTCTGGACGCTGCTCGCCGCACTGGCGCTGGTCCTGCTGCTGGCGGTGACGGGCCTGGCGTTGCGCTGGCAGGTGCACCTCCGTACGCGGGAGTTGGGGGCAGCCAACCAGCGGCTGGAACACGTGCTCGACAGCGGGCCCACGGTCATTTATCAGCTCTCCGCCGCGGATTTCCGTCCCCAGTGGGTGAGCCCCAACCTCGAGCGTCTGTTCGGGATCGATCCCGTCGCCGCCATGCGCCCCGGCTGGTGGGAGCAGCAACTGCATCCCGAGGATCGGGCCGGTGCGCTGCACGAGAATCAGCGCCTGCTGAAAGACGGCGAGATCGTGCGCGAGTTCCGCCTGTTCGACGGCTGGGGCAAGCTGCGCCACGTGCGCGACGAGATGCGGCTGGTCCCGGGCCGCAGCGGCCGGGGGGGCGAGCAGGAGATCGTCGGTAGCTGGACGGATCTGACGGACAGCGTCGAGCAGAAAGAGAAACTGCGCAGGATCTCCCACTTCGATGCCCGGACAGGGCTGCCCAACCGAGCCCTGCTGCAGGATCGCCTGGGGCATGCAGTGGAACGTGCGATGGCGGATGGCGAGGCACGCTGGGTCGTGCTGATGGATCTCGATCGCTTCCGCAACGTGAACGAAACCCTGGGCACGGCCGCCGGGGATGCCGTGCTGCAGGGCATCGCGCAACGGCTGGGCCAGACCCTCTCGCCGCAGGACACTATCGCCCGGATCGGCGCCGACGAGTTTTGTCTGATCATCGAGGATCCGGGCGACCAGGGTGCCGATACCTTCATGCAGCGGCTTCTGGACAGCCTGCGCGCGCCTTTCCATACGGCGGGGCGGACACTGGTGCTTACGGTAAGCGCCGGTTTGGCGCGTTTCCCGGGGGATGGCCAGACCCGTGACGAGCTGCTGACCGCGGCCGAACTGGCCATGCAGGAGGCCCGCAAGCAGGGTGGCGACAACTGGTGTGCCTACGCGCCGGAGATGGGCACGCTTACCGAACATCGGCTGTTCCTCGAGAACGACCTGCGCCAGGCCATCGCCAACAATGAGTTCGTCCTCCACTTCCAGCCGCAGTTCGACCTGGCCAGTGGCGCGTGCGTGGGGGTCGAAAGCCTGGTGCGCTGGAATCACTCGCGCCGGGGGATGGTGTCCCCGGCGGAGTTCATCCCCCTGGCGGAGGAGACCGGGCTGATCGTGTCGATCGACCGCTGGGTGCTCGAGGCCGCTTGTCGTCAACTCGCAGCCTGGGATGCGGCGGGCCAGATCGTTCCGATGATCGCCGTGAATCTCTCGGCCCGCGAGCTGCACGACGAGCAGCTGGTGGTGACGGTGCGCGAGAGCCTGGAACGCCACGGCATCGCGCCCGGGCGCCTGGAGGTCGAACTGACCGAGACCATGATCATGGAGGACCCGGAGCGGGCGCTGGCCATCCTGCGCCGCCTGGACGGCCTGGGGGTGCGTCTGGCCATGGATGACTTCGGCTCTGGCTACTCCAACCTGGCGCACCTGCGCCGCCTGCCGCTGCACCGGGTCAAGGTCGACCAGTCCCTGGTGCGCGATATCGGGCGCTCCCGCCACAACGAATCCATCATCCGCGCCATCATCGCGCTGGCCGAGGCCCTGGAACTGGACCTGATCGCCGAGGGTGTCGAGGAAGAACCGCAGCGCGCCTTCCTGCTGCGCGAAGGCTGTGCCATCGGCCAGGGTTTCCTGCTGGGCCGCCCGGCCCCCGCCGATCAGCTGTTCCGGGGCTGACAAGCGGAGGGCTCGCCGCGGTCAGGGAGCCGAGCCCTTGCGCCCGGCCTCCGCAACGACCCGCCGCCCATGTGGGATC
The DNA here is from genome assembly GCF_000420165.1 of Thioalkalivibrio sp. AKL19. Lineage (GTDB taxonomy): Bacteria > Pseudomonadota > Gammaproteobacteria > Ectothiorhodospirales > Ectothiorhodospiraceae > Thioalkalivibrio. Next base: position 35,197 of record NZ_ATUK01000010.1, on the reverse strand, counting down.
GGCCGCGAAGCCCTTGCCAGAGTCGGTGGCTATTCGAGGCCTTGGGCAGTACTGCCGCCTATGGTCGAGAATGGCGTTCAAAGTGGGCGGCATTCAAAGTGGGTGTCCCTGAGAGAGCGGGGGAGTGCGGAAAGTGGGTGTCCCGGAGTTCGAGGTTTCTCGATGATCAGGCGCGCACCCAAAACGGCGCGGCTCTTCTTCCTGCTGGGTCAGAAAATATTCCATCCAAGACGACCGTTCATAGTGCGAAAACGACCGTTCATGAATTGTGTGGCCGTGTGACTGGAAATTCAGGCGGGTTCTGTTAGCTTGTGCGTCGGGGCAGGGAAGCCCCAAAAGGGTCGTCCAGGAAGGGAATCCGGGGCGGCCCTTTCTTGTTTCGGACTGCCCCGTCCGCACTTGGCTCGTCCACTGCGAACGTACTCGCCCGGGGCGTCACGGCACGGCCATACGCGGCGGCGCCTTCGAGAGCCGGTTCTGGCCTGCGCTCGCCGCAGGTCTTCGCCGGAATGGTATCCGTGGGTCGCTGGCACCTTCTTGCGCTGACAGGTGTACCGTTTCCGGCGGCGTCAGGCCGCGCGATGAGGGAAGAGCTTTCGGGCCGCGGCGATCCCCCGCAAGTAGCGGGTCTGGCGCGCGTCGCGTCGGGCGGTGATGCGAGCGGGTGTTCCGATCACGCTGCCAAACTGTCGCAGCATGTGGCTGGACGTGCGGATGAACTGGTCGGGGTCGATGCCCAGGCGCTCCAGCAACGGAGGGGTCTCCCCGTCGATAAAGCCACGCTTGTCCTCCCGAACCACGCGGCCGGTTGCATCCACAAGCTCCAGATAGTCCTCGAAGCCGAAGGGGATCGCTGGTTCGCTCCGGCCGGTAGCATCGAACGGTAGCAATGGAGCGCTTGTGAGCCCTTCCAGGGCCCACTCGGGGTTCAGGGATTCCGCAGCCTGTGGAGCGGTGCGCCGAGGAGCCACGGGCAAGCTGGACGCTTCGGAAGCCGTCGTCTTTGCCCGTCTCGTGGATTCTCTCACCTTGGTTCTCGAGGACCTGGATGGCGTCGGCTCCTCGTTCACGTGCGGCGCCCGAAAGAGGGCGGTCCTTTCGGCAATCGATGTGTAATCCGAGCGCTCGGGTGTCTTCGCGATCCCGGCGCGGATCGGATTCAAGTCAACGTACGCCATCGCCGTCAGCACGGCCTGGTCGTCGAGTAGCGCCTGGCTCTTGAAGCGACCCTCCCAGAAGCGTCCCGTCACGCCGTCCTCGGCGTTCGCCTGCCGCGCGATCGACTCGTTCAGCACACGCATGAACCACGACAGGTCCGCGAGTCGGGACCGGTACGTCTCCACCCAGGCATCCACGATCTTCATCTCGGCCGCGCCGAGTCTCTGCGGATCCGCCAAATAACGCTGCACCATCACCGGGCCCGAGAAGAGTTGCGTCCAGCGACGCAGGACCTCGTCGCGTTCCAGGCGCTCGAGGCGCGCCTCGTCCACCCGCACGACCATGTGGAAGTGGTTGCTCATGACCGCATAGGCCGCGATATCGACGGCGAACACGGACGCTAGCTGTTTTAGGCGGTCGGCGATCCAGCCGCGGCGATGCTCAAAGGATCGCCCGGAGTGGGCATCGTGTCCGCACAGAAACGCGCGGCGGACGCAGCGGGAAACGACGTGATACCAGGGCGTGTCATCGAGAGAGACGAGGGTCGAGCGGGGCTGGGTCATGATCGGCTCCTTCCGTGGAGTAGGTCTTGCAGCAGCGTAAGGTCCATTACGCTCCTGTAGATAGCATAGTGATTGTGTTGAAGTTTTCCAGGTCTTCGTGGCACGGCGTTCCGGGTTACGTATACAACAGCGCCCTGTAGCGCGAGGAAAGTGGGTGTCCCGGAAGGCTCCAATCCGGCTTATGTCAACAAGGTGGGTGTCCCAGAGAACAGTTCCAATCCGGCTTATGTCAATAAGGTGGGTGTCCCAGAGAACATACTGAGGATGGTCCGTAAGCGCTGCTTATCGACTATTGGAGCTCGGGGTGTGGTCCTTCAGCCAGTCTTTCAAAGCCGCATCCATGCGCGTTTGCCAGCCCTTTCCAGTTTCCCGAAATGCCTCCACGACCTCTGGGGACAGCCGAATCGTGATGCGCTCCTTGGTCACCGCCAGCGGTGGGCGGCCCAGGCGCCGCAGGTCTTTGGTCTCGGCATCGGAAGGTTCCGGCGCGTCGGGGTCCGCATCGATCCCGGCCTGAATCGCTGATTCTTCGTCGGCGTCGTTCAAGACGACGCGCCGACCGCTACGTAGCGTTAGTGATTTCGACATAGCGCACAATTTCCCGGTTATTGGCCTTGCGAAGGCTGATGATCCGGCGCACGGATGCCCGATCGGTGAACACGACGCAATACAAGCGGTTGCCCATCAATGCATATCCGAGCATTCGGCACTCGGCGTAGCTCTTCCGACGGTCTTCCATGGCCAGGAGCGTATCCCATTCGAGGCTCAGGGCCTCGCCAAGTGAGACCCCGTGTTTCGCGAGGTTGGCAGCGTCCTTGTCTGCGTCAAACTCGATCTCCATTGACTTATTGTATGCACACAAATGGCTGCGCGCAATCGGGAGAGCCGGATCCACTCGGAAGGGAACGGAATTCGTGTCACCTGGCGGTCAGTCCTGGACACGCCACGGCGGCGACCCTGGTGGATCCTGGTCGATTTGGGGAGTGGGGGGAGCGCGGCATGTAGAAGCGGAGTCTGAGCCAGGCGGCTTCGGCGAATCCGGCTTATGTGAACAAAGTGGGTGTCCGAGAGGATAAACAAAGTGGGTGTCCCAGAGGATTCTGAGGATGACAACAAAAAACCCCGGCACGAGGCCGGGGTTCGGGAAGGGGAAAAAATCTGTCCCCTTTTTGCTAGTTTATCTTACTAATCTGCGTTGGCGCGGCACGAGCCAGGCATGAACTCTTCCGGAGTACCCGTGCAAGTCCAACTGGTAATGTTCCCAGCATTGGCCAGCGGGGCAGGTGTGAGTGTAACGGTAATGAATTCGCCGCGTGCGTCGCCGGTGGCAGTGATGACTCCGGTATCCGAAACACTAATACCCGCATCTGCATCAGCATCGTAGTCTTCATCTACATTGCCACAGCTGGCGTAGTTCGCCGTGGCCGGATCCCGTGCGCCTTGGTTAATTTCCTGCACACAAGTGCGAGCAGCGCCTGCCGCCGTGACGATTTCCGATGCGGCTGCACGAACCGTATAGGTATTATAAGCCGGCAAAGCAATCGCCGCCAAAATCCCGATAATCGCCACCACGATCATCAGTTCGATAAGCGTAAAGCCCTGTTGGACGGATTTCTTCTGCATGGTCGTACTCCCTTGATGTGATGAAAGCTGGGCCTTCGGCCCGGCCACCCCGTGGGTAGCTGTCTCAGTAGATGCATCGGGCGTGCCAAGAGTGCGGAGATGCGTGAAAACGGCGCTCGGCCGCGGTGCGGTCTGTGGCATGGGTCACGCCCACACGCTTCCCGGGTGTGTCACGTGACAAAAATGGTCATGTTAAGTGACGCACGTTGTCACCTTGGGGGCTGGGGTGCCTCTGGTTGTCATAGCCGGGGGTCTTGATCTTGGGGGGGCGTTCGAGCGGTGGAGATCCCGGCTCTTCGCTGCGCTACGGCCGGGATGACGGGGGGGTGGTGCGGTGTCCGGGATGACGCGGAGGGGTGTTGGTGAGGTCGTGATCGCCTCGAGCTCGACTCCTGGCGTTCGGGGCAGTTCGTAGGGTGCGTTGAGCTTGGCGAAACGCACCGGGCGTTGGGGGTGGGGCGAGGTTGATGCGATTCGCTTTGCTCATCGCATCCTACGGGGGTGGGGTATGGGGGTTGGGGGAGCTAGAGGCCGAGGATGGCGACGGCGGTGGCGAAGTAGATGGTGATGCCGACGACGTCGACCACGGAGGTGATGAGCGGGGCGCTGGCGACGGCGGGATCGACGCCCAAACGGGTGAGGGTGAACGGCAGCAGCAGGCCGAACAGGGAGCCGAACAGGACGACCAGGAACATGCCCAGGGCGATGGCGTTGGCGACCTCGAGGCTGCCCAGCCAGTTGCCGGAGAGCCAGATGGCGCCGGCGAGGGTGGCGCCCAGCGCGGAGGCGACGAGGATCTCCTTGCCGCCCAGGCGCCACCAGTCCTGGAGCTTGACGTCGTTGGTGGCGAGCGAACGCACGACCAGGGTGGAGGCCTGGGCGCCGGCGTTGCCGCCGGAGGCGATGACCATGGGCAGGAAGAAGATCAGGGCGACCACGGTCTCGATGGCGGCCTCGAAATGGGCGATGGCCATGCCGGAGAGGATGTTCACGGCGACCAGGATGACCAGCCAGCCGATGCGCTTGCGGTAGAGCAGCTGCATGCTGGCGTCGCGCAGCGAGAGCACGACATCGCCCACCGCGGCCATGCGGTGGAAGTCCTCGGTGGTCTCGGCGCGCAGTACGTCCATCACGTCGTCGACGGTGATGATGCCGAGCAGGTGCCCGTTGTCGTCCACCACCGGGAGCACGTCCAGGTCGTAGTGGCTGATGCGGTGGGCGGCCTCTTCGCGGTCTTCCTCCGCCGTGATGCTGACGACATCCGTGTGCATGCGTTCGCGCACGCTGGTGGAGGGCCGCGACAGCAGCAGCTCCTTCAGGCGCACCCAGCCGAGCAGCTCGCCATTGGGGGTGATGACGAAGATGGTGTTGATGGTCTCGGCCAGGTCGCTGTGTTCGCGCAGGTGGTCCATGGCCTCGGCCACCGACCAGTCCGGCTGGACCGTCGCGAACTCGGGCGTCATCAGGCGCCCGGCACTCTCCTCCGGGTAGCCGAGCAGGGTCTCCAGGGCCTCCTGGTCGTCGTCCGGGAGGGTCTCCAGCAGGGACTCGGCCTGTTCGTCCTCCAGCCCGTCGATCACCGAGACCGCGTCGTCGTAGGACAGCGCCGCCACCAGGCGGCTGGCGTTATCGTCGTCCAGCGCCTGGAAGACCCGCGACTGGTGGTCCGGTTCCAGGTGGGCGTAGATATCCGCCGTGCACTCGACATCGAGGCGCTGGAAGAACGCCTCCATCTGCTCGGCCGGCAGCGCCTCCAGCGCGTCGGAGAGATCCGGCGCGGCGTGGCTGGCACAAATCGCCTGCAGGACGTCCGCTTCCGGTTCGTCCAGCGCGTTGGCGATGACCTGCCGCAGCGTGTCGAGATCGGGGTCGGTGGCGCTCATCCGCGGGAACCTTTAAGGAGTCGCCAGGCCAAGAATCGCCACGGCCAGCGAGAAATAGATCAGGATACCGCCGATGTCGGCGAGCGAGGTGACCAGGGGCACGCTGGCCGTCGCCGGATCGAGGCGCAGCTTGTTCAGGACCACCGGCAGCAGCATGCCGAGGATGCTGGCCACGGTGACGATGATGGTCATCGCCAGGGCCACCAGCAGCGCGATCTCCGGGCCGCCGCGCCACAGGCCGACCAGCGACACGGCAACGCCCATGCTGAGCCCGAGGGTCAGGGACACGCCCATTTCCTTCGCCCACAGCTTGAGCCAGTCGCGCGCGGTGACCTCGCCGGTCGCCATGGCGCGCACCATGAGCGTGGAGCTCTGCGCGCCGGCGTTACCGCCGGAGGCGATCAGCAGCGGCAGGAAGAACACCAGCACCACCACGGCCTCGATGATGTCCTCGTACTGCGAGATCATCAGGGCGCCGATGGTGTTGAAGGCGACCAGGCCCAGCAGCCAGCCGACCCGCTTGCGATAGAGCAGGAATGGGCTGGCCTCCTGCGGGGACAGGGGCAGGGTGCCCACGGAACCCATCTTGTGGAAGTCCTCGGTGGACTCGGCCTCGATCAGGTCCATCACGTCGTCGACCGTGACCACGCCCAGCAGCTCGCCGGTTTCGCCGACCACCGGCAGGGTCTCGAGGTCGTAGTGCTGGATACGGCGCGCGGCCTCGACCGCGTCCTCGGAGACGGCGATGGTGATCGGCTCGGCCTCGCCCAGCAGCTCGCGCACCGGGCTGTCGGCGCTGGCGCGCAGGAAGTGGCGGATGGGTACGGCGGCCAGCAGGACACGGTCCGGGTCGACCACGAAGATCACGTTGTTGGAGTGCTCGTCGGCGTTGCGGCGGATGAAGGCCAGCGCCCGCTTGAGGGTCCAGTCCGGGTCGACCGCGACCACGTCCGGCGACATCACGCGGCCAACCGAGTCTTCCGGGTAGTTGAGCTGCTTCAGCGCGCGGCGGATGGCCCGGAACGGCAGCAGGCGCAGGTAGCCGCGCAGGGTGTCCGGGTCCAGGGTCTGGAGCAGGGCGGTGAGGTCGTCCGCCTCCATCTCGGAGAGGATGAAGCGGGCGTCCTCGCGCGGCGAGGCCTCCAGCAGGCGGACCTGGTGCCCGGTATCCAGGTAGGCGAAGACATCCGCCTTGCGTCCGGGCGGCAGCAGGTTGAAGACGGCGCACAGGTCCTCGTCGCCCAGCTCCATCAGCGCGTGGGCGATATCCTGCACGCGCATGTAGTCGAGCAGCTCGTGGAGGCCGTCGCGGTCGTCCAGACGCAACAGCTCCTTCAGCTCGATGATGGACTGTTCGAGGTGAAGCTCCATGCCCTTCTCCCGGCGGCATCGGGGCGCCGCGGGTGGCCTGTGGTTGCGCACAGGCCCGCGCAGCGCCGCACGGATGCGGTGAATGGTCCAGGGTCGGGTCGGGCTGGGGCCCGGCCGCTCCCGGCTCTTTGATCAAAGAGGCCTGACGGAAGCGACCGGTCGGGGAACGGGCGCTTGCCGCTAGGCGCGGATAGATCGACTGCGTGATCGACGTTTCAAGGCGTGTTCCCGTGTGTGGAGACGGGACTTATTCTAACGGATGTCAGGCCTCAATCAACCGCTTGTGCAGGGTTTTGAAACATTCATCTACTCTTCATGGTCTGCAGTGGGCCGGAGGGTTTGGGGCGTTCGGTGAGCGCTGTTCGCCTGCAAGCAGGCTCCTGCAACGCCGGGGGAGCCCCCTGTAGAAGCCTGCTCGCAGGCGAAGATTCATGTGATTGAGAAGGTGGGTGCGATGGAGCAACAAGGCACGGCAGAAGGCGTGGTGCTGTCTCTGACCGATGTGGCGTTTGCGTACCCGGGCGAGGGCGAGGTGCTGCACGGCGTGGACTTTGATCTGGGCGCCGGCGAGCGCGTGGCGATCGTCGGGGAGAGCGGGAGCGGCAAGTCCACCCTGCTGCATCTGGCGGCCGGCCTGGAGGCGGCGGATCGTGGCGAGGTGCACCTGGCGGGCGAGGCGCTCGCGGGCTTGGACGAGGCGGCGCGTACGCGGCTGCGGAGGGTCCGCGTGGGGATCGTGTTCCAGTCGTTCCACCTGATCCCGACGCTTACGGTGCTGGAGAACGTGATGTTGCCGCTGGAGCTGGCGACGAAGGCCGGCGCGGCCGAGCGCCGTGAGCGCGCCGCCCGACAGCTGGCGGCGATGGGGCTTGCAGACAAGGCGGCGCGGTATCCGGAGGCCCTGTCCGGGGGCGAGCAGCAGCGCGTGGCGATCGCCCGGGCGCTGGTGCACGAGCCGACGCTGATCCTGGCCGACGAACCCACCGGCAATCTCGACTCGCGTACCGGCGAGACGGTCTTCGGCCTGCTACTGGAGCAGGTGCGGGCGACCGGCTGCTCGTTGTTGCTGGTCACCCACAGTCACGAGTTGGCCGGCCGGCTGGACCGGGCCCTGACGATGCGTGACGGGCTCCTGCAGCCCGCCGATCCCGCGGAAGCGGCATCCGGATGAGCGGTCTGGTCCTGCGGGCCTGGTTGCGCGACTGGCGCCGGCGGCCGCTGCAGCGGCTGCTGACGCTGGTGGGGGTGATCATCGGCGTGGCGGTCGTGCTCGCGGTGGATCTGGCGAACCAGTCGGCCCAGCACGCGTTCGACCGCTCGATGGACGAGGTGGCCGGGGCGGCCACCCACCAGGTGCTGGGGCCGGCGAGCGGCTTTGACGAGGGCTTCTACCGCGACCTGCGCATGGCCGGGTGGCGGGATACGGCCCCGATCGTGGAGGGCCCGGCGCGGTTGCCGGACGGCAGCACGATCTATGTGCTGGGCGTGGATCCGCTGGCCGAGGGGCCGTTTCGCGGGGCGGCCTCGGATATCGGCGATGCCCCGGTGCAGCGCCTGGTGACCGAGCCGGGGACGATCCTGCCGCCCGCGGGCTGGTTGCGGGACAGCGGCAAGGCGCATGAGGCTCGCCTGGAGCTGGACGCGGCCGGGGGCGAGCGCGAGGTGACCTTGATCGATCGCGCCGCCGAACGGGACGAGACAGACGCCGAGACCGATGACGGCGCTGGCGGCTCGCTCTGGGTGACGGATATCGCCACGGCGCAGGTGCTGCTGGACCGGCTGGGGCGACTGGACCGGATCGATGTCCGGCTGGCCGATGCCGAGGTGGGGGTGCTGGCCGAGGCCCTGCCCGCGGAACTCGAGCTGGTGCCGGTGGAGAGCCGGGGGCAGGCGGCACGCGAGCTGGCGCAGGCGTTTCGGATCAACCTGACGGCGATGAGCCTGCTGGCGCTGCTGATCGCCGCGTTCCTGATCTACAACACCCAGACATTTGCGGTGCTGCGCCGGCGCGAGGTGATTGCCAATCTGCGCCTGGTCGGTGTCGGGCGCCGGGCGATCTTCGGTGTGGTGCTGCTGGAGGCCCTGCTGGTCGGCGTGATTGGCACGCTGCTGGGGGCGCTGCTGGGGGTGGCCCTGGCGCAGGTGCTGGTCGCGCAGGTCGCGCAGACGGTCACGGACCATTTCTTCGCGGTGGCGGTGACCGGGGTGATGCCACGGCCGCTGGCGCTGGCCGCGGTGTTCCTGCTGGGCGTGGGCCTGTCGCTGGCGGCCGCACTGGCCCCGGCCTGGGAGGCGGCGCGGGTGGCGAGCCCGGCCGGCACCGGGCGCGGCGGGCTGGAACGGCGTGCCCGTGGCTGGGCCGCGTGGCTGGCGCTGGCGTCTATCGTTCTGTTGCTGGCGGGCGTCGGGTTGATCGTGACCGGTGCCGGGGCGCTGGTGGGCGGGTTTGTCGCACTGTTCCTGCTGATCGCCGGCTTCGTGCTGCTCCTGCCCTGGGTGCTGGCGTGGACCCTGCGCGGTCTGGCCGCCGGGGTCCGGGGGGTGACCATGCCACGCATTGCAGTGCGTAGCCTGGAGCGCAGCCTGTCGCGCAGTGCGCCCGCCACCTCGGCGCTGACGCTGGCGCTGGCGGCGGCGATTGGCGTGGCGGTGATGGTCGGCAGTTTTCGCGGGAGCGTGGAGCAGTGGCTGGGGCAGGCGCTGACGTCGGATCTGTACGTGGTGCCCGCCGCGCCGGCATCGGCACGCGCCGGCGCGCGCCTGCCGGAGGACTGGACCGCCGACCTGGTGGCCCGCTCCGGGGCGGTGTCGGTGAGTACCGGGTCCAGCCAGGAGGTCGTCAGCGATCACGGGCTGGTGGACCTCTACGTGGTCCGGCCGCATGCCGACTGGCTGGACTATCTGCCGCTTCTGGAGGCGGTGGCTGCACGCGGGACGCTGGGGGACCGGCTGGCGGCGGAGGATGCGGTGCTGGTGACCGAACCGTTTGCTGCGCATCACGACGTGGCGCCGGGGGATCGGTTGTCGCTGGTGGTGCCCGGTGGGCAACGCGCGTTCGAGGTTCTCGGGATCTACCGCGACTATGGCAATCCCAGCGGGACGGTGTTGATGACGCAGGCGGCCTTCGCGCGCGGGGGCGTTCCCCCGGACGGGGTGGGCTCGTTCGGGCTGCGCCTGCCGGACGGGGCCGACGCCGAGCAGGCGGTGGAACAACTGGAGGCGTGGTTGGCGGATCAGGACCATGCGGCGCTGGTGACCCGGCCGGGGGATATCGAGCAGGAGTCCATGGCGATCTTCGACCGGACCTTTGCGATCACGCATCTGCTGCGGGTGATCACGTTGGTGGTGGCGTTCATCGCGATCCTGGGGGCATTGATCGCATTGCAGATGGAACGGGCGCGCGAGTTCGCCACATTGCGCAGCCTTGGGCTTCTACCCGGCGGCGTGCGCGGGCTGGTGGTGCTGCAGGGCGGGGTGCTCGGGGTATTCGCCGCCCTGGCGGCGATCCCGCTGGGGCTGGGGATGGGCTGGTTGCTGATCGAGGTGATCAACCGCGAGGCCTTTGGCTGGGGGATGGATCTGCGTCTGCCCTGGATCGAGGTCGGGGAGACCGTGCTGCTGGGGATCGGAGCGGCCTTGCTGGCCTCGGTCATCCCGGCGTGGCGGATGGCGCGCATGCGGCTGGTGCCGGCGTTAAGGGAAGTGCCGTGATGCGGTGGCTTGATTTTGCAGGAGCGGGCTTGCCCGCGAATGGCTCGCGGCAGAATCCAGCGCGGGCGGGGGCTTCGCGGGCAAGCCCGCTCCTACAGGGGCTTCTGGTCATGTTGTTGGTGGGGTTACTGGCCGCATGCGGAGGTGCGGAGCCGCCGGAACGGGCCGATGCGGAGGTCACCGGCCTGCGGGTGAGCGAGGCCCTGGGGGGCGAGGACACCACGGGCTTTCGCCGCGCCGATGCGCCGCGGGCGTTCGAGTTTCCGCGCGATCATGGGCCGCATCCGGGGTTTCGCAACGAGTGGTGGTACCTGACGGGGAATCTGGACGGGCCCGAGGGTGAGCGTTTCGCGTTTCACGTGACGTTCTTCCGCGTGGGGCTCGCGCCGGCGCTGGCGGGCGATACGGCCTGGCACGCGTCCGCCTGGGCCAGCCCCGATCTGTGGATGGTGCATACGGCGGTGCTGGACCGTGACGCGGGGTTTCACGCATCCGCGGAGCGGTTCGTGCGCGATGGTGGCGGGCTGGCTGGGGCGACCGAGCCGGTGGGGCGCGTCTGGGCCGAAGACTGGGAACTGGCCGGGCTGGAGGGGGAGCGCTGGACGCTGCGCTTCACGGTCGAGGACTACGTGTTGTCCCTGGAACTGGAGCCGGCGCGCGAGCCGGTTCTGCAGGGCGAGGCCGGTCTGAGCCAGAAGGGGCCGGAGCCGGGCGATGCCTCGTATTACTACTCGATGCCGCGTATCGCGGTGGCGGGCGAGGTGCGCCGTGCCTCGGGGGTAGCGCTGGACGTGACCGGGCAGGCGTGGATGGACCGCGAATGGAGCACTAGTGCGCTGGCCGAGGATCAGGCGGGCTGGGACTGGTTCGCGCTGCAGCTCGATGACGGGCTGGACGTGATGTATTACCAGCTGCGCCGGCTCGATGGCGAGGCGCACGCGTTATCGAAAGGTCGCTGGATGCCGGCGGATGCCGGGGATGCCCTGCTGGAGCCGGAGCAGGTGCAGCTCGAACCGACCCGTTACGCCACCCAGCCATCCGGCAACCGCTATCCGGTGGAATGGTCCCTGCGCATCGAGCCTCCGGGTGGCGGGCCTGTGCGCGAGTGGACCGTGGTCGCGGTGCGCGAGGAGCAGGAGATGGATACGGTGGTCCGCTATTGGGAAGGGGCCGTGGATATCCTCGACGCGGATGGCGAGCCGGTCGGCCGGGGCTTCGTGGAGCTGACGGGGTATGAGGACGGGTGAAGGCGTTGGGTGGGGGCCTCTGCCTGCGGGGTTGATGCGATTCGCTCCGCTCATCGCATCCTACGAGAGTTCTACCCGCGCTTGTAGGATGTGATGAGCGGAGCGAATCGCATCGTTGGTGGGTACGCCAACAGGCTTCGGGAAAATCCCATGGAAGGGAGGTTTCAGGTGACGGATTATCGCCGTTTGTATGTGCCGGGGGGCACGTATTTCTTTACCGTGAATGCGGCCGTGCGTGACGGCAACACGCTGTTTGTCGATCATATCGAGGCGTTGAGAGACGCGTTTCGCGAGGTGCGGCATCGCCTCCGTTCGTGATCGACGCGATGGTGGTGTTGCCGGAGCATCTCCATTGCATTTGGCGCTTGCCGGACGGCGATGCCGACTTCAGCCGCCGATGGCGGTTGATCAAGGCGCGGTTCTCGCGCTTGGTGTGCGTTGGCGAAGCGCGCACGCGTAGCCGGGCAAGGCGCGGTGAACGGGGGCTCTGGCAACGCCGATTTTGGGAGCATTGCATCCGCGACGAGGACGATTGGGTCCGCCACGTGGATTACGTCCATTACAACCCGGTTAAGCATGGCTGGGTTGAATGTGTGGCCGAGTGGCCGTATTCCAGTTTTCACCGGTTTGTGCGCTCGGGTGAGTATCCGGTCGATTGGGGTGGTGTGCCGGAATTGGACGGCTTGGTTATGGGGGGGGCCGGGGGTGATTGATGTATCCGAGTGATGCGATTCTCGGGGCTCATCGCATCCTACGAGGCGGGGTGTTCACCGTAGGATGTGATGAGCGTAGCGAATCGCATCAGATGCCCGGGATGTGGGAAAGCGGGTTGGCCGCGGGGCCACCCCGGGGAACTACCACTCGAGGGCATCGTGGCTGGGGTCGAGGTCGAAGTCGTCCTGGAGGTGGGCGCGCAGGGCGCGCTCTTCCATCAGGCGTTCCAGGGTGCGGCGGGCGGCATGACGCGCCGGGCCGCGGTCGTTGACGAACTGGTTGTCGAACAGGCTGGCAATCTCGTCGGCGCCATCGGCCACGTCGTCGATCGTCGGGTCCATTGTCGGGTCTCCTGACAAGCCGGCCGGGCCACCCCGGACTGCGGTATCAGAAAAGCCTTATATATCGTTCCGGCCGGCCCGCAAGCAGAAAATTCTTATCGTTCGCCGGTTCGCCTTATGGACATCGCGGGGCGAACTCGGGCGATCGTTGCTGGTCCATGGTGCACGAGTGGCAGCGTTTCCCGCTGCCGCCGAAATCAGTTGCGAGGGCAGGCCATGCTGATCCGCACCCGACGTCGTTTCGATTGTTCCCGCGGCGAGATCACCCCGCCGGAGATCTATGCGCGACGGCGCGAATTCCTGCGGGCTGGGGTCGGGCTGGGCGCCGGCCTGGCGCTCGGAGGGCTGGGCGCGGCGCTGCCGGCATCCGCCGCGCTGCGTGGATACCCCCTGGAGTTCGAGTCCAGCGATTTTTCGACCGACGAGTCGAAGACCTCGTATGACGAGATCACCAGCTATAACAACTTCTTCGAGATGGGCCCGGGCAAGGGCGACCCCAAGACCTACGCCGATCAGCTCAAGACCGATCCGTGGACGATCACGGTGGACGGGCTGTGCGACAACCCGGGTGAGTACGCGGTGGAGGACTTCATCCGCCCGTGGTCGCTGGAGGAACGGATCTACCGCATGCGCTGTGTCGAGGGTTGGTCCATGGTGATCCCGTGGATCGGCTTCGAGCTGAATCGCATCCTCGACAAGGCCGAGCCGCGCGGGGGTGCCCGCTATGTCGCCTTCGAAAGTATCTACGATCCCGACAACCTGCGCGGACAACGCCGGCGGGGCAGCGGCGGGCTGGAGTGGCCCTATACCGAAGGCCTGCGCCTGGATGAGGCGATGCATCCGCTGACGATCCTGGCCGTGGGGCTGTACGACGAGGTGCTGCCGAACCAGAACGGCGCGCCGATTCGGCTGGTGGTGCCGTGGAAGTACGGCTTCAAGAGCATCAAGTCGATCCAGCACATCCGGTTCGTCGAGGAGCAGCCGCCGACGCTGTGGAACCAGGCGCAGCCCGACGAGTACGGGTTCTACAGCAATGTGAACCCGGACGTGGACCACCCGCGCTGGTCGCAGCGCACCGAGCGCCGGATCGGGGAATTCCGCCGCCGGCGCACGGAGATGTTCAACGGCTATGGCGACGAGGTGGCGTCGCTGTACGAGGGCATGGACCTGCGCGAGCACTTCTGACGGGGTGATGGCATGACCGCCTCAACCCGTCGGGCACGGGCCCGGCCGCCGCGCGGTATCTGGTGGGCGGTGCTGCTGGTTTCGTTGCTCCCGGCCCTCTGGATCGGCCTGCGCACGCTGGGCGGATTCGGCGGGCTGGGCGTGAATCCGATCGAGAAGCTGCTGGAGCTCTCCGGCACGCACGCGATGATCGCGTTACTGGTGGCACTTTCGGTGACGCCGTTGCGGCAGATGAAGGGGCTTGCGTGGATCGTGCGGCTGCGCCGGATGCTGGGGCTGGTCGCGTTTGGCTACGTCACCGCACACGCCCTGATCTGGCTGGGGGTGGACCTGTTCTTCGACTGGGAGCTGGTCCTCTACGACCTGACCGAACGCCCGTTCGTGATGGTGGGCTTTGCCGCCTGGCTGATCCTGCTGGCGCTGGCGGTCACCTCCACCGACGGCGCCCAGCGCTGGCTGAGGAAGAAGTGGGTCTGGCTGCACCGCGGCGTGTATCTGGCCGGCATGCTGGCAGTACTGCACTTCCTGTGGCTGGCCCGGGCCGACTACGCCGAGGTCGCCCTGTACGCGGCCATCCTCGCCTTCCTGCTCGGCTGGCGCATCGTCTACCGCTGGCGAACCCGCCGCCGCTTCCACGCCCGCCGCGCCACTGCCTGAGTCCGAACGCTGTAAAGCCAACCACGAAGCGATTCAAGGGCGAAAAGCAGTAACAGGAAGGTTGGAAGACGCGAAGGCTTTTGCAGTGGGGCGCCGGGCATAGGGTGGACGATGGCGGCCGCCCCGATGTCCTGGAGTATTTCCCGACTCCAATCAATAAATCTTCCTGACTTCGCGGCTTCCTGTTAACCGCTATTGATCTGGTCCTTCTTCGTGTCTTCGTGGTGAATAACCGCCCTTACGACGTGCGCTGGCCGGCGTTGAGCGTGATGAGGAATTCCAGCAGGGCCTTCTGGGCGTGCAGGCGGTTCTCGGCCTCGTCCCAGACGACGCTTTGCGGGCCTTCCAGGACGTCGGTGGAGACCTCTTCCTCGCGGTGCGCCGGCAGGCAGTGCATGAACAGGGCGTCGTCGTTGGCAAGCCGCATCAGGCCGGCATCGACGAAAAAGCCGGAGAAGGCCTGGCGCCGGGCGCTCTTTTCCTGTTCCTGGCCCATGCTGGCCCAGACGTCGGTGACGACCAGATCCGCGCCTTCGGCGGCGGCACGGGCATCGCGGGTCAGCTCGAAGTGCTCGCGCGTGGTCTCGACCACGCTGGGTTCCGGGTCGTAGCCTTCGGGGCAGGCGGCGACCAGCTGGAAGTCCAGCAGGCGGGCGGCGTACATGTAGCTGTGGCACATGTTGTTGCCGTCGCCGATCCAGGCTACGCGCTTGCCGCGGATGTCACCGCGGTGTTCGAAGTAGGTCTGCAGGTCGGCGAGCAGCTGGGCCGGGTGTTCCAGATCCGTCAGGCCGTTGATCACCGGAACCGAGGCGTGCTTGGCGAACAGCTCGATCTTCTCGTGCTCGTAGGTGCGGATCATCACGCAGTCGACCATGCGCGAGAGCACGCGGGCGGTATCCTCGATCGGCTCGCCCCGACCGAGCTGGGTGTCGCGCGGGGACAGGAACAGTGCGTTGCCGCCCAACTGCTGCATGCCCACCTCGAACGACACGCGGGTGCGGGTGGAGGACTTCTCGAAGATCATGCCCAGCGTCTTGCCGCGCAGCAGGTCGTCGTGGTGCTCGCCCGCCTTCAGCTGCTGCTTGAGCTCGATGGCGCGCTGCAGCAGGGCCCGGGTTTCGTCGCCGGAGAGATCCAGGAACGAGAGGTAGTGGCGTGGAGTCATGCGGAGACCTCGTTGGCTTGGGGGGATGCGAGGAAGGCATCTACCAGGTCGGCTACGGTGGTGGCGATCTGTTCCACCTGGTCGTCGTCGATGATCAGCGGCGGCAACAGGCGGATCACCCGGTCCGCGGTGACGTTCAGGATCAGGCCGCGCTCCAGGGCCGCCATCACCAACTCGCCGGCCGGGCGGTCCAGCTCGACGCCGATCATCAGGCCGCGGCCGCGCACGGCGACGACGCCCGGGTGATCGCTCAGGCGGTCGCGCAGGCGACCCAGCAGAAATTCGCCCTGGCGGGCGGCCTGTTCGCACAGGGCCTCGTCCTGCATGACGTCGAGCACGGCCAGGGCCGCCCGGCATACCAGCGGGTTGCCGCCGAAGGTGGTGCCGTGCATGCCCGGACTGAACAGCTCGCGCGCCGCTCCGGCGACCAGGTTGGCCCCGATGGGGATCCCGTTGCCCAGGCCCTTGGCCAGGCTGATCACGTCCGGGGTGATGCCCTCGTGCTGGAAGGCGAACCAGTAGCCCGTGCGGCCGATGCCGGCCTGGATCTCGTCCAGCATCAGCAGCCAGCCGTTCTGGTCGGCCAGCTCGCGCAGGCGTCGCAGGTAGCCGGGGGGTGGTACGTGGATACCGCCCTCGCCGGTGACCGGCTCCACCAGGATCGCGACGACGTCGGGATCGGCCGCCAGGGCTTCCACCGCTTCCGCGTCGCCGTGCGGCACGTGCACGAAGCCGGACACCAGCGGCTCGAAGCCGGCTCGGACCTTTGCGTTTCCGGTGGCCGAGAGCGTGGCCATGGTGCGGCCATGAAAGCTGCCCTCCATCACTACGATTTTCGGCTCGGCAATGCCGCGGGCGCGGCCGTGCAGGCGGGCCAGCTTGATCGCCGCCTCGTTGGCCTCGGCGCCGGAGTTGCAGAAGAACGCGCGGTCCATGCCCGCCAGCTTGCACAGACGCCGCGCCAGCTGTTCCTGCAGCGGGATGCGGTAGAGGTTGGAGGTGTGCACCAGGGTACTGGCCTGGTCACAGACGGCCTGGGCCACCTTGGGGTGGGCGTGGCCGAGGCCGCACACGGCAATGCCGGACAGGGCGTCCAGATAGCGCTTGCCGTCGGTATCCCACAGCCAGGCGCCTTCGCCGCGCTCGAAGGCAACGGGCAGGCGCTTGTAGGTGTTCTGCAGGGCATCGTTCATGGGGTTCTCCGAAACCAAAGAGCCGGCGGAGGACCGCCGGCTCGATGAAAGGCGCGGCCGCGTCATGCGGCCAAAGGCGCCTAGTCTAGTCCGCCTGGGACTTTACTTCATCTGCTGGGCCACAAAGTCCCAGTTGACCACGGCCCAGAAGTTCTCGAGGTACTTCGGCCGCGCGTTGCGGTAGTCGATGTAGTAGGCGTGTTCCCAGACATCGCAGGTCAGCAGCGGGGTCTTGCCGTCGCGCAGCGGATTGGCGGCGTTGGAGGTGTTCACGATCTCCACCGAGCCGTCATCGTTCTGCACCAGCCAGGTCCACCCGGAGCCGAAGTTGCCGACCGCGGATTCGTTGAACTTCTCCTTGAAGGCGTCGAACGAACCGAAGGCGCTGTTGATGGCATCGGCCAGCTTGCCGGAGGGCTCGCCGCCGGCGTTCGGGGCCATGCAGTTGAAGTAGAAGGTGTGGTTCCAGACCTGGGCGCCGTTGTTGAAGATGCCGCCGGCCGGGGCCTTCCGGATGATGTCTTCCAGCGAGGCGTTTTCGAACTCGGAACCCGGCAGCAGGCCGTTCAGCTTGGTCACGTAGGTCGCGTGGTGCTTGTCGTGATGGTATTCCAGCGTCTCGGCGGAGATGTGCGGCTCCAGTGCGTTCTTGGCATAGGGCAGATCGGGCAGTTCGTAGGCCATGAAAGACTCCTTGGACAGTGTCGTGAGAAACTGCAGCGGCGGCGCGCCCGGGGCGGGTTCGCCGCATAACGCGTCAACGATAGTCACGTTGCCCGGGTGATGCAATTCCCGATGATGCGGGTTGGTCTTGACCGGGCTGTGTCGAGCTGAGTAAAGAGGCCCATGGCGGATACCGACGACACGGAAAGGCAACGCGAGGCGGATGCGGCAAAGGCGGGTCCGGTCAACTGGCGCGGGCGCATCGGTCTGTTGCTGGGTCCGGCGATCTTTGTGTTCTTCCTGCTGTTTCCGGTGCCGGCCGGGTTTGATCCGGCGGCGTGGCACGTGTTGGGCCTGACGTTGTTCATGGCCACCTGGTGGATCAGCGAGGCCTTGCCGTTGCCGGTGACGGCGCTGCTGCCGATTGCCATCCTGCCGCTGCTCGGCATCGTCTCGATGGACGAGGCGACCGCTCCGTACGCGAACCCGATCATTTTCCTGTTCATGGGCGGCTTTGCCATCGCCCTGGCCGTGCAGCGCTGGGACCTGCATCGGCGCATGGCACTGGCGATCGTGGCGCGCGCCGGGAATCGCCTGCACATCCTGGTGGGGGCCTTCATGCTGGCCACGGCCGGACTGTCCATGTGGGTCAGCAATACCGCGACCGCGGCGCTGATGCTGCCCATTGCGCTGTCCGTGCTGGGCCTGATCGAACGCGGCGCGTTCGGGCAGGGCCCGGGGATGACGGCGGAGGCGCGCCGGCCCGCGCTGGCCCTGCTGCTGGGCATTGCCTTTGCGGCGAACATCGGCGGCATGGCCACCATCATCGGGTCCCCGCCGAACGCCCTGACCGCGGCCTATCTGGGGGATCGTCACGGCATGGAGATCGGCTTTCTGGAGTGGATGACCCTCGGGCTGCCACTCGCGGCGACGTTGCTGGTCCTCGCCTGGTGGTTGCTGACCCGCTGGGTATTTCCGGTGCACCGGGTGGAACTGAGTGGCCTGCGCGCGCTGCTGGACGAGCAGCGCGCGACCGTGGGGCGCTGGTCGCGGGCGGAGAAGCGGGTGGCCGCGGTATTCCTGCTGGTGGCGCTGGCCTGGCTGACCCGGCCGCTGCTGGAGGACTGGTTGCCGGTGACGCTCACCGATGCCGGCATCGCGATACTGGGGGCGGGGCTCTTGTTCCTGATCCCGTCGGGTTCGGCCGAACAGGGGCGACTGCTGGCCTGGGACAATACCCGCGAGCTGCCCTGGGGCGTGTTGCTGCTGGTCGGGGGGGGGCTCAGCCTGGGCGCGGCCATCGAATCCAGTGGGCTGGCGGAACTGGCGGCGGATGCCCTGGTGGTCGCGCAGGCCTGGCCGTTGATCCTGGTCATGGCCGGAGTGGCGCTATTGACCATGACGCTGAGCCACGTGACCAGCAACACGGCCACGGCCGCGACGCTGTTGCCGCTGGTCACCGCGTTTGCCATGCGCATGGATGTACCGGTCCTGATGCTGGCGCTGCCGGTGGCCTTCGCGGCCTCGGTGGCCTTCATGCTGCCGGTGGCCACGCCGCCCAATGCGATCGTGTTCGCGAGCAACCGCCTCCGGGTACTGGACATGGTGCGGGGCGGGGCGTTGCTCTCGGTGGTGGCGCTCGTCCTGGTCAGCCTCGTGGTGTACGTCTTCGCCGAGGCCTTGTTGCTGTAGGGATACCCGGGCGCGCGATGCCAATGGCCCGTCGCCGTGTTGTCCCCTGCGATCTTGTGGGGAAGGCAATCCCTGGGGGCTCAAGTTTTAGGATTCGCCGCCGCTAGGAGAGGCGAACGGCCTGATTTTCGATTGTGATGCCGGCACTGACCGGCGCAGGGAAGGACACGCAGACATGTTTGACAATATCCGGATTGGCGTACGGCTTATGGTGGGCATCATCGGCGTGGTGGTCCTCGCCGTGGTGCTGACCCTGGTCGTGGTGATGAATGCCCTGGGCACGATGGCGGATCGGGCGGAGGCGCGCGAACTGAACGATCTGGCCGGGCAGTTGCTGGACCGGCTGGACCAGGAAGCGGCGCGGGCCACGGCGATGGCCGAGACCGTCGCCCGTATTCCCGATGTCCAGGAGGCGCTGGCCACGGGCGATCGCGAACGCCTCTCCGCGCTGACCGTGCCCAGTTTCGAGTCACTGAGCACCGATTACGGCGTGCGCCAGTACCAGTTCCATACGCCGCCGGCGACCTCCTTCCTGCGGGTACATCGCCCGGACCGTTTCGATGACGACCTGTCCGGTTTTCGCCAGACGGTCGTCGACACCAACAGTAACCAGGCACCGATCTCGGGCCTGGAAGAGGGCGTGGCGGGGCTCGGTATCCGCGGGGTGGTCCCGATTGCCTTTGAGGGCGAGCATGTCGGCTCGGTCGAGTTCGGCCTGTCGTTTGGCGACCCCTTCTTCGAGCAGTTCACCGAGGAACTGGGCGCACCGGTCGCGCTGTACCTGCGCGATGACGGTCGGTTCAGCCGTTTCGGCGGGACGATCGAGGGTGAAGCGACCTTCAGCGCTGCCGAGATGCGCCAGGTGCTCGATGGCGAACACCTGGTTCGCAATGTGACCTACCAGGGCACGCCGGTGGCGGTGATCGCCCGGCCGGTCCGGGATTTCTCCGGTGATGCCGTGGGCGTGCTGGAACTGATGGTCGATCGCAGCGCCTATGTCGGCATGACCCGCAATGCCACGGGTACGGTCGTGATGGTGGGCGTGATCGCCGTGGTCCTGGGCGCACTGCTGGCCTGGTTCCTGACGCGCAGCATCGTGCGTCCGCTGCGTCAGACCGTGGCCCGCCTGGATGACATTGCCAGCGGCGAGGGTGACCTGACGCGCCAGCTGGAGGTTTCCGGCCGGAATGAGCTGGGCGACCTGTCGCTGGCCTTCAACCGCTTTGTCGAGAAGATCCGTGTCCTGATCCAGCAGGTGGCGGCCGGTTCCGACCAGGTGGCGGCGGCGGCCAACGAGTTGTCCGCGACCAGCGAGGAAACCAACGAGCAGGTGCGCCGCCAGAAGGCCGAGACCGACCAGGTGGCCACCGCGATGAACGAGATGACGGCCACGGTCCAGGAAGTCGCGCGCAACGCGGCGGATGCGGCGGCGGCCGCCCAGACCACGGATCAGGACGCGAATGCCGGCCAGCAGGTGGTGCAGAAGACCGTCACCGCGATCAATGGGCTCTCCTCGCAGGTCGACGGCGCCGCGGAAGTGGTCAGCCGCCTGTCGCAGGATGCCGAGGAGATCAACAAGGTCCTCGAGGTGATTGGCGACATCGCCGATCAGACCAACCTGCTGGCGCTGAACGCGGCCATCGAGGCCGCCCGTGCCGGCGAGCAGGGCCGTGGCTTCGCCGTCGTGGCGGACGAGGTGCGGACGCTGGCCAGCCGTACCCAGGACTCCACCCACGAGATCCAGCAGATGATCGAGCGGGTTCAAAGCGGCACGCGCGAGGCGGTGCAGGCCATGGAGGACGGGCGCACCAAGGCGCACGAGAGTGTCGAGCAGGTGAATCTGGCCGGAGAGTCGCTGAACGCGATCACCCAGTCGGTGACCCGCATCAGCGACATGAACACGCAGATCGCCAGCGCCGCGGAAGAGCAGTCCACCGTGGCCGAGGAGATCAACCGCAACGTGGCCAATATCACCGAGGTGCTGGACCAGACCGCGTCCGGTTCCGAGCAGATCCGCAACGCGTCCGAGGAGCTGTCCAAGCTCGCCTCCGAACAGCAGCAGCGCGTGGGTCAGTTCAAGGTCTGATCACCATCAGATGCCCGGAGCCGAGCCCGCCATCCCTCTTTGGGGTGGCGGGCTTTTTCATGCGTGTGGGGTTGAAAGGCTTGGTTCACCACGAAGTGCACGAAAGCACAAAGAAGGGATGGGTCAAGGGCGAAAACCGGTCTACAGGAAGAGGGGGAGATTGGGAGGGATCTTGGTCGGGTAGTGGATCGGGCACGGTCTGACGGGGAGTGCTGGTGCTCGAGCGGACGCGGGCGGGGGCTTCCCGGGCGAGCCCGCTCCCACAGGGGGCTCGGCCGGCGGGCTGGACGGATCACGGCGTCGGCCAGGCCCCGGGCGGTTTTAGCCGATTCATCCTTCAAACCTTCTGGCCTTCCTGTGAATCGCCCTTGACCTGGCCCTTCTGTGTGCTTTCGTGGGCTTCGTGGTGAATAAGGCCCTTACTGAGCGGGAAAGAGCCGTTCGCCGTTTTCGAAGGCGATGGCGCGCGCGACGTCCTCGGGAAGCTGGGCCAGCCACGCGCGGGTCTCGTCCTTCAGGCGGGTGTACTGGGCCCAGCGCGTGGCAGTGAAGGTGTCCACGCCGATCATGAAGCGGTCGGGGTGGGTCAGGAACAGCTCGAACCAGTCGTCGTCGATCTGCCCCTCGGGGTTGATGCGCGGGTTGCGCATGGACAGGTCCATGTTCATCCGGGGGTGGCGCTCGAGGTAATCCTGCACCAGGGGCGGGTAGGCATAGCTGCCGGCGTGGGCCCAGAGGATGCGCACCTCGGGGTGAGTGGCGTAGGCATGATCGATCACGGCAGGGTCGCCGTGGATCATGATGGTCAAATCGCGGGCGACGGCCAGATCCAGCAACTGTTCAAGGCCGGGCCCGAAGCGGTCGTCCGCGAGGATGTGGAACTCGCCCAGCCCGTGCCATTTCACTTCGGAGTCATCGAGCATGCGGGCGATGCGTTCGCCGAGGTCCTCGACGTGCATCCAGTCCATCTTCTTGCCCAGACGCTGCGAGACCTCCAGGAACGGGACGATACGGGTGTCGGTACCGGCCTTCAGGCGGCGGATGAGATTGTCCTCGGGGGACATGACGATGGCGCCGCGGACCTCGTTGGAGGCCAGGGTGCGGGCCACGTCGCTGATGCCGAAGTGCTCGGCAACGGCCGGGCGGTAGTGCAGGTGGGCATCGAAGATCCGCGGCTCGGCGCTGGCGGCCGCGAAAGGCAGGGCCAGCACCAGTGCAAGCAGGGAACGACGGACGGGATGCTGCATGGTCGGGCCCTCCACGAGCCGGTCCGCGTCAGGAGCGCGGCGGGGCGTCGGTCGCTGGTGTCTGCCCGGCCTGTTCCGGGTCGAAGCGGTCGCGCAGGTAGCGGATGATCGCGTCGGATTCGTACAGCCAGCGCACCGATCCGTCGTCTTCCTCGATGCGCAGGCAGGGCACCTGCAGGCGCCCGCCATCGTTCTGCAGCTCCTCGCGCCAGGGCCCGGCGGCTTGGGCATTGCGCAGTTCGATGTCCAGCGACAGGCGCTGCATCGCGCGCCGGGCCTTGATGCAGAACGGGCAGGCGGGGAAGTGGTAAAGCGCCAGCGCGCGGGTTTGTTCGTCGACCCGGGCCTGTTCGGCCGGGTCGCGCTCGATGCCGCGCGGGCGCGAGACGCGTTCCCCGATCAGCATGAACGGGGTGAGGATCAGGCGCACGCCGCGGAAGAAGGTTCGGATCAGGAATCGCATGCCGAAAGGATGCCACAGGAGGCCGACGCCGTTACAGCATCCTGGTAACCCGCGGCGTTAGTCATGCCGGGGTCAAGGGCGTTTTTCACCACGAAGCGCACGAAGGCACGACGAAAGGCCAGGTCAAAGGCGAAAAAGCCCGCTACAGGAAGAAGGGAAGATGGGAAGAGCGAGAGGGGCATGGATTCGGACTCGAAATACCGGGCACCAGCCGGGGTGGCTGGCGTGAAGGTGAGTGCTCGAGCCAACGCGGGCAGGGGCTTCGCGGGCAAGCCCGCTCCCACAGGGTGGCTTTGCCCGCGCGTTGGACGGATGGCGGCTTCGGCCGGGTCCCGGGCGATCAATCCATCGTGTCTTTCAGTCTTCCTGTTAACCGCCCTTGACCTGGCCTTTCTTCGTGCCTGCGTGTGCTTCGTGGTGAAAATGGCCTCTCGGCTGATTGGTCAGGGGGTGCCGAAGTCGAACTCCCACGGGTCTTCCTCCGGCGCGTCGAGCAGGGAGGGGCGCAGGCGGATGATCTCGAAGCCGAGTTCGCGGTAGTCGTCGAGGCGGTCCGGGGCGAGGTCGGCGACGTCGACGAATTCGGCAAAGGCGTCGGCCTCGATGCTACGCCAGTCCGCAAAGGTGCCGCAGACGGACACATCGACCCCTTCGTCGCGCACCAGCGACTCGACCTCGGCGTGCAGGCCGGGATGCTGCCCGGCCTCGCCGCGCGTCAGGGTGAACTGTTCCGCCCCGTGGGCGACGATGGCCACCGGGAAATACGGGTCGTGTTCGCGCAAGTGGGCGATGTTGGCGCGAATCTCCGGAAGGAGGGCGGATAAAGCCGCCCGGTCGTTTTCGATGATCTCGAAGACCACGCCTTCCGGCGGTTGGTCCCGCTGCAGGAGCTCGACAACGGCCGGCGAGGGTTCACCGGCTGGTGCCGACTGCGGGGCGCCTGAGGGGGCTGCATGCGCCAGGGTGGCCGTGACGAACGGAATGAAAAGCCCTCCGGCCAGCCAGGCGAGGAGGGGGCGTGACACACTGGAAGGGCCGCCTTTCCGCATAGCCCCATTCAAGCGGGGATTGGCGGACATGGCAAACGGCCGCGCAGGTGGCGGTGGATCCCCGTCTGGCGATGCGCGCGGTGGCTCCGACCGGGTTCAGTGACGGTCGCCGGTGGCCTCCTCGGCCATCTGTTCGTAGCTGGTGTGGCGCACGTCCTTGCCCTTGACGAAGTAGACGACGTATTCGCAGATGTTGCGCGCGCGATCGCCGATACGCTCCAGGGAGCGGGTGGCCCAGATGATGTCCATCAGGCGCGGTACGGAGTCCGGCGAGGCGGTCATCTGCTTCATCAGCTTCTGGGTGATGGTCTCGTACAGGCTGTCGATCTGGATATCCAGCTGGGCCACGCGCACGGCCTGATCGACATCCATGCGGGCAAAGGCGTCCAGCGCACCTCGGGTCATCTCGCGGGCGTGTTCGCCCATGCTCGCGATGTCCGCCATCGGGGCGCTGTTGCGGTCCGCGTCCAGCAGGTGCAGGCCCATGCGGCCGACCCGTTCGGCCTCGTCACCCATGCGTTCGAGGTCGGTGATGGTCTTGATCACGGCGATCACCAGGCGCAGGTCGGAGGCGGTGGGCTGGCGCCGCGCGAGGATGTGGGTGCATTCCTCGTCGATCTCGACCTCCTTGGCGTTGACCTGGTAATCCGAGGTCATCACCTTCTCGGCGAGTTCGACGTCCCCTTCGACCATCGCGTGGATGGCATCGGCGAGTTGCTGCTCGACCAGGCCGCCCATGGCCATCACTTGCTTGATGATGTCTTCCAGTTCGGCGTTGAACTGCTGCGAGATGTGCTGCTTGAAGAAGCTCTTGTCCATCATTCAATGTCTCCCTCAGCCGAAGCGGCCGGTGATGTAGTCCTCGGTCTGCTTTTTCGCGGGCGAGGTGAACAGGGTGTCGGTGTCGGCGTATTCGATCAGCTCGCCCATGTACATGAAGGCGGTGTAGTCGGAGACACGCGCGGCCTGCTGCATGTTGTGGGTGACGATGACCAGCGTGTAGTCCTTCTTCAGCTCGATCATCAACTCCTCGATCTTCAGTGTCGCCAGCGGGTCCAGCGCCGAGCAGGGCTCGTCCAGCAGCAGGACCTCGGGGTCGATCGCGATGGCGCGGGCAATCACCAGGCGCTGCTGCTGGCCGCCGGACAGGCCGAAGGCGTTCTCGTGCAGGCGGTCCTTGACCTCGTCCCACAGCGCGGCGCGTTTGAGCGACTTTTCCACCACCTCGTCCAGCTTGCGGCGGTTCTTCACGCCCTGCAGACGCAGGCCGTAGGCCACGTTCTCGTAGATCGACTTGGGGAACGGGTTCGGCTTCTGGAAGACCATACCCACACGGCGGCGCAGCTCGGGGATATCCACGTTCTTGTCGTAGATGTCCTCGCCGTCCAGACGGATGGTGCCCTCGATGCGGGCGGCGTCGATCAGATCGTTCATGCGGTTGAAGCAGCGCAGGAACGTGGACTTGCCGCACCCGGACGGTCCGATGAACGCGGTGATGCGGTTCTTCGGGATGCGGATGTCGATCCCCTTGAGCGCCTGGTCCTCGCCGTAAAAGAGCTTGAGGTCCTCCGCGGTGAGGCAGATGTCCTCGCGGTCGAGGCTCAGGCCGCGCGGTGCCTGATTGTTCTGGGCCACGTTGACGGCGTGGGTCTGGGTGTCACTCATTTCGGGTACTCCATGGGGAATGGGGTTCGGCGCATCCCGTCATTGCGAGGGTACGGAAAAGCAACGTCATCGCGAGGCGCGCAGCGCCGTGGCGATCTCCGTGGGTGGCCCGGGCGCCGGGCCCGACGGACGTCCGGGGTTGCGTCGCGAGGTTGCCGCGACTCCTGCGGGGCATCGCAATGACGTTGCGTGTGAGAAACGTTCTGCATGTCGTGTCTCAGTCGCTGTCGGCGCGGTATTTCTCGCGCAGGTGGTTGCGGATGGAGATCGCGGTGAGGTTGAGCACGATGATCAGCAGCACCAGGACCAGCGCGGTGGCGTAGACCAGCGGGCGGCCGGCCTCGACATTCGGGCTTTTGAAGCCGACGTCGTAGATGTGATAGCCGAGATGCATGAACGCGCGGTCGAGGTGCAGGTAGGGGAAGTTCCCGTCCATCGGCAGGTTGGGGGCCAGCTTGACCACGCCCACCAGCATGAGCGGGGCCACCTCGCCGGCCGCGCGCGCCACGGCCAGGATCAGGCCGGTCATCATCGCGGGGGCGGACAGCGGCACGATCAACCGCCATAGCGTCTCGGCCTTGGTGGCGCCCAGGGCCAGCGAGCCGTGCCGGATGCTGCTGCCAATGCGGGTCAGGCCTTCCTCGGTGGAGACGATCACCACCGGCAGCGTCAGCAATGCCAGGGTCAGCGAGGCCCAGATGATCGCCGGCGAGCCGAAGGTCGGCGAGGGCAGGGCATCCTGGAAGAAGATCTGGTCGATATTGCCGCCGATCAGGTAGACGAAGAAGCCGAGCCCGAATACGCCGAACACGATCGACGGCACCCCGGCCAGGTTGTTCACCGAGATGCGGATGGTGCGCACCAGCGGCCCCTGTTTGGCGTACTCGCGCAGATAGATGGCCGCGAGCACGCCGAACGGGGTTACCACGATGGACATCAGCAGCACCATGAGCACGGTGCCGAAGATGGCCGGCAGGATCCCCCCCTCGGTGTTGGCCTCGCGCGGGAAGCCGGTCATGAAGTCCCAGAAGGTGACCACGTAGTGGCCGAGCTTCTGCGGGATGCTCATGTCGTTCGGCCACCAGGCATTTACCACCTGGGACAGGTCGATGCTGGAGCGCCGGCCGTCCGCGGTCTGCAGGGTGAGCGCGTAACGCCCGACTTCCTCACGCAGGCGGTTGCGCTCGGCCTCGAGCTCGCGGTAGTCCGCGTCCAGTGCCTCGCGCTCTTGCTGGAGCTCTTCGTGGCGCTGGGCGCGCGCTTCCTCGGACAGGGTCTCGTCCCGTTCAAGGCCGCGCTCGGCCAGGCGTACCTGTTCCAGGGCGAAATTCACCCGGCCAATCTCGACCCGTTCGATGCGCTCGATCTGCTGGACCAGGGAGCGGGTTTCGGGGATGCGCTGTTCGAAGGCCGCGCGCGCCTCGGCCCCCTCGGCGACGACTTCGCCGTCGATCCGGAACTCGCGGATGTAGCCGTAGAAATTGCCCCATTGCAGGCGTTCGAGCACCACGGCGTCGCGGGGGCGCTCCCACTCCGACATGAAGTCCTCGACATACCAGCGGAAGTCGCGCGAGTCGACATCGCGGTTGCCGCGCTTGACCAGGTGCCGGACCACGATCTCCTGACCTTCGGGGACATCGAAGCCCGATTCGCGCATGGCCTGGGCGGTCATCGTCTCGGAGCGCGACAACTCGCCCATCACGCGCGCCGGCTCGGCCTCCTGGCTGGTCCGGTACTCGAATTCGATGACATCCGAGGGCCAGAAGAACGACAGCCCGTTGACCGCAATCATCAGGATCAGCCCGAAGACCATCGTCAGGGACACCGCCACGGCGCCCGCGTTGAGCCAGATCCAGGGGGTGCCCGTTTTGAACCATTTATTCATCGGATCGGAGCCTGTCGTCGATGCGGTTTAGAGGGAGCTGTACTTGTTGCGCAGGCGCTGGCGCACGATCTCGGCGACCGTGTTCACCAGGAACGTCAGCGCGAACAGCACCAGGGCGGCGAGGAACAGAATGCGGTAGTGCGTGCCGCCTACCGCGGTTTCGGGCATTTCCACCGCGATGTTGGCGGAGAGCGTGCGCATGCCCTCGAAGATGTTGAAATTGACCACCGGCGAGTTCCCGGTCGCCATCAGCACGATCATGGTCTCGCCGACGGCGCGCCCGAAGCCGATCATGACGGCCGAGAAGATGCCGGGGCTGGCAGTCAGCAGGACCACCCGTACCACCGTCTGCCACGGGGTGGCCCCCAGCGCCAGCGAGCCCTGGGTCAGGTGCTTGGGCACGTTGAATACGGCGTCCTCGGAGATCGAGTAGATGGTCGGGATCACCGCGAAGCCCATCGCGATGCCGATTACCAGGGCGTTGCGCTGGTCGTAGGTGTAGCCGGCGTCGGTCAGCCACTGGCGGGCGTCGCCGTTGAACAGCCAGACCTCGATCAACGGGCTCATCGACGCGGAGAACCAGCCCACCAGGATCACCACCGGGATCAGCACCGCGGCCTCCCAGCCGGCGGGGATCACGCGGCGCACGCCGTCCGGCAGCAGGCGGGTCCAGACGAAGGCGACGACCAGCATCATTACCGGCATCAGGACCAGGATGCTGGCGACTGCGGGCAGGTTGGACTCGATGTAGGGGGCCAGCCAGAGCCCGGCTAGGAAGCCCAGGATGACGGTCGGCAGGGCCTCCATCAGCTCGATGCTGGGCTTGGTCAGGCTGCGCATGCGGCTGGACATGAAGTAGGCGCTGTAGATCGCCCCCATGATCGCCAGCGGGGTGGCGAACAGCATGGCGTAGAACGCGGCCTTCACCGTGCCGAGGGTCAGCGGCACCAGGGAGAACTTGGGCTCGAATTCGTCGGTGGCGGAGGACGACTGCCAGACGTAATCACCCTCGGATCGGCCCTCGTACCAGACCTTCTGCCACAGGACGTGGAGGGAGACCTCCGGGTGGGGATTCGAGAGCCGGTGCAGGGTCCAGGTCTCGTCGGTGTCGATCGCGACCAGCAGGCGGTTGCGCGGGTCCATGTAGACCCGGTGCAGGGGCGTATCGCCGACCTGGTGCTGGACCAGTGTGCGCTGAGAAGTGGGGTAGTGCACGGCCAGGGCGCCGCTGGCGTCGGCGGTGGCGAAGCCCTTGCGGATGTACTCCGGCTGGATGTTGGTCACCGCGGCGGCGTGGCGGGGGAACTCGCGCACGCGGGTGATGCGGTTCACGTTGTCGTCGTCGCGCACCAGCATGTATTGCGCGACGGAGCCGTCCGAGCCGCCGACGATCACCGATACGGTTCCGAGCAGATACTCCAGCGAGGTGACCTCGGCATCCTCGCCGTGGATCACGCGCTGGGTGTCGACTCGCTGGGCGTTTCGCGGGTTGGAGATGTCGTAGAAATGCAGCCGCCCCTGGTTGTCGCCCACCAGCATGTTGCGGCCGGTGATGTCCAGCAGGATGCGCGATGCCGTCGCCCCATCCGGCAGGGACGGGAGGTCATGCGCCGAGCGGCGCACTTCGACCTCGCCGGTCATCATCGAGGTCCGTTCCTCGAAGTTCACCAGGCGCAACCGGCCGTCGGCCGTGGCCGCTGCGACGCGGACGCCGCTGGAGCCGCGCTGGATGCCGACGACCTCGATGGGCTGGCCGTCGCCATCCACATCCAGCAGGGACGAGCTCTCGTCCCCCAGTGGGTAGACCAGGCCGGGATCGTAGGCGCGGCCTTCGGGGGTGAAGCGTTCGTTGTATTCGTACTCGATGGCGAGGACCTGACCGTTGTTCAGTCCGATCGCGACCAGTCGGGTGCGCGGTTCGGCGGCGGTGAAGCTGGTGACCCGGGCGTCCTCGGGGATCGGCAGGGTCTGCTCCTCCACGATGTCGCCGCTGTCCGGGCGGAAGAAGATCGCCCGACGGTCTTCGGTCAGGCGCACGGCCAGCTCCCGGTGCCGGTTCACGGCCAGGTGGATGGTCCCGGTGTCGGCGCCGCCGGGCGCGTTGTACTGCGTGCGTTCCTCGATCTCCGCACCCAGGAACATGGGCAGCGTCTCGCTCAGGAGGTAGACGAACATCAGGGTCAGCGCGCCGACGACCGCCACGCCAAAAAAGCCGATCAGGTAGCGCGCCGAGGTGTCCTTGGCCCGGCGCCAGCGCTGGAAGCGGCCAAGGGTGGAGATCGCGTGGAGTCCGGACATTCGGGGTCCCCCGGGGGGTCGACAGGCGGAAGGCTTGAGATGGCCCGCATGCTACGGGCGCTTCGTGACAGAACCGTTACAGCCGTGTGACGGCTGTTTGAACGCCCCCCTGTTGGGATGGCTGCACAAAAAAGGCCCGGACAGAGTCCGGGCCTTCTGGTCCTGGCCGAGGCCGATAATCCTCGCGAGGACTGCCTTGGGGGCGAAGCCCTGCCAGAGCTCGATGCGGGCAGGGGCGTTCGCCTGCAGGCAGGGTCTACAGGCCGAGGGCCTCGCGCTGGCGCTGGGCGACGGTCTCGGGCAGCGGGACGAACCCGTCACGCACGACCACCTCCTGGCCTTCCTTCGACAGCACCATCTTCAGGAACTCGGCCTGACGCGGGGCGAGTCCGTCTTCCGGGTGCTTGTTGACCGCAACGTAAAGGAAGCGGGACAGCGGGTAGTCACCCGAGGCGGCGTTCTCCCCGGTCGGTTCGAAGTATTCGCCTTCGTTTTCGCCCAGGGGAACAGTGCGCACGCCGGAAGTCAGGTAGCCGATGCCGGAGTAGCCGATGCCGTTGAGGGACTCGGCGACACCCTGGACCACCGAGGCGGACCCGGGCTGTTCGTTCACGGCGTTCTTGAAGTCGCCGTCGCACAGGGCGTGCTGGCGGAAGTAGCCGTAGGTTCCGGAGACCGCGTTACGCCCGTAGATGGTGATGTCGCGGTTGACCCAGGAGCCTTCCAGGCCGAGCTGGCCCCAGCGGGTAATGTCGTCGGCACCACCGCAGCGCCGGGTGGAGGAGAACACGGCATCCACGTCCTGGATGGTCATCCCCTCGACCGGGTTGTCCCGGTTGACGTAGACCGCGATGGAGTCGATCGCCACGGGGACCAGGGTCATCTCGTAGCCGTGGCGTTCCTCGAAGGACGCCTGCTCGCTGTCGCGGGGCATGCGGGACATCGGGCCGAAATCGGCGGTGCCCTCGGTCAGGGCGGGCGGGGCGGTGGACGTGCCGGCGCCCTGGATCTGGATGTTCACGTTCGGGTAGAAGTCCTGGAACTCCTCGGCCCACAGCGCCATCAGGTTGTTCAGGGTGTCCGAGCCTTCGCTGGACAGGTTGCCGGAGATCCCGCTGACGGTCTGGTAGGCCGGCAGGTTGGGGTCCACGTCGGCCATCGCCGGGGTGATGGCGAGGGCGGCGGCCGCGGCTGCGGCAAGAATTGTGCGCTTGAACAGCATGGGTGTACTCCCTGGTGCTTGCTTTGAGGTTTGTTCGTAGCCGATCGGTCGGTCCTTGATGCGGGATTATCCGGAGCCGTGCTTGCAGTTGCGTGACGGCCACATGACAGCGGTGTGACATCTGGCGGGCCACGCCCATCGTGCTGTAACGGTGGGTGGAGATTCGGCCGGACCGGAGGCTCTGGCGCCTTGCTCGCCCGGGAGATTGCTTCCCTGCGCTCGCAATGACGCGGGTCCAGACAGGTCATTGCGAGGAGCGAAGCGACGCGGCAATCGGCTGGATTTGCCCGGGCGTTCGGGGATCTGGCGAACGATGGTTTGCGGTGCCGGCCCTTCAAGCCGCCCATTGGGCCGTTCTACTCGTGTCGCGGTTTGGTGCGCCGGGCCCGTGCGATGACACTAGCTGGGCAGGGCGGTGGCTTCCTGCTTACGGATGCGGGACAACGGGAACAGGCAGGTGAAGCGGCTGCCCTGGCCAACCTGGCTCTCGATGGCGAGGTGGCCTTCGTGGCGGGCGAGGACATGTTTGACGATGGCCAGCCCCAGGCCTGTCCCGCCGCGTGACTGGGTGCGTCCGGCATCCACGCGATAGAAACGTTCGGTCAGGCGCCCCAGGTGATGGCTGGCGATGCCCGGCCCGGTGTCCTCGACGATCAGGCGTGCGCCGTCGTCGTCCGCGCGCCAGCGCAGGGTGATGGTGGTCCCGCCGGGGGTGTATTTCACGGCATTGAACAGCAGGTTGGCGCAGGCCGAGCGCAGCTCGTCCGGGTTGCCCTGGAACTCCAGGTCGGGGTCGGCCTCGAGCACGATCTCGTGCCCCTCCGACCCGGACAGGACCCGCGCCTCGTCCGCCAGCTTCCGGAGCAGCGGAAACGGGTTGAACCAGTCCTGCGGGCCGGTGGTTTCGCCGGTCTCCAGGCGCGAGAGCAGCAGCAGATCGTCCACCAGCAGTTTCATGCGTTCGGACTGTTCGCGCAGCATCTGCACCGAGCGCGCCAGTTCGGGCTGGTTCTCGAGTTCATCCTCGAGCGTCTCGGTAACCCCATAGAGCACGGTGAGGGGTGTGCGCAGCTCGTGCGAGACGTTGGCGATGAAGTCGCGACGCATGACTTCCAGGCGATGCAGGTGGGTGGTGTCGCGCGCCAGCAGGAGGTACTGCGCATCGCCGTAGGGCAGCATGCGCATCTCCAGCTGGCGTTCGTCATCCAGTGGCGAGGGGACTGTGACGCGGGCCAGGGATTCGCGAGCGCGCTCCATGAAGGTCAGGAATTCCGGGTGGCGCAGCAGGTGGGTGATGCGCTGGCCCTCGTCGCGCGGCCAGTGGAGACCCAGGAGCTGGCAGGCCATGTCGTTGAGCCACTCGATGCGCAGGTCGTCGTTCAGCACGACCACGGCATCCGGCATGGCCTTGGCGGAGTCGCGGTAGCGCTCGAGCAGCTGGCGCAGGCGGTGCACACGGTTCTCGTGGCGTTTGCGGCGGCGGTAGAGGTGGTCGAAGATTACCCCCCACAGGCCGCGCACGTCGGGCGGTTCGGCACGCCCGCCGCGGCGCAGCCAGGTCTCCAGCCACAGCAGGTTGGCAATGTTCCACGCCAGCGCCGCGCCCAGCAGAAAGGCCACCGTGGGCCAGAACTGGCCGGTGGCCCAGCCCAGCGCCAGGATGGGTAGCGCGATCAGCAGGCTGGTGATGAGGATGTCGGGCCAGGTCTTGCGGGGCTGCACGGGGACCGCCGAGCGTCAGGGAGTTGGCGAGAAACGGTACCCCGAACCGCGCACGGTTTGCACCAGATGGTCATGGCCGGAGTCGGCCAGCGCCTTGCGCAGGCGGCGGATGTGCACGTCCACCGTGCGTTCTTCCACGTACACGTTGGTGCCCCAGACCTTGTCCAGCAGCTGTTCGCGGCTGAATACGCGGTCCTGATGGGTCATGAAGAAGTGCAGCAGGTTGTACTCGGTCGGGCCCATGCTGATGGCCTCGCCGTTACCGGTAATGCGATGTGAGACCGGGTCCAGGCGCAGCCCCTCGATCTCGATGGGTTCCTCGCTGGTGGTCGGGGAGGTACGGCGCAGCACGGCCTTCATGCGCGCGACCAGCTCGCGAGGCGAGAACGGCTTGGTCACGTAGTCGTCGGCGCCTACGTCCAGGCCGCGCACCCGGTCTTCTTCCTCGCCCCGCGCGGTCAGCATGATCAGCGGGATGTCCTTGGTGACGGGGCTGGCCTTGAGGGTGCGCGCCCAGTCGATGCCACTGATGTCGGGCAGCATCCAGTCGAGCAGGATCAGGTCCGGCGGGTCTTCCAGCAGCAGGGATTTCGCGCTGCGCACGTCGCCGGCCTCGCGGACCTCGTAGCCCGCCTTCTGGAATGGCAGCTGCAGCATCTCGCGGATTGCCGCGTCATCCTCCACCAGCAGAATTCGAGTGGCCATGGCGCTGTCTCGTGATTGCCTGGTCGGCATTAGATAACAGCCATGTTACAGCCGTGTGAACGCGGGTAACGGCCGCACGCGCGGAACAGCCAGGGGCCCCGGCCTGGTTATGAATGCGCGCCGAGTTCGAAGCGCTCGTCCCCGTGCAGGAAGATCATGCCGTCATGGTGGGGCGAGCGAGCCAGTTGCTGGCGGATGGCCTGCTCATGGCCGGGCTTGAGGTGGGTGATGGCGATGCGCGGGCGGTGTTCCAGCAGGGCAAGGTCCTCGCCCAGATGCTGCGGCGTGTAGTGCTTGGCCAGGTCGGCCATGCCCTCCATCTCGTCCGGGAGGCCGGTCTCGATCATCAGCAGGTCGAGATGGGGCAGGGCGTTGAGGGCTGGCCAGAGTTGATGCGATGAGGTGGTATCGCCGCTGAAGGCGAAGGCCGCGCCGTCGTGGTTGGTCACGCTGTAGCCGACCGCCGGCACGGTATGCCGGGCCGGCAGCACGTGGATCTCGCGATGGTTGGCGGCGATGGTCTGACCGGGCTGGAGCGATTCCAGCCGGATCAGGGGCTGGTCAGGACGGGGCAGCCGCGTGAAGTCCGGCCAGATCACCCAGTTGAACACGTGGTCGCAAAGCGCCTTGAGTGTGGCCGGCAGACCATGCACCTGGATGGGCGGGGCATTCGGGCTGTAGACCATGTCCGCCAGCATGGGCAGGAAGGCGATATGGTCCAGATGGGAATGGGTGAGGAACACGTGCCGGATGCGGCGTAGTTCATCCAGGCTCAGGTCGCCCACGCCACTGCCGGCATCGATCAGGATGTCGTCGTCGATGAGGATGGACGTGGTGCGCCGGCCCGGGCCGATGCCGCCACTGGCGCCCAGGATGCGAACGGACAAGCTCATGCCGGGGAGTATATCGACCCCGCGGCGGGTCGTCCCGTCGCGTGCCGGGCGGACCGGGGGACGGGGCCGGTCGCCCCGCGGTGCTTGAGGTAGGTGGCGGACATGCCCCAATGCTAGACCGGGTCCAACTCCGGCGTCCGTGACGTGTCGCTCGAAAAAGACAATTCCGCGGGCGAAGCGCTGGCGCCGATCGTCGTGCGGACAGGGCTTCCCGCCGCCCTGCGGAGTTGCTAGAATGCGCGTCCTGTTTGGGGCGGTAGCTCAGCTGGGAGAGCGTCGCGTTCGCAATGCGAAGGTCGGGAGTTCGATCCTCCTCCGCTCCACCAAACACCCCAGAAAATCAGGAAGTTATAGGGAAAAAACGCCATATATACCATCCTGTGTGCCATTCTTAGGAACGGTAGGCCCCGCCGGTAAATTACTGGCGGGGCTTTTTTTTGGTTCATCGAGCATTACCGGGGAAGGCTGCGCGGATTTTGAGGAAGAAGTATTCCTGGTCGCGATAGCCATAGGCCCGACGCTTGATGACCTTGATCGTGTTGTTAATGCCCTCGACGACGCTGGTGTTCAGCCGGTGGCGGCAGCGCGAGACGATGCCGGGCAGGTAGGGCTCCAGCAGGCGTGCGAAGCGCTGCAGGGCCTGGATTCCGCTCTCGTGCGCTTGCTGCACCCATTGCCGCCACGCCTGGTGCGTCCGCTCGGGGCTGCGCTGGAACCACAGTCTCTTGAGTTCGTCGCGTAAGAGGTAGACCGTCAGTAACGCTTGGTTGGCCTGCAGCAGCTCGTCCAGGTG
>NZ_ATUK01000009.1 GCF_000420165.1 Thioalkalivibrio sp. AKL19 | reverse complement strand
AGTTCATCGAAGGATACCGGGGAGGTGTTCGACCGCTGAAGGGCATCGTAGTCTCGCGTGGAGCCAGGAAGGACACGGGAGGGAGCGATGCTGGACAAGAAGACGTTGCAGAAGCTGGGCGGCTGGGAAGGCTATCGGCTGGAGCGTGCGGTTTGGCCGGAGGAGGCCGGCGGCACGCTGGAGTTGCACCTGAAGCCGACGCGGCAGTGGATGCACTGCGAACGCTGCGGTCATCGGACCCGGCAGGTGCACGAGACGACGCTGCGGCGGGTCCGGGATCTTCCCCTGTTCGAGTACCGGGTGGTGCTGGTGGTGCCGCGTCGCCGCGTGTGGTGCGAGCACTGCGGCGGTCCCCAGTTGGAGCGGCTGAGCTGGCTGGGGCGCTATCAGCGGCTGACCAACCGGTTGGCGGATGCCTGCAGTCAGTTGTTGCGTTCGGCCAGTATCCAGGCCGTGGCCGTGTTCTATGGCCTGGGCTGGCACACGGTGAAGACGGTGGACCGGCATCGACTGGCGGCTGCGCTGCCGGAGCCGGACTGGGCGTCGATCCGCTATCTGGCGATGGACGAGTTCGCCCTGCACAAGGGGCACCGCTACGCGACCGTGGTGATCGAGCCGATCCGGCGCCAGGTGTTGTGGGTCGGTGAAGGCCGCTCGCGCGAGACCGCGCGGGCCTTCTTCGAGCAGCTCCCCGAAGGCGTGCGCGAGCGCATCGAGGCGGTGGCGATCGACATGACCACGGCCTTTGAGCTCGAGATCCGGGCGCAGTGCCCGCGCGCCGAGATCGTCTATGACCTGTTCCATGTGGTCGCCAAGTACGGCCGCGAGGTGATCGACCGAGTGCGTGTCGACGAGGCGAAGCGCCTGGGCGACGACCGACAGGCTCGACGAGTGATCAAGTCCAGCCGCTGGCTGCTGTTGCGCAACCGGACGTCGTTGAACGCCGGCCAGGCGGTGCACCTGGACGAGCTGCTGCAGGCCAACCAAGCGTTACTGACGGTCTACCTCTTACGCG
>NZ_ATUK01000008.1 GCF_000420165.1 Thioalkalivibrio sp. AKL19 | reverse complement strand
GCCCCGATGGAGTCCTTGGCGCGAACCCCGGTCACGCGGTGCCCCGGGTGACGGAAGCGCGCCAGTTTCTTGATGTCGAGGTGGAGCAGATCACCGGGGTGTTCGTGCTCGTAGCGCCGGGGTGGCTCGACGGGCTCCAGCGCACTCAGGCGGTTCAGTCCCTCACGCCGCAGGATCCGGCTGACGCTGGCCCTCGAGATCCCCGTGAAGGCGGCGATCCGATCCATGGTCCAGCGCTGCCGGCGCAAGGCGACGACCTGCCGCTGGATCCGTCGAGGGGTTCGGCGGGTCTGCTTCCGGGGCCGGGACGAGCGGTCCACAAGGCCCGCACGGCCCGCCTCCTGGAACCGCTGGACCCAGCGCTGCACGGTCTTCGGATCCACGCCAAACCCCCGGGCCGTGGCCCGAAGGCTCAGTCCATGGTCGATCACCAAGCGGACCATCCGCTCTCGACCACGGGGTCCCATTAAGGCATTTTGATGAAGGTTCACGGGGCGTCCTCCTTGGAATGGCTCAGTCGGCAAACTCAGCATCCTTCGGAATCGCCCCGTGGACAACCTATTGAGAGATCACAGCTAGGGAGACGCTGATTTAATCGCACGTCCGCGTTGGTGCCCCCTGTTTTCCGAGACAAGGCACGTCGTGCAGCGGGTAGTGGTTCTACTCGCAAGCGGCGGAACGCAGGATCGGGAAACAGGGGGCACCAACCCCACAAGCCATTGAAAGCAGGGGCTCGGCCGGCCGTTTTTGATAACAACGGGCGTGGGAACGGCGTTGCGGCTCCCTTGTGCAGAATGACTGCACGGCAGTCACCGCGCCTTGTTCGCACGCAAAAGCGACTCGAGCGCGGACGCGCGATTAGATCAGCGTCTCCCTAGCGGCTTCCGTTCAGCACCAGTTGCTGGAAGTCGCGACGGTCGAGGTCCAGGCGTTCGTGGATCGCCGACAACCGATCGCGCTGGCCGCGGCGGTACTGGCGTTCACGGGCAATGCGGGCATCCAGCTCTTCCAGTTCCGCGCGGTAGCGGTCCGCCAGCCGGGAGTCCTCGTTGGCGCCGTCCAGCTGCCGCCGGATGCGCTCGCGCTCGCGCAGAAGGGTCTTTTCCTGGGCCTCGCTACGCTGGATGTTGCCGCCGATCGAACGCTCGCGTCGTTCGCGCAATTCCTCGATCTCGTCCAGCGAGGCATAGGCCCGGCGCAGCTGGGTCTCGCGCTCGGCCCGGTCCTGGCGCGCACGCTGGGTCGCCTCCAGGGCGCGTTCCGCCTGCTCGCGCTCGGCCGCGGCCTGCGCCCGCTCCTCGGCACTCACCGGTGCCGGCAGGATCTCGCGCATGCGGCCCTCGGAGTCGTAGATCCGGCGTTCGCGCTGGCTGGTCTCGGGCTGCGGGGTACTGGAGTAGTGTACGGTCCCGTCATCATCTACCCAGCGGTAGATCTCGGCCTGCGCCGGGACGGCCAGCCCCAGCAGCACCGCCCCGGCCACCGCCAAGCACACAAGTCCTGACAGCTTTCGGTTGCACACACCCCAAATGACCATTCTCGAACACCTCGGACTCGTCTTCATCGCCATCATTGCCAACGGCTTCTCCGCTCTGGC
Organism: Thioalkalivibrio sp. AKL19; assembly: GCF_000420165.1. Lineage (GTDB taxonomy): Bacteria > Pseudomonadota > Gammaproteobacteria > Ectothiorhodospirales > Ectothiorhodospiraceae > Thioalkalivibrio. The sequence goes on along the minus strand of NZ_ATUK01000008.1, from coordinate 8,829 downwards.
CGGTGGCGGGGCGGGCCTGTTGCAGCTGCCCGCCCTGATTTTTCTGGGCCTTCCCTACCCCGTGGCGCTGGCAACCCACAAGATCGCCTCCGTCGCCCTGGGCGCCGGCGCCGGCTTGCGCCACCTCAAGAAAAGCACATTCGAGCCTGCGCGCCTAGGCATTATCCTGCTGGCCGGTCTGCCTGGGGTGCTAATCGGTGCCTGGGTGGTTCTGGGCATCCCTCCGCGGGCCGGTGAAGTCGCCCTGGGACTGCTGACCATCGGCCTCGGCTGGTACTCCTGGCGCCGTCCGCAGCTGGGCCAGGTCGTGCGCGAGGTCGGGTTTTCGTGGGGCCACGCCCTGATCGGGGCCGGCGGTTTGTTCCTGATCGGGGTCCTGAACGGCTCGCTGGCCTCGGGCACCGGTTTGATGGTCACCCTGTGGTTGGTGCGCTGGTACGGCATGAGCTACACCCAGGCAGTGGCCTACACCATGGTGCTGGTGGGGCTGGTCTGGAACGGCGCGGGGGCGCTGATGCTGGGGACCCTGGGTACCGTGCAGTGGGACTGGCTGCCGGCCTTGCTGGTGGGGAGCTTTGTCGGCGGCTACCTAGGGGCCTGGGCCGCCCAGCGCTACGGCAACCGCCTGGTGAAGCGCGCCTTCGAAGGGGTCACCGTCCTCACCGGCATCGCCCTGCTCCTGCCTGTACCCTGACGTCCCGCCCCGCTGCGGCAATCCACCACGACGGACACAAAAAAGAGCTGGACAGGAAGAGGGCCCTAAAGACGGTTCTTAGATTCAAGGGCAACAACAGGGCAAGTACACCGCCATTGGCAGCGCCGAGACGGCCACCATTTTTTTACACCGATTTTTCCTTCCGATCTTCCAACCTTCCTGTTAACCGCTCTTGACCTTGATCTGTTTCCTTGTCGTGATCGCCGTAACAAGACCAGCCTATTCGTCGGTGTCGTCGGGGCTTTCGCAGCGATTGAGCAGATCGAAGTGCTCGATCCCCTCGAGGAGGCCGCGGGCGTGGGTAGCCCCGGCGAAGAAGATACGCTGAAATCCACGCAGGCTCTCCAGCTCGGGCTGGTGATTCCCGACCACGACACCGAGCAGACGCCCGCGCAGCATGTCCTCGTCATTGCCGGAGTCGCCGGCGACCAGCACGTGCTCCAGCGGAATGCCCCACTTGTCGGACAGGTAGCGCACCGCCAGCCCCTTGGACGCCCGTACCGGCAGCAGGTCCAGGAAGCGGTCGTGCGAGTAGATCACCCGGGCGTGCAGGTCCTCGCGGTACAGCCGGGTCTCCACCGTCTCCGCGTCCAGGCTCCCGGGCGGCTCGACGAAGAAGCTGACCTTGAACGCGCGCTGGTCCACGTCTGGCTGCAGGACCAGGTTCTTCTCCTGCTCCAGGCATTCGCGCAGCCGGTCCGGTTCCCAGCGATGGCTGATATGCCGCGCCCAGCCGCGGTCCTCGGTCTGCTTGGTGCCGTAGTGGATCTCGCTTCCGACCGAGGTGATCCAAACATCCGGCGTGGGCACGCCATGTTTCTCGAGAATCGCCGCGGCGGAGTCGATACGCCGTCCGGTGGCCACCCCGAAGGCGACCCGCTTGCGGTTGCGCTTGAGCCAGGCGACGAAGGCGCGGGTGGCCTTGTCGTCGCCCAGCAGGGTGTTGTCGATGTCCGTGATCACGGCGCGGTCCATCTGCGCCAGATGGCCTGAGACCCGGCGTTCGTGATGGCGCGCCTGGCGCACCTCGCGGGTCAACGACTTCACCAGCTTCACGTATTTTTCGGCATGGCCATCCCACGAATAGTGTTGCCGCACGCCCTTGAGCCCAGCGCGCGAGTAACGCTGCCAGCGCGGCCGATCCGCCAGGATGCCCTGGATCGCGTCGGCAATGCCCTCCGGATCCAGCGGATCGACGAGCTGGCCATTGTGACAGCGCGAGATGATCTCCTCCGGCCCGCCGTCGTTGGTGGCCACGATCGGGGCGCCGCTGGCGGCCGCCTCGATCAGGGTCAACCCGAAGGGTTCGGTCAGCGCCGGATTGACGAACACACCCTTGCTGGACGCGACCAGGCGATAGAGATCGGGCACGTCCTCACAGTCGTGGTGCTTGGGATAGGCCACCTGGCCGTAGAGGTCGTGCCGGTCGATGCGCAGCAGCAGATCGGTCAGGACGTCGCGCGCGCCCTTGTCCAGGTCGGCGATGTTGTCGCGGTTGCCAGCAACGATCAGGAGGTTGGCATTCTCGCGCAGCCAGTCATTCCCGGCGTAGGCCTCGACCAGCGCACGGATGTTCTTGCGCTCGTCGGCGCGCGACAGCGCCATGATCAGGGGACGCTCGGGGTGGCGCAGGAAACGGCGGATCTCGGGCCAGATCGCCGGCTTGCGATCGCCGCGCTTCGGCGGATGAAAGCGCGCCAGGTCGGTGCCCGGCGGGATCACCTCCATGCGTTCCGGCTGGTAGTTGTCGTAGGTGGCGTACTGCTCGCCAATCTCCTGGCGGGTGCTGGCGATCACGCGGTGCGCATGCGCCAGGGCCTCCTCCTCCGCATGTATCCGGGTGGAGATGTTGTAGCGCGCCTCGATATCGGCATCCGACATGCCGCTCTCACGCAGCCGTTCGCGCTTGACCCGCCCGAGGGAGTGGCCGGTCTGCAGCATCGGCGCGCCGAGGAGATTCGAGAGCTGCGCTGCGACATGCCCGGCGTCGGCGTAATGCCCGTGGATCACGTCCGGGCGCAGGCCCACGCGGCGAATATGCCCCAGGGCGTTGTCGGCGAAACAGTCGAGGTAGGGCCAGAGCTTCTCCTTGCGCAAATAGCGCCGCGGGCCGCAGTCCAGGCGCACGATATGGGCACCGTCACCGAGATCCTCTTCCGGCTCGGCATAGTCGTCGGCTACCTTGCTGTCGACCACGCGCCGGGTCAGGAGGTCCACCCGGCCCACCTGCGGGTGGCGTGCCAGGGCCCGGGCCAGTTCGACCACGTAGAGCGTCTGCCCGCCGGTGTCGGCATCGCGCCCCAGCTCCAGTTCCCGCCCCCGGATCAGGCCGTGGACGCTGATCAGGACGAGATAGAGGCCTTCGCCGGCGCGTGACTTGCTCTGGGTCTTTTTCATGGCACCTCGGGCTCGGGGCTGTCGAACAGGCTCAGGGTCTCGGGATTGTCGATCAGGCCCTGCGAGACCAGCACGGCGGTCGCCGACCAGGTCTGGCGATAGTTGGCCCGCCGCCCGACCAGACGTCCGTGGCGACCATCGTAGTACTCCGGCCAGTGGTCGCGGTGGAGCCGCTCGGCGGCCACGGCGTGCACGCTGCGCGCCAGGTCCGGCCGTCCGACCCGCATGGCGGCCCCGGTGAACGCCCACAGCAGCGCGGGCCAGTTACCGCCATTGTGGTACGACCACGGGGTGTTCTTCGGGTCCGAGCCGGTCAGCAGGCGCCATTCCTCGCCGACCATGGCCGGGTAACAAATCTTCACCGGCATGGTCCCGATCAGGTCCTCGAAGCGCTGCTCGAAGGTCTGCATGATCGAGCGCGACTGGTGCTCGTCGGCCAGCCCGAACAGGACCGCCAGCAGGTTGCCGAAGCTGAAGAAGCGAAAGTCCATGCGCCCCGGCCCGAGGTTGCCGACCAGGTAGCCGCTCTCGGAGGGGATCCAGTCCACCAGCCAGTCGGGGATGCTCTCGGGGTAGATGTTCAGCGCGTTCTCGGACTCGTGGCCGAAGTGCTCGGTGCGGTAGCGATGGATGTCGTTCAGGCGTTCGAGATCCAGCCAGTAGTAGTTGCGGATGTAATCGGACAGCTGCCGGGTACGGATGGCGGACTGCTCGCACAGCAATTCCGAGTCCTTGTCACAGGGCTCGAGCATGGCCAGCGAGGCCTTCAGCATCCCGTAGAACAGGGCCTGGATCTCCAGCGGGTGGCCGAACACCCCCATGCGCCGGTCGATCATGAAGCTGCCGTCCGGGACCAGCAGGGTCGGGAAGACCTCGAAGCGGTCCTGCAGGCAGATGCTCAGGATCAAGCGGATGCCGCGCTGTACATCCGGGCTCTTAATGAAGTCGTGGTCCCCCGTGCGGTTCTGGTAGGCGCGCAGCAGCAGCACCCACCACATCATCGAGTCCACCGGGGCCACGCGCCCGATCGCGCGGTCCCCGAAATCCGCGGCCAGGGACTCGCGGCCGTTCTCGTCGGTGAACACGCGGAAGCTCGCCGGCATCACCCGCGGCAGGCGGCGGTGGCCCTCGATCTCTTCCTGGGTGTCGCGGATCTGCAGGATCAGCGCGAGGAAGTCGCGCACCACCTCGGGCTCGTCGTTCAGCAGATAGACCAGCCCGGAGGGCACGAAGTCACGGATGAAGCAGTCGGCATAGTTCTCCGCCGGCGCCCGCTCGTCCAGGCTGGCCACGGTGCCGACCGTGCGCCCGCGGTAGCGCACCTCGGCATCGCGCAGCAGCTGGTAGGCGGATTCGAGCGTCGGATTGCGGGCGTCGGGCGGGAGCTGATTCATAATGCCCGAGTCTATGGAAAGCGGGACCGATGTGCACGCGCCGCGGATGCGTCCACGACGCGATGATCAGACGGACTCCGGGTGCCGGGGCATGGGTGGTTCGGCCGCCGGCCGGGCAAACAGGTAGCCCTGGCAATAGTCGACCCGGTCCTTCAACCAGCGCCACTCGTCGGCCGTCTCGATCCCCTCGGCCACCACATGAACACCCAGATCGCGGGCGAGCTCGACGATCTTGTCGAGGATCTTCTGCTGGTAGACATCGCCGTCGATGCCGCTGACCAGTTCGCGGTCGATCTTCACGAAATCCGGGCGCAACTGCGACAGCATGTTCAAGGACGCGTAGCCGGCCCCCAGATCGTCGAGTGCGACCTGGAATCCGGCCCGCCGGTAGCGGTCCACGATCCGTGACAGGTGCTCGATGTCCGTGACCTGATCGCTCTCGATGACCTCGAACACGAAGCCGCTGGGGCCGACGCGACCCGCCGGACGCGACATGATCTCGCGCACCGTGGTCTCCAGACAGAAGGCCGGGTCGTAGATCGCGGTGGGGTTGAAGTTGATGAACAGCCGGCTGCCAACCCCGCGTTCGCTGGCGCGGCGAATTGCGTTGATCCGCGCGGAACGATCCAGGTGAAACAGCAACTCGGCGTTGCGCGCCGTCTTGAACAGCTCCTGTGGCGGGATGGGGTCACCCGCCGGCGTGGCCGCCCGTACCAGGGCCTCGTAGGCAAACACCTCGGTGGGGTTCGCGGCATGCACGATCGGCTGGAAGTGAAATTCCAGGGCATCATTGGCCAGGATCGCCGAGAGATCACGGGCGTTGTGTCGGGCAATCAGCGTGGACAGCAGGTGGGTGTCCTGCAGATGCCCGAGGCCGAAATCCTCGCCCTGGGGCACGAAGGTGGCACGACAGCCGGCCTGCTCCGAACTGCTCAGGGCCTGCTCCAGCCGCACCAGCATCTCGCCCAGCCCGCCGGCCCCCTTGACCGGCAGGGCCAGGATGCCGGCGGTCGGCTCGGCACAGGGCAACCGTTCGTCTACCATGCGCTGACGCAGGGCCGCGCGGGTGTGCGCGAGAACTGGCGCCAGATAAAGAGTGCCAGACGCCGTCGGCAGCAGGTCAATACGTTCGCAATCGGGACAACCCACGACCACCTCCAGCGGTCTTGTCAGCGGTCGGACGGCGCGAACCCCGTAGCCTCCTGCGGGTCGTATCACCATGACCACCACGTGTTGAAAGACAATCCTATCGACCCGGAGGTTGCATGAGTCAAACCGATCGCCCGACGGACGCCGAACTGCGCGAACGCCTCACGCCGGAACAGTACCGCATCGCCCGCGAAGGCGGAACCGAGCGGCCGTTCACCGGCGCCTACAACGATCACAAGGCCGATGGCACCTATCACTGCGTCGCCTGCGGCGCACCGTTGTTCGACGCCACGGCCAAGTTCGACTCCGGCAGCGGCTGGCCCAGCTACACCGCCCCCGCAAGCGAGGACGCCGTGGACGAACACCGCGACCGTTCGCTGGGCATGGAGCGCACCGAGGTGCGCTGTGCGCGCTGCGACTCGCACCTGGGGCACGTCTTTCCCGACGGGCCGGCACCCACCGGCCTGCGCTATTGCATCAATTCCGCGGTCCTCGACTTTCATCCACGCGACTGACGCAACCGTCCCGCCCGGGCCAAGACGGCCCGGCATAACCTGGAAGGGAATCCCATGTCCGGCCCGACCACCCCGCGCGAGCGCGCGAACGTCCTGATCCTTGCGCTCGGCCAGGCCCTGTTCCTGATCGCCGCGGTGACCGTGATGACCCTGAGCGGCGTGGTCGGGGACCGCCTGGCGAGCGATCCCTCGCTGGCCACCCTGCCGGTCGCCGCCATGATGATCGGAACCCTGGTGACCACCCTGCCGGCCTCGTTATTCATGAAGCGCTTCGGACGGCGCACGGGCTTTCTCCTGGGGGCCGGCATCGGGGGCTTCGGCGGGGCCACCATTGCCGCCGCCGGGGTGTTTGCCGAAGCGTTCTGGGTGTTCGTGGTCGGCAACCTCCTGCTGGGCGTCTACCAGGCTTTCGCCATGTACTACCGTTTCGCCGCGGCGGATGTCGCCAGCGACGCCTTCCGCCCGCGCGCCATCTCCCTGGTTATGGCCGGGGGCGTGGCCGCGGCCTTCCTCGGCCCCTGGAACGCCCACCATGCGCAGGCGCTGCTGCCGGGCACGCCCGAGGCCGGGCCCTACCTGCTGCTCGGAGCACTGGCCCTGCTGGCCATGCTGCTGCTGGCCTGGCTGCGCGTACCGACACCCCCGGTAGCGGAACGAGCCGTATCCCGTCCCCTGCGCGAAATCATGCCCCGGGGCCGCTTCGTCGTCGCGCTGACGACGGCCGCTCTGGGCTACGCCGTGATGATCCTGCTGATGACCGCGACCCCGCTGGCCATGCGCCAGGCCGGCTTCGACATGGGCCAGGTTGCCCTGGTGATGCAATGGCACGTGCTGGGGATGTTCGCACCCTCCTTCGTCACCGGACACCTGATCACACGCCTCGGGCTCACGCGCATCCTCGCGCTGGGCAACGCCCTGGTACTGTTCAGCGTGGCCATCGCTGCCCACGGCGAGACCCTGGCGCACTTCTGGCTGGCGCTGTTTCTGCTGGGGGTGGGCTGGAATTTCCTGTTCATCGGTGGCAGCACGCTGCTCACGACGACGCACACAGCGGGCGAGAAGGGCAAGGTCCAGGGCCTGAACGACCTGACGGTGTTCGCGCTGGTCACCGCCGGTTCGCTGCTGGCGGGGGCGCTGCTGCGCCCACTGGGCTGGGATGGGCTGAACCTGGCGATGCTGCCGGTGATCGCAGTGCTGACGGTCGCCATCCTCTGGCTCTGGCGCGACGACGCCCGCGCCCCGGCGCGCGCCTGACGCCCCATTTCCGCCGGCCACGCTCGGCCTCCCGCCGTGCGGTCCGCGATCATGGGGCATCATTGGGTGTTTACGGTGGCTTCGGTCTGCCACCTGCCATGTTGTGGCTGGCCATGGTTCGTCATCGGTGTTTACGTACTTTCGACCGGCCACCTGCCTTGCTGTGGCTGGTCATGGTTTGGCACCTGGTGTTTACGTGCCTTCGTCTGACCACGTGCCAGGCGCTGACTCGCCAGCGCGCCGCGAGGTACTTCTTTGCTCGTGCAAAGAAGTACCTGTCAGGTCTCAGGTGGTTACCTACCGTCGGAGAAGGAGCCGCTGTTTCGAGCTCGGGAGTGGCTGACTACCCTGTTGGCAGAACCCCACCGGAGGTGATTCGATGCCCAGTGCGATTCACGTGAACGCCCGTACCACCCCACGGACCCGGCGCGAGATCCAGCAAGCACCGCCGTCGGTCCGTCACCGGGACCTGGCACGCCGCCTGGGCATCAGTCGCCATACGGTGATGAAGTGGCGCCACCGGGAAGACACCCAGGACCGGTCTCACCGCCCGCACCGGATGAACACGGCCCTGACGCCCGGAGAGGAAGCCATCCTCATCGCGGTACGCGAGTGGCTGTGGCTGTCGCTGGATGATCTGCTGGTTGTGGCCCGCGAGTTCGTGCAGCCGGACCTGAGCCGCGCCGCCCTGGACCGCTGCCTGCGCCGCCACGGCGTGGCCAGCCTGAAGGCGCTGCGGCAGCAGGCCGAGGGGGAACTCGCGTCACCCCGAAAGGCCTTCAAGGCGTATGCCCCAGGCTTTGTGCATGTGGACGTGAAGTACCTGCCGAAGCTGGCTGAAGAGTCCTCGCGTCGCTATCTGTTCGTGGCCATCGATCGAGCGACCCGCTGGGTCGACCTCGAGGTTCGTTCATCCAAGTCCGGGGCGGCCGCGCGCGACTTTCTGAAGCGGCTGCTGGATCGGGCACCGTTCTACATCACGCATGTACTGACCGACAACGGCAAGGAGTTCACCGACCGTTTTGTGGTCACCGGAGAGCGCCAACCGACGGGCCGTCACCCATTCGACCGGCTGTGCACCGACCACGGCATCCAGCACCGCCTGACCCCGCCCAGAAAACCCCAGACGAACGGGATGGTCGAGCGCTTCAACGGGCGCATTGCCGATCTTCTGCGCACCTACCACATCGACTCCAGCGAGCAGATGCAGGACGCCCTGTACCACTACCTGTACCTGTACAACCACGCCATCCAGCAAAAGGCCCTGGGCCACCGAACGCCCGTAGCAGCCCTCAAGGCGTGGCAGCAAACCCACCCCGACTGCTTTCGAAAACGCGTTTATAACCAGCCGAGACCTGACAAGTACCCAAGAAACACGCCCGACTGCCGCGACCCCGGCCCGCTG
>NZ_ATUK01000007.1 GCF_000420165.1 Thioalkalivibrio sp. AKL19 | reverse complement strand
GATGTGCTCGCGGGTCTGCGGCATCGGGCCATCGGCCGCCGACACCACCAGGATCGCTCCGTCCATCTGCGCCGCACCCGTGATCATGTTCTTCACATAGTCCGCGTGCCCGGGGCAGTCGACGTGCGCATAGTGACGCGTGTCGGATTCGTACTCGACGTGCGCGGTCGCAATCGTAATACCGCGGGCCTTCTCTTCCGGCGCGTTGTCGATCTGGTCAAAGGCACGGGCTTCACTACCGTACTTCTTGCCCAGCACCGCCGTCATCGCCGCCGTCAGCGTCGTTTTCCCATGGTCCACATGACCAATCGTCCCCACATTCACATGCGGCTTCTTACGCTCGAACTTTTCCTTGGACACAGCTCAAACCTCTTGCAGTTCTTTCAAATAACGCGAATTCGGGATCAGGACGCCTTGGCGGCAACCGCCTCGGCGATCTGTGCGGGGGCCTCGGCATACTTCTCGAATTCCATCGAGTAGGTCGCGCGACCCTGGCTCATCGAGCGCAGCTGGGTCGAGTAGCCGAACATCTCGGACAGCGGCACCTCGGCACGCAGCAGCTTCTGCCCGGCCACGTCTTCCATGCCCTTGACCAGGCCGCGACGGCGATTGAGGTCGCCCATCACGTCGCCCATGTACTCTTCGGGCGTTTCCACTTCGACCTTCATCATCGGCTCGAGCAGGACGGCCCCGGCCTTCAGCGCACCTTCCTTGAAGGCCATCGACCCGGCAACCTTGAACGCCATTTCGTTCGAGTCGACATCATGGTAGGAGCCGTCGAACAGGGTGACCTTGACGTCCTCGACCGGATACCCGGCCAGCACCCCGTTGCCCATCTGCTCCTCGATCCCCTTGGAGACGGCCGGGATGTAGTCCTTCGGAACCACGCCGCCGACGATGGCGTTCTCGAACTTGTAGCCTTCGCCCGGTTCCAGCGGCTCGATGCGAATCCAGACGTGACCGTACTGACCGCGGCCGCCCGACTGCCGCACGAACTTGCCTTCCTGCTCGACCGTCTTGCGGATGGTCTCGCGGTAGGCAACCTGCGGCTGCCCCACGTTGGCCTCGACCTTGAACTCGCGCTTCATGCGGTCGACCAGCACCTCGAGGTGCAGCTCGCCCATGCCGGAGATAATGGTCTGGCCGGACTCTTCGTCGGTGTGGACACGGAAGGACGGGTCTTCCTGCGCCAGCTTGTTCAGCGCGACCCCCATCTTTTCCTGGTCGGTCTTGGTCTTCGGCTCGACCGCGATCGAGATCACCGGGTCGGGGAACTCCATGCGCTCCAGCTCGACTGGATGGTTCGGGTCACACAGCGTGCTCCCGGTATACAGATCCTTCAGGCCGACCACCGCGCCGATGTCGCCGGCGCGCAGTTCCTTGATCTCCTCGCGGGAGTTGGAGTGCATCTGCAGGATACGCCCAATGCGCTCGCGGCGGTTATTCTGGGTGTTGAGCACCGAGTCACCCGCCGACAGCACGCCGGAATAGACGCGCACGAAGGTCAGGGAGCCGACGTAAGGGTCGGTCATGATCTTGAACGCCAGGGCCGCGAAGGGCTCGTCGTCCGAAGCGTGCTTCTCGACCGGCTCTTCCGTCCCGGCCTTCACGCCCTTGATCGCCTTGACCTCTTCCGGCGAAGGCAGGTACTCGACAACGGCATCCAGCATTGCCTGGACGCCCTTGTTCTTGAACGCGGAACCACACAGCATCGGCACGATCTCGAGCTCGATGGTGCGATGGCGCAGCGCGGACTTGACCTCTTCCTCGCTAAGCGTGCCCTCGTTCAGGTACTTGTCCATCAACTCTTCGTTGGCTTCGGCCGCGGCCTCGAGCATGTTCTCGCGCCACTTGTCGGCCTCGGCCTTGAGCTCGTCCGGGATATCCTTGTATTCAAAGGAGATACCGAAGTTATCCTCGTCCCAGTAGATCGCCTGCATCTTGACCAGGTCGATCACGCCCTGGAATTGGTCCTCGGCGCCGATCGGCAGCTGGATCGGAACCGGATTCGCCTGCAGGCGCTGCTTCATCTGCTCGTAAACGCGCAAGAAATCCGCGCCGGCCCGGTCCATCTTGTTGACGAACGCCATCCGCGGCACCGCGTACTTGGTCGCCTGGCGCCACACGGTCTCGGACTGGGGCTGCACGCCGCCCACCGCGCAGTACACCATGACCGCGCCATCCAGCACGCGCATGGAGCGCTCCACCTCGATGGTGAAGTCCACGTGCCCGGGGGTATCGATGATATTCACCCGGTGCTCGTCGAATTGCTTGGCCATCCCGGACCAGAAGCTCGTGGTCGCCGCGGAGGTGATGGTGATCCCGCGCTCCTGCTCCTGCTCCATCCAGTCCATCACGGCCGCACCGTCATGCACCTCGCCGATCTTGTGCGACAGGCCGGTGTAAAACAGGATGCGCTCGGTCGTCGTCGTCTTGCCGGCGTCGATGTGCGCGCTGATCCCGATGTTCCGGTAGCGCTTAAGTGGAGTCTTGCGTGCCACGGTGAGCCTCTCTAAACAGATTTACCAGCGGAAATGAGCGAACGCCTTGTTCGCTTCCGCCATGCGGTGAGTGTCTTCGCGCTTCTTGACAGCCGAACCCTTGCTGTCGGCGGCGTCCATCAGTTCGCCGGCCAGCTTCAGGGCCATGGTGCGCTCGCCGCGCTTGCGGGCGGCCTCGACCACCCAGCGCATGGCCAGCGCGTCCTGGCGCACGGAGCGCACTTCTACCGGAACCTGGTAGGTCGCACCGCCCACACGGCGGGACTTGACCTCGACGCGCGGACGGATGTTGTCCAGGGCTCGCTCCAGCGCGCCCATCCCGTCGCCCTGCTTGGACTCGATCTGGTCCAGGGCGCCGTACACGACCTGCTCGGCGACGGACTTCTTGCCGTCGCGCATGACCGTATTGATGAACTTGGCCAGGCGCTCGCTTCCGAACTTCGGGTCGGGGAGGATGTGACGCTTGGGGGCAGCTGCTCTTCTAGACATGTTTCAGTTCCCGGACTGGATCACGGTTAGGATTTCTTGGGTCGCTTGGTGCCGTACTTGGACCGGCCCTGGGCGCGCTTCTGCACGCCCTGGGTGTCCAGGCTGCCGCGCACCGTGTGGTAGCGAACACCCGGGAGGTCCTTTACACGGCCGCCACGGATCAGGACCACGGAGTGTTCCTGGAGATTGTGGCCTTCCCCGCCAATGTAGCTACTGACTTCGTAGCCGTTGGTCAGCCGCACGCGCGCAACCTTGCGCAGCGCCGAGTTCGGCTTCTTCGGGGTGGTCGTGTAGACACGGGTGCAGACCCCGCGCTTCTGCGGGGAACCCTGCAGCGCCGGCACATCGCTCTTTTCGACGGGGCGCTTGCGGGGCTTGCGTACCAACTGGTTGATCGTGGCCATGAAACCCTTTCTCCTAGCCTAAAAATAACGACAGGCCGGCGCCGAGACCGGCCTGTCGAGGGAGCGGAATTCTAATCGCCGCCCCCATGAGTGTCAAGGTGGGACGGGTCACTCGGACCCGTCTTCGGTGTTGCCCGGATCGGTGGTGGCCGGTTCGGACTCGGCGGGAACCGCCTGTGCCTCCTCGACCGCCTCGAACTCGGGCATTTCCAGGGCGCGCTTGCGACGGCGCTCCTTGTGATAGGCAAGCCCCGTCCCCGCAGGGATCAGGCGCCCGACAATCACGTTTTCCTTCAGGCCGCGCAGGTCGTCGCGGGCCCCGCGGGTGGAGGCCTCGGTCAGCACGCGCGTGGTTTCCTGGAAGGACGCCGCCGAGATGAACGACTCCGTGACCAGCGAGGCCTTGGTGATGCCCAGCAGCACGCGTTCGTAGGTGGCCGGCTGTTGGTCGGCGCCCAGCTGCTCGTTCTCCTCCAGGACACGCGTGCGGTCCACCTGGTCCCCGCCGAGGAATCGGGTGTCACCCGGGTCCACGATGTTCACCTTGCGCATCATCTGGCGAACGATCACCTCGATGTGCTTGTCGTTGATCTTCACGCCCTGCAGGCGGTAGACGTCCTGGATTTCCTGGACCTGGTATTCCGCGAGGGTGGTGACCCCCCGCAGACGCAGGATGTCGTGCGGATCCAGTTCGCCATCGACGACGACCTCGCCGCGTTCGACGCGTTCGCCCTCGAACACGTTGACCGTGCGCAGCTTCGGGATGAGCATCTCGACCGCGTCGCCCTTGTCCGGGGTGATGACCAGACGCTGCTTGCCCTTGGTCTCCTTGCCGAACGACACCGTACCGGAGATCTCGGCCAGGACCGCCGGCTCCTTCGGACGCCGCGCCTCGAAGAGGTCCGCGACACGCGGCAGACCGCCGGTGATGTCGCGGGTCTTGGAGGACTCCTGCGGGAGGCGCGCGATGACGTCGCCGACCTCGACCCGGGCGTTGTCCTCGAGATTGAAGATCGCGTTCGCCGGCAGCATGTACTGCGCCGGCATGTCGGTGCCCGGGATGTAGACTTCGTTGCCGTCGTCGTCCAGGAGCTTGACAGTCGGGCGCAGATCCTTGCCGGCCGTGGAACGGCTCTTCGGATCCAGCACCACATTGGACGACAGCCCGGTGAACTCGTCGGTCTCCTTGGTGACGGTGACATTCTCGACGAAGTCCGCCAGACGGATATTACCGGCCACCTCGGTGACGATCGGATGGGTGTGCGGATCCCAGGTCGCGACCTCCTGCCCGGCCTCGACGGTATCGCCGTCATGGACGGTGATCGTCGCGCCGTAGGGGATCTTGTAGCGCTCGCGCTCGCGACCCTGGTCGTCGATCACACCCAGCTCCCCGGAACGCGACACCGCGACCAGGTTGCCGGCCTTGTTGGTGACCGTCTTCAGGTTGTGCAGGCGGGCGGAACCCGAGTTCTTCACCTGGATCGCGCTGACGGTCACGGCACGGCTCGCGGCCCCGCCGATGTGGAAGGTCCGCATGGTCAGCTGGGTACCGGGCTCGCCGATCGACTGCGCGGCGATGACGCCCACGGCCTCTCCGGCATTGACCTCGTGGCCACGGGCAAGGTCGCGCCCGTAGCACTTGGCGCAGATGCCCTGACGGGTCTCGCAGGTGATCGCGGAGCGCACCAGGACTTCGTCCACCGACGCGGCGTCCAGGCTGTCCACCATCGCCTCGTCCAGCAGCGTACCGGCGGGGATCAGGACCTCGTCGGTACCCGGACGGAAGACGTCCACCGCGGTGGTGCGGCCAAGCACGCGATCACGCAGCGGCTCGACGACGTCACCGCCCTCGATGATCGGCTTCATCAGCAGCCCCTGTTCGGTACCGCAGTCCGGCTCGGTGACCACCACGTCCTGCGAAACATCCACCAGACGGCGGGTCAGATAGCCCGAGTTCGCGGTCTTCAACGCGGTATCGGCCAGGCCCTTGCGAGCGCCGTGAGTCGAGATGAAGTACTGCAGGACGTTCAGACCCTCGCGGAAGTTCGCGGTAATCGGCGTCTCGATGATGGACCCGTCCGGCTTCGCCATCAGGCCGCGCATCCCGGCCAGCTGACGAATCTGCGCGGCGGAGCCACGCGCGCCGGAGTCGGCCATCATGAAGATCGAGTTGAACGAGTTCTGTTCGACCGTCTCGCCGTCCTTGTTGACGACCTGCTCCTTGCCGAGGCGCTCCATCATGGCCTTGGCGACCTGGTCATTGCAGTGCGACCAGATGTCCACGACCTTGTTGTAGCGCTCGCCCTTGGTGACGAGACCGGAGGCGTACTGCTCCTCGATCTCCTTCACCTGGTCCTCGGCGCCCTGCAGGATCGGCTGCTTCTCGTCCGGGATCACCATGTCGTCGGCGCAGAACGAGACGCCGGCACGGGTGGAGTAGTAGAAGCCCGCGTACATCAACTGGTCCGCGAACACGACCGTGTCCTTCAGACCCAGGCGGCGATAGCACTGGTTGATCAGCCCGGAAATGGCCTTCTTGTTCAGCTCGCGGTCGATCAACTCGAACGGCAGGCCCTTGGGCATGATGCGCGACAGGATCGCCCGCCCCACGGTCGTCTCCACGCGCATGGTCGGCAGCGTCTCGCCCTCGCCGACCTCGGCCATGGTGTCCGCGATGCGGACGGTGATGCGCGCATGCAGGTCGACCTGCTTGTGTTCGTAGGCGCGGTGGACCTCGTCCACGTCGGAGAAGGTCATGCCCTCGCCCCTGGCGTTCACCTTCTCGCGCGAGAGGTAGTACAGGCCCAGGACGATATCCTGTGAGGGCACGATGATCGGCTCGCCGTTCGCCGGGGACAGCACGTTGTTGGAGGACAGCATCAGCGTACGTGCCTCCAGCTGGGCCTCCAGCGACAGCGGCACGTGCACGGCCATCTGGTCACCGTCGAAGTCCGCGTTGAACGCGGCGCAGACCAGCGGGTGCAGCTGGATCGCCTTGCCCTCGATCAGCACCGGCTCGAACGCCTGGATGCCGAGGCGGTGCAGGGTCGGCGCACGGTTCAGCATGACCGGGTGCTCGCGGATCACCTCTTCCAGGATGTCCCAGACCTCCGGACCTTCCTTCTCGACCGCCTTCTTCGCGGCCTTGATGGTGGTGGCCAGGCCACGGCGCTGCAGCTTGCCGAAGATGAACGGCTTGAACAGCTCCAGCGCCATGCGCTTGGGCAGGCCGCACTGGTGCAGGCGCAGGGTCGGGCCGACCACGATCACGGAGCGACCGGAGTAGTCGACGCGCTTGCCCAGCAGATTCTGGCGGAAGCGGCCCTGCTTGCCCTTGATCATGTCGGCCAGCGACTTCAACGGGCGCTTGTTGGTGCCGGTGATCGCACGGCCGCGGCGGCCGTTGTCGAGCAGGGCGTCCACGGACTCCTGCAGCATGCGCTTTTCATTGCGCACGATGATGTCCGGAGCGTTCAGCTCCAGCAGGCGGCGCAGACGGTTGTTGCGGTTGATCACCCGGCGGTACAGGTCGTTCAGATCGGAGGTCGCGAAACGACCGCCGTCCAGCGGCACCAGCGGGCGCAGGTCCGGCGGCAGCACCGGCAGGACCTTCATGATCATCCACTCCGGCTTGTTGCCGGAATCGAGGAAGGATTCGACCAGCTTGAGGCGCTTGCCGAACCGCTTGATCTTCGTCTCGGACCCGGTTTCGGCGAGTTCCTGGCGCAGCTTGGCGGCCTCGGCCTGCAGGTCCATTTCCTTGAGCAGGCTCAGCACGGCCTCGGCACCCATCAGCGCGGTGAAGTCGTCACCGTGCTCCTCCATCGCCTCGAGGTATTCCTCGTCGGTCAGGAGCTGGCGCTTCTCCAGCGTGGTGAAACCGGGGTCGGTCACGATGAAGGACTCGAAGTACAGGACCTTCTCGATGTCCTTCAGCGTCATGTCGAGCAGCAGGCCGATGCGCGACGGCAGGCTCTTCAGGTACCAGATGTGCGCGACCGGGGAGGCCAGGTCGATATGGCCCATGCGCTCGCGGCGCACCTTGGTCTGGGTCACTTCCACGCCGCACTTCTCGCACACCACGCCGCGGTGCTTCAGGCGCTTGTACTTGCCGCACAGGCACTCGTAGTCCTTCACCGGCCCGAAGATCTTCGCGCAGAACAGGCCGTCACGCTCCGGTTTGAAGGTCCGGTAATTGATGGTCTCCGGCTTCTTCACCTCGCCAAAGGACCAGGAACGGATCTGGTCCGGGGACGCCAGACCGATGCGGATCGCATCGAACTCTTCCGGCTGGGTCTGCTGCTTGAACAGATTCAGGAGGTCTTTCATTCGCTTGCCTCACAAACTTGGTTTCGAGGGGCGCGCACGCCCCGTCGGATCACATTCGGATCGGAGAAGATCAGTCCTGCTCGAGCTCGATATTGATGCCGAGCGCCTTGATCTCCTTCATGAGCACGTTGAACGACTCGGGGACGTTGGCCTCCATGTGGTGCTCACCGTCAACGATGTTCTTGTACATCTTGTTACGGCCCTGCACGTCGTCCGCCTTCACCGTCAGCATTTCCTGCAGGGTGTAGGCGGCGCCGTAGGCCTCCAGTGCCCAGACCTCCATTTCGCCGAAGCGCTGACCCCCAAACTGCGCCTTGCCGCCCAGCGGCTGCTGGGTGACCAGCGAGTACGGGCCGGTGGAACGCGCATGCATCTTGTCGTCGACCAGGTGGTTCAGCTTCAGCATATGCATGTAGCCCACGGTGACCGGGCGGTCGAAGCCGTCCCCGGTGCGCCCGTCGTACAGCTGGGCCTGCCCCGTCTCGGGCAGGTCCGCCAGGCGCAGCATCTCCTTGATCTCGGCCTCTTCGGCGCCGTCGAACACCGGCGTCGCCATCGGCACGCCACCGCGCAGGTTGCGGCACAGGGTGATGATCTCGGCATCCGACATGGAGTCGAGGTCCACCTTGCGCTCGCGGTGGTTGTAGATCTTGTCGAGGAACTCCCGCAGCTTGGCGATCTCCGCCTGCGCCTCGAGCATGCGGTTGATCTTGTCGCCCAGGCCCTTCGCGGCCCACCCGAGGTGAACCTCCAGGACCTGCCCGACGTTCATGCGCGAGGGCACGCCCAGCGGGTTCAGGACGACGTCGACCGGGGTACCGTCCTCGAGGAACGGCATGTCCTCTTCCGGGACGATCATCGAGATCACGCCCTTGTTCCCGTGGCGGCCGGCCATCTTGTCGCCCGGCTGCAGACGGCGCTTCACGGCCACGTAGACCTTGACCATCTTCTGCACGCCCGGCGGCAGGTCGTCGCCCGCGGCCAGCTTGGCCTTCTGGTGCTCGAACTTCTTCTCGAACGCCTCGTGCTGGTCCTTGATCTGGCGACCCAGGTCCTCCAGCTGGCTGTTGACCGCGTCGTCCTGCAGACGCACCTCGAACCACTTGTCGCGCGACAGGCCCTGCAGGTATTTCTTCGTGACCTTGGACCCGTCACCCAGACCATCCGGACCACCGGCGGCGGTCTTGTTGACCAGCAGCTTCTCGACGCGGGCGTAGATGTCGTCCTCGTAGATGCGCAGCTGGTCCTTCAGGTCCTTCTGCACGGCGGCGAGATCGTCGGCCTCGATCGACTTCGCGCGGGCGTCCTTCTCGACACCGTCGCGGGTGAACACGCGCACGTCGATCACCGTCCCCTCGATGCCGGACGGCACACGCAGGGAGGTGTCCTTCACGTCCGAGGCCTTCTCGCCGAAGATCGCCCTCAGGAGCTTCTCTTCCGGGGTCAGCTGGGTCTCGCCCTTGGGCGTGACCTTGCCGACCAGGATGTCACCCGGGTTCACCTCGGCGCCGACATAGACCACGCCGGACTCGTCCAGCTTGTTCAGCAGCGACTCGGAGACGTTCGGAATGTCCGCGGTGATCTCTTCCTGACCCAGTTTGGTGTCACGCGCGACACAGTTGAGCTCCTCGATGTGGATCGTGGTGTAGCGGTCCTCCTGCACCACGCGCTCCGAGATCAGGATCGAGTCCTCGAAGTTGTAGCCGTTCCACGGCATGAACGCGACCATCATGTTCTGACCCAGCGCCAGCTCGCCCATGTCGGTGGACGAGCCGTCCGCGATGGCGTCACCGCGGGCGATCTCGTCGCCCACCGCGACCAGCGGGCGCTGGTTGATGGAGGTGTTCTGGTTGGAACGCGAGTACTTGGTCAGGTTGTAGATGTCCACGCCCGGCTCGCCGGCGACGGTCTCGTCGTCGTTCACGCGCACCACGACACGCCCCGCGTCGACGGAGTCCACGGTCCCGCCGCGCTTGGCGACGATCGCGGAGCCGGAGTCGATGGCGACCGCGCGTTCGATACCCGTCCCCACCAGCGGCTTGTCGGCCCGCAGGCACGGCACGGCCTGACGCTGCATGTTCGCGCCCATCAGCGCGCGGTTCGCATCGTCATGCTCCAGGAACGGCAGCAGCGCGGCCGCAACCGACACGATCTGTTTCGGCGAGATATCCATGTACTGGATCTTGTCCGGGGTCGAGATCGTGAACTCTTCCTGGTGACGGCAGGACACGAGGTCGTCGCTCAGACGACCTTCGTCGTCCATCGCCGCGTTCGCCTGGGCGATCACGTACTGGCTCTCCTCGATCGCGGAGAGGTACACGATCTCCTCGGTGACCTTGCCATCCTCGACCTTGCGATACGGCGTCTCCAGGAAGCCGTAGCGATTGGTGCGGGCGTACACGGCCAGCGAGTTAATCAGTCCGATGTTCGGGCCTTCCGGGGTCTCGATCGGGCACACGCGACCGTAGTGCGTCGGGTGCACGTCGCGCACCTCGAAGCCGGCGCGTTCGCGGGTCAGGCCGCCCGGACCCAGGGCCGAGATCCGGCGCTTGTGGGTCACCTCGGACAGCGGATTGTTCTGGTCCATGAACTGCGACAGCTGGCTGGACCCGAAGAATTCCTTGACCGCGGCGGCCACGGGCTTCGCGTTGATCAGCTCCTGCGGCATCAGGCCCTCGCTCTCGGCGACGGTCAGGCGTTCCTTCACGGCGCGTTCCACGCGCACCAGGCCCAGGCGGAACTGGTTCTCCGCCATCTCGCCCACGCTGCGGATGCGCCGGTTACCCAGGTGATCGATGTCGTCGGTGCGGCCGTTGCCGTTACGCAGGTCGATCAGGACCTTCAGGACATCAAGGATGTCCTCCGGCGACAGCACGCCCTCGCCCTCGTCGGTATCGCGCCCCACGCGGCGGTTGAACTTCATGCGCCCGACGGCCGAGAGGTCGTAGCGATCCTCCGAGAAGAACAGGTTGGAGAACAGGTTCTCCGCGGCGTCCTTGGTCGGCGGCTCGCCGGGACGCATCACACGGTAGATCTCGACCTGGGCCTCCAGCTGCGTCTTGGTCGGATCCAGACGCAGGGTGTCCGACATGTACGGACCGTGGTCGTAGTCGTTGGTGTAGATCGTCTCCAGGGTCTTCACGCCCTCGGCGCGCAGCTTGTCCAGGAGCTCCTGGGTCAGGGCATCGTTGGCGCTGGCGATCAACTCGCCGGTGGACTCGTCCACCACGCCCTTGGCCAGCACGCGGCCCAGCAGGTATTCGTCCGGCACCCGCAGGGTGTTGATGCCGGCCTTCTCGATCTCCCGGATGTGGCGCGGCGTGATCCGGCGGCCGGCCTCGACGATGACCTTGTCACCATCGGTGATGTCGACCACGGCCGTCTCGCCCCGCATGCGCTCGGGGATCAGGTCCAGCTCGCCGCCGTCTTCGTCGAGGGTGAGCTGATTGAAATCGAAAAAGGTGGCCAGGATCTCTTCGGTATCCATGCCCAGTGCACGCAGCAGGATCGACGCCGGCAGCTTGCGGCGACGGTCGATGCGCACGTAGACCCCGTCCTTGGCATCGAACTCGAAGTCCAGCCAGGAACCGCGGTACGGAATGATGCGCGCGTTGTAGAGCAGCTTCTGCGCACTGCCCTGGGTCTTGCCCTTGTCGCTGTCGAAGAACACGCCCGGCGAGCGGTGCAGCTGCGACACGATCACGCGTTCGGTGCCGTTGATCACGAAGGTCCCGTTCTCGGTCATGAGCGGCATCTCGCCCATGTAGACCTCCTGCTCCTTGACCTCCTTGACCACGGTGGAACCCGCCGGGGCTTCCTTGTCGTGGATCACCAGGCGCAGCAGCACGCGCAACGGTGCCGCGTAGGTCACGCCACGGATCTGGCATTCCTTCACGTCAAACATCGGTTCGCCCAGACGGTAGCTCACGTACTCGAGCTGGACATGACCGGAATAGCTGACGATGGGGAATACCGACTGAAACGCCGCATGCAGGCCAAGGGAATCACGCCCGTCCGGCGCGTGGTCCGCCTGCAGGAAATCCCGATAGGAGGTCAACTGGGTTTCAAGCAGGTACGGGACGTCGAGGATCTGGGGACGCTTCCCAAAGTCCTTGCGGATACGTTTCTTTTCGGTATAACTGAGGGCCATGGCTTACCTCGGAGGCTAGCTGAACAACGCGGAACAAAACCCGCGCCACCACGGGCTGAGGCTGACGACCAAACGGCCGCCAGCCTCAGGGCTTCGTGATGTACACGAAAACAACAGGCGCAAGCGCCTTCTTACTTCAGTTCGACGGTGGCGCCCGCTTCTTCCAGCTCCGTCTTCATCTTCTCGGCCTCGTCCTTCGGCGCGCCTTCCTTCACGGTCGCCGGCACGCCTTCGACCATTTCCTTGGCTTCCTTCAGACCCAGACCGGTCAGGCCGCGGACAACCTTGATGACGCCAACCTTGTTCTCGCCGAAGCTGGACATCACGACATCAAACTCGTCCTTGGCTTCTTCGGCGGCGGCTTCACCACCACCGCCAGCGGCCGGGGCTGCCGCAACGGCGGCAGCGGCGGACACGCCGAACTTCTCTTCCATCTCGCTGATGAGGTCCACAATCTCCAGGACCGTCATGTTGCCGATGGCTTCCAGGATATCTTCTTTCGAAACGGCCATTTCTTACTCTCCTAACGGGTCGAGCCCGAATTCATTCAGTACTTGCTGCAGAAAAAGGCTTGAAAAGCTTCAGGCTGCCTGTTTCTGGTCACGGATTGCTGCAACGGTACGCACCAGCTTGCCGGGGACCTCGTTCACCGTACGGGCGAACTTGTCGAGCGGCGCCTTCATGGTGGCGAGAAGCTGCGCAAGCGCCTCTTCACGCGTCGGCAGGCTCGCGAGGCGATCGAGATCGTTCGCGCCCATGAGCTGCCCACCAAAGGACACCAGCCGGACCTTCAGCTGATCGTTTTCCTTGGCGAAGTCCTTCACCAGGCGTGCGGCGGAGCTGGGCTCCTCTTCACTGAAGGCCAGGATCAGCGGGCCATGCAGCTCGGGCTGCATGCACGCGAAATCCGTGCCCTCGATCGCACGTTTGGCAAGGTTGTTCTTCACCACTCGCAGATAGACACCGGAGGACCGTGCCTGCCGACGCAGGTCGGTCATCTGCGCTACCGAGAGACCCCGATATTCCGCGGCGACCGCGGAATGTGCCGAGGCAGCAACCGTAGCCAGTTCCGAGACAATCACCTTCTTGTCATCGAGATTCAAAGCCACGTTGACTCTCCTCTAGTAAGACCACCCGGAGGTGATCGTGAAACCGGGCGAACCCGGTACTGCGGTGCTCCCGTCGCAGGTACTTCCTGAATCGGGTGACACCATCTGCGCAGGCTGGCGTATTAAGCCGGGACGGATGCCCCGGCGCCTGCGGTCTTGGATGGCGTGCCGCTTGCGCGACAGCCGACCAAAAACCGTTGTTGTTGCTTACAGGCTCAGCGAGCCCTGATCCACTTTGACGCCCGGGCCCATGGTGGTCGAGACCACCACGCCCTTGACGTACTGACCCTTGGAGGTCGCCGGCTTCATCTTGACCAGATCGGCCAGCAGGGCATTCAGGTTATCGGTGAGCGAATTGGTGTCGAAGTCGGCCGCGCCGATTGTGCAGTGCACGATCCCGCCCTTGTCGGTGCGGTAGCGCACCTGGCCGCCCTTCGCGTTGGTCACGGCCGTGGCCACGTCCGGGGTCACGGTGCCGACCTTGGGGTTCGGCATCAGGCCACGCGGACCGAGGATCTGGCCCAGCTGACCGACCACGCGCATCGCATCCGGGGAGGCGATGACCACGTCGAAGTCCATCTGGCCGGCCTTCACCTGTTCCGCGAGGTCATCCATGCCAACCACATCGGCACCGGCTTCCTTCGCGGCGTCGGCGTTCGCGCCCTGGGTGAACACGGCGACGCGAACGGTCTTACCGTTGCCGTGCGGCAGGACGGTGGAGCCCCGAACGACCTGGTCCGACTTGCGCGGATCGACGCCGAGATTCACGGCGACGTCCACCGACTCGCGGAACTTCGCCTTGGGCAGGTCACGCAGGATGTCGAAGGCCTCGGCTACCGGGTACAGGCGACCCGGCTCGATCTTCTCGCGGATGGCCTGCATACGCTTGGAAAGCTTCGCCATGTCAGAGACCCTCCACTTCTAGGCCCATGCTGCGGGCACTACCGGCGATGGTGCGGACGGCCGCGTCGAGATCGGCCGCGGTCAGATCCGGTTCCTTGGTCTTCGCGATCTCTTCAAGCTGGGCACGCGTGACAGTCCCGACCTTGTTGGTATTCGGCTGACCGGAACCGGACTGGATGCCCGCCGCCTTCTTCAGCAGGATGGCGGCCGGCGGCGTCTTGGTAATGAACGTGAAGCTGCGGTCCGCGTACACGGTGATGACCACCGGGATCGGCAGACCGGGTTCCATTTCCTGGGTCTGGGCGTTGAACGCCTTGCAGAACTCCATGATGTTCACGCCGCGCTGGCCCAGCGCCGGGCCCACGGGCGGGCTCGGGTTGGCCTTGCCGGCCGGAACCTGAAGCTTGATATACGCTTCGATTTTCTTTGCCATGAGCACTCCCTCGGGTGCGAACGCCTCGCGGCTCCCCGATCAGCAGGTAACGACGCTCGCGCGTCTCAGGTTTTCTCGACTTGATGGAACTCGAGTTCCACGGGCGTCGAGCGACCGAAAATCTGGACAGCCACCAGCAGGCGGCTCTTGTCGTAATTGACCTCTTCGACCACGCCGTTGAAGTCGTTGAACGGGCCGTCGATCACGCGAACCATCTCGCCCACCTCGAACAGCACCTTCGGGCGCGGCTTCTCGGCGCCTTCCTGCATACGCTGCAGGATGGCATCGGCTTCCTTGTCACTGATCGGGGCCGGACGATCGGCGGTCCCGCCGATGAAGCCGAGCACGCGCGGGACGGCCTTGACCAGGTGCCAGGCCTCGTCGTTCAGGTCCATCTGCACCAGCACGTAGCCCGGAAAGAACTTGCGCTCGCTCTTACGCTTCTGGCCGTCCTTCATCTCGACGACCTCCTCGGTGGGCACGAGGATCTCGCCAAAGTGGTCCTGCATGCCGAAGCGCTCGATGCGCTCCTCCAGGGACCGCTTTACTTGCGCCTCGAAACCCGAGAATGCCTGTACGACGTACCAGCGTAATGCCATGGTCGAGAATCCTGATGCTTATCCGATGAACCGACTGATGCCCCAGCCCAGGAACATGTCCAGGAGCCAGAGGAAGATCCCCACCAGGATCACGACGGCAATGACGATCAGCGTGGTCTGGGTCGTCTCTACGCGGGTGGGCCACACCATCTTGCGCACTTCGGTACGCGCGTTGCCCATGAAGCCGGCGAGCTGGCTGCCCTTGGCGGTCGTCATCGCGATCCCGATGGCGACCCCCACGACGGCAAGCAGCCCGAGGACACGAATCAGAGTGGATTCGTCCTGGAACCAATAGAAGCCCATGACGCCGGCAATCAGCAGGGCCACGGCCACCGCGAGCTTGACGGTGTCAAGCACGCCGGTCTGTTCCGATTGTTCACTCATGAATACGTATCACCCGGTGCTGCCTGCCATCCGGAAGATGGCAGGCCAGGAGGGACTCGAACCCCCAACCTGCGGTTTTGGAGACCGCTGCTCTGCCAATTGAGCTACTGGCCTAGAAATCGAATCGACAAGAAACAAACGCGAGAGACGACGCACCCGGCGCCGCCTCTCGCGATCGATCTGTCAACTTGTCTACTGTATCACTCGATGATCTTGGAGACGACGCCGGCGCCCACGGTGCGGCCGCCTTCGCGGATCGCAAAGCGCAGACCGTCTTCCATCGCGATCGGGTTGATCAGGGACACCGTCATCTTGACGTTGTCGCCCGGCATCACCATCTCGGTGCCCTCCGGCAGCTCCACCGAACCCGTCACGTCGGTCGTGCGGAAGTAGAACTGCGGGCGATACCCGTTGAAGAACGGCGTGTGACGACCGCCCTCTTCCTTGCCCAGGATGTACACCTCGGCCTCGAAGTGGGTGTGCGGGGTGATCGAACCCGGCTTGCACAGCACCTGACCACGCTGCACGTCGTCACGCTTGGTGCCGCGCAGCAGGATGCCGACGTTGTCGCCCGCCTCGCCCTGGTCCAGCAGCTTGCGGAACATCTCGACGCCGGTGACCGTGGTCTTCTGCGTGTCGCGAAT
>NZ_ATUK01000006.1 GCF_000420165.1 Thioalkalivibrio sp. AKL19 | reverse complement strand
GGTTGTGTGCGTCAAGTTGTGCAGAAGTGAGTCGGCCATGTTCGGTTGGTCGGTATGGCTCAGGCGGCCTCGGCCTGCCGGAGCAGGATTTTCTTGTGCTCTTTGAGCAGATCCATGTTCAGGTAGCGGTTGTCCTCCAGCCAGCCTTCGTGGATTTCGACGGCCAGAGCCCGCACCAGACGTAGACAGCTGTGGGTGTTGGGGAAGATCCGGACCACTCGGGTTCGGCGCCGAATCTCCTCGTTCAGCCGCTCGAGCATGTTGGTGCTCTTCATGTGCTTGTGGTGGGCCCGCGGCAGGCGGTAGAACGTCAGGGTCTCCTGGATGTTCTCCTCCACCCAGTCGCACAGGCGGGGATACTTCGCCTGCCAGCGCTCCAGCCAGGCCGCCAGATCGCGCTGGGCCTCGGTCAGATCCCGGCGGTCGTAGAGCCAGCGCAGCTCTTGCAGGCAGTCGTCGTCGGCCTTGCGCGGCAGGTGGTCCAGGGCGTTGCGCAGGAAGTGCACATAGCAGCGCTGCCATACCGCTTCCGGGAGGATCTCCAGGATGGCCCGGCGCAGCCCTGCGTGCTCGTCGCTGACCACCAGTTCGACCCCGTTCAGCCCGCGCTCGCGCAGCCGCTCCAGGAAGGCGCGCCAGCTGCTCGCGCTCTCGCGACTGGCCAGCTCCACCCCCAGCACCTGACGCCGGCCTTCCCAGTTGACACCGATGGCAATCAGCACCGCCTGGGACCGGATCACGCCGCCCTCGCGGACCTTCTCGTAGCGCGCGTCCAGGATCAGATAGGGGCAGGGCTCCTCCAGGCGCCGCGACGCGAACTCCGCCAGGCGGCCGTCCAGCCCCCGGTTGATGGTCGAGATCGCCGAGGCCGAGAACCCGTGACCGCACAACTCCTCGGTGATGGCCTTGACCTTGCGCGTCGACACGCCCTGGACATACATCTCCATCAGGGCCGAGACCAGCGCCTTCTCCGAGCGCTGATAGCGCTCGAACAGGCTGGTGGAGAACTGGCCGTTGCGGTCCCGGGGGACCCGCAACTCCAGCTTGCCCACGCGTGTGATCAGGGTGCGCGGGTAGTACCCGGCCCGGTAGCCCAGGCGGCCCTCGGTGCGCTCCCCCGGTGCCGCCTGGAGCTGGTCGCTCATCTCGGCTTCCAGGACCTGCTGGACCGCCTCGCGCACCAGCGTGCGCATCAGTTCCTCGTCTGTCCCCAATAGCGCTCGCAGTGACGTGCGATCCGCAGTAGCCTGGCTCTTGTGAGTGGTCATGGTCTCGCCCTCCTTGAGGGGTTCCGGTGGTCGCTAACCAGCCCGAATACCATGGCCGCTCACCTCCTGCCAGCTTCTGCACACAACTCAGCACACTACTAACTTTCACCCCGCGCGCCCGGACATTCGGACTGCTTCGGCCGCCCGCGTGCAGTACACTGCCCGGGTTATGGGAAAGAAGAAACAAGGCGGAGACAACTCCAGCACCATCGCGCTCAACCGCAAGGCGCGCCACGATTTCTTTATCGAGGACCGACTGGAGGCGGGGATGGAGCTCGAGGGCTGGGAGGTCAAGTCGATGCGGGCCGGACGCGCGCAGCTGAGCGAGGCGTACGTGCTGCTGCGCAACGGCGAGGCCTTCCTGTTCGGTGCCCACATCACCCCGCTGCCGACCGCCTCCACCCATATCAACCCGGACCCGAGCCGCACACGCAAGCTGCTGCTCCATCGCTCCGAGATCAACCGCCTGGTCGGTGCGGTGGAACGCAAGGGCTACACCCTGGTGCCACTGGCCCTGTACTGGAAGCGCGGCCGCGCCAAGCTCGAGATCGGGCTGGCCAAGGGCAAGAAGGAATTCGACAAGCGCGCGGCCAAGAAGGACAAGGACTGGGAGCGCGAGCGGGCGCGGATCCTGAAGCACAACTAACGCCGCCACGCCCCGCCCACCATCCCCATTCCGGCTCGCGCCGGACCCGCCCCCTCATCACGGGATGTGTGCGGTGCCCTCTTCCGGCCATCTTCCAGGGGGGCTAAGCCTGGTTCAGCATCCAGTGTTTACATGCCTTCGTCGGGCCGCCTGCCAACTCGGCTGGCCCGGGTTCGTCCTCTGGTGTTTACGGTGGCTTCGACCGGCCGCCTGCCACGCGCTCTCTCGCGAGCGCACCGCGAGGTACTTCTTTGCTCGTGCAAAGAAGTACCCAAGAAACACGCCCGACTGCCGCGACCCCGGCCCGCTGCGCGGGCCGGGGTTTCCCTCGCTCCGAGGCTTTTCGCGGGCGGCGCTGAACTCGCTGCGCCTGCGGCTCCGCTCAGACATCCAGCGCCCCCGTTTCTGTTTTGAATCGTCCCGCGAAAAGCCTCTCCACTCGGCGCGACGACAACGGGGAGGTAGGTCAAGACAATTGCGATCCGAAGGCCTGCGCCATTGGTTGGAGGCAGGCTGTTCCGGCATCTTCGGCACGCTCGGCCTGTGGCCGTTGCGTGCCGCGCCCGCAGAGCGGGCGCCGAGGGTGTTCGAGCGGCTGTGCCTGTTGTTGTGCCACGGGGCCGGAATACCTTCTGTTTTGACCTCCCCCTCCCGTATGGAGCCCCTTGCGGAAGGGTCCTCGGGCCGGGAGAAGGCGCTGGATGTCTGAGCGGAGCCGTAGGCGCAGCGAGTTCAGCGCCGCCGGCCCGAGGGCCCTGGAGCAAGGTTCCCGGGCGGAATCCGGGGGCCCTTCTTTGGGTACTTTCTTGGGCAAGCAAGAAAGTACCTCGCGGCGCGCTGGCGAGTCAGCGCATGGCAGGCGGCAGACCGAAGGCACCGTAAACACCCAACGACGAACCGGGACCAGCCACAACAAGGCAGGGTGACGGGCCGAAGGCACCGAAACGCAGAAGCAGAGCCCGCGTCGGGCGCCAGGATCAAGCGTTGGCGCGCCAGCGGCAGGTGCCGCCGGCCGCCTCGTCCAGCGTCTGCAGGAGCGCCTCGTGCGCCGCCTGCTCCTCCGCCGTCGGCTCGATCACCGGCAGCGGCTTGCCGGAGCGCCGCGCCTGCACGGGTCCGGACTCGGCGTCGCCGTCACCCCCGGCATCCAGGGTCAGCGCCACCTGCCCCCCGGTCATCGCCAAGTAGACATCCGCCAGCAGTTCGGCATCGAGCAGCGCCCCGTGCAGGGTACGTCCGGAGCCGTCCACCTCGTAGCGCTTGCACAGCGCATCCAGCGAGTTGCGTGCCCCCGGGTGCATGCGCCGCGCCATCACCAGCGAATCCAGCACGCTGCAGACCTCGGCGACCTCCGATGCCGGTGCCGCGTCGCCCAGCAGGCGCAGCTCATGATTGATGAAGCCGACATCGAAGGGCGCGTTGTGAATGATCAGTTCGGCCCCACGAATGAAGTCGACAAAGTCATCGACGACATCGGCAAATCGAGGCTTGTCGGCCAGAAACTCGTTGGTGATCCCGTGCACCTCGATTGCGCCGGCGTCGATCTCGCGATCCGGCTGCAAATATTCGTGCAGCTTGCGCCCGGTGGGGCGGCGGTTGTCCAGCTCCAGGCAGCCAATCTCGATGATGCGGTGGCCGTCGCCGGGCTCCAGGCCGGTGGTCTCGGTATCCAGCACGATCTGGCGCATCGCTTTGCCTCTCAGTTCTCGATCGGTTCGCCGGCCAGCAGGGCATCGATGCCCGCATTGGCCAGTTCGTCGGCGCGTTCATTCTCCGGGTGCCCGCTGTGGCCGCGCACCCAGTACCACTCGATGTCATGACGCTGGGCCTGCGCGTCCAGCTCTTCCCACAGGTCGCGGTTCTTCACCGGCGATCCGCTGGCGGACTTCCAGTTGCGCCGCTTCCAGCCGGGCATCCATTCGGTTACGCCCTGCTTCACGTACTTGGAGTCGGTGACCAGTTCCACCTTGCACGAACGCTTCAGGGTCTCCAGGGCGCGGATGGCGGCGGTCAGCTCCATGCGGTTGTTGGTGGTCTCGGCCTCGGCCCCGTAGAGCTCGCGCTCGCGGCCCCCGAACCGCAGGATCGCACCCCAGCCGCCGGGCCCGGGGTTCCCGCGACAGGCCCCGTCGGTATAGATGTACACGCGTTCGTCAGCCATGCGTTCGGCGGGCTCCAGAATGATCGGTGCGCGAGGATACCAGCCCCGGCCGCATCGCGGGGTTGGGCATGGCGAAGCGGAACCGCTGCGCCGGACGCAGCGGCATGTCCACCCGCTTGTGGGCCACGGTCAGGATCATGCTGGCCAGTGGCGGCAGGCCGCGCAGAGTCCAGGCGTCCATGGTCGCCAGGCGCTTTTGCCAGGCGGCGGACAGCCCCGGCGGGAGCAGGCTGAGGCTCCACTGGTCGAGGACCTCGAGATCCGCGGCCTCCAGCAATTCGCGGTATTGGCGCCGACGCAGCCCCTCGGGCAACGGGGAGGCGCGCACCCCGTTGCGCCCGCCGCGCTGCAGGCGGTTGCCTTCCAGCAGGAACACGCGCCCCTCGGGTTCCAGCACGCGGGCCGCCTCGGCCACCACCGCTTCCGGGTGGGCGCTCTGGGCACAGGGATGGGCCAGCACGATACGCCGGGCACAGGCGGATTCCAGTGGCCAGGCCTCCGGGTCCATGCGCAGTACCGGCCGCGGGGAAGCGATGCGGACCAGCGGTGCCTGAAGGGCGTCGCTGTCCTCCAGGATCGGGACCGGTGCCAGCTCGACCGCCAGGTCGCCGGGGCCCGGGTCGCCATAGCGCCGAATGCGTTCCAGAAAGCGCTCGCGGACCCGGCGCCCCTGTGGCTGGGCGTACCAGTCCGCCAACCAGTCCAGGAACGGGTCTTGGTGATCCCCCATCTCTGGTTTATCCTCCAGCGCCATGACACCACGCCTCCGTTCGCGGCTGACAGCCGCCATGACCCTCGGCCTGACGGCGATGTTCGCCTCTGCCTGTAGCCTACACGACTCCGGGCGTACGCTGGATACCTCGGCGGCGGACCAGCCCATCGTGGAACCGCGCACCACCGAAGATGTGCAAGCCGCGATGGAGCGCCAAAGCCGCGACGCCGCCCAGCGTGCGGCCGAGACGGACGACCTGTGGGAGCGCGCGCGCCTCGGCTTCGGCTTCAACGACGCGCTGGACCACGAGCGCGTGGAACGCTACATCCGGCACTACCAGGACAACCCGCGCATCATCGAACACAGCACCCGGCGCGCGGAGCCCTTTGCCTATTTCATCCTTTCCGAGATCGAGGCGCGCGACATGCCCGCCGAGCTACTGCTGCTGCCGATCGTCGAGAGCGGCTTCGTCGCCCAGGCGACCTCGCGCAGCCGCGCCGCCGGGATCTGGCAGTTCATGCCGGCCACCGGCGACTACTTCGACCTCTCGCGCGATCACTGGTACGACGGTCGCCGCGATGTCTACAAGTCCACGCTGGCCGCGCTGGACTACCTCCAGGCACTGCATCGCCGATTCGATGACTGGTACCTGGCGCTGGCCGCGTACAACTACGGCCAGGGCAACATCCAGCGCGCGATCGACCGCAATGCCGCGCGCGGCGAGCCCACCGACTACTGGAGCCTGGACCTGCCGGCCGAACCCACCGCGTACATCCCGCGGCTGCTGGCCCTGCGTCACCTGTTCCTGGATCCCGAAGCCCACGACATCGCCATCGCGCCGATCGCCAACGAGCCGGCGCTGGAGATGATCGAGCCCGGTCGCCAGGCGGACTTCTCGCTGATCGCGGAGCTCGCCGATCTCGACACCGAGACCCTCAAGAAGCTGAACCCCGGCTATCACCGGCACGCCACCCATCCCGGTGGCGCGCAGCACCTGTTCGTCCCGCGGGAGGCCCTGCCGGCCCTCGAGACCGCGCTGGACACGCGCGACGACGAGCCACTCATCCGCTTCCGGGAATATACCGTACGCGCCGGCGACAACCTGGGCCGAATCGCCGAACGCACCGGCACCCGGGTGGCGGTCCTGCGCGACATGAACAGCCTCGACGGCGATCTGATCCGGGCCGGCCAGACGCTGCGCCTGCCGGCCTCCGCTTCGGGCAAGGACGACCCCGTCCAGGTGGCCAGCGACAACGGCCGGCCCGCCGAGGACTACGAGGTCCAGCCGGGTGACAGCCTGTGGCACATCAGCCAGCGCACCGGCATGTCGATCGGCGCGCTGCGCGCCGCCAACGGTCTCGAGCCGGATGCCATCCTGCGGCCCGGCGACACCCTGAAGGTGGTGCGTGCCGACCCCGACCGCGGTCCCGACGGCCAGCGCATCGAGTACGAGGTCCGGCCCGGCGATTCCCTCTCGACCATCGCGCGGCGCCACCAGGTCAGCATCGGGGACCTCCGCCGCTGGAACGGGCTGAACGGCGACGGCATCCGGGCCGGCGAGACCCTGACCGTCTACCTGGCCAGCGCCGACCGGGAGGCCCTCGCCCAGGGCGACGCCTGACGCGCGGCATGCAAGCATGAAAAAGGCCCCGGTTCCACCCGGGGCCTTTTTCATGGAAAGGCGGGCGGCTCATGCCACCCGCCCGGCGTCACGCATCATGCGGCGCGACGGTCCCCCTCGCCCGTGTCGATCACACGGTCCCAGGCCTGCATGCCACCCACCACGTTGTAGACCTCGTGGTAGCCCAGCCG
This sequence comes from Thioalkalivibrio sp. AKL19, assembly GCF_000420165.1. Lineage (GTDB taxonomy): Bacteria > Pseudomonadota > Gammaproteobacteria > Ectothiorhodospirales > Ectothiorhodospiraceae > Thioalkalivibrio. The sequence continues at coordinate 16,433 of NZ_ATUK01000006.1, read as the reverse complement.
CTGCAGGATGGAGCCTGCAACCGTCGAACGGTAGCCACTGCCGCAGACGACGGCGACCGGTTCGGTCTTGTCGATACCGGGGATACCGGTACGGGTGTCGGCCACCGGCTGGTTGACCGCGGCCTCGGCATGTCCTGCCTCGAACTCGGCCACGGCGCGCACGTCCACCAGGCGAACCCGCCCGTCGGCGACCGCGGCCTGCGCCGCCGGGGCATCCAGCTGGGCCAGGGTCGCCAGAGGCAGGCCGGTGCCGGCCCAGGCCGCCATGCCGCCGCGCACATAGCCCTCGATATAGTCGCGACCGGTGCGCACGAGCTGGCGCACGGCCTGCTCGATCACCGCGGGATCACCGGCCCGGTCGACCAGCACAATCGGGGTGTCGTCCGGTGTCACCCAGCCGGCCCAGTTGGCGAAGCCGCCATTGATGCCGATGCCCAGGGCCCCGGGGATATGCCCGCCGCCGAACGCCAGCGGGTCGCGCAGGTCGATCACCGTGACCTCACCAGCCGCCGCGCGCCGGGACACCTCGGTCGGATCCATCGCCGTCATGCCGGGCAGCGGAATCACCGCCTTCGGCCCCTCGGAGTTGATCCGCTTGTTACGCGGATAGAAATCCGGAATCGGCGGCAATCCGTGCAGCAACTGGTGCACGAAGGCGTCCTCGTCCAGCGACGGGTCGAGGTACGGGTTGGTCCGGCGCTCGTAGCCGAGCGTGGAGACCGGCCGCCCGGCCATGCCGGCGCCACAGGCGGAACCGGCACCGTGCCCGGGATGCACCTCGACCCCGTCCGGCAGATCCGCCAGCTTCTCGCGCACGCTGTGGAACATCTGCCGCGCCAGGGCCTGTTTGGCCTCCTCGCCGAGCAGGTCGGGTCGGCCCAGCGAGCCCACGAACAGGAAATCGCCGGTGATGATCGCGATCGGATCCTCGCCGGACCGGGCCCCGTCATACACCACGAACATCAGGTGTTCCGGGGTATGCCCCGGTACATGACGGGTCTCGATATGCACGTTGCCAAGCTTGATGCGGTCACCCTCGAACAGGTCGTCATGCGGGAACTGCACCTGGAAATGCTCGCCCGCATCGTGCCCGGACAAAAGCAGACGGGCGCCGGTCTTGTCCGCCAGTTCGCGGGCACCGGAGGCGAAGTCGGCGTGGATGTGGGTGTCCATCACGCGGGTGATGCGATAACCGTTGCGTTCGGCGTAGTCCAGGTACACATCGACGTCGCGCTGCGGGTCAATCACGGCGATCTCGCCGCTGCCCTGACAGCCGACCACAAAGGAGTGCTGGGACAGGCCGGGATCGACAAAGCGTTCAAGGATCATGCGGACCTCCTCGCGTTGGCTTTTGCATGAATGTCTGACTGGTTTGGTCAGGTATTAACACAAAAGTTCCTGGTGGCGCGGGGCGCCGGGAGGTCGCGTCGTCAGTGGTGGGCGGCGGTCGGTCCGGGTACTTCCGGCTGCAGGCGCACCGCTTCGGGATCCAGCCCGGCCTCGCGGAAGAGCTGCTCGAAGCGCCGCTGCGGCAGATGCAGCCGGAGCTGGATCGCGCCATCCGGCGTGGTCTGCTCGGCCTCCACGGCCTTCTCCTCGTAGAGCCGGGCCCGCAGCCGGCCGGCCGCGGCCGGGATCTCGAACCAGCCCTGGGTCATGGACTCGGTGAAGGTCTCGGCCAGGCGCTGTTCCAGGCGCGCCACGCCCTCGCCGGTACGGGCCGACAGCCAGAAGGCGTCGTCCGCCAGCCCGAAGCGCTCGTCCGGGTCCTCGGCCGGGTTCTCCAGCTGGTCGATCTTGTTGTACACCCGCCAGCAGGGGACGTCCTCGGCGCCGATTTCCTCGAGGACCTCCTCGACCTGGCGGATGCGCGCCTCGCGCTCCGGGTCGGCGGCGTCGATCACGTGCAGCAGCAGCGCCGCCTCGCGGGTCTCGGTCAGGGTCGCCTTGAACGCGGCGACCAGCTCGTGCGGCAGGTCGCGCACGAAGCCCACGGTGTCGGCCAGGATCAGCGACTGGTGCGGGGCCAGGTCCAGACGGCGCAGGGTCGGGTCCAGGGTCGCGAACAACTGGTCCGCCTGGTAGACGTCGGAATGCGTGAGCCGGTTGAACAGGGTCGACTTGCCGGCGTTGGTGTAGCCCACCAGCGAAACCGTGGGGATCTCGTTGCGCAGGCGCGCCTGGCGGCCCTGTTCGCGGGTACGCTCGACCTTCTCCAGACGGCGCTCGATGTGCTTGATACGCCCGGCCAGCAGGCGGCGGTCGGTCTCCAGCTGGGTTTCCCCCGGACCGCGCAGGCCGATCCCGCCCTTCTGCCGCTCCAGGTGAGTCCAGCCACGGACCAGGCGCGTGGACATGTGGCGCAACTGCGCAAGCTCCACCTGCAGCTTGCCCTCGTGGGAGCGGGCGCGCTGGGCAAAGATATCGAGGATCAACCCGGAACGATCCAGCACCCGGGCCTTCAGGTGGGCCTCGAGGTTGCGTTCCTGGCTGGGCGACAGGGCGTGATTGAAGATCACCACGTCGGCACCCGACGCCTCCACCGCATCCCGGATCTCGTCGGCCTTGCCGGCACCGACGAACAGCTTCGGGTGCGGCCGGTCGCGCGAACCCCGCACCACGGCCTTGATCTCGGCCCCGGCGGAACGCACCAGCTCGTCGAATTCCTGGACCTGGGCCTCGATATCGGGGTTGTCCCCGATATTCAGCGCAACCAGGACCGCCGTATTGCCTGCGGCGGCGTCGCCGCCGCTCTCTGGACGTTCAAACAAGCCAGCGACTCGGCATCAGGATTCGGCTTCCGCAGAGGCTGCGGCCTCGCCCTCGAGGTTCATGTTCACCTGGCGTGCCGGGACGATCGTGGAGATGGCGTGCTTGTAGACCATCTGCGAGACCGTACTGCGCAGCAGCACCACGAACTGGTCGAACGATTCGATCTGCCCCTGCAGCTTGATCCCGTTCACCAGGTAGATGGAGACCGGGATCCGGTCCCGGCGCAGCGCATTCAGGAAGGGTTCCTGCAACATTTGCCCTTTGGCCATCGGTGCGTTCCTTGATCGTTATTATTGGTTCGCGACCCGCGCGAGCGGCCCGCGGCCGGCCCGCCGGTCGGTTAACTTGAAGCGTAGCATACCGGCCCCGCCTCGCCTGCCAACGGCCGCCCCGGGCGTTATCCGGCCGTGGCCGAGCGCGCCCCGCGGATCGCCTCCAGGGCCTGCGACAAGTCCGCGCGCTCGGCGTTCAGCCGGGCATGCAGGGGGAAGCGCCGCAACCCGGTGAGCTGGCGCTTGGCCAGCTGGCGGGTCGCGGCGATCGCCCGCTCGCGGAAGGTCGCAAAGTCATACTCACCGGCCAGCCACTGCCAGCCCTGACGATACCCCACCGCGCGCTGCGAGGGATGCTCCGCAGTCAGACCGGGGCGCCGGGTCAGGGTCATCAGCTCGTCGACGAAACCGGCCTCCAGCATCGCGTCGAAGCGATCGGCGATGCGGGTGCGCAGACGTTCGCGATCCTCCGGCCACAGGGCCAGCGACACCCAGCCGAGCGGAACCGTTGCGGCCGCTCCGCTCTGGAAGGCCGACAGCGGCCGACCACTGGCCGCATGGACCTCTAGGGCACGCAGGATGCGCTGCGGGTCGTTCGGGTGAATGCGCGCGGCGGCGGCCGGGTCCACGGTCGCCAGCTCGGCGTGCAGGGCCACGGCGCCCTCGCGCTCCAGCCGGGCGCGCACCGCCGCGCGCACCGCATCCGGTACCGGCGGGATCGGGTCGAAGCCGTCCAGCAACGCGCGCAGGTAGAGCAGCGTGCCGCCCGCCAGCAGGGCGACCCGGCCGCGGGCATGAATGGCATCGATCGCCACGCGGGCATCGCGGGCAAAGTCGGAGGCGTTGTAGGTGTCCTCCGGGTCGCGGATATCCAGCAGGTGATGCGGGGCGCGGGCCCGCTCGGCGGCGTCCGGCTTGGCGGTGCCGATATCCATGCCGCGATAGACCAGTGCGGAATCCACGCTGACGATCTCCGCGTCCAGGGCCTCGGCCAGCGCCAGCGACAGCGCGGTCTTGCCGCTCGCGGTGGGACCGGCCAGCAGCACGACCGGCGGCCGGTCCCCATCCAGTCCGGCCATCAGCGTCCTCGCAGGAACAGCCGGTCCAGCGCCGAGTGGTCCAGCTCCACCCAGGTCGGGCGCCCGTGATTGCACTGACCGGAGCGTTCGGTGGCCTCCATGTCCCGCAGCAACTGATTCATCTCGGGCAGGGTCAGGCGCCGCCCCGAACGCACGGAACCGTGGCAGGCGATCGTTCCCAGTACCGCGTTCATCGCCCCCTCGGCCCGATGGCTGTAGCCGTCGGCCGCGAGGTCCGCCAGGACATCGCGCACGAGCTGCGCGGTGTCCTGGCCACGCAGCAGCGCGGGCGCCGCGCGCAGGGTCAGGGTCTCGGGGCCGGCGCGGTCGAGCTCGAAGCCGAGCTCACCAAGCAGCTCCATTCGCTCCTCGGCCAGTTCGGCCTCGGCCGGGGTGACATCCAGGGTCTCCGGCACCAGCAAGGGCTGCGAGGTCACCCGCGCCCCCTCCCATTCGCGCTTGAGACGTTCATAGGTGATCCGCTCGTGGGCGGCGTGCATGTCCACCACGATCAGGCCACGGGCGTTCTCGGCCAGGATAAAGGTCTCGGCCACCTGCCCCAGGGCAAACCCGAGCGGCGGCATGCTGTCCGCATCCGGGTCCGCAGGGGCGACGCCCGGCGCAACGGCGGCCTGGCGCTCGTAGGCAGCGGGCCGTTCCTCCACCGCCGCGGACACCCCGCGGAACTCGGCCCAGGCCGCGCCGAACCCGGGGTCGCGCCCGACCGGCTCCGGGCGTGGTTCGCGCGGCGGCATGTACCCACCGCCCGCCCCCGGCACGCCCAGTCCGGACAGCGGCCGCTCCGCCTGCGCCGGCATCGGCGCGGGGCGCCCGGCAGCGGTCGGCGCGCCCATGTCAGGCACCGCCGCGGCATGCCCGGAATCTCCCGGACGCAACGCGGCTAGCGCCTTGTGCAGGCTGTGGAAGATGAAGTCGTGGACCATGCGCGACTCGCGAAAGCGCACCTCCTGCTTGGTCGGGTGCGCGTTCACGTCCACCTGGGTCGGGTCCAGCTCCAGGTCCAGCACGAACATGGGATGCCGCCCGTGATAGAGCACGTCCTGGTAGGCCTTGCGCACGGCCGCGGCCAGCACACGGTCGCGGATCGCCCGGCCGTTGACGAAAAAGAACTGCTGGTCGGGCTGCGCCCGCGACTGGGTCGGCGAGCCCAGCCAGCCGGACAGCGCCAGACCGGCGCGCTGCTCGTCCACCGGTGTTGCATGCTCCAGGAAGGCATCGCCCAGCAGGGCGCGCACGCGTTCGCCGGGGTCGTCGGCCGCCGGCAGGTCCAGGGTCACGCGGTCGTTGTGGCGCAGGCTGAAGGCTACCTCGGGGCAGGCCGCCGCCTGGGTCCGGATCACGTTCTCGCAGTGATTGTATTCAGTGCGTTCGGTGCGCACGAACTTGCGCCGCGCGGGGACGTTGAAGAACAGGTCGCGCACCTCGACCGTCGTGCCCACCGGGTGCGACGCCGGGGCGGCCTCGCGGAAGACATCGGAGCCGTCCCCGGTCAGGCGCCAGCCGTTGCGCTCGCCCTCGACCATGGAGGTCAGCGACAGGCGCGAGACGGAGGCAATCGAGGGCAGGGCCTCGCCGCGAAAGCCGAGGGTGTGCAGGGCCTCGAGGTCGTCCATGCAGGCGATCTTGCTGGTGGCATGGCGCGACAGGGCCAGCGGCATCTCGTCGCGATAGATCCCGCTGCCGTTGTCGCTGATCTGGATCAGCCGGACCCCGCCCTGCTCCAGGCGCACGTCCACCCGCGTGGCCCCCGCGTCCAGGGCATTCTCCAGCAGTTCCTTGACCACCGAGGCCGGACGCTCGATCACCTCGCCGGCGGCGATCTGGTTGATCAGTTGTTCGGAGAGCTTTGCGATCGCCACGGGCGACACCTGAGGAGAGACTGGAATCGGGTGCCTAGCCTAACCGGGGCGGCGCCGAAGTGCCTAGCCGCCGATCGAACAGCGCTTGCAAGACGTGACGGCCTGCGCGGGAGGTACCGGGTTCAGGAATCGCGGGGGATACGCAGGACCTGCCCGGCGAAGATGCGGTCGTCGCGGACGTTGTTGGCCGAACGCAGGTCCGCCAGGGACAGGCTGTAGCGGTCGGCAATCCCGGAGAGGGTCTCGCCCGGGCGGATGATGTGCTGGTCGGGCTGGCCGTCGGCGATCAGGGTGCCGGGACGGGCATGGGTCGAGAAGTACGACCGCAACCCGGTCAGCAGGGCGTCCGCCAGCGAGTTCTGGAAGCTGGCGCTGCGCAGCTTGCGCTCCTCGGAGGGGTTGGAGATGAACGCGGCCTCGACCAGGATCGACGGCACATCCGGCGAGCGCAGCACCGCGAAGTTGGCGCGTTCGACCTCCGGCTTGCGCACCTTGCCCACGCGGTGCAGCTCCCCGATCATCCGCTCGGCCAGGGTGTTGCTGGCCTCCAGGCTGCCGCTCTGGGCCAGGTCCAGCAGCACGTTGGCCAGGGAATCGTCCTTGCCGTTGATCGGGACCCCGCCCAGGCTCAGATCCGCCTGGTTCTCGCGCTGCGCGAGGAAGCGCGCCGCCTCGCTGGAGGCCCCGCGTTCGGACAGCATGTAGACCGACGATCCCTGCACGTTGCGGTTGGCGATGGCGTCGGCATGGATGGACACGAAGACGTCCGCGTCCGCCTTGCGCGCGCGCTCGATGCGTTCGCGCAGCGGCAGGAAGTAGTCACCGCTACGGATCATCACGGCCTTCATGCCGCGCTCGTCGTTCACGCGCTCGGCCAGGCGCTTGGAGATCTGCAGGACGACGTCCTTTTCGCGGGTGCCAGCCGGGCCGATCGCGCCCGGGTCATGCCCGCCGTGGCCGGCATCGATGGCGACCACGACATCGCGCAGGTTCTCCTGCGAGCGCCCGCGCCGGGATCCGTTGTTCTCCGCCGCCCGCGGGGCCGCGGGCGCCTCGCCGGTCGTCAGGTCCAGCACCAGGCGGTGCGGGGCACCCTGAGCTGGCATCAGGACGAAGCTGCGCGGCTCCACGGGCTTGCGCAAATCGAAGACGACGCGCAAATCGGAGCCGTTGCGCGCGGCATGGCGCACCGCCTTGATCGCCGAACGCGGGTTGTCGCTGATGCCCAGGTCGTCCACGGCCCGAGCATTCTCGAGGTCCACCACCAGGCGCTCGGGGGACTGCAGACGGAACATGGAGTACTCGGCCTCGCCGTCCATGTCGAAGACCAGGCGCGTGGTATCGCCGTCCACCGACATGCGGACCCGCCGCACAGCGGTGCGGGCCACGGCGGGCAACGGCATCCCGACCAGCCCCAGGGCAGTCATGGCGCACAGTAGCTGACGGCGGCGCAGATCCGGCGATGTTGGTTGGCCCACGGCGATTCCCTTTGTAATCAGGGGTTCTGACTACATTGTGGACGCTTTTTCTGGAAAAGCAATAGCAGTTTTCTTTCCTTATGAGCGAGATATCGCGCATTTTGCGCGTGTCGGGCCAACTCTGACCCTGGCCTCGGGCTCCCCAACATCAGCCGGTTGAGCGATCACACACGGTCATCCAGGGCCCGCCGGTACGCCTCGGCGAGCGGGCCTTCCAGCCGGAGTTCGCGGCCCTCCGCGGTATCCGGACGGTGCGCCAGGCGCACAACCAGGTCCGGATCGGGCAGCCAGCCGGCGCCGCGTTCCGGCCATTCAACCAGCCACAGGGTGTCGCCCCCGAAGGCCTCCCGCACCCCCAGGTATTCGAGCTCCTCGGGATCACCCAGGCGGTACAGGTCGAAATGCAGGACCTCGCGGCCCGCCAGCGCATAGGGCTCCACCAGGGTGTAGGTCGGACTGCGCACCGCCCCCTCGTGCCCAAGCCGGTGCAGCAGGCCGCGCACCCAGGTGGTCTTGCCCGCGCCGAGATCGCCTTCGAGGAACACGATACGCGGGGCATCGAGCGCGGCCAGTGCCGCCCCGGCCGCCTCGGTGGCCTCCAGGTTCGGAAGCACCAGCGGGCTCGATCGCTCGGTCATTTCGCACCTCCGGCGGCCGGCAGGGCATCGGCCAGGTCCCCGGCCAGCATCCCGCGCGCCCCACCCAGCCGGTCACGCGCGACACAGGCCGCGGCGCAGTGCCAGGCGGCGCCGACCTCGGCGGCCGTGCGCGCATCGGCGCCCTGCCCCCGCAGCGCCGCGATGATGCCGGTCAGCACGTCGCCGCTGCCTGCCGTAGCCATGCCCGGATGCCCGCCCGTGACACAGGTCAGCAAGCCCGCCCCCGCATCGGCGACCAGCGTACCGGCCCCCTTGAGCAGTACCACTCCCCCGAGGCGGCCCACCAGCGCGTGCACCTGCCCGGGCCGGTCGGCTTCGATGGACGCCACGTCCGTCCCCTGCAGCCGGGCGGCTTCGCCCGGGTGCGGCGTCAGGATCCAGTCCTCGCCCCGGCGCGGGGCCTCGGCCAGCAGGTTCAGGGCATCGGCATCCACCACCCGCGGCAACTCGGCGTCGGCCACGGCCAGCCACAGTCCGCGCCCCCAGGCGTCCTGCCCCAGCCCCGGCCCCACCGCGACCACGTCGACCCGGCGCAGCAATGTCTGGAGTTCGCCGGCATCCCGGATGCCCTGAACCATCAGCTCGGGGCGCTCCTGGTTGGCCCAGGCGGCGTGCTCGGGGTGGGTCGCCAGGGTCACGCGCCCGGCCCCGGCGCGCAGGGCCGCGGTGGCCGCCAGCCGCGCCGCACCGGAGTAGCCCGGCGCGCCGCCCACGACCAGTACATGCCCGCAATCGCCCTTGTGCACCCCCGGGCGCCGCGCCGGCAGGTGTCCCCGCCAGTCCGCCGGTCCGAGCCGGCGCGCCACCGGCGCGATGCCCCCGGCTACCGCGCCCGGCAGGTCCAGCGAAGCCACCTCGACCTCGCCGGCACAGTCCACGGCGGCCCCCGTATGCAGCCCCAGCTTGTCCGCGATCATGGTCAGGGTACGATCGGCCCGCACCGCCTGCCCCAGCACCCGACCGGTGTCGATATCCACGCCCGAGGGGACGTCGGCCGCCAGCACCGGAACATCACTCGCATTCAACTGCTCGATCAGCGCGCCATAGGCATCGGTCAGCGGACGTTCCAGGCCGATGCCGAACAGACAGTCCACCCACAGGTCCGCGGCCGCCGGATCAAAATCCTCCAGCGCGCGGACCTCGCCGCCACCGTCCCGCCAGCGCGCGTAAGCACGGCGGCCATCGGACTCGGGGCGCGCCCGCGAGGCCCCGCCATGGACCCACACCTCCAGCCCCGTCTCGGCCGCCAGCCGGGCCAGCACGTAGCCATCCCCGCCGTTGTTGCCGGGCCCGCACAGGATCCCGATGCGCCGGGCTCGAGGCCACGCGCGGCGTACCACCGTCAGCAGGGCCTGGCCGGCCCGCTCCATCAGTTCGCCCGGTGCCATCCCGGGCAGGTCCAGGCCGGCGGCATCCAGGGCACGCATGCCCGCATTGTCGAACAGTGCGCTGGTCAATCCTTGTAGGTCGGGTTCATGATTCACGCCATTACCTCCGTCGCGGAAGCCAAATCGTGCCTCAGCGCCTCGATCCACGCCAATGCACCGAGCTTGCCGATCGCATCCGCGACTGGGGACGCGAGCTCGGGTTCCAGGCGGTGCGCATCGCCCCCGCCGAGGTACCCGAGTCAGACCGCCGGCACCTGGACAATTGGCTCGCGCGGGGCTCGCACGGCGAGATGGACTGGATGGCCGAACGCGCCGCCCTGCGCCACGACCCGGACGCCCTGGTGCCCGGGGTGCGGCGCATCATCAGCGTGCGCATGGATTACTTTCCGCCGGCCACGCGGCGTCCGGCCATCCAGTTGAGCGCGGGCGACCGTGCCTATGTCTCGCGCTACGCCCTGGGCCGCGACTACCACAAGCTGCTGCGCAAGCGCCTCACCACCCTCGCCCGCCGGATCGAGACCGAGGTCGGCCCCTTTGGTTACCGCGCCTTCACCGACAGCGCCCCCATCCTGGAGAAGGCCCTGGCCGCGCGCGCCGGGCTGGGCTGGATCGGCAAGAACACCAACCTGCTGGCACGCGAGAGCGGCTCCTGGTTCTTTCTCGGGGAGCTGTTCACCGACCTCCCGCTGCCGGTCGACGAGCCGGTGGGCGAACACTGCGGGCAGTGCACCGCCTGCCTGGAGGTCTGCCCCACGCAGGCGTTCCGCGGCCCCCACGATCTCGACGCGCGGCGCTGCATCTCCTACCTCACCATCGAACTGAAGGGCAGCATCCCCGAGGACCTGCGCCCCCTGATCGGCAACCGCATCTACGGCTGCGACGACTGCCAACTCGTGTGCCCGTGGAACCGCTTTGCCGAGATCTCGGCCGAACCCGACTTCATCGCTCGTCACGGCCTGGATGCGGCCGGCCTGGTCGACCTGTTCGCCTGGGACGAGGCGACCTTCCTGGCCCGCACCGAGGGCATGGCGATCCGCCGTATCGGGCACATCCAGTGGCTGCGCAACATCGCCGTGGCGCTGGGCAACGGCCCGGCCACGCCGCAGGCGGAGGCCGCACTGACCGCCCGCGCCGACCACCCCGACGAACGGGTACGCGAACACGTCGCCTGGGCCCGCGCGCGGCTGCGCAGCAACCACGGCAGTGGGGCTCCCGCGCCCCCGGAGACCCTCTCCCGGCTGACCCATGCGCCCGGATAGGACGGCCGGCGCAGGTTGCCAGCACCGGCGCGAGCGGCGACACTCGGACGCCGAAACGCACCCCGACGGGCCCGCCCGAAAAAAGGATCCACCCCGCCGCCATGCCCGACCAACCGGACAGCACGCGCTATCAGCGGATCTTCGACCAGGCACCCGAGGCCCACCTGGTCCTGGACCGCCAGGGCGAGATCATCGCGGCCAACCACGCCGCCTGCGAACTGCTGGGCTATTCCCGGGCCGAGCTGACCGGCGGTGTGCATATCACCGACCTGGACCTGGAGGCCACCGAGGACGACGTGGAGCAGGCCCATTCGGACCCGGAAAACCGGCTTCCCGCCCACTTCGAGAGCCGCTACCGCCGGCGCGACGGCAGCGAGTTTCCCGCCGAGGTCCACATCAACGCGATCCGCACCGACGGGGAGATCGAGGTCTTCACGACGCTCCGCGACATCACTCGCGAGCGCCAGTCGGAGCAGAACCTCAAGCGCCTCGAGACCCAGCTGGGGGCGACCATCCGCCACGCCCCCCTAATCCTGTTCGCACTGGACGCCGAGGGCCGCTTCACGCTATCGGAAGGGGCCGGGCTGCGCGCCCTCGGTCTCGGCCCCGGCGAGGTGGTCGGGCGCAAATTCCAGGAGGTCTATGCCGATCACCCCGACACCCTCGCGGCGGCCGAACGGGCGCTGGCCGGCGAGGCCTTCCAGTTCGAGGACGCCGTCAATGGCACCCACCTGAGCGTCTCCTGGATCCCGCTGAAGGACGGCGACGGTGTTCTTGGTGTCGCCTGGGACATCACCGCGCTGCGTGCGGCCGAGGCCGCCACCGGGGCCGAACGCGACCGCCTGCTGACCACGCTGCAATCGATCAGTGACGGTGTCATCACCACGGACACCCAGGGGCGCCTGACCTACCTCAACCCGGCGGCCCAGACCCTGCTGGGGATCGATGCCACCAGTGCCCAGGGTCTTCGGGTGGACGAACTCCTGGAGCTGGAGGACACACGCACCGGAACCAACGTGCAGCACCCGGTGGAGCAGTGTCTGGAGCTCGGCGCGACCACGGAATCACCCGAGCGCATCCTGCATCGCGCCGACGGCGGAATCCGCGTGGTCCGCATGCTCGCCTCACCGCTGCAACGCCCGAACCGGGCGGCCCAGGGCGTGGTGGTCGTGCTGCACGACCACACTGAGCTGTGGCAGATGACCCAGCAGCTCAACCACCAGGCGACCCATGACGACCTGACCGGACTGTGCAACCGCCGCGAATTCGAACGCCGGCTGGAAGAGGCCCTGCGCACCCTCCAGGAGGGCCAGACCCCGCACGCCGTGTTCTACATGGACCTCGACCAGTTCAAGATCATCAACGACACCTGCGGACACCAGGCCGGTGACGAGCTGCTGCGCGAGCTCTCCGAGCGCCTGCTGCACCTGATCCGCCAGAACGATACCCTGGCCCGACTGGGTGGTGACGAATTCGGCGTGCTGCTGTGCCACTGCCCGCCGGAACGCGCGGAGGCGATCGCGCACCGCATGCTGGAAGCCGTTCAGGCCCTGCGTTTCGCCTGGGAGGGCCGGCGCTTCGACGTGGGGGTCAGCATCGGCCTGGTGCCGGTCAACGGACCGGCGCACACCCTGCCCGAGATCCTCAGCCAGGCGGACTCCGCCTGTTACGCCGCCAAGGAGGACGGGCGCAACCGCATCTACGTCTGGCAGCCCACCGACCAGGCCCTGCGCCGCCGGCGCGGGGAAATGGAATGGGTCGGCCGCATCCGCACGGCACTGGACGAAGGGCGCCTGGTGCTGTTCGGCCAGGCGGTCCACCCGCTGGGGCCCATGGATCCGGATCTGGCCCATCTCGAGGTGCTGATGCGCCTGCGCGACGAGGACGACCGGCTGATCTCGCCGGGCAGCTTCATCCCGGCCGCGGAACGCTACCACCTGATGCCGGATATCGATCGCCACGTCATCGATCACGCATTCGCCATGCTGGCACGGCATCGCGCGGCGCGCGGGGACAACGCCCGCTGCGATCCGACCGTCGCCATTAATCTCTCGGGCCAATCGCTGGCCCAGGAGAGCATGCTCGAATTCGTGACCGAGCGCCTCCAGCATTACGCGATCCCGCCGCACTGCATCATCTTCGAGATCACCGAGACCGCGGCCATCAGCCACCACGAGCGCGCCCAGAGCCTGATCCGCACCCTGCGCTACATGGGCTGTCGCTTCTCCCTGGACGACTTCGGCTCCGGATTGTCGTCGTTCGGCTATCTGAAGAACCTGCCGGTGGACTTCATCAAGATCGACGGCAGCTTCGTGCGCGACATCGCCCACAACGCGGTGGACTCCGCGATGGTCACGGCCATCCACCGTGTGGGCCACGTGCTTGGCCTGCGCACCATCGCCGAATGCGTGGAGTCGGAGGCCACCATGGAGCGCCTGCGCGAGATCGGGCTGGACTTCGTGCAGGGGTTCTACCTGTCGGAACCCACCCCGCTGGAGCACCACCTGGCCGGCGAAACCACCCGCTGAGACGCCTCCAATTTTCTGACTGTTTTCCTTGGTTTTTGCCGGCGCTTTCGCAGCCGGCACGGGGACTTGCTAGCGTATGACCAAACAATAATCGGAAAACCACGCACTTATGCCGTATTCGGAACAACGCATCACCTCCACGCGCCGCTGGTCGGACAAGACCTTCAGCTTTACCACCACGCGCCCGGAGGGTCTGGAATTCAAGAACGGGCAGTTCGTGACCCTGGGGCTGCGGCCCGAGGGAAAGCTGATCCCGCGCGCCTACTCGATCGTCTCCGAACCCGAGGCCGAGGAACTGGAGTTCCTGAGCATCCATGTGCCGGACGGCGCCCTCACCAGCCGCCTGGCCAAGGCCGGCCCGGGCGATCCGATCTGGATCAACACCAAGGTCACCGGCTCGCTCACCTTCGACTACGTGCAGCCGGGCCGCACCCTGTACATGCTGGCCACCGGCACGGGGCTCGCCCCGTTCATCTCGCTGATCCGCAGCCCGGAGCTGTTCGAGCACTTCGACAACGCGGTGCTGGTGCACAGCGTGCGTACCGTCGAGGAACTGGCCTACCGCCAGGAGATCGAGTCGCTCATCAGCGACCGCCTGCGCTACGTGCCGACCGTGACCCGCGAGAACCATGACTTCGCCTGCCCGATCGCGCAGCAGCCGTATGACAACAACCAGCGCGGCGCCGACATGTTCCGCTCCGGGGAACTCAGCCAGATCCTCGATCTGCCGCCCGCGGACCCGGAACACGACCGCGTGATGCTGTGCGGCAACCCGGCGATGAACCGCGAGATGAGCGAGTGGCTCACCGAACATGGCTGGACCCAGACCAACTACAAGGGCGTGGGCACATTCACCGTGGAACAGGCGTTCGTGACCACCATGTCCGACTCCGACGACTGAGCCCCGGCGTGTTCACTCGCCGGTCAGCAGGACCCACCGGGCCGCGTTGATCCGCTGCAGTGTCGCCGTGTCCCCACCCCGGTCGGGGTGGTGTCGCTGCGCCATCCGGCGGTACTGGTGGCGGATGGTGTCCGCATCCACCGGGTCCGCCAGTTCCAGCACCGCCAGGGCCTGCTCGCGCTGCTCGTCGCGCCCCAGGCGCGACCAGAACTCGCCCAGAAGCGCCTCGACCGCCGCCGCATCCATGGTGTCCAGCCGGGTCGGATCGAGGTAATAGGCCCGCAAGGGGTCGTGCGGGGCCGGGAACCCGCCCGCCCGCGGGACACCCGACACCGGCTCGATGCCGATATCCAGGCAATGAATCCGCAGCCACTCGCCCTGCTCCGCCAGGCGGTCGCGCAGCCGATACAGGCAGTGGAACAACAGGAAGTGTGTCTGAAACAGGCTCAGTGGCTCCTGCAGCCGCGCCCCGGCAAACGGCTCCACTCCCGCGTCGCGCAACTGCGTGATCAGGGCGTGCTCGGTCAGCCCGTCCGGCCGGACGCGCAAGCACTCCAGCACCCGCTCCAGCAACGCCGGACTCACCGGCGATGCGACCGCATCCGCTGCGGCTGTCATGCCCCCGGAAATTCCCCGTCGACATAAACCCAGCGGCCATCCTCGCGACGAAACCGGCTGCGCTCGTGCAAACGCACGCCCTGGCCGTGCAGCCTTGATCGCGCGACGAACTCGACCCAGCCCTCGACGTCATCCGGCCCACCCGCCCCGGTCGCGCGGATCGCCAGCCCCAGCCAGCGCTGATCCGGATCCAGCCCCAGCGATGCCGGTCGGGTCTCCGGAGCCCAGGTGGCCCGCAGATAATCCTCCCGCCCCTCGACGAAGGCTGCATAACGTGACCGCATCAGCGTCTCCGCCGTCGGCGCCGAGGCCGTTCCGTCCAGATACGGCCCGCAGCAGGCCATCCGGTCCTGCCCCGAGCCGCAGGCACACGTAGCGTTGTTTGTCGTCCGCCTGGCCTTGCCCAAGCCGCACCTCCCGTCATCTGCGTCCCGCTCAGGATGCCCGACCCATCGACCCGGGTCGAACCCTCACTCCGGGGCTGGTCTTTCGCCGGCGAAGCCGGTAGCGTGCGAAGCACGATCGCGGAGGGAACAATGGCCAACATCCTGATCATGGGCTGCGGCGACCTCGGCTGCGCCGTCGGCGAACCGCTCGCCGTCGCGGGACATGCCGTCTGGGGCCTGCGCCGCCGGCCGGAGCACATCCCCAAGCCGATCCAGCCCCTGGTCGGCGACTTCGGCGTCGCGGACGGCCTGCCGGAGCTGCCGCCGGCGCTCGACACCGTTTATTTCATCGCCACCCCGGGCGAGTTCACCGAGCCCGCCTATCGTCGCGCCTATGTTGACGGCCTGCGCAACACCCTGACCGCCCTGGAACGGGCCAGCCAGCGGCCGCGCCGCGTTGTATTCGTCTCCAGCACCTCGGTCTACGGCGCCGACGACGGCCGCTGGGTGGACGAGGCCAGCCCCACCGAACCCACCCGGTTCTCCGGGCGCGCCCTGCGGGAAGCCGAGCAGTTGCTCGCCGACAGTCCCTTTCCCGGCGTGGTCGTGCGCTTTGGCGGCATCTATGGCCCGGGGCGCGAGTACCACCTGCGCAAGGTGCGCGAGGGCGTGCGCGGTCAGCACGAAGCACCGGTCTGGACCAACCGCATCCACCGCGATGACTGCGTGGGCCTGCTGACCCACTTGTTCCATCTGGATGACCCCGACCCGATTTATCTGGGCGTGGATGACGAGCCCGCCCTGCGCCACGAGCTGCTCGCCTGGCTGGCACGGGCGATGGAGATCGATCCGCCCGGCACACCGCCAATGCCCGAGGGCGGAGTCTCCGGCAAGCGCTGCTGCAACAAGCGCCTGCATGCCAGTGGCTATCGCCTGCAGTATCCCGACTACCGCGCCGGCTACCGCGCCCTGCTCGACCGCATCGCCACCACCTGACCAGGGTCCTCGCAGCGCCGGGCCCGGGCGCAGTTCGGCCTCAGGTGTCTACATTGCCTCCGATCCACCGCCTGCCTTGTTGTGGCTGGTCCCGGTTCGTCGTTGGGTGCTTACGGTGCCTCCGGTCCGCCGCCTGCCACGCGCTCTCTCGCGAGCGCACCGCGAGGTACTTCTTTGCTCGTGCAAAGAAGTACCCAAGAAACACGCCCGACTGCCG
>NZ_ATUK01000005.1 GCF_000420165.1 Thioalkalivibrio sp. AKL19 | reverse complement strand
CTCCGGATCAAAATTCCTGCGTCCCATATCGTCTCCTCGATCAGATCCTCATCATTCCACCGATCGAGGTGTCCACCAACATTAGACCAGCACAGCATAGCCCCGAACACCCACTGCGAAGCGCATGGGATTTCCACCCATTCATTCTTCCTGTCTTCCCAACTTCCTGTTAATCGCTCTTTACGGTTTTCGTCGTGGTGGAAGACCGGGGTCGTCAGGGACCCCGGCGGTCGTCTTCGGCGCGGGCCTCGGGGGCATCGTCGTCCACGTCGAAGTCCTCGTGGACGCGATCCGGCGGGATCGCCCACGGCTCGCTGGGGGCGACCGTGTGCTCGCCCGGGCGCGGCGCGTAGCGCTCGTCTTCCAGGGCGCGCATCAGGCCCACCACCATCATCAGCATCACCAGCGAGAACGGCAGCGCGGCCAGGATGACCGCGTTCTGCAGGACCTCCAGCCCGCCGGCCAGCAGCAGCACCCCGGTCACCAGACCGATCATCGCGCCCCACAGGATCAGGTGAATCGCCCGGTGTTCGGTGGACCCATGGGCCAGCAGGGTGTTGATGACCACGATGCCGGCATTGGCCGAGGTCAGCAGGTAGGTCGCGATCAGCACCGTAATCAGAACGGCGCCGGTCTTCGCGATCAACCAGGGCTCCAGGGTCTCCATCGTGGCGAAGGTTGCCATGGTGAGATCCTCGGATACGCGCTCGGCGATATTCGCGATGCCCTCGACCTCGGCGTGCAGCGCGGTGCCACCCAGCAGTGCAAGCCAGAAGAAGGTGATCAGGGTGGGCACCAGCAACACGCCCATCACGAACTCGCGCAGGGTGCGCCCGCGCGAGATCCGCGCGATGAACAGCCCGACGAACGGCGCCCAGGCCAGCCACCAGCCCCAGTAGAAGACGGTCCAGTCCGAGTGCCACTCGTCCATGTGGTGGGCGTGGGTGTAGAGCGAAAGACCCAGAAGGTTCTGCATGTAGCTGCCGCTGGACTGCACGACCAGGGCCAGCAGGTACTGGGTCGGCCCCGCCACCAGCAACAGCCCGAGCAGGGCGACGCTGAGCCAGAGGTTGGCCTGGCTGACCCGCTGCACCCCGGCCTGCATCCCGGTCACTACCGACACGATCGCGATCACGGTCAGCAGCGCGGTCAGCATCAGCAGGCCGCGATCCCCTTCCAGCGAGAGGCCCACGGTGTGTGCCAGTCCGGCCTCCAGTTGCTGGATGCCCAGGCCCAGGGTGGTCGCGATCCCGAAGACCGTGGCGATAATCGCCAGCAGATCCACCAGGTCCCCCGGCCAGGTATGGCTGTACTTGCCGATCAGCGGGTGCAGGGCCGAACGCAGGGCCAGTGGCTGACCCTTGCGAAAGCCGAAATAGGCGAGGATCAGTGCCAGCAGGGCGAACACGCCCCAGGCGTTGAGCCCCCAGTGGAAGTAGGTCAGGACCATGGACATGTCCGCGGCCGCGGCCTGGTCGCCATTGTCGATCAGGAACGGGTTGCCGCCGTAATGCGACAGCGGCTCGGCCACCGCCCAGAACAGCAGGCCGACGCCCATGCCCGCGGCGAACAGCATCGACAGCCAGGACAGCGTGGTGAACTCCGGGACCTCGTCGTCGCGCCCCAGGCGCACGTTCTTGTAGCGCCCGACCCCGAGCCAGATCACCATGACCAGGAAAAAGGCCATGACCACCACGTAGTACCACTCCAGCAACGGCGTAACGAAGGTGCGCGCATCGCCCACGACCGCGCCCAGCTGTTCGGTGCGATAAACCCCCAGCAGGGCGATAACCACCACCAGGATCAGCGCCAGCGGCGCAACGCGCGGATTCAGCCCCTTGAACGGGCCGCGGGTAGCAACGTTGTACATCTCGCGTCCTTTCGCTTGTGCGTTGGGTTCTCGCAGGACCGGGGCAAAAGCCCGGGGATTGCCGGTGCCGGCCGACCGCTCAGGTGCCCGTGGCACCCGCCGGCTGCGCACGCGTAGCCGTGCGGAAATCCTGAATGACCTGGTGCACGAACGCCAGCTTGGCGATGGCGGTGGCCGTCAGGACGAAGGGATAGACATGCGGGTGGCCCATGCTGCGGTTCAGGCTGTTCAGCGCGCTGACCAGTGGCAGCCAGTGTTCCAGCAGCAGGTCGAAGCTCGCCGTGGCATAGGCGTCAAAGGCCGGCAGCTGTCCCTGTGCCCCCAGGCGGGCCGACGGGCCCGCGGCGGGGACGATGTCCATGTTGTAGGCCGAGGCCGTGTCCAGGGTATCCACGATATGCAGGTAGTGGGCCCAGGTCTCGGCCCAGTCCTCCCAGGGATGCGAACTGGCATAGGCGGAGACGAACGAGGCCTGCCAGTCCGCCGGCGGCCCATGGGCGTAGTGGCGCCGCAAGGCCCCGTCGTAGTCCGCGCGCTCGTCGCCGAAACGCTCGCGAAAGGCCTCATGCCAGTGAGTACCGCGGATCAGGCGATCCCAGTAGTAGTGCGCGGACTCGTGACGGAAGTGGCCGAGGATGGTGCGGTAGGGCTCGGCCATGGCCTCGCGCATGCGCTCGCGTACCGCCGGGTCGGCCTCGGCGATGTTGATGGTAATCAAGCCGTTGGCATGGCCGGTGACCACACCGCCGCCCTCGCGGAATTCGGGAGCCGGATCGGCCAGAAAGTCGAACGCCAGTCCCGCGGGATCATTCTTTCGCGGCACCACGGGCAGGCCCAGACGCAGCAGCGCGTACACCAGCCGCCGCTTCTCGGTCTCCAGGCGCTCCCACAATCGCGCGTTGCCCGGCACGCTCAGGTCGGGGATGGTGCGATTCAGGCGGCAGGCCCGACAGAAAGGCTCGGCTTCCTCATGTGGCACCATCCAGTTGCACACCGCGTCCACCGCGTAGTGCCGGCACTGGCGATAAAACCGCCCGTCCGGCTCGTCGGCCACCCGCCACAGGCCACCGGGGATCGGTCGCCCGCGGGCCCCCACTGCTTCCCCCGCCGGCACCAGGGCGGAGATTTCCAGACGGTCGGGCAGGAATCCCAACTGGTGGCCGCAGCGGGTGCAGAAGGTGTTATCGAAATACACCCCCTGCCCACAAACCTCGCACTCGAATAACTGCATCGCGCTCCCCGCTGACAAGCCCGCCGCGAACATCGACTCGGCGGGCATCCCTTCAGACTACGCCGATCCCGCTGCGCCGTCGCGGTGCAAGGATCCCGCCGGACATCACTCTACCTGTTCCCCGGACAGCAGATCGCGCACGCGTTCCAGCACCAGCGGATGCGACAGGATACCGGCGTGCGTCGTCGCCACACCGAAGACCGAGGCGGCCTCGTGCTGGGCCGGCGGGTGCAGCATGCTGGCCAGCGTGACCACCCCGTCCGTGGTGGAGCGTGCTCCGCCCTCCCCGCGCTGGTAACCGAACAGCAGGTGCAGTTCGGTCCCCTCCGCCGGATCCGTGAACAGGCCATCCAGGTAGTCGCTGCCCGGTGCCATGTCGCGCCAGACCGGGATCACCACCGGCGAGCGTTCCACACCCCGCTGGGCGCGCTCGTGCCCGGCCCAGGGCGTGGACAGGGTGATCATGGCCGGCACGGACGCCGCCGCCTCGCGCCGGGCGCGTTCATTCAAAAAGCCGCGAGCGACCAGTCCGCCCATGCTGTGCGCCACCACCGGCAGCGAATCCACGCCATGCCGGACCTCCAGCTCCTCGACCACCTGTGCCAGGTGCGCCGCGGCCGACTGCAGCGGCAGGCCGGAGGCGTAATAGTAGAACCACGGCTGGTAGCGCTCGCGATCCACGGCCTCCAGCAGCCCGGCAAAGTCCCGCGGGGAGCCGTTCATTCCGTGGACGAACAGCACCGGCGTCCGTCCCGGATCGTACGGTTCCAGAAAGTACACCCCGGCATACCCTTCCAGCACGAAATCCAGCGGGCGCCACTGGCTGCCGCGCGCCACCTCGGACGCAAAGCGCGGATCGCCTAGGTGGACGATCTCGCCATAGGCCGTCACCCGGCCCAGGCTCACCGGCGCCGCATCCGGGCTCACGGGATCCGCCGGGGCACGCGTCTCCGGCAGCCGAATGGCATGGGCCAGGCGGTCATCCCCGTTCAAGCGGACATCGATCCCGGTCAGCCGGCCACCGGGGCCACAGTCCAGCGAATCGCCGCCCGCCACGTACTCGACCGGCGCACCGGCCGGGTGTACACGGTCGCCATCCTCGTCACGGAAGGCCAGCACGCTGTAGCGCCCCGGCTCCAGGGCAAAGAACCAGCTCCCGCCGCGCGCGCTGACCACGTGGTCCACCGGCTCGGGCACCGCGACCGCGGCGACCGGCTCACGAAACACCGCCACCACATAAGGCCCGGTCCCGTCCGATTCATCCGCCTCTTCGTTCGACCCGACCGTGCCACTGATCACACAGGCCCCGCCGATGCGCGCCAGCT
Organism: Thioalkalivibrio sp. AKL19; assembly: GCF_000420165.1. GTDB lineage: Bacteria > Pseudomonadota > Gammaproteobacteria > Ectothiorhodospirales > Ectothiorhodospiraceae > Thioalkalivibrio. Next base: position 23,586 of record NZ_ATUK01000005.1, on the reverse strand, counting down.
GCTCGCGCGCATCCAGCAGCGAACACCCTGCCAGCCCCAACGCCAGCAACAGGACCGCCCACCCTCGAACCCAAACCATCTCGAACGTCCCTTTACGCCATCTCCAAGCCTCCGAGTGTAGCGGCCCCGCCATCGAGCCGCTGGCCTGTACCGACTAACCGCAACATCCGGCCACCCACCGCAAGAACGTTGAAGCCACTCCGCCGGGAAGCGGCCAGGATTACAGGCAAAGGCCGGCCCGCGCGGGCACCCGGCCGGTCAGCCACGCTTCGCCAACGCCCACCCGGAGCGCGGCCGGGTGAAGCCATGACCCACAGGAGGTACACCATGCCCAAACGCGAAATCCGGCCCACCGGGGCCGTACCACGGCTTGTCTCGGCCGCAGCGGCCCTCGCCCTGGTCGCCACCTGGACAGCGGTGACGGCGGATCAGGGCCCGGCCTTCATCCACGCACCCGACTCCCCCGATCTCGAATGGACCCCGTGCCCGGACTTCATGCCGGACGGCTGCCGGCTCGCTGTCCTGCAGGGCGACCCGGCGCAGCCCAATGCCGACGTCTTCTTCCTCCTGCCCGGCAACACCACGGCGCCCCATCACTGGCACACCAGCGCCGAACGCATGGTGCTCGTCAGTGGCGAGATGCAGGTCGATTACGACGACCAGGAGCCGGTGGTGCTGCGCCCGGGCACCTATGCCTACGGCCCCGCACGGCTGGCCCATACCACCCACTGCATTTCGGACGAGGATTGCATCCTGTTCATCGCCTTCGAGGAACCGGTGGACGCCCACGCCACCCACGGCCACTGACCCGGTCACCACCCAACCATCACCGGATGCGGCCATCGGCCGCATCCGGTCCCGCCCGCCGCCGTTCACCTCCCTCTCCACCTGCCCTGGACAAGAAAAGGCCCGCACGAAGCGGGCCTTGTTGGATCGCAATGGGTCGTGGGCCGATCAGGCGGCCTCGGCCGCCCGGGTAAAGGCGAGCTGGTCGCCGGCCATGTCCACCTGGATCGTGTCACCGGGGCCGAACTCGCCCGACAGCAGCGACTGCGCCAGCGGGTTCTCCAGCTGCGTCTGAATGGCCCGCTTGAGCGGACGTGCCCCGTACACCGGATCGAACCCGGCCGCGCCCAGGTGATCCAGCGCGGCCTCGGTGATGGTGATCGACAGATCGCGTTCCTCCAGCCGCTTGCGCAGGTACTGCAGCTGGATGTCGGCGATCGCACGGATCTGCTCGCGTTCCAGCGGATGAAACACCACCACGTCGTCCACGCGGTTGATGAACTCGGGGCGGAAGTGCTGCCCGACGATCTCCATCACCGCGCCCTTCATCGCGTCGTAGTTCTCCTCGCCGGCCATCTCCTGGATCTGCTGCGAACCCAGATTGGAGGTCATCACGATCACCGTGTTGCGGAAGTCCACGGTGCGCCCGTGGCCGTCCGTCAGGCGGCCGTCATCCAGTACCTGCAACAGAACGTTGAACACGTCCGGATGCGCCTTCTCGACCTCGTCCAGCAGGATCACGGAGTACGGCTTGCGGCGCACGGCCTCCGTCAGATAGCCGCCCTCCTCGTAGCCGACATAGCCCGGGGGCGCCCCGATCAGCCGTGCCACCGAGTGCTTCTCCATGAACTCGGACATGTCGATGCGGACCATGGACTCCTCGGTATCGAACAGGAACGACGCCAGGGCCTTGGTCAGCTCGGTCTTGCCGACCCCGGTCGGGCCAAGGAACAGGAACGAGCCGTTCGGCCGGTTCGGATCCGCCAGCCCCGCCCGCGAGCGGCGAATGGCATTGGCCACCGCACGCACGGCCTCGGACTGGCCGACGACACGACCGCCGATGGCCTCTTCCATGCGCAGCAGCTTGTCCTTCTCGCCCTCCAGCATCTTGGCCACCGGGATACCGGTCCAGCGCGACACCACCTCGGCCACCTCCTCGTCGGTCACCTTGGTGCGCAGCAGCTGGGTCTCCTGGCTCTCCATCTCGTGGGCCATGGCCAGGGACTTCTCCAGATCCGGGATGCGCCCGTACTGCAGCTCCGACATGCGCGACAGGTCACCGGCGCGGCGGGCCGTCTCCAGCTCGATGCGCGCGCGCTCGAGCTCTTCCTTCAACTGCGCGGCGCCGGAGACCGAGGCCTTCTCGGACTTCCACACCTCTTCGAGGTCGGAGTATTCGCGCTCCAGGCGCTCGATCTCCTCCTCCAGCGTGCCGAGGCGCTTCTTCGACGCCTCGTCGGCCTCCTTCTTCAGGGCCTCGCGCTCGATCTTCAACTGGATCAGGCGGCGCTCCAGGCGGTCCATGGACTCGGGCTTGGAATCAATCTCCATGCGGATGCGCGAGCTGGCCTCGTCGATCAGGTCAATCGCCTTGTCCGGCAGCTGGCGGTCGGTGATATAGCGCTGCGACAGCTGCGCGGCGGCCACGATCGCCGGGTCGGTAATCTCGATCCCGTGGTGGACCTCGTAGCGCTCCTTCAGCCCGCGCAGGATGGCGATGGTGTCTTCCATCGTGGGTTCGTCCACCAGCACCTTCTGGAAACGCCGCTCCAGGGCGGCGTCCTTCTCGATGTTCTGGCGATACTCGTCCAGCGTGGTCGCGCCGATGCAGTGCAGCTCGCCGCGTGCCAGCGCCGGCTTGAGCATGTTGCCGGCGTCCATCGCGCCCTCGGCCTTGCCGGCACCCACCAGGGTGTGGATCTCGTCGATGAACAGGATCACGCGGCCTTCTTCCTGCGAGAGCTCCTTGAGCACGGACTTCAGCCGCTCCTCGAAGTCGCCGCGATACTTGGCCCCGGCCAGCAGGGCGCCCAGATCCAGCGCGAGCACGCGCTTGTCCTTCAGGCCCTCGGGCACCTCGCCGTTGATGATGCGCTGGGCCAGGCCCTCGACGATCGCGGTCTTGCCGACCCCGGGTTCGCCGATCAGCACCGGGTTGTTCTTGGTGCGGCGCTGCAGCACCTGGACCGAACGGCGGATCTCCTCGTCCCGCCCGATCACCGGGTCCAGCTTGCCCTGCTCGGCGCGCTCGGTGAGGTCGATGGTGTACTTGTCCAGCGCCTGGCGATTCTCCTCGGCGTTCGGATCGTCCACCTGAGCGCCGCCGCGCATATCGTCCACGGCCTTCTCCAGGGAGTCCTTGTTGGCACCGGCGTTGCGCAGCATCTCGCCCACGCCGGCCTTCTCGTCGATGGCCGCGAGCAGGAACAGCTCGCTGGGGATGTACTGGTCCTTGCGCTCCTGGGCGAGCTTGTCGCAGACATTCAGCATGCGCCCCAGGTCATTGGATACGTGCACCTCGCCCGCGGCGCCCTCTACCTTCGGTAGGCGATCCAGAGCCTCGCCCAGCGCGGAGCGCAGCTGGCGCACGTTGGCGCCGGCGCGGTCGAGTACGTGGCGGATGGTGCCACCCTCCTGGTCCAGCAGGGCCAGAAGCAGGTGGGCGGGTTCGATGAACTGGTGGTCGCGGCCTACCGCGAGCGATTGTGCGTCCGCGATGGCGGACTGAAACTTGGTCGTCAGGCGATCCATTCGCATTGGGAAACCCCTCGGTCAAATCTGGGTGAACTGACACCAATGATGGGGACAATCCCCAGACCTTCAAGGATAGACGGACGGAACCGCCCGCATTAGACAAACGCCAACACCGTCACGAACGAACGTCGGGGCTGCGCGCGGAGGTTGCCACGGCCCCTGCGGGGCCTCGCAATGACGGGGCAGGGAAAAGCACCGGCATCGCGAGGAGCGCAGCGAAGCGGCGATCTCCATGGGCAACCGTCGCGCCGGACCGAGCGTCGGGGTTATCGCAGGTGGTCGGGGTCAACCCAGACGAGCGTGCCCATGCGGCCGGTCTCGCCGTCGCGGCGATAGGAATAGAAGGTCTCCGCCTCGGTGAAGGTGCAGCGCCCGCCACCGGCGACCTGCGCCGCTCCGACCCGCTGCAGGCGCTGCCGGGCCAGCAAGTAGAGATCCGCCAGCAGGCGGCCCTCGGCGCCGGGGCAAAACGCGGCGACGGCCCCCGGGTCGTGCGCGACAAAGACCTCGCGCACCTCGGGGCCGACCTCGAAGGCCGCAGGGCCAATGGCCGCCCCCATCCAGGCCTGGATCGGCAACCCCGGACGCAGCGTCTGCAGGGCCTCCACGGTAGCCTCCAGCACCCCGTCGGCCAGCCCGCGCCAGCCGGCATGCGCCACCCCCACCGCCGCGCCATCGGCGGTCGCCAGCACCACCGGCAGGCAGTCGGCGGTTTGCACCGCACAGACGACCCCAGGCTGACCGCTGACCACCGCATCGGCCTCGGCCGCGTCGCCGGCCTCCAGCGCCGCGTGCAGGGTGTCGGCAGTGATCACGCCGGTACCGTGCACCTGGCGCGGCCACACGATCGGCGCGGTCAGACCCAGGTCCTGTTCCAGCCGCCTCCGATTCTCGACTACATGTTCCGGGTCATCACCAGTGTGCAGCGCCAGGTTCAGCGCGGCCCAGGGGCCGGTACTAACGCCGCCCACCCGCGTGGTCTGGACCGCGCGCACGCCGGCCGGCAGTTCGCCGGGGGACGGCGCCAGCAGGGGCAGGGCCTCAGGCATCACCGGTCTCCCGGGCATCGGCGCGCAGGGCTGCAAGCAGACCCTCGAAGTCCTCCGGTAGCGGGGCCTCGAACGCGCAGGGTTCACCGCTCTCCGGATGTTCGAACTCCAGGCGCGCTGCGTGCAGTGCCTGGCGCTTGAAAGACGCCACCGTGGCTTTGGCCGCCTCCCCCATGCCCTTGACCGGGCGTGGGCGTCCGCCGTAGGTCAGGTCGCCCACGATCGGGTGGCGGATATGCGCCATGTGTACGCGGATCTGATGAGTGCGGCCGGTCTCCAGACGCACGTTCAGCAGGGTATGGGCGGGGAAGCGTTCGGCCACGCGGTAATGCGTGACCGCGGGCTTGCCACCGCCGGTCACCGCCTGGCGCTTGCGATCCACCGGATGGCGCCCGATCGGCTCCTCGATGGTGGCACCGCTGATCACCCGACCCTGGACCAGCGCGCGGTACTCACGGTGCACGCTGCGCGCCTGCAACTGGCGCACCAGGGCGGTCTGCGCCTCCGGGGTACGCGCGACCACCATCAATCCGGTGGTGTCCTTGTCCAGGCGGTGGACCACGCCCGCGCGCGGCAACTGCGCCAGTTCCGGCGCGTGGTGCAGCAGGGCGTTGACCAGTGTGCCGTCGCGATGCCCGGCCGCCGGGTGGGCCACCAGCCCCGCCGGCTTGTTGATCACCAGCACCGCAGCGTCCTCGTAGAGGACATCCAGCGCAATGGCCTCGGGCTGCGCCTCCAGCACCGGGGCCTCCGGCGCGATCAGTTCCACCCGCTCGCCACCGCGCACCGGCGTGCGCGGCCGGGGCGAGCCGCCGTCCACCCGCAACGCGCCCTCCTTCAGCCACTGCGTCAGCTGGCTGCGCGAATACTCCGGGAACAGCCGCGCCAGGGCGGCATCCAGACGTTGTCCCGCCGCTTCTTCCGACAGGCAGGCCTCGCGCGGTTCACCCATTGCGCGGCCTCCCGCTCGTCGCCACCGGGGCCTGATGTTGTAGAATCCCTGCACTTCGGTTCATCTGTGAGGCCTCGCCGTGATTTCTGTCCCGCACCTGTCGCGCCTGCTCGTCGTTCTGATCGTGGCGCTCGTGGCCGCCGGCTGTGCCGGGCGCGAAGACCCCACGCTCGGCTGGTCCGCCAGTCAACTCTACGGCGAGGCCAAGAATGCCCTGAACGAGGGCAACTACGATCAGGCCGTCGAATACTACGAAAAACTCGAGGCGCGCTACCCGTTCGGGCGCTACGCCCAGCAGGCGCAGATCGAGATCCCCTACGCCTATTACAAGGCCGGCGAGCCGGAGCCCGCCCTGGCGGCCGTGGACCGCTTCGTGCAGCTGAACCCGCGGCATCCGAACCTCGATTATGCGTACTACCTGCGCGGGCTGATCAACTTCAACCGCCAGCAGGGCTTTCTCGCCAACCTGTTCCCGCGCGACCCGGCCGAGATGGACCCGGAACCCTTCGACCAGGCCTTCCAGGACTTCGACCGCCTGATCCGCGAATTCCCGGACAGCCGCTACGCCCCGGACTCCTACCAGCGCATGATCTACATCCGCAATGCACTGGCCGCCTACGAGCTGCGCGTGGCGGAGTTCTACATGGAACGCACCGCCTGGGTCGCCGCGGCCCAGCGCGCCCGCAACGTGGTCGCCACCTACCCGGGCGCCGAGGTGATGCCGAAGGCCCTCGCCGTGCTGCATCGCGCCTACACCGAACTTGGCCTGGACGACCACGCCGAGAACACCATGACCGTGCTGGAACTGAACTACCCGGATGCCGCCGTGGCCGTGCGCGCCGGCGAACCGGTGGAACTGGAAGGCGAGGAACGCCGCGGTCTGTGGCGCGTGATGGACCGCATCCCCTTCCTGACGAACTAAGCTTCTTCTGGCGTTCGTTCAGTCCACCACGAAGCGCACGAAGGAAAGAGCATCTATCTACAGGAAGTCGGGAAGATCGGAAGAGGGACAGGGCAGCCTCGCGATTATCGACGCTTAGCCAATCGAGAATTTCTTCTCATCTTCCAACCTTCCTGTAAGCCGCTCTTGACCTTGTTTGTGTCCTCGCAGCAGCCCAAGCGGCGCCGGAAGAAGGCCGCTCAGAGGGCTTCGCTGCCCTCTTCGCCGGTGCGGATGCGGACCACGCGCGACATATCGGACACGAAGATCTTGCCGTCCCCGATCTTGCCGGTGCGTGAGGCCTTCACGATGGCATCAATGCAGGGATCAACGCGGTCGTCGTCCACCACCAGTTCCAGCTTCACCTTGGGCAGGAAGTCGACCACGTATTCCGCGCCCCGGTAGAGCTCGGTGTGGCCCTTCTGGCGCCCGAAGCCCTGGACCTCGGTCGCGGTCATCCCGGCAATGCCCATCTCGGTCAGGGCCTCGCGGACATCTTCCAGCTTGAACGGCTTGATGATCGCCTCGATCTTCTTCATGCGAATCCCTTTGGTTGAGCCCGCTGCGCGGGCGCTTGTCTCACATCCGGAAGTGTATCAAACCCCCGGCGCTGCGCTGTGGTCCCCGCCTCCCCGCAGCACTCGACGCTACCGTGGATTCACCACGACGCGCACGGAGAAGGGCCAGATCAAGGGCGTTTAACAGGAAGACGGGAAGGCTGGAAGAGGGCCTGTGGTTGATCGCGGAAGTCCTTTCCGGTCCGCAACATGCCGCCGTTCCGGATACGTCGGCCGGAGCGAGGCGCCGAGCCAGTATTGTCGGGGCCCGAAGACCGCACCCCGGGACACCCCATTCAGAACCTTCGGTACTTCCTGTCTTCCTGTGAACCGTCCTTGACCTTCTTCGTGGCTTCGTGGTCAACCCAAAAAATGCGCCGGGGCGGATCAGTCGGGGCGGTAGCCCGAGGTAATCGGGTAGCGCCGGTCGCGGCCGAAGGCGCGCGGGCTGACCCGTACCCCCGGCGCGGCCTGGCGGCGCTTGTATTCGGCGATGAACACCATGCGCGCGATGCGCTCCACCGTGGGCCGATCGAAGCCCTGCTCGACGATCTCGGCCACCGACTGTTCCTGCTCGACGAAGGCCTCGAGGATCGCATCCAGCACGTCGTACGGTGGCAGCGAGTCAACGTCCTGCTGGTCCGGCGCCAGCTCGGCGCTGGGCGGGCGCTCGATCACCCGCTCCGGAATCGCCGCCCCGCGCGTGTTGCGCCAGCGCGCCAGGCGATACACCCACTGCTTGGAGACATCCTTCAGCGGGGCGAAACCGCCGTTCATGTCGCCGTACAGCGTGGCATAGCCCACTGCCATCTCGGACTTGTTGCCGGTGGCCAGCAGCAACTTGCCGCTGCGGTTGGACAGCGCCATCAGCAGCACGCCGCGGGCGCGCGCCTGCAGGTTCTGTTCGGTCACATCCCCCGCCCCGGCCGGGTAGGCCGCCAGGGCATCCCCCAGCCCGGCCATGAAGCTCTCCACCATCGGCTCGATGGCGATCTCGTGGTATTCGAGGCCCAGAAGACGCGCCTGCTCCTCCGCATCCTCGATGCTCATCGAGGCAGTGTAACGATAGGGCATCATCACCGCGGTCACCGCCGCCGGGCCCAGCGCATCCGTCGCCAGGGCCGCGGTCAGCCCGGAGTCGATCCCACCGGACAGACCCAGCAAAACGCCGGGGAAACCGTTCTTGGCCACGTAGTCACGGATGCCGATCATCAGCGCCTGATAGAGGTCACGGGCGTCCGCCTCGTCCGGTTCCGGGCCGGGGTCGGTCAGGGTCGGAAGCATGCCGCAGGCGGACAGATGCATGTGCTCGTCGCGGGACCGCAGGACCGGCCCCTGCGCACTGCGAGTCGCCTCTACCTGGCCCTGGCCGGTGGCCCAGGCGGGCAGTACGGCGCGGGCCCCGTTGACCGGGTCGTGCACGAACGAGCGGCCATCGAACACCAGTTCGTCCTGCCCGCCCACCTGGTTCACGTAGACCACCGGACAGCCGGTCTCGGCCACCCGCGCTCCGACCACCTGCAGGCGTTCCTCGGCCTTGCCGCGGTGGTAGGGCGAGGCGTTGAGATTCAGCAGGAGCTCGGCCCCGGCAGCCTGCGCCCCGGCCGCCGGACCCGGTTGCCAGATGTCCTCGCAGACGGTCAGCCCGATCTGCCAGCCATCCAGCTCGACCACGCAGGGGGCATCGCCGGCGACAAAATAGCGCTGCTCGTCGAAGACCGAATAGTTGGGCAGGACCTGCTTGGCGTAGCGCGCGATACAGGCCCCGTCGCGCAGCCACAGGGCCGCGTTGATCAGGCCGGCGTCGCTGCGCACCGGGGCTCCCAGGATGACGTCGATGCCCCGGACCGCCTTGGTGATCGCAACTACCGCGCGCTCCACACCCAGCAGAAAGGCCGGGCGCAGCAGCAGGTCCTCGGGGGGATAGCCGGTGACCGCGAGTTCGGGGAAAACCACCGCGCGGGCGCCGCCGGCACGGGCCTGCTCGATCGCCTCGAGGATCCGGTGACGGTTGTCGTCCAGCCCGCCCACCACGGGGTTGATCTGGGCCAGGGCCAGACGCAGGGGCTGGTCAGGGGTCATCGGCGACTCAGGCGCGGGCGAGCGCGGACTGCATCGCGGCGCCCAGCTCGGCCGGGCTCTCCGCCACGGTCGCGCCGGCCTCGCGCAGGGCCGTCATCTTCTGCTCCGCGGTACCCTGGCCACCGGCGATGATCGCGCCGGCATGACCCATGCGCCGCCCCGGGGGGGCCGTGGCGCCGGCAATATAGGCGGCTATCGGCTTGTCGAATTCGTCCGCGATGTAACGTGCGGCGCGTTCCTCGGCATCACCGCCGATCTCGCCCACCATCAGCACGCCGTCGGTCTCCGGGTCATCGCGGAACAGGCGCAGGCAGCCGACAAAGTCGAGGCCCTGGATCGGGTCACCGCCGATGCCCACACAGGTGCTCTGACCGAGCCCGAGGTCCGAGGTCTGCTTGACCGCCTCGTAGGTGAGGGTGCCCGAGCGCGAGATGATGCCGATGCGCCCACGACTGTGGATGTAGCCGGGCATGATCCCGACCTTGCAGGCATCCGGGGTGATGATACCTGGGCAGTTCGGACCGATCAGGCGTGTGGGGCTCCCGGCCAGTACCTGTTTGATCCGCACCATGTCCTGCACCGGGATGCCCTCGGTAATACAAACGGCGAGCTCGATCCCGGCGTCCGCCGCCTCGCAGATCGCGTCCGCCGCGAACGGTGCAGGGACGTAGATCATGCTGACGGTGGCACCGGTCTTCGCCACCGCATCGGCGACGGTGTCGAACACCGGCCGGTCGAGGTGCGTCTGGCCGCCCTTGCCGGGCGTCACGCCACCCACCAGGCGGGTGCCGTAGGCGATGGCCTGTTCGGAATGAAAACTGCCCTGCTTGCCGGTGAAGCCCTGGCAGATCACCTTCGTATCGCGGTCGACGAGGATGCTCATGCCACGGCCTCCACCACGGCGCGCGCCGCCGCGTCCAGATCGGAGGCCGGGATCACGTCCAGGCCGGAGTTGGCCAGCGCGGCGCGGCCCTGGTCGGCGTTGGTGCCCTCCAGGCGCACCACCACCGGCACCTGGACCTGTACCTCGCGGATCGCGGCGATGATGCCCTCGGCGATCAGGTCGCAGCGCACGATGCCGCCAAAGATATTCACCAGTACGGCCTCCACCGAGGCATCCGACAGGATCAGCTTGAAGGCCGCGGTCACCCGTTCCACCGTGGTGCCACCGCCCACATCGAGGAAGTTGGCCGGCGACCCGCCGTGATGCTGGATCAGATCCATGGTCGCCATTGCCAGCCCGGCGCCGTTGACCATGCAGCCGATCGAGCCGTCCAGGCGGATGTAGTTGAGGTCGTGCTCGTGCGCCTGTTCCTCGGCGGGGTCGCGCTGGCGCACATCGCGCTCCGCGAACAGCGCCTTCTGGCGGTAGGCCGCGGAGTCGTCGATGGTCAGCTTGGCGTCGATCGCCAGCAGCCGGTCGTCCCCAGTCAGCACCAGCGGGTTGATCTCGAGGAGCTGCGCGTCGAGCTGCTGGAACAGGGCATGGGCATTGGTCACCAGCTGCGCCATCGCCTTCGCCGCGTCGCCGGACAGACCCAGGGTGGCGGCGACCCGGCGGCCGTGGAAGGGCATCACGCCGGTGGCCGGATGGATCGGCAGGGTCACCACGGCCTCGGGGCGCTCCGCCGCCAGGGTCTCGATATCCATGCCGCCCTCGGCGGAGACCACTAGTGCCAGGCGCTCGCGCGAACGATCCACCAGCATCGCGAAATAGAACTCGCGTGCGATGTCCGCCGCCGGCTCCAGCAGCAGCTGGTCCACCGGCAGCCCCTCGGGACCGCTCTGGCCGGTCACCAGACGCGAGCCCAGCAGCTTGTCCGCCGCCTCGCGGGCGCCCGGGGCGGAATCCGTCATCACTACGCCACCGGCCTTGCCGCGACCGCCCGAGTGGACCTGGGCCTTGACCAGCACGCGCTCGGCACCCAGGGCCTGCCACGCGGAAGGGAGTTCATCCGGAGACGTGATCACCTGGCCATCGGGAACCGGGATGCCGGCATCGCGGAAGCGCGCCTTGGCCTGAAATTCGTGGAGATTCATGGGCGTCGAGGATAGCGGCGCGCCCCCGGCCCGACAACTGCGGGAAGGGCGCGCGCGAGGGGATGGGGAATCAGGCGGCCTGGACCGGGATCCCGTGACCGGTGCGGATGATCCGATTGCCGGCGTCGAGATAGACCAGATCGGGGGTGAATTCGCGGGCCTCGGCGGCCTCCATCTGGGCGTAGGCGCAGATGATCACGCGATGACCCACCGCCGCCTTGTGTGCCGCAGCGCCGTTGACCGAGATGATCCCGGATCCGGCCTCGCCCTCGATCGCGTAGGTGGTGAAGCGCTCGCCGTTGTCGACGTTGTAGATCTGGATCTGCTCGAACGGCAGGATACCAGCGGCCTCCAGCAGGCGCGTGTCGATCGCACAGGAGCCTTCGTACTCCAGCTCGCAATGCGTGACCCGGCCCTGATGCAGCTTGCCTTTGAGCATAGTGACAACCATACGGCGAATTCCCGGCTTGTACCTCGGAAGGGCGAAAAATTATCCGCGATCCAGGCGGCTACGGCAAACCCGCCTCTTCGCGTCGATGGTTTTTTCACCTCGCAGCGCCCGAAGGCACGAAGAACTTCAAGGGCGATTTACAGGAAGGCTGGAAGACAGAACGAGTGGCAAAACAGGAATGGCTCCGGCGTTCGGGGACCAGCAAGAACGTTACCGATTGTCAGCGCCCTGCAGCACCATCCTCACCCTTGAACCTTCCCGTCTTCCTGTGGAGAACCCTTGAATTTCTTCGTGTCTTCGTGCGCTGCGTGGTAGCCGAAACCGGCAGAGTCAGTCGGTGCGGGTGCGGACGTTGTCGATCAGGCGGACCTCGTCCAGCCAGGCGGCGCTCAGGACCACGAGGTCCTGCTCGGCCAGCGGCACGCCGGTTTGTGGCTCCATCAGGTCCTCCGCACGACGAATGGACAGGTACTCGGGATCAAACCCCGCCTCGCGCAGCCGGTCGCAGGCACGCCCCTCCACCTCGGGGATGCGGTCGGCGTCGAACACGGTCGCCGTGCGGCATACCATGGCCACTTCGTCCAGCACCCGCTTGAGCTCCGGCGCCACCGCCCGTGCCTCTTCCGACAGCTGCTGGTTGCGGGAGCTAAAGGCCAGCCCGTCCCGCTCGCGCACCGTGGGAATCGCCTCCACCCGGGTCGGGATATCCAGCCCCAGCACCATGCGCTCGATCAGCTTGAACTGCTGGAAGTCCTTCTCGCCGAACAGGGCCAGGTCCGGGCGCACCAGGTTGAACAGCTTGGTCACCACGGTCGCCACGCCGTCGAAATGCCCGGGGCGGTAGTCGCCCTCCAGGATCTCCGACAGCACCGGGACGACCACGCGCACCGGGGGCACTCCATCGTCTGGATACATGTCCTCGTTGCTGGGACAGAACAGTGCATCCACGCCGGCATCAGTCGCCAGACGGGCATCCTCCTCCAGGCTGCGCGGATACCGCTCCAGATCCTCGGCACGGTCGAACTGCAGCGGGTTCACGAAGATCGACACCACCACCCGCTGGGCGCGCGCCCGGGCATGCCGGATCAGGGTCATGTGGCCTTCGTGCAGGTTGCCCATGGTGGGCACCAGGGCCACGGTACCGCGCCCCTTGCGCGACCACTCTCGATGCATGGCCACCAGTTGCGGCCGATCACGCAGGATTCTCATGGGTCAGGGTCCGTCCTTCGGGAAGTGCGTTTAACTGAAGGTATGCACGCCGGATTCGGGGAAGGCTCGCGTCCGCACGGCTTCGCAGTAGGCGCGCACCGCGCCCTCCAGGGAGCCCCCCTCGGCGAGGAAGTCGCGCGCGAAACGCGGCGGCTCGGGCGTCAGGCCAAGCACGTCCGACAGCACCAGCACCTGGCCGTCACAATGCGGGCTGGCTCCGATCCCGATCACCGGCACCCCGGCGCTGCGCACGATGGCGTCCGCGAGACTCTCGGGGATGCCTTCCAGCAGCAGGGCCTGCGCCCCGGCGTTCTCCAGGCGTGCGGCCAGGCATTCCATCTCCGCCGCGGCCTTCGGGTCGCGCCCCTGCACCCGGTGACCGCCGAAGCGGTGCACCGCCTGCGGGGTCAGCCCCAGGTGGGCGCAGACCGGGATGCCGGCGGCGACCAGGCGCTCGACCACCGGGACCTCGAACGCGCCGCATTCGACCTTGACCATGTGCGCCCCCGCCCGCAGCAGCGCCCCGGCCTGTGCCAGCGCGGTGGGTGCATCGACATCGCCCAGGAACGGGATGTCGGCCATGATCAGGGCGTTCTCGCTGCCGCGCGCCACGCTGGCGACGTGATAGACCATGTCGTCCAGTGTCACCGGCAGGGTCGTCGCGTGGCCCTGTACCACCATGCCCAGCGAATCGCCCACCAGGATGACGTCGACGCCGCAGCGATCCAGCAGCCCGGCGAAGGCCGCGTCATAGGCGGTGAGGCAGGCAATTGGCTCGCCCGCCTGCTTGCGCCGGGCCAGGGTATTCACGGTAATCGGCCGCATGCTCATGCCTCCCGGACAGTCCGGATTGCCACCCTCTAGAGCGAGATCGGCAACGGGTTGAAGTAGTGCCGCCCGCCCTGGATCGGCTCCAGGAACTGCACCAACTGGTCAAAGTCGGCCGGGTTGTTCACCCAGTCGATCTCGGTGGCGTTCACGATCACGAGCGCCGCTCCTTCGAAATGATAGAAGAATTCCGCGTAGGCGGCGTTCAACCGCTCCAGATAACCGGCCTCGATGTGACGTTCGTACGGTCGCGCCCGGCGGCGAATGCGTTCCTGCAGCACCTCCACCGGCGCCTGCAGGTAAACCACCAGGTCCGGGCGCGGCAGCCCCCCGCGCAGATGCCGGAACATCTCGCGATAGATCTCCAGCTCGTCCGGATGCAGGTTCAGCTCGGCGAACAGCGGGTCCTTGTCCATCAGGTAGTCGGATACATGGCGCTGCTCGAACAGGCCCTTCTGCGCCACCGGCGTCAGTTGGCGCACGCGCTGCACCAGGAAGTGCAGCTGGGTCGCCAGGGCGTGCTTGTCCGGCTCCTGATAGAAGCGATCCAGAAAAGGGTTCTCGTCCGGGGCCTCGAAGATGCCTTCGGCCTGCAGGTGCTCGGCCAGGCGCTTCGCCAGACTGGACTTGCCGACCCCGATCGGGCCCTCCACGGCGATGAAATCGAAATCGGCGAGGCTCATCCGCCACCCTCCGCCGCCGAAACGCTCGCCTCCGGTTCCGCGATCGGGATCAGGCTCGCGCCGTCAAAGCGCTGCGCCAAGAGCTCCAGCGGGCCCATGCCCGGGATTTGCAGACCCGGCGCCAGCTCCAGCAACGGCAGGATCACGAAGTCGCGCTCGGCAATGCCGGCATGCGGCACCCGCAACCCGGGAAGATCCAGGGACTGGTCGCCGAACAGCAGCAGGTCCAGATCCAGCAGGCGCGGTCCCCAGCGGGTGCCGTCGCGCTCGCGCCCGCAGGCACACTCGATCGCCTGCAGCCCCGCCAGCAGGTCCAGCGGCTCCAGCCGGGTGTGCAGACGGGCGACCGCGTTCACGTAGTCGGGCTGGTCCTGCGGCCCCATCGGCGGGTTGCGGAACAGCCGCGAGCGGCCGGTCAGGCGCGTATTCGGCAGCGCCTGAGCCAGGCGGCCGAAGGATTCGCGCACCTGGGCCTCGGGATCGCCCAGATTGGCGCCGATCCCGACAAAGGCCTGCACGCCGTGGTCGGCCGCGCTCATTCGCCACCTCCCGCGTCCGGGCTCGAGCCCGAGCCGCCGTTCTCGCCGCCACCGCCCTTGCGCCCCCGGCGGCGACGCCGGCCGCCGCGGCGTGATTTGCCCTTGGCGCCGGTCTTTCCATCCCCCTTGGCGCCCTTGCCCGGGGCACCCGCCATGGCCTTCTGCCCGGCCTCGTCCTGTTCCTGGATCTCGGTCCACCAGCGGCACAGCTCGGGGTCGGCATCGCCGGCGCGGGCCCGCAGGCAGAGAAAGTCGTAGCCGGCGCGGAAGCGAGGATGGGTCAGCAGGCGCAGCGCGCGGCCGCCACGATGGCGCTCCAGGCGCGCCTGCAGCTCCCAGATCTCGCGCACGATCAGGCTGAAGCGTTTGGGGATGGAGACCGTCTTCACCTGGCGATCCAGCACCTCGGCCATCGCCTGCTGCCAGGCCGGGATCTCCTGTTCATCGGCCGCGATCCGCTTGGCCGCCGCTACCTGCACCGGGGCCCAGAGGATGGCCGCATAGAGGAACGCCGGATTCACGCCCAGGCCCTCGTTGATGCGCTTGTCGGTATTCAGCAGCGACTCGACCAGGAACTGGCGGCGCTCGGGGCCGACGTCCGGATCGGCGAAGCAGGCCGCGGCCTCGGGGAACATCGGCTCGAACAGGCCCAGGCGCTCCAGCTCGTCCAGGCAGGTGACCGCCGCACCGCTGTGGAACAGCTTGATCACTTCGTCGAACAGCCGCGCCGGGGCCACGGCCTGCATCAGCGAGGCGAGATCAAGGATGCCGGACTCGACCTCCGGCGCGATGGTCAGACCCAACTTGGCGGCGAAGCGAACCGCACGCAGCATGCGCACGGGGTCTTCGCGCAGGCGGGTCTCGACGTCGTCCCCGATCAGGCGAAGCTCGCCCGCGCGCAGGTCCTCGAACCCCCCGGTGTAATCCAGCACCGAGAAATCCTCGATGTCGTAATACAGGGCGTTGATGGTGAAGTCGCGGCGAACCGCATCCTGCTCGATGGTGCCGTAGCGATTGTCGCGCAGGATACGGCCTTCCTCGCTGAGCGCGACCTGGCCTTCGTCCTCGGACTCGTCGTCATGCGGCGCACGGAAGGTCGCGACCTCGATCATCTCGCGCCCGAACAGCACATGCGCCAGACGAAAGCGGCGTCCGATCAGGCGGCAGTTGCGGAACAGGCCACGCACCTGCTCGGGGGTGGCGTCGGTGGCGACATCGAAGTCTTTCGGCTCGCGCCCAAGCAGCAGGTCGCGCACGCCGCCGCCCACAAGGCACGCCCGGTAACCGGCCTCGCGCAGGCGATAAAGCACCTTCAGCGCGTTGTCGTCGATCGCCGCGCGCGAGATGCCGTGCTCCTCGCGCGCGTAGACACGCGGTTCCGGCAGCTCGCGGTCGGGATGGGACGGGGTTGCGGGGTCAGCCTTTGTCACGCGATACCGTAGCGGTGGTCGAAAGCGCCGTATGGTAACAGCTTGGCCGCATTCATCCCGTTTTTCGCACCGGACGCGGCGCGGCGGTTTCGCCAGTCAGGCGCCAGCGCCGGTAATCGTCGAGGATGCGCCGGTGGTCGAAGGCCAGGACCGGGCCGGGATCTTCCGGATCCAGCCAGGCACAGTCGGCGGCATCGTCATCGGCCTTCGCCTCGCCCCGCCCACGAGCAATGTAGACCGCGCTGACGGTATGCCCGCGCGGGTCGCGGTCCGGGTCGGAGTAGACGCCCAGCAAGGCCTCCAGCCCGACCTCCAGCCCGGTCTCTTCACGCGCCTCGCGCACCGCGGCCTGTTCGGTGGACTCGCCGACATCGACGAAGCCGCCCGGCAGGGCCCAGCCATGCGGGGGATTGCGCCGCTCGATGACCAGCACGTGACCGGGATGGGCCGGATGGTGGATCACCAGATCGACGGCCACTCGCGGGGTCACCGGGGGGGCGCTGCTGCCTTCGGGAGATCTCACTCGGGTCCGCTCCTGTCACTGCCATCCTGGCGTATGAAGCGGCGAATCTTGCGCCGCTCGCGCTTGTCCGGCCGGCGGCTGGGCGCACTGTCCGCAACCGCGCGCTCGGCCCGGCGACGCTCGCTTTCCGCTGCGCGCCGGGCCTGGCTCTCCGGGGTTTCCTCGTACAGGGCCTGCGCCTCGCTCGCCGGTCGGCGCTGGTCGTTCAGCTCGACAACCTCCAGCTCCCAGACCTGCGGGCCGCGGTGAATGGTCAGCCGATCCCCGGGGTGTACCCGCCGGGCCGGCTTGCAGCGCTCACCGTTGACGTGGACCTTGCCTCCGCCCACCGCCTCGCTGGCCAGGCCCCGCGTCTTGTAGAAACGCGCGGCCCAAAGCCATTTGTCGATCCGCAAACCGGCGCTGGGCGCCTCGTGGTGGCCGCTACCCTTGCCCAAGGCTTTCCCGCGCCTTCACGAGGGAGGACAATGCACAATCTTTCCAAGCGAGGAACCGGCGTCCCGGAGTCGCCCGGACCGGGCCCTGCCCCGCCAGTGGACGCCGAAGACCATCATGAATCTGCCGCATCTGCACCTGATCAGCTTTGCCATTTGTCCGTTCGTCCAGCGTAGCGTGATCACGCTGAAATACAAGCAGGCCCCGTTCGAGCTGAGCCTGATCGACCTGGCCGACCCACCGGAGTGGTTCCGCGCGCGCTCGCCGCTGGGCAAGGTCCCGGTGCTGATCGTCGATCACGACACCGTACTGTTCGAGTCGGCGGTGATCAACGAATACATCGATGCCATTACCCCACCTGCGCTGATGCCGGCCGAGCCGCTGGAGCAGGCGCGCACCCGGGCGTGGATCGAGTACCTCTCGGAGCAGACCTTCGCCCAGTACCACTGGATGACGGCCACCACCGAGGATGCCTTCGAGCAGGCGCGGCACACCGCCGCGCGCGGACTGGAGCGCCTGGAACAGCAGATGACCCAGGACGACTGCCTGACCGCGCCCAGCTTCTCGCTGATCGACGCGACCCTGGCCCCGATCCTGATGCGTTATGCGCTGCTGGAGGATCCGGACAGCCCGTGGGAGGCCGACGCCTTTCCGCAGCTGGCGGCGCGCTGGGAACAGCTGCGCGAGATGCCGGCCGTGCAGGGCTCCGTCCCGACTGACTTTGCGGCGCAACTGGCCAACTACCTGCACCAGCAGGACGGCTTTGCGCCGGCGCATTTCGCGGCGCAGCTCGACGCGTCCGCCTGACCAAGGCTTCACCCGACCGCCTGCCCCGGTCGTCGGACTCGGTTCGTCATCCGGTGTTTACAGTGCCTTCGGTCCGCCACCTGCCTTGCTGTGGCAGGCCATGGTTCGGCACCTGGTGTTTACGTGCCTTCGTCCGGCCGCCTGCCGAGCGCTGACTCGCCAGCGCGCCGCGAGGTCCTTTCTTGCTTGTCCAAGAAAGGACCCAAAGAAGGACACCCGGATTCCGCCCGGGAACCTTGCTCCAGGGCCCTCGGGCCGGCGGCGCTGAACTCGCTACGCCTTCGGCTCCGCTCAGACATCCAGCGCCTTCTCCCGGCCCGAGAACCCTTCCGCAAGGGGCTCCATACGGGAGGAGAAGGTCAAAACAGACGCCACCCCAACATTGCTGCCCAACAATAAGCACTGCCACCTGAGAGCCCCCGGCGCCCGCTACGCGGGCGCGGCACGCCATGGCCGCAAGCCGAGCGTGCCGAAGATGCTCGAAGACCTAGCCATCATCCACTGGCAAGAACGCTGGGATAGCCCTTGTTTGGACCTTCCCCCCCGTTGTCGTCGCGCCGAGTGGAGAGGCTTTTCGCGGGAGAAGAGGCGCTGGATGTCTGAGCGGAGCCGAAGGCGTAGCGAGTTCAGCGCCGCCCGCGAAAAGCCTCGGAGCGAGGGAAACCCCGGCCCGCGCAGCGGGCCGGGGTCGCGGCAGTCGGGCGTGTTTCTTGGTGACTTCTTTGCACGAGCAAAGAAGTCACTCGGGGCGCGCTGGCGAGTCAGCGCCGGGCAGGCGGCTCGACGAAGGCACGTAAACACCAGGTGCCGAACCAGGGCCAGCCACAACTGAGCGAGATAGCGCCAGAGAGCGAGTCCGCATCACACGCCGCGTGCATCGCGTCGGTGCGGCTGGGGAAAAGACTACGAGAGGCGCGAGGTCAGACGGGGCGGTGGGGACAAACGCTGTCGGTGCAGTCGCCGTACAGGACCAGCGCGTGATCCTTGATGGCAAAGCCGTGGTGCTGCGCCACCTCGCGCTGGCGCCGTTCGATGGTCTCGTCGAAGAACTCCTCGACCCGTCCGCACTGGTTGCAGACGATATGGTCATGGTGCCCGCCCCGCTCGAGCTCGAACACCGCCTGGTTGCCCTCCAGGTGCAGGCGGCAGACCAGGCCGGCCGCCTCGAACTGGGTCAGCACGCGATACACCGTGGCCAGACCGATCTCCTCGCCGGAATCGAGCAACTCGCGGTAGATCGCCTCGGCCGTGAGGTGGCGAGTCTCCGAAGTCTCGAGGATCTCGAGGATCTTCATCCGCGGCAGCGTGACCTTGAGCCCGGCCTTCTTCAGATTGCTGGTTTCCATGACCCGTCTTCCCGGTCCCGTCCGCTTGAGAGTGGCGGGACGCTTTGGTGTACCATGCGCGTTCACGGCCCACCAGACGCCGAGGACCGCCCGCTCAGATGATCAAGATTCTCATTTCTATCGCCGTGGCCGCAAGCCTGCTGAGCGCCTGCGGCGGCCTCAACCAGTTCCGTCTGGATGTACAGCAGGGCAACGTGATCGATCCCGCCCAAGTGGCCCAGATCGAGCCCGGCATGAGCCCGCAGCAGGTGCGCTTCCTGATGGGGTCACCCCAGCTGGAGCCCGCCTTCCGGGCCGACGAGCGCTGGGACTATGTCTACTACCGCCGCCCGGGGTTCGGCGCGACCGAGCGCCAGCGGGTCACCGTGCACTTCGCCGACGGCGTGGTCAGCCACGTGGACGCTGATATCCCGCAGCCGGTTGCACTGGACGAGCATCCGGTGGACATGGACGACGACTGAGCCCCGAACAGGGCCCAGCGACGTCTCTACTCCTTCGTGTTATCGACCCCCGGCGCATCCTTCGACGACGCGCCGGAGGTCTCCGCATCGCCCTTTCCGGGCTTCTTCTTGCGACCTTTCCCGGCGCGCTGGCGCCGCACTTCCTTCGGGTCCGCGATCAGCGGACGGTAGATCTCGATGCGATCGCGCGGGCGCAGCACCGTGTCGCGGCGGGTAATCTTGCCGAAGATCCCCACCTTGGCGTTATCCAGGTCGACCTCCGGGAACTGCAGCTCGATCTCCGACTGGCGCAGCGCGGTCTCCACCGTCGTACCCTCGGGCACCACCAGCGGCAGGATCACCTGGCGGTCGGGCCGCGCGTAGGCGACCTCCACCCGGATCATCCCGTCCCCGGCGGCCGGCGCCAGGTGACTATCCGGCACCGTGAACCTCGCGTGCGCGCTGGACGAAGGCATCCACCAGCGAATTGGCGATCTGGTTGAACACCGGGCCGATGGCGAAGGCCATGATGCGGTTGGCGAACTCGAACTCCAGTTCCAGGGCGATGCGGGTCTTGCCGCCTTCGACCTGGGAGAAGGTCCAGGTGCCGTGTAGCCGCCGGAACGGCCCGGAGACCAGGCGCATGTCGATGCTCTCCGGGCGCTTCAGGGTATTGCGGGTGGTAAACGACTTGTGCAGCGCGCCCTTGGCCAGTTCGATCGTGCCCTCCACCTCGTGCTCGCCGCGCGGGCGCGCCGATGCGCTGCGACAGCCCGGCAGGAACTCCGGATAGGCGTCGACGTCATTGACCAGGTTGAACATCTGCTCGCGCGTGTAGGGGACGTCCGCGTAGCGGCGAATCTTCGAGGCCATCAGATCAGCTCCACCGCACGCAGGAAGACGAACAGGATCGCGACCGGCGCGACGAAACGCACCAGGAAATACCAGACCTGGTACAGCAGCGGATGCTTCATGCGCAGCTCGGACTGCACCGAGCGCTCGGTCATGCGCCAGCCGACGAAGATCGCGATCAGGAACCCGCCGATCGGCAGCAGGATGTTGGCCGTCACGTAATCCAGCAGGTCCAGGATGCCCATGTCGAACAGGGTGTAGTCGGACCAGACGTTCAGCGACAGCAATGCGCCGATCCCGAGGAACCAGGCCCCGATGGCGATCATCGCGGTCGCCATCACCCGGCTCAGCCCCATATTCTCGACCAGGAAGGCCACCGCCGGCTCGATGATGGAGATCGCCGAGGTCCAGGCCGCGAACACCAGCAGGACGAAGAACATGGTGCCGAAGTACAGCCCGCCCGGCATGTCGGCGAACGCCAGCGGGAGGGTCACGAAGATCAGCCCCGGGCCCTGCTCGGCCGACAGGCCGGCCCCGAGGACGATGGGGAAGATCGCCAGGCCGGCCATGATGGCCACCAGCGTATCCGCGCCGACGACCGCCGCAGAGGTCCGTGCGATGGATGCCTCGCTCTGCAGGTAGCTGCCGTAGATCATGATCGCGCCCATGCCGAGGCTGAGCGTGAAGAAGGCCTGGCCCATCGCCAGCAGCACCGCGTTGGCGGACAGCGCGGAGAAGTCCGGATACAGCAGGAACTCCAGTCCGGCAAGGAACTGCCCCTCGACCATCGCGTAGCCGACCATCACCACCAGCATCACGAACAGCAGCGGCATCAGGATCGTCACCGCCTTCTCGAGGCCGGACTGCACCCCGCGCGCGACCACCATCGCGGTCATCACCATGAAGATCGTGTGCCAGGCCAGCAGGGCCTCGGGGTCCGCCAGCATGTTGCCGAACATCGACTCCGAGCCATCCGCATCCAGCCCGAGAAAGCCGCCGGTCCCGGACTTGAAGACATACGACAGCGACCACCCCGCGACCACGCTGTAGAAGGACAGGATCAGGAACCCGGCCAGCACCCCGATCCAGCCGATCATGCCCCATGCACGGGTCAACCCCTCCTCGCGCGCCAGAGCGGACATGGTATTGATCGGGCTCTGGCGCCCGCGCCGGCCCAGCAGGATCTCCGCCATCATCACCGGCAGGCCGATCAGCAGGATGCAGCCCAGATACACGAGCACAAACGCCCCACCTCCGTTCTCGCCGGCGATATAGGGAAAGCGCCAGATATTGCCCAGGCCGACAGCCGAGCCCGTGGCCGCCAGAATGAAGGCCAGGCGGGTTGTCCATTGCCCGTGGATCGAGGTCGTGGCTGGCATCGGTGACTCCTTGTTGAACGGAGACGGGGGGCACTCCCGCGGGCCGCCGCCCCGGCAGCGGCCAGGGCCGGTCGCGCAAGCGCATCGCCGGGTCCGCCGGAATTGTGGGGCAGCGGGTCGCCCGGCTCAACTTTCAGGTTGTGTGCGTCAAGTTGTGCAGAAGTGAGTCGGCCATGTTCGGTTGGTCGGTATGGCTCAGGCGGCCTCGGCCTGCCGGAGCAGGATTTTCTTGTGCTCTTTGAGCAGATCCATGTTCAGGTAGCGGTTGTCCTCCAGCCAGCCTTCGTGGATTTCGACGGCCAGAGCCCGCACCAGACGTAGACAGCTGTGGGTGTTGGGGAAGATCCGGACCACTCGGGTTCGGCGCCGAATCTCCTCGTTCAGCCGCTCGAGCATGTTGGTGCTCTTCATGTGCTTGTGGTGGGCCCGCGGCAGGCGGTAGAACGTCAGGGTCTCCTGGATGTTCTCCTCCACCCAGTCGCACAGGCGGGGATACTTCGCCTGCCAGCGCTCCAGCCAGGCCGCCAGATCGCGCTGGGCCTCGGTCAGATCCCGGCGGTCGTAGAGCCAGCGCAGCTCTTGCAGGCAGTCGTCGTCGGCCTTGCGCGGCAGGTGGTCCAGGGCGTTGCGCAGGAAGTGCACATAGCAGCGCTGCCATACCGCTTCCGGGAGGATCTCCAGGATGGCCCGGCGCAGCCCTGCGTGCTCGTCGCTGACCACCAGTTCGACCCCGTTCAGCCCGCGCTCGCGCAGCCGCTCCAGGAAGGCGCGCCAGCTGCTCGCGCTCTCGCGACTGGCCAGCTCCACCCCCAGCACCTGACGCCGGCCTTCCCAGTTGACACCGATGGCAATCAGCACCGCCTGGGACCGGATCACGCCGCCCTCGCGGACCTTCTCGTAGCGCGCGTCCAGGATCAGATAGGGGCAGGGCTCCTCCAGGCGCCGCGACGCGAACTCCGCCAGGCGGCCGTCCAGCCCCCGGTTGATGGTCGAGATCGCCGAGGCCGAGAACCCGTGACCGCACAACTCCTCGGTGATGGCCTTGACCTTGCGCGTCGACACGCCCTGGACATACATCTCCATCAGGGCCGAGACCAGCGCCTTCTCCGAGCGCTGATAGCGCTCGAACAGGCTGGTGGAGAACTGGCCGTTGCGGTCCCGGGGGACCCGCAACTCCAGCTTGCCCACGCGTGTGATCAGGGTGCGCGGGTAGTACCCGGCCCGGTAGCCCAGGCGGCCCTCGGTGCGCTCCCCCGGTGCCGCCTGGAGCTGGTCGCTCATCTCGGCTTCCAGGACCTGCTGGACCGCCTCGCGCACCAGCGTGCGCATCAGTTCCTCGTCTGTCCCCAATAGCGCTCGCAGTGACGTGCGATCCGCAGTAGCCTGGCTCTTGTGAGTGGTCATGGTCTCGCCCTCCTTGAGGGGTTCCGGTGGTCGCTAACCAGCCCGAATACCATGGCCGCTCACCTCCTGCCAGCTTCTGCACACAACTCAGCACACTACT
>NZ_ATUK01000004.1 GCF_000420165.1 Thioalkalivibrio sp. AKL19 | reverse complement strand
TCGCACGACGTGGGGAACGGTGCGTTTCGCTGCGCTCAACCGCACCCTACGGGATACCGTCTGTTGTGACCTTCTCCTCCCGTATGAAGCCCCTCGCGGAGGGCGTGATGGGCCGGCCAGTTAACAATAGACATGGGGCGCTGGATGTCTGAGCGAAGCCGCAGGCGTAGCGAGTTCAGCGCCGCCGGCCCAGCACGTCCGGAGCGAGGTTCCCGGGCGGAATCCGGGTGCCCTTCTTCGGGTACTTTCTTGGGCAAGCAAGAAAGTACCTCGCAGTGCGCTCGCGAGAGAGCGCGTGGCAGGCGGCGGACCGGAGGCACCGTAAACACCGGATGACGAACCAGGGCCAGCCTCCACGGCAGTAGCCGGACAACGGCATATCCCCCGGGCGGCCAGCGCGCCGCGCCGTTATAATGCGCGGCTTTCCCCACACTCCGACCCGAGCGCGCCCGCGATCATGGACAAGAGCTTCGACCCCAAGAGCATCGAGCAGACCCAGTACGACCGCTGGGAGGCCGCGAATATCTTCGCGCCACCGGCGACGGGCGACGCCAACTACTGCATCTTGCTGCCGCCCCCGAACGTCACCGGCACCCTGCACATGGGGCACGCCTTCCAGCACACCCTGATGGACACCCTGATCCGCTACCGCCGGATGCACGGCGACCGGACCCTGTGGCAAGGCGGCACCGACCATGCCGGGATCGCCACGCAGATGGTGGTGGAGCGCCAGCTGGGTGCCGACGGCAAGAGCCGCCACGACCTCGGGCGCGAGAACTTCCTGAAGGCCGTGTGGGAGTGGAAACACGAATCCGGCGGCACCATCACCCGCCAGATGCGCCGCCTCGGCGACTCGGTGGACTGGTCGCGCGAACGCTTCACCATGGACGATGGCCTGTCCCACGCGGTGCGCGAGGTCTTCGTACGCCTGCATGACGAGGGCCTGATCTATCGCGGCAAGCGCCTGGTCAACTGGGACCCGGTGCTGCACACCGCGCTGTCCGACCTGGAGGTGCTGTCGGAGGAAGAGGCCGGCCACCTGTGGCACTTCCGCTACCCGCTGGCGGACGGCTCCGGGCACCTGACCGTCGCGACCACCCGCCCGGAGACCATGCTCGGCGACACCGCCGTCGCGGTGCATCCGGAGGACGAGCGCTACCAGCACCTGATCGGCAAGACCATCCGGCTGCCGCTGGTCGGGCGCGAGATCCCGATTATCGCCGATGACTATGTCGAGGCCGAGTTCGGCTCCGGCTGCGTGAAGATCACCCCGGCGCACGACTTCAACGATTACGCGATGGGCCAGCGCCACGACCTGCCGGTGATCAACATCCTGACCATCGACGCCTGCCTGAACGAGAACGTACCGGAGGCCTATCAGGGGCTCGACCGCTATGAGGCACGCAAGCGAGTGGTCGCGGATCTCGAGGCCGAAGGCCTGCTGGAGAAGATCGACGACCACAAGCTGATGGTCCCGCGTGGCGACCGTTCCGGCACCGTGGTCGAGCCCTACCTGACCGACCAGTGGTACGTGAAGGCCGGCCCGCTGGCCGAGCCGGCGATCAAGGCAGTCGAGGACGGCCGCATCCGCTTCGTGCCGGAAAACTGGTCGAAGACCTACTTCGAATGGATGCGCAACATCGAGGACTGGTGCATCTCGCGCCAGATCTGGTGGGGCCACCGCATCCCGGCCTGGTACGACACGAATGGCAACGTGTATGTGGGCCGCGACGAGGCCGAAGTGCGCGAGAAGCACGGCCTGGGCGCGGACGTGGCCCTGGAACAAGACGAGGACGTGCTCGACACCTGGTTCTCCTCCGCGCTGTGGCCGTTCTCCACCCTCGGCTGGCCGGAGAATACGCAGGAGCTCCAGGACTTCTACCCGACCAGCGTGCTGGTCACCGGCTTCGACATCATCTTCTTCTGGGTCGCCCGCATGATCATGATGGGCGAGCACTTCATGGGGGATGTGCCCTTCCGCGAGGTCTACGTCACCGGCCTGATCCGCGACTCGGAAGGCCAGAAGATGTCCAAGTCCAAGGGCAACGTGATCGACCCGATCGATCTGATCGACGGCATCAGCGCCGACGACCTGGTGGCCAAGCGCACCCAGGGCCTGATGCAGCCGCAAATGGCCAAGAAGATCGAGAAGTCCACCCGCAAGGCCTTCCCCGATGGCTTCCCCGCCTTCGGCACCGATGCCCTGCGCTTCACCCTGGCGGCACTGGCCACCACCGGGCGCGATATCAAGTTCGACCTCGGCCGCATCGAGGGCTACCGCAACTTCTGCAACAAGCTGTGGAACGCCTCGCGCTTCGTGCTGATGAACGTCGAGGGCCAGGACTGCTCGGCGGCCGCGGATACCGCGGAATACCGCACGCTGGCCGATCGCTGGATCCTCGACCGCCTGGCCGCCACCGCCGAGACCGCTACGGCACAATTCGATGCCTACCGCTTCGACCTCGCTGCACAGACACTCTACGAGTTCACCTGGCACGACTACTGCGACTGGTACCTGGAACTGACCAAGCCGGTCCTGAACGACGCGGCCACACCGGAGGCGGTCAAGCGCGCCACGCGCAATACCCTGGTGACCGTGCTCGAGGCCCTGTTGCGCCTGCTGCACCCGGTGACCCCGTTCATCACCGAGGCCATCTGGACCAGCGTCAAGCCGCACGCCGGCATCACGGATGACATCGAGTTCCTGGTGCAGCGCCCCTGGCCGGCGCACGACGGCTTCCCGAACGATGCGACCGCCACCGCCGAGCTCGACTGGGTCAAGGACTTCATCACCGGGCTTCGCCGCATCCGCGCGGAGATGGACATCGCCCCGGGCAAACCGCTGCCGGTGCTGGTGAAGAACTGGACCGACGCCGACCAGGAGCGCTACACCCGCCACCGCGGCCTGCTGGAGTTCCTCGCCAAGCCCGAGAGCGTCACCTGGCTGGACGCGGCCGACGAGGCGCCGGAATCCGCGATGGCCCTGGTCGACGACATGCAGCTGCTGATCCCGCTGGCCGGGCTGATCGACAAGGACGCCGAACTGGCACGCCTGGACAAGGAGATCGGCAAGCTCGACAAGAACCTCGAGCAGAGCGAGAAGCGCCTTGCCAACGCGAGCTTCGTCGACCGCGCCCCGGCCGAGGTGGTGCAGAAGGAGCGCGACCGCGTCGCCGAGATGCACGCCACCCGCGACCAGCTCGCCGCCCAGCGCGAACGCATCCACGCGATGTAGGGACCTGTGTTCACCACAGGGCGCGCGGAAAAGACCCGAAAAGCATCTGCAGGAAGATGGGAAGACAGGAAGGGTTTGGGTGTCGAGCCTGACTGAGCGCCGGGCTATGCCCAAGGCGGTTTCCTCTGGTCAGCGCCCATCAATCCCTGTTTATCTTCCGATCTTCGCGTCTTCCTGTTGATCGCCTTTGACCTTCGGCGCCACTTCGGGTGCTTTGAGGTGAGCAATCAGGTGATGCGTTCGAGCATGCCGCGGTGGCGGATCAGGCGCGCCAGCGTGCGGCCGGTGTGATACCAGTGCAGCATCCAGCATTCGCGCGCCAGTCGCGCCGCCGACACGGTGGAGCCCGGCTCCGCCGGGCAGGGGCAGACTTGCAACCCCATGCCCCGCGCCATGGCCACCGCCCGGGCCAGGTGAAAGCGGCTGGTCACCAGCACCATCGGTGCATCACTCGCCTCCGGCGTCTCCGGCGTCTCCGTCAGCAGATCGCGCGCGTTGCGCAGATTCTCCAGCGTATGCCGCGAGGCGTCTTCGGTGCGGATGCGCGCAGCCGCGACCCCGTGGCGTTGCAGGAATGCCGCACCCGCGGCGGCTTCGCTAGGCGCCCCGGCGGAGGTCTGCCCGCCCAGCACCAGGATCCGGGCAGCGGGATTCCGCCGCGCCAGACGCACCGCGCGCAACAGGCGCAGGCGATAGCCCGGGCCGGGCGCGCCCGCTTCCAGCTGCTGTCCCAGGACCAGGATGCAGTCTCCACTCCCGGGGCAGCGCAGCTGCCGCGACCAATACAGGGTGTAGAGCCACAGCACCAGCCAGGAAAGGCCGCCGGTGGCGAGGATGATCAGATTGGACAGGGCAAAGGTCGCCAGGCCGTCCGGCCCGATGCCACTCAATTTGATGCGCGCCGCGCCCACGGGAATCCCGCTCAGGCCTCGTCTTCGGGCGTGGTGCCGCCGGTGAAGTGCAGCCGGGCGTTACGCCGGCGGCGCGCCCAGAAGCCCAGGGCCCGCGGCAGGTTCAGCGCCATCTGCACGTAGTACACCGTCTTGAAGGCGCGCAGGGACCACTGCACCCGGGTATTGCGGTAGACATCCCCGGCCAGCAGCGAGATCACCGCCTGCTCCATGCCGAGGGTATTGCGCGGCCCCATGAACAGCTTGCGCATAACCGGGCTGTTGAAGCGGTAGATCAACCAGGAGAAGCGGCGTACGCCACGGCGCACGTCACGCTCGAAGGCGCGCAGGTACCTGGCGGAGCGCGCCGGATGCGCCAGGCTCCGGTCCACCGCGTCGGCGGCACGGAAGGCGCCCGACATCGCGATATAAACGCCGCTGGAGAACACCGGGTCGACGAAGGTGAAGGCATCGCCTACCAGCAGATAGCCCGGGCCGTGGGACCGGCTGGAGCGATAGGAAAAGTTGCCGGTGGCATTGACCGGCCCCGCCAGTTCCGCCTCCTGCATGCGCTCGAAGGCCGGCGGGCAAAGCTTCAGCGTCTCCCACAGGAAGATCTCCGGCTTGGTCCTCCGGGTCTTCAGGTATTCCGGGAAGCAGACGGCCCCCACGCTCATCGCTCCGTCGCGCAGCGGAATCATCCAGATCCAGCCATGCTGGAACCAGTAAATGCTGATGTTGCCGGCATCGCGCCCGGGGCGACGGGGCACGTTGTTGAAGTGCCCGAAGATCGCGGCGCTGTTGTGTTCCGGGTTGCGCGCCTTCAGGTCCAGGCGGCGCGCCAGGAAGGTGTCGCGACCAGAGGCATCGACCACGAAATCGGCCTCGAACTCCAGCGTGTTGCCGGATGCGTCGCGCGCGGTAACCTGTTGGGTTTCGCCCTTTGCGGGGTCGGCCAGGGCGACATCGGAGACCGTGACCTCCTCCAGGACCCGCACGCCCAGCCGTGCGCTGTTCTCCAGTAGCAGGTGATCGAACTCGGAGCGGCGAACCTCGAGGGCGGAGGCGGGGGTGTCGTCGTTCAGGGCACGCTCGAAGTAATAGGTACGCGGCGCGTCGGGCGCCTCGGGGATGGTGAATTCAGCTCCGTGTTTGGGGATGCCGATCGCCTGTACTGCCTCGGCCACGCCCAGCTCCTCGAACAGCGGCATGTTCATCGGCAGCAGGGACTCGCCGATGTGGAAACGCGGATGCCGGGCCTTTTCCAGCAACACCACATCGCGGCCCTGTTGCGCCAGCCGGGCCGCCACGGTGGAACCGGCGGGCCCGCCTCCAATCACCAGCACCTGGCAGCGACCGTCGGTTGCGGCTTCCTGTCCCGGTTGTCTCAAGTCACGTCTCCACTTGCCCGACCGCAGCCCCAGAACGACGCCCCGAGCTGGTCGCGAGGGTACCACGGGCCCCCTGGTGTGGGTATCATCGGCGCCAGGCAGAAGGACCGCGGCGCAAACCGGAAGTTCGCGCGCGGTCACAAAACTGCACTCATACTCTTTTGGGGGAAACCACGTGGCATCGCAAACAGCGTTCGAACAGGAAGTCGCACGGCTGATCGTCGACAGCCTCAACCTGGAAGACGTCGCGCCGGAGGACATCGAGCCCGAGGCTGCGCTGTTCCGGGAGGGACTGGGCCTCGACTCGATCGACGCCCTGGAACTGGCGCTCGCGATCTCGCGCGCCTATGGCGTACAGATCCGCTCGGACGACGAGAACAACCGCCAGATCTTCGCGTCCCTGCGCGCCCTGAGCACCCATATCGAGGCCAACCGAGCGGCATCGTGAACACCCCGCTCGCCGCCAGTGTGGCCCTGAGCTACCCGGTCGCGGTCGTTCTCGGCGTGACCTTCGGGGTGCCGCTGTTGCCCCTGGTCATCCTCGCGACCCTGATCCTGGTAGCCGCCTGGACCTCGCTGGCGGTCACCGGTCGCGGTGTGCTCGCCGCCGCCCTGACCCTGGGCATCGCCACGGCGTTGCTTGGCGGGGTGGCGACCTGGGTGCTGTACACCTTGCCGGTGCTGATCATGGGGCTGCTGTCGCTCCTGTTCGCGCGTTCGCTACGCCCCGATTCCACCCCGCTGATCACGCGCTATGCCCTGGCCATGGGGGCCTCCGACACGCCCGCGGTGCATCGCTACACCCGCAGCCTGACCATCACCTGGGCGCTCCTGTGCGGTGCCCTGGCCCTCGCATCCGCATGGCTCGCGCTGTTCGCCTCCGCGACCACCTGGGCACTGTTCGCCAACGGGATCAACTACCTGCTGCTGGCCGGCCTGTTCCTGCTGGAGTATCCGCTGCGCCGCTGGCTGCTGCGCGACGAGGCCCGCGACGGCTTCTTCGCCTACCTCATGGCGCTTGCCCGGGTCGACCATCACCGGATGCTGAGGCACCCGTGACGGACGCCACGCCCGACACCCGTCCGCTGATCGCCGATACGCCCGCCCCACTGGCACGCATCGGCGACCACCTGGTCTCGCGCGCCGCCTTTCTCGCCGACGTGCAGGCGCTGGCCGAACGCCTGCCGCCAGCCCGGGCGGCCTTCAACCTGTGCCAGGACCGCTACCACTTCGCGGTGGCCTTTGCCGCGATCCTGCTGCGCGGCCAGATCAACCTGCTCCCGCCAAACCGCGGGCGCACGACCCTGGCCGAGATCGCCAGCCAGCATCCGGATGCGGTTGCCCTGGTGGACGGACCGGACACCGAAATCGCGATCCCGATATTACGGGTCACCGCGCACGGCAAGGCGGGCGAGGTCACGGGGCCGATCCCGGAGATCCCCGGCGGGCAGACTGCCGTGCTGGCGTTCTCCTCCGGCAGCACCGGGGCCCCCACCGCACACGCGCGCAGCTGGGAGGCCCTGCATGCCGTGACCGCCCAGGCGCTGGAGGCGCTTGCTCCGGAGGGCGACCCCGCCCCCACCCTGGTCGGCACAGTGCCGCCGCAGCATATGTACGGCCTGGAGTCGACTGTCCTGTATGCCCTGCTGGGCCCCACCACCCTGCTCGCCGGACGCCCGTTCTACCCCGAGGACGTACGCGCGGCACTGACCGCCTGCGCCCCGGCCGTGCTGGTGACCACACCCTTCCACCTGAAGGCCTGCCTGCGCGCCGGTCTCGAATGGCCGTCACCGGCCCGCATCCTGTGTGCCACCGCGCCGCTGGACCCGGAAGCCGCCGGCCAGGCCGAGCGTGTGTTCGGCTGCCGCCTCGACGAGATCTACGGCTGCACCGAGGCGGGTGCCATCGCGACACGCCGGACCACGCGCGCGGCCGACTGGACCACTTACCCCGGGGTAGGCATCCACGCCGGGGACGACGGTCGTGCCCGGGTTCGGGGCCCACAGCACCCCGAACCAGTGCCGCTTCCGGACCATATCGAGGTCCGCGGCGCGGGCCATTTCCGCATGGAGGGGCGCCTGGCGGACCAGTTGAACATCGCCGGAAAACGCGCGTCGCTGGCCGATCTCAACCGCCGGCTGAACGCGATCCCCGGGGTCCTCGACGGGGTCTTCATCCCGCCGGAACCCGACGCCGACGCGCGTGGTGTAACCCGTCTGGCCGCGCTGGTGGTCGCGCCGGATCTCAGCGAGACCGAGATCCAGGCCGCCCTGTCCGAATGCATGGACCCGTTGTTCCTGCCACGCCCGCTGGTCCGGGTCGGGCACCTGCCGCGCTCGGCCACGGGGAAGCTGCCGCGCCAGGTACTGCTGGACCTGCTCGCCCACCACGGCCAGTGCGCCTGAGCCGCCGGCCGCGATGCAGCCACCCCGCGTCCAGTCCGCCGTCCGTCGCATCGGGGCCGAGCATCCGTCCCTGCCCGGGCACTTCCCCGGACACCCGGTGGTGCCCGGGGTGGTCATCCTCGACCAGGTCGCGGCGGTGGCCCGTGCCCACGGTCTCGGGCCGGTCGCGGCCCTTCCCCAGGTCAAGTTCCTCGCGCCCCTGGGGCCCGAAACGGCATTCCGCATCGAGATCGATCCGCCCGGGCGCGGTGGCCGTCAGGCCTTCCGCGTAGTCGCCGACGACAGCGAGGCACCGGTCACCTACTGCACCGGGCAACTGGTCACGATCCACGACAGCCCGGACGCATGAGCCGCAGCTGGTTCCAGCAGGAGGAACGGGGTTCGCCACTGGCCCTGCGCATCATCCTGTGGGTCGCCCTGAACCTGGGCCGGCGCGCGAGCCGGACCCTGCTCTACCCGATTACCGCCTACTTCCTGCTGTTCGCCCCGCAATCGCGGCGCCACAGCCGCAATTACCTGCGCCGGGTCCTCGCGCGCGAGCCACGTCTGACGGACGTGGCGCGACATCTGCACAGCTTTGCCGCGGTGATCCTCGACCGAGTCTTCCTGCTCGCCGGCAAGGATGCCTGCCTGGACATCCGCGTACACAACCGCGAGATCTTCCTGGAACACGTCGACAGCGGCCAAGGTGCCATCCTGCTGGGCGCGCACCTGGGCAGCTTCGAGGCCCTGCGCGCACTGGCAGTGGGCAAGTACGACTTCCCCGTGCGGGTCCTGATGTACAACGACCACAACCGGAGCATCACGCAGGTCCTGGAAGCGCTGAATCCCGAGGTCGCCGCCTCCGTGATCCCGCTGGGGCGCACCGAGACCCTGATCCAGGCCCGCGAGTGCCTGGATCGCGGCGAGCTGATCGCAACCCTGGGCGACCGCGTCGCCGAGAGCGACAAGATGGTCGCATGCAACTTCCTCGGTGACACCGCGCTGTTCCCGCAAGGGCCCTTGCTGCTGGCCACGGTACTGAAGGTCCCGGTCATCCTGTGCTTCGGCCTCTATCGCGGCGGCAACCGCTACGATATTGTCTTCGAACGCTTCGCCGAAACCATCGAGGCCCCGCGCGGGCAGCGCGACGAGGCCCTCGCGCAGTGGGTACAACGCTATGCCGACCGCCTCGAGGCCCGGGTGCGCGAGGCCCCCTACAACTGGTTCAACTTCTATGACTTCTGGGACGATGCATCCCCATAGAGCAAGCCCGCGACCGGGCCCGACCGCCCGTCGGGCCGCAAAGGCGCTGATGCTGATGGCGGGGCTCCTCCTCGCCCCGCTGGCGGCCCCGGGCGACGACACCCTGGGGGCCCTCCTTGACGCCCTGGCAACCGAACGCGCCACGACCCTCGCGTTCGAGGAACGCCGCGACGACCCGATGCTGGAATTCCCCGAGATCCAGTCCGGCTCCCTCGCCTTCGAGCCGCCGGATACCCTGGTCCGCAAGGTCGACGGCCCGCGGGGCGAGACCGTACACATCGAGGGCGACACCCTGACCCTGGAGCGTCGTGGCTCCAGCCGCGAGATCGACCTGAACGAACAGCCGGCCCTGGCCACCCTTACCGGGCTGTTCCGCGCCCTGCTGACCGGCGACCGGGAGACGCTGGAGACCGACTTCGAGATCGACATCACGGGCGACATGGACGCCTGGACCCTGGAACTCGTCCCGCGCGACCGCGCGCTGCGGCGCATGGTCCCCGAGCTGACCCTGAAGGGCGCCGGGGACGAACTGCGCGAACTGGTCACCATCGAGGCCGGCGGGCACCAGAGCCATATGCGCTTCGATCCCCCGCAGTACACGGACTAGCCCTTGCGGCGCCCGTATTCCTCCCGCGCGGCCCTGGCCCTCTGGCTGGCAGCCCTGCTGCTCGCCACGCTGACGTTGGCCCTGCGCGGTGAGCTGGTCACCGACCTGCAGGGCTTTGCCCCGGACCCGATCAGCGCCGACGGGGTCGCGCTGGACCCCGGGGCCGGGCCGGCCGGCCGCATGCTGCTGCTGGCGATCGAGGGGGGCGATTCGCGCGAGCGCGCGGCGGCTAGCGATGCCCTGGTCGCCGCCCTGAAGGAGGCCCCGGAGGTCGCCGGCATCCAGAACGGCCGCCTCGACCCCGACGACCCGGCGCTGGATTTCCTGATCGAGCATCGCTACCTGCTGAGCCCCCGGGTCGACGCGGAACACTTCAGCGAAGGCCGCCTGCGCGAACACCTGAAGGACCGCCGCGACGACCTCGCCAGCGCCGTACCCGAACTGCCGCGGGAACTGATCCCTCGCGACCCCACCGCCGAGACCCGGGCTGTGCTGGAACGGCTCGCCGCCGGCAGCGGCCACGCCACGACCGGCCCCGAGGGCGTCTGGGTCTCCCCCGACCGGGACCGGGCGCTGCTGATCCTGCGCAGCGCGGCCGAGGGGATGGACCTGGATGCCCAGGCCGCCCTGATCGAACATACCCGCGCGAGCTTTTCCGAGCACGCCGACACCGGTCTGCGCCTGCAGATCGCCGGCCCGGCGGTAATCGCGGTGGAGTCCCGCGCCACCATCCGCGGCGAGGTGACCTGGATCACCGCCGGCGCCAGCCTCGCGCTGGCCGTCCTGCTGCTTGCGGTATTCCGGCATCCCCACCCGGTCTGGCTGGCGGCCGTGCCGCTGGCCAGCGGCATCCTGATCGCGGCGGCCGTCGTCACTCTGGTCTTCGGGCACCTGCACGGGATCGCGCTGGCTTTCGGCATTACCGTGCTGGGCATCGCCCTGGACTATCCGCTGCACCTGTTTGCCCACGCGCAGCGCGCCGGTGGCGAAAGGCCCGACGGCGGCGACCTCTCGCAGATTGCTCGCGAGCTGTGGCCCGCCATCGCCCTGGGGGCCGGTAGCACCGTGCTGGTCTTTGCGCTGATGGCGATGACCGGGTTCTCCGGCATGGCCCAACTCGGGCTGTTCGTGCTGACCGGCGTGGCCGTGGCGGCCGTGACCACCCGCTGGATCCTGCCATTGCTGATCCCGACCCGGTTGCAACGCGAGGGCCTGCCGCCGCTGCGCCTGCCCCTGCCGGCTGGCCTCGCCCGGCCTCCTGCCATCACGCGCTGGGGCGTGGCCCTGCTCGCCCTGGCCGCAATGGTCGTGGTGGCAAACACCGCCCCCTTCCCGTGGGAGGATCGCCTGTCCGCCCTGCATCCCGTCCCGGAGGAGCAGGTGGCGCTCGACCAGCAGCTGCGCAGCGCCCTGGGGCTGCCGGATGTCCGCCACGCCCTGCTGATCACCGGCGCCTCCCCGGAGCAGGTGCTGCGCGCCAGCGAGGCCCTGACCCCGGGACTCGAGAGTCTGCGCGAGGCCGGGGCCCTGGGCGGCTTCGCGCACGCGGCGGACGTGCTGCCGAGCCAGGCCGTGCAGCGCGAGCGCCAGGCCGCCCTCCCGGAACCCGGGCTACTGCGCGAACGCCTGGAGGCGGCGCGCGCGAGACTGGGGTTCCGCGACGGGGCCTTCGAGCCCTTCCTCCGCGACATCGAAACAGCGCGCCAGCAGGAACGGCTGACACCCGAGACCCTGCCCGACGGGCCGCTGCGCCACGCCCTGAATCCCCTGCTCCAGCCGCGTGACGGGGGCGCGGGCTGGATCGCCTGGGTACGTCTGCAAGGCGTTCACGACGCCGAGGCCCTGGCCCGCTGGGCCGCGGCCGCCCCCCTGGCCGCTACGCCCGGGTTCGACGCCGTCGGCGTGCGCCATATCGACTTCTTCCGCGCGTCCGAGGACCTGGTAAGCGGCTTTCGCGACGAGGCCCTGCAGCGCCTGGCGCTGGGGCTGGTCGCAGTCGCGCTGCTGCTGCTCGCCGCCACCCGGGCGCCCGGGCGCAGCCTGCGTATCCTCACGGCCGTTGGCACGGGCCTCCTGCTGACCCTTGCCGCCCTGATCCTGCTGGGTATCCAGCTATCGCTCTTCCACCTGATCGCGCTGCTGCTGATCACCGGGCTGTGCCTGGATTACGCAGTGTTCTTCAGCCGCCCGCTGCGGGACGCCGCCGCACGCCTGCGCAACCTGCGCTCGGTCAGCGTGTGCGCGTTGTCGACCCTGGTGGTGTTCGGGTTGTTATCCCTTTCCAGCCTTCCGGTCTTGCAGGCGATTGGCCTCACCGTGGTGCTGGGCGTGGTATTTTCCTTCCTCGCGGCGGCCCTGCTGGCCCCCGAGGTCATACGCCGAGATACCGCCTGATGCCAACTCACCCGGGGAACCCTCCGGCCACAACCCGCAGCGCGTCCATGGACCCCCTGGTCATTACCGCCCATACCCTGACGAGTGCCGCCGGCACCGGGATTGCCGCCAATGCCGAGGCCTTGCGCAGTGGCACCAGCGGCCTGCGCCCCTGCGACCTCGAGAGTGTCATCCTGGACACCCATATCGGCCGCGTGCCCGGCGTGGAGGCCATCACCCTGGAGGGCGCCCTCGCCCCGTTCCAGTGCCGCAATAACCAGCTCGCCGAGCTGGGCCTGCGCCAGGACGGCTTCGCCGATGCCGTGGCGGCCGCAGTGGAGCGCCATGGGGCCGACCGGGTGGCCGTGCTGCTGGGCACCAGCACCTCCGGCATCGCCGCCACCGAGGCCGCCTACCACCGCCGGGACCCGCAGACCGGGGCCCTGCCCCCGGACTACGACTATCGGCACACCCAGAACATGTTCTCGCTGGCCGACTTCGTGGCCACCCGCTTCGGCCTCTCCGGCCCGGCGATGGTGGTCTCCACCGCCTGCTCGTCCAGCGCCAAGGTCTTCGCCGACGCCCGGCGCTACATCGCGGCGGGGCTTTGCGACGCGGCCGTGGTCGGCGGCGTCGACAGCCTGTGCGGCATGACGCTGTACGGCTTCAACGCGCTGCAGCTGGTCGCCGCGCGGCCCTGCACCCCCCTGGATCGCGACCGCGCCGGCATCTCCATCGGCGAGGCCGCCGGCTTCTTCCTGCTGGAGCGGCCCTCGGCGGATGCCACGGGGCCGCTGCTGACCGGCCATGGCGAATCCAGCGACGCCCATCACATGTCCGCCCCGCACCCCGAAGGCCTGGGGGCCGCAACCGCGCTGCAGCAGGCCCTGGTGCGGGCCGGGCGACGCGGCGACGCGATCGACTACGTGCTGATGCACGCCACCGCGACACCGGCCAACGACGGATCCGAGGCACGGGCCCTGGTGCGCAGCCTGGGCCCGAACCCGCGCGCGGTCGGTACCAAGGGCCTGACCGGGCACACCCTCGGGGCCGCCGGCGCGGTTGGCGTGGCCCAGGCCCTCGCCAGCCTGGACGGCGGCTTCGTACCCCCCACCGCCGGGCTCAATACCCTGGACCCGGACCTGGGCCTCGACGCCCGGAGCGAGGCGGAACCCCGCGCGGTGCAGCGGGTGCTGGTGAATGCCTTCGGGTTTGGCGGCAACAATTGCAGCCTGCTGCTGGAGGCCGCGCCATGAACGCCATCGGACTGCATGCGGTGGGCCTGCTGGGCCCGGGGCTGGACGACTTCGACAGCGCCCGGCCGATCCTGGCCGGCGACGCGCCGCTGACAAGCCGCGAGGTTCAGGTCCCACCGCCCGGCCTGCTCCCGGCCAACGAACGCCGGCGCACCACCGCCACCATCCGCCTGGCGCTGAAGGTCGCGGAAGAGGCGACCCGGGACGCCGACCGCGGCCAGCTGCGCAGCGTGTTTGCGTCATCCTCCGGCGACATGGATATCATCGACCGCATCTGCGATGCGCTCACCCGGCCGGAGCCGGTGGTCTCGCCGGTCCAGTTCCACAACTCGGTACATAACGCTCCGGCCGGCAACTGGTCGATCGCGACCCGCAACCCGGCCCCGGCGACCGCCCTGTCGGGCTACAACGCCAGCCTGGCCGCGGGGCTGCTGGAGGCGGCTACGCTGCAGCTGGCCGAGGGCGGCGACGTCCTGCTGGCCTGCTACGACGTGCCGTCCATGGAGAGCTTCATCCACGTGCGCCCCATCCACCATCCCTTTGCAGTCGCGCTGCGTCTGGGCCCGGTGGACAAGGCCCCCTGGAGGCTGCAACTCGATCTCGGGGGACCGGCCACGGCCGACCGCTGCATCAGCGCCGACCTCGAGGCCCTGCGCGGGAGCAATCCGGCGGCCCGCGCCCTGCCCCTGCTGGAACGGCTGGTCCGGGGCACGCCCGGAAATGTTACGCTGGCGGCTCCGCTGGGCCGGTCACTGAACATCCGGATCGAGCCCTGAATCATCCGCCCGGATCAGGAAGATCCCGCGCATGTCATCCCGAACCGAGACCCTGGATCACGACGCCATCTGCCGGCTGCTGCCGCATGCCGGCGCAATGTGCCTGCTGGATTCGGTGGAGGCCTGGTCCGACGCCTCGATCCACTGCCGGGCTGGAAACCACCGGGATCCGGCCAACCCGCTGCGCGGGGAGGCCGGCCTGCACGCCCTGGCCGCGCTGGAGTACGGCGCCCAGGGCATGGCGGTGCACGGGGCCCTGCTGGCCGGCGCCGGACCGGCGCGCGCCGGCTACCTGGCAGCGGTACGGGATCTGCAACTGCAGACCCGTCGCCTCGACGCCCTTGAGGCCACGCTGGAAATCCACGCCGAACGCATCCTCTCGGACAGCAACAGTTCCATCTACGACCTGCGCGTAAGCGCCGGCGACCAGCCAGTGCTGAGCGCCCGGGCGACGGTGATCCTGCAACCAGCCGACGAGGAGGAGACCCCTTGACCACACGCGCCCTGATCACCGGCGGCTCCGGCGCCATCGGCGCCGCGATCGCCCACGCGCTGGCCGCGGCCGGCCACGAGGTCATCCTGCACGCCCACCGCAATGCCGACGCGGCCGAGGCCACGGCCGCGGCCATCCGCGAGACTGGCGGCCAGGCCCGGGTGCGGGTGTTCGACATCACCGACGAGGCAGCCTGCCGCGAGAGCCTGGAGCCCCTGGTGGCCGAGCAGCCGGTGCAGGTCCTGGTGCACAACGCGGGGGTCCACGACGACGCCCCGCTGGCCGGGATGCGCCGCGAACAGTGGGACCGCCCGATCGATGTCGGGCTCAACGGGTTCTACAACGTGACCCAGCCCCTGCTGCTGCCCATGATCACGACCCGCTGGGGCCGGGTGATCGCCATCTCCTCGGTGGCCGGACAGATTGGCAATCGCGGCCAGACCAATTACGCCGCCGCGAAGGCCGGCCTGCATGGAGCGATCCGCTCGCTGGCCCAGGAAGTCGCCTCGCGCGGCATCACCGCCAATGCGGTCGCCCCCGGGATCATCGAGAGCCCGATGAGCGACGACAGCTTCGATGCCGAGACCATTCGCAACATGGTCCCGATGCGCCGTGCGGGCCGGCCCGAGGAGGTCGCGGGCGTAGTCGGCTTCCTTGCCAGCGAGGCCGCCAGCTATGTATCCGGCCAGGTGATCGGCGTCAACGGCGCGCTCGCCTGACGCCCGCATGAACGCCGTTGTTGCCCTGATCCCCGCGCACAACGAGGCCGCCACCATCGAGGCGGTGGTCGCCGGCGCACGGGCGCATGTGGAGCGGGTCATCGTGGTGGACGACGGTTCGGAGGACGCGACCGCCCGCCTGGTCGAGGACCAGGCCGAGGTCTTGCGCCAGCCCGCGAACGGCGGCAAGGCGGCGGCCCTGTGGGCCGGGATGCAGCATGCCCTGGCCACCGGCGCCGACGCCGTGGTGACCCTGGACGCCGATGGCCAGCACGACACCTCGGAGATCCCCGCGCTGATCGCCGCCTGGCGCGAGACGCCGGAGCGACTCGTCCTGGGTGCCCGGCTCAAGGGCCGCGAGCACACCCCGCCGCTGCGGCTGTTCGGCAACCGCATGGCGGACTTCTGGATCGCGTGGGCCTCCGGACAGCCGCTGCAGGATTCACAGTCGGGGTTCCGGCTGTACCCGGCACCCCTGTTACGGCGCCTGGAGCTGCGCCACCACCGCGCGCGCGGTTTCGTGTTCGAGAGCGAGGCGCTGATCGTCGCCGAACGCCTGGGCTTCCCGGCGCGGGTGGTGCCAGTGCGCTGCATCTACCCGGAGAACCACCGCCCCAGCCATTACCGGCCCACCGCGGACACCCTGCGCATCATCGCCATGGTCGCCGGCCATCTGCTGCGCCGCGGGATGCGCCCGCTGGGGCTCCTGCGTTCACTGGGCGTGATCCCGCGGTAGGAAGGGAGCCGGGCCGACACCCTTGGAAATGCGGGGCCCGCATGTCTACACTCCCGGCGGATCCACCAAGGGAGAAAGCACCATGAAGTCCAGGACGTTGCTGGTCATCCTCTTCGCCGCTCTGTTCGCGCTGGCCGGCTGCCGCGGCACGGTCCCCGTGCAGGACATCAGCGATACCACGGTCACCAATGTCGATGGCGAGCGGCCCAGCGCCGAACAGATGGAACGCGCCATCCGCACCGCGGGTTCCTCGCTGGGCTGGCGCATGGAAGAGGCCGAACCGGGACTGCTGGAGGGGCGACTCCACCTGCGTGACCACGTCGCCGTGGTCGAGATCCCGTTTGCTGCCGGGGAATACAGCATCCGCTACAAGGACAGCGCGAACCTGAACTACGCGGACGGCAACATCCACCCGAACTACAACAACTGGATCCAGAATCTGGACAACCAGATCCGGGCCCAGATCTCCTCCCTCTGAGCCCACCCCGCAATAAGCATCTACAGGAAGATGGGAAGATCGGAAGGAATGCCTCAGGTAGGGCGCAATGCGGATGGCTTGCCCAGCGCTACAAGCCAACTTCCAGCCTTCGCGTCTTCCTGTTAACACTTTTGACGTTTTCTACGGGCCTGCATGGGGTTCGTGGTTAAAACAGACTCAACCCACAC
Source organism: Thioalkalivibrio sp. AKL19 (assembly GCF_000420165.1). Lineage (GTDB taxonomy): Bacteria > Pseudomonadota > Gammaproteobacteria > Ectothiorhodospirales > Ectothiorhodospiraceae > Thioalkalivibrio. The sequence goes on along the minus strand of NZ_ATUK01000004.1, from coordinate 44,383 downwards.
GGCACACAGCGGCGGGTCAGTCGGGGCGCGGGCGTTCGTCCGGCTTGCGGGACTCGCCCCCGGAACCCTTGCCGGACGGCTCGTCATCCTGGGTGTCCGACTCGTTGGCACCACCGGCCGCCTCGCCGGGACCCGTGCCGTAATCGCTGCGCGTCATGTGCGACAGCAACTGCCCGGCCCGGTCCTCGAGGCGATCGCGGGTCGGCTTGTCGGCCAGTTCCTCCGCGCTCTGGGCCAGGTGGTGGTAGAGATCCCGATAGGAACCCGCCATGGTCGCGAACAGCGTGGCCGTGCGATCGAAATGGTCGTTGACCTGACTGCGGTAGCGGGTCAGCTCCTGCATCCGCCGGTCCAGTTCCTCTTCCAGTTCGCGGATCAGCTTGCGCTCGTCACTGGTGACGCGCCCCACCCAGAAGCCCACCAGGGCGGCGACCACGATGGCCAGGATCCCGAGGGCCACCCACAGCCCCACTGCTGTCTGTTCTTCCACCACGACATCCTCTGCAAATGGAGCCGCCATTGTGCCGCAGGCCTTCGCCGAACGCACTGCCGGGCATGCTAATCTCGCCACAAGAACGAGGATGCCGGGCGCGACACGCATGCCTACCGCATCCAGTCCAGCCCACCGTCCAAGCAAGAGTTCGACCAACGATGATCGACCCACAACACGCCCAGCAGATCCGCCAGGCCCAGGCCGGCCTGATCAACCTGGTGGTACAGGCCACCCAGAATCCGGAGACCCGCCGCGAACTGGAGCCAGTTCTTAACCAGGCGCACGAGGCCGGCTGGGGCGAACTGATCCAGCGCATCCGCCGCGTACTCGAAGGCGAGCGTGACACGTCGCTGCTGCAGGGCCTGGACGACGAGGACACGGTGATCCTCACGGCGATCCTGTCCGGGCTGCAGGACCCGTCCAGCCTGCCCGACCCGGAACAAAGTGGCGATCCGGCCCAGGCCGCGCCGGGGCTGGCACAGATGATCCACGGGGCCGCACGCGGCGATGCCCAGTCACTGCACTGGCTGTCCCAGATGGCCGAACAGATGAGCCGCGCGGGAGGCGACATGGCGCGCCTCGGCGGCATCACCAAGCGCCTCGTGGACGGCGAGCGCGACCCCGACGTGCTGTGCCGCGGCATGGGTTCGCAGGGCGAGTCGCTGGTGCTGTCCATCCTTGCGGAACTGGGCAAGCTCGAGCACCACTGACCCGCCATGCGCGATCCCGGTGACTGTACGGCCCGCAACCGTGGCACATTCCAACCCCGGAACTGGGTATTGGTGGTGGTTTCCCTGTGGTTCCTGCAGGGCTGCGCCGCGGTCGCGCTGCACCCCCCGGAGGGGCCGGAGGACCCGGTCATGGTGGCGTTGCTGGACCATGGCCATCACTCCAGCCTGGTGCTGCCTGCCGAGGCCCCGGACGCCTGGCTGCGCTATTCCTACGGTGACTGGGCGTTTTACGTCGAGCGCCGCACGAATCCGCTCATGGGGTTTGCCGGGCTCTTCCTGCCCACCAAGGGAGCCCTCGGTCGCCAGGTCCTGACCGGTCCCGAACTGGCGGATGCGGCGGAGCACCAACTGCGGGTTCCGCTGGAAGAATGGTTTCCGCTGGTCGTCACCCATGAACGGGCCGCGGCGCTGCGCGAGGAACTCGAAGGCATCTGGCAGGCCGGCTACGACGAGCGGGCGGAGTCCAGCGCCTGGGACATGGCCTTCGTCGAGCACCCCGAGGCCTACACCCTGCGCAATAATTCCAATCGCATGGTCGCGCGCTGGCTGATGGCCCTGGACGTGGAGGTATCACGCGCCCCGATCCTGTCCAACTGGCAGGTCGACTCCCCCTGAGCGCGGGAAACCACGAAAAACCCGTAAAGAACATCTACAGGAAGATGGGAAGATCGGAAGGAATGCAAACGGGCGCAAACCGTATGGCTTGGTTAGCGCCTTAACCCATCTTCCAGCCTTCGCGTCTTTCTGTTAACGCTTTTCAGGTTTTTTTCGTGCGCGTCGTTGTGGAAAAGCGGGGCGTCAGAGGCCGTAGGCCCATTCCAGGACGGCATCCTGCAGGTTGCGGCCCATGCCACGGTGGGCCCGGGGATCGTTGACCAGCACCACCACGGCCAGGTCGTCTCCGCCTTGTGTGCGCACATAGCCGGCGACAGCGGAGACCTCGTTCAGGTGCCCGGTCTTCAGGTGCATCTGCCCGCGCAGGTCACGCTGGCTGCCATTGCGGAAGCGGTTGCGCAGGGTCCCGTCCAGGCCGGCCAGGGCCAGCGAGGACTGGAACTCCGGACGGTGCGGGTGCTGCCAGCCCGCCTCCAGGATGCGACCCAGCTGGCGCGAGGTCATCCGGGTATCGCGGCTGAGACCGGAGCCGTTATCGACCACCATGCCGCCGACATCCACCCCCAGGCCGCGCAGGGACTCCAGCAGGGCCTGCTGCCCCTTTTCCAGCGTGGCCGGCGGGGTGAAATGACGCGCGCCCAGGGTAAGCAGCAGGTGGCGGGTCATCACGTTGGAACTCCACTTGTTGGAGACCCGGATCAGATCCGACAGCGGCCGCGAGCTATGGCGCAGGATCGGTTCGTCGTACAGCACCGGCAGCACGCCGGGGCGGATGTCCCCGGTCAGCTCGCCGCCCCACTGCGACCAGTGCAGGCGGAACATCTCGGCATGGTTCGCCTCCGGGGTCAGGACCGAGCGCAGCAGCTCGTAGTCGCCACAGTTGACCGGGTACTCCCCCGCCAGGGTCACGCGCTGGGCCCCAGGATCGGCGTCGAAGCGGATTCCACGTTGCCAGCCGCCGCAGCTGCCACGCGTCGGCTGCAGGCGGTTCACGATATCCAGCCCCGGCAGCGGCGGATCCACCGTCACGTCAATCCCGTCTCCATGCCGCTCCGGCCGCACGCGGAAGCGCTGGGCGTTGGCATTCACGTGCAGGGCATAGGGCAGCTGGTTGTAGGCCCGCAGCGGCTGGTCGTTGAACCCGGCCGGATCCCCCGTCGGCAGTTCGAAATGCGAGGCGTCGAGGATCACGTTGCCCTCGATGCGCTGCAGCCCGGTCTGACGCAGCTGCCCCAGCATGCGCCAGTGCTCCTCGCTGACCATGCCCGGATCCCCAGTGCCGCGAATGACCAGGTCCCCCCGCAGCACGCCGTTGCGCACCGGCCGCGTCGCCCACACCTCGGTGGTCCAGGTGTAGTCCGGCCCCAGCTCGTGCAGGGCCGCCAGCGAGGTCGCCAGCTTCATGGTGGAGGCCGGGTTGTACGGCTGATCGGCGTTCAGGCGCGCGAGCACCGCGCCATCGGACATCCGCTGGATCCAGAGCCCGACGTTCCCCGGGGGCAGCCGCTGGCTCTCGATCGCGCGCTGCAGCGGCCCCGGCAGATGTTCGAACTGCGCCTGTGCAGCCAGTGGCACAAGCCACAGCAGCATCAGGACGAAAAAAGAGCCGGCCCACCCAAAGCCAACCGAGGGGCGACCGAAGCGGGGCGAAAAGAGATCCGGGGAACACTGACGAATGCACACGCCCGGGTTGATACCCCGGAGGGGCTCGGCCGCCCGTTGTTGGCGAAAACGGGCGCGCGCACGGCGTTGCGGCTCCCTTGTGCAGAGTGACTGCGTGGCAGTCACCGCGCCTTGTACGCACGCAAAAGCGACGCGAACGCGTTTGCGGGCATTCGTCAGTGTTTCCCTTGGGGACATGGGTCCGGATATCCTGCGAAGGTGCTGGGCAACAGCCCCTATAGTGTGCCGGCGCCCCCGCCGGGACAAGCCCTTCGCGCGGTCCGTGTCACGCCCTGGGCCAGGGGAAATCGATCACCTGATCGATGCGCGACACCCCAAGCAGTCGCATCAGCAAACGGTCCACCCCCAGGGCCACACCGGCGCAGTCCGGCAGGCCGGACTCCAGCGCCGCCTCCAGGTGAACGTCCACCGGCGGGAGCGGCTGGCCGCGCGCGCGGCGCTGGGCGATGTCCCGCTCGCGGCGCTGGCGAAACAGGTCGGGGTCGGTCAGTTCGTGATAGCCGTTGGCCAGCTCCAGGTCACCCCAGTAGAGCTCGAAGCGGGCGGCATAGCCCGGGCGCCCGGCACAGGGGCGCGCGAGTACGGCCTGGCTCTCGGGATAGTCATGGAGGATGGTCAGCCGGTCCGGCGGGAAGCCGGGCGCGATCACCAGGCTGATCAGGGCGTCCAGCCAGCCGTCCCGATCCAGCTCGCCGCCTATCGTGAGCCCGTGCGCCGCCGCGACCCGCTCCAGCGCCGCGGCATCCGCCGCGAGCGGATCCACCCCCAGGGTGGCTTGAAACAGGTCCGCGTAGGCGATCTCCTCGCAACCCCGCGACGTGCGCCACTCGGGGAACAGCGCCGCCTGGTCCGCGATCAGGGCGACCACCTCGCGCGCCAGTGCCCGGTGATCCAGCCCCAGGCGGTACCACTCCAGCAGCGTGAACTCGGGATTGTGCCGCGGGCCGAATTCACCGCCGCGGAACACCCGGGCGATCTGGTAGATATCCGGGGCGCCGTCCGCCAGCAGGCGCTTCATCGGGTATTCCGGCGAGGTCTGCAGGAAACCGCGCTCGCCGCCGGGGGCCTGCGCCTCCCAGCTCTCCAGCATCGGGTCCTGCGGTGCGCCGCGGCCAAGGACTGGTGTCTCGACCTCGAGCACCCCGCGCGCCGCGAAGAATGCGCGCAAGCCGGCCAGCAGACGGGCCCGCGCCGGGCGGGCCGGCGCCGCCCCCGGCCGCCAGTCGCTCATCGGCCGGAATCCACCGGGGCCGGGCTCAGACGCGCGAGACGTATTCGCCGTTGCGGGTATCCACCCGCACCGTCTCGCCTTCCTCGACGAACAGCGGGACCTTGACCACCGCACCGCTCTCCAGCGTGGCCGGCTTGGTACCGCCCTGCGCGGTATCGCCGCGCACGCCGGGGTCGCATTCGGTGATCTTCATCTCCACGAAGGACGGCGGCACCACCGACAGCGGCTCGCCATTCCACAGGGTCACGGTGCAGACATCCTGCTCCTTCAGCCACTGGCCAGCGTCACCCAGCGCGGCCTCCCCGACGGCGTACTGCTCGAAGGTGTCCGGGACCATGAAGTGCCAGAACTCGCCGTCGTTGTAGAGATACTGCATCTCGGTATCCATCACGTCGGCGGCCTCCACCGACTCGCCGGACTTGAAGGTCTTTTCCAGCACCCGGCCCGTGCGCAGATTGCGCAGCTTGACCCGGTTGAAGGCCTGGCCCTTGCCCGGCTTGACGAACTCGTTCTCCACGATGGCCTGCGGGTCGCCGTCCAGCAGGAGCTTGAGACCGGCCTTGAATTCGTTGGTACTGTAGGTTGCCATTGCGCGCTGTTCCTCGATGATTCGTGGCGCGGACATGCCGCCCCGTCCGGAAACGACCCATGCCCACAAAGCCCGTCATGATAACGCGCGAGTCGCGCGGAACCCAGCCACCCACAGCGCGCGCCACGCCGGCCTGGCAGCAGGCGCTGGCCCGCGCGATCGCCGATCCCGAGACCCTCGCCACACGCCTGGGACTGTCACCGGAGGCGTTGCCGGGCATGCAGTCCGCGCACCGGATGTTTCGCACCCGCATCCCGGAGAGCTACCTGGCGCGCATCCAGCCCGGCGACCCACAGGATCCCCTGCTGTTGCAGGCCCTGCCGGACGCGCGCGAGGCGCTGGAATCCCCGGGGTTTGTCAGTGACCCGGTCGGCGACCACGACGCCCTGGCCGCCCCCGGTGTCGTGCACAAGTACCACGGCCGCGTCCTGCTGTTGACCACCGGGGCCTGCGCCATCCACTGCCGTTACTGCTTCCGCCGCGAATTCGACTATGCCGACCACAACCCGGCCCGGGATGACTGGGGACCGGCGCTGGACTACATCGCGGCGCACCCGGACATCCGCGAGGTCATCCTCAGCGGCGGTGATCCGCTGAGCCTCTCGGATACACGGCTGGCGCGGCTGGCGGAGCGGCTCGCGGGCATCCCGCACGTCGAGCGCCTGCGCATCCACACACGCCTGCCGGTGGTCCTGCCGGAACGGGTCGACGACCGCCTGCTGGCCTGGCTCGGCCAGGGGCGCCTGCAACACATCCTGGTGCTGCACGCGAACCACCCGCGCGAGCTCTCCACCCCCGCCGACGCGGCGCTCGAGCGCCTGCGCGGCACCGGCATTACCCTGCTCAACCAGGCCGTCCTGCTGGCCGGCATCAACGACGCTGCCGAGACCCTGATCGAACTGCAGGAGGCCGGCTTCCGCCTCGGGGTAATGCCCTACTACCTGCACCAGCTCGACCGCACCCGCGGCACGGCCCACTTCGAGGTACCGGACGCCCGCGCCCGCGAACTCTACCGAGCCCTGCACGCCCGCCTTCCGGGATACCTGGTCCCGCGCCTCGCACGCGAGATCCCCGGGGAACCCGGCAAGACCCTCCAGGCACCGTCCTCCGCGCACGACTGAGCCGCCTGTGTCACCACACCAAATGCACGGTTTGCTGCTAAAGTACCGCCAGATCCTGGGATAACACGGAACCTGTCCCGAGGTGTCCCACGCAACCGGCTCAGCGACCACTGGACACGCCCATGCTGCAAGCCCTGCCCGAACTGCCCGGCCAGCCGGCCGGGCCCGGAAGTTTTCCCCACCTGACGCCGCAGGCCTTGCGGGCGTGGTGCGCCGAACGGCCGGGCAGCGAGCCCGAACTGGGTATCCGGCAGCTCGGCGAAGCCCTGGAAGGACTCAACACCGTCGCGTTGCGGCCCGGAATGCGCGCGACGCTGGTGGGGATCGTGGAAGACCACCTCCTGCCTCTGCTCCCGCCCATGGAGCGCCTGCTGCGCCAGCGCCCCCTTCCGCTCGGCCGGCGCAGCCGTGATCGGGCGGACACCCTCGGTGCCACCCTGCGAGCCCTGCTCGCCGCCGAGTTGCTGGTGGTGCGCGAACGCATTGACCAACACACCGCCCAGCATGCGGAACGCCTGACGCCTCCCCTGCAGGCAGCCGTCGCGCTGCTGGGCGCGCTCGGCGTGCACCACTGGCGGCTGTATCAGGGCGTACCGCCCGGCCACTGGCAGCAACTCTACGACCTGCTGCGACTGGCACGCGCCCAGGATATCGCCGACCGTGGCCCCGCCATCGACAAACGCTTCGGCCCGATCGATCTGGACCGCATCGAGACCATGAGCGCCCGCATCATGGTGCTCGGGAGCACCGACCCGAACGCCCTCAAGATGGGTGAGATGGACTTGCTGGTCCGCTGGGTCAACTCGATTGCTGTGGCATGCACCGCCACGCCCGATGCGGACCAGCACCCCGATCTGCCCGTATTGCGCTGCGATCTCGAACGCGACCATGCCCCGGGGCTGATCCTGAGAGACAAGACCACCATCGAGCCCGCCTGCTTCGTGGAGCTCGCGCCCGCTCTGGAGGCGCTGCGCGAACGCCCGGAAGACCTGGAGCCGACCCGCCACGGCGATGCCCAGCCACTCGCCGAGCACCTGCTGCGCCTGTGGTCGCACCTGCCCACCCGGCGCCACAGTCGCGAGCACGGGGGCGACCAGCAACAGGTCTGCATCATGGGCCTGGAACGCATCCACGACTTCCTGCTCGCGGAGATGGAAAGCCGCCGCACCGCGGCGAACACGGCTTCCGGTGCTGACAAGACGACAACCAACGGCCTCAAGCCCCTGCAACAACGCGACCGTGGCGTCAGCATCTTCGAGATGTCGCCATCCGGCCTGCGAGGTTCGGATCTCGCGCTGGTCGACAGCCCCCCCGGGACCAAGCGCGACAGCGACCTCCGGCCGCTTGCGGACGACGCACCCGGGACCACCGCGACCGCCTGGGAGGATGTTGGCCGCGGCCTCGAGATTGCCAGCCACGAGGAACCGACGGGGCCCATCACCAAGCGCAGCCCTCCGGAACACTGGCAGGTGGACGACATCGGCGCCGGGGGCATGCGCCTGTGCCTGGATGCGCCCCAGCAACCCCTGCTGATCGGTGACCTGGTGGGGCTGCGTGCCATCGACGGCCACCGCTGGACGGTCGGAGTGCTACGCTGGATCCGCTTCGACGACCAGGCCGGCGACCGCATCAGCATCGGGGTGGAATTCCTCGCCAACCGCTGCCTGCCAATGCAGATCCAGGATTTTCGCAACGGCATCGCCGCCGGCGTTCCGCAGCCGGGCCTGTTCGCTCCCCAGCGGACGGATGCCGACGGGGCGGCCCTGTTCCTTCCGGCACAGGTCTTCGATCATGAAAAACGGGTTGTCTGCTGGCTGAACGGGCGTGCCCGCGTGCTTGAACTGGACAGTGAGCGCACGGGCACTACGCTGTTCACCGAGGTCGGCTGCCGCATGACCGCCCTCGAGGTCAGCACACCGGCCGGGGAAACGGTCGGCACCGAGACGGCCCCCGCCCTTGCGAACGACGACGGACTGTCCTTCACTTCCCGCAACCGCGACGATCAAGCCTCATGAACGAGACCATTCGCACCCTCTTCGTCACCAGCAACCCCAACCTGGCTGAAGAGGTGATCAGCAGCATCCGTACCCGCGGGAACGCGATCCGGCCGGAGCAGGTTGCGACCACGGACGCCCTGTCGGAAGCCCTCGAAAACCGGCGCTTCGACGTAATCGTCCTGATCGAGCCTGGCCTGGGCCTGACCCGCGAGCACCTGGACGAGGCCCTGCATGCCTCCGGCCGGCGCACCCCGGTGGTCATCCTGACCGAACGGCCGGAGGCGGAACGCCTGGCGGATTACGAGGCAGGGGCCTACGCCCTGGTGGATCACGAGCTGCACGAACTTGCCGGGATCTTCACGGTACGGGCCGCCGAACAGTTCCAGTTGCGCCAGCGCCTGGGGCGCATGGACGCGTCGCTGCAGGAGTCCGAACGCCGCTGCCAGCTGCTGCTGGACAACTCGCGCGACGCCATCGCCTACGTGCATGAAGGCATGCATATCTACGCCAACGCCTCCTGGCGCGAGCGCTTCGGCATCGCCGATCCCGAGGACGTCGAAGGGCTGCCGCTGATGGACCTGGTGGCCCCGGAAAGCCGCGACAAGCTGAAGGGCCTGCTGCGCCGCTTTCAGAACGGCGAGGAAGGCGACCACACGCATCAGGCCTTCCAGTTGCAGTCGTTCGACGGCACCCCGTTCGAGGCCAACCTGCGCCTGTCCACCGCCAGCGTGGAGGGCGAGGCCTGCACCCAGGTACTGCTGGACTCGGCCGAGGAAGACCCGGAGCTGGCCGAAAAGATCGACTACCTCTCGCAGCGCGACCTGGTCACCGGGCTGTACAACCGCCAGCACTTCACCGGCATGATCGAGACCGCGCAGAGCCAGGCCGCGCAGTCGGAAAAGCCGTTTGCCCTGATTACCCTTGCGGTGGATCGCTTTGCCGAGATCCGCGCCAACGTCGGCATGTCCGCCAGCGACTTGCTGCTGGCCGACATCGGCAAGCTGATCGAGGACCAGTTCCCCGAACCGGCCATCACCGCGCGCCTGGAGGCCGAACACTTCGGCATCGTCGTGCCCGACACCCGCCGCAATGAGGTGGAGACGCGTATCCACGGGCTCATGGAGGCCGTCACCGGACGCGTGTTCGAACTCGGCAATGCCTCGACCAACTGCACCCTGTCCGCCGGCATCGTGATCGCCGACGAGACCGCGGTGGGCACCGAGGAACTGCTCTCGCAGGCTGACCGGGCCGTGAAGGAGGCAGTGGAAGCCGGTGGCGGAACCCACCGTTTCTTCCGCCCGGCCGAGGGCGAAATGACCCAGGCGCAGGCCGACCAGCAATGGAAAACGCGCATCCAGGACGCCCTGGAGCACGACCGCCTGGAACTGCGGTACCAGCCGATCGTGAACCTGCACGGTGCCGACCGGCCACGCTATTCGGTGTTTGTACGCCTGCGCGATGCCGAGGGTCACGTGCATGAACCGGATGTCTTCATGGCCAGCGCCGAGCGTACCGGGATGGCCACGCCCATCGACCGCTGGGTCCTGAAGACCGCCCTGGGCGTGCTGGCGGAACAGCTGAAGAAGACCCCCGGCACCCAGTTCTTCCTCAAGCTGACCAACGGCTCGCTGGGCGACCCCTCGGTGGTCACCTGGCTGCACGACGACCTGCACGCCCTGCGCATCCCGGCGGACAATGTGGTGGTGGAGCTGAAGGAACCGACCGTGGTCACCCACCTCAAACCGGCGATCCACGTCGCCCGGGGGCTGCAGGAGATGCACGGCCACCTGTGCATCGACGACTTCGGCAACGGGCTGAACCCGTTCCAGCTGCTGCAGCACCTGGAGGCGGACCACATCAAGCTGGATCCGTCCTACGTGAAGAACCTGGCCGAAAGCGAGGAGAACCAGCAGATGATCCGCGAGCACACCGATGCGGCGCACGCGAAGGGCAAGCAGGTGATCGTGCCCTTCGTGGAGGACGCCAGCGTCCTGGCCGTGCTCTACAGCCTGAACGTAAACCTCGTCCAGGGCTACTTCCTGCAGGCCCCGATGCCCGCCCCCACCTTCGACTTCTCCTCAACCTGAGCCGTAACGCTCAGCGCTCCATTTTTCGCCACAAAGCGCACAGAAAAAGGCGGGCCAAGGGCGATTTACAGGAAGTTTGGAAGACAGGAAGATTTTTTGGGGTGAAGGGACGGGAACAGTGGCCGTCGCGAAGCCAACGCTGACCGTGCCTGTGCGGCCGGCCACATTATCCCCTTCCAATCTTCCCGTCTTCCTGTGAATCGCTTTTTTCTGTGGCGCAACAAACACGAGTGGCCACAGGCACGAGTGAGGCGGGGCTATTTGGACCAGAAGTTCAGGTCCTCGAAAAAGCCCTTCACCCCGTCCAGCCAGGAGTGTGCCTGCGGGCTGTGCTTGGTCCCGCCGGCCTGGGTGGATTCCTCGAACTGGCGCAGGAGCTGCTTCTGCTCCTTGGTCAGGTTGATCGGCGTCTCCACCACGACGCGGCAGATCAGGTCGCCGACGCCGCCGCCATGCACCGACTTCACGCCCTTGCCGCTGACCCGGAACTGCTTGCCGGTCTGGGTCTCCGCGGGGACCTTGAGCTTGACCCGGCCGTCCAGGGACGGGACCTCCAGCTCGCCCCCGAGGGCGGCGGTCGCGAACGACACCGGCACCTCGCAGTGCAGGTCCGAACCGTCGCGGCGGAACAGCTTGTGCGGCTTGACCCGCACCTGCACGTAGAGGTCGCCGGGCGGGCCGCCGTTCATGCCCGCCTCGCCCTGCCCGGCCAGGCGGATACGGTCGCCCGAATCGACCCCGGCCGGAATCTTCACGTCCAGCGTGTTCTGTTCCTGCACCCGGCCCTTGCCATGGCAGGACTTGCAGGGGCTGGAGACGATCTTGCCGGAGCCCTCGCAGCGCGGGCAGGTCTGCTGCACCGAGAAGAAGCCCTGCTGGATGCGCACCTGGCCCACACCGTTGCAGGTCGGGCAGGTCTCCGGGGAGGTACCCGGCTCGGCGCCCGATCCGTCGCAGGCCTCGCAGCTCACCGTGGTCGGAATGCGGATCTTCACCTCGGTGCCGAACACCGCCTCTTCCAGCGTGAGGTCCAGGTTGTATTGCAGGTCGGAGCCGCGATAGGCCCGTTGCCCGCGGCCGCCCCCGCCACCCCCGAAGATATCGCCAAAGATATCCTCGAAGATGTCGCTGAAGTTGGAGGCCCCGGCACCGCCGCCAAAGCCGCCGGCCGAGCCATCGACGCCGGCATGGCCATAGCGATCGTAGGCGGCGCGCTTCTGGTCGTCGCTGAGGACGTCGTAAGCGGCACGGGCCTCCTTGAACTTGGCCTCGGCCTCCTCGTCCCCCGGATTGCGATCCGGGTGGTACTTCATCGCCAGGCGGCGAAAGGCCTTCTTGATATCGGCGGCCGAGGCGTCCTTGGAGACACCCAGCACCTCGTAGTAGTCGCGTTGTGACATGGTCATTCCCATCTAGCCCGAATGTTTGCGTGAACGCGGAGCGCCTTCACGCAAACGCCCGGAGGGTACCCCGGGCGCGGCGTTAAAACGACAGGGAAACGCAGGTCTCCCTGGCGGTGGGGCACCAGGCCCCACCGAGTGTGGCATCAGCCCTGCTTTTTCTGGTCGTCGTCGACTTCCTCGAACTCGGCGTCCACGACGTCGTCACCCTGCTGGCCACCTTCGGCCTGCTCGGCCCCGGCCTCGCCCGCGCCATCGGCGCCCTGGGCGTAGGCCTTCTCGGCCAGCTTGCCGGAGGCCTCGGCCAGCTTCTGCGTGGCCTGCTCGATGGCGTCGGCGTCCTCGCCTTCCATCGCGGTCTTGACCTCGGCCACCGCCGACTCGATCGCGGAGCGCTCGTCGTCGGAGACCTGGTCGCCCAGATCCTTCAGCGACTTCTCGGCGGAGTGCACCAGAGCATCGGCCTGGTTGCGCGCCTGGACCAGCTGCTGGAACTTCTTGTCTTCCTCGGCATGTGCCTCGGCGTCCTTGACCATCTGTTCGACTTCCTCGTCGGACAGGCCGGAGGAGGCCTTGATGACGATCTTGTTCTCCTTGCCGGTGGCCTTGTCCTTGGCCGAGACGTTCAGGATGCCGTTGGAGTCGATGTCGAAGGTAACCTCGATCTGCGGCACGCCGCGCGGCGCGGCCGGGATGTCCTGCAGGTCAAAACGGCCCAGCGACTTGTTGGCGCTGGCCATGTCGCGTTCACCCTGCAGCACGTGCACGGTCACCGCGGTCTGGTTGTCCTCGGCGGTGGAGAAGACCTGGTTGGCCCGGGTCGGGATGGTGGTGTTCTTCTCGATCAGCTTGGTCATCACGCCGCCCATCGTCTCGATCCCGAGCGACAGCGGGGTCACGTCCAGCAGCAGCACGTCCTTGACGTCGCCGCCCAGAACGCCGGCCTGCACCGCGGCGCCGACCGCAACGGCCTCGTCCGGGTTCACGTCCTTGCGCGGCTCCTTGCCGAAGAACTCCTGCACCGCCTCCTGCACCTTGGGCATGCGGGTCTGGCCACCGACCAGGATCACGTCGTCCACCTCGGAGGCGGACAGGCCGGCATCCTTCAGCGCGACCTTGCACGGCTCGATGGAGCGCTTGACCAGATCCTCGACCAGGCTCTCCAGCTTGGCGCGGGTGATCTTCAGCGCCAGGTGCTTGGGTCCGGTGTTGTCGGCGGTGATGTACGGCAGGTTCACCTCGGTCTGCTGGCTGGAGGACAGCTCGATCTTGGCCTTCTCGGCGGCTTCCTTCACGCGCTGCATCGCCAGCGGGTCGCCCTTGATGTCGATGCCCTGGTCCTTCTTGAACTCGTCGACCAGGTAGTCGATCAGGCGATTGTCGAAGTCCTCGCCACCGAGGAAGGTGTCCCCGTTGGTCGCCAGCACCTCGAACTGATGCTCGCCATCCACCTCGGCGATCTCGATGATGGAGATATCAAAGGTACCGCCACCCAGGTCATACACAGCGATCTTGCGATCGCCACGCTTCTTGTCCATGCCATAGGCCAGCGCGGCCGCGGTCGGCTCGTTGATGATCCGCTTGACCTCGAGACCGGCGATCTTGCCGGCATCCTTGGTCGCCTGGCGCTGGGAGTCATTGAAGTAGGCCGGGACGGTGATCACCGCCTCGGTGACCTCTTCCCCGAGGTAGTCCTCGGCAGTCTTCTTCATCTTCTGCAGCACGCGCGCCGAGATCTCCGGCGGGGCCATCTTCTTGCCCTGCACCTCGATCCACGCGTCGCCGTTGTCGGCCTTCACAATGTTGTAGGAGACGAGCTTGATGTCCTTCTGGACCTCGCCTTCGTCAAACTTGCGGCCGATCAGCCGCTTGGCCGCGAACACGGTGTTCTGCGGGTTGGTGACCGCCTGGCGCTTCGCGGACTGGCCAACCAGCACCTCGCCGTCGTCACTGAACGCGACGATGGACGGGGTGGTACGGGTGCCTTCCGCGTTCTCGATGACCTTGGCCTGGTCACCTTCCATTACGGCGACGCAGGAGTTGGTGGTCCCGAGGTCGATACCGATGATCTTGCCCATGATTAAAATCTCCTGATGCGAAAAAGTGGCGCTGCAGAGCTTCGTTCTCTGCCAACTTGTACGGGAATCTGGGGCCCCGGGCCGGGTTTTCAAGGGCCGGGGTGTCACCCCGCCCGAAAACCGGCCCCGAAAGACCGCGTCAGGCGCTTTCGTCGATATTCGGGGAGGTCGGTGCCTTGGAAACCACGACCATGGCCGGGCGGAGCACGCGTCCCTGCAGCAGGAATCCCTTCTGCATGGTGGCCACCACGGTGTTCGGCGGATTCTCCGGGTCCTCCTGCATGGACATCGCCTGGTGACGCTCCGGATCGAAACGCTGGCCGGTCGGGTCCTCGGCCTGGATGCCGAACTTCTCGAAGACCTTGTTCAGATTCTTCAGGGTCAGCTCGGCACCCTCGATGATGCGCTCGACATCCTGGGTCTCGCGCGCGGCCTTCAGGCCCATCTCCAGCGAGTCGCTGACCTCCAGCATCTCGGAGGCAAACTTCTCCATCGCGTACTTGTGGGCGTTTTCCAGCTCGCGCTCAAAGCGCCGGCGCTGGTTCTCCAGTTCCGCCTGGGCACGCAGGGCCTGGTCGCGGCGCTCCTCGGCCAGGGCCTCGAGCTCCTGCAACCGGTCTTCCGTGGCGTCCGCGCCCTCGTTCCCCGCCTCGGCGGCCGCGCCGGCCTCTTCGTTCCGGGTCTCGAGCTCTTCCGGTTGTTCCTGTGGTTCCCGCTGTTCGGACATGTCGGCCTCGCGAATCGAATGAAAAATGAAACCGCCCGCCGGCTCGCCAACCGGCCGGCAGGGTGAATTCGGCTTGACTACGTGGAGAGTGGGGGCACCTGCCCGGGTTTCAAGGGCGGCGCGACCGGCGTTGTGATTTTCGCGCGCCGTCCGCTATTTCGGGTCGTTCGCCGGGTGATCGCCCAGCGCCGAACCCAGCAGGCGCGCGGTCACGTCCACGATCGGGATCACCCGGTCGTAGGACATGCGCGTGGGGCCGATCACGCCGAGGACGCCCACCACCTCGCCGTCGACACTGTAGGGCGCGGTCACCACCGAGCAGTTCTCGAACCAGTCCAGCCCGGACTCGCGACCGATAAAGATCTGCACCCGGTCGCTGCGGATACACTGGTCGAGGATGCCCAGGATCTCCTGCTTCTCGTTGAAGGCCTCCAGCAGCTGGCGCAGGCGTTCCATGTCCGCCAACTCCTCGTAGCCGAGCAGGTGGGTCTGGCCGGCCACGACCACGTCGTCCGGGTCCTCGTCGCCGACCGCCTGCTCGCCGAGGTCGATCGCCGCCAGCATCATCGCGTCCAGGTCGTCGCGCACGTCACGCATCTCGCGCAGCAGTTCGGCGCGCACCGCATGCAGGCTCTTTCCGGCCAGGTGCGCATTGAGGTAGTTCGCCATGCGCTGAAGCTCGTCCTGGCCGAAGTCGCGCTCCAGCTCCAGCACGCGGTTCTGCACTTCCTTGCCGTCGATCACCAGGATCGCGAGGATGCGGCCCTCGCCCAGACGCAGGAACTCGATCTGGCTCAGCGCCACATTGCGGTGGCGTGGCAGGCGCACCATCCCGGCCATGCGCGTGACGCGCGACAGCAGGTTGCTGGTGGTATCCATCAGGTCCTGGGTGCTGGCGTTCGGGTCGAACCCGGACTGGATGGCGCGGATCTCCTCCGGCGAGGGGTTGCGCACCTCCAGCAGGCTGTCGACGAACAGCCGGTAGCCGGCGGGGGTCGGGATGCGCCCGGCCGAGGTATGCGGCGCCTGGATCAGGCCCATGTCCTCGAGATCCGCCATCACGTTGCGCACGGTGGCGGCACTCACGCTGAGCCCCGAGGTCCGGGCCAGGGTGCGCGAACCGACGGGCTGGCCGTCCCGGATATAGCTCTCGATCAGGGTCCGCAGCAGGGTACGGGCCCTGGCGTCCAGATTGATGAAAGCGTTTTCCATGGGTCGTCAGCGCTCCACTCGGTCGAGTGCCTGGGAACTACAGTCTTGGATCGTGCCGGTATCAGGTCAAGAAACCCCGGGTGCAGTCGCGGTCCCTTTTCCGGATAATGCCGGCATGATGCCAGACTTCAACAAGGTCGGGCTGGTCGGCAAAACCAGCGACTCGCGCACCGCCCCGCTGGTCGCGACGCTCGTCGGTCTGCTCCAGGAACGCGGGCGCCAGGTCTTCATGGAACAGGAGATCGACGGCTACGAGCGTCCCGACAGTGTCGGGCTCCTGGCACTGAACGAGCTGGCGCGCGAGGTCGACCTGCTGATCGTGATCGGCGGCGACGGGACCCTGCTGGCCACGGCACGCGAGGTGGCCGATGCCGACACGCCCCTGCTGGGCATCAACCTGGGCCGCCTCGGCTTCCTGGTGGATGTCTCGCCGGATACCGCCCCGGAGGAACTGGGCGAGGTGCTGGACGGGGCCTTCGAACGCGAACCGCGCGCCATGCTGGAGGCCGAGCTGATCCGCGACGGCGTGACCATCCATCGCGGCATCGCCCTGAACGACGTGGTCCTGCACGTGCTGAGCGTCGTACGCATCATCGAGTTCGACACCGCGATCGACGGCATGGATGTCGGACGCCTGCGCGCCGACGGGCTGGTCGTCGCCACCCCCACCGGCTCCACCGCCTACGCGCTGTCCGCCGGCGGGCCGATCCTGACCCCCCAGCTGGACGCGATGGTGCTGGTGCCGGTCTGCCCGCACAGCCTGAATCACCGGCCGCTGGTGGTCAGCGGCCGTTCCACCATCGAGATCCGCCTGTCCAGTGGCAGCCGTTCGCCGGCCCAGATCGCGCTGGACGGCCAGGAGAACGTGGACTTCGCCCCCGGCGACCTGCTGCGCATCCACCGCCGCGAACAGGCCCTGACCCTGATCCATCCCCGCGAACACCACTTCCTGCGCGTGCTCCGCACCAAGCTGCGCTGGGGCGAGCAGCCCTGATCCCGCCATGCTGCGACTGATCAGCATCCGCGATTTCGCGATCATCGACCGGCTGGAGCTGGAGCTGGACACCGGCCTGAGCGCCCTGACCGGCGAGACCGGGGCCGGCAAGTCCATCCTGATCGACGTGATCGGCCAGCTGCTGGGCGACCGCGCCGACGCCGGCATGGTGCGCGAGGGCGCCGAACAGGCCGACCTGTCCGCCGAGTTCGCCCTGCCGGAACACGGCCCGGCCACCCACTGGCTGGCCGAACAGGAGCTGGGCGACGATGACGACGATCACGTACTGCTGCGCCGCGTACTGACCCGTCAGGGCAAGAGCCGCGCCTGGATCAACGGCCGTCCGGTCGCCGTCGGGCAGCTGCGCGCCCTGGGCGAGTGGCTGGTGGACATCCACGGCCAGCACGCGCACCAGCAACTGCTGCAGCGCGACACCCAGCGCCACTGGCTGGACGGCTTTCTCGACGGCCACCCGGTCGCCGATGTCCGCGGGGCCTACCGCGCCTGGCGCGAAGCGGCGCGCACCCTGGAACAGGCGCGCGAGGCCCAGGCCGACACCTCCGACCGCCTGGACCTGCTGCGCTTCCAGACCGGCGAGCTGGCCGAACTGGCGCCAGTCGCGGACGAATACCCGCAACTGCTGACCGAGCAGAACCAGCTCGCCCACGGCACCGAGGTCCTCACCGCCCTGCAAACCGCCAGCCAGCAGATCGAGGACGACAGTGGGCTGGACACGCAGCTGGGCCAGGTCCTGCACGCCCTGCAGGACGCCGCGCAGCACGACGAACGGGTCAACCCGGCGATCGAGCTGCTGGAATCCGCGCGCATCCAGATCGACGAGGCCGGCGACACCCTGCGCCGCCTGGCCGATGGCATCGAGCTGGACCCGGAGCGCCTCGCCGAACTGGATACCCGCGTCAGCGAATACCTCCGTCTGGCGCGCAAGCACCGAATCGAGCCCGAAGCCCTGCCCGGGCTGTACGACGACCTGCAAACGGAGCTGGACGCCCTGGAGAACGGCGACCAGACGGTCGAGGCCCTGGAGGCCCGCGAGCAGGAGACCCGCGCGCAGTTCGATGCCGCCGCCGCCGCGCTTACCCAGGCCCGCCAGCAGACGGCAGAACGCATCGGGCAGGCGGTCACCGAGACCATGCAGGAACTGGGCATGGCCGGCGGCCACTTCGAGATCGGGGTCGAGCCCGCCGACAAGCCGCAGGCACACGGCGTGGACCACATCGAATTTCGCGTGGCCGCGAACCCCGGCGCCACGCCGCAGCCGATGGCCAAGGTCGCCTCCGGCGGCGAACTCTCGCGCATCGGGCTCGCGCTGCAGGTACTGGCCAGCCAGCAGGAGACCGTACCCACGCTGATCTTCGACGAGGTCGACAGCGGCATCAGCGGCGCGGTCGCCGAGGTCGTCGGGCGCAAGCTGCGCACCCTGGGCGAGCGCCATCAGGTCCTGTGCGTGACCCACCTCGCCCAGGTCGCCGCCCAGGCGCACCAGCAGCTGGAGGTGCAGAAGTCGCACGCCGAGGACGGCACCCGCACCGCGATCCAGCCGCTGGACGACGAACGCCGCGTGGAGGCCCTGGCCCGCCTGATCGGCGGGACCCAGCTCACCGAGACCACCCGCACCCACGCCCGCGAACTCCTCGCCTCCGCCGGCTAGCGCCTCCCCGGAACCACGAATACCAGGGAAACCGTAGGATGCGATGAGCGCAGCGAATCGCATCGTTCAAGACGTGGCACTCACCCCATGGGCCACCCGATGCGATTCGCTGCACTCATCGGCATCCTACCGCTTTCGGACCGGGCCGTCGGCGTTTCGGGACCACAATGAACGCGCTGTCCGGATCAGGACCGCGCCGGCCAGGCCCCATCCGGCAAGTAGCGCGCATCGGGCGGCAACTGCGGCATCCAGTACACCCACAGGGCCCGGGGTCCCTCCTCCGTCCAGGCGGGAACCAGTGCGCGGCGATATTCCCCGCGGCGGTCGCGACGCAGGCCTTCGAGGGCGTCCACTGGCGGCAGGGTGCAGGCCGGGTCGGGCAGGCGGATCCATTCGCCCTGGACGCGGCCGCAGGCATCCCCGGCCCGCCCGGGTGGCACCGGGTTCCGGACGAGCCGCTGGCGCCCTGCATCGCGCACGGGATCGGGGCCCGCCTCCAGCAGGATGCTGTCGCCGGGGATCTGTACGGCCGGATAGCCCACGGACAGATCAAACATCGTTCCGGCGATCGACGCGGTGCGTATCTTGGTCGCGCGCTCGCAGAACGCACGGTGGTTGGCGAAGCCGCGCTTGAGCGTCCCGTAGACGAACAGGTCCACCACTGCCGGCATGGCTACTCCCGCGGCAGACGGACCACCGGGCGCCACAGGCGCGCGGACTCGGGCACCTCGCCGGGCCAGTCCACCACGTAGTCGATCAGCGGCAGGTCCGGCGCGTCCTGCTCGCGGATCACGCGCCCGGCCACCGACACCCGGGCACGGCGGACCGTCTGCGGGTCACCGCTCAGAAGCGGGTGCCAGGTCGGCAGCGGATGGCCCTCGAAGCGCAACCGATAGGCACAGGTCGGCGGCAGCCATTGGTAGTGCGGCAGATCCTGTCGTGTCAGCTGGATACAGTCCGGCACGAAGTCGCGGCGGTTCGCATAGTCCGAGCAGTAGCCGGTCTCGCAGTCGAGCAGGTCGCAGGCCAGCCAGGTGAAGGCGAGCTCGCCGGAGTCCTCGTCTTCCAGCTTGTGCAGGCAGCAGCGGCCGCAGCCATCGCACAGGGCTTCCCACTCGGCATGGGTCAGGCTCTCGAGCGGGCGCTCCCAGAACGGGCGGTCATCCGTCGGGCTCGACTCACTCATGATCCCCGTGATCCTCGCCCAGGCGACGACGCCCCTCGTCGCGCAGGCGTTCCACCGTCTGCCCCCAGCGTTCCTGGGTAACGTAATGCATCAGCACGCGGCCGCGGCGCGGGACGAGGATCGCGAGTCCGTCCTCGGGGTAGAGCCAGTAACTGTGATCGGAGTCGATACGCATCCGCTCGCGCGGCTCGCCGAAACGCTCGGCGATCAGATCCTCGGTCCAGCGCGCGCGCGGGATGTAGCTCATCTCGACGATCGGCACGTTGCCCAGCGAGGTCAGGGCATCGTCGCTCAGCCCGTAGCGCCGGGCCCCGCTGGGCATCGGACGCTCGGAGGTCGTCTCGGATTCGATCCGGTCCAGCGCGGCGTCGTCCAGATCCGGGCGCAGGATCAGGTTGGCCTCGAACGGCGGGATGCGCGCGTTCACGTAATAGGCCTCCAGCGAGCGCGAGCCATCGGCATCCACGAACAGGCGGATGTCCGGTACCGGCAGGCGGTGCATCAGGTCGGCCATGGTGGTCTCGCCCAGCACGACCCCCAGCACCCGCGTGCGTTGACGATCCCCGACCTCGATCTGCCAGGGCAGATCGGAGAAATGCTGGCTGCGCATCCCGCCCGGGTTGGAATAGACCCACATGGCCAGGGCCAGGATCACTCCCATCACCACCAGCCCGACAATCCAGCGCACGCCCATACCGCGATTCCCCTCGAGACAACGTAAGGCCCGCCCGTGGCGGGCACTGCGCGCCGCCTCGTATAATGCGACGCTCGCCCGACCACCGGATAACAGCCCGCCATGTTCGCACGTTTGTCTGCCTGGATCACCGCCCGTTCTGTCCCCGGGGAAAGCAGCGGGCGGATCCTGATCCTGGGCCCGCGGGCCACCCTCGAGGCCGCAGCGGACTGGCTGCAGGAGCTCGCCGGCAGGAACGGACCCATCGCACTGGGCGTCACCGACTGCCGTCAGGATCGCGAGGCCGAGGGCCTGATGGATGGCGTCCCGGCGCTGGCCTTGCACCCCGAGCTGGCCGCGACACGCCTGGGCCGCCTGCAACCGCGCGCCGTCGTGGTCATCGGTACCCTGCATGCCGGCCACGGCGACCTGGGGCCAGCCCTCGACACGCTTGCGGTGCCCCGTATCTGGGTCAATGCCGAGGGCGACGGCGCGACCGGCACGCAGTGGAACGCACGGTTCGCCGCGCGCGAGGGCGCCCATGAAGGCGCCGAGGTGATCGGCGACCCAATCGCCGGCGCCGTGGAACTACCCCCGGCCCCGTCCGGAGACGGCGTGTTCTGCGAGCGCTTCCGCGAGTACCACGAGAAGGGTCACCCGATCCTGCTCGCGCCCAATACCGGCCCCGGCGAGGAGGCCTTCGCCTTCGCCGTGCTGTTCGCGATGCTGCGCAAGAGCGCCGCCATCCTGCTGCTGGCACCGGCCGACCCGGCGCGCCACGAGCCGGTCTACCGTGACGCGATCAAGTACTCGCTGCCGATCATCCGCCACAACCGCTTCATGACGTCCTTCGTGCCGCGCAAGAACCGGGTCTACTACATCGAGGACCCGGAGACCCTGCACGCGGCCTACGCCTGCGCCGACGTGACCCTGCCAGGCGGCACCCTGGCCGCCAGCGAGACACCCCCGGACCTGGGTCTGCCCTTGGCCTGCGGCAGCGCGGTGATCTGCGGTCCGGCGGAAAACGAACGCCACCCGGATGCCGCCACCCGCCTGCGCATGGCCGCCGAACACACCGGACTGGTTGCCCGTGGCGAGGACCCCGAGCAGGTGGCCGACGAACTCCTCGCGCGTCTCGCGGAAGGGATCGACCCACAGGCCCGCCGGGAACGCCTCGTGGAATGGCAGGCCCGCCAGGCGGGCGCGCGCGATATCGTGCAAGCCCGTCTGCAGGCCCTCCTGGACACCGCCTGACCGCCGCCTGGGCCGCCGGGAGGTGAAGTGCAACTAATTGATCTATAATCGGGTCATACCGTTGCAACCGCAAGCACAACAGGCTCGAAACCATGATCGACGCAAGCGCCTCCCTCGCGGGCATCCAGAAGGGCATCACCAACATGCGCCAGCAGGCCCACACGGTGGCCACCGAGAATGCCGGCAGCCGCGAGAGCACGGGTGCCCAGGTCGGCATGATCGCCAGCCAGAACCAGGTCGAGGCCTCGGTGAAGACCCTGCAGGCCGAAGATCAGATGGTTGGCGCGCTGCTGGACGTACGTGCCTGACCCCGGACAACGATTGACACACCGAACGATCAGGAGGCTCGCCGAGTAACGCGATGGAAGTCCCGGTCACCAATCCTTCGGCTGCGGTACCGGTCGGCACACGCCCGACCGGCAGTGACCGGCTGGGCCTGGGGCAGCTCTCCACGCCGGCCGACTTCGATCGCCCACTGAACGACCCCGAGGCCGGCGAGGCCCGCCGGCCGATCGAGGATCGCACGGAACAGGACGAGAATCGCCGCGGCGATGCCGAGCAGGATCAGGGCCTGGCCTTCCCGCCGCGCTCGGAGCAGGAAATGGCCTCGCGCGCCCGCGTGGCGGCCCAGATCGAGGCCTTCCGCAGCGGTAACGATGCCACCGACGCCCCGGCCGACGGCGGCCCGCTGGGCGGCGGCGGGGTCGAGGCGCTGCGCCGTCGTGTGGAGCTCGCGGTCAGCCTGGCCGGCCCGGCCGAGGAACCGCGCCGCGAACTGAACGTGGTGATTTAGCCCTCCGCGAAGCGCACGAAAAAGATCCACAGCGCTTCACAGGAAGGCTGGAAGATCGGAAGAGGCGCGTTTGGGTCCTGCGCAGTGACCTGAATCCCTGCGTGATATGCCATATCCCACGCTTTCATCATCCCGAACACCCCGCCGCACCGATCACCCGTCATCGCGCGGCGCCGTGGCGATCGGCAGGCGAGAGCAACCCCGCCAATCCGCACTTCCCTGACAGGCGGCCGTGCCGGCTACTGCAGGCGCGGCGCTGCCTTGGCCTGTGCCTGATTCCGCAGCCACTCCTGGGCGCGTTCGCCCGCGTGCAGACGCTCGTCGGGACTGAGCTCCCGTGCCACACGCTCTCGGTGACGCGCCGCGCTCGCGACCCCCATCTCCGCCGCAATCGCATACCACTTGAACGCCGACACGTCGGAACGCTCCATCCCCTCGCCCATGGCGAACAGGCGCGCGAGATTGGCGGCGCCGCGACCTTCGCCGGCCTCGGCCGCCAGCAGGTACCATTGGGCCGCCTGCTCCGGATCCTGCGGCAGGCCCCGACCCTCGTCGAACTTGAGCCCCAGATTGAACATGGCCTGGGCGTTTCCACGCTCCGCCGCGATATGGAACCAGCGCGCCGCCTCGTTGGGGTTCGCCTCCAGCCCGTCTCCCTGCTCGAACAGAACCGCCAGATTGAAGGCCGCATCCGGGAAACCGGCCTCGGCCGAACGCTGGTACCACTGCGCAGCCTCGAGCGGATCCCGCGGCAGGTACCGCCCCTCGTCCAGCAGCACCCCGAGATTGAAGGCGCACTGGGGCTCACCGGCCTCGGCTCCCTCGCGCCAGAGGGCCATCGCGGCGTCATGCTCACCCCGGGCCCAGGCGTTGCGGGCCTGGTCGAGAAGGACTTCGAGCTGGGAAGGTTGGGTCATCACTGCGATCCGGAATTGTCTGGTCACCACTTTAGCGGCCGCTCGCCGGGGCGTCGACAAACCGCACGGGGATACGTGACGAGCGCCACGACGGCCCGACGAGGCCTGATTCTGTGACGCATTTCCGGAAACATAGCAGGGGGCGTGATGGTCACGAGGGATGAACGCAGTCTTTCGTTCGCATTCACCCCAATGGACAGGAGTTTCCATGAAGCATTCCACCAAGATCCTGGCGGCCACGGCCATCGCACCCTTCGTCTTCCTGATGGGCTGCTCCGACGGCGACATGGGCATGGAGGAGTTCGAGGAGCAACAGATGCAGGAACAGCCCGGAACCGGTGAAGGCGGCATGCAGAGCGCCCCGCCGCCCGAGGACGACATGCAGCAGCCACCGGAAGGCGGGATGCAGCAACAGCCGCCGACGGACGACGGCATGGACGAACAGGGCGGCTCCCTCGCACCCGAGGGCGATGGCAACCGCTGACGCCCAAACCAGGGTGGACACAAAGAAGCCCCGATACGCCGCGCGTGCCGGGGCTTCTGCATCCTGCAGGACAGTGAATCAGTCGCTGAAGGTGTCTTCCATCTCGTCGCCGGCATCCTCCATCGCATCGCCGGCGTCGTCCATGGCGTCATCAATGTTCTCGCCCGCTTCTTCCGCCGGGCCCTGATTGTCACAACCCGCGAGGGTGGCACTGCCCAGGGCCATCATCAGGGCGAGCATCAGGATCGTCAGTCGTGATTTCCACATGGTGTTCTCCTTTACCGTCAAGGTCCTTTCTCGCTTCCTCCCCAGCACCCGACAGTTACCCGTCGAGGAGGGGACACTCGGGGCTTTCGACCCGGAAACGCACTATACGATCCATCTTCCCGAAACCCTGCCGTCCAGACTGTGACGAGCTGCCGGATCCGCTTACCCCGTACAAGAAGACCGCAGTCTGCAATTCAAGGGACACCGACTCAGAACCGGTGCGTTAACCCGACCGAGAACGTACGCGGTTCGTTGGGCCGGGCACCGTCCGGGGAACGGGAGATGATCCTTTGCTCATCCAGCACGTTGCTCACCCGGGCATAGAGGTCGGTGTTCCTGCCCAGGGGATACTGGCTCACCAGGTCGATCGTGGTCAGCGACTCGGTGCGGTCGAATGCGCCCGCGCTCCGGTTACAGCCATCGCTGTTGCAGGTCGCGTCGATGTACTTCACGACCGCGTAGTGGTTCCAGCCACTCGCGTGCTCGAGGCCCCCTCGAAGGCTGAACTGGTGGCGCGGGACCCCCTGCAAGCGATCGCCTTCTTGCTGCCCCGAGGCCGGGTTGTCCGCGCTGGCCTCGGCACGGGTGTAGGTGTAGCTGGCCTCCAGGGGCGCGTGGAAGGATCCCAGATCCATCCCCGTGGAGGCCCGCAACTCCAGTCCGGAGATGACCGCCTCCCCGGTCGTGAAGGTCCCGGAGGTGGAACCGTCCGAGCAGGGCGTCGCCACCGAGCAGTTCTGCACAAAGTCGGAGAAATCGCTGTAGAAACCAATCGCCTCGACAAACGCATGGTCGCCCTGATACCGCGCGCCCAGTTCCCAGTTGGTACTGGTTTCTGGATCCTGTTCTTCGGTCGCGCCGCCCCCCAGGGGAGCAAACCCACGATGAACCCCGGCCAGCAGTTGCCAGCGATCCGTGAAGTCGTAAGTTAGCGAGGCCCCCGGCAGCCAGACGCTGCTGGAGTTGGAGCGCCGCGAATCCACGACGTTACGCTGCGTGTCGGCATACTGAGTCCGCGAGGTCTCGACATCCTCGTAGCGCAGCAGCAGGTTGGCGGTCAGCCGGTCACTGACGTACCACTCGTCGGCGAGCCAGAAGCTCCGGGCCTGCGCATCCTCGAACCGGTTGTTGCTGCCCGTCGGCTGGATGGTCTCCTGGTAGACCAGGGAACCGTTGACCTGATCGTAGATGTCGTCCGGCTGGAAGCGGTCCATCTCGTCCTGGTGATAGCGGGCACCCGCACGCAGCCAGTGGTCCCCGAAGTCCATGCCCAGTTCGGTCTGGATGCCCTCGGACACATACTCACGGTTGTTGTTGCGGTAGGTCAGCCCCGCCACATCGTCCTCGCCCCGGAGGATTCGTTGCGCGGTCGCGTCGCCCCGATTGGCGTCGTCAATGAACGAGCCGCCCCCGCCCAGCTTGAACCAGTTTCGGGCGAATTCGTTGCGGTACAACGTGGTGGTCATGCGCACGCGCTCGGACCAATCGATGTCATGCGTGACGCTCAGACCGAGGTGGTCGTTCTCCATCTGATCGATCTCGGACAGGCCATAGCGCCGATTGGGGTCACGCGCGAAATCCGCGTCGGTCAGGCCAAGATAGGTCTCGTTGGACGTTTCCTCCGAGTACTGGACCTTGGCCTCGATGCTCTGGCGCTCGCCATCCCAGCGCAGCTTGCCGACATAGTCCTGGATGTCGTAGCCGGTATCGCGGTTGCTGCGATCGATGTCCTTGAAGCCGGCCCCGTTGCGCTGGACGGTCTCGACCATGTAGCTCCAGTCACCGGAGCGATCCCCGAACATCGCGTGCACGTCGGTGCCGCCCCGATCGTTCACCACCGTCTCGATGGAGCCTCCGCGTTCCCGGGGGATGGGCGTGGATACCAGATTGATCACGCCCCCGGTGGTCTGCGGCCCGTGGCGCAACAGCGGGGCCCCCTTGAGCACTTCGATCTCGCTGACCCGCATCGTGGTCGGGAAATAGTAGGCCGCCGGGTTGGAATACGGTGCCGGGGCGATCAGCACGTTGTCCTCCATCAGGGTCACCTTGCTGCTGCGGCCCGGAGGCGCCGCACGGATCCCGATATTGGGGCGCAGACCCGCCCCGTCTTCCTCCTGCACGTACACGCCGGGCACGGTCTTGAGCGCCTGGTGGATGTCCGTGGTCCCTTCGGTTTCCAGCTGTTCGCGACCCACCACGGCCGCCGAGCCGGGCAGGCGCTGCGTCGCGGTCACGTCTCCGAGGATCTGCACCGGCGCCAGCCGGGCCTCGGTTCCGGACTCGGCGGTCGGGGCGGCCTCGTCGGCATGCAGCGCGGGAATCCCCACGGCCCCGGCAATTGCGAGTACGACGGCACGTCGCCTCCATACCCCGGAGTTGCGCGAGTGGTCGGCGGGTCGTGCGATTCGGCGGCTTGCCAGATGGTTTCGAGCCATGGTTGTCTCCCTTGAGTTGGCCAGCATCAACACCGCCACGGACGCCGGGGCGCCGCGGATCGGTGACGGATTGGAGGCTGGCTGAGGGAGAGGCTCCCCTGGCTGGCAGGTGCCACGGTGTGGACCGTGGCCGGTGTTTCACGGGGTTTACTTGGTCAGGATCAGCTTGTCGTTGGCGGTCCGGCGCAGGGTGTACCACTCGCCGCGGTGGCAGATGCGGATCTGCCGCGCGGAGCCCAGCAGCTGCTCGCTGGCGATCTCGCGCGGGCCCGGATCCTGGCGGACAGCCGGCTTGCCGGGTGGATGCGTTCCGGAATTCATTGTTCCCCCTCCGGTTCGGAGACGAAGGCCATGCGGCTCACCCCGGACTGGCGCACCTCGGCCATCACCCGGGCCAGGCGTTCGTAACGCGTGTCACGATCCGCGCGCAGATAGATCGCGATGTCGGGTTGTGCCTCCAGCGCGTCGCGCAGGCGCGCCGGTAGGCGTTCCAGCGAGACCGACTCGTTGTTCCAGTACAGATCGCCGCTTCCGTCCAGGGACAGCGTCACGCTGTCCGGGAGCTCGTCCACCGGCTCGCTGGTGGCCTGGGGCAGATCCAGATCCACCGAGTGGCTAATCACCGGTGCAGTGATGATGAAGATCACCAGCAGCACCAGCATCACATCCACCAGCGGGATCACGTTCATGTCCGACATTGGCTCGCTGGTGTCGCCCATGCGTCCGAAGGCCATGGCTTAGCCCTCCTGGTGCAGGCCGTCGTCCGGCAGTGCATGCGGATCGGTGCGGCGGTCACGCGCCTCGCGCGCATTGCCGGGCTTCAGGTCAGAGTGCATCAGCAGCGCATGCACATCGTGTGCGAAGGCCTCGAAGTCCTGGTGCAGCAGGCGCTGGGCGC
The DNA here is from genome assembly GCF_000420165.1 of Thioalkalivibrio sp. AKL19. Lineage (GTDB taxonomy): Bacteria > Pseudomonadota > Gammaproteobacteria > Ectothiorhodospirales > Ectothiorhodospiraceae > Thioalkalivibrio. Next base: position 16,849 of record NZ_ATUK01000004.1, on the reverse strand, counting down.
GATTGAAGATATTGAAAAAGGCCACCGCCGGGATCGCCGCGGCCAGACCGGCGGCGGTCGCCACCAGGGCCTCGCCGAGCGGACCCGCCACCAGATCCATGGACACCGACGACTCCCGTGAAATGTCGATCAGGGCGCCATGGATACCCCAGACGGTACCGAGGAGTCCGACAAAGGGCGCCAGCGCCCCGACCGACGCGAACACGATGTTGCCGGCCTGCATGCGCAGCAGCTGCCGGTCCATGGCCTGGCGAATCCGGCGCACCACGTGGTCGTCCAGACGCTGTTCGGCCTTGTCCGAGCCGTCGCGCACACCGCGGTAGTCGTCGAACGCGGCAAACGCCTCCTGACCGATCACCGCCAGCGGGCCGCGCTGGTCGTGGATCGCGTCGTGGAAGGCCGGGGCCGTCTGGCTGGCATCGAAGGCCGCCAGCGTGGCGCGGTTGTCCCGGCGCACGCCCAGCAGCGTGAACAGCTTGCTCGCGGCAATCGCCCAGGTCGCACCCGACATCAGCAACAAGACGGCGAAGACCGCGACCAGCACCGGGTCGCCATGGCGAAACACGTAGAAAACATCGAACTCGTTCATGCAATCACCCTCGGCGGCGCACCCTTTCCGGAAGTCGCCTTTTCATCGAATCGAAAATTCCATCGGCACCAGCACCACACCCTCCACCGCGCGTCCCCCACGGCGGGCAGGCTCGAACTCCCAATGCTCGATCGCTGCCTCGGCGGCATCGTCCAGGCGCCGGTGGCCGCTGCTCTCCTCCACCGACCAGTCCAGCGGCCGCCCCTGCGCGGAGACCCGCACTCGCAGCAGAACGGTACCCTCCTCACCACGGCGCAACGAGATTCGCGGATAGTCCGGCGGCGGGTTGTTCAGGTACTCCGCCCCGAACCCCGGCTCGTCGAAGGGCTCGTCCTCTTGGCCCGCCGGCCCACCGGGGGCCGCCTCCGTCGCCGGCTCCTGGTCTTCGGCCGGCCCGGACGCGCCCGAACGACTCGGTTCTGGCTCTGGCTCTGGCTCTGGCTCTGGCTCTGGCTCCGGCTCCGGCTCCGGCTCCGGCTCTGGCTCCGGCTCCGGCTCTGGCTCCGGCTCCGGCTCTGGCTCCGGCTCCGGCTCCGGCTCCGGCTCCGGCTCCGGCTCTGGCTCTGGCTCCGGCTCCGGTTCCGGTTCCGGTTCCGGTTCCGGTTCCGGTTCCGGTTCCGGTTCCGGTTCCGGTTCCGGTTCCGGTTCCTCAAGTGTCTCGGTCACGGCGTCGGGTTCAACGACCGCCGTTTCTTGCCCGGTCGGGTCAGGCAACACCGCGTCCAGTTCGACCCAGTGTGCCTCCATGCCCCCGCCCCGGGTGCCAGCCAACTCCGGTGCGGCATCACGCATCACCCATAGCGAGCCCAGTATCCCGCCGTGCAGCGCGAAGCTCACGGCCACGCCCAGCGCCAACGCACGACGACTGCCGGAAGGGGATATGGAAAAACGGTGGGTCATGGATGAGCTAGCTCGCCGCAGGACACGAATGTATAGACGCCTTGACCGAAGAGAAGCTAACCCGCTCGCACATCGGCGCGTATGGGTCACGCATCTCCCGGAATCCGACTATCGCGGCTGGCCGGCGGATTGCCAAGCGCTCTGCCCACGAACAGAGCGCACACTACCCTTAATGCGAATGGTTTGCAATACCAATCGCATATGGCGCCATTCGCTCCGGATCGATACGCGGCAGCCCGGGTCAACTTTCCTCGGGTCCAAACGATAAAACCCGCCCCGGCGGCACCGGGGCGGGTCGAAAAAGGCGGCTAGGCCGGCGGTATCGCCGGCCCGGCGCGATCAGTGCTGGTGACCGCCCTCGCCGTGAGCGTGGCCGTGTTCCAGCTCTTCCGCGGAGGCCTCGCGGACCTCGACGATCTCGACGTCGAAGTTCAGGGTCTCGCCGGCCAGCGGGTGGTTCCCGTCGACCGTGGCCGTATCACCCTCGACCTTGGTCACGGTGACGGTCAGCGGCCCGTTCTCGGTCTGCGCCTGGAACTGCATTCCCGGCTCGACGGATTCGACGCCCTGGAAGGCATCCATCGGGATCTCCTGGACCATGGCATCGATCTTCTCGCCATAGCCTTCTTCCGGGGAGACCTTCGCCTGGACCTTGTCACCGGCGGCCTTGCCCTCCAGCTCCTTTTCCAGGCCCGGGACAATCTGGCCCTGCCCGTGCAGGTAGGCCAGCGGCTCGCGGCCTTCGGAGCTGTCGATCTTCTCGCCAGCATCGTTGGTCAGGGTGTAGTGGATGGCCACCACGGCGTTCTGCGCGACTTGCATGGGCTTTGCCCTCTTAATACATGAACTTGTAAGGGTAACGTGGAACACGGCCCCGCGTCAGGTCCACCCGCCGGACATGCGGTTTCCGACGGGTGGCGGACCGCGTCAGGCGGCCTTTTGCAGCAGGAGCCGGTTGAGCCGCGCGACGAACCCGGTCGGGTCCTCCAGCTGCCCGCCCTCGGCCAGCAGGGACTGCTCGAACAGCAGCGAGGCGAGATCGTTGAAGTCGTCGCCCTCGGCGGCCTTGAGGCGTTCCACCAGCGGGTGCCCCGGATTGACCTCCAGCACCGGCTTGCCGGAGAAGGTCTCCTGGCCGGCCTGCTTGAGCAGTTCCTGCAGGTACAGGGCCATCTCGTGCTCGCCGAGCACGATACAGGCCGGGGACTCCACCAACCGCCGCGAGGGCCGGACGCTCTCCACGCGGTCGCCCAGGGCCTGCTGCAGCCGTTCCGGCAGATCGCCCAGGTCTCCCTCGGCGGCTTGTTCGCCGGTGTCGTCCTTCTGTTCGGTGTCCTCGCCGATGATCTTGTCCAGATCCAGATCACCCTTGGCGACGTTCTTGATCGGCTTGCCATCGAACTCTCGCAGGTGCGACAGCAGCCACTCGTCGACCCGGTCGGACAGCAGCAGGACCTCGATCCCGTGCTTGCGGAAGACCTCCAGGTGGGGGCTGTTGCGCGCGGCGGAGGCGTTGTCGGCGGTAATCACGTAGATCGCTTCCTGGCCTTCCTTCATGCGCTCGACGTAGTCCGCCAGCGCCACGTTCTGGGTGTCATCGCCGTTATGCGTGCTGGCAAAGCGCAGCAGCTTCGCAATGGCCTCCTGGTTGGCGAAGTCCTCGCCCGGGCCCTCCTTCAGCACCCGCCCGAAGTTCTTCCAGATCTCGGCGTACTTCTCGGGTTCGTTGTCGGCGATCGACTGCAGCAGGCCGAGGATCTTCTTCACCGAGCCGGAGCGGATCGAGTCCACCAGGCGGTTGTCCTGCAGGATCTCGCGCGAGACGTTCAGCGGCAGGTCGGCCGAATCCACCACCCCGCGCACGAAGCGCAGGTAGTTGGGCAGCAGCTTCTCCGCGTCGTCCATGATGAACACGCGCTTCACGTAGAGCTTGACCCCGTGGCGGGCGTCACGGTCCCACAGGTCGAAGGGCGCGCGCTTCGGGATGTAGAACAGCGTGGTGTATTCCTGCCGTCCCTCCACGTGGTTGTGGGTCCAGGCGATGGGGTCCTCGAAGTCGTGGGCGACGTGCTTGTAGAACTCGCGGTATTCCTCGTCGCTGATCTCGGCCTTCGAACGGGTCCACAGCGCGCTGGCGCGGTTGACCGTCTCCCATTCGTCGGTGGGTTTGCCCTCGTCATCCTGCTTGCGCATGCGGATCGGGAACGCCACATGATCCGAATAGCGCCCGATGATGTGGCGCAGGCGCATGGGTTCGAGAAACTCGTGGGCGTCTTCCTTCAGCGTCAGCGTGATCTCGGTACCGGCCTCGGCCCGCTCGCACGGCGCCAGCGTGTATTCGCCATCGCCGGCCGACTCCCAGCGTGTCCCCTCGCTAGGCTCGCTACCGGCCCGGCGCGTCTCCAGGCGCACCCGGTCGGCCACGATGAACGAGGAATAGAAGCCCACGCCGAACTGCCCGATCAGCTGGGAGTCTTTCTTCTGGTCACCGGTCAGCTTTTCCAGAAACGCCTTGGTGCCCGAGCGTGCAATGGTCCCGATATGCTCCACCACCTCGTCGCGCGACATGCCGATACCGTTGTCGCGCACGGTAACCGTGCGGGCCTCCGGGTCCACCTCGACATCAATCGCCAGCTCGGCCGGCTGCGGGATCGCATCCGGCTGCGCGAGGGCCTCGAAGCGCAGCTTGTCGCAGGCATCGGCACCATTGGAAATCAGCTCGCGCAGGAAGATCTCGCGGTTGGAATAAAGCGAGTGGATCATCAGCTGCAGAAGCTGGCTGACCTCGGTTTCGAAGCGGCGGGTCTCGGGTTTCGGTTCGGTCTGGGTTTCGCTCATGGCCTGCTCGTCCCTTGTTTGATGTCGACACGTCGCAAGGTAGGGTCACCCACGCCGTTTTCAAGGACCGCGGCCTGATACAGCCCGCCCCCGCCTTCCGGGTCCAGCAGCTGCCACACAGGCGCCAGCACCTCGGGCAGACGCGCCTCCAGTTGCCACGGCGGACGCAGCACCAGCATCCCCGAACCCGCCAGCCCAAAATGGCGCTCGGGGTCGGGGGCAATGCGCAGCTCGCTGACCAGCCACGGATCGTCGAGCTCCGCCCGCAACTGCTCGCGCATGGCGTGATCCGGTCGCCCTGCGAGGATCGGGTACCAGACCAGAATGATCCCCGTGTTCCAGCGCCGGCGGATGGTGGCCACCATCCCGGCCACTTCGCGGTATTCCGCCTTGCGTTCATAGGACGGGTCGAGCAGCGCGAGGCCGCGGCGCGGCTCCGGCGGGAACAGAGCCCGCGCCGCCTCGCGCGCGTCGCGCTTGTGCACGTGGCAGCGGGCGTCGCCGCCAAGGCGAGCCTGCAGCCGTTCGTAGGCCTCGGGGTGCAGCTCGCATGCGACCAGGCGGTCGCGCTCGCGCAACCGCGCCTGGATCAGCAACGGCGAGCCCGGATACTCCGTCAGGCGGGGCGCCCTCGGTTGCATCGCCAGCATCGTGCCCAGGAAGTCCCGGACCGCGACCGGCAGGGTCGACTCCGCCGCCCAGAGGCGTCCGATTCCGCTGGTGGCCTCGTCGGTCTTGCGCGCCCGTGCGCCCGTCAGGTCGTACCCGCCGGCACCGGCATGCAGATCCAGCGCCACGAAGGGCTTGTCACGCCCACGCAGGGCTTCCAGCACCTGCCACAGAACCAGGTGCTTGTGCACATCGGCGAAATTGCCCGCGTGGTAATCATGTTGGTAGCTGAGCATGCGTCCCTCAAACAAAAAGCCACCGCGAGCGTAGCCGCGGTGGCTCAAGAAGGACAGCCCAGCGGGACCGCCCTCGACCGTGTGACCGGTTTACTGATTGACCGGGGATTCCGGGTCCAGCAGGTACGCCATGATATGCGCGATCTGTTCCTCGGTCAGGAAGTTGTTATGCCCGAAGCGCGGCATCTTGGTGCACGGGAAATACTGATGCGGGTTCGACACCACCTGATGCACGTAATTCACCACCGAACTGTCGTTCCCTCGGGTCGCCCCGTAGCCCGCCAGGCTGGGCCCCAGCGTGCCATAGAGCTCCTCGGCCGGGTCCATCTGGTGGCAGGCATAACAGTTGCCACCCGGCTCGCGCGAGCCATGGTCGTCATTACGATGACCGATCCGGTACCCATAGCCGGAACGCGCCAGTTCCGCGCCCCGACGCCAGTTACCCAGGCGCGGGCCACCCGGCGGCTCCTCGTAACTCTCCCGCGCCATGGCGATCACCTCGCCGGCGGTATCCGCATCCGGGTCACCCTCGAGCGAACAAGCGGCCTGAATGCCATCTTGCTTCATGCGCTCGCGGGCCGAGCCCCCTTCCTGCGCCTCCTGCTCGAAACGGTAACTGTCCGTTTCCAGCACGAGGTATTCTGCCAATTCGTCGGCGTTCATCGCCGTAATGTCGACTTCGCCACTCGTCTCGCCCATCCAGCCGTCGCAGCCCGCGATCAGCACGGTGGACGCCAGAACGACCAAGCCCGCCCCGCCTGTCTTGTTTCCGAGCATCCCTGATGTCTCCTCTTGCGTCGGTTGTCGCCGCTTCTTGCCGGCTGGCACACCGGCGCCCTCAAGGTTTTCCGGCCCGTTAGCCGTCGGGCCTTGTTGGCTTCCCTCTCCCACCCGGGTCAGGTGGCCGGCATCCGCCAGACTGGCGCCCGGGAAACCTTTTTTGAATCACCGCGAACCGCGGGCTTGCGGTGATTCAAAAAAGGGCAGCCCAAAAGGACTGCCCTCCCTAACAAGCGAATCGCTTACTGGTTGTTGACCGGCGACTCCGGATCCAGCAGGTAGGCCATGATATGGCTGATCTGCTCGTCGCTCAGAAGTTGGTGACGGTCGGAGTTGAAGCGCGGCATCTGCGTGCACGGGAAGTACTGGTGAGGATTGGAAATCACCTCGTGCACATAGCGCAGAACCGCTTCGCTGGTGCCACGGTTGGCACCGTAGTTCTGCAGGCTCGGGCCAATGGTGCCCTGGTCGGACACCCGCGGGTCGAACACGTGGCAGTTGTAGCAGTTGCCACCCGGCTCGCGCTGACCGTGGTCGTCCGTACGATGACCCTGGCGGTAGCCATAGCCGGAATCTGCCAGCTCGGCCCCCTTGCGCCAGTCACCCAGCTCGATGCTCTCCGGCGCCTCATAGGAGGCACGGGCCATCGCGACGACCTGGCCAGCGGTTTCGCCATCCGGATCGCCCTTCATCGAACAGGCCTTCTGCAGATCGTCTTGGGTCATGCGGTCACGCCAGTCACCGCCTTCCTGCATCTCCTGATCACGGAAGCTGTCCGTCTCGAAAATGAGGTGTTCGGCGAGTTCATCGGCGCTCATCGCAGTGATGTCGACATCCGAACCCTTGCTCCCGTCGGCGACGGCGCAACCTGCGGTCAGGGCGACGGATGCGAACGCGGCCATGCCGGCCGCAACAGCATTCTTTTTAAACATACTTGGTGTCTCCTATTGCGTCCGTAGGTTACCGCTTCAGGTCAGGCAGGATGGCCGGTTCGCCACGCGCTTGATCATTCCAGTACGAGATCAGGGCGGTGTTGACCGGGGTATCGGCCTTGATGCCGGCGTGACGCATCTGCCACACGCAACCACGGATACGGTGATTCTGGCTGCGCACGTTGTCGTGACCGGCACGATGTGCGGGCCAGGAGACAGCCTTGGACCACTCGGGACCGGTGCCCACATGAGGGAGCACGGAAGCACGGATCTGCTTTCCGACATCGCCGTGGCAGGAGGCGCAGTTGAAGTCCATCGCGCCACCGCGGCGATAGAACAGCTTCTCGCCTGCATCGCGCATGGCCTGCTCCTGCGGATGATCCAGCGGCGGGTTCCACGCCATGCCGGAGGACTGGTGGGCGATAAAGGTGGTCAGCTTCATGATGTCGGAGCCGTTGCCGTGACGCTGGCCAACGGCGGCGTCATCGCTGGTGAAGCCCTGCAGTTCCTTCATGCAGTGCACCAGACGCATTTCGAAGTCCATCACCTTGCCGGTGTCTTCGAAGTAGCGCGGCAGCTCGACGTACGCACCGTCCAGCTCGCCCGGGCCTTTGCCGAAGTCGCAGCCTTCCAGGGAGACGTTGTTCGGGCCGCGCTTGGCATAGAACAGCTCTTCGCCTTCATCCACCAGCCACAGGGCGGGGTTGTCCGGCATCATCATGATGTTCATCTCACTCTGATGCAGGTAGGCCGAATCGGGGTTTTCCTGCAGGAACTGCTGCAGGACATCGTTGGGGTCCTGCCATTCGCCGGCCTGAGCCGCAGCCCCAACAGCCATTGCTACGGGCAACGCAAGCAATGCTTTCTTGAACATGGAAACCTCCATCACACGGGTTTTTTTCGATTGAGCCCGGGACTGATCTGGCCCGGACCTGTGTAGCAGAGTGCTGAACCCGAGTCCGTGCTGTCAACACAAAAGACTATATTAGCGTTTCCTAAAAGTCTGTTTTTGAAAGGTTCTTGGGCATCAACACCGTGGGGCAGACGGAGATACCCCCAATTCTATTCCCGTTTATGGGGAACTTTTTTTCAGGGACCATTCAGGTTCGCCCGGGACCACAACCACTTGATCCCGGTAGTGAATATTCGGGTGCGCAAGGGAGAGAGCGAACATGCCCCATTTCCGCAGGTTCTGCAGGATCGGGCGAAGGGAAGAAAAACGGGCGGGACGCGCACACGGCGGCGGCGTTGACTCAATCGCGGCCGAGGACGCCCTCGTGCGCGAGCAGCAGGCGTTTCACCTGGGCCAGCTCGCCCACCTGGTCGCCGGCATAGCCGCCGACATCCCGGGTGGTCCGAAAGCGGGAGGACACCACCCGGTGACAGGGGATAAACAGAGGCCAGGGGTTGGCGCGACAGGCCTGCCCGACCGCACGGGGGGCGGAGCCCACGCGCGCGGCAATCTCGGAGTAGGTGCGCACCTCGCCGACCGGGATCTCCGACAACGCGGCCCACACCCGGCGCGCATGGGCGCTTCCGGGTGGCACCGCGGCCGTCGGACGCCAGGCCGCTGCATCCTCGCCATAGGCATCCGGGTCAAAGCCGGGCGGCTGCAGGTCGGCCCCCGGAATATCCGCCAGCGGGACCAGATCCTCGGGCGCGTCCGGGTCCTGCCAGTCGCAGGCCAGGAGTTCGCCATTGGCGGATTCCAGCCACACAAAAGCCAGCGCGACTCCGGGGAGGAGGCAGCGCTGGCTGCGGGTCGTCGATCCAGCCGACATCGAATAGCGAAACGCCAGGGCGGACGGGGACCCGGCCATTCGCCGCGCCCCGCCGGGTCGCGTTACTTCGCGGCCTTGACGTCTTCCTTGATGCGGGCGGCCTTGCCGGTACGGTCGCGCAGGTAGTACAGCTTGGAGCGACGCACCTTGCCGCGGCGCTTCACCTTGATCTCGGCGATCTGCGGGCTGTGGGTCTGGAACGTGCGCTCCACCCCGTTGCCGTAGGAGACCTTGCGCAGGGTGAAGGCGGAGTTGAGGCCGCGGTTGCGCACGGCGATCACCGCACCCTCGAAGGCCTGCAGACGCTCGCGCTCGCCTTCGCGCACCTTCACCTGCACCACCACGGTATCGCCGGGCCCGAAGGCGGGCACATCCGACTTCATCTGCTCGGCTTCCAGTTCCTGAATGACGTTATTCATTGCTCGACCTCAATCATCGCTTTCGGTGCGCGAGCCGCCGTTATGGCCACTCACACGGTATTCGTCCAACAGGGCCGCATCCTCGGCCCCGAGTTCCAGCCGGGCCAGCAGGTCCGGCCGCCGGCTCCAGGTCCTGCCCAGCGCCTCGCGGCGGCGCCAGCGCCGAATGGCGCCGTGGTCCCCCCCCAGCAGTACCGGCGGTACCGACCGTCCGGCAACCGTCTCCGGGCGGGTGTAGTGCGGGCAATCCAGCAACCCCGCACTGAAGGAATCCTGCTCGGCCGAGTCCGCATGCCCCAGGACCTCCGGAAGCAGGCGGGCGCAGCCGTCAATCACGGCCATCGCCGCCAGTTCGCCACCCGAGAGCACGAAGTCCCCCAGCGACCATTCCTCGTCGACCTGCGCCTCGATAAAGCGCTCGTCGATACCCTCGTAACGCCCGCAAACCAGCGCGACCCGTGGCTGCGCGGCCAGCTCCCGCAGCATCGCCTGCCGGATCGGCCGCCCCTGCGGGGTCAGAGCGATCACGTGCAGCGGCGTCGCCGCATCTGCCCGAGCCGCATCCAGAGCGGCCGCCAGCGGCGCATATTGCATCACCATGCCCGGCCCGCCGCCATAAGGGCGGTCGTCCACGGCCTGGTGGAAACCGGCGCCCCAGGCGCGCGGGTTCCAGGATTTCAGCTCCAGGCGGCCGCGCTCAACGGCCCGCCCGGTCACGCCGGATTCGCCAACCGCCGCGACCAGTTCCGGGAACAGCGAGATGACGTCGAAACGCACCGGCGCCGCTTCAAAAGTCCGGATCCCAGTCGACCCGCACGCGGCGGGCCTCCAGATCCACATCCAGCACGTACTGCCCGCGTACCCACGGAACCAGGCGTTCGCGATCGCCCCGGACCACCAGCACATCGTTGGCACCGGTCTCGATGAAGCCCGAGATGGTCCCCAGCGGCGTGCCGTCCTGATTCTCCACCGCCATGCCCAGCAGGTCGGCCCAGTAATAGGCTCCGTCCTCGGCCGGCGGCAGCCAGTCGCGTTCGATCGCGAGCTCGGAGCCGATCAGACCGTAGGCCGCATCGCGATCCGCGGCCTCGCGGAACTTCATCACGACCCCTTGACCGTGGGCGCGCCCATCCTCGATCTCCACCAGGCGCCAGTCGTTCCCGTAGTGCATCCACAACTGCGGGAACTCGGTGATCGCGGCGCGGGGCTCGGTCTCGGAAAAGACCCGGACCCAGCCCTTGACGCCATAGACCCCGGAGACACGCCCGACGCGGATGCGCTCACCCGCCTCGTTCATGACCGCAGCCAAGCGTCAGTACAGCGACCGGACGACCTCAGGCCGCCGCGGACTGCTGCTTGCGGTAACCCTTGACCAGGTGGTTCACGCGCTCGGACATGCCGGCGCCGTGACCCAGCCAGTAGTCCACGCGCTCAAGGTCGATGCGCAGCGGTTCTTCCTGACCGCGGGCCACCGGGTTAAAGAAACCGATCTGTTCCTTGTAGCCGCTATCGCGACGAGCGCGGGAATCGGTGACCACGATCGAATAAAACGGGCGCTTCTTGGCACCGCGGCGTAGCAGGCGAATCGTAAGCATGTAGTGTTGAACCCCGTGAGTCCGTTTTCTCGAGAAAACGCGCGATTATAACGAATCCGGCCAGTAACACAAGGGAAGCCCCGGGCCTCCATCCTGCGACGGGCGTTCGTTCGCGCGAACATTAATCACTAGCGGAACGGCATTCCACCGCCGGGACCACCCATGCCCCCCATGCCGCCCATCTTGCCTCCCAGGGCCCGCATCATCTTCGACGCACCGCCCTTGGAGAATTTCTTCATTGCCTTGCTCATCTGGGTATGCTGCTTGAGCAGGCGATTCACATCCTGGATCTGGGTGCCGGAACCGGCCGCAATGCGGCGCTTGCGCGAGCCCTTGATCACGTCCGGGTGGCGCCGCTCGTGCTCGGTCATCGACGAGATCACGGCCATCATCCGGCCGATTTCCTTGTCACTGGCCTGATTCTTCACCGCATCCGGCAGCTTGCCACCACCGGGGAGCTTCTCGAGCATGGAGCTCATGCCACCCATCTTCTGCATCTGCCCCAGTTGGTCGCGCAGGTCGTTCAGGTCAAACCCGCGGCCCTTCTTCAACTTGCGGGTCAGCTTCTCGGCCTGATCCTGGTCGACCTGGCGGCTGGCCTCCTCGACCAGCGACAGCACGTCGCCCTTGCCCAGGATACGCGAGGCAATGCGCTCGGGGTGGAACGGCTCCAGGGCGTCCGGGCGCTCGCCCATGCCGATGAACTTGATCGGCACGCCGGTGATCTGGCGCACCGAGAGGGCCGCGCCCCCGCGGGCATCACCATCCGCCTTGGTCAGCACCACGCCGGTCAGTGGCAGCGCCTCGCCGAAGGCGCGCGCGGTGTTCGCGGCATCCTGGCCGGTCATGGAATCGACCACGAACAGGGTCTCGATCGGGTCGATCGCCTGATGCAGGGCCTTGACCTCGGCCATCATGTCCTCGTCGACATGCAGGCGGCCCGCGGTATCCACCAGCAGCACCTCGACGCCCTCGCGGCGGGCGCGGGCGACCGCGTCGCTGGCAATCGCCTCGGGCTTCTGGCCGGTGTCACTGGGATAGAACGTGACTTCGACCTGACCGGCCAGGGTTTCCAGCTGCTGGATCGCAGCCGGACGGTAGACGTCACAGCTGACGACCGCGACCTTTTTCTTCTCGCGTTCGCGCAGCAGGCGCGCGAGCTTGCCGATACTGGTGGTCTTGCCCGCGCCCTGGAGACCGGCCACCAGCACCACCGCAGGCGGCTGATGGGCGAGATTCAGCGAGGCGTTCTCGCCCCCCATGGTCGCGATCAGTTCATCATGGACGACCTTGATAAGGGCCTGGCCCGGCGTCAGGCTACCGATGACCTCCTTGCCCAGCGCCTTTTCCTTGACGTCCTTGATGAACTCGCGCACCACCGGCAGGGCCACGTCGGCCTCCAGCAGCGCCATGCGCACCTCGCGCAGGGCGTCCTGGATATTGTCCTCGGTGAGCCGCGCCTGACCCTTCAGGCGCTTCATGGTCTCCTGCAGGCGGCTGGAAAGGCCGTCGAACATCGTCTGTCCTCGTCTGGATCGTCGGTGACCGGCGGTCTGCACCGGCCACGGGACCGACCAGTATACCGGTCTCGCACCCTTGCATGCAGGCGCCCGGGAGAGAGCGGCCGACGCGCGCCCCGGAACGACCGCCGGCATGTGCAATCCGCCCGCGTAGCAGCGATAATCCGGCGTCATGAGCATTGCCATCGGACTCCTCGCCGTCGCGCTGTATCTCGCCACCGCGGGCTACCTGGCTGTCACCGCCCGGCGCCAGCCGCTGACAGCCGGCCAGCCGCGAGCGGCCCTGGGCCTGTGGGGGCTGGCCCTTGTGGCCCACCTGGGTGCACTGCTGCCGATGGTGCTGACCGAGGCCGGGCTCAACCTGTGCCTGGGCAACGCCCTCTCGGCCTCGCTGTGGCTGGTGGCCGCACTGCTGTGGCTGACGAGCTGGCGCCACCCCCTGGCGATCCTCGGGGTCGTGATCCTGCCGCTGACCGCGCTGGCCGTCCTCACCGCCCTTTTGTGTGACGGCGATACGCGCTACGCCACCTCGGCCGGGATCGACCTGCACATCCTGTTCTCGGCACTGGGCTGGGCGTTCCTCGCGCTGTCCACCGCACAGGCCGCGGTAATGGCCGCTCAGCATCGCGCGCTGCACAACCATCACGCCTCGGGCTTCGTGCGCGCCCTGCCGCCGTTGTTCTCGATGGAGGTGTGGCTGTTCCGGATGATCTTCATCGGCTGGCTGTTCCTCGGGCTCAGCCTCCTGTCCGGACTAGTGTTCGTCGACAACCTGTTCGCCCAGCACCTGGTCCACAAGACCACGCTGTCGATCCTGGCCTGGCTGATCTTCTCCATCCTGCTGGTTGGCCGCTGGCGGCTGGGCTGGCGCGGCACCCGCGCGCTGGCCTGGACCACCGGCGGCTTCGTCGTGCTGGTGCTGGCCTATTTCGGCTCCAAGCTGGTGCTGGAAGTGATCCTCGGGCGCGTCTGAACGCAGCGGGGCCGGCTTGACACCCCGGCGCCCCTTGCCTGAAATGAACCCGACCATGCCGTCCCACCCGTTCGCTCAACCCTGACCGCAGGCCGCGCCCTTGCAAGAAATCCCGCTGTCCGTCCTGTTCGGCGCCCTGGTGGTGCTGTTCCTGCTGTCGGCGTTCTTCTCCGGCTCGGAGACGGCGCTGATGGCACTGAACCGCTACCGCATGCGCCACCGCGCGCAGACCGGACACCGGGGCGCCCAGCTCGCCTCGAACCTGCTGGACAAGCCGGACCGGCTGATCGGCCTGATCCTGCTGGGCAACAACTTTGTCAACATCCTCATCGCCCAGATCGCCACCTTCATCGGCTGGCGCCTGTTCGGTGATACCGGGGTGGCCATCGCCACGGGGGTCCTGACCCTGACCCTGCTGATCTTCGCCGAGACCGCCCCCAAGACCCTGGCGGCCCTGCACAGCGAACGCATCGCCTACCCGGCTGCCTGGATCTACTCCGGGCTGATCAAGTTCATGTGGCCGGTGGTCTGGCTGATCAACCTGCTGGCGAACGGTGTACTGCGCCTGTTCGGCGTCCACATGAATGCCGGCCAGCGCGCCGCCCTGAATACCGACGAGTTACGCAGCGTGGTCTCCGAGGCCGGGGGGCTGATCCCCGCCAATCACCAGCGCATGCTGCTGAACCTGCTGGATCTGGAGCGCACGACGGTCGAGGACATCATGATCCCGCGCAACGAGATCGTGGTGATCGACCTGAACGAGCCCTGGAACGAGGTCGAGGACCAACTGATCCACGGCAGCTTCACCCGCCTGCCCGTGGTGGAGGGCGAGCTCGACCACATCGTCGGCTTCATCCACCGCCGCGACGTCCTGCCTCTGGTCGAACGTGACGAATTCGGCCCGGACGATCTGCGCCAGGTCGTCACCCCGCCCTATTTCATCCCCGAGGGCACGGCGCTCAACCGCCAGCTGATCAACTTCCAGCAGCAGAAAAAGCGCATCGGCCTGGTGGTGGACGAATACGGCGACATCGAGGGGCTGATCACGCTGGAAGACCTGCTGGAGGAGATCGTCGGCGAATTCACCACCGACTCCCCGGCGATGAGCGACGACGTCCTGCGCCAGGAAGACGGCTCCGCCATGGTCGACGGCGGCATCCATCTGCGCGAGCTGAACCGGGCCCTGGGCCTGGACCTGCCGCAGGACGGCCCCAAGACCCTCAGCGGCCTGATCGTCGAGTACCTGGAGAGCATCCCCGAGGCGCCGGTGAGCGTGAAGATCAACGGCGTGGTGATGGACATCGCCCAGATCAAGAACAACACCATCCGCACCGTGCGCGTGGTCGCGCCCGACCTGCCGGAAGCCCCGACGACCCGGACCCCCTGATGGCCAAGAGCAAGACCCAGTACGTATGCCAGTCCTGCGGCGCGATCAGCCCCAAGTGGGCCGGCCAGTGCGGCGATTGCGGTGCCTGGAACACCCTGGAGGAGGCCGCTCCGGCGGCCAGCACCGGCCCACGCGGCGGGTACGCCGGCGAGGCCGCCGGCATTACCCGGCTGGGGGAGGTCGAGCTGGCCGAGGTGCCGCGCACCGGCACCGGCCTGTCGGAGCTGGACCGCACCCTGGGGGGCGGCCTGGTCCACGGGTCGGTCGTGCTGCTGGGTGGCGATCCGGGGATTGGCAAGTCCACCCTCCTGTTGCAGACCCTGGCCATGCTGCCCGTCGGCGACACGCTCTACGTAACCGGCGAGGAGTCGGCCCAGCAGATCGGCATGCGCGCCCGGCGCCTCGGGCTGGAGGTCGACGGGCTGCGCCTGCTGACCGAAACCCAGGTCGAGAACGTGATCGCCACCTGCGAACGCGAGCGCCCGCGCGTACTGGTGATCGACTCCATCCAGACGCTCTACACTGCGGCGTTGCAGTCGGCCCCCGGGTCGGTCGGCCAGGTGCGCGAGAGCGCCGCGGCCCTGGTGCGCATGGCCAAGCAGCGCGGCATTACGGTGATCCTGGTCGGGCACGTGACCAAGGACGGCCAGCTCGCCGGCCCGCGCGTGCTGGAGCACATGGTCGACACCGTGCTCTATTTCGAGGGCGACCCGGACGGGCGCTATCGCATGCTGCGCGCGGTGAAGAACCGCTTCGGCGCGGTCAACGAACTGGGCGTGTTCGCCATGCTGGAGAACGGATTGAAGGCGGTCTCCAACCCCTCCGCGATCTTCCTGTCACGCCATCAGGGGCCGGTGCCCGGTAGCGTCGTCATGGTGACCCGCGAGGGCACGCGCCCCCTGCTGGTCGAGGTGCAGGCGCTGGTCGCCGAGAGCCATGCCTCGCAGCCACGGCGGATCACCGTCGGCCTGGAGCAGAACCGCCTGACCATGCTGCTGGCCGTGCTGTATCGCCACGGCGGCGTGGCCCTGTTCGACCAGGACGTCTTTATCAATGTCGTCGGCGGCGTGCGCGTGACCGAGACCGCCGCCGACCTGCCGATGCTGGCCGCCGCGCTGTCCAGCTTCCGTGATCGCGCCCTGCCACAGGAGCTGCTGGCGTTCGGCGAAGTTGGCCTGGCCGGCGAGATCCGGCCGGTACCGAATGGCGAGGAGCGCCTGCGCGAAGCGGCCAAGCATGGCTACACCCGTGCCATCGCGCCGGCGGCCAATGCGCCGCGCAAGCCGATCAAGGGGATGGAGGTGGTTGCGGTCTCGCGCCTCTCCGAAGTCCTCGACGCCCTGTAACGCCTGCCGCCCGTCAGGTGTTGGCCGGGCCGGGTTCGCCAACCGCGGTTACGATGCCTACGACCCGCTGCCTGCCCGGTTGTGGCTAGCCCTGGTTCGGCATCCAGTGTTTACGTGCCTTCGGTCCGCCGCCTGCCAGGCGCTCTCTCGCGAGCGCGCCGCGCCCGTTTTTGATCAACAACTGGCTTTCTTGCTTGCCCAGGAAAGTACCTAAAGAAGGGCACCCGGATTCCGCCCGGGAACCTCGCTCCGAACGCGCTGGGCCGGCGGCGCTGAACTCGCTACGCCTTCGGCTCCGCTCAGACATCCAGCGCCTTCTCCCGGCCCATCACGCCATCCACGAGGGGCTCCATACGGGAGGCGAGGTCAAGACAGAAGGTATTCCAGCCCCACGACACAACAATAGGCATTGCCATCCGAACGCCCCCGGCGCCCGCTCGCGGGCGCGGCACGCAACGGCCGCAGGCCGAGCGTGCCCAAGATGCCCGAAGACCCAGCCTTCATCCATTGGCAAGACCGTCGGGACCGCCGTTGTCTTGACCTTGACCCCCCGTTGTCGTCGCGCCGAGTGGAGGGGCTTTTCGCGGGATCAGAGGCGCTGGATGTCTGAGCGGAGCCGAAGGCGTAGCGAGTTCAGCGCCGCCCGCGAAAAGCCTCGGAGCGAGGGAAACTCCGGCCCGCGCAGCGGGCCGGGGTCGCGGCAGTCGGGCGTGTTTCTTGGGTACTTGTCAGGTCTCGGCTGGTTATAAACGCGTTTTCGAAAGCAGTCGGGGTGGGTTTGCTGCCACGCCTTGAGGGCTGCTACGGGCGTTCGGTGGCCCAGGGCCTTTTGCTGGATGGCGTGGTTGTACAGGTACAGGTAGTGGTACAGGGCGTCCTGCATC
>NZ_ATUK01000003.1 GCF_000420165.1 Thioalkalivibrio sp. AKL19 | reverse complement strand
GGTTGTGTGCGTCAAGTTGTGCAGAAGTGAGTCGGCCATGTTCGGTTGGTCGGTATGGCTCAGGCGGCCTCGGCCTGCCGGAGCAGGATTTTCTTGTGCTCTTTGAGCAGATCCATGTTCAGGTAGCGGTTGTCCTCCAGCCAGCCTTCGTGGATTTCGACGGCCAGAGCCCGCACCAGACGTAGACAGCTGTGGGTGTTGGGGAAGATCCGGACCACTCGGGTTCGGCGCCGAATCTCCTCGTTCAGCCGCTCGAGCATGTTGGTGCTCTTCATGTGCTTGTGGTGGGCCCGCGGCAGGCGGTAGAACGTCAGGGTCTCCTGGATGTTCTCCTCCACCCAGTCGCACAGGCGGGGATACTTCGCCTGCCAGCGCTCCAGCCAGGCCGCCAGATCGCGCTGGGCCTCGGTCAGATCCCGGCGGTCGTAGAGCCAGCGCAGCTCTTGCAGGCAGTCGTCGTCGGCCTTGCGCGGCAGGTGGTCCAGGGCGTTGCGCAGGAAGTGCACATAGCAGCGCTGCCATACCGCTTCCGGGAGGATCTCCAGGATGGCCCGGCGCAGCCCTGCGTGCTCGTCGCTGACCACCAGTTCGACCCCGTTCAGCCCGCGCTCGCGCAGCCGCTCCAGGAAGGCGCGCCAGCTGCTCGCGCTCTCGCGACTGGCCAGCTCCACCCCCAGCACCTGACGCCGGCCTTCCCAGTTGACACCGATGGCAATCAGCACCGCCTGGGACCGGATCACGCCGCCCTCGCGGACCTTCTCGTAGCGCGCGTCCAGGATCAGATAGGGGCAGGGCTCCTCCAGGCGCCGCGACGCGAACTCCGCCAGGCGGCCGTCCAGCCCCCGGTTGATGGTCGAGATCGCCGAGGCCGAGAACCCGTGACCGCACAACTCCTCGGTGATGGCCTTGACCTTGCGCGTCGACACGCCCTGGACATACATCTCCATCAGGGCCGAGACCAGCGCCTTCTCCGAGCGCTGATAGCGCTCGAACAGGCTGGTGGAGAACTGGCCGTTGCGGTCCCGGGGGACCCGCAACTCCAGCTTGCCCACGCGTGTGATCAGGGTGCGCGGGTAGTACCCGGCCCGGTAGCCCAGGCGGCCCTCGGTGCGCTCCCCCGGTGCCGCCTGGAGCTGGTCGCTCATCTCGGCTTCCAGGACCTGCTGGACCGCCTCGCGCACCAGCGTGCGCATCAGTTCCTCGTCTGTCCCCAATAGCGCTCGCAGTGACGTGCGATCCGCAGTAGCCTGGCTCTTGTGAGTGGTCATGGTCTCGCCCTCCTTGAGGGGTTCCGGTGGTCGCTAACCAGCCCGAATACCATGGCCGCTCACCTCCTGCCAGCTTCTGCACACAACTCAGCACACTACTCCTCGGCGCATCGTTCATGGCAAAACCGACAGCCCTGAACTCCGAGGTGTTGCATGGAAATGGCGGATAATCGCTTTGCGATTTCCGGGATGACGGAGGCCTTGGCGCTAGCGGCTCGAGACACAAACGAAAAGCGCCCGGCGGATGATCCGACCGGGCGCTTTTCGTTGCCTGAGCCCCGACGAAGAGGCCAAGGCGTCGGCCGTTACGCCGAGGCGGCGCGGGAGGCCTTCTTGCGTTCGTGCTCCAGCAGGAGCTTCTTGCGGATGCGGAGGTTTTCCGGGGTGACCTCCACGAGTTCGTCGTCGTCGATGAACTCGATGGCCTGCTCCAGCGGGAAGCCTTCGGGGTCAAACCTTGCCTTTTGCCCCACATCCCACGGACCCCATCACCCCGCAAGCGCGATTGCTCCGCACTGCGGCTAGGAATAGACTAAGTCTCATGACTAAGGCGCATCGAGGACAATCATGAGCACAACGGTCAACGTCCATGAGGCGAAAACGCATCTGTCGCGGCTGCTGAAGCGCGCGCATGATGGTGAGGAAATCATTCTGGCCAAATCGGGCCGACCCTATGCGCGTCTGGTTCCATTAGAGGCCGCTCCTCCGCAGCGTCAACCCGGGCGTATCAAGGGTCGCGTCGAGGATGCCTTCTTTGACGCGTTGCCGGAAGACGAACTGGCCACTTGGGAAAGGTAGTGCGCACCCTGCTCGATACTCATGCCCTGCTTTGGTGGTTTACCGACGACGCACGGCTCTCCACGAACGCGCGCGCGGTGATCGGGGACGAGCAAAACACCATACTCGTGAGTGCCGCCAGCGCATGGGAGATCGCCACAAAGCACCGCCTGGGAAAGCTCGAAATCGGCGGCGAAATCCTTCATCGATTTGATGAGCTGGTCACCGCCGACGGGTTCACGCACATGGCCGTGAGTTACCGTCACGCGATCCATTCCGGGGCTTACATGGTGGATCACCGCGACCCCTTCGATCGGATGCTGGCGGCACAGGCAGAGCTGGAAGGCGTCCCCTTGGTGACGGTGGATCCCACGCTCCATGCCTTCCCGATACGGTGCCTTTGGTAGAAGCTTTTGGGGCTCGCCAGTGTCCGGGTCACGCACGTCTTCATCCCCGGGCCGCGAAGCGGTGAGCCGGGGACTCTTTCATACGGGCGCCGTTTGCACGGCCCCCGGGTAGCCCTTGGAGATCCCGGATAATCGCGCTGCGATTTCCGGGATGACGGCGGTTCCAACGCCGTAGCGCAATGGACAAAAGAAAAGCGCCCGGCGGGTGAACCGACCGGGCGCTTCTTTTTGCGTTGGCCCCTGAAGGGGCGTTGGCGCTAGCGGTTACGCCGAGGCGCGGGAGGCCTTTTTGCGTTCGTGCTCCAGCAGGAACTTCTTGCGGATGCGGAGGTTTTCCGGGGTGACCTCCACGAGTTCGTCGTCGTCGATGAACTCGATGGCCTGCTCCAGCGTCATGCGGATCGGCGGGGTCAGCTGGATGTTCTCGTCGGTCCCGGCGGCGCGGATGTTGGTGAGCTGCTTGGCCTTGAGCGCGTTCACGACCAGGTCGTTCTCGCGCGAGTGCAGCCCGATGACCATGCCCTCGTAAACCTCTTCGCCGGGGCCGATGAACAGCTTGCCGCGGTCCTGCAGGTTGAACAGGGCGAAGCCCAGCGCCTTGCCGGCGGCGTTGGCGATCAGCACGCCGTTCTGGCGCGAGGCAACCGCGCCCGGCTGGTAGGGACCGTAGTGGTCGAAGATGTGGTGCAGGATCCCGGTACCGGAGGTGGCGGTCATGAACTCGGTCTGGAAGCCGATCAGCCCGCGCGACGGGATGATGAAGTCCAGGCGTACGCGGCCCTTGCCATCCGGGACCATGTTGGTCATGTCGCCGCGGCGTTCGCCGAGCTTCTCCATGATGGTGCCCTGGTGCTGCTCTTCGACGTCGACAGTGACGGCCTCGTACGGCTCCTGCTTAACGCCGTCGACCTCCTTGATGACCACCTCGGGACGCGCCACGGCCAGCTCGTAGCCCTCGCGGCGCATGTTCTCGATGAGGATGCCCAGGTGCAGTTCACCGCGCCCGGAAACCTTGAACTTGTCCGGGTCCTCGCCCTCTTCCACGCGCAGGGCCACGTTGTGCTTGAGCTCTTCCTGCAGGCGGTCGCGCAGCACACGAGAGGTGACGTACTTGCCCTCGCGACCGGCGAACGGCGAGGTGTTGACCTGGAAGGTCATGCTCACGGTCGGCTCGTCGACGGTGAGCGGTTCCATCGCCTCGACGTGGTTCGGATCGCACAGGGTGTCGGAGATGAACAGCTTGTCCATCCCGGTGAAGGTGATGATGTCGCCCGCGCGGGCCTCTTCGACCTCGACGCGCTCCAGGCCGTGGAAGCCCATGATCTGCAGCATGCGGCCGTTGCGCACGCCGCCTTCGCGATCGACCACTTTCACCGGGCTATTCGGCTTGATGTGCCCGCGCTTCACGCGGCCAATGCCGATCAGACCCTGGTAGCTGTTGTAGTCCAGCGAAGAGACCTGCATCTGGAACGGGCCTTCCGCATCCACGTTCGGCGGGGACACGTGCTTGACGATGGTCTCCAGCAGGCAGGTCATGTCGCCCTCGGTGACGCTGGAATCCATGCCGGCAAAGCCGTTCAGGGCGGAGGCGAACACGATGGGGAAGTCCAGCTGCTCGTCGGTCGCACCGAGGCGGTCGAACAGATCGAAGACCTGATCCACCGCCCAGTCGGGGCGCGCGCCGGGGCGATCCACCTTGTTGACCACCACGATCGGCTTGAAGCCCATGGCGAAGGCCTTCTGGGTGACGAACCGGGTCTGCGGCATCGGGCCGTCGACCGCGTCCACCAGCAGTAGCACCGAGTCGACCATCGACAGCACGCGCTCGACCTCGCCACCGAAGTCGGCGTGTCCGGGAGTGTCGACGATGTTGATGCGGTAGTCCTGCCACTCGATGGCCGTGTTCTTGGCCAGGATGGTGATCCCGCGTTCCTTTTCGATGGCGTTGGAGTCCATGATCCGCTCGCCGTGGTCACCACGCTTGTCGAGGGTGCCGGACTGGCGCAGGAGCTGGTCGACCAGCGTGGTCTTGCCATGATCAACGTGGGCGATGATGGCGATATTGCGAAGCTTCTCGGTCATGGAATACGAACTCTGGATACTGGCAAAAGGGCCGACACTATACAGAGTTATGCGTTGGCGCGCTGAGACTTCCACGTTTTCAGCGCAGGCTCCACCCCCAGGCACACTCGCAAGCGCCCGCTATCCCGGCCACGGCTCGCCGCCATCGTGCAAGAGCCCCACCCCGTCATCCCGGCCGCGACGCAGCGAAGAGCCGGGATCTCCAGCGGTTGCCCCGCAACCGGCTACGCCTGATTGAAATCACGCATATCGCGTGCTACACGTTTTTACGTGAAACGGAGGATTCAGCCATGAAGCAGAACATCACCCTCGCCCTCGACAAGAAGGTGCTCACGGAGCTCAAGGTAATCGCTGCGCGTCGCTCGACTTCCGTTAGCCGGCTGCTGACCGAAGAACTGGAACACATCGTGGAACGCTCCGAGCGCTATGAACGTTCCAAGCGCGAGGCCCTGGCCGCCCTCGACCAGGGATACCATCTCGGCGGGGGACGGCCGGATCGGGACGCGCTGCATGAGCGATAAGGTCTTTGTCGACACCAACGTCCTGCTGTACGCACACGACCTGGATGCGGGCGCTCGCCACGATCGAGCCGCTACGACCATTCGCCAGCTTTGGGAGAACGGCAGCGGCATCATCAGCATTCAGGTGCTGCAGGAGTTCTACGTCAACGTGACCCGCAAGATCGCAAGCCCTCTCTCACCCGCCGAGGCTCGCCGGCTGATCGAGGCGTATCGAGCCTGGCAGGTGGAATCCCCGGATACCGCCGCCGTACTGCGGGCCTCCGAGATCCAGGAGCGAAACCAACTCTCCTTCTGGGACGCGATGATTATCGCGACGGCTTGCCAGGGCGGTGCGACGGTCCTGTTATCGGAAGACCTCAATCACTCGCAGGTCATCGAAGGCATCCGAGTGGAAAATCCCTTCCTGCATTGAGCGTCCCGATCCGGGCGTGCCTACCACCTGAACATCCGCCCCGATCATCCTGGCCGGAGCCTCCCATGCCGGACACCCCCAAGGCCTGGCCAGACCACGGTGCCCGAGATCCCGGATAACCGCTGCGCGGTGTCCGGGATGACCCAGGGAAAGGGCAGTGGCCGCGATTCCACCGGGGCGACCGGGACGCGCGATGACGCAGGAACTGGAGGGCGTCCAGCGCGCAAAAGGTCAGGCGAGCATTTCCAGAAGCTGCGGGTGCCAGCTTGCGAGTTCGATCGAGCCGAGGGTGGACCCCAAACGCCGCTTGTCCACGCTACCGATCTGGTCGAGAAGGATACGGGCCGGGCGGCCCGCGAGCTCGACCTCTGGCCGGCACCCGAGCGGCTGCCCCTTGCTGGTGATCGGCGCTACCAGGACCCGGGGCAAGGCATCGTTCATGTCGTCGGGAGAGACAATCAACGCGGGGCGGGTCTTGCGGATCTCCGTGCCCACGGTCGGGTCCAGGTTGACCCAGTAGACATCACCGCGGCGAACCGGCGCACGACGCCCTACCACTCCCACCCCTCGGTGTCCTCGGCCCACGGCTCGTCCGGCCATTCGGGCGCATCGTCCTGATCGATGTCGTAGTGGTCGAACCAACCGGATCGTGGCTCGGTAATCGGCTCGATCACGATCCGGTGACCCTCGAGCCGCAGGTCAATCTCGTCGCGGATTCCGCATTGACGCAACAGCGTCGCGGGTAGAAGCACGCCCCGGGAGTTTCCGATCTGTCGCAAAGTCGTTTTCATGCGCCGCTCCACAAGCCGATCAACGTTATAACAATGTATCACCACCGCCCCCCGTGGAGGCCACCACGGGTTCCACCACCCTGAGGCGGTTCGCTTCGCTCAGCGCATCCTACCCAGGATCAGTCGCATGCGTGTGCCCGTACTCTCGAGATCCATCCTGTCATCCCGGCCGAAGCGATGCGCAGAACCGGGATCTCGCGCGGCCGTCCCCTCGCTGGGGAGATCCCGGATCACCGCTTCGCGGTGGCCGGGATGACGAAGGGGGAGGCCGGCGCCCAGGATGCCGGAGAGGGAGACCGGCGGCGGGGTGACGACGGTGTGCGGCGTTCCGGAGTGACGGAATGGGCCTGGCGGCCAGCCGACAGAATGGGCCCGAGCGGCGGGCTCAGGGCTAGCGGTCTTCTTCCGGGGGCGGGAACTGGAGGTGGAAGCCCTGCTCGTCGAGATTGGCGAGGACCTTCTGCGGGTCTTCCTGGGCGAGCGTGCGTTCCGGGGTCAGCTCGAATTCCAGCGCGAATTCCAGGCGACCGAGCGCCCGAACCACGCCCTCGGGGAGTTCGGAGAAATCGTCCTTCTCCGGCAGGTACACATAGGTGTCGGCGCGCTTGGTTGCGCGGTAAACGTAGCACTGCATCGGTTCAGTCCTCGAGATAGGTGTAGCCGGTCAGGCCGTGTTCCAGTTCCGCCAGCAGGCGCCCGGCGGCCTCGCCGCGCAGGCCGATGGCATCGATCTTGGCGCGGAAGGCGCGGCGCAGGTCGTCCGGGGCAAAGTGCACATAGGAGAGCAACTCATCCACGGTGTCGCCGCGCTCGGGGTTCAGCAGACGGTAGCCGCCCTGCTCGGTCAGCTCCACGTTGACCGTGTCGGTGTCGCCGAACAGGTTGTGCAGGTCGCCGAGGATCTCCTGGTAGGCCCCGACCAGGAAGATGCCGAGATAGTAGGCCTCGCCCGTTTTCCACGGGTGCAGCGCCAGGGTGGTGTGCGTGCCCTCGCGCTCCACGTAGTGCTCGATGTGGCCGTCGGAGTCACAGGTCAGATCCTGCAGAACGGCGCGGCGGGTCGGGGCCTCGCCCAGGCGATGCAGCGGCATGATGGGGAAGATCTGGTTGATCGCCCAGGTGTCCGGGATCGACTGGAACACGGAGAAATTGCAGAAAACCTTGTCCGCCAGCTTGTCCGTCAGCTCGGCATGGATCTCGGCCGGCAGCGCATCCGGCTGTGCCAGCAGGCGCTGGCACAGGGCGAAATAGATCGCCTCGGCGCGCGCCCGGTCCGCCAGCGACAGCATCCCGCGGGCGAAACGCGCCTGCAGGTCGGACAGGCCGAAGGCCGCATCGTGGTAGATCTCGGAGGCCGGGCGCCCGCGCTCGTCCAGCAACGCGCGCATCGCGGCGATCTCGGGCAGCTCGTCGTCCGGCGCCGGCGGTATAGCACCATCCCCCGGGGCTGGCTCGCAGTCGATCACGTTGGTGATCAGCACCGCGTGGTGCGCGGTCAGCGCCCGTCCCGACTCGCTGAACACCTCGGGCATGGCGAGATCATGCGCCTCGCAGGTGCGCTTGAGCGGGCGCAGGATGTTCAGCGCGTACTCCTCCACCGAGTAGTTGATGGAGCACTCGTTGCGCGAGCGCGATCCCTCGTAGTCGATACCCAGGCCGCCGCCGACATCCACCACCTGAAGCGCGGCACCCGCTTCGGTCAGCGCGGCGAAGTAGCTGGCCGCCTCGCCCATGCCGTTCTGGATGTCGCGGATGTTCGCGATCTGCGAGCCCATGTGGAAGTGCAGCAGCTGCAGCCGGTCCAGCCAGCCGAGGCCGCGCAGGCGCTCGAGGATGCCCAGCACATCCGCCGCGGACAGTCCGAACTTGGCCTTCTCGCCACCGGTGTTCTGCCACTTGCCCTTGCCAATCGACGCCAGACGCACGCGCAGCCCCAGCAGGGGCGCGATATCCATATTCTCGGCCTGGCGGATGACCTCCTCCAGCTCCGAGGGCTTCTCGATCACGATGTACACGCGATGCCCGAGCTGGCGCCCGATCAGCGCCAGACGCACGTATTCGCGGTCCTTGTAGCCGTTGCAGATGATCGCGGCGCCCGGACGCGACTGCGCGAGCACGGCCATCAGTTCCGGCTTGCTGCCGGCCTCCAGCCCCACCCGTGGGGTAAAGCCATCGGCATCCGGCGTGTCGCCCGCCGCCAGGATCTGATCCACCACGCTGCGCTGCTGGTTCACCTTGATCGGATAGATCGCCGTGAACGCGCCCTGGTAGTCCAGCTCGCGTGCGGCCGCATCGAAGGCCCGCGCCAGGCGGCGCACACGCCCGTCCAGCACGTCCTGGAAACGCACCAGCACCGGCGGCCCGATATGCTCCTCGCGCAGACGCCCGGCCAGCTCATGCAGATCGACGCCCGGGTGATCCGGCCAGTCCGGCCGCCGCATCACCACATGGCCAGCGTCGCTCAGATCGAAAAAGCCACCATTCCAGTGGTCGATGCCGTAGGTGGCGCGGGCCTCATCCAGATTCCAGGGCGTGACAGACATGGCGGTTCCGGGTTTCACAGCGGGTGTATCCCCGTCATTGCGAGGAGCGAAGCGACGCGGCAATCGCGTTCCATGTCCACCGGAACGCCCAGGGCGAGCAGCGCAACCAAACGCACTGCCCTCGTTCAGGAGATTACTCGCTGTGCTCGCCCTTCTCGGGCCGGCCTGCGGCCGTTCAACGCAGCTAAGCTGCTTTTGTGCTTCGTCGCCTACGGCTCCTCGCAATGACGGGGAGGTTCAGAGTTGCCCGCAGGATACAGGGCTCTATCATAGCGGCGCATCATACCGTCCACCGCATCCGCAAGGGGAGCCGCCCAATGGCACTCGACAACAACTGGTTCAGCGAACCGCACGAACACATGGCGCTGTCCCTGCGCATCAAGCGAAAGCTGCACGAAGAACAGACCCCCTACCAGAAGATCGAAATCTACGAGACCGAGGCCTTCGGCAACCTGATGGTGATCGACGGCTGCGTGATGCTCACCGGGCGCGACAACTTCATCTACCACGAGATGATGTCGCACCCGGTGCTCTACTCGCACAGCGCCCCGAAGAACGCGGTCATTATTGGCGGGGGCGATTGCGGCACCCTGCGCGAGGTGCTCAAGCACGACGAAGTGCAAAAGGCCGTGCAGGTGGATATCGACGAACGCGTCACCCGCCTGTCCGAGCAGTACTTCCCGGAGCTGTGCGACGCCAACGACGACCCGCGCGCCGAGCTCCTGTTCGACGACGGCGTGCAGTACCTGCAGGACGCCACGCCCGGCTCCGTCGACGTGATCATCGTTGACTCCACCGATCCGGTGGGCCCGGCCGAAGGCCTGTTCTCCACCGCCTTCTACAAGGACTGCGTGAAGGCCCTGGCTCCGGATGGCCTGCTGGTGCAGCAAAGCGAATCGCCGCTATTGCATACCGAGAGCATCATCCGCCCGATGCACGACAGCCTGCGCGCGGCCGGCTTCATCGATGCATTGACGCTGCACTTCCCGCAGCCCACCTACCCCTCCGGCTGGTGGACCTGCACCATCGCCGCGAAGGACGCCCCGGTGTCCTTCCTGCGCGAGGAGGCGGCCGAAGAAGCGACGTTTGTCACCCACTACTACAACGCCGCCATCCACCGCGCCGCCGGGGCCACGCCCGAGTTCTTCCGCCGCAAGCTGTTCGCCTGAGGGAGATCACCGCCTCGAGCGATCTCCAACGCAGGGGCGTCGAACCAGCCTCCGTTTGATGCGGTTCGCTGCGCTCAGCGCATCCTACGAGGGCTCCGTCGCGCGCCGCAGGGCGCGTTGAGCGAATGCGAAATACACCGTTCGTGGTGGAATGGCTACGTGTGGCGGCCCGGCTTGAGGCGGTCGAGGCGCAGGCGTTCGCGGGTGTCGAACAGGCGGCGGGAGGCGAACCAGACCGCGCCCAGGGTGCCGAAGCCGGTGCCGGCAGTGATCAGGAACATGATCAGGATCTGGTACTTGACCGCCTCCACCGGCGGGGCGCCGGCGAGGATCTGACCGGTCATCATGCCCGGCAGACTGACGATACCGGCCGCGGCCATGGCGTTGATGGTCGGCATCAGGCCGGAGCGAGCGGCCTCGCGGCGCATGGTGGCGACGGCCTCGCTCCAGCCCGAGCCCAGCGCCAGGCGGGCCTCGATGGTGCGGCGCTCGCGCCAGACCGTCTGGGTCAGGCGGTCCAGCCCCAGCGCGATGCCGGTCATGGTGTTGCCGAGCAGCATGCCCAGCAGCGGAATGGCGTACTGCGGCTCCCACCAGGGCGAGGGTCCCACCATCGTGGTCAGCGCGAGCACGGTGACGGCAAACGCGGAGACGAACATGGTGACCGCGCCGATCCCGTAGCCCCACAGACCGGCGAAACGGCGTTGCTGGCGCGCCATCACCTCGTAGCCGGCGACCGCCAGCATGGTCACCGCCATGAGCGCCACCCAGCCGAGCTGGGCGTGGTCAAACAGCGTCTGCAGCACCAGACCAATCAGCAGCAACTGGATCACCGTGCGCGCACCGGCGATCAACAGGCTGCGCCCCAGCCCCATGCGCGCCCAGACGGTGAGCCCCGCCAGGGCCACGACCAGCAACGCCGCCAGCGTCAGATCCAGCGCGGAAAGCGAGATCAGCTCCATGCCGTGTTCTCCAGCTGCCCTTCGTGGATGGTGAGGATGCGCCCGCCCAGGCGTTGACGCTGCAATGTGTCGTGGCTCACCCACAGTGCCGCCGCATCCTCCTCGGCGAGATACGCCCGCACCGCGCGTTCGATGCGTTTGGTGTTCTCCAGGTCCAGGTTGGCGGTGGGCTCGTCCAGCAGCAGCACGCGTGGCTTGTTCAGCAACGCGCGCACCAGGCCCAGACGCTGTTTCTCGCCGCTGGAGAGGCGCTCGATCTCCCAGCCCAGCGAGCCCTCCGGCAACGCGACCTGCTCCAGCAGGTGCAGGGCTGTCTCGCGCGAGAAGCCGGCCGGCAGATGCTCGTCTACGTGCTCCCCCCACCAGGCGGTCTCGGCCGGCACGTAGGCCACGCGGCGGCGCCACTGGACCGGCAGCATGGCGTCGCGCGCCTCGCCGTTCAGCATTATCTCCCCCGTGTTGGGGTCGAGATCCGCCAGAGCGCGCAACAGCAGGGACTTGCCGGCACCCGAGGCGCCGGTGACCTGCACCAGTTCGCCCGGCTGAACCGCCAGGTCCAGCGGGCCCAGCTGGGCTGTTTTCAGTTGTCGGACGTCCAGCAGGCGATCCATGCGACAGGCTTCCGGTGCGGCAAAAGCGGGATCGTAACCGAAGCCGGGGTACGGGGATGAATGGCCGGACCGGGAGACGCTGCTTGCTGGGAAGAGAGCCGGCCGGGGTGTTAGTAGCCCGCGGGCATCAGTCGCAAGAACCGCCGCGGGCGAGGGCTTCGCGGGCAAGCCCGCTCCCACAGGGTGTGTCGAACAAAAAAAGGGCGCCCGATAAAGGGGCGCCCAAAGGCCAACATCCAAGTCCTGGGAGACTGTCTTGTCGGCGTCGGAGGAGACGATGTATCGGGATCGAGCCGGGTTACGGCCCGACCCCGGTTTCAGGTTAACGAAGCATTATTGCTTCCCGGTGAATTCCGGGTAGGCCTCGAGACCGCACTCGGCGATGTCGGCGCCCATTTCCTCGTCCTCTTCGTTCAGGCGGATGCCCATCACCGCCTTCAGGATCGCCCAGACAATCAGGCTGGCCACGAAGACGAACACGAAGATGGCGAGCAGGCCCACGATCTGGCCGAAGAAGGTCGCATCCGGATTGGACAGCAGCACCGCCATCACGCCCCAGATACCGGCCGTACCGTGCGCGGAGATGGCACCAACCGGGTCGTCGATCTTCAGCTTGTCCAGCGCCACGATCGAGAACACCACGATCACGCCACCGACAGCACCGATGATCATCGCCAGGAACGGGCTGGGCATCAGCGGTTCGGCCGTGATGGACACCAGGCCCGCAACCGCACCGTTCAGGGCCATCGTCAGGTCGGCCTTGCCGAACACCAGACGGGTCGTGATCAGGGCGGCCACCACACCACCGGCCGCGGCGAGGTTGGTGTTGGCAAACACGGCGGCCACGGCATTGGCGGAGTCGATATCCGATACCTTCAGCTCGGAGCCGCCGTTAAAACCGAACCACCCCAGCCACAGGATCAGCACACCCAGGGTGGCCAGCGGCATGTTCGAGCCCGGGATGGCGTTGATCTTGCCATCCTTGCCGTACTTGCCCTTGCGCGCTCCGAGGAGGAGCACACCGGCCAGCGCCGCAGCGGCACCCGTGAAGTGGACGATGCCGGAACCGGCGTAGTCCAGGTAGCCGATCTGGTCGAGGATCCCGCCACCCCAGCTCCAGAAGCCCTGGATCGGGTAGATGAAGCCGGTCAGGACAACCGCGAAGGCCAGGAAGGCCCACAGCTTCATGCGCTCGGCCACGGCGCCCGAGACGATCGACATCGCGGTGGCCACGAACACGACCTGGAAGAAAAAGTCGGCACGATCCGAGTAGTAGATGTCGCCACCGCTACCCAGCACGTCCGCGACCGCATTGTCGCCACTGATCAGGAAGCCCAGGCCCGGGATAATGGAGCTAAGGCCATCGCTGTACATGATGTTGTAGCCGATCAGCATGTACATGATGCTGGCGATCGAGTACAGGGCAATGTTCTTGGTTGCGATTTCGGCGACACTCTTGGTGCGCACCATACCGGCCTCGAGCATGGTAAAGCCCGCGGCCATCCACATCACCAGCGCACCGGCCACCAGAAAATAAAAGGTGTCCATGGCGTAGGCGAGTTCGACTACTTGCTGTTCAATTTCCATGATTGAAATTCCTCATTCGATGGAAGGCAAAGGATTAGAGCGCTTCCGGCCCGGACTCGCCCGTGCGGATGCGCACGACCTGCTCCACCGGTGTAATAAAGATCTTGCCGTCGCCGATCTTGCCCGTACTGGCGGACTTTGAAATGGCCTCGACGACCTGGTCGACCAGGTTTTCGTCAACGGCCACTTCAAGCTTCACCTTGGGCAGGAAATCGACCACGTACTCGGCACCGCGATACAACTCGGTATGACCGCGCTGGCGACCAAAACCCTTGACTTCGGTCATGGTCATTCCCTGCACGCCGATCTCCGAGATCGCCTCGCGAACATCATCAAGCTTGAACGGCTTGATCACGGCGGTAATCATCTTCATGTCAGACTCCTGTGGGCGGGTCCGCTGATCCACGGACCCGCCTTTGCATTAAGAGGTAATAGCCGGCTTCAGAACGTCTTGGACCAGCCCACCCAGGCGCCGAGGTCCTCGTCGGACTCGTCGACATACTCGAGGTTAAGGCTGAATTCGCCCCAGTCCCCGGCGTCGCGCGCCAGGCTGGCGGTGTAGTGGGTGTAGTTTTCGGCATCGGAATCGTCGAAGCTGGTACGACCCACGAGGAACCCGGCGCTGTAAACATCCATGAACGGGATATCCAGACCGGCGTAGAAGTACATGTCGTCATCCTGCAAGGCCGAGTCATCACTGTCGTGAACAACATAGGCCATGCCGCCATAGAGACCGACCGGCCCCGTATCGAAGCTGACTTCACCGTAGACTTCGCCAAAGTCGGCACTCAGGGAACCGGTATCGTCCCGGGCATCCGGATAGGCGTAATAGATATAACCCACGTCGTAACCAAAACCATTCTCGAACGCATCGGCAAACCCGAGATAAAGATCCATTTCGTAGCTTGTTTGATCTTCATTCCCCTCGTCGACGCCAAAGTCAACATTCGAGACCCAGGTTCCAGCGTAGAAACCGGAGGCGTGCTCGTAATCAATGCCGCCCTGAATGGCTGCGCCGTCATTACTTTCGGAAAAGCCACGGAAGTAGTAATTGGACACCGCGCCGATGTTCACGGACAGCTCCGCGGCGGCGGTGGAGGTAAACGCGACGCCACCGGTGGAGCCTACGGTGAGGACAGCAGCGGCCAGCGCGGAACGGGTGAACTTCTTCATATTGGTCATCTCCCAGATTGGTCAATCGAGTGTCGCGTAGTCGACACCCGGTCCTTGCACGGGCTGTGCCAAGTACCAAAAGGGAGCAAAATCGGCTTTTCACAACAGGTGTTGCGGCCCGACCACGGGCTTTTGCCTTTAATTGGTGCGCACTAAAAGTGCACACGCACCAAAAGCGTGCGCAGGATGCGGAGTGTGAAACAGGTCCGCTTTGCCAGGCGGTTCTGAACGCTCGGCAAGGGGACGGGAGAGGCAGGAGGGGCAGCACGCGGGCACGCGCGGCAATCCGCGTCGTACGCCGGACATCGGTGTGCCTCGGTTCATCTGGTCGTAGGGACGCGGCGCGCAGACATGCGCGATCCGCGGGGCCGCCAGGCAGGGTGCCCGTGCGAGGAACAGTCTACGAGGAGCGGCTCCCGCGCTCGATCTCGATGCCGACCTCGCGCACACCGGGAACGGCCCCGGGCTTGCCCAGCGTGATGCGCACCCAGGGGGTGCCGAACTGGGCCATCAGGGCCTCGGCGATCTCCTCGGCCAGGGATTCGAGCAGGGCGTGCGGCTCGCGCGTCACGATGGCGCGCACCGCGTTAGCCACCGCCTCGTAATCGACCGTGTCGCCGATCTCGCCGGAATAAGCGGCGATACGGGTATCCGCCGTCAGTTCGATATCGAATCGCAGCCGGCGCTGGATCCGCTGTTCCCAGTCGTAGACACCCACGACGGCGTCAATCTCGAGGTCGCGCAGATAGATTCGATCCATGGGGTCGGCGGGCTCCTGTCGGTCGTCGCCTATCCTACTGCCCGGGCCGCACGACGTACACCGAGCCGCTATCATGGAGAGCCCTTCAGCGGCTTCGAGAGACGCATGAGCGAGCCCTTTCACGAACTCCCCTGGCCTGCCAATCCGGAGGGCGAGCCCCGGCGCATCGGGGTCGAGATCGAGATGGCCGGGGTATCGCTCGAGAAGTTGGCCGAAGCGGTGCAGGCCGAGTTCGGCGGCCACATCGAGTCGGACAGCGCCTTCGTCTTCCATGTCCGTGATACGGACGTCGGCGACTTCCAGCTGGAGCTGGACGCGCGGGTACTGAAGGACCGCGCCTATCGCGAGCACCTCACTCGCCTGGGCATCGCGCTAGACGATTCGGACGAGGCGGCGCTGGATCGCTGGCTGGCCGACGCGGCGGGACGGCTGGTGCCGCACGAGATCGTGGCGCCCCCGATCGCGGTTGCCACGCTGCCCCGCCTGGATCGGGTGCGGGCCAACCTGCAGCAGGCCGGCGCGCTGGGCACGGAAGGCTCGGTGCTGTACGCCTTCGGGCTGCAGATCAATATCGAGGTCCACCGCACCGATGCCGAGTGGCTGCTGGCGATCCTGCGCAGCTTCCTGCTGATGGTCGAGGTCCTGACCACGGCCGGCGCAATCGACCTCGCACGGCGGCTGTCGCCCTACATCCGCGCCTTTCCCGGTGCCTTCGTGCGCTACGTACTGGACCCGGACTTCAAGCCCGATCAGGCCGGGCTGATCGACGCCTACCTGGCGCACAACCCGACCCGCAACCGACCACTGGACCTGCTGCCGCTGTTCGCCCACCTGGACCCGGCGCGCGTCGACGCCGCGCCGGTGGAGCACGAACTGATCAAGCCACGCCCGGCCTTCCATTACCGGCTGCCGAACTGCGAGATCGACGACCCGGACTGGAGCCTGGCGCGGCCGTTCAACGGCTGGGTCGAAGTGGAACGCCTGGCGGCGGATCCGGAACGCCTGGAGCGTCTGTCACGGGAATACCTGGAACGCCCCGGGCAGGCCCTCGGGCGCTGGGCGGACGACTGGAGCCAGCGCCTCCGTGACTGGTTCTGAGTCCGGCCCGGCCATCGCCGGCACCCCGGCACCGCGCCCACGCCGGCCGGTGATCGCCATCACCGGCCCCGACCAGGGCGGCGGCCCCGCCTGGCTGTTCACCGCGCTGGCCGTGTGGCGCGCGGGGGGCCGCCCCCTGCGGCTGCGCCCGGGCAAGCCGCGCAGTCACCGGCGTTTCGATGGCCTGATCGTCGGCGGCGGGGCGGACGTGGACCCCGAACTCTACGGTGAGACACTGCCGGAGGGGCCGGATGCCGCTGCGATCCGCAATGCCGAACGCCGGTTGTCCCAGCGCCTGATCGGCTATCTGTTCTACCCCGGCCTGTGGCTGTTGCGCCGCCTGTTCCAGTCGCACGGGGGCACGCTGGACAGCGAGCGCGACCGCCTGGAAAAGGCGCTGATCCGGCGCGCCCTGGACGACCATCTTCCGGTACTGGGCATCTGTCGCGGCATGCAGCTGATCAACGTCGTACTGGGTGGCACTCTGCAGCGCGATCTTGCAGCGTTCTACGTGGAAACCCCGAAGGCCCGCAGCGTGCTGCCGGTCAAGGCAGTGACACTGGACCCGCGCAGCCGCCTGGCGCGCCTGCTCGGGGACACCCCGATCCATGTCAATGCCCTGCACAATCAAGCGGTGGATCAAGTTGGGAACCAACTCATGGCGGTTGGCCGGGAAGCCAACGGCATCGTCCAAGCCATCGAGTCCGAACGCATCTGGTGCATCGGGGTGCAATGGCACCCGGAATACCTGCCCCAGAAAACACGCCACCAGTGCCTGTTCCACGGCCTGGTAAAGGCAGCAACCAGGACGGCCTGGGGGTAGTGTGAGTCATGGGGCGCGCTGGCGCCCCCACGACCCTGAGCCTGTAGTCGCCGCGAGCCGGCCAAAGCGTATTCCTTGCGCGTAATATGGAAAACCTCTAGCGTAGGCACAGCCTTCGTAGGGACTTCGATTACCCCGCCACAACGAAGCGCTGTGAATTCAACCAACCTGAACAGGATCTCCCAGCGAGCGCACCGGCGCTTGATGACATGGAGGGCCGGCTACCAATGCGAGCGCACACTGATGCCGAAATCTCCCCCTCGAGACAACCACCACCCTGCACAACACGAACTGGACGCCGCCCGCGACCGTATCCGTGACCTGGAAGCCTCGCAGGAAGCCTCTTCCCAGATTCTCGAAGAACTCCACCTGCATCACGAGGAGTTGCGCACCCAGAACGAGGAATTACGCGCGGCGCAGGAAGCGCTGCGCGAAGCCAGCCAGCGCTACCAGGATCTATTCGACTTTGCACCGGTGGCCTTTTTCGTTCTGGACCACCAGGGCAGCATCATCGAAGTCAACCGGACCGCGACCGATATGCTGGGGATCCCCCGTTCCGGATTGCTGCGCCAGCCGCTGCGCCGCCACTTGGCCACGGTCAGCCGGGAAACCTTCGACCGCCTGCTGGCAGTCGCCCGCCAGCAGACAGTCCAAACCGATGTCGAACTGACTCTTAATACCCCGAATGACCCCGATCTGCACGTCCAGGCCAGTCTGACGCTGGATCGCCGCAAGCGGGAAGTCTGCTTCCGACTCGCGATGCTGGACCTTACGGGCCGACACCAGGCCGAGGAACACCGCCGGCTGGCGGCTACCGTATTCGAGGAAAGCAACGAAGGCATCATGATCACGGACGCCAAGGTGCGCATCCAGCGAGTCAACCGTGCCTTCACCGTGGTGACCGGCTATCAGGAAAGCGAAGCCCTGGGAAACTCCCCCGGCATGCTTTCCTCGGGCCGCCATGACGCCGCCTTCTACGAAGCCATGTGGGACCGACTGCAGCAGAAAGGCCACTGGATGGGGGAAATCTGGAATCGGCGCAAGAACGGCGAGATCTACCCGGAATGGCTGAAGATCAACGCGGTCACCGACAGCGAAGATGTCGTCCAGCACTACGTCGGAATCTTCTCCGACATCGGCGACCACCGGCAGACTGGCCAGGACGTAGAGCGCTTTGCCTTCTATGACGCCCTGACCGACCTCCCCAACCGAACCCTGCTACAGGAACGGCTCAAGCACGGTCTGATGCGTTCGAAACGCGATGGGCGGGTGCTGGCCCTGCTGTACATGGACCTGGACAACTTCAAGACCATCAACGACACCATGGGCCACCAGGCCGGTGACCTGTTGCTGCAGGAGGCCGCCGCGCGCCTGCAGCAGGTCGTACGGCCGTCGGATACGGTTGCACGTCTGGGGGGCGACGAATTCACCGTGCTCCTTTCCGATCTGGCCGACGAAGCGACGGCCACCGCGACCGCCAGCCGGGTCGCCAACACCATCCTCCAGGCACTGGAGCGCCCATTCCAGCTCCACGACAACGAGGTCGTCAGCGGCTGCAGCATCGGCATCGCCATGTTCCCTCGCGACGGTTCCACCTGCAGCGAGATCGCGAAGCACGCCGACATTGCCATGTACCAGGCCAAGCACAAGGGTGGCCACAGCTATACCTTTTTTGCCCCCGAGATGAACCGCGAACTGGAACGCCGGGTGCGCCTCGAGGAGCGCCTGCGACATGCGCTGCAGCGCGACGAACTGAGCCTGGTATTCCAGCCGGTGGTGGACGTTCATCGGCAATGCGTAGTCGGGGTGGAGGCCCTGCTGCGCTGGGATGATGCCTCGGACGGCCCCATTTCGCCAAAGGAGTTCATCCCGGTCATGGAGAATCTGGGGCTTGGGCACAAGCTTGCCCAGTGGGTGCTGGAACGCGCCTGCGAAACCCTTTCCGAGTGGTCATTCCCCGGTGCGGAAGACCTGTGGGTCGCCGTCAATTTCTCGCCCCGGCAACTGCAAGGGCTGACCTCCCGGGAGGTCCAGGAAACCCTGAAACGAACCGGCCTGGACGCATCGCGCCTGGTACTCGAGGCGACGGAGGAACACTTCCATAGCCATGCCGAACACATCATCAACACCCTGCATGCCGTTCGCGAACTGGGCGCCAAGGTCGCGCTGGACGACTTCGGGTCCGGACACTCGTCCCTTGGGCGCCTGCGCCACCTGCCCATCGACATCATCAAGCTGGACCGCAGCTTCGTCCTGGGCCTTCCGGACGAATCCCGTGACCTGGCGATCGTGAACACCGTCATCACCATGGCCCGGCAACTGGATTTGCGTTTCCTGGCGGAAGGCGTCGAGAGCCATGCCCAGCTCGGCATGCTGCGCAGCCATGGCTGCGAACTGGTTCAGGGATTTGTCTACACGCGCCCCCGGTCGGGCGACGATTGTGCCGCCTGGTGTGCCGGCTTTCGGGAGCAGCCCTGGGCGCCAGCCCCGAGCCCCCACTCCACCACGCACGGGGAACCCAATTGACCACGCCCAGTTACATCGTCGGGATCGGCGCCTCCGCCGGCGGGCTCGAGGCACTGGATACCTTTTTCCGGCACATGCCACCCGCAAGCGGACTGGCCTTCGTAGTGATCCAGCACCTCTCGCCGGACTACAAGAGCCTGATGGCAGAACTGCTGTCCAAGCAGACCCGCATGCCGGTCCAGCGGGCCGAGGATGGTCAGCAGGTCGAGGCGGATCATGTGTACCTGATCCCGCCCAAGAAGAACCTGACCCTGTTCCACGGCAAGCTCCTGCTCAACGATCAGGATGCCAATCGCGGGGTCAACCTTCCCATTGACGTGTTCCTGCGCTCGCTCGCGGAAGACCAGTGCGACCGGGCGATTGCCATCATTCTTTCCGGAACCGGTTCCGACGGTACCCGGGGCATCCGCGCCATCAAGGAACAGGGCGGCATGATCATGGTGCAGTCGGCCGACACCGCGAAGTTCGACGGAATGCCGCGCAGTGCCAGCCATACCGGACTGCCCGACTTCGTCCTTCCCCCGGAGGAAATGCCGCGGCTGCTGCAATCGTTCGTACAGCATCCGCACACGGCAAAGACGGACGGGCCCGGGGTCATCGTGACCGACGAAGACGCGCTGACGCGGATCTTCGCCCTGCTGCGCGACGAGTCCAAGGTCGACTTCACCTTTTACAAATCCAGCACGGTGGTACGCCGGATCGAACGCCGGATGACCGTCAACGAAATCCACGAACTGCGCGACTACGCCCGTTACCTGGAACGCCATCCCGGCGAAGTCAATACCTTGTACCGCGAGCTGCTGATCGGCGTGACCAGCTTTTTCCGCGACCGCGAGACCTGGGACTACCTCGAAGAATCCGTGCTCCCGGACATGGTCGAGACCGCCGGCAACAACGGGCTGCGTTTCTGGGTCGCGGGCTGCTCCACTGGCGAGGAGGCGTACAGCCTGGCCATCATCACCCGTGAGGTCATGGATCGCCTGGGGATCACGGTAGACGTCAAGATCTTCGCCACCGACGTGGATCGAACTGCGGTCCAGAACGCGGGCAACGGCATCTACCCGGAAAGCATCGTTGCGGACCTTCCGCCCGACCTGCTGGCCAAGTACTTTCAGCGCCAGGAAGAGCACTTCCAGATTGCCCGGCGGATCCGCGAGATGGTGGTATTCGCGCCGCATGATCTGCTCAAGGACCCGCCGTTCACCAACATCAACCTGGTGTCCTGCCGCAACCTGCTGATCTACCTGCAGCCGGTGCTGCAGAAGAAGGTTCTGGACCTGTTCAATTTCGCATTGAGCTCCGAAGGCGTCCTGGTGCTGGGCAACAGCGAGTCGGTCGGGGATGCCACCGATGGCTACGAACCGGTGGAGTCGCGCCTGCGCCTGTTCCGCACCCGGGGCAAGCGGCCGCTGACGGATCGGCGCGACCCCCAACAGAACCTTCAGGCCCGCATGACCACGCCCCTGCGGTCCGCGCCGGGCGGACTGCGTACCAGCGAGGAGGAGCGCCTGCTCGGGCGTCTGATGGATGCCCTAGGGGACGACGTGCTGCCGCTGACCCTGATCGTCAACGAGAACCTCGAACTGCAGCACGTGATCGGCGACACCGAGGGCTACCTGGGCATGCCTTCGGGCAGGGTCCAGAACGACATCACCCACCTCGCCGTGCGTGACCTGGCCACCCCACTGGCCACCGGCCTGCAACAGGTCTTCAAGACGGGGGAGGAAGTCAGCTATACCAACGTGCACCTCCAGACCCGACAGGAAGCACGCACGATCGAACTGCGCATTCTCCCGCTACCGGGACGCCAGGGCCAGCGTGCCCTGGCCGCGATCCTGATCCGCCCCCTCGAAACGCAGCCCGGAATCGCCCGCGACGCCGTCGTCTACGACCTTGACCACGAGACTCGGCAGCGCATCAACAACCTCGAATCCGAACTCCAGTTCACCCGCGAGAACCTGCAGGCAACCGTGGAGGAACTGGAGACCTCGAACGAGGAATTGCAGGCCTCGAACGAGGAGCTGCAGGCCTCCAATGAAGAGCTCCAGAGCACCAACCAGGAGTTGCAGTCGGTCAACGAGGAGCTGCATACGGTCAACGCCGAATACCAGAGCAAGAATCTGCAGCTCCACGAACTCAACAACGACCTGGACAACCTGCTCTCGGCCAACGGGGTCGCGTCGCTGTTCCTGGACCACAATCTGCGCGTCCGGCGCTACACCCCGGCCTTGACCCAGGTGTGCCGTATTACCGACGCCGATCTCGGACGCCATCTGGCAAAGGTTTGCCGCGTCCTGGGGGACCTGGACATACCCGCTCTCGCCCAACAGGTACAGGAGCATCGGGAGCCCCTGGAGCGCGAGCTCCGGCTGCCGGATGAGCGCTGGTTCCTGCTGACCATGCATCCCTACCAGGTCGGGACCGAATTCACCTCGTCGGTGGTCATGAGCCTGGTCGACGTGACCTCGCTCAAGGCGGCCCAGTCGGCCCTGGCACGGATCCAGGAACGCAATGTGCTGGCCCAGCAGATCGCCCATTTCGGGGTCTTCGAATGGGACCTGCTGTCCGGCCACATGGAGTGGTCGCAGCCCCTCGAGTCCCTGTTCGGACTTGAACCGGGCCAGTTCGGCGGGACGCTGGAAAGCTTCCTGGAACGCATCCATCCCGAGGACCGGCCCATGGTGGAGCGCACCATCCGGGGCTGCCGGGACGAAGGGAGGCAATACGACATCGAATACCGGATCGTGCGCGCCGATGGTTCGGTGCGATGGCTGTCGGGGCACGGCAAGGTCCAGCGAGACGCCGACGATCAGCCCGTCGGCCTCACCGGCATCATGCGCGATATCCACGAACGCCGGACGGCACAGATGGCACTGGAGGCGACCCAGCTCCATTTCCGCCGCCTGTTCGACGAGGCCCCCCACATCATCCTGCTCCTGGACTCGGAAGGGAAAATCCGCGAGGGCAACCTGACCATGCGGGAACGGCTCGGCTATACCCAGGAGGAACTGGCGGCCCTGGATATCCGGGAACTGATCCACCCCGACCACCGCCAGGACAGCCAGGACATGTTTGCCAGACTGCTGTCGGGCCAGCCGGTCAACTCCGTTCGATGGGTTCTGGAGGACAAATCCGGCTCGCCCGTGCCCGCCGAGGTCCATGGTGTCCCCGAGATGCTGGGCGACGCGGTATCGGGCGCACGCGTTGTACTGCGCACCCTCGACGAACCCTCGGTGCTGCAGTAACAGCGCCTACTGGCACGCAGAAGGTACCGGGCAGGCCACTCCCAGCCCACCCAGGCCGCAGTAACCGTGCGGGACCCGGTCCAGGTACTGCTGATGGTAGTCCTCGGCGAAATACCAGTGATCCAGCGGCCGGATCTCGGTGGTGATCCTCCCCAGGCCCGCCGCGTCCAGTGCTGTCTGGAAACACGCGCGGCTGGCCTCGACCACCTCCTGTTGCGAGGGATCGGCCGTGTAGATTGCCGAGCGGTACTGGGTGCCGACGTCGTTGCCCTGGCGCATGCCCTGGGTCGGGTCGTGCCCTTCCCAGAAGATACGCAGCAGGGCGTCCAGGGAGACCCGCTCGGGATCGAACACCACTCGCACCAGCTCCGTGTGCCCGGTCTGGCCGCTGCAGACCTCCTGGTAGGTCGGGTTCGGGGTATACCCGCCACCGTAGCCCACGCTGGTGGAGTACACGCCATCCTGCTGCCAGAACAGGCGCTCGGCGCCCCAGAAACAGCCCATGCCAAAGTGGATCACCTGCATGCCCTCGGGGTACGGCGGCGCCAGCGGCGTCCCCAGGACCCTGTGGCGCTCGGGTACCGGCACGGGTTCGTCGCGCCCCGGCAGGGCCTGTTCGGGGGCCGGCATGCGCGGCTCGGAAAATGCAAACATTGGCGACTCCGTCAGTCGGCGGGGGCGAGCCGGATCAGCTCGCCCGGATTGTGGTCGGTGAGGACGTAGATCGCCCCGTCATGGACGCGCACGTCACGCACGCGGCGATCCAGGTCCGGCAGCACCTCGCTCTCGTTGACCAGTTCGCGCCCGTCGAAGGTCAGCCGACGCAGGGTCTGGTGGGCCAGCCCGCCGACCAGCAGGTCGCCGTCCCAGTCGGCAAAGGCAGGATCGCGCAGGATCGCCATGCCCGACGGGGCGATGGATGGCGTCCAGTGATGCAGGGGTGACTCCATGCCCTCCTTCTCGGTGATCCCCTCGCCGACCTGGCCGCCCGCATACTCGCGCCCGTGGGTGATCACCGGCCAGCCGTAGTTCAGCCCGGGTTCGATGATGTTCACCTCGTCGCCACCGCGGGGGCCGTGCTCGTTCTGCCAGAAGGTCCCGGTTTCCGGATCGATCACCATGCCCTGCGGGTTGCGCACGCCCCAGGCCCAGATCTCGGGACGGGCATCGGCGTCGCCCACCAGCGGGTTGTCGTCCGGCACGGTCCCGTCGTCGTGCAGCCGGATGATGGTGCCGATATGCGTGGCGGTATCCTGGGCGTGATCGCGATTGCCGCGGTCCCCCACGCTGATGTACACGTAACCGGCATCGTCGAATACGATCCGGCTGCCGAAATGGCGCCCCCCACGTACACCCGGCTCGGCGGTGAACAGGGTCTCCACGTCCCGCAGCTCGCCATCCTGGAAGCGCCCGCGCGCCAGGCGCGTGGTCAGCCCGCCGTCCACGCTGGCGGAATAGGTGAAGTACAGCCAGCGGTTGTCGGCGAAATCCGGGTGCAGCGCGAGATCCAGCAGCCCGCCCTGATTGCGCGCCTGCAGGTCGTCCGGCACCCCGGGGACGAGTTCACCCCGGCCGTCGAAGGACTCGGCGTTCTCGAACCAGCGCAGGGTGCCCGGGCGCTCGCTGATGAGCGCCCCGCCGTCCGGGAGAAAGGCAATGGCCCAGGGGTGGTTCAAGTCCTCGTGCAGCACGCTCGCTTGCAGATCCTGCTGACCGGCCTCCAGGCCCTCGGCCGAGACGCCGGAGGACCCGGTACAGGCCATCACCAACCCCGCCAGCACGGGTACCAGGGTAATGCGGCCCGTCTTTATGGTGCGCGTGTGCATGGTTCGCCTCCTTGGAAAATCCGCCCACGTGCCTGACGTCCCGGCCTGGGAGCCGGGTGAAGCGGCACGGAGCCTTGAGCGAGTCATATCCTGTTGGTACACCCAACCGGGCTACGGGTTCCCGGCCTGGCAGACCGGGCACCAGTAGGTCGCACGAAGGTGCTCGCCCAACAGGGCATATTCGATCGGCGTACCACACTGGTGGCAGGGCTCGCCCCGGCGGCCGTAGACGTGCAGGAATGCCCCCTCCTCCGCGCGCTCGCGGGTGATGCGCGGCCCCGGCTTCAGATTGCGCCGCAGCAGACGTACCGCGTCACAATACAGCCCCGCCAGCATGGCCTCCGACACCTCTCCGACGGGCCGCAGCGGGTGGCATCCCTGCAGGAACAGCACCTCGGACTTGTAGATGTTGCCGATGCCCGCCGCCAGCGACTGGTCCAGCAGCACATCCAGGATCGGTCGCCCCGGATCGGCACCGGCCCGCACCCGGGCAACCACCGCGTCCAGATCGATGGCCGGGTCCAGGAGGTCGGGGCCGACGCGGGCATCCAGCCGGGGTATGTCGTGAGCCCCGGCCGTGCGCGGGCGCCACTGCAGTTCGCGTGGATGAAAGCAGACCAGGACGCGATCCGGCAGCGTCAGTACCGCCCACGCACCGGAGGGCGGCTTGTGCCAGGCGGCATCGGGCGCGTATTGGTGCCAGGTACCGTACATGCCGAGATGGGTGCGCAGCTGCCAGGTGCGACCATCCGCCGCCTCCAGGTCCAGCAGCAGGTGCTTGCCCCGGGCCTGCACGGCTGCGGCGGTCATCGCCCCATGTTCGCGCAACGCGTCGCCCCGGCGCCCACGGGTGGCCACCCGGCTCAATACCGCCCCCTCCAGCAGCGGCCGCAGCGCTGCCGCCAGCTTGTGGATCGTATCGCCCTCGGGCATGGCCGACGGGGTTAGGGAAACACTGAATAATGCACACGCTCGCGCTCGAGTCGCTTTTGGGTGCGAACAAGGCGCGGTGACCGCCGTGCAGTCATTCTGCACAAGGGAGCCGCAACGCCGTGCGCGCGCCCGTTTTCGTCAACAACGGGCGGCCGAGCCCCTGCCTTCAATCGTTTGTGGGGTTGGCACCCCAGGTTCCCCGATCCTGCGTTGCGCCCCGAATC
Source organism: Thioalkalivibrio sp. AKL19 (assembly GCF_000420165.1). Classification (GTDB taxonomy): domain Bacteria; phylum Pseudomonadota; class Gammaproteobacteria; order Ectothiorhodospirales; family Ectothiorhodospiraceae; genus Thioalkalivibrio. The sequence goes on along the minus strand of NZ_ATUK01000003.1, from coordinate 41,411 downwards.
CATCAAAAACGGGCGGGTAGAACCGCGACCCGCAGCACGGCGCGCCTTGTCTCGGAAAACCTGGGGTGCCAACGCGAGTGTGTGCATTAATCAGTGTTTCCCTTGCGCTTGCGGTCGGGGTACAGGCGCGGCTCGCCTTCGGGGCGGGTGCGGAACAGGCGCATGGACCACAGGTACTGCGGCGGAGCCTGTTCGATGCCGCGCTCCACGGCCGCGTTCATCTGCCGGGCGTCGGCCTCGTCATCGCCGGTGGGATACCCGTCCATGGGGGGCCACAGGCGCATCACGTACTGGTCGGCCGCCGTGTCGTACCAGGCGAAGCTGGGGAGTACCGCGGCCTTCGACATGCGCGCCAGGCGCGCCAGCGCGGTCAGCGTGGCCTTCTGCACGCCGAAGAAATCCACGAACACCGCGCCCTCGGCGCCCAGGTCTTCGTCCGGAAGGTAGTAGAAGAAGCGCCCGCGCTTGAGCTGGCGGATCGCCGGGCGCAGGCCCTGGTCGCGGGCAAAGATGTCGCCGGAGTAGCGCGTGCGGCTGCGATGGTTGATCCACTCGAGCACCGGGTTCTTCATCGGCTTGGCGAAGGATACGCCGTCGAACATCTGGCTCATGCGCACGCCGCCATAATCCAGCGCCAGGGAGTGCGGGGCGAGGATGATCACCGGCGTGCCGGCGGAGCGCAGGCGCTCGTAGTGCTCCACACCCTCGATGCGGATCCGGGTGGCATGCTGCCCCGGCTTGCCGAACCACAGCAGGCCGTAATCCAGCACCGTCTGGGCCTGGTAGCGGTAATAGGCCTCCAGACGCTGCGCGCGCTCGGCGGCGCTCAGGTGCGGAAAGCACAGCTCCAGGTTGCGTTCGGCCACCGACCGGCTGCGCCCGGCGAAGCGACGGATCAGCGGGCCCAGGCCGCGCGCCAGACCGCGTACGGCCGGACGCGGAAGCTCCTGCAGGACCCAGGCCAGACCCAGCAACAGCCAGCTGCCCCAGTAACGCGGGGCGAAGTGCGCGGCGGTCAGCGGGGCCTTGTAGGCACCGGCGTCGTGGTTCCGGCTTCGGTCGTCGTCTGCTGCGCTCATGCGCCCCCGGAGCCGTCGCCAGGCCCATCCGTGGCGGCCTGCTGCTTGCGGGCGCGCTTGGCGAAGACCTCCATTTCCTTCGCGGCCTGCAGGTCGCCCTTCTCGGTGGCCACGCGGATGCCCCGCTCGCAGGTGGACAGCGCCGCCTCGGGACGCTCCAGCTGCACCAGCGTCTTCGCCAGCAGCTTCCAGGCGGCCGAGTAGCCGCCGTCCAGTTCCAGCGCCCGCTCCAGGTGCGGGACCGCGGCCTCGAGCTGGCCATCGGTCGCCAGGGCATTGCCCAGCGAGAAGCGCAGCATGGCGGAGTCCTGTCCGCCGTCGAGCATGTTCTGGAAACGTTCGATCATGTCGCTCATGGGGCACCTCCCGCGCCGCCGGCCAAACTACCCGTTCAGGCTAACGCCGCCAGAAGGCGGGCGACAGAAGCACCAGCACGGTAAAGATTTCCAGGCGACCCATCAGCATGGCGAGCACCAGGACCCACTTGCTGAAGTCGTTGATCGACTGGAAGTTGGGCCCGACCTCGCCCAGTCCGGGGCCGAGGTTGTTCAGCGTGGCCGCCACCGCCGAGAACGCGGTCACCTGATCCAGACCGGATGCCATCAACGCCAGCATCATCACCACGAACACCATCACGTAGGCGGCGAGGAAGCCCCACACCGCCTGGACCACCCGATCCGGGGCCTCCTTGCCGTTCACCTTCACGGTGATCCGCGCATGCGGGTGGATCAGGCGCTTGATCTCGCGCAGCCCCTGCTTCATCAGCAGCAACACGCGGACCACCTTCATGCCACCCCCGGTGGAACCGGTACAGCCACCGATGAACGACAGGAAGATCAGCAGGACCGGCAGGAAACCGGGCCACAGGTAGAAGGCGTCCGTCGCATAGCCCGTAGTGGTCGCAATGGACACGACATGGAAGACCCCGCGGCGCAATGCATCGCCGAACTGATCGGTAAACCCGCTCCAGAGCATGAAGCCGACCACCAGCACGGTTGCCGAGCCGAGCACCAGCAGGTAGGCACGCAACTCCTCGTCCCGCTGGTAAGGCTTCCAGGTCGCGCGGTGCAGCACCAGAAAGTGGAGCGCGAAGTTCATCCCGCCCAGGACCATGAACGCGATGGCAACCATCTCGATCGCCACGGAGTCGAAGTGGCCGATGCTGGCGTCATAGGTCGAGAAGCCACCAATCGCCACCGTGGTGAAGGAGTGCGCGACGGCATCGAAGGCATCCATGCCGGCGACCCAGTAGGCCAGCGCGCAGGCCACGGTCAGGCCCAGGTAGATGTACCAGAGATTGCGCGCGGTTTCGGCGATGCGCGGCGTCAGCTTGTTGTCGCGGATCGGGCCCGGGGTCTCCGCCTTGAACAGCTGCATGCCGCCCACGCCCAGCAGCGGCAGGATGGCCACCGCCAGCACGATGATCCCCATGCCGCCCATCCACTGCAGCTGCTGGCGATACCACAGCAGCGCCCGCGGCAGGTCGTCCAGCCCGGTCAGCACGGTGGCCCCGGTCGTGGTCAGGCCGGACATCGACTCGAACGCCGCGTCGGTGAACGACACCTGCAGGCTCGGATCCAGGAACAGGGGGGTCGCCCCGGCGATCCCCAGCCCCAGCCAGAACAGCACCACCAGGATGAAGCCGTCGCGCGCCTGCAGCTCCTGGCGCATGCGGTACAACGGCGCCCACAGCAGACCGCCCATCAGCAACAGCAGGGCAAAGGCCTGCAGGAACACGTACGCGGTGGACTCCCCGTAGAGAAAGCCAATGGCCGCCGGCGGCAGCATCGCCAGACTGAACAGCGTCAGCAGGACACCCAGCAGCCGGGCCGTGGAGGCGAGATGGAGCATCCGCGCGCTCCGCCTAGAAGAACAGCGCCGTGGGCTGGAACAGGCGCTGTACCTGCTTCACCTTGCGCCGGTCGGTCACGAACAGGATCACGTGGTCGCCGGCCTCGATGACGGTATCCCGGTGCGGGATGATGACCTCCTCTTCGCGCACCACGGCACCCACGCTGGTGCCCTCGGGGAAGTCGATCTCGTCGATCCGGCGACTGACCACCTGCGAGGTCCGGGCGTCGCCATTGACCACCGTCTCGATGGCCTCGGCCGCGCCGCGCCGCAGGGTATGCACGGTGGCGGTGCCGCCCTCGCGCACCCGGGCCAGCAACGCCCCGATGGTGGCCTGCTGCGGCGAGATCGCGACGTCGATGGTCCCGCTTTGCAGCAGATCCACGTAGCTCGGGCGATTGATCAGCGACATCACCTTGCGTACACCCCAGCGCTTGGCCAGCATGCCGGCGAAGATGTTGGCCTGGTCGTCGTTGGTGACCGCGCAGAAGACGTCGCTGTGCTCGACGTTGATGGATTCGAGGAAGCGGTCATCCGAGCTGTCCCCGTGCAGCACCAGCACATTGCTGGGCAGGGTGCGCGCCAGGTGGTCCGCGCGATCCGAGTCGCGCTCGATCACCTTGACCCGGTAGCGCTTGCTGAGGGTCTCGGCCAGGCGCTCGCCGATGTTGCCGCCGCCCGCGATCAGGATGCGCTTGTAGGGCTTTTCCAGCTTGCGCAGCTCCGAGGTGACCGCGCGGATGTTCTTCTTCGCCGCGACGAAGAACACCTCGTCGTCCGCCTCGATCACCGTCGAGCCGTCCGGCTGGATCGGCCGGTCCTTGCGGAAGATCGCGGCGACCCGGGTATGGATGCCGGGCATGTCGCTTTGCAGGTTCTTCAGCTCGTGCCCGACCAGCGGACCGCCGTAGTAGGCCCGCACGCCCACCAGTGATACCCGGCCCTCGGCGAACTCCAGCACCTGCAGCGAACCGGGGTGCTCGATCAGTCGCTGGATGTGGCTGGTCACGATCGCCTCGGGCGAGATCAGCATGTCCACCGGCATCGCGTCCTGGGCGAACAACGCCGGCGTGTCGTGGTAGTCGCGGGCCCGTACCCGGGCGATCTTGGTCTCGATGTTGAACAGCGTGGAGGCCACCTGGCAGGCGACCATGTTGGTCTCGTCCGAGTTGGTGACCGCGATCAGCATGGACGCGTCCTGCGCACCGGCTGCCTCCAGCACCGAGGGGTGCGCGGCAAAGCCGTGCACGGTCTTGATGTCGAAGCGATCCTCCAGCTCCGCCAGCATCTCGGCGCGGTAGTCGACCACCGTAATGTCGATCCCGTCGGCGCTCAGCGCCTCGGCCAGTGACTGGCCGACCTGACCGGCCCCGAGGATGATGATGTGCTTCATGCGCCTCCCGTCCCGGAGCGGATTCAGCTATCGGATTTCACGCGCTTGGGGTCGATCCCCAGCGCCTTGAACTTGCGGTACAGGTGCGTGCGCTCCAGCCCCACCCGCTCGGCCAGGCGCGTCATGTTGCCCTCCGAGCGCTCCAGCTGCTGCTGCAGGTATTCGCGTTCGAACTGTTCGCGCGCCTCGCGCAGCGGCAGATCGGGGATGGCGACAGCTCCCTCAGCGGCCTCCTCGGCGCGCTGCGGCTGCCCACTGAGGGTGCGTTCCACCTCGTCACGGGTGATCTCGTCGCCGGAGCCCAGGATCATCAGACGCTGCACCAGATTGCGCAGCTCGCGCACGTTGCCTGGCCAATGGTACTGCTGCAACCGCTCCAGCGCCGGGCGCTGGAAGGCCCGCACCGGCAGTCCTTCCTGCTGGTGCAGGTGACGCATGTGGCACTCCAGCAGTTCGGGGATGTCCTCCGGATGCTCGCGCAGCGGCGGGATCGCCAGCGGCAGGACATTCAGCCGGTAGTACAGGTCCTCGCGGAAGTGGCCCTGCTCCACCGCCTCGGCCAGGTCATACTGGCTGGCCGCGATCACGCGCACGTTCACGCTGATCGGCTGGTTGCCGCCAATCCGCGTGATGCGCTGGGTGTCCAGGGCATGCAACAGACGCCCCTGGGTCTGCAGGTCCATCTCCGCGACCTCGTCCAGGAACAGCACGCCACCCGCCGCCTGCTCCAGCAGGCCGTAGCGCACGTGCTCGCCCTGCTCGCTGCCGAACAGTTCGGCGATCGCCTCCTCGCCCGAGAGCGACCCCACCGAGACCACGATGAACGGGCTCTCGCGGCGCGCGCTGCGCGCATGCAGCAGCCGCGCGAAAGTCTGCTTGCCGACCCCCGGCTCGCCGGTGATCAGCACCCAGGTATCGTGCTGCGCCATGCGCTGCACCTGGTCACGCAGGTTCACCATGGTGGCGCTGTCGCCTACCGGATCCTGGACCGTTCCGGCGTGGCGCTTCAGGCCCACGTTCTCGCGCTGCAGGCGTGCGGACTCCAGGGCATTGTTCAGGGTTATCAGCAGCTTGTCGATGGACAACGGCTTCTCGATGAAGTCGTAGGCCCCGAGCCGCGTGGCATCGACGGCGGTCTCGACATTGCCGTGCCCGGAGATCATCACCACCGGGCACGGCAGGCCCTCGTCGTCGCTCCATTCCTTCAGCAGCGAGATGCCGTCGCCGTCCGGCATCCAGACATCCAGCAGGATCAGGTCGGGGCGGCGGCTCCGGCGCTGCGCCTTGGCCTCGGCCACGGAGCCGGCGAGCGCCACCTGGTAGCCCTCGTCCTCCAGCACATCCTGCAGCAGCATGCGGATGTCCGGCTCGTCGTCGACCACGAGTATGTAGGCTGCGCTCATTCGGGCTCCTCGTGAACCACCGGACCATGCTCCACCGGGATGCGGATGCGGAAGACCGCGCCTCCCTGCCCGGACTCCGCATTATGGCACTCAATCATGCCGCCATGCTCCTCCACGATCTTCTGCGCGACCGCCAGCCCGAGACCGGTTCCACGCGGCTTGTCGGTGGTGTAGGGCTCGAAGATCCGCTCGAGGAACTCCGGCTTGATGCCGGGACCGGTGTCGGTCACCCGCAGCTCGATGTGCGGCCCGGCGGGGTCGTCGAGGTACGCGGTGGCGACATGCACCTCCATGTCCTCGTGGCCCTCGCCCGCTTCCAGGGCGTTCTTGATCAGGTTGTGCAGCAACTGGCGCAGACGCCCGGCATCGCCATGGATCCGTGGAAGGGACGCATCCAGCGTGACATCGACGCGCGAGCGCCCGTCCTGGTCCAGGTACAACTCGCCGACGTCCCGGATCAGCTGGTTCAGGTCCACCGATGCGCGTTCCAGCTGTGGGGCCTGAGCGTAGTCACGGAAGGCGTTGACCAGGGTCTTCATCGCCTCCACCTGCTGCACGATGGTTCCGGTGGCGCGATCCAGCACCTCGCGATCCGCCCCCTCCAGGACCTTGCCGAGGCGCCTGGACAGGCGCTCGGCGGACAGCTGGATCGGCGTCAGCGGGTTCTTGATCTCGTGCGCGAGGCGCCGGGCGACCTCGCCCCAGGCCGCATCGCGCTGGGCCTTGAGGAACTCGGTCATGTCGTCGAACACGATCGCGTGCAGCCCCCGGCTGGAGCCGGAGGTCGGCAGCCACACCGCGCGGGTCATCAGCACCTTGCGCCCGCTGCGGGTGAACACCACCACCTGGCGCGACCATTCCGTCTCCTGGCGCACCAGGGCATCGCTGATCGCCTCGAAGAACTGGGCCACCAGCGGGCACTCGTCGCCCACCTCCGACATCACCCGGGTCCGCGCCCCCTGCAGGTCGCATTCCAGGATCTCGCTGGCCGCGGCGTTCGCGGTACGCAGGCGCAGGCTGCCATCCAGCGCCAGCACGCCGGAGCGCAGATGCTGCAGCACGCTCTCCAGATAGGCGCGTTCGGCATCCAGCAGGCGGCGGTTGCGCTCGGCCTCGTCGCGCGCCTCGTTCAGGGTGCGGGTCATGGTGTTGAACGACTGCACCAGGAAACCCAGCTCGTCGGCGCGCTGCACCGCCAGGCGGGTGCTGTAGTCACCCTGGGCGACCATGCGCGTGCCCTGCACCAGGTCGGAGATCGGGCGCACCATGCGCCGCGCCACCAGCAGCCCGGCCCACAGCGCGGCCATCAGCGAGATCGCCAGCGCCAGCGACAGGGTGAACACGAAGCCCTGGATCATCGGCCCGCGCAGGTAGGCGAATTCGCGATAGTCGGCGAAGGCGTCCTGCACCCGTAGCGACAACGCGCTCATGCGCGGGTCCACGGGGTAGATGCCCTGCAGGATGCGATTCTCCGAGCCCGGGCGGCGGCTGCTGGTAGTGGCCACCACGCGGATGATCAGCGAGCCGTCGGACTGCGGCTCCAGGCGCGAATACGGCTGCTCCGGGCGCACCCGCATCAGGATGTCGGAACCCGGCGGGGTCGGGAGGCGGCGGATCGGGCTGTCGGTGCTGGAGGCGATGATGCGGTTGTTGGATCCGACCAGGGTCAACTCCTGTGCCCCGACCTGACGGCGATAGTCGTTGAGGGCCAGCGGCACCAGGCCCTCCGAGACCCCCTCGAGATCGCTCATCAGCTCCTGCGTCTCGGTCGCCAGCTGGCGCACCCGCAGGTCCAGCGACGAGCGCGACAGCTCCAGCGCGTCCTCCAGCGCTGATTCCACGCGCACGTCGAACCAGGCGTCCACGCCCTCGTTCAGGAACTTGAAGGAGAAGTAATAGACGACCGACACCGGCAGCACCGCCACCAGCATGAACACCGCGACCAGGCGCAGGGTCAGCCGGCTCCCGGGCACCCCACGGCGATACTGGATCGCCATGCGCACCAGCTGATAGATAATCAAGCCACCCAAAGCCACCAGCACGGCGACATGGAACACGAGCAGCCACAGGAACAGCTGCTCGAAGCGAGCCTGATTCTGGGCGGCATCGCCCATCACCACCAGCGAGGTCAGTAGCAGCGCGAACAGGAGCCCGATGCCGAGCAGGCCCCACGGGAAGCCCCTTAGGGAAACGCTGATCAACGTACACCCTCGCGTTGGCAACCCAGGTTTTCCGAAACAAGGCGCGGTCCGCAGCCGGTCGCCATTCTACCGGCAAGGGCCGCAACGCCGGACCGGGGAACCTGGGTAATCAACCCCACGAACCATTGAAAGCAGGGGCTCGGCCGCCCGTTGTGATCAAAAACGGGCCTGCGCACGGCGTTGCGGCTCCCTTTTGCAGAATGACTGCACGGCCATCGCCGCGCCTTGTTCGCACGCAAAAGCGACGAAGCAGCGAGCATGTACGTTGACCAGCGTTTCCCTAATCCAGCGACCATCGCCGCCACTCCTGTCGCGTCGTCAGGTCACCGCGCAAACCGGCATCCAGCTGCAGGGGCAGCGGCAGGGCCGAATACACCAGCATCAGCCGCGCCGCCAGATCGAACTCGCCGGGGTTTGCGCGGACCGCATCCGGAACCTCGTCCAGACGCAGCCGCCCCAGCCGCCGGGCGACCTGGTCCAGGGCATCCCCCAGGGTTGGTTTCAGGTCCATGCGTTCGTCGGTCACCGCGGTTACCAGGTAATGCCGGTTCAGCGCAAAGTATTGCAGCTGGACCCGCCGTGTCTCGCTCGCCAGGGTATCGCGCCCCACCCGGCGACCACGTTCCAGACGGGTCTCCGCCTCGAATTCCAGGGTCACGCCGTTGGCCAGGGCATCTTCCAGCACGGCGGGCAGACGCATATCGATATCGAGACGCACCAGCACGGTGGTGTCGTCCAGCCACATATGGTTCGCGCCACGGATCTCCACCGCCGCGGCCGGCGCAGGCAACGCCAGCAGAGCAAACAGGCCGCACAGCGCCACGATGGGCCCGCGCCACGGGGAGGCGCCGCTCGGCATCAGGGGACCTGCTTCTCCAGTAGCGCATAGTAAAAGCCATCACCGCCCTCGAGCCCCAGCGGCAGCGACACGCCGACCTCGCGCGGCCGGCCTCCGGGGATCCCCGCATCGCCGTTCACGGGCAGCACCCGCGCATCCGCGGTCGCGGCCACGAACGGGGCCACAACGGCCTCGTTTTCCGGCGACAGCAACGAGCAGGTCGCATACAACAGCCGCCCGCCGGGACGCAGCAGGCGCCAGGCACCGGCCAGCAGGCGAGCCTGCTCCGCGGCCAGGCGCGGGATGTCCTCGGCTCGGCGCAGGGTCTTGATATCCGGGTGACGCCGGATCACGCCGGTGGCGGAACAGGGCACGTCGAGCAGGATCGCGTCGAAGGCCTCGCCGTCCCACCAGTCGTCTGTGGCCTCCAGGTCGGCCGCGACCCGGTGCGCCTCAAAGCCCAGCCGGTCGAGGTTCTCGCGCACCTGCTCCAGGCGCTCGGGATCGTTGTCCAGCGCGGTCAGGTCCAGTTTCCCGCCGGCGCGCTCCAGCAGGTGCCCGGTCTTGCCGCCCGGCGCCGCGCAGGCGTCCAGCACGCGCTCGCCCGGCCGTGGGTCCAGCAGGTGCCCGGCCCATTGCGCCGAGGCGTCCTGGACGGACAGCGCCCCGTCGGCAAACCCCGGCAGCGCCCCGACGTCGACCGGATTCTCCAGGGTCAGCGCGCTGGCGAGTACCGGGTGCGGCCAGGCCGGCGTCCCCGCAGCGGCCAGCGCCTCCAGCGCCGCCTCGCGGCTGCCGCGCTGGAGGTTCACCCGCAGGGTCATCGGCGCCGGCAGCGTCGAGGCCTCGAGCAGCGTCTCCCAGTCCTCGGGCCAGGCGTCGCGAATCGCCTCCAGCAACCAGTCCGGGACCGCATAGCGCAGGCCCGGCTCGGCCTCGATCCGGGCGGCCAGCGCATCCTGCTCGCGCAGGGCACGGCGCAGCACCGCGTTGATCAGCCCCACCGCGCCGGGGCGATGGATCTCGCGCGCCAGCTCGGCGGTCTCGCGCACCGCGGCGTGATCACGCGTGCCAAAGTGCAGGACCTCGGCCAGGCCCTGCGCCAACAGCACGCCGATCACGGCATCCTTTTTGCGCAGCGGTCGGTCGAGAAACCCGCCGACCAGCCCCTCCAGCTGCGGATACCAGCGCAGGGTGGTGTAGGCGAGCGCCTGCACCCAGGCGGCATCGCGCGGCGCGAGCCCCTCGGTCACCAGGTCCACCGCCCGGGTCAGCGACTGCCCCTGCAGTACCACGCGCTCGACCGCCTCCAGCGCCCGCTGGCGCGGCGAACGCGAATCCACCCGCGAGGGCACCACACGCTTTTGCTTGCCTGCCATCAGACCGCCCCCGTCAGGGTCTGGCCCGCCAGGTCCGCGTTGCGGGCCCAGTCGGACGCCGCGACCGCGCGCCGCCCGGGCAGTTGCACCGTTTGCAGCCGCAGGATGCCATCCCCGGTGGCCACGTCCACGCCTTCCGCCCCGGCCTCCAGAATGGTGCCCGGCGCCGCATCAGTGGCACTGGCAATGGGGCGCGCGGCGTGCACCCGCACGGCCTGCCCCTGCCAGCCGGTCTGGGCGACCGGCCAGGGGTTGAACGCGCGCACCTGACGACCCAGGGCGACGGCCGGTTGCGTCCAGTCCATCCAGGCCTCCTGTTTCTCCAGCTTGCGGGCATAGGTGGCCTGCGCGTCGTCCTGTGGCCAGGGGGCCGACTCGCCCGCGGCAATCGCCGGCAGCTGCTCCACCAGCAACTCCGCGCCCTCGCGGGCGAGGGTGTCGTGCAGGCTTCCGGTGGTGGTCTCCGGCGTAATCGGGGTGCGCCGACAGGCATGCACCGGGCCGGTATCCAGCCCCGGGGCCATCTGCATCAGGCAGACCCCGGTCTCGGAATCCCCCGCGAGGATGGCGCGATGGATCGGCGCCGCGCCGCGCCAGCGCGGTAGCAGCGAGGCATGGATATTGAGGCCGCCGAGCGGCGGGATCGCGAGAACGGCGCGCGGCAGGATGAGCCCGTAGGCCGCCACGATCAGGATGTCCGGGCGCCAGGCCGCGAGCTCCGCCTGCGCCTCGGCACCCTTGAGACTCTCGGGCTGCACCACCGGCAGGCCCGCGCCCTCGGCAACCTGCTTCACCGGACCCGGGCGCAACTTGCGCCCGCGCCCGGACGGGCGATCCGGCTGGGTGTAGACCGCGACCGGCGCATGCCCGTTCTCGATCAGGGCCTCCAGCGCCGGGACCGCGAATTCGGGCGTCCCGGCATAGACGATGCGCAGGGACTCGACGTCCGTGTCCGCCACCCCCATCAGACCGCGGGGACCGCGGCCTTGTCACCTGCCCCCGCCCGGGCGCCCTGCTTCTCCAGCTTCTTGCGGATGCGGCTGCGCTTGAGACTGGACAGGTAATCGACGAACAGCTTGCCGTCGAGGTGGTCGATCTCGTGCTGGATGCACACCGCGAGCAGGCCGTCGATATCCAGCTCGAAGGGCTGGCCATCCCGCCCCAGGGCGCGCACGCGGATGCGGTCGGCGCGCTGCACCTTTTCGTAGAACCCGGGTACGGACAGGCAGCCCTCGTCCATCTCCTCCTCGCCCGAGGTCTCCAGGATCTCGGGGTTGATCAGGGCATGCGGCTCGCTCTGATCCTCGGAGACATCCGCCACCAGCACGCGCTTTTGCACGTTGATCTGCGTGGCTGCCAGACCAATGCCGGGCGCGGCGTACATGGTCTCGAGCATGTCGTCGACCAGGGTACGGATCTCGTCGTCCACCTCGGCCACCGGCTCGGCCTTGAGCCGCAACCGGGGATCGGGGAAGTGCAGGATTTCACGTTTGGCCATGAAAAAACCTCAAACTTTGTACTGTACAGACGTCGCAATTCTGCTAACGTTGGACCGCAATATCCGCGGAATTGCGTCATCCGATTGGGGCCGGGCCACAGGAAGGCTCGGGGAGCGCGCGGACCTGACAGGGGACACCAAAATGTACAAGACCAGGGCCACCACGACCTTCGTTCTGCCGGGCGTTCTGTTCAGTGTAACGCTGTTGCTGGGCGCCTGCGCGGCCACACCGGAGAACGGCGGCGGCGAAACGGGCGCGTCCGATTCCGGCGACACCCAGGCCGAAGCCCGCCCGGCACGCGACGCACAGGAAGAACGCGCCACCGCCGAGCGCGAGCCGGAGATCCGCGAATCCGCGCCGGAACGCTACGTGGTGAAGAAGGGCGACACCCTCTGGGATATCTCCGCGATGTTCCTGCAGGATCCCTGGTACTGGCCGGAGATCTGGCTGGTCAATCCCGAGATCGAGAACCCCCACCTGATCTATCCGGGCGACGTGCTGAGCATCCATTACGTGGATGGTCAGCCACGCATCATGGTCGACGGCGGCCCGCGCGTGCGCCCCACCCATCGCCTCTCGCCCGAGGCCCGGGTGGTGGAACGCGACGAGGACGTCTCCCCCATCTCCACCCTGCAGTCGTTCATGTTCCGCCCGCAGGTGCTGGACGAGGAGACCCTCGAGAATGCCCCGTACATCCTCGCCTCGCAGGACGAGCGCGTGATCTTCGGCCCGGGTGACCGGGTCTACGTGCGCAACGCCGAGGACACCGAGCAGTACGAGCTCTACCACATCGTGCGCCACGACGGCATGCTGACCGACCCGGACACCGGGGAGGAGCTGGGCGTCGCCACCCTGCCAGTAGGCGAGGCCGAGATCATCGAACCGGGCAACGTCGCCCGGGCGGACATCCGCAAGGGCGAGCGCGAGGCCATCCGCGGCGACCGCCTGGTGCCCTATGCCGAAGAGCAGGACATGCTGTTCGACATTGGCCGCGCACCGGCCGGCACCGAGGGCACGATCATCTCGCTGTTCGACGCGATCAGCCAGATCGGCCAGCTCCAGGCCGCCATCATCAATCGCGGCGAACGCGACGGCATCGAGAACGGCCAGGTCTTTGCCGCCTTCACCGCCGGACGCGAGGTGCGCGACCCGATCAGCGATCGCGCCAACGACGTGGTCACCCTGCCGGAAGAGGAAGTCGGCACCGTGATGGTCTTCCAGACCTTCGAGAAGGTCTCCTACGTGCTGGTGACCGACGCCGAACGCACCCTCCGCGAGGGCGACAAGGTTCGCACTCCCTGATCGGGCTTGCGATCCGGAGGCATGGATGATGCCAGCGGGGCGGCCGCCCCGCACGAGGACTGGCTGCGCCTGATCAACACCCCCGGTCTCGGTCCGCGGCGCCTGCTGCAACTGGTCGAGGCCTTCGGTACCCCGGGCCACGCCCTCGCCGCCCCCGCTGCCGAATGGCAGCGCGCGGGCATCGACCTCAAGCTGGACGACGCCGCACGCCAGGCCCGCGAAACCGGTGCCGCGGCCGACCGGGCCTGGCTGGATGCCGACCCCCGGCATTCCCTGCTGTGCCTGGACGACCCGGCCTATCCGCCCCTGCTGGCCGAACTCCCCGACCCGCCACCGGTGCTGTACCTCAACGGCAACCCGGACCTGCTGCGCGCCCCGCAGGTAGGGATCGTCGGCAGTCGCGACGCCACCCCGCAGGGCGAGCGGCTGGCCAGCGAATTCGCGCGCGAACTGGCCGCGGCCGGGCTCACGATTACCAGTGGCCTGGCGCGCGGCATCGACGGCGCGGCCCACGAAGGCGCCCTGGCCGCGCCCGGCGGACGCACCATCGCGGTGGTCGCCACCGGGCCCGACCGCATCTACCCTGCCCAGCATCGACGCCTCGCCCACCGCATCGCGGACCATGGCCTGGTGGTCTCGCTGTGGCCCACCGATACCCGGCCGCTGGCGCGGAATTTCCCCCAGCGCAACCGGGTGATCAGCGGCCTGTCGCTGGCCACCCTGGTCGTCGAGGCGGCCCTGAAGAGCGGGTCGCTGATCACGGCACGCCTGGCGGCCGAGCAGGGCCGACAGGTCTATGCGGTCCCCGGCTCGGTGTTCAGCCCCGCCAGCCGTGGCTGCCACCGGCTGATCCGGGACGGGGCCCAGCTGGTGGAGTCGGCCGAGGAGATCCTGGACGATCTCGCGGACTGGCTGGGGGTGGCACCCAATGCGCCTGTCACCCGGACCGAGCCCGCCCGCGAACCACTGGACCCGGAGCAGGAACGCGTCCTGAACGCGATGGGTTTCGACCCGGTCCCGCTGGAGACCCTGCGTGAACGCACCAAATTGACCATCGAACAGCTTTCATCCATGCTGGTTTTGCTTGAACTCCATGGCCGCGTGGCCGCCCTCGACCACGGGCGCTACCAGCGCCTCGACGCAGGATCCCCCGAATCATGAACGAGAACGTGCTGGATGTGCTCATGTATCTCTTCGAGCACACCATCGACGAGGAATCCGACGAGGATCCGGACCGCTCGGAACTGGAACGCCACCTGGTGGAGGCCGGTTTCGCCCGGCGCGAGATCGATCGCGCCCTCGGCTGGCTGGACCGCCTGATGAGCGAGGCCCCGCTGGCCGGCCGCGGCGGGGATGGCGCGGCCCATCGGATCTACGCCCCCGAAGAGCGCAAGCGCCTGGACACCGAGGCCCACGGCTTCCTGCTGCACCTGGAACAGAATGGGTTGCTGACCGCCGGCACCCGGGAACTGGTACTGGACCGCGTGATGGAGCTGGATGCCGAGGAAATCGATCTCGACCAGCTGCGCTGGGTGGTCCTGATGGTGCTGTTCAACCAGCCGGACGACGCGATCGCCTACTCCCGCCTGGAAGAGGTCATGCGCGACGATTCGGGGCCGTCGGCCGTGGATTATCTGCACTGACTTCCCCGTCTTTCGAGGTCATGCGGTAGCCACGGGCGTTTTCCTCATCTAGTCTTTAGCGCCCGTGAAGCCGGTTGCACACCTGCAGCCGCCACCGCCCCGACACGGAACCCGCTGCCACGGAGACGGTCCCGAGCGACATGAGCAAGCACCTCGTCATTGTAGAGTCCCCCGCCAAGGGCAAGACCATCGAGAAGTACCTGGGCCCCGACTACCAGGTCCTCGCCTCGTACGGCCATGTGCGCGACCTGGTCCCCAAGGAGGGCGCGGTGGATCCGGAAGACGGCTTCCGGATGAAGTACGACATCATCGAGCGCAGCGAGAAGCAGATCGAGGCGATCGCCAAGGCGCTGAAGAAGGCCGACGACCTGATCCTCGCGACTGACCCCGACCGTGAAGGCGAGGCGATCTCCTGGCATCTCTACGAGGTCCTGCGCGAACGCGGGCTGCTGGAGAATCGCGGCGTGCACCGCGTGGTGTTCCACGAGATCACCAAGAAGGCGATCCAGCAGGCGATCGAGGAACCGCGCGACCTGGCCCAGCCACTGATCGACGCCCAGCAAGCGCGGCGCGCGCTGGACTACCTGGTCGGCTTCAACCTCTCGCCACTGCTGTGGCGCAAGATCAAGCGCGGCCTGTCCGCCGGGCGCGTACAGAGCCCCGCGCTGCGCATGATCTGCGAGCGCGAGGACGAGATCGAGGCCTTCGTCGCGCGCGAATACTGGACCCTGGATGCCCTGAGCGAACGCCAGGGCCAGGCCTTCACCGCGCGCCTGACCCACCTCGATGGCAACAAGCTGGACCAGTTCGACCTCAACAGTGCCGATCTCGCGCATGATGCGCAGAAGCGGCTGACCGACGCCGCCGGTGGCGAACTCAAAGTCGCGAAGGTCGAGAAGAAGCAGCGCCGCCGCAATCCGGCCGCGCCGTTCACCACCTCGACCCTGCAGCAGGAGGCCTCGCGCAAGCTGGGCTTCACCGCCAGCCGCACCATGCGCACCGCGCAGCAGCTCTACGAGGGGATCGATCTGGGCTCCGGCGCGATCGGCCTGATCACCTACATGCGTACCGACTCGGTGGCCCTGGCCGGCGAGGCGATCGCCGAGATGCGTGGTCTGATCGAGGAACGCTACGGCGCCAACAACGTCCCGGACAGCCCGCGCCAGTACAAGACCAAGTCGAAGAACGCCCAGGAGGCCCACGAGGCCATCCGCCCGACCTCCGTGCGCCGTCTGCCGAACGAAGTACGCGAGCGCCTCAGCAGCGATCAGGCGCGCCTGTACGACCTGATCTGGAAGCGCACCGTCGCCTGCCAGATGATCCACGCGACCTTCGACACCGTCGCCGCCGACCTGGTCCCCGGCGACACCGAACACCGCTTCCGCGCCACCGGCTCCACCCTGGTCGACCCCGGCTTCATCGCCGTCTACCAGGAGGGCCGCGACGACGCGCAGGACGACGACGAGGACAAGCGCCTGCCGGAGATGGCCGAGGGCGACACGGTGAAGCTGAACGAGGTCACCGCCGACCAGCACTTCACCGAGCCGCCCCCGCGCTACACCGAGGCCAGCCTGGTGAAGACGCTGGAGGAATACGGCATCGGCCGCCCGTCGACCTACGCCAGCATCATCTCCACCCTGCAGTCGCGCGAGTACGTGGAGATGGACGGCAAGCGCTTCATCCCGACTGATACCGGCCGGATCGTGAACAGCTTCCTGACCCAGCACTTCGACCGCTACGTCGACTACGACTTCACCGCGAAGCTGGAAGACGAGCTGGACGCCATCTCGCGCGGGGAAAAGGACTGGGTCCCGGTGCTGGAGGAATTCTGGGGCGATTTCCGCGACCGGGTGAAGGAAAAGGAAGAGAACGTCACCCGCGCCGAGGCCGTGCAGTCGCGCGAACTGGGCCCGGACCCCAAGAGCGGGCGCCCCGTCTCCGTGCGCCTCGGCCGCTTCGGGCCGATCGTGCAGATCGGCACCAAGGACGACGAGGAGAAGCCGCGCTTCGCCGGGCTGCTGCCCGGGCAGAAGATGGACAAGATCACCCTCGACGAGGCGCTGGAGCTGTTCAAGCTGCCGCGCGATCTCGGCGAGACGCCCGAGGGCGAGCCGGTGATGGTGAACATCGGCCGCTTCGGGCCCTACGTGAAGTACGGCTCCAAGTACGCCTCCCTGGGCCCGGACGACGATGTCTGGACCATCGAGCTGCCGCGCGCGCTGGAGATCGTCGCCGAGAAGAAGAAAAAGGACGCCGAGCGTTTCATCAAGAGCTTCGATGACGAGGGCATCCAGGTCCTGAACGGGCGCTACGGCCCGTATGTGACGGACGGCAACAAGAACGCCAAGATCCCGAAGGAGACCGACCCCAAGTCCCTCACGCTGGAGCAATGCCAGGAACTGATCGCGGCCGCCCCGGAACGCAAGGGCCGCGGCCGCAAGGGCGCGACCAAGTCGACCGCAAAGACCTCCGGGAAAACCGCCACCAAGGCCACTGGCAAGACCACGGCCAAGTCGACCACGAAGTCGTCCGGCACGAAGAAGACGCCCACGAAGAAGGCGGCCACGAGCAAGAAGGCCGCCAGCAAGACGGGCACGAAGAAGACCGCCGCGAAGACCTCGCCGGCGAAGAAATCGGGGGGCGCGAAGTCCGGCGACAGTGACAATACCGGCGACAGCCGCCTGAGCGCCCAGCCCTCCGGCGACCGTGGATCGGAATAAGACCCCACTACTGACCCCCGAGATCGACCCCGTCGCCCAGGCAGTGCGCGATGGGGGCGTGATCGCCTACCCCACCGAGGCGGTCTTCGGCCTCGGCTGCCGCCCGGACGCCCCGGAGGCGATCGAACGCATCCTCGAGATCAAGGGCCGCCCGGCCGCCAAGGGAATGATCGTGGTGACGGATACGCTCGAGCGCCTCGGGCACTGGCTCGCCCCGCTACCGGACCCACACCGCCCCGCGATCGAGGCAAGCTGGCCTGGACCGACGACCTGGCTGCTGCCCGTCACTGCCGAATGCCCGCCCCTGCTGCGCGGCGACCATGACAACCTCGCCGTGCGCGTCACTGCCCATCCCGCGACCCGCGCCCTGTGCGCGGCCGCCGGCAGCGCCCTGGTCTCCACCAGTGCGAACCGCGCCGGCGCGGACCCCTGCCGCACCTGGGATTGCGTTGCCTCACAACTCGGGGCGGGCATCGATGCGATCCTGCAGGCAGAATGTGGCGGGCGCGACGCCCCCAGCGCGATCCGCGACGCCCGCACCGGGGCCTGGCTCCGGGGCGGACCGGAGCCCGACGCGAACACCGACCACTGATCAACCGGGACGCAGCATGAGCCAGGACAACGTCTCCATCGAGCGCGTAATCGACTACCTGCAGGGCCTGCAGGACCGCATCTGCCAGGGCCTCGAGGGCCTGGACGGCCGGGCCCGCTTCGAGGAGGACGCCTGGGAGCGCCCCGCTGGCGGCGGAGGGCGTACCCGCGTGCTGCGCGAGGGCGCGGTGTTCGAGCAGGCCGGGGTGAATTTCTCCCACGTGATGGGCGACAACCTCCCGGCCTCGGCCACCGCCCACCGACCGGAGATGGCCGGGCGCTCGTTCCAGGCCACCGGTGTGTCCCTGGTGATCCACCCGCACAACCCCTTTGTTCCGACCTCGCACGCCAACGTGCGCTTCTTCATCGCCGAGAAGCCCGGCGAGGACCCGATCTGGTGGTTCGGCGGCGGCTTCGACCTGACGCCCTACTACGGCTTCGACGAGGACTGCATCCACTGGCACCGTACCGCCGAGGCCGCCTGCCGCCCGTTCGGCGAGCACCTCTACCCCGCGCACAAGAATTGGTGCGACGAGTACTTCCACCTCAAGCACCGCGACGAGCCGCGCGGCGTGGGCGGGCTGTTCTTCGACGACTTCAGCGAAGGCGGCTTCGAGCATGCCTTCGGCTACATGCAGAGCGTGGGCAACGCCTACCTCGACGCCTACGCCCCGATCGTCGAGCGCCGCCGCGCCACCGACTTCGGCGAGCGCGAGCGCCAGTTCCAGCTCTACCGCCGCGGGCGCTATGTCGAGTTCAACCTGGTCTACGACCGCGGTACCCTGTTCGGCCTGCAGTCGGGCGGGCGCACCGAGTCGATCCTGATGTCGCTGCCGCCGCTGGTGCGCTGGGAATACAACTACCAGCCGGCGCCCGGCACGCCCGAGGCCGAACTCTACGAACGCTATCTGAAGCCGCGCGACTGGCTCGCCGAAGCTGCCGGCTGACTCCAAGCACGCAAGGACCTGGCATGACCGTACCGATCGCCCCCTACCCCGCCGGCCGCCCGCGCCGAATGCGCCGCGACGGCTTTTCCCGCCGCCTGATGCGCGAGCACCACCTGCGCGCGGACGACCTGATCCTGCCGGTGTTCGTCACCGAGGGCGAGGGCGTGCGCGAGGCGGTACCGTCGATGCCCGGCGTGGAACGTGTCTCCATCGATCAGCTGCTGGAAGAGGCGGCCACCGCCGTGCGCCTGGGAATCCCGGCGCTGGCGCTGTTTCCGGTGGTGCCGGGCGAGAAGAAGAGCCTGGATGCGGCCGAGGCGTGGAACCCCGAGGGGCTCGCCCAGCGCGCGGTGCGCGCACTGAAGGCGGCGCACCCGGAGCTTGGCGTGATCACCGACGTCGCGCTGGACCCGTTCACCACCCATGGCCAGGACGGCATCATCGATGACGACGGCTACGTGGTGAACGACATCACCGTCGAGGCCCTGGTGAAGCAGGCGCTGTCGCATGCCACCGCCGGCGCCGACGTGGTGGCCCCCTCCGACATGATGGACGGGCGCATCGGCGCGATCCGCACCGCACTGGAAGACGCCGGCTACGTACACACGCGCATCCTCGCCTACTCGGCGAAATACGCCTCCGCCTTCTACGGCCCCTTCCGCGACGCGGTGGGCTCGGCCGGCAACCTCGGCAAGGGCGGCAAGGAGACCTACCAGATGGACCCGGCCAACGGCGACGAGGCCCTGCACGAGGTCGCGCTGGATCTCGCCGAGGGGGCCGACATGGTGATGGTCAAACCGGGCATGCCGTACCTCGACGTGGTGCGCCGCATCCGCGACGCATTCCAGCGCCCGACCTTCGTCTACCACGTCTCCGGCGAGTACGCGATGCTCAAGGCCGCCGCCGAGCGCGGCTGGCTGGACGAGCGCGCCTGCGTGCTGGAGGCCCTGACCGGCATGAAGCGCGCCGGGGCCGACGGCATCCTCACCTACTATGCGCGCACCGTGGCCGAATGGCTGGCGGAGGACGCGGCGCGATGAACGAGCCGCGTCCGGATCGCTACGCGGTGGTGGGCAACCCCATTCACCACTCGCTGTCCCCGCGCATCCACACCCTGTTCGCCGAACAGACCGGGCAACACCTCGTGTACGAAGCCCGCCAGGGCACCCCCGGGCAGTTTGCCGAGGAGGTCAACGCCTGGTTCGCCGAGGGGCTCAAGGGCCTCAACGTGACCGTTCCGTTCAAGGAGGAGGCCTTCGCCCTGGTCCGGGTGCTGACGGACCGTGCGCGCCATGCCGGGGCGGTCAACACCCTGTGGCGCGATGGCGACCACCGGATCCACGGCGACAACACCGACGGCGTCGGATTCTGTCGCGATCTCGACCGCCTCGGCTTCGACGTGCGCAATCGCCAGGTCCTGATCCTGGGGGCCGGAGGCGCCACCCGCGGCCTGCTGCAGCCCCTGCTGGAAGGCGGACCAGAGGCGCTGGTCATCGCCAACCGCACCGTGACCCGCGCCGAGAGCCTGGTGGATGCCTTCCGAGATATCGCCCCGGCCACCCGGCTTTCCGCCTGCGGGCTGGACGCGCTGCCGCAGGGCCCCTTCGACCTGGTGGTGAATGCCACCGCCACCGGTCTCGGCGACGATGCACTGGATCTCCCCGGCGATCTCGTCCACACGCACAGCCTGGCCTACGACCTGGTCTACGGCGCCGGGGCCCAGCGTTTCCTGGACTGGGCCGCCGGCGCGGGATGCGCGAACGGCAGCGACGGCCTCGGCATGCTGGTGGAACAGGCGGCCGAGGCCTTCTCCATCTGGCGCGGGGCGCACCCCGAGACGGACCCCGTCCTGCGTCAACTGCGTCACGAAATCACCGGCAAATAGCCCACCCGTCGCCCGGGTTCATGGACGGTTCACGCGCCACGGCGCAAGCTGGGTACAAGGTTCCCGACATCCACACGGGGCCAGCGAACACCGGGAGATTCATCATGCAACGCATTCTCGCCCTGGCCGCCACCAGCGCCCTGGTACTGGTGATGGGCTGCACCACCACCGACCCGTACACCGGGGAAGAACGCGTCTCCCGAGCCACCATCGGGGCCGGCATCGGGGCTGCCACCGGCGCGGTGCTCGGCAGCGTCACCAGCAGTCGCAACCGCACCCAGCGCGCCATGATTGGCGCCGGCATCGGGGCCCTGGCCGGCGGCGCCATCGGCAACTACATGGACCGCCAGGAGGATGCCCTGCGCGAACAGCTGCGCGGAACGGGCGTCAGCGTGACCCGCGACGGCGACAACATCATCCTCAACATGCCAAGCAATATCACCTTCGATTTCGATCGCAGCGAGATCAAGCCGCAATTCCATGACGTCCTCGACTCGGTCGCACTGGTGCTGGAGGAGTTCGACCAGAGCGGGGTCGAGGTCGCCGGGCACACCGACTCCACCGGCCGGGTGGAATACAACATGGACCTCTCGGAGCGCCGCGCCGAGAGCGTGGGTCAGGCCCTGATCCGCCGTGGCGTGCAGCCGGTGCGGGTGCACACCATCGGCCTCGGGCCGCACCAGCCGGTCGCGTCCAACGACACCGATGCCGGCCGCGAACAGAACCGCCGCGTCGAGCTCACCCTGTTCCCGCTCACCGCCGAGTAACCCGCACGTTACGACCCGCTACCCGGCGAGCGTCGGGGTGCCGGGCCGACCCCATTCTGGCGACGACTCCAGCGTCTCGCGCTGGACACCCCCACCCTTCCTGCGGCAGAATCCCGATCATTCGCCG
The DNA here is from genome assembly GCF_000420165.1 of Thioalkalivibrio sp. AKL19. GTDB lineage: Bacteria > Pseudomonadota > Gammaproteobacteria > Ectothiorhodospirales > Ectothiorhodospiraceae > Thioalkalivibrio. The sequence continues at coordinate 19,786 of NZ_ATUK01000003.1, read as the reverse complement.
CACCATCATTTTTCGGTGCAATCGCGTCCATTCACGACAGGATCGCTACCGATTCCCCCTGCCATGGCATCCATACTGCTGCTCAACGGCCCCAACCTGAACCTGCTGGGACAGCGGGAGCCGGAGCGCTACGGCGCGCAGACCCTGGCGGATATCGAGACCGACCTGAGGGCCCGGGCGGAACAGGCCGATGCCTCCTTCGACAGCTTCCAGAGCAACCACGAAGGCGATCTGATCGACCGGATCCATGCCGCGCCCGGCGAGGGCGTGCGGCGCATCCTGATCAACCCGGGCGGCCTGACCCACACCAGCGTCAGCCTGCGCGATGCCCTGCTGGGCGTCGCCATCCCGTTCTACGAGATCCATATCAGCAATATCCACGCCCGCGAGCCCTTCCGCCAGACCTCGCGTCTGAGCGATGTCGCCGCCGGCCTGGTCAGTGGCTTCGGGGTCATTGGCTATCGGCTGGCGCTGGATGCGGCGCTTGCAGCTATCAAGGAATAAGAGGCTTCCATGGACATTCGCAAGGTCAAGAAACTGATCGACCTGCTCGACGAGAGCGGCATCCACGAGATCGAGATCCACGAAGGCGAGGAGTCGGTCCGCATCACCCGCTCGGCCGGCGGGACCGCCGTTGCCGCTCCGGCACCGGCACCCCTGCCCGCCGCGGCGCCCGCGCCGGCCGGCGCACCGCCAGCCGCCGCCCCGGCCGGCGAGGTCGAGGCGGCGCCGGAGATGGACGGCCACCGCGTCACCGCGCCGATGGTCGGCACGTTCTACCGCGCACCCAGCCCGGGCTCGAAGCCGTTCGTCGAGGTTGGCCAGACGGTGGAGGTCGGCGAGACCCTGTGCATCATCGAGGCGATGAAGATGCTCAACCCGATCGAGGCCGACCAGGCGGGGACCATCCGCGACATCCTGGTCGAGAACGGCAATCCGGTGGAATACGGCCAGCCCTTGTTCATCATCGGCTGATCCCTCGATCCCCTGCCAACAGGTCCGAGCATGTTTGAAAAGATTCTGATCGCCAACCGCGGCGAGATTGCCCTGCGGGTCCTGCGCGCCTGCCGCGAGATGGGTATCGCCACCGTCGCCGCGCACTCCAGCGCCGACCGCGACCTGAAACACGTCCGCCTGGCGGACGAGTCCGTATGCATAGGCCCCGCCGCCTCCGGCGAGAGCTACCTGAACATCCCGGCGCTGATCGCGGCCGCGGAGGTAACCGATGCCGGCGCGATCCACCCCGGCTACGGCTTCCTGTCGGAGAACGCCGATTTCGCCGAACGCGTGGAATCCTCCGGCTTCGCCTTCATCGGTCCGCGCGCCGAAACCATTCGTCTGATGGGCGACAAGGTCTCCGCGAAGCAGTCGATGCTGGAGGCCAACGTGCCCTGCGTCCCCGGCTCCGGCGGCGCCCTGGGCGACGACGCGGACACCAACCTGGCCCTGGCGCGCGAGATCGGCTACCCGGTCATCATCAAGGCCGCGGCCGGCGGTGGCGGGCGCGGCATGCGCGTGGTGCACACCGAGGGTGCGCTGCTGAACGCGATCTCGCTGACCCGCAACGAGGCGCAGCAGGGCTTCGGCAACGACACCCTGTACATGGAGAAATACCTGGAGCATCCGCGCCACGTGGAGTTCCAGATCCTCGCCGACAGCCACGGCAACGCGGTGTGTCTGGGCGAGCGCGACTGCTCCATGCAGCGACGCCACCAGAAGATCATCGAGGAAGCACCGGCGCCCGGCATCAGCGACGAACAGCGCCGGGCCATGGCCGAACGCCTGATCCGCGCCTGCCAGGACATCGGCTACCGCGGTGCCGGTACCTTCGAGTTCCTCTACGAGAACGGGGCCTTCTATTTCATCGAGATGAACACCCGGTTGCAGGTCGAGCACACGGTCACCGAGCAGGTCACCGGCATCGACCTGGTGCGCGAGCAGATCCGCATCGCCGCCGGCGAGCCCCTGGGTTACACCCAGGACGACGTGCGCATCACCGGCCACGCCATCGAGTGCCGCATCAATGCCGAGGACCCCGGCACCTTCATGCCCAGCCCCGGCACCATCCAGCAGTACCACGCACCGGGTGGGCCGGGCATCCGCATGGACACCCACATCTACAATGGCTACATGGTCCCGCCGTACTACGACTCGATGATCGGCAAGCTGATTGCCCACGGGAACAGCCGCGAGATCGCGCTGGCCCGCATGCGCGGTGCCCTCGGCGAGATCGTGGTCGACGGCATCCAGACCAACGTCGCACTGCACCACGACCTGATGATCGACGCGAACTTCCAGCGTGGCCAGACCGACATCCACTACCTCGAGAAGAAGCTGAAGGCACAGGCCTGAGCCCTTTCCGTAACCACCAGGGAAACACTGATCAATGTGCACGTTCGCGTTGGTACCGCAGGTTTTACGAAACAAGGCGCGTCGTGCAGCGGGTAGTGGTTCTACCCGCAAGCGGCGCAACGCAGGATCGGGGAACCTGGGGTACCAACCCCACAAGCCATTCAATGCCGGGGCTCGGCCGCCCGTTTTTGATAACAACGGGCGCGGGAACAGCGTTGCGGCTCCCGTGTGCAGAATGACTGCACGGCGGTCGCCGCGCCTTGTTCGCCCGCAAAAGCGACTCGAGCGCGAACGTGCACATTAATCAGCGTTTCCCTGGAGCCTGACGCCATGAGCCTTGCCGAACTCGAATGCCAGATCAGCCCGGAACAGGCCGAGCCGCTGGAAGACACGCTTTTTGAACTGGGCGCAGTCAGCGTCGAGTTGTTCGATGCCGCCGACGAGCCGCTGTTCGAGCCCCCTCTCGGCACCCATCCGCTGTGGTCCACCGTGCGCCTGAAGGCGGTGTTTCCGGATACCACCCAGGCGGACCTCGCCGCCGCCGCGCTGGAACGCCAGGCGCAGGCGCCGGAGGCGATCCAGGTCCAGCCCATCGAGGACCAGGACTGGGTGCGCGCCGGCCTCGATGGCCTCGGCGCCATCCACTGCGGCGGCTCGTTGTGGATCGTACCCTCCTGGGAGGACGAACCCGCCATCGAGGAAGGCACCTTCGTGCGCCTGGACCCCGGCCTGGCCTTCGGCACCGGCAACCACCCGACCACCGCGATGTGCCTGGCCGCACTGGCCCAGCAGCCACCGCGTGACCAGGAGGTGCTCGACTACGGCTGTGGCTCCGGCATCCTCGCCATCGCCGCCCTGAAGCTCGGGGCCCGCCATGCGCTGGGTATAGACATCGACGAGCAGGCCGTGCAGGCCACACGCAGTAATGCCGACGCCAACGCCATCCCGCCCGCGCACCTGGAAACCGGCCTGACCGACCACCCCGTGCCGACGGCCGGGTACGACCTGGTGCTGGCGAACATCCTCGCCAAGCCGTTGATCGATCTGGCGCCGGAGCTCGCGCGGGCCGCAAAACCCGGCGCCCGCATCCTGCTGGCCGGCCTGCTGGAGCGCCAGGCGGACGAGGTCATCGCCGCCTATTCCGACGCCTTCGAGATCGGGGTCGAGGACTGCCGCGAAGGCTGGGCCCTGCTCGGCGGGCGTCGGCGGTAAGGGAACCCGGACCCATGGGCAGGTTCGCGCCGGCTCCGCCTCCCTGCCGCAACCGGGCGCGACCGCTGCCGTCCGGACGCTGACATGCTGGCCCGCTGCCCCCAATGCGGCGTTACCCACGCCCTCGCCCGCGGCGACAAGCTACGCCAGCGGCGGGTCCACTGCAGCAATTGCGATGCCGAATTCGACTTGTTTCCGTCCCTCGAGATCGGCGGCGCCGGCGAACGGGTACTCGGCGAGGGCCTCCTCCCCGCGCAGCCCGTACACACTCCCGCCATCGAGAGCGCGCCGATCATCGCGATCGCCGTCGACATCGAGCATCACCCGCCTCCCCGGGGTCTGGCAGGTCCCACCCGCCGGCGCACCTGGCGGGGGATCACCCTGGCCGCCGCCCTGGTGATCCTGCTGAGTGCGCAGGCGCTGGCGTTCCCGCCCGTGGCGCCGGGCCAGAGCAGCCACCTGGATCAGGCGCGCGCCCAGCTGTGCGCGGCCATCCCCTGCCCGGCCTGGAACCCGCCGCGCGCGACCGAACGCATCCGGGTGTCGACACCCGACTTCTTCACTGGCGCCGATGGCACGCTGCACCTCCAGTTCCGGCTGGAAAGTCCGATCCGGCAAGCCTGGCCGGTCCTCGACATCCACCTGAGCGACCAGCTGGACACACACCATGGCACACTGCGCCTGACACCGAACGACTACGCCGACGCGAACACCCCGATGCCCCCCCACGAACCCGCGACCGTGCGCCTGTCCCTCGCCAGCCCCCACGTTCATATCACCGGCGTCCAGATCCATCCCCGCTGATTCGTCACCCTCCGGGTACGCCGCCGGCAGGTGCCCGGCTTAACTGCTAGACTCGCAGGCCCTTTCGCCGCTCGTTAGCCAGCCCCGGATGCAACTCGGAAGCCACCATTTCCCGGACCCCGCCGTGTTCCTGGCCCCCATGGCCGGGGTGAGCGACCGTCCGTTCCGGTTGCTGGCCCGGCGTCTGGGCGCCAGCGCCGCCGTATCCGAGATGGTGACCTCGGATACCCGGCTGTGGGCCAGCGACAAGAGCCGCCACCGGCTGGACCACCGCCAGGAGCCGCGCCCGCGCATCGTCCAGTTGCTGGGCAACGAACCCGGCCCGCTGGCCGAGGCGGCGCGCGAGAACGTGCGCCGGGGCGCCGACGTGATCGACCTGAACCTGGGCTGCCCGGCCAAGAAGGTCTGCAGCAAGGCCGCAGGATCGGCCCTGCTGGGCGAACCGGAGCGGGTGCGCGAACTGCTTCAGGCACTCACCGGGGCGGTCACCGTCCCGGTCACGCTGAAGATGCGCCTGGGACTGGACCGCGAGCGGATGAACGGCGAGACCATCGCGGCCATCGCCGAGGACTGCGGCATCGCGATGCTGACCGTGCACGGCCGTACGCGGGCCGAGGCCTACCGCGGGCAGGCGGACCACGCCGCCATCGCGCGGATCGTGCGGTGCGTTTCCATTCCGGTGCTCGCCAATGGCGACATCACCGGGCCCGACAAGGCCCTGCAGGTACTCGAGACCACCGGCGCGGCGGGCGTGATGATCGGACGCGCGGCCCAGGGGCAGCCCTGGCTTCCGGGGCAGATCCGGGCCGCACTGGCCGGCGAAGCGGTCCCGCCGCCACCCGACGCGGTCACGCGTCTCGCGCTGATCGAGGAACACATTACCGGTTTGCATGCCCAGTACGGCGAGCCACAGGGCGTGCGTATCGCGCGCAAGCACCTGGGCTGGTATCTTCAGGGCCTGGGTCTCGACGAGGCCCGCACCCGGGCGGCCCGGGCTGACCTTCTCGCCGCCCCCACGGCCAGCGAACAACTGCGGCGCCTGCGCGCCCACCTGACGGGAATCGCAAGCGAGGCTGCATGAGCACGAACATGCCACTCGAACAGGACCCGGACGTCCACGAAGTCCCGGTTGCGGGCACGCTTCCCTCCGACTGCGTGCTGGCGGACTCCGTCCGGCGGGCGCTGGACCAGTACTTCGAGACCCTCGACGGACAGAGCAGCCACGACCTCTACGCGCTGGTGATGAACGAGGTGGAACGCCCCCTCCTGGCCAGCGTGCTGGAGCGCTGCGGCGGCAACCAGAGCCGCGCGGCCGCCCTGCTCGGGCTCAATCGCGCCACCCTGCGCAAGAAGCTGCGCACCCACGGGCTGGTGGAGACCAACGGGAACGGCAACGGCGCCGCGACCTGACAAATAGGTTCTTGGTGCAGGGCCTGGCCGATGACCGCTCCGAAATGCACGGCATCACTCGCCAACCTGGAGCGGCCCACTGCATCTCCCTTCCAATCTTCCCGTCTTCCTGTAGACCAGCCTTCTCCGTGCCCCCTGTGGCCTGCGTGGTTCAATCAGCCCGCAGCTAGTCCTTCCAGCCGAGCCGGTTCAGGGCCGTCCGGTGCAGTTCCGGGGTGGCCGCGGCCAGGACGTTCGCGGTCTGCAGGTCCAGCTCGCCACCGGAGAGGTTGGTGAACACGCCCCCCGCCTCGCGCACGATCACCGCCAGTGCCGCGATATCCAGGATATTCACGTCGGACTCGACGATCAGGTCGATGCTGCCGCGTGCCAGCAGGTGGTAGTGGTAGAAGTCGCCGTAGCCGCGGGTGCGGTTCACCTCGGCCATGATGCCGCCCAGCGCCGTCCAGCCCTCGGGGTTCTGTGCCAGGGACTTGAGGTTACCGGTGGACAGGGAGGCCCGGCCCAGATCGGTGGTCTTCTCGACCGCGATCGGGTCGCCGTTCAGGAAGGCACCCTGCCCCTTCTCGGCCCAGGCCCGCTCGCCGAACTGGATCCCGTTGGACAGGCCCAGGATCAGCTCGCCCTTGTACATCAGCGCAATCTGGGTGGAGAAGAACGGGTAGCGACGCACGAAGCTCTTGGTGCCGTCGATCGGATCGATCAGCCAGACGTAGTCGGAATCCATGTCCGACTGCCCGGTCTCCTCGCCGTAGAAGCCGTGATCCGGGAAGTGCTCGCGGATCACCTGGCGGATCGCCTGCTCGCTCTCCACGTCGGCCCGGGTGACCGGGGTATCGTCGGGTTTGGTTTCGACATCGACGCCCGCCTCGTAGTAATGGCGGATCACCTTCTCGGCGGCATCGGCAGCGGCCTGGGCGGCCTCCATGAACGCGCTTCGCGACATGCTCTCTCCCTTCGGCAAAAGCCGCTATCTTAGCATGCAAGGCCCCGGCCGCCGTCCCGGCTCGACCCTGCGGCCTTCGCGGGTTGGTTGTCGCCATCGGGTCATGCCCCGATAATGCCGGCAATATTTCGAGGAGCCCGACATGTCCAAGAAGCTGCCCGACGTCAGCAATATCGAACGCCTGGAGTTGTTTGGCGAGGACTACAACCCCACCGCCACCATCGAAAACGTGGACGGCCAGAACCTGTCGCTGCAGATCTACTACCAGCTGGCGCTGGATTACGGCGGCATCGGCCCCAAGGCAGCCAATTCGGGGCTGCTGCTGTACGGCAGCCACGCCGATGATGCCCGCGCCAACCCGGGCAAGCACCCGAACATCGACCGGCTGATCGACGTGCTGAACAACGACTACTACCTGTCGGTCAAGGCCGTCCCGAAGCGCGGCAGCAAGGCCGGCTGACCCCGGCTCAGACCCGGTTGGCGTGGATCAGCCGCCAGCCACGGGTCGGATGCCGGTGCAGGCGCGTGCGACTGGCATACTCGCATTCGAAGCGGAACAGCCGCTCGTCCGGCGCGCCCATCACCCAGCCCACCAGGGCCCGGATGACACCGGCGTGCACCACCATCAACACCCGCTCCGCCTCCAGCGGCTGCAACGCCGCATCGAAGGCCGCCTCGACCCGGCGCCGAAAGGCCGCCAGCGGCTCGGCGCCGGCCGGCCGTGCATGCACCGGGTCGGCATAGAAGGCGCGGTATTCCTCCGGCCGGTCGCGCTGCAGCTCGACCCGGGTACGCCCCTCCCAGTCACCGAAACCGACCTCGCGCAGGTCCGGCGCCAGCGTCACCGGAAGCCCCCGCTCGGACCCGAAACGCTCGGCGAAGGCACGGCAGCGCTCCATCGGCGAGCTGACCACGTACTGCCAGCCGTCCTCTCCCGTCACCGCCCGCTCCATCTGGGCCCAGCCCCGTGCGCTCAGCGGGTCGTCGCAGCCGTGGCCGCGATAACGCTGGCCACCTTCCGGCTCGCCATGACGCAGCAGGTCCACGATCATGCCATGGCCTCCTGCAATTCCCGCTGCAGGCGCGCCCAGTCAAAACAGGGGCCAGGGTCCGTCTTGCGGCCGGGGGCGATATCGCTGTGGCCGGCGAGCGCATCCGGCGCGATACCCGGCCAGCGTGGCCGGAGCCAGCCGATCAACCGGGCCAGCGCGGCGTACTGCACCGGGGTGAAGGGGTCCTCGTCGGTTCCCTCCAGCTCGATCCCGATGGAGAAGTCGTTGCAGCGCTCGCGTCCCTGCCACCGGGATGGCCCGGCATGCCAGGCACGCCGGGAGAACGGAACGAACTGAGTGGCATGGCCCTCGCGGTCGATCAGCACATGGGCCGAGACGCGCAAGTCCGCGATCCCGGCGAAATAGGGGTGTCCCTCCGGGTCCAGTCGGTTCTGGAAGAGTTCGGCCACATGCCCGCCACCGAACTCTCCCGGGGGCAGGCTGATGGCATGCACCACAAGCAGTTCCGGGGCCTGGCCTGGCGGGCGGTCATCCTGGTTCGGACTCTCCACCACCCGCGCCGGCGGCCACCAGTCGCGGTCGTTGTCACGCGCGGTCATGGAGCCTCCTCGGGTGGGCGCGCCAGGCAGGCCGCGAGTGCCTCGCGCAGCAGGGGCAGGCGGGGCGGGGCCTCCAGTCGCCCGTGGTAGCTGCCCGACTGGAACACGAACAACGCCGGGAGATGGAACACCTCGAACTCCCGCACCAGGGCGGTATCCGTCTCCGCATCCACCACGAACAGCGCGGGCGCCCCCGGTTCCGCCTGCCAGTCCGCCAGCACGCGTGCCATCACCTTGCAGGCCCCGCAGCCCCGGCGCGTGAACAGGATCACCGCTGTCCCCGGCACATCCATCAGGCGCTGGTGGAAATCGAACTGGGTCAGACGCGCGAGCGGCACATCCGCCGCGGCCGACGTGGGGGCACCCGGGGCCTGGGTCAATGGCTTATCCTCACCGCTGTTGTCTTTATGAATCTGGGATCGTGGGTTAGTTTACGCGCCCCGCTGCGAAGGAATCGACCGCCCCGGTGTCCGAACTCAACCCCCAACAACAGGCGGCCGTGATCACCACGGACCGCCCCCTGCTGGTCCTGGCCGGAGCCGGTTCGGGCAAGACGCGGGTGATCACCGAGAAGATCGCGCACCTGATCGAGCAGCGTGGCCTGGCCGCGCGCCAGATCGTCGCGATCACCTTCACCAACAAGGCCGCGCGCGAGATGCGCGAGCGTGTCCAGGGTCGCCTGTCACGCGAACAGGCGCGCGGGCTGAACGTGTCCACGTTCCACACCTTCGGGCTCAATTTCCTGCGTCGCGAGCTGCAGGCGGCCGGGCTGCGCCCCGGCTTCTCCATCCTCGACCCCGGCGACTGCCGGCAGCTGCTGCGCGAAATCACCTACCGCGACGACACTGGCTCCGAGGTGGACGCCCTGATCGGCCATATCAGTCGCTGGAAGAACGACCTGATGACGCCGGAGGAGGCGCTGCACGAGGCGAGCCAGATGAGCGATGCCCCGGAGGCGATCGCCGCGGCCAACCTGTACCCGCGCTACCAGGACGCCCTGCGCGCCTACAACGCGGTGGACTTCGACGACCTGATCAAGCGCCCGGTGGACTGCCTGCGCGACGACCCCGAGCTGCGCAACCGCTGGCAGGACCGTATCCGCCACCTGCTGGTGGACGAATACCAGGACACCAACTCCGCGCAGTACCAGCTGGTGCGCCTGCTGATCGGCGTCAGTGACGGGCTCACCGTGGTCGGGGACGACGACCAGTCGATCTACGCCTGGCGCGGCGCGCGCCCGGAGAACCTCGCCCGCCTGCAGCAGGATTTCCCGCGCCTGGAGGTCATCAAGCTGGAGCAGAATTACCGCTCCACCAACCGCATCCTGCACACCGCGAACGCCCTGATCGGCAACAACCCCCACGTGTTCGAGAAGCGTCTGTGGAGTGCGCTCGGTGAAGGCGAGAAGATCGAGGTGATTGGCTGCTCCGACGCCGACACCGAGGCCGCTCGCGTGGTCTCCGAGCTGATGCGCCGGCGCTTCCGCCTGAACGCCGGCTGGGGCGACTTCGCGATCCTCTACCGTAGCAACCACCAGTCGCGGCTGTTCGAGAAGCTGCTGCGCGAGCAGGGCATCCCCTATCGCCTGAGCGGCGGGCAGTCGTTCTTCGAGAAGGCCGAGATCAAGGACCTGGTCGCCTACCTGCGCCTGCTCGCCAACCCGGACGACAACACCGCGTTCCTGCGGGTGGTCAACGTGCCACGCCGCGAGATCGGACCGGCAACCCTGGAAAAGCTCGGCCACTACGCCAACCAGCGCGGGGCCTCGCTGCTGCAGGCCGCGCGCGGCGCCGGCCTGTCCGAATACATGGATGCCCGCGCCCAGGCGCGGCTGGAACGCTTTACCGACTGGGTCGACGGCTTCCAGCGCCGCGGCGCGGAGGAGGCCCCCGACGCCCTGTTGCGCGCCCTGGTCGACGACATCGACTACGAATCCTGGCTGCTCGAGAACAGCCCCAACCCACGCGCCGCCACCCGGCGCATGGACAACGTGCGCGAGTTCATCGACTGGGTCGGCCGCATGGGCGGCGGCAACACCACCGCCGAATACGGCGACGAGGAGGCCGAGGATGACCGGGGCATGGATCTCGCCGACATCGTCAACCGCATCAGCCTGATGGACATCCTCGACCGCAACCGCGAATCCCAGGCAGGCGAGGAGGCCGTGCAGCTCCTCACCCTGCACACGGCCAAGGGCCTGGAGTTCCCGCATGTCTGCCTGGTCGGCTTCGAGGAGGAGTTGCTGCCGCACCGGGTCAGCGTCGAGGACGACTCCATCGAGGAGGAGCGCCGCCTGGCCTATGTCGGCCTGACCCGCGCCCAGCAGACCCTGCTCATCACCTACGCCCAGAACCGAACCCGCTACGGCGAGACCATCGACTGCGAACCCTCGCGCTTCCTCGACGAACTCCCCGAGGAGCACCTCGACTGGCCGGACGCCAAGCCGCCAGACCCCGAGACCCAGCAGCTCACCGCCCGCGCCCACCTCGCCGGCCTGAAGGCCATGCTCGAAAAGTAGGGCCTCCCGGGGATCCAGGCCTCGCACCGCCGGTCTTATCCTCGGGAAGGCTTCAGCAGCTTCAGGCCAACGCGGGTGATGCGGGCGCCGTCCATCTCGCGGATGACCAGGCGCATCGGGCCGAGATCGACGGCGTCACCGACGACCGGTTCGGCCTGCAGTTCGCGCCGCAGATAGGCCTCGAGAGTGTCGCCCTGGCGCTCGGGCGGGACCGGGGCGCCGTAGGCCATGCCAACCGCGCCCAGCTGGGCATCGCCATTGAGGGCAAATTCGCCGAACACGCTGCGCTCGGTGAGGCGTTCCGGTACCTCGTCCTTGGGCACGAACAGGCGGTCGAGGTCATGCAGATCCGCCGGCGTGACCATGATGTAAAGGTGATCGCCGGCGTGCAGGTCCAGTAACTCCAGGGTCTCCAGCAGCTTGCCGCCGCGCAGGTGGGCCACCACTCGCGCGCTGCCCGGCAAGCGGAAATTCGACCAGGCCTCGCGCACCACCGGGGTGGTCTCCGCCAGGCGGTAGCCGACCAGCTCCATCTCCTGCTGGCCGGGGATGTCCAGCTCGGTGCGCTGCACCCGCGCGGTGGTGGGGGGCAGTTCCAGCCCCAGCCAGCGTGCCGAGGTCGCGACGGTCCAGCCCTGCACGAGCAGCGAGATCAGCACGACGAAGAACACCACGTGGAAGAAGTAGCCAGCCAGTTCCAGCCCGGCCAGCAAGGGGAACAGTGCGAGGATAATCGGCACCGCCCCGCGCAGACCGACCCAGGAGATGAACACCTGCTCGCGCCAGGGAAAGCGGAACGGATAGAGGCAAATCCACACCGCCAGCGGCCGCGCGATCAGGATCAGCACGGCGGCGACCAGGCCGGCGTCCAGCGCCACCGGCGGGAGCTCGGACGGGGCGACGATCATGCCCAGCATCAGGAACATGCCGATCTGCGCCAGCGAGGCGATGCCGTCGTGGAAGCGCTTGATGTTCTGCGAGGCCTCCAGCGGTCGGTTGCCGAGCAGCAGCCCCGCCAGGTACACGGCGAGGAACCCGGAACCGCCGACCAGGCCGGTGAGCCCGAAGATGGCCAGTGCCCCGGCCATGGCAAACAGCGGATAAAGCCCGGCCGCCATCGGCACCCGGTTGATCAGCGCGAGCAGGGCAAAGCCGCCGCCCACCCCGAGCAACGCGCCCAGGCCCATCTGCTGGACGAACTCGACCAGCACCACCAGGCCGAACTGCTGTTCCGGCAGCAGCAGCAGTTCGATCAGCACGATGGTCAGGAAGATCGCCATCGGGTCGTTGGAGCCGGACTCGATCTCGAGCGTGGCGCCGACACGGCTCTTCAGCTCCAGCCCGCGCGAGCGCAGCAGGGAGAACACCGCCGCAGCATCGGTGGACCCGACAATCGCCCCGAGCAGCAGCCCCTCCAGCCAGGACAGTCCCAGCCACCACACGGCAAACGCCCCGGTCAGCCCCGAGGTGACGATGACCCCGAGTGTGGCCAGCCCCAGCGCCGGTTTCAGCCCGATGCGGAAATTGCGCGCCGGTGTGCGCATCCCGCCGTCGAACAGGATGATCGCCAGCGCCGCCGAGCCGATCAGATAGGCAACGGTGATATTCTCGAACACCAGACCGCCCGGGCCTTCCGGGCCCAGCAGCATCCCGATGACCAGGAACACCAGCAACAGGGGCACACCCAGTCGCGAGGTGATCACGCTCGAAAGGATGCTCCCCAGCAGCACGATCGCGGCCAGGAAGATGATCTGGTTGGAGAGGTCCATGCGCCAATCATACCGGAACGCCCCCGCCCCCCGAGGACGGTCGCCCCGCCGCGCAATGCGGGCGTTGCTGGCCGCGGCAGCCCTCTGCATGGCAGCCGCAAGCCCGACCGCTGCAGCCGAAACCGGTGTCGATGCCCTGCACTTCGAGTTCGAGAACGACCTGTTCGCAGGCGAGGACCGCTACTACACCAATGGATTCCGCATCGGCTGGACCCGCAGCGAAGAGCGAGTCCCGCCCTGGCTGCGAAGCGTGGCGGATTTCCTGCCCTTTTTTGTGGAACGGGAAGAGCCCGGGCGCCTGAAGGCCGCGGTCCACCTCGGGCAGAACATGTACACCCCGGAGGACATCGAGCGAACGACGCCGGATCCGGACGATCGCCCCTACGCCGGCTGGCTGTACCTGAATTTCAGCATGGCCGAGGAACACGACGACCGCCTGGACCGACTGCAGGTCACCCTCGGAACGGTCGGGCCGGCCTCCCTCGCGGACCGTACCCAGCGGGAGGTTCACAGCTGGTCCAGCGCGCCACAGCCGCAGGGATGGGACCACCAGGTCGGCAATGAACCCACGCTCATGGTGGCGTACGAGCGTCAACTACGCGGTCTTACGCAACGCGCCACAGACGGCTGGGGCTGGGATCTGACCCCGCACTGGGGCGCGGCGGCCGGGACGCCCTTCACCTTCGCCAACGCCGGGGCAATCCTGCGGGCGGGTCGCCACCTGCCCGGCGATTATGGCCCGCCCCGGATCCGGCCCGCACTGTCCGGTTCCCACACCTTCGAGACCACCGCGCGCGTCGGCGGCTATGCCTTCGCCGGTGTCGACACGCGGCTGATGCTTTACGACCTGTTCCTGGACGGCCCGGTCTTTCGTGACGGGCCTTCGGTGGACAAGCACCCCGCGGTGGGCGAGCTGACCGCCGGCTTCGTGTTCCACATCGGCGGGGTACGCCTCGGCTACACCCACGTCTGGCGCTCACGCGAGTTCAGCGGTCAGGCCAAGGGCGCGGCCGAGTTCGGCTCGCTGCACGCCACCTGGCAGTTCTGAACGCGCGGGTTCAGAACACCGCGGCCTCGACATCCGGGTAGGTGGTGGCCACCGAGCGGTCAATCTTGTCCTCGAAGCCCGGATAATCCTCGATCAGGTCACCCATGCGCTCGCGCACCAGCGGCACGGTCTCGAAGTCGGCCAGCCCCTGTTCCACACCTTCCTCGACCCCCTCCCAAAGCGTGACCAGATAACGCTGCAGCCGATCCAGCGTCTGAGCATCCTCCAGCCGACCGTGGCCGGGTACGACCACCGCCGGCTCCAGCGCGATCAACTCGTCGAGCAGATCGATCCATTGCGCGACATCGCCATCCCAGACCGACGGCGCACGATCGCTGTAGACCACGTCCCCGGCCAGCAGAACCCGCTTCTGTGGCAGCCAGACGCTGAGGTCTCCCGGCGAATGGGCACCCCCGGAGGGAAGGATCACGACCTCGGTGCCGCCGAGATCACGGGTGATGCGCTCGTCCACTGCAACATTCGGCAACAGCGGCGTGGTGTCACCGGTCGCGCCCTCGGTCATCTCGCGGAAATTCTGGACCCAGCCGTCACCCTCCGCCTCCATGCGGGCTAGCGCGTCGGAACCGGCCATGATCTCCGGGTCGGAGTCCGCGAAGGCGCGGTTGCCCAGCCAGTGGTCCCCATGGCTGTGGCTGTTGACGATCAAGCGAACCGGCTGTTCGGTGACCTCGGCAATCGCCTCGCGCAGCGCCACACCCATGGTCTCGGAGGAACCCGTGTCGAACACCAGCACCCCGTCGTCGGTCACCACGAACGCCATATTGGCGTTCCAGCCGAGGTTTTCGCGGCTGGGAAAGTCCCGTGCCGGCGTCATTACCGCATAGACGCCCGGCGCGACTTCCTCCGGCGTCATCGTGTAGTCCGCGGGCGCGGCGGCACCGGATGGCTCCGCGGGAGCCGTCTGTGGCACCACGATCATGGCGAACACCAGGGCCCACAGGCCCGCTCCCGTCAATCTCTTCATCACGTACTCCCTTGGCCAGCCGTATCGCCACCAGTCTCGATCCATAGACTGCCCGGGTTCACCGAAGTGCCAGCCCAGCTCCAATCCTTGCACCGACGCGCCGTACGGACGGCCCGAATGCGTTAGCATCCGGAGCATACCCCCTGCACGGAGCCTGCTGTGCGCCGCATCTCCCGCACCTTCCTGACCGGCCTGGCCGCGATCCTGCCGGTCGCGATCACGCTGGCCCTGCTGTGGTGGCTGGGCAGCACCGCCGAAGAGGTCCTCGGGGGGCTGTTGCAGGCCATCCTGCCGGATCTCCTGTACTTCCCGGGAATGGGAATCCTGGCCGGTATCGGCCTGATCTTCGGCCTCGGGGTATTGCTGCAGGCCTATGTCGTGCGCTGGCTGTTCGACTGGATGGAGGGCCTGATGCAGCGCATCCCGGTGGTCAAGACGATCCACGGCACCGTGCGCGACGTCACCCGCCTGCTCTCCGGCGACATCCATCAGCGCTTCGGGAAGGCCGTGCTCGTCACGTTCCCCGGCACCGACTTCAAACTGGTCGGCTTTGTCACCCGCGAGGATTTCGAGGGCCTGCCGGACAACCTGGGCGGGCCGGAGACGCTCGCGGTCTACATGCCGATGAGCTACCAGATTGGCGGCTACACCCTGATGCTGCCGCGCGAGCGGGTCGAGCCGCTGGACCTGCCACTAGAGGACGCGATGCGCTACGCCCTGACCGCCGGCGTCTCCGCGCGCCAGGACAAGGGCTAAGGAGACGCTGATCGATTCGCACGTCCGCGTTGGTGCCCCATTTTTTCCGTGACAAGGCGCGGTGGGCAGTGCCGTAGTCACTCTACGGTCCCGTGTCGATCATCGGGGCGCAACGCAGGATCGGGAAAAATGGGGAGCCAACCCCTTGAGGGCTCGGCCGCCCTGCCTTCTGGATTCGGGCCTGCTGACGGCGTTGCGGCTCGCTTATGTAGCTCGGCTACACTTCGCTCGCCGCGCCTTGTCATCGAGCAAAATCGACTCGAGCGCGAACGTGCGAATTAATCAGCGTCTCCTTAAGGGGTAGAATCCGGCGCATGACGGAACACGACACCCAGCCCCGGATTCTGGTCGGCGTCAGCGGCGGCATCGCCGCTTACAAGGCCTGCGAGCTGGTGCGCGAATTGAAGCGCGCCGGCTGCGCGGTGCGCGTGGTGATGACGGCGGGCGCCCGTTCCTTCGTCACCCCGCTGACCTTCCAGGCCCTGTCCGGCGCGCCGGTGCGCACCGAACTGCTGGATGCCGAGGCCGAATCGGGCATGGACCATATCGCCCTGGCGCGCTGGGCCGATCGCATCGTAGTTGCCCCCGCGAGTGCCAACCTGATCGCCCGCTACGCCCAAGGCCTGGCGGACGACCTGCTGAGTACCCTGCTGCTGGCCACCACCGCGCCGGTCACCCTGGCACCGGCGATGAACCACCGCATGTGGGCGCACCCGGCTACGCAGGCGAACATCGCGACCCTGGTCGAACGTGGTGTGACCCTGATCGGGCCGGACAACGGCGACCAGGCCTGCGGCGAGCAGGGCGAAGGCCGCCTGCGCGAGCCGGCCGCGATCGCACGCGAACTGCTGCAGCCGGCCGACGCCCCGCTGGCCGGCCGCCAGGTGCTGATCACCGCCGGCCCCACCTTCGAACCCATCGACCCCGTGCGCTTCATCGGCAACCGCAGCTCCGGGCGCATGGGCTTCGCCCTGGCCGCGGCCGCGCGTGATGCCGGCGCGCGCGTGACCCTGGTGCATGGCCCGACCGCGGAAGCCATGCCCGCTGGCGTCGAGGGCGTTGCCACCGAAACCGCCGCCGCCATGCACGCCGCAGTGATGGAACGCCTGTCCACGACCGACATCCTGATTGCAGCGGCGGCCGTGGCCGACTACCGCCCGGCCAAACCACAGGCCCAGAAGATCAAGAAGGCCGACCCCACGATGAACCTGACCCTGGAACGCACCGAGGACATCCTCGCGGACGCCGTGCGCCAAGCGGCCCATCTCCCCCGGCGCCCGTTTCTGATCGGCTTCGCGGCCGAGACCGAGGACCTCCGCGAGCACGCCGAGGCCAAGCGCCGAAACAAGGGACTCGACCTGATCGCGGCCAATCGCGTCGGCGAGGGCCTCGCCTTCGGCACCCCCGACAACGAGCTGCTGTGCCTGTGGGAGGGCGGCGAGCGCACGCTGCCAAACCAGCCCAAGGCCCAACTGGCGCGCGCACTGATCGACCTGGTTATCGAGCGCCTGGCCGAACGTGAAACGCATTGATACGGCCCATCTTTGACCAAGGAAGTCCAAATGCCCGTCCCCGAGATTGACCTGAAGATCCTCGACCCGCGCATGGGCACGGACTTCCCGCTGCCCGCCCCGGCCACCGATGGCTCGGCCGGTGTGGACCTCCGCGCCATGATCGAGTCCCCGCTGACGCTGGAGCCGGGCACGGCCGAGTTGATCCCCACCGGGCTGTCGATCCATATCGAGGACCCGGGCTATGCCGGGATGATCCTTCCGCGCTCCGGGCTCGGGCACAAGCACGGCCTGGTGCTGGGGAATCTCGTGGGCCTGATCGACGCCGACTACCAGGGCCCGTTGATGGTCTCCTGCTGGAACCGGGGCGCGAGCGCCTACACGCTCGAGGTCGGTGAACGCCTGGCGCAGCTGGTCATCGTCCCGGTCGTCCAGCCGAAGTTCCGCGTGGTCGAGGACTTCGCAGAGACCACCCGCGGCGCGGGCGGCTTCGGCTCCTCGGGCCGAGGCTGACTCCGGCCCGGCGCCCGCACCGCGTCAGGTTTCCAGCGCGGAGGCGGGCCCGAAGAACTCGTAGTTCACCCGGTCGTCCGGGATGCCCAACCCGCGCAGGTGGGCGCGCACCTGCTGCATGAAGGGCTTCGGCCCGAGAAAATAGACGTCCACCTCGCGGCTGTCGGGCAACCATTCGGCAAGCTGTTCGCGGGTCAGGAAGCCTTCGGCATGCGGCTGGTCGCCGGCACGCGGCTCGCTATAGCAATAGCGCCGGGTCAGGCTCGGCGAGCGCTCCGCCTGCCCCTCCACCCAGTCGTGAAACGCGTGAACGCCACCGTGTCGCGCACAGTGCAGGAAGTGCACCTCGCGACCGTCCGCCAGCGCCGCCTCGGTCATCGCGACCGCCGGGGTAATACCCACGCCCGCGGTCACAAAGGCCACCGGCCGATCGGCGGGCCGCAGCACGAAATCTCCGGCGGGCGGGAACACATCAAGGGTGTCGCCCTCATCCACTCGGCCATGCAGGAACGTCGAGGCGACACCGCCCGGCTCGCGCTTGACGCTGATGCGCAGGGTCTCGCCGTTCGCGGCAGCGGACAGCGAATAGTTCCGCCGCACCTCCTCGCCATCGATGATCAGGCGCAGGCCGAGATACTGCCCCGGCTGGTGCGGCGGGACGGGCTGCCCGTCCACCGGCTGCAGGTAGAACGAGGTGATCTCCTCGCTCTCCGGAACCTTGCCCTGGACGCGGAACTGACGCGCGCCCCGCCAGCCACCGGGCTGCTGTTCGTGCGCCGCATACACGCCCTCTTCCGCCTCGATCAGGATGTCCGCCAGCTGCTGGTAGGCCGCGCCCCAGGCCTCCAGCACCGCAGCGGTCGCGACCTCCTCGCCCAGCACCTCGCGCATGGCCTGCAACAAGCAGGTGCCGACAATCGGGTAATGCTCGGGCTGCACCTGCAACGACACGTGCTTGTTGACGATCTGGCCCACCAGCGGGCCCAGGGCCTCCAGTTGGTCGATGTGCCGTGCGTAATTCAGGACCGCATTCGCAAGTGCCCGTGCCTGTTCGCCACTGGCCTGATGCGCCTGATTGAACAGCGGCTGCACCTCCGGGTAGTCGCGCAGCATGATCTCGTAGAAGTGACGGGTGAGGGCTTCGCCGCCGGATTCCAGCAGCGGAACGGTTTGCTGGATGACGGCTTTTTGTTCGGCTGAAAGCATCTTGCTCCCCTTATTCATTGATTAAGGATGCAGCTTTATAAAGGCCCGAGAGGAGACAAGTCAAACGATGCATTCATATTGCACCTTAAATCCGGGCGGTCGCGCCCACCGGGCGGGGTGCTAAACTGCGCGGCTGCGAAACCCGACGACCGGACCCGCCATGGATACCCAGACGGCCCACTCCGTTGCCCATGTACTGATCGAGGCGCTGCCCTATATCCAGCGCTTCGCGGGCAAGACCATCGTGATCAAGTACGGCGGCAACGCCATGACCGAGGACCACCTGAAGGCCTCGTTCGCGCGCGACATCGTCCTGCTGAAGCAGGTCGGCGTGAATCCAGTGGTGGTGCACGGTGGCGGGCCGCAGATCGGCGAGCTGCTCAAGCGCCTGGGCAAGGAGACGGAATTCGTCAACGGCCTGCGCGTGACCGACCGCGAGACCATGGACGTGGTGCAGATGGTCCTGGGTGGTCTCGTGAACCAGGAGATCGTGTCGCTGATCAACCGCTTCGGCGGGCGCGCGGTGGGCCTGACGGGCAAGGACGGGCAGATGATCCGCGCGACCCCGCTGCGCGACTATGGCGCGTCCGAGGGTCAGCCGACCGTGGATCTGGGGCATGTGGGCGAGGTCGAGGGCGTGGACCCTGCGATCGTGCACACCCTGGACGAAAGCGACTTCATCCCGGTCATCGCCCCGATCGGCTTCGACCGCGACGGCAAGGCCTACAACATCAACGCCGACACCGCGGCGGAGAAGCTCGCGGTGGTGCTGGACGCGGAAAAGCTGTTCCTGCTGACCAACACCCCGGGTGTACTCGACGACAACGGTGACCTACTGCCCAAACTGTCGGCGCCGCAAGTGGACGAGATGATCCGCAATGGCACCATCCACGGCGGGATGATCCCGAAGATCCGCTGCGCCCTGGATGCCGTGCGCAGCGGGGTCAACGCGACCCATATCGTCGACGGCCGCGTGGAGCACGCAGTCCTGCTGGAACTGCTGACCGACCAGGGCGTGGGGACACTCATCAGCCGCTAGCGCGGCTAGGTGTGGAGTCTCACAAGGTTGTCCTCAGGTAGACCGAGGACGCTGATGGGTGGCTGCTTGTTCAGGCTACCGTGTGGGCGGTGCCAGTTGTAGTCG
>NZ_ATUK01000002.1 GCF_000420165.1 Thioalkalivibrio sp. AKL19 | reverse complement strand
AACCTTGCTCCAGGGCCCTCGGGCCGGCGGCGCTGAACTCGCTACGCCTTCGGCTCCGCTCAGACATCCAGCGCCTTCTCCCGGCCCGAGAACCCTTCCGCAAGGGGCTCCATACGGGAGGAGAAGGTCAAAACCGACAGTATCCTGACCCCGTGGTATGACCACAGGCATCGCCGCCCGAACCCCTCGCGCCCGCTTGCGGGCGCGGCACGCAACGGCCAAAGGCCGAGCGTGCCGAAGATGCTGGAACAGCCTGCCTCCAACCAATAGCACAGGCCTCCGGATCGCAGTTGTCTTGACCTACCTCCCCGTTGTCGTCGCGCCGAGTGGAGAGGGTTTTCGCGGGAGACAAGGCGCTGGATGTCTGAGCGGAGCGTAGCGCAGCGAGTTCAGCGCCGCCCGCGAAAAGCCTCGGAACGAGGGAAACCCCGGTCCGCGCAGCGGGCCGGGGTCGCGGCAGTCGGGCGTGTTTCTTGGGTACTTCTTTGCACGAGCAAAGAAGTACCTCGCGGCGCGCTGGCGAGTCAGCGCCGGGCAGTATGTGGACCGAAGGCACGTAAACACCGGATGACGAACCATGGCCAGCCATAACAAGGCAGGCGGCTGGACGAAGGCACCGCAAATTCCGAGGGATGAACGAGGCCCGGCCACCCAGACGGTGAGCGAAGCCCCGTGTGCGCAGGCTAGTCCAGGCGCAGGGAGTAGTCGATGGCGTGGAGGTGCTTGGTCAGGGCGCCGACCGAGATGTAGTCCACGCCGGTGGCCGCGATAGCCGCCAGGCTGTCCGGCGTGACGCCGCCCGAGGCCTCGGAGATTGCGCGGCCACGGATGCGCTGCACGGCCGTCGCCAGGTTGTCCAGCGATAGCTCGTCGAGCATGATGACGTCGGCCCCGGCGGCCAGGGCCTGATCGACCTCGTCGAGGTTCTCGGTCTCGACCTCTACCCAGCGTCCGGCGCCGAGGGCGCGGGCACGTTGCACCGCCGCGTCGATGGAGCCGCAGGCGGCGATGTGGTTTTCCTTGATCAGCACGGCATCCCACAGGGCGAGGCGATGGTTGTGGCCGCCGCCGCAGCGCACGGCGTACTTCTGGCCGTGACGCAGGCCCGGCAGGGTCTTTCGGGTATCGAGGATGCGGCTGTCCGTGCCCTCCAGGCGGGCGACCCAGCGGGCGGTCTCGGTGGCCGTTCCGGAGAGGGTCTGGAGCAGGTTGAGGGCCGCGCGTTCGGCCGCCAGAACGGCCCGTGCGGGGCCTTCCAGCGTGGCGACGGTGCACGCTTCACGGCCGACCTCCACAAGGGTGCCCTCGGCGATCTGCCAGTCGATCCGGGTCTCCGGCGCGAGGCTGGCGAACACGCGGTCGAACCAGGGCTGGCCACTAACGATCGCGCTCTCCTTCAATAGCAGCGTGGCGCGCGCCACCCGTTCAGCCGGGACCAGGGCGGCGGTCAGGTCGCCGTCGACACCATCGGGGCCCAAGTCCTCCGCCAAGGCGGCGTCCACCTCGCGCATCAGCATGGCCGCGTCCGGCCGCGCTGGGCCCTGGGCGAAGGGGTCGTGCGGTCCGCCCGCGGCGTAGTCCTTATCGCTCATGGCGATCCGGCATCGGGCGGTGGGCCACGTAGTCGTCGCGCAGCTTCTTGACCAGGCCGGCGAGCAGGATCAATGCGATCAGGTTGGGTGCCGCCATGGCGATGTTGGCGATGTCGGAGAAGTTCCAGACCACGCCCAGCGGGATGGTCGCGCCGATCACGATGAGGATGACGAACACGACGCGGTAGGGCATCACCGCGCGTTCGCCGAACAGGAAGTAGGCCGAGCGGTCGCCGTAGTAGGACCAGGCGATCATGGTGGAGAAGGCGAACAGCATGAGGCTGATGCCGACTACCATGGCGCCAAACGGGCCCAGCGTGGAGCTGAAGGCGGTGGCGGTCAGCGACGCCCCGACCACGTCGTCGGCGCGGTCGATATAGGCGCCGGTGACGACAATGGCCAGGCCGGTCAGGGTGCAGACCACGATGGTGTCGATGAACGGCTCGAGCATGGCCACCGAGCCCTCGCGCGGCGGATCGCCGTTCTTGGCCGCGGCGTGCGCCATGGCCGAGGAGCCCAGGCCGGCCTCGTTGGAGAACATGCCGCGCGCGACACCGTACTGGATGGCGAGGCCGATGGCGCCGCCGCCGGCGGCCCACGGGTTGAGCGCGAGGTTGAGGATGGTGCCGACCGCGGCCGGAACCGCCTGGATGTTGGCGACAATCACGACGAAGGCGCCCAGCATGTAGACCACGGCCATGAACGGGACGATGGTCGAGGCAATCATCGCGATGCGTTTGACGCCGCCGATGATGACGAGGGCGACGAGTACCGCCATGGTCAGGCCGATGATCAGGGCCATCCAGCCCATGATGTCGTCGTCGGCGCGCAGGTCCGGCACGATGAAGGTCAGGCCGTCGACCACCGAGTTGGCCTGCACCATGTTGCCGATACCGAACGAGGCGATCAGGGTGAAGGCAGCGAACAGGATCGCCAGCTTCTTCATCTTGAGGCCGTTGAGCAGGGTGAACATCGGCCCGCCGGCGATGCTGCCGTCCGGGGCGATCTCGCGGTAGCGAACGGCCAGGGTGGTCTCGGCGAACTTGGTGGCCATGCCGAAGAAGGCCGTCACCCACATCCAGAACAGCGCCCCGGGGCCACCCAGCGCGATGGCCGTGGCCACGCCGGCGATGTTCCCGGTACCGATGGTGCCGGACAGCGCGGTCGACAGCGCCTGGAACGGCGAGATCTGCCCGGTGCCGCCGGCGCGCCCGTCGGTCCCGCGCAGGGCGCGCCAGCCCTCGCGGAAGGCGACGACCTGGACCAGACCCAGGCGAATGGTGAGGTAGAGCCCGGTGCCCAGCAGCAGGATCAGGGTGAGCGGGTTGCCCCAAAGCAGGCCGGCGGTGTCGCCGAGGAACTGGTCGATGGTGTCGAGCATCGGTGGGTCCTTGTGGTCCGGAGCGGCTTTGGCTGAAAACTCTACCGCGCGCAACGGGTGTTGACGATAGCTTTTGTCGAACCCGGCCATTGGGCGCGTCTGTGGAACGCCGCGATGGACCCTGTTTCAATGGCGGCTTCGACTCTCAAGGACGACCCATGACCGAACCCCCTCCCGCCGCATCCGAGCCGGATCACGGCAAACCGGTGCCCCGGATCTTCCTCGTCGGATCGCTGATCGCACTGGCGGTCTTCATCTGGCTGGTCAGCCTGCTGTGGCCGATGCTGGAAGAGCGCATTGCCGATCTGAGCACGCTGCAGATCGGGTTGCTGGCGAGTTTCGTCGCCGGTCTGATGACCGCGGTGGGGGCGATCCCGATCTTCTTCCTGCGCCGCATCAGTCAGTCGGTCGAGGACGCGATGATGGGCTTCGGCGCCGGGGTGATGCTGTCGGCCACGGCCTTCGAGCTGGTGCTCCCCTCGGTGGAGCAGGCCGAGGCGCAGTACGGCGGCGTGGGCATGGCCATTGTCGTGCTCGCGGTGGGGATCGGGCTGGGTGGCGGTGCATTGCTGGCGTTGCACAAGCTGGTGCCGCACGAGCATTTCTTCATCGGGCCGCAAAGCGGGGCCGACCCGCAGAAGATCCGGCGGGTCTGGCTGTTTATCTTCGCCATCGCGCTGCACAACCTGCCGGAAGGCCTGGCGGTGGGGGTCGGCTTCGGCGGCGATGACGTGAGCGACGGGATCGCGCTGGCCATCGGGATCGGGCTGCAGAACATGCCCGAGGGGCTGGTGGTCGCCATCGCCCTGCTGTCGCTGGGCTACAGCAAGTGGGCGGCATTCGGGGTGACCTTGCTGACCGGCATGGTGCAGCCGATCGGCGGCCTGATCGGGGCCGGTGCCATCACGCTGATGGAGTTTCTGCTGCCCTGGGGTTTGGCGTTCGCGGCCGGCGCGATGCTGTTCGTGATCAGTCACGAGATCATCCCCGAGTCGCACCGCAAGGGTCACGAGGCCCAGGCCACGGTCGGGGTGCTGGTCGGCTTCGTCGTCCTGCTTGCGATCGACATGGCGTTGTAGGGCGCGCGCAGAGTGTCGCTACTGGCACCGTCATTGCGAGGAGCTGCAGGCGACGCGGCACAAAAGCGCGCAGCGCGTTGAACGGCCGCAGGCCGGCCCGAAGGGCGAGCGCAGCGAGTAACCTCCGAAAGCTGGCAGTGCGACGGGATCGATATCCGGTGGTTTCGGACGGAGATTGCTTCGTCGCCTGCGGCTCCTCGCAATGACGGTGCTTTCTGGATGCGTGAGGGGGCAGGTGCGGCGGCAAGTCGGGGCGCCCAAATAGCGGCGTGGCCCGTCCGGGCTTTCGCTTCGAGGGTATTTTGGTCTACAATTAGTTTCGTCTGCGGGTGCCCGACAATGCCCGCACACCGTTCTGGAAGAGATCTGCGATCGCGACACGATTGGCAGACGCCGAAGGCGCAACATCCGCCCGGAATCGCTCAGGCTACAGGACCGGAACGGTGCAGGAGACACACTCTGGAGAGCGGCCGGAAACGGCCCACCGAAGGGGGCGGTCACGCAGTCCGACAACGGGCTGACGCGACGCAAACTCTCAGGTTTCAGGACAGAGGGGCGGCTGGCAGATTCATTCTGCCGGCCGCCCCTTTTTTTATGCCCGGAGCGCGGCGACCGGGCCTCGCGGTTCCACCGGCGGATGCCGGCGAGCCGACCACGACACGCAAGCAAGGCGAGAACTAGATGACGACGTTGAAGACAACTCCGCTCCACGGCGCGCATCAGCGCGCGGGAGCCAAGCTGGTCGATTTCGCCGGTTGGGAGATGCCGCTGCATTACGGCTCCCAGATGGAGGAGCACAAGCGGGTGCGCGAATCCGCCGGCATGTTCGATGTCTCGCACATGCAGGTCGTGGATATCCACGGCCCGCAGGCGCAGGCCTTTCTGCGCTATCTGCTGGCCAATGACGTGGCCAAGCTGAAGACCGAAGGGCGTGCGCTGTACAGCTGCATGCTGAACGAGGCCGGCGGCGTGATCGACGACCTGATCATCTACTGGACCGGGGGCGATAGCTACCGGGCTGTGGTCAATGCCGCCACCGCCGAGGGCGACATCGCCCACATGCAGAAGGTCGCGGAGGACTTCGACGTGAACGTCAAGCCGCGCCCGGAATTCGCGCTGATCGCGATCCAGGGCCCGCAGGCGGTGGAGAAGACCCTGCCGCTGCTGCCGGATGACCTGCGTAGTGCCGGGGATCTCAAGCCGTTCTCCGCGGTCTGGAATGACAAGTGGTTTGTCGCCCGCACCGGCTACACCGGCGAGGATGGCTTCGAGGTGATGCTGCCGGCGGAACAGGCCGACGGTTTCTGGGAGAAGCTGAAGGCCGCCGGCGTGCACCCCATCGGCCTCGGCGCGCGCGACACCCTGCGCCTGGAGGCCGGCATGAATCTCTACGGCACGGACATGGACGACCAGACCAACCCGCTGACCGCGAACCTCGGCTGGACCATCGCGCTGAAGGATGCCGAGCGCGACTTCATCGGCCGCGCGCCGATCGAACAGTCGAAGGTCGAGGGCGTGAAGGAACGCATGGTCGGGCTGGTGCTGGATGGTCGCGGCGTGCTGCGTGGCGGGACCCGCATCGAGACCGAGGCCGGAGACGGCGTGGTCACCTCCGGCAGCTTCTCGCCCAGCCTCGGGGTGTCGGTGGCGTTCGCGCGTATCCCGGCCGGGGTCGAGGCCGAGCAGCTGCACGCGGACATCCGCGGCCGCAAGCTGCCGGTGCGCGTGGTCAAGCCGGTGTTCGTCCGCAACGGCGAGCCGCAGATCGATTTGCCGAAAAACTGAAGCGAGGATTGCCTCATCCCGCGTGTGCCGGACTACACTGCGCAGGCGGGATCTAACAAGCAAAAGGAAGATGTCATGAGCGAAGCCCCGAAGGATCTGAAGTACACCAAAAGCCACGAGTGGGTGCGCAGCGAGGCCGACGGCAGCGTGACCGTGGGCATTACCGACCACGCGCAGGAACTGCTGGGCGACCTGGTGTTCGTTGAGGCCCCGGAAGCCGGCAGCAGCATCGAGGCCGGCACGGCCTGTGCCACCGTGGAATCGGTCAAGGCCGCCTCGGATATCTACGCGCCGATCTCCGGCGAAGTGACCGCGGTCAACGAGGACCTGGCGGACAGCCCCGAGAAGGTCAACGAGTCGCCCTTCGAGGATGGCTGGTTGTTCAAGGTGAAGCCCTCCGATGCCGGAGAGCTGGATGCCCTGATGGATGCGGATGCCTATGCCGCGCACGTCGAGGCCGAATCCTGAGCGTAGCCGTGCATCACCGGTCCCGGCCGCGTCCGGCCGGGACCCAACCGAAGTTCGCCGCAATCGGCGAAAGCGAGACCTGACATGCCGTTTATCCCGCATACCGAAGAAGACATCCGTGCCATGCTCGACAGCATTGGCGCCGAATCCGTCGAGGACCTGTTCGACGAGATTCCCGCCGACCTGCGTTCGCCGCCGCTCACGGGGATTCCCGAGGGCGAGAACGAGATGGGCATTACCCGCCTGATGCAGGAGCGGGCCGCGAAAGACGGCATGCCATCGAATTTCATCGGGGCCGGTGCCTACGAGCACCACATCCCGGCCGCCGTGTGGCAGATCGCCACGCGTGGCGAGTTCTACAGCGCCTACACGCCGTACCAGGCCGAGGCCAGCCAGGGCACGCTGCAGCTGATCTACGAATACCAGACGATGATCAGCCGCCTGACCGGGATGGAGGTCTCCAACGCCTCGTTGTATGACGGCGCCTCCGCCCTGGCCGAAGCGGTGCTGATGGCGGTGCGGGTGAATCGCCGCTCCAAGGCCAAGCGCGTCCTGCTGCCGGGGGCGCTGCACCCGGACTACCGCAAGGTGGTGAAGACGCTGATCGGCAACCAGGGCATCGAGCTGGTGGAACTGCCGTTCGACGAGACCACCGGTCAGACCCCGGTGGACACGCTGGCGCCGTATGCGGACGACGACGTCACCGCCATGGTAATCAGCCAGCCGAACTTCTTCGGCATCCTGGAAGACGTGGATGCCCTGACCGGCTGGGCCGAAGAACGCGGCATCCCGGTCATCGCCGTGGTGAACCCGGTCTCGCTGGCGCTGTTGAAGCCGCCGGGCGAATGGGGCGCCAATGGCGTGGATATCGTGGTTGGCGAGGGCCAGCCGCTGGGTGCGCCGCTGTCGTCCGGCGGGCCGTACTTCGGTTTCATGACCACGTTGAAGAAGCACATCCGGCAGATGCCGGGGCGCATCGTCGGCCGCGCCGAGGATGCCGATGGCAAGCCCGGTTTCGTGCTGACCCTGCAGGCGCGCGAGCAGCATATCCGCCGCTCCAAGGCGACCTCGAACATCTGCACCAACCAGGGCCTGGTGGTGACGGCCGCGACCATCCACATGTCGCTGCTGGGTGACGAGGGCCTGACCCGTGTGGCCGAGGCCTGCTACGCCAATACCCATGCGCTGGTGGAAAAACTGGCCGCCAAGGGCATCAAGCCGCGCTTTTCCGGCGAGTACTTCCACGAAGTCGCGCTGGATTTCGGCGGCGATGCCGCGACCCGCGTGCAGACGATGGCCGACGCCGGCGTGCTGGCGGGCCTCGAGCTGAGCCGGGACTATCCGCAGCTGGATGGCTGCGTGCTGGTCTGTGCCACCGAGACCAAGACCGAATCCGACCTGGAGCAGTACGTGACCACGTGGGAGCAGGCCGCCTGAGGCGGTCCGCACCCAGGGTCAACGACACCACGCGCCAACTACACCATGCCGGGAGGCAACCATGGCCGAAATCAAGCTGCAAGGTAATCCAATCAACACCAACGGCGATCTGCCGCACGTGGGCTCGCCGGCCCCGGACTTCAAGCTGACCAACAAGGATCTGCAGGACGTCTCGCTCGCCGACTTCGGCGACAAGCGCAAGCTGATCTCCATCGTGCCCAGCCTGGATACCCCGGTCTGCGCCGACTCCACCAAGAAGTTCAACGAGATGGTCGCCAGCCGTCCGGATCTCGAGATCCTGATCGTCTCCGCCGACCTGCCGTTCGCGATGAGCCGCTTCTGCGCCGCCGAGAACTTGGAACGCGTGACCGTGCTGTCGATGATGCGCGATCGCAACTTCGCCAAGGACTACGGCGTGCTGATCCAGGACGGCCCGCTGGCCGGGGTCACCGCGCGCGGCGTGGTCGTGCTGGATACCGACAACCTGGTGATGCACGCCCAGTTGGTTCGCGAGATCGGCGACGAGCCGGACTACGACGCCGCGTTCGCGGCCCTGGATGATCGGGCCAACCTGAGCCCGACCCAGTAATCGGCCGGAGTCCCTCCGCGCCGCCGGCGGCCGGGCCTGTGCCCGGTCGTCGTCACCCGAATACGCAAGCGAGAAACCGCTATGAGCACCACTGAAGCCAATCTGATCTTCGAACGTTCCCGTGCCGGTCGCTCGGCCGTGGCCCAGGCGCCGCGCGACCACGCCGCGACCCGCATCCCGGCGAACCTGCAGCGCAAGTCCGCCCCGGGTCTGCCGGCGGCCTCGGAACTGGACGTGGTGCGGCACTACACGCGGTTGTCGCAGAAGAACTTCTCCATCGACACTGAGTTCTACCCGCTGGGCTCATGCACGATGAAGTACAACCCGCGCGCCTGTAACAGCCTGGCGATGCTGCCCGGGTTCCTGAACCGGCATCCGCTCGCCCCGGCTAGCCACAGCCAAGGCTTCCTGCAGACGATGTTCGAGCTGCAGGAGATGCTAAAGGAAGTCACCGGCATGAAGGCCGTGTCGCTGGCGCCGATGGCCGGTGCCCAGGGCGAGTACACCGGTGTCGCAATGATCCGCGCCTATCACGATGCCCGGGGCGATACCGAGCGCCGCGAGATCATTGTCCCGGATGCCGCCCACGGCACCAACCCGGCAACCGCGATCATGTGCGGCTACGAGGTGCGCGAGATCCCCACCGACGAGA
Organism: Thioalkalivibrio sp. AKL19; assembly: GCF_000420165.1. Lineage (GTDB taxonomy): Bacteria > Pseudomonadota > Gammaproteobacteria > Ectothiorhodospirales > Ectothiorhodospiraceae > Thioalkalivibrio. Next base: position 82,501 of record NZ_ATUK01000002.1, on the reverse strand, counting down.
CCGGGGACGTGGACCTGGAAGCCCTGCAGGCCGCCGTGGGCCCGCACACCGCGGGGATCATGCTGACCAACCCCTCCACCGTGGGCGTGTTCGAGCGGCGGATCAAGCAGATCGCCGGCATCGTGCACGAGGCCGGCGGCCTGTTGTACTACGACGGCGCCAACCTGAACGCGATCCTCGGCAAGGTACGCCCGGGCGACATGGGCTTCGACGTGATCCACATGAACCTGCACAAGACCTTCTCCACGCCGCACGGCGGGGGTGGCCCGGGCTCCGGCGCGGTGGGCGTCGCCGAACGGCTGCTGCCGTTCATGCCGATCCCGCACGTGATCGAGGCGGAGCAGGGCGGCTACCGATTTGCCGAGGAGTCCGATCGCCCGCAGAGCATCGGACGTCTGTCCGCGTTCGCCGGGAACGCCGGCGTGCTGCTGCGCGCCTACATCTACATGCGCATGCTGGGGCGCGAGGGCATGGTGCGGGTCTCCGAGTTCTCGACCCTGAACGCCAACTACCTGGCGCGCGAACTGGCCGCGGCCGGGTTCGACCTGGCCTACCCCAAGCGTCGCGCCACGCACGAGTTCATCGTGACCATGAAGAAGCAGGCCAAGGAGCGCGGTTTGACCGCCGGCGATGTGGCCAAGCGCCTGCTCGACCACGGCTACCACGCGCCGACCACCTACTTCCCGCTGCTGGTGCCGGAGTGCCTGCTGGTGGAGCCGACCGAGACCGAGTCGAAGGAGACCCTGGACGGTTTCGTCGAGGCGATGGCCTGCATCCTGGCCGAGTCGGAGAACGACATGGACACCATCAAGAGTGCGCCGCACACGCTGCCGAACCGGCGCTTCAACGAGGTGGCCGCGGCCAAGGCGCTGGACGTCGTGTTCCAGCCCGCCGAGGACGGGGACGCCAGCGCGCCGCGCACCGGTACGCACGGCTGACGGATTCCCCGGGGCCAGCCCCGGGCATCCTGGTTCGTCCTGAAATGCCCCCGCTTGCCGGGGGCGTTTCCGTTTTGCGGGGCAGTAAACGACTTTTTTTGGGGTCAAGAGGAAACCTGACTCGTTATCTGGTAGTTTCCGGACTCAGTCCAATCACGTGCTGCCAGGCCCGCGGGCAGCCGACACACGAATGAGTGTCGACGAAGCCTCCGTCAAGAGGGGCGAAGACGGGCAAGGACGCGTTACCCAATGAGCGAAATTTGTGCCATCCACGGCTACGCGGCGCTGTTCGAGCATGCGCCGGTGGGGCTGGCCGAGATGGATACCGAGGGGCGCATCCTGCGTGCCAATCCCCGCCTGGGCGCTTTGCTGGCCTGTGATCCGGCGGATCTGACCGATGCGTTCCTGAAGGCGCATGTCTGCCCGGACGATCGGGTGCGCTTCGAGGACCGGCGTCATGCGTTGCGGAGCGGTGAATGCGCCAACTGCAGCTTTGAGGCGCGTCTGCTGGATGCCACCGATCAGGCGCACTGGGTGGAGTTGGCGGTCAGCCGGATCCCGGCCACCGAGGACTGCCCCGAAGCCCTGCTCGTGGCGGTCGCCGATATTGGCGTGCACAAGGAGACGGAGCAGCGTACCGAGACCCTGCTGCGCGCCAGTCCGGCCGTGATCTACACCATGGACCCCTCGGACTTGGGCACCATGACCTGGCTCAGCCCCAACGTGCAGGCCGTTACTGGCTGGACGCCAGAGCAGATTACCGGCCAGCCGGACTGGTTGCAGGCCCATCTGACTCGCGAGGAGTACCAGCGTTGCGCCGGCCAGGTGAAGCGCTGGCTGGCCGACGGCGCGCGCGGATTCTGTCGCCTGAGCTATCGCCAGCGCATGCCCAGCGGGCACTGGCAATGGCTGGAGGACCAGATTACCGCGATCCGCGACGGTCAGGGCGCGGTCGTCGAGCTGGTGGGTGCCTTCCAGGACGTGGGGGCGCGGGTAGAGACCGAGCGCCACCTGGAGAAGATCGCCCACAACCTGCCCGGGGTGATCTACCAGTATCGCCAGTACCCGGATGGCCGGGCGTCGCTCCCGTATGCCAGTGAGGGCATGGCCGACGTGTACGGCGTGACGCCCGAGGCCGTGAGGCACGATGCCAGCCCTGCCTTCGAAGTCATCCACCCGGATGATGTCGAGCGGGTTGTCGCCAGCATCGAGGCCTCCATGCGCTGCCTGGAGCCCTGGCGCCAGCGCTATCGCGTGCGCCACCCTAGGCGTGGCGAGATCTGGGTGGAGGGGCACTCCAGCCCCGAGGCACTGGAGGACGGCAGTGTCCTCTGGTTCGGGGTGATCCTGGATATCACCGATCGGGTGCGGGCGGAGGTGGCGCTCCATCTGCGCGAGCGAGAACTGGCCGAGGCCCAGCGCATCGCGCATATCGGCAACTGGGTATCGGACTTTTCCCGCAACGAGGTCCGCTGGTCCGACGAGGTCTTCCGGATCTTCGGGATGCGACGTGGCGAGTGGGGCGGGACGCACGCCGCCTTCCTGCAGGCGGTTCATCCGGAGGACCGCGAACGGGTTCAGGCCGAGGTGGACGCCGCGCTGGCCGAGGGAGGCTCTTTCGATACCGTGCATCGCGTACTGCGCGCCGACGGCGAGGAGCGCGTGGTGCACGAGCGTGGTTACGTGGAGGTCGATTCGGATGGCCGCGCGCTGCGCATGATCGGGACCGTGCAGGACATCACCGAGCGGCACCACCTGGAGCGGGAGCAGCGGTTGCTCGCGGCGACCTTCGAGAGCAGTCAGGCGATCTTCATCACCGATGGCGAGGGGACGATTCAGCGCGTCAACGCGACCTTTACCGAGATCACGGGGTTCACCGAGGCCGATGCGGTGGGACACAACCCCCGGATCATGAACTCGGGACTGCAGGATCGCGGCTTCTATCAGGAGATGTTCGAGTCCGTGCACGCGCGCGGCCACTGGTCGGGTGAGGTATGGAACCGGCGCAAGGACGGGCAGATCTTCCCCCTGCACGAGATCGTCACCGCGATCCGGGATGCCAGCGGGGCGATCGAGTACTACATCGCCATGTTTCACGATATCTCCCGGCAGAAGGAACTGGAGGCCGCGCTGGAGTACCAGGCCTTTTACGATCCGTTGACCGATGCCGCCAACCGGGGCCATTTCGAGGCATTGCTGGAGCAGGAGGCACGGCGGGCAGAGCGCTACGGCGATTCCTGCTCGCTGGTGATGCTGGACCTGGATCACTTCAAGCGGATCAACGACACCCATGGTCACGACATCGGGGACGAGGTCCTGCGCCGGGTCGTGGCCGTGGCGGGAGGACGCCTGCGCCAGTCCGATGTGCTGGGACGCTGGGGCGGCGAGGAATTCATGGTCCTGCTGCCGAGCACCACCGCCGAGGCGGCTTGCCGTCTGGCGGAGGATCTGCGGCGCCAGGTCGCCGCGTTGGAGTTGGGACATGTGGGGCACGTGACCATCAGTCTGGGGGTGGCCGAATGCCGCCGCGGCGAGGCCATCAAGGACTGGATCAAGCGCGCGGACGATGCGATGTACCGGGCCAAGCGCTCGGGGCGCAATCGGGTCGTATGGCAGGATTGACGGCCACGGCCAACCTCCTCGGGGAGACTTGATGGATCCTGCGGAGCATGCAGGCGCGGGCTTGTTCCACCGGGCCGCCGTGGGGTTGGTGTTTCTGGAGGCCAGTGGTCGCATCCATGCGGCCAATGCGCGCCTGGCGGAATGGCTGGGCTGCGCGGCGGACGACCTCCATGGTGTATGGCTGTCCGATTGTGTGCCGCAGGGGCAACACAAGGCGTTGATGGACGCCCTCGCGCGCGCAGGGTCGGCCGAAGTGACCCTGGAGCTTTCGCTCAGGGCGCCGAACGTCGAGGAAGCGACGGCGGTTGCCTGCACGCTGGCGCTGGCGCCCGACCCGGACGGGCGGCTCGCCACCGTCCAGCGCCGGGCGGCGGGCGACTCGGCCGCCCAGGTCTACGAACAGACCTTTACCGCCAATACTGCCCCGAAGCTGCTGATCGACCCGGAGGATGGCGCGATCGTCGATGCCAACCCGGCCGCGGAGGCGTTCTACGGCTATTCGGCCGAGGCGCTTAAGGGCATGCGCATCCAGGACATCAATACCCTTTCGGCGGACGAGGTGCATGCGGAGATGGAGCGGGCGGCGCGCGAGGAACGCCGCTTCTTCCGCTTTCGCCACCGCATTTGCGGGGGCGAGATTCGCGATGTCGAGGTGTACTCCGGCCCGGTGGTGCTGGACGGGAACCGGTACCTCTACTCGATCATTCACGACGTGTCGGAGACCCGTCGCTACGAACACGAGCTGGAATTCTACGGCGTGGCCTTCGGTCGCCTCCCGGTGGGGGTTTACCGCAACACCCCGGGGCCGGAGGGCCGCTTTGTCCGTCTCAATCCGGCCATGGTGGAGCTGTTCGAGGCCGCCACCGAGATCGAACTGCGCTCGACGCCGGTCCGCGAGCTCTACCGCGATCCGCTCGAGCGCGACGCATTCAGTCGCGATCTCGAGGCCTATGGGCGGGTGATCGGTCGCGAAGTGGATCTGAGGACCCTGCGCGGACGGCCCTTCCGTGCCCGGATCACCGCCTACCGGACCGAGGATGCGGAAGGCCGGTTCGTGTTCGACGGGGTGATCGAGGATGTCACCGAGCTGCGGGCGGCCGAGGCCTTCCAGACGCGCCTGCTGGGCAGCCTGGCCGAAGGGGTTTTCGGCCTCGATCGCTATGGCCGCTATACCTTCCTGAACCCGGCGGCCTGCCGTCTTTTCGGTTTCGAGAGTGAAGGCGATGCCCTCGGGCGGGATGCGCATTCGACCAACCATCACACGCTGGCGGACGGGACGCCCTATCCGCCCGAGGCCTGTCCGATCTACCGCGTCCTCGAGACCGGCAAACCGCTGGAGGCCTGGGACGATCACTTTGTGCGGGCCGACGGGACCCTGTTTCCCGTGAGTGTCTTCACCGCACCCACGTTCGATGCGTCGGGCCGTGTTGACGGCGCGGTGGTGTCGTTCCAGGACCAGACCGCCCGGCGCGAACGCGAGGCCCGGCTGACCAAGGCCACCAGCCACCTGCCCGGGGCGATCTACCAATACCGCCTGTATCCGGACGGTCGGCATGCCTTCCCGTTCGTCAGCGAGGGCGTCCAGCGGGTGTACGGGCTGTCTCCGGACATGATCCAGGAGGACGCCGATACGGCTTTCGCCCGGGTCAACCCCGAGGATCTTCCGCGCATCCAGGCCAGCATCGAGGAGTCGGCGCGCACGCTGGGGCCCTGGCTGGTTCGTTACCGCGTCCGTCACCCGATACGCGGGACGCTCTGGGTCGAGGGCCGTGCGACGCCGGAAGCACCGCGCCGCGACGGCAGCATCGTCTGGCACGGGGTGATGATCGACATTACCGAGCAAGTGGCGATGGAGGAGGCCCTGCGCGAGAGCGAGGCGCGGTTCCGACAACTGGCCGGCGCCGTGAACGAGGTCTTCTGGTTGCAGGACGCTGAATCGATCCTCTACGTCAATCCGGCCTACGAGCGGGTCTGGGGATACAGCCGCGAGCACCTGTACCGCGACTCGGTCGCGATGCTGGAGGCCGTGCACCCGGAGGACCGCGACCGGGTGGAGGCGGTGTTTCTCTCCGGCGCTTTCGGCGACGGAACGGCCGACGAGACCTTCCGCATACAGCGCCCGGACGGCGAGCAGCGCTGGGTTCGCGTCCGCCGCTACCCGGTTGCGGACAGCGAGGGCCGGGTGACCCGGGTGGCCGGGACGGCGGTCGATATCACCGCGCTGAAGGCCACGCAGCAGGAGCTGGAACGCAACCAGGCGGAACTCGAGCGTCAGGCCTTCTATGATCGCCTGACCGGGATTGCCAACCGGCGCTATTTCGAAAGCCTGCTGGACCGCGAAGTCCGGCGGGCCGAGCGGTATGGCCAGGGGTTCGCGCTGGTGATGTTCGATCTCGATCACTTCAAGAAGGTCAACGACACCCATGGTCATGCCACCGGGGATGTGGTGTTGCAGGAGGTGACCCGGGTCGCGGGGGAGCGCCTGCGCAGCGTGGATGTACTCGGCCGCTGGGGGGGCGAGGAGTTCATGGTCCTGCTGCCGGGCGCCGCGGCGGAGGAAGGCGCCCGGGTGGCGGAGTTGGTCCGGGCGCGCGTGGCCGGGCATGCCTTTCCCCGGGTGGGCGAGGTGACCGTGAGCCTCGGGGTGGCGGCATTCCATTCCGGCGAGCCGCGCGGCGAGCTGCTGCGGCGGGTCGACGAGGCGCTCTACCGCGCCAAGCGCGAGGGCCGCAACCGGGTGGCCCTCGCGCCGCCGCCCGCCGCATGACCGGGCGCACCGAGGGGGATCCGGGTGGCGCATAGTGGCCGACGTGGCCTGGGCCGGGTGCTGTATGCCTTCGGGTATTCCTGGCGCGGGCTGCGCGAAGCGTATCTACACGAGTCGGCGTTTCGTCAGGAACTGGCGTTGCTCGCGGTATTGCTGCCGCTGGCGATCTGGTTGGGCGAGAGCGGGGTGGAGCGGGCACTGCTGGCCGGCAGTGCCCTGTTGATCCTGGTGGTGGAACTGCTGAACTCGGCGGTGGAGGCGGCAATCGACCGGTTTGGCGACGAGCGCCATCCGCTGTCGGCCCGCGCCAAGGACATGGCCTCGGCCGCGGTGCTGGTCAGCTTCCTCCTGGCGGCGCTGGTGTGGGGGCTGATCCTGCTCTGACCGCGCTGGGGCTCCGGGCTTCCCCCGGCCGAAGCGAAGCGCAGAGCCGGCATATCCGGCCTTAGGGAGACGCTCATTTAATCGCGCGTCCGCGCTCGAGTCGCTTTTGCGTGCGAACAAGGCGCGGTGACTGCCGTGCAGTCATTCTGCACAAGGGAGCCGCAACGCAGTTCCCACGCCCGTTGTTATCAAAAACGGCCGGCCGAGCCCCTGCTTTCAATGGCTTGTGGGGGTTGGTGCCCCCTGTTCCCCGATCCTGCGTTGCGCCGCTTGCGGGTAGAACCACTACCCGCTGCACGACGTGCCTTGTCTCGGGAAACAGGGGGCACCAACGCGGACGTGCGATTAGATCAGCGTCCCCTTAGGGGCTGTCCCGGCGTGGGAGATCCCGGATAACCGCTACGCGGTTTCCGGGGTGACGGCACAGGAGGGTGGGGCGGCGATGCGCGGCGTCCGGAGGTGGGGCCGCGTGTCCGTCAGGAACCGTTATGCGCCATGCAGTCGGTGAAGCCGTCCGCCATGCCCTGCATCAAGTGGAACCAGGCGTCCGGGCCGGGTTCCAGCCCGGCACCGATCGGATCGAGCATGCCGAGCCGGGTGCCGGTCCCCTCGGCCACGGTTTCCGCCAGCGCCGGGCGGAATTGCGGCTCGGTGAACAGGCAGGCGATGTCGCCCTCGGCCAGGCGGGTGCGCAGGTCGGACAACCGGCGTGCCCCCGGCATGCGCGACGGATCGACGCTGATGGAGCCGGCCGCGTTCAGGCCGTAGTGCTGCTCGAAGTACTGGTAGGCGTCGTGGAATAGCATGAAGCGCTGGTCGCGCACCGGGGCCAGTTGCGCCGCGATATCGGTATCCAGGTTGTCGATGCGCTGGAGCAGGTGGTCCCGGTTGTCCCGGATCCTTGCGGCCTGTTCCGGATCGAGTTCCGCGATGCGCTCCGCGAGCTGTTCGACGATGGCACGTGCGACCGCCGGCGACAGCCACAGGTGACTGTCGTAATCGCCATGTGCATGCCCGTTCCCGTTGTCATGCGCGGCTCCATGATCATTCGACCCGTGAGCACCGTGGTCATGCGCGTCATGCTCGTGTGCATGATCCTCGTGTCCGTCGTGATCGTCGTGGGCATGACGGTCATGTCCGTGATCGCCGTGATCGTCATGCCCATGGTCGCCATGGGCATCGTGGCCTTCCCATACCCCGCCGCTACGGCCCTCCAGCAGGGGCAGGTCCAGGTCGTGCATCAGGCTGATCACGGTCGCCCGCTCGGAGATCCCGCGCAGTGAGCGCTCGAGAAAGCCTTCCAGATCCGGACCCACCCAGATGATCAGGTCGGCCTGTTGCAGGCGTCGTGCCTCGGAGGGCCGCATGGCGTAGCCGTGGGGCGAGGCGCTGGCCGGTACCAGCAGTTCGACCTCGTGGGTGTCGCCGGCCAGCGCGGCAACCAGGCTGTGGATGGGTAGAATCGAGGTGACAATGCGCGGGCTGTCGTCGGCCTGTGCGGGGGTGGCCAGTGCCAGGAGCAACGTCAGGGCCAGCAACAGGTTGGGCACGGTCGGGCGGCGGACTGCGGAACGCATCGGCGGATTCTCCATCGGGGCTATTAACGTTATAGTATATCAATATGAGTCGCAAAGACCCCACCGAGCCCGCCACGGCGGAAATCGATGCAACACCCTTGCTGGCGGCCCGCGACGTGTCACTGGAGCGCGCGGGACGGGTGATCCTGGACCATGTCTCGGTCCAGGTGCGCCCGGCCGAGGTGACCGTGGTGATCGGCCCCAACGGGGCGGGCAAGACCTCGCTGTTACGGGTCCTGCTGGGGCTGTGGAAGCCGGGGCAGGGCCGGGTACAGCGCCGGCGCGGGCTGCGCATCGGCTATATGCCGCAGCGCCTGCAGATCGAGCCGGTGCTGCCACTCTCGGTGCGGCGTTTCCTGACGCTGCGCCAGCGGGCCCCGGAGGCCGTCCTGCGCGAAGGCCTGGAGCGGGTCGGCGTGCCGCATCTGCTGCACAAGCCGGTGCAGTCGCTCTCCGGCGGCGAGATGCAGCGGGTGCTGCTGGCGCGCGCCCTGCTCAATCGACCGAACCTGCTGGTGCTGGACGAGCCCGCCCAGGGGGTGGATATCGTGGGCCAGGGCGAGGTGTTCAAGCTGATCGATGACATCCGCCACGAGACCGGCTGCGGGGTGCTGATGGTTTCGCACGACCTGCACCTGGTCATGGCCGGGGCCGATGCGGTGATCTGCCTGAACCAGCATGTGTGCTGCACCGGCCGGCCGGAGGAGGTGTCGCGGCATCCCGAGTACCAGCGCCTGTTCCCGGAGACGGACATGCAGGGGATCGGGGTCTACCGGCACGATCACGACCACGTGCACGATGTGGCCGGGGATGTGCACGAACATCACGCCGGCTGCGGCCATGCCCACCGGCCCGGTCCCGGGGGCGACTCCCGATGATGGATGGCCTGCTCGACGATTTCCTGATTCGTGCGCTGCTGGCGGGGCTGATGGTGGCCGCCGTCGCGGGTCCACTGGGGGCCTTCGTGGTCTGGCGCCGCATGGCCTATTTCGGCGATACCGTGTCGCATTCGGCGCTGCTGGGCGTCGCGCTGGGCGTGTTGCTGGGGCTGAATCTCAACCTGATGGTCACGCTGGTGTGCGTGGCGATTGCCATCCTGCTGGTGCTGCTGCAGCGGCGCCAGGAGCTGGCCTCGGACACCCTCCTCGGGATCCTCGCGCACAGCGCCCTGTCGCTGGGGATCGTCGCGGTGACGTTCATCGAGGGGCTGCGGGTGGACCTGATGGCCTACCTGTTCGGCGACATCCTTGCGGTCGGCACCGGGGACCTGCTGTCCATCGCCATTGGCGGGGGCGTGGCCCTGCTGTTGCTGATCCTGTTGTGGCGCCCGCTGCTGGCGCTGACGGTGCACGAGGAGCTCGCCCAGGTGGAGGGTGTGCCGGTGCTGCTGGTGCGGCTGGGCCTGATGCTGTTGATCGCGCTGGTGATCGCGGCGGCGATGCAGGTGGTCGGCGTGCTGCTGATCACGGCGCTGATGATCATCCCGGCGGCCAGTGCCCGGCGCTTTGCGGCCACCCCCGAGCAGATGGCGATCCTCGCCGGCATCATCGGCATGCTGGCCGTGGGGGCCGGGCTGTGGGGCTCCTTCCAGTACGACACCCCGACCGGCCCGACCATCGTGGTCGCCGCGATGCTGGGCTTCATCCTGGTCCACCTGCTGCCCGGCCGCCTGATCCCCCACTTTGGCGGGCGCTGACAACACCGTTCTTCACTACGAAGCGCACGAAGGCACGAAGAACGGGCTAAGGATCCGGGCGATTGTGCACCCTAGGGGGCACAGAGAAAGATTGTTCCTGATTAGCCACGAGGGTCAGCCAGTCAGGGGGATCGTCCAGGGGCGCAAATAGCCCGCCGCAGGTCGCTTTAATCCGGGCCTTTCTGGAATGTCACCGTCCCCGGCCCTTGCCCCTGTACTGTCATCCCGGCCGCAGCGAAGCGAAGAGCCGGGATCTCCCCCGTCGGGGCAACCCCGGCCGCCGACGTCCCGGATAACCGCTACGCGGTTTCCGGGATGACGAAGCAGGAGGGGCGTGGAGCCCTGGGGCGTGTACCACTGCGTTCCAGGGCCACCTTCGGCCGCCGGGTGCTGTACACATCCGGGCCCGCACGGGGCGCCGGGTCGCGTTCAGCGGCGGCGTTCGAGGCGTTCGAAGGTGAAGGGGCAGGCGTGGCGTTCGTCGGCTTCGTGGTGCTCGGACCAGACGACGTCCCAGTCCGCAGGGTCGAGGGCGGGGAAGAAGGTGTCGCCGGCATGGCACTCGTGCACCCGGGTCAGGTGCAGCACGTCGGCGCGCGGCAGGGTCTCCTCGAACAGGCCGGCGCCGCCGATCACGAAGGCGGGGCCGGCCTCGATGGTGGCCAGCGCCGCATCCAGATCGCGATAGACCTCGACACCCTCCGCTTGCCAGTCCGCCTGGCGCGTCAGCACCAGGTTGCGGCGATTCGGCAGCGGCCGTCCGATGGATTCGAAGGTGCGCCGACCCATGATCATCGGGTGACCGGCAGTCATTCGCTTGAAGTGCTGCAGGTCCTTCGGCAGGTGCCAGGGCAGGTCGTTGTCGCGCCCGATCACGTGATCCGGATCGAGCGCGACCATCAGATGAATCTCGGGCTGGGGCATGGGGACTCCGGTAACGCTCAGATCGCGATGGGGGCCTTGATCGGGGGGTGGGACTCATAGTCGCGCACCTCGATGTCGTCGAAGGTGAAGGCGAACAGGTCGGTGACGTCCGGTTTCAGGTGCAGGGTTGGCAGCGGCAGCGGTTCGCGCCCGAGCAGTTCTTCGACCTGCTCCTGGTGGTTGCGGTAGAGGTGGGCGTCGCCGAAGGTATGGACGAACTCGCCGGGCTTCAGGCCCACCACCTGCGCGAGCATGTGGGTCAGCAGCGCGTAGCTGGCGATGTTGAACGGCACGCCTAGAAACACATCCGCGCTGCGCTGGTAGAGCTGGCAGGACAGGCGATCGTCGGCCACGTAGAACTGGAACAGGGTGTGGCAGGGCGCCAGGGCCATGCGCCCGGCCTCCGCGTTGGCCTGTGGCGAGACGGATTCGTCCGGCAGGTCGGCCACGTTCCAGGCGCTGATGATGTGGCGCCGGGAGTGGGGACGGCTCCTCAGGTTGTCGATCAGTTCGGCAAGCTGGTCGTGACCGGCCCAGTTGCGCCACTGCGCGCCGTAGACGGGGCCCAGGTCGCCGGCCGCGGTGGCCCACTCGTCCCAGATGCGGACCTTGTGCTCGCGCAGGTAGCCGACATTGGTATCACCGGCGATGAACCACAGCAGTTCGTGGATCACCGAGCGCAGGTGGGTGCGCTTGGTGGTAACCAGCGGGAAGCCGTCGGCCAGGTCGAAGCGCATCTGGTAGCCGAATACCGAGCGCGTACCGGTACCGGTGCGGTCCGGGCGGTCCGTGCCGTAATCGCGGATGTGCCGCACCAGGTCCAGGTATTGCTGCATCTCAGGAGGCCTCCGGGGCCGGGCGGGGTGCGGGCAGGGGGTTGCGCCGCGACCAGACGATCAGGGCAACGCCGAACAGGATCACTGGCAGGCTGAGGGCCTGGCCCATGGTGAGCCAGTCGAAGGCGAGGTAGCCGATGTGTGCATCCGGCACGCGCACGAACTCGACCGCGAAGCGGAAACTGCCGTAGAGCGTCAGGAACAGCCCGGAGATCAGTCCGGTACGCCGCGGCTGGCGCGAGACGACCCACAGCACCACGAACAGCACCAGCCCCTCGAGGAAAGCCTGGTACAACTGCGAAGGATGGCGCGGGATGTAGTCCGCGGCCGGAAAGACCATCGCCCAGGGCAGGTCGGTGGGCTTGCCCCACAGCTCGCCGTTGATCCAGTTGCCGATGCGCCCGGCCCCCAGGCCGATCGGGATCAGGGGGGCGATGAAGTCGGTCAGACGGAAGAACGGCTGGCCGATCTTGCGGGCGTACAGCCAGCAGGTGACCAGCACGCCGGCCAGCCCGCCGTGGAAGGCCATGCCGCCTTCCCAGATGCGGAACAGGCTCAGCGGGTCGGCCAGCGTGGTGTCCAGGTTGTAGAACAAGCCATACCCGAGGCGCCCGCCGATGACGACGCCGATCACGCCCCAGAACAGCAGGTCGCCCACCTGCCAGGGGTGGAGCGGATCCCAGTCGCGGGTGCGCGTGCGCCAGACCCCAAGGGCCCAGAAGGCGCCGAAGCCGACCAGGTACATCAGGCCGTACCAGTACAGGGTCAGCGGGCCGACGGACAACGCGACCGGGTCGATAAACGGGTGTGTGGGCATGGGCGCTTGCGGATGAAAAACCGGCTGCACATGCTACTCGCCCGGGCCCCGGCATGCACCTGCATGCGGGCAGCCCGATCTATTTTTCCAGGTTCTCCAGGAGGCCGCGCGATGAATCGACTGGCCGGGGCCAGCAGCCCGTATCTGCTGCAGCACGCCGACAATCCCGTGGACTGGTACCCCTGGGGCGAGGAGGCGCTGGAACGCGCACGCCGCGAGGACAAGCCAATCCTGCTGTCGATTGGCTACTCTGCCTGCCACTGGTGCCACGTGATGGCCCACGAGTCCTTCGAGGCCCCGGACACCGCTGCGGTGATGAACGAGCGCTTCGTCAACATCAAGGTGGACCGCGAGGAACGCCCGGACCTCGACCGCATCTACCAGAACGCGCACATGCTGCTGTCCCAGCGCCCCGGTGGCTGGCCGCTGACCGTCTTCCTGACCCCGGACCAGGTGCCGTTCTTTGCCGGGACCTACTTCCCGAGCACCCCGCGCCACGGCCTGCCGTCGTTCGTGGACCTGATGACCCGGGTGTCCGATTTCCTCGCCGAGCACCCCGAGGAGATCCAGCGCCAGAACGACTCGTTGCAGCAGGCACTGGGGCGGATCTACAGCCCGGCCGGTGGCGCGATCCCGGCCCTCAGTGTCATCGACAAGGGGCGCGCCGAACTGGCGAAGACCTTCGACGAGCAGTTCGGCGGTTTCGGTGACGCCCCCAAGTTCCCGCACCCAGCCTCGCTCGAGTGGCTGGCCTGGCACTCGGCGCGCCATGGCGATGCCGAGGCGGAGCGCATGCTGGCCCGCACGCTGGATGCGATGGCCGCCGGCGGGATCTTCGATCAGGTGGGCGGTGGCTTTTGCCGTTACTCGGTGGATGCCCGCTGGATGATCCCGCACTTCGAGAAGATGCTCTACGACAACGGGCCGTTGCTGGCACTGTACGCCGAGCGCGCCGCGCACGGCGACGAATGCGCGCGGCGGGTGGTGGAGCCGACGGTCGCCTGGCTGGAGCGCGAGATGCGGGATCCCTCCGGGGCCTTTTATTCGAGCCTGGACGCGGACTCCGAGGGCGAGGAAGGACGCTTCTATGTCTGGGACCCGGAGACGGTCCAGGCGCTCCTGACGGAGGACGAGTGGGCCGTCGCCAGCCGGGTCTGGGGACTCCACGGCCCGGCCAATTTCGAGGGGCGCTGGCATCTGCACGAGGTGGCACCAGCGGCGACCGTCGCGGATGCGCTGGGGATCGACGAAGCGGAGGCGAACACGCGTCTGGACCGGGCCCGCGAACGCCTGCTCGCGGCACGCGAGGACCGGGTGCGACCGCATCGCGACGAGAAGATCCTGGGCGCCTGGAATGCCCTGATGATCGCGGGCCTGGCGCGTGCCGCGCGCGCCCTGGAGCGCCCGGAATGGTTGCGCCTGGCACGCGAGGCGATGACCGCCGTGCGCGAGCGTCTGTGGCGCGACGGCCGGTTGTACGCCAGCGTGCGCGAGGGGGCGACCGGCGCGATGCCGCGCGCCTACCTGGACGATCACGCCCTGTTGCTGGAGGCCACGCTGGCGCTGCTGGAGGCCGAGTGGGACAGCGACCTGCTGGCCTGGGCCACCACGCTGGCCGACACCCTGCTGGAGGACTTCGAGGACCGCGAACAGGGCGGTTTCTTCTTCACCGCCCGGGATCACGAGGCACTGATCCAGCGCCCGAAGGTCTATGCCGACGATGCCATGGCGGCCGGCAACGGGACCGCCGCTCAGGTATTGCAGAAACTCGGGTTCCTGCTGTCCGAACCCCGCTACCTGGAGGCGGCCGAGCGCACGCTGGCGAACGCCGGCCCGATGGTCGAGCAGGCGCCACTGGGCCACATGAGCCTGCTGACCGCGCTGGACATCCATTACCAGGCGCCGGCCCTGGTCGTGCTGCGGGGGCCAGCCGACGAACTTCCCGCGTGGCAGCAGCGACTGCGGGCGCAGGATGCTCCGGTGTGGACCTTCGCGATTCCCGCGCAGGCCGGCGATCTGCCCGCCGCGCTCGCAGAGAAAGCCGCCCCGGAGACGGGCGTGCGGGCCTATGTCTGTCGCGGGTTGCAGTGCGCGGCCCCGGTGACCGATCCCGTTGCGCTGGAAGGTGCGCTCGACGAGGGTTGAATCGCCCGGACTCGCACCCACGGTAGAATGAGAGCCCGTGTGTAGGAGCCTGCAAGCAGGCTCCTGCGGGGGGTAGTCCGATTCATTGCAAAAGGGAATATTCGAATGAGCGAGAAGAAGCTGATGGATTTCGTCGCCGAGGCGCGGAAGAACGTGAAGGAGATCGCCCCGGCGGATCTTGCCGAGAAGATGGAGAACGGCGAGGACTGGCTGGTGGTGGATGTGCGCGAGCCCTATGAGTTCGAAAAGATGCACGCGCCGAACTCCATCCTGGTTCCGCGTGGCCTGCTGGAGGGTGCGGCCGATCCCAACACCCCGCACCGCATTGATGCGCTGGTGAACGCGCGCGAGAAGCCGGTGGCCGTGATGTGCGCAACCGGCGGCCGTGCCGCGATGTCCGTGCAGCGACTGCAGGACATGGGCTTTACCAACGTGGTGAACATCGCCGGCGGTATCAAGAGCTGGGAAGGCGAGGACCTGCCGGTGGAATCCGGCGCCTACACGGGCCCGCTGCCGTAGCAGGGGCTGGCGGGGCGGGGGCAGGGGCCTCCGCCCCGAACGGTGCCGTCTTCGGGCACGGTTCCGGCGGCGGGTTCATCCGACCGTCATCGTTCCTACACGGGGCGGTCAACCACGCGGCGTAGTCTCCGGGACAGTTCAGCCGGAGGTCGCCACCATGAGCGAACCGCAGCTGTCCCCAGCTACACCGATCGCGGCAAACGAAACCGCCTACCGCATCCACCTCGCGTCCAGCCCGTCGGAGCTCGAGGCGGCCCAGCGCCTGCGCCACGAGGTCTTCGCTGGCGAGATGGGGGCTGCGCTTCCGGATGCTGGATCCGGTCTGGACCGGGATCCCCTGGACCCCTTCTGTCATCACCTGCTGGTGCGCGAACGGCGCTCCGGTACGGTGGTTGCCTGCACCCGCATCCTCACCGAGGAGAGCGCCAGCACGGCCGGTGGCTTCTACTCGCTGTCCGAATTCGAACTGGGCCCGTTGATGAATCTCCCGGGGAAGACTCTGGAGATCGGCCGCACCTGCGTGCGCGCGGATCATCGTCAGGGGGCCGCGATCAACGCGCTGTGGACCGGCCTGGCGCGGTTCATGAACGCCCATCGTTACGACTACCTGATGGGCTGTGCGAGCCTGCCATTGAGCGAGCAGACGCCGGCCCAGCTGGCCTGGCTACGCCTGTTCCATCGAGCCCCGTCACGTCTGCGGGTGACGCCGCGTCGGCCGCTGCCTAATTCCCTGACCATCTGCCATGGCACACCCAGCCGTACCGGGCTGCCGCCGTTGCTGAAAGCCTACCTTCGCCTGGGTGCCCGGGTCTGCGGCGAGGCCTGTTTCGATCCCGATTTCAATGTGGCCGACGTGCTTGTCCTGCTGGATGTGCGCGCCATGCCGGACCGTTACCATCGGCACTTCATGGGCGCTATGACGCCCGCAAGCCGAGGAACGGAGCATGACCGGAACACTGCGGGCACTGGGTAGGCTGATGCGCATCGTGCTGCACATGCTGGCGGGGGTCTGGCTGACCTGGAGGATGGTCCGCCGGGGGGCCGATTTCGCGGAACGCAGCCGCATCCGCCGCGCCTGGTACGACCGCGCGCTGTGGATCGTGGGGGTGCGGCTCCGGATCCATGGCGAGGAACCCCGGCGTACATCACTGGTGGTGGCCAACCATGTCTCCTGGCTGGATATCCCGCTGATCGGCGCCGCGATGGACACCTGTTTCCTCTCCAAGGCGGAGATCGCACGTTGGCCGATCATCGGCTGGCTCGGTCGTCAGCATGACACCCGCTTTATCGAACGCGGGGCCAATCAGGCGTCGGCCCACTTCGAGGCGATGCGGGCCGGGCTCGACGAGGGCCTGCAGTTCGTGGTGTTCCCGGAAGGCACGACCAGCCGCGGCGAGTTCGTACGCCGGTTTCATCCGCGACTGTTTGCGGCCGTGGCCGGCACCCAGCATCCGGTGCAGCCGGTGGCGCTGGCCTACGAAGGCATGCCGAACGGCCCGGTGCCGGTGTCCTACGCGGAAGACGATCGCCTGATCTCGAATGTCTGGAAGCTGTTGTGTCGGCGCGAGACGCACGTGGACCTGCATCTTCTGGCCCCGCTGGAATCCGCCAACCAGGATCGGCGCAGTCTGGCCGACGGCGCCCGCAGCGCCATTGTCGATGTGCTCGGCCTGCCGGTCGATCCGCCTTCGGGGCGCGCAAGCGCCCGCGCCTCGTAGCGGCGGGCGGGGAGGGGGTTCACCATGTCGTCGCCGCTACACACGGAATCCCGCCGCCCCTCCCGCCCATGTCTGAACCTGGCCCTGGTGACCGAGAC
Organism: Thioalkalivibrio sp. AKL19; assembly: GCF_000420165.1. Classification (GTDB taxonomy): domain Bacteria; phylum Pseudomonadota; class Gammaproteobacteria; order Ectothiorhodospirales; family Ectothiorhodospiraceae; genus Thioalkalivibrio. The sequence goes on along the minus strand of NZ_ATUK01000002.1, from coordinate 65,460 downwards.
CTGGCCACCGGAGGTCAATGGTGTGGCCCATACCCTCGCGCGCCTGGTTGAGGGGATGCGCAGCCGCGGCCATCGCGTGCAGGTGCTGCGTCCGTGCCAGCCGGGCGAATCGAAGGCCGTCGTCGTGGACCCGCTGGAGACGGACGGTTTAATGGAGGAGCGGCCATTGCCGGGGTTGCCGCTTCCGGGCTACAGCGGTTTGCGCATGGGATTGCCGGCTCGCCGGCGCTTGACGGCGCTGTGGACCGAACACCGGCCCGACGCTGTGTATGTCGCGACCGAAGGGCCGCTTGGCCACTCGGCCCTGCGCGCGGCACGGCGCCTCGGGATCCCCGTCGCATCGGGGTTTCACACCCATTTCGATGGCTATGCCCGATACTACGGCGTGGGCTGGCTGACGCCTCTGGTGCGGGCCGTCCTGCGCCGTTTCCACAATCGCTGCGACGTAACCCTGGCCCCCACGCAGGCACTGGCCACAAGCCTTGCAGGCCATGGCTTCGAGCGCGTGCGGGTGATGGCGCGCGGCGTGGATACCCGGCACTTCACGCCGGCACGGCGATCCTCGCGCCTGCGTCGGCAATGGGGGCCCGGGCCGGTGGTCCTGTACGTCGGCCGACTGGCGCCAGAGAAGAATCTGGGGCTGGTGGTGGAAGCCTTCCGAACATTGCAGGAGCGCCTGCCCGACGCCCGCCTGGTACTGGTAGGCGACGGACCCTCCCGTGTCGCGCTTGAGCGGGCACACCCGGACCTGATCTTTACCGGGCAGCAGGTGGGGCAGGCCCTGGCCCAGCACTACGCCAGCGCCGACCTGTTCCTGTTCCCATCCACCTCCGAGACCTTCGGCAACGTGGTGATCGAGGCCATGGCCAGCGGGCTCCCGGTGCTGGCCTTCGATACCGCGGCGGCTCACGAGCACGTGATCAGCGGCGTGAGCGGTGCCCGGGTGCGCTTTACCGGAGACGTCACCGTGGATGCGGCGGCTTTCCTCATGGTCGCTGCGGAACTCGCACAGGCCCGGGAGGGGTGGAGCGAGATGGGGCGCCACGCCCGGGCGTGCGCCCGGGGCCTTGATTGGGTCGAGGTGGTCGCCGAGTTCGAAACGGTTTGTCTGGAACTGCTAGGAGAGGCGCGCGATGCGAGTCCTGCACTGGATGGATGAGTTCGAGCTGGCGGTCTGCCAGCGGTTCAATCACTACAATCGCCGTCGCGCCGTCAGCGGGTTCTTCGGCTGGATCAGCCGCCTGGGCGATGGGGCCATCTGGTATGCGCTGATGCTTGCCCTGCCACTGATCCATGGGCCGCAGGCGGCCTGGGTCAGTCTGCAGATGGCGGTAGTGGGGCTGGCCTCGCTGCCGCTCTACAAGTGGCTGAAACGGCGCACCAGCCGGCGTCGCCCCTGCCATCGTGGTCGTCCGTTCGCGCGCACCGTGGATCCGCTGGATGAGTTCAGTTTCCCCTCCGGCCATACCATGCACGCGGTGGGGTTTGCGGTGATCCTGGTGGCTTGGCTCCCGGTGTGGGCGTGGCTGGTCGTGCCGTTCGCGGTGCTGGTGGCCGCCTCGCGGCTGGTGCTGGCCCTGCACTACCCGAGCGATGTCGCCATGGGCGCCTTGATCGGTGCAACGGTGGCTGCGACCGTTCTTGGACTGGTCAGCCTGCTCTGACAGCCGAACCTGCGTCACCCACTTTGTAATCCCGGAAACCGCGCAGCGGTTATCCGGGATCTGGTTGAACGGCCCGGGGCGTTCCCGGAGATCCCGGCTCTCCGCTTCGTTGCGGCCGGGATGACGGGGAGAGGTTTGCTCCGGCCGGGGGGCGGTGACAGCTTCGCTCCGGCCGGGATGACGAGGAGGGCTTCACTCCGGCCGGGATGGCGGGGCGTTCAGGCCTTTCCGGGGTGATGGCCCACGGAATGCCCCGCCGGCTGTGTCCGGGGGCAGGGCGCGGCGTCAGCCGCGCAGGGCGAGCGCTTCCTCGTTGTAGGCGGCGTCGATGGTGACGATGGTCTTTTCCACCAGGCGGAAGCCCTCGACCGGGGCGTCGTCGCCCATGTACTTCAGGCGGGTCGGGCCGATGGACTTGACCGCCTCGGCCCGTTCCATGGTGGCGTCCGGGCTGTCGGAACCGGCGCCGTCCATCAGGGCGACCAGGACCTCGGCCGCGATGGGGTTGCGGTGGTCTCCGCTGCGCGCCTTTTCCAGTGACGCGGCGGGGTCGCCGTCCAGGAACACGCCGTCCATGTGTTCGTCCAGATACTGCAGCAGTTGACTTAGCGTCATGGTGTAGGTCTCCCGTTGGGTCTCGAAGCGCCGTCATCGCTCGCAGGCGATGACGGCGGCCGGTAATGGTTCAGCCTTGCTGCGCGTAGGTGGCGCGGGCGGCGGACAGCGCACGGCCAGGGGTGACCGCGCCCATGTCGGCCAGCACGGCCTCCAGCGCGGACAGGCACAGCAGCACGTTCTTCTCGTTGGCGCCATGGCCCATCAGGCCGATGCGCCAGACCTTGCCCGCGTACGGGCCGAGTCCCGCGCCGATCTCCAGGCCGTAGCGGTTCAGTAGTTCGCCACGTACCGCGGCCTCGTCGACGCCTTCCGGCACGTGGATGGTATTCAGCTGCGGCAGGCGATGCTCGGCGTCCACCAGGAAGCTCAGGCCCATGGCCTCGAGTCCGGCGCGCAGGGCGTCGTGATGACGGTTGTGGCGCGACCAACTGTTCTCCAGGCCCTCTTCGGCCAGGATCACCAGCGATTCGTGCAGGGCGTACAGGGCGTTGATCGGCGCGGTGTGGTGGTAGGCACGCTTGCCGCCGCCGCCCCAGTAGCCCATGACCAGGTTGAGGTCGAGAAACCAGCTCTGCACCTTGTGGCTGCGTGCCTGGATGCGTTCCACCGCGCGTTCGCTAAAGCTGACCGGCGACAGGCCCGGGGTGCAGGACAGGCACTTCTGCGAGCCGGAGTAGATCGCGTCCACGCCCCAGTCGTCCACGTACAGCGGGCTGCCGGCGAGGCCCGTGACCGAGTCGACGATGCTCAGGCAGTCATGCTCGCGGGCCAGGCGGCACAGCGTCTCGACATCCGAGCGCGCCCCGGTGGAGGTCTCGGCGTGCACGAAGGCCAGGATTTTCGCGTCCGGGTTGCCCTTCAGCGCGTCCTCGACCTTCTCGGGGGAGACCGGGGCGCCCCAGTCGTCCTCGACCAGGACGGCGGTACCGCCGCAGCGCTCGACGTTCTCCTTCATCCGGGTGCCGAACACGCCGTTGATGCAGACGATGACCTTGTCACCCGGTTCGACCAGGTTCACGAAGCAGGTCTCCATGCCGGCGGAACCGGGGGCGGAGACCGGCAGGGTCAGGGCGTTGTTGGTCTGGAAGGCGTACTGCAGCAGGCCCTTCATCTCCTCCATCATGCCGACAAACACCGGGTCCAGATGGCCGATGATCGGGCGGCTCATCGCGGCGAGCACGCGCGGATTCACGTCGGAGGGGCCGGGGCCCATCAGGGTGCGCTGCGGGGGGAGAAAGGATTTTGCCTGCATGGATGCGTCTACCGGATTGGAAAAGGGGGAATCTAGAGTGCCGTCGGGGCTTGGGCAAGCGCCCCTACGCACCGGCGGGAGTTGCGCCGCAGTGGCGTTCGAGCAGTGTGAGCCAGTGCTCGACCGGCGTATCGGTCCCGTACTGCAGGTGCGTCTGGCAGCCGATGTTGGCGGTCACGATGCGCGCGGGGCCGCTGGCCTCGAGGTTGTCCAGCTTGCGCTGGCGCAGACGGCCCGCCATCGCCGGCTGGAGAATGGAATAGGTTCCGGCCGAGCCGCAGCACAGATGCGGCTCGGCGACCGGCACCAGGTGGAAGCCGGCGGCCTGCAGTAGCGGTTCCACGCGGCCGGCCAGGCCCTGGCCATGTTGCAGGGTGCAGGGGGCATGCCAGGCGACGGGCGGGTGATCTGCCGGCGCCCGGATGCCGAGGCTGCGGATGGTCTGGATATCGAACAGCTCGACCGGGTCGCGGACCTGCGCCGTGAAGCGGGCGGCGCGTGCGGCATACGTCGGGTCGTCGGCGAGGATGTGCGCGTAGTCGCGCAGCATCACGCCGCAGCCGCTGGCGGTGCTGACGACGGCGTCCACCCCGTTCGCAAGAATCGACTCCCAGGCGTCGAGGTTGGCCCGGACCCGCTCGCGGGTGCGCTCCGCGAACGCCAGGTGGTGTTCCACCGCGCCGCAGCAGCGGGCCTCGCCGGCCTCGACCACCTCGATGCCAAGGCGCCCGAGCAGGCCCCGGAGTGCGGCGTTGATGCGGGCGTCGATCGCATCGTGCACGCAGCCGCCGAGCAACAGCACGCGCCCGTGGGGAAAGCCCGCCGGAGTCACCGCGCCAATGTTGGTTGCACCGGCCCGGGCACCGTGGCGTGCGGGCACGCGGCGCTTCAGGGTGGCGGGCAGCACTGGGCGGGCCAGGCGGCCCAGCCCCAGGGCGAGACGGAACGGCCAGCGCGCCGGCAGCGCGCGGACCAGCAGGGTGCGCAGCAGCCGGTCGCGCCAGCCGCGCGGGAGGTCTTCCTCGATCACCTCCCGGCCAAAGGCGACCAGGTGGTTGTAATCGACCCCGGAGGGGCAGGTGGTCATGCAGTTGAGGCAGGTCAGGCAGCGGTCGAGGTGGGTGCGGGTGGTGGCATTTGCCTCGCCGCTCTCCAGGACCTCCTTGATCTGGTAGATGCGTCCGCGCGGACCGTCCAGCTCGTCGCCCTGCTCCTGGTAGGTAGGGCAGGTCGCGTTGCAGAAACCGCAGTGGACGCAGTTGCGCAGGGCCTGTTCGGCGATGCGGGCGGCCGGGTCGCGCTCGAAGCGGGGGTGCAGGCGGGTTTCCATGGTCTCAGCTTGCCCGTGCGATACGCGGATGGGGGGCGAGCAGCGGGGCGAAGAATATCCCGTCCGGATCCAGGGCGGCGCGGACCTCGCCCTCCAGCCGTGCATGCGGCGCGGGCCGCGGTTGCAGCCAGGCGGCGCCGGCCGGATCGCCGAACCACAGCCGTGCATGCCCGCCCGCATCTTCGACCGCTGCGCGGACCGTGTCCGGGCTGGCGGTGGAGCGCAGCCAGCGCTCGCCACCGCCCCAGTTGAGCAGCCAGTCGCCCGGCAGATCCAGCGGCGGGGTCGCCGGCGGCAGGCTCAGGCGCCAAAGGCGTTCGCTGCCGGTCACCGCTCGAGTGAGGAAAGGCAGGTGGCGGTCGCGCAGCCGTGTCCAGAAGGCCGGGCCGTCAACGTCCGGCTCGGCACCGAGGCGCTCGGCGGCCTCCTGTACGGCCTCCTGGCCACCGCCCAGGCGGATGTGGCTGACCCCGTCGGCCCAGGCCAGACCCGAGAACGGCAGGGCGGTGCGGCCCCAGTCGCGCGCCTGCTCGATGAAGGCCGCGGCGGAGCTCTCCTGGCGCAGCCAGGCCTGGTACGCGGGGGCGGGCAGCAGCTTGAAGCTGATCTCCAGCAGCAGCCCCAGGCTGCCGAGGCTGCCGGCCATCAGCCGCGAGACGTCGAAGCCGGCGACGTTCTTCATGACCTCGCCGCCGAAGCGCAGGATCTCGCCGCGACCGTTGACGATACGGGTGCCAAGCACGGCGTCGCGCAGGCTGGCGGTCCAGGGGCGCCGGGCGCCGGACAGGCCCAGGGCCACCATGCCGCCCACGGTGCTGGAGGGCGTGGGCATGGCCGGTTCGAAGGGCAGCATCATGCCGACCTCCTCCAGCGCGGCCTGCAGTTCCATCACCGGTGTGCCGGCGCGCACGGTCACCACCAGCTCGCTGGGCGCCAGGTTGACGATGCCCTGGTGACCGCTGGCCTCCAGCGGTCGGACGTCCGCCTCGAGGCCGGCGGGAAAGGCAAGCGTGCGCTGACTCCCGCCACCGGCAAGGGCCAGGCGGTGGCCGGCATCGCCGGCCGAGCGGATGCGCTCGGCCAGCATCGCGGACTGGTCGGTTCCGGTCTCCATCAAGCGCGGGCGCGACCGGGCGCTAGCCCGTCTCCAGGGCCAGGCGCACGCGCTCCAGACGATGACGCACATCCGTGGCCAGGTCCTCGACGCCGGGCTTGTCAACCAGTCCCATCACCGCGACCGGATCCATGAAGCCGACGGTGCAGGTGCCGTTCTCGTTGTCCTGTACCAGCACGTTGCAGGGCAGCAGCAGGCCAATGTTGGGATCGGCCTCGATAGCCTGCCGGGCGAGGTTCGGGTTGCAGGCGCCGAGGATGCGGTAGGGCCGGTAATCGAGGTCCAGTTTCTTCTTGAAGGCCCCGGCCACGTCGATGTCGCTGAGGATGCCGAAGCCTTCCTCGCCCAGGGCGGCCGTGGTGCGCTCGATCACGCTGGCAATATCGCCCTGGACGATCACGTTGAATCCGTACTTGGGTTGTTCCATGGCGGGTACTCCGTTGGCAATGGATGTGGCTACGCCGAAAGCGCCGGGGCGTCGGCGGTCGGGCCGCTTCCCGGCGGTTCCGAGCGTCGGCGCTGGTTCCAGGCTATCAGCAGACCCAGCGCCAGGGCTGGCAAGTAGAACCAGTACGGGCTGGGGCGGTCGGTCGGTACCAGTACGCCGGTGATCGACCAGCCACCCTCCAACCCTACTCGGCCGGCCGGGCTGCCGAAAGCAACCGTCTGGATCTGTGCCTTCTGGTCGTCCGGGTCGAAGCGCACGTCCAGCCCGGCGTCGGCCAGGCGCTCGCGCGGCGCCAGGTCGGGATCGCCCAGCGGGAACATCACGGTGCGCGTGATCTCGCGCCCCTCGAGGTCGATGCCGGTGGCCTCCAGGCGCAGCGAGTTGCGGTCCGGGATGGTCTCGACGACCTCGAAAAGGGTCTCCGCCGGTTGGTGCTGGTGAGGCGGCACGATGCGATCCATCAGCACCGTCGGGACCAGCAGCACGAAGGCGACCACCAGCAGGGCGGCGGACTCCCAGTAGCGGCTGCGGGTCAGGAACCAGCCCTGGGTGGCCGCGGTAAAGGCGAGGATGCCGGCCAGCGAGCCGAAGAACACCAGGGCCAGCTGGAACACATTGTCCACCCCGATCAACAGCAACTGGCTGTTGAAGATGAAGAAGAACGGCAACGCGATGGTGCGCAGGCTGTAGGCGAAGGCCTGGATCCCGGTGCGGATCGGGTCGGCCTTGGCGATTGCCGCGCCGGCAAAAGAGGCCAACCCCACCGGTGGCGTCACATCCGCCATGATGCCGAAATAGAACACGAACAGGTGGGCCGCGATCAGCGGGATCAGGATGTCGTGTTGCGCCCCCAGATCGACGATGATCGGCGCCATCAGGGTCGCCACGACGATGTAGTTCGCGGTGGTCGGCAGGCCCAGTCCGAGGACCAGGCTGATCAGTGCGGTCAGCACCAGCACCAGCAGCAGGTTGCCGCCGGACAGGGTATCCACCAGGTCGGTCAGCACCAGCCCGACGCCGGTCATCGCCACCGTGCCGACGATGATCCCGGCCGCGGCGGTGGCCAGGCCGATACCGATCATGTTGCGCGCGCCGGTCTCGAAGCCCTGGAACAGTTCCCAGACCCCGACCCACGCGGCTTGCAGGAGACGCCCCTGGCGCCGGAACAGGGCCACCAGCGGGCGCTGGGTCAGCACGATGAAGATCATGAACGCCACCGCCCAGAACGCCGCCAGCCCCGGCGACAGGCGTTCGACCACCAGCGCCCAGACCAGCACCACCAGCGGCAGCAGGTAGTGCAGCCCGCTCAGGACCGTGGGGGCGACCCGCGGCAGCGGGCGCTCGGTATCCAGGGCCTCGGGGTCCGGCTCGCGCGCGACGATCCAGACCAGTACCAGGTAGGTGGCGAACAACAGGCCGGCGATGATCCAGGCCGCGGCGTCGCCGGCGACGGTCTTGATCCAGCCCAGTCCCCAGTACACCGCACCCGCCAGGATGATCAGGCTGGCCACGGTCAGGGCGAAGCTGATCAGGCGTCCGCGCCAGGTCGTCACGGTGGCGCGCTGGAGGCCCTCCATGCCGTTCTTGCAGGCCTCCAGGTGGACGATGTAGATCAGCGCGATATAGGCGATCAGCGCCGGCAGGATGGCGTGCTTGAGCACCTCGACATAGGGGATGCCGACGTACTCGACCATCAGGAACGCGGCGGCGCCCATCACCGGCGGCATCAGCTGCCCGTTGACCGAACTGGCGACCTCCACGGCCCCGGCCTTGTGCGGGGCGAAGCCCACCCGCTTCATCAGCGGAACCGTGAAGGTGCCGGTGGTGACCACGTTGGCGATCGACGAGCCGGAGACCACGCCGGTCATTCCGGAGGCCAGCACCGCCGCCTTGGCCGGGCCGCCACGCAGGTGCCCGAGCAGGGCGAAGGCGACGCGGATGAAGTAGTCACCGGCCCCGGCGCGTTCCAGCAGCGCCCCGAACAGCACGAACAGGAACACGAAGCTGGTGGAGACCCCCAGCGCGATGCCGAACACCCCCTCGTTGGACAGCCATTGCTGGGCCATCGCGCGCGGGTAGCTGGCGCCGCGATGGGCGATCAGGTCCGGCATCAGCGGCCCGGCGAAGGTATAGAACAGGAAGATCGCGGCGATGATGGTCAGCGCCGGGCCGAGCACCCGGCGGGTCGCCTCGAGCAGCAGGATCAGACCGATCCCGGCTATGATCAGGTCCAGTTCGGTGGGGGCGCCGGGACGTGCCGCCAGGGCCTCGTGGAACAGGTACAGGTACAGGGCACTGAAGGCCGCGACCGCGGCGAACACCCAGTCCCCCAGCGGCACGCGATGCACGGGGTCGTTCCCGCGCAGCAGCGGCCAGGCCACGGCGACCAGGGCGATGCCGAGCGCAAGGTAGACCTCGCCCAGGCGTTCCAGGCCGAGGAACTGCCACAGCCCCAGTGCGATCAGGGCCAGCCCACCCAGGGCATAGAGGATGCCGATGGCGTGCTGCCAGCCCTTGCCGCGGGCGGTTGCGCGGACCGCCGGGAATAGCAGATAGCCGAGGAAGATCGCGAACGCCAGGTGGATCGAGCGGGCCTCGGTCTCGGAGACGACGAAGATGTCCACCCAGTCGGCGATCGGCGAGGCGATCCAGATCTGGAACAGCGACCAGGCCACGGCGGTGAGCCAGATCAGGCTGCGGGTGGCGCGGCCCGGGTGGCGGCCGCCGGTCTCCAGTTCGGCGACCTGGCGGTCATCCGGGGCGGCTGGGTCCTGGGGTCGAGTCTCAGTCATCGATCAGTCCTGCCTCGCGGAAATAGCGCCGTGCGCCGGGGTGCATGGGGGCGGACAGGCCCTCGTCCACCATGCCCTCGCGTTCGAGACCGCTGAACGCCGGGTGCAGGCCGCGGAAGGTGTCGAAGTTGTCGAATACGGCGCGGGTCAGCTCGTAGGCAGCGGTGTTCGAGGTGCGGTCCGAGGTGACCAGGGTGGCGCCGACCCCGTAGGTGCGGATGTCCTGGTCCTGCCCCGGGTAAGTATCGGCGGGGATCACGGCCGTGAGGTAATAGGGCGTCGAGCGGATCAGCTCCTCGATCGCCGGGCCCTCGATGGACACCAGGCGGGCGTCGCAGGTGGCGATCGGCTCCTGGATCGCCGCCGACGGATGCCCGACCGAGAAGACGAAGGCGTCGATCCGGTTGTCGCACAGCGCCTGCGCCTGCTCGCGCGAGGGCAGTTCGCCGACGCGGCGGAAGGTGTCGTGGTCCCAGCCGAGCTCCGCCATCAGCTCTTCCATCAGGGTGCGCTGTCCGGAGCCGGGGTTGCCGATGTTCACCCGTTTGCCCGGCAGGTCATCGAGACCCTGGATGTCCGCATCCGGGCGCACCACCAGGGTCAGTGGCTCGGGGTGCAGGCTGAACATCGCCCGCAGGTGGTCGCCGGGTCCGAAGGCCTCGAAGCGGCCGCTGCCATGATAGGCGTGGTACTGGAGATCCGACTGGGCCACGCCGAAGTCCATGTCGCCGGAACGCACCATGTTCAGGTTGAATACCGAACCCCCGGTGCTCTCCGCGGTGCAGCGCATCCCGTGGCTGTCGCGGCGGGTGTTGAACAGCCGGCACAGGTGCTGGCCGGCGGGGTAGTACACGCCGGTGACGCCGCCGGTGCCGATGTTGATGAAGCGTTGTTCCGCCGCGGACAGCGGCGCAAGGAGCAACAGGCCCAGGGCCAGCAGTCCACCGGTCAGGCGGCGTGTCGGGGTGCAGCGCACGTGCGATCCTCGCATGTGTTCTCCGGGGAACAGGCGGTATCGGGAGTGTAGGGAATTGAAGCGCAATGTACACGCCCGCGCGAGTCGCGCGGGCGCACGAATTCGCTGGTTCTATGGCGGGCCGGCGCGTAGTGTGGAAGCTTCACCCGACGCAGGCATTGCTCCATGTGGCTTGAAACCCGCTGTGACTTCGAATTCGAGATCCCGGTCCCGACGCCGTTCGTGCTGATGCTGCGCCCGCGCAGCGGGCCGATCCAGTGGATCGGGCGCGAGGAATACCGGCTGGTGCCGAACGCACCGGTGACCGAGTTCGTGGACGTCTACGGCAATCTCTGCCAGCGCCTGGTGGCGCCGCCAGGGCCTTTCTCGATCCATACGGCGGCCGAGGTGCAAACGGCCGACGCGCTGGAACAAACCCCTGGCGCTCCCTTCGTGGAGGTGCAGTCCCTGCCGGATGCCGTGCTCGGCTATCTGCTGCCCAGCCGTTTTTGCGAGTCGGATCGCTTCAACCTGATGGCAACCGAGATCACGGCCGGCCAGTGGCTGGGCTACGACCAGGTGGCCGCGATCACGCAGTGGTTGCGCGAGCGCATCGAGTATCTCCCGGGCACCAGCGACATCCCGATCTCGGCGGTGGAGGTGAACCAGCGCGGCAGCGGGGTGTGCCGCGATCTGGCCCACCTGGGCATCGCGCTTTGCCGCAGTCTCAGCATCCCGGCGCGCATGGTGGTCGGGTATCTGCACGGCCTGCAGCCGATGGACATGCATGCGTGGTTCGAGGCCTTTGTCGGGGGGCGCTGGTATACCTTCGACCCGACCCAGGCCGAATTGCGTGGCGGCTATGTGGTGGTGGGCTACGGGCGTGATGCGGCCGACGTGGCGATCTACAACCAGTTCGGGCTGCCGGTCTACCCCACGCGCCACGAGGTCGCCGTGCGCCGTATCGAGATGCCCGACTGAGCTCCCGGGGCCCGCATTCCCGGGTAGTGGAAGAGGATTCGTCGCGGCCCGCCAGGAGGGCCGGCCGAGGGTCCGGAAGTCCCTGATTCAACATCGGAAACGCAGCGGAATGGCGCACGCAGGAGAGAGCTTCGCCGCGCCGTCGGGCCGGGGGCGGCCTGAAATAAAGGGCCGGATGGCGTATGCTAAGCGGCCTTTTTGACGGCAGCGCTCCGCTCGGTTGGCGCGCCGAAATCCGCTGAATCCGAAGCTTTGAACGGGAGACCCGAATGTTTTCGATCGACATGAGCATCAACGGCTACGATGACGAACTCTGGAACGCGATCCGCAACGAGGCGCAGCGCCAGGAAGAGCACATCGAGCTGATCGCGTCGGAGAACTACACCAGCCCCCGCGTGATGGAGGCGCAGGGCTCGGTGCTGACCAACAAGTACGCCGAGGGTTACCCGGGCAAGCGTTACTACGGTGGCTGCGAGCATGTCGATGTGGTCGAGCAGCTGGCGATCGACCGCCTGAAGCAGCTCTATGGTGCCGACTATGCCAACGTGCAGCCGCATTCCGGCTCGCAGGCGAATGCCGCGGTCTACATGGCCCTGCTGCAGCCGCATGACACCGTGCTGGGCATGAGCCTGGACGCGGGCGGCCACCTGACCCACGGCGCCAAGCCGAACTTCTCCGGCAAGATCTACAACGCCGTGCAGTACGGCATCACCGACGAAGGCCTGATCGACTACGACGAGGTCCAGCGCCTGGCCACCGAGAACCAGCCGAAGATGATCGTGGCCGGCTTCTCCGCCTATTCGCGCGTGGTGGACTGGAAGCGCTTCCGCGAGATCGCCGATTCCGTGGGTGCCTACCTGATGGTCGACATGGCCCACGTCTCCGGCCTGATTGCCGCCGGCGAGTACCCCAACCCGATCGACCACGCCCACGTGGTCACCTCCACCACGCACAAGTCCCTGCGCGGGCCGCGTGGCGGCTTCATCATCTCCAAGGGCCAGCCGGAACTGAACAAGAAGTTCCAGTCGCTGATCTTCCCGGGCACCCAGGGTGGCCCGCTGATGCACGTCATCGCTGGCAAGGCGGTGGCGTTCAAGGAGGCGCTGGAGCCGGAATTCAAGACCTACCAGAAGCAGGTGATCGCCAATGCCCGCGCGATGGCCGAGGTGCTGGTCGAACGCGGCTTCGACATCGTCTCCGGTGGTACCGATAACCACCTGTTCCTGCTGAGCCTGGTTGCCAAGGGCATCACGGGCAAGGCGGCGGACGCCGCGCTCGGGCGTGCCAACATCACGGTCAACAAGAACGCGGTCCCGAACGACCCGCAGTCCCCGTTCGTCACCTCTGGCATCCGCATTGGTACGGCCGCGCTGACCACCCGTGGCTTCACCGAGTCCGAGTCCCGCGAACTGGCCGGCTGGATCGCCGACGTGCTGGACGATGTCGAGAACGAGCAGGTGATCGACGCGACGCGCGAAAAGGTGCTGGAGATCTGCCGTCGCTTCCCGGTGTACGGCGCCGGCGAATAATTCCGGCCGGGCGCCGGGCTGACGGTTTGCGATGCGCTGTCCGTCCTGTCATGACCAGGACACCCGCGTGGTCGATTCGCGGGTGGCCGGCCCGGAGCAGGAACAGATCCGGCGCCGGCGTCAGTGCCGCGCCTGCGGCGCGCGCTTCACCACCTTCGAGCGGGCGGAGTTCAGCCTGCCGCGGGTGGTCAAGCGTTCCGGCGAACGGGTCGCTTTCGACGAGGAAAAGCTGCGCAGCGGTCTGCGCCGGGCACTGCACAAGCGCCCGGTGAAGACCGACGATGTCGAGTGGGTGATCGACGATATCAAGCGCCAGCTCTCGGCGCTCACCGCCCCCGAGGTGAAGTCCGACCGGATCGGCGAAATGGTGCTGGCGGCCTTGCACGGGCTGGACCATGTGGCCTATATCCGGTTTGCCTCCATCTATCTCAGCTTCGCCAGCGTGCAGTCCTTCCGCGAGGCGATCGAACGGCTGGAGGAAGATCTCAGCCCGGAGATGCGCCGGTCGCAGATGCGCCTGATCGACGAGGAGGCGACCGGCATCGCCCCGGAACCGACAGCGGATGGACGGGCCACCCCGGAGACCGGGAGCGGCTCGGAGAAGGGGGAGTAATGGAGACGCCCACGACCGAGCAGGCGATCGCCGACCGCCGTCACATGGCTCGCGCCCTGAAACTGGCGGACTACGGCCGGTTCACCGCCGATCCGAACCCGCGGGTGGGTTGTGTGATTGTGCGCGATGGCCGCGAGGTCGGTGCCGGCCTGCACTGGAAGGCCGGCGATCCGCATGCCGAGGTGAACGCCCTGCAGGCAGCCGGCGAGGCCGCCCGGGGCGCGACCGCCTATGTCACCCTGGAGCCCTGCAGCCATCACGGCCGTACCCCGCCCTGTACCGATGCGTTGATCCGGGCGGGTGTGGCGAGGGTCGTGATCGCGATGCAGGATCCTAACCCGCAGGTCTGCGGGAGCGGCGTCGGGGCGCTACAGGCGGCGGCCATCCAGGTCGACAGCGGGGTGCTGGAGGCCGAGGCGCGGGCCCTGAACCCCGGCTTCGTCCAGCGCATGGTCCACGGCCGCCCCTGGGTGCGGGTCAAGCTGGCGGCAAGCCTCGACGGGCGCACGGCCATGGCCTCCGGCGAGTCGCAGTGGATTACCGGCGAGGCGGCGCGCCGTGACGTGCAGCTGTGGCGCGCACGCGCTGGGGCGATCCTGACCGGCAGCGGTACCGTGGTCGGCGACGACCCGCGCCTGAACGTGCGGATGAAGCCGCCCGAACTGGCCGTCCACGCCGGCTTCCCCGACGACCCGCACTATCACGACCTGCCCGGGCGTCAGCCCTTGCGGGTGATCGTGGATGCCCGCCTGCGTACGCCGCCGGGATCGCAGATCCTGCGCGAGGGGACGGTCTGGATCCTTACGGGCCCGGACGTCGTGGGCTCGCCCGCGGCGGACGCGCTGCGCGGCAAGGGTGCCGAGGTGCGGGCCGTGCCGTTGGCGGAGGAATCGGCCGAGGGCGGTCTGGATCTGGGCGCCGTGCTGAATGAGCTGGGACGCGCCGAGATCAACGAGCTGCACGTGGAATCCGGCCCCGGCCTGGCGGGGGCACTGGCCCGCGGGGGCTGGGTGGACGAATGGCTGATCTACCAGGCGCCTCTGCTGCTGGGTTCCAGTGCCCGCCCGCTGGTGGAATGGCCGCTGGCGCGCATGGCGGATCGGGCCGAACTCGAGGTCGTCGACAGCCGTTGGGTCGGCGACACTCTGCGCCTGCGTGCCCGTCCGCGTTCGTAAGGGCTTGTTTGCATCACGAAGCGCACGACGACAGGAAGAGCGGGCAGGGCAAGTAGCAAGAGCGATCGACAGGAAGACGGGGAGGATGATGGAGCTCGAGGCGCGGCAATCCAACGCCTCGGCTCTGGATAAACCATAGGGCCCCCTGTTCGGCTTCGTTCCAAGGCCTTCCGATCTGTAATCGCCATTGACCTGCTTCGTGGCTTCGTGATGGCCCTTGAAGGACTTGCGAGGACCGGCGTTGCCACTATAAACGCCCGGGTCGTGGTGCGAATTGATTAGCGTTTCCCTATGATGGGCGGCCTGTAGCCCGGCGTTGCGATCGCGGGCGTGCCCGAACGAGTGGACATCCATGTTTACCGGAATCATCGAGACCCTTGGCAGCCTGGAGCGCCTCACCCCCAGCGGGGGCGATGTGCGGCTGGACGTCAATGCGAGCGGGATGGACCTCTCGGATACCCGACTGGGGGATTCCATCGCGGTCAATGGGGTCTGCCTGACGGTGACCGATCTACCGGGCAATGGCTTTTTTGCCGCCGACGTCTCGCGCGAGTCGCTGGAAGTCACCACGCTGGGCCGTCTCGGTCCGGGTGACCGGGTGAACCTGGAACGCGCGCTCGCCCTGGGTGACCGCCTGGGAGGGCACATGGTGTCCGGACATGTCGATGGCGTGGGCGAGGTGGTGGCGATGGAACCCGACGCGCGCTCCACCCGCGTGCGCTTCCGGGCGCCGGCGGCCCTGTCCCGCTACATCGCGGCCAAGGGCTCGATTACCATCGACGGCACCAGCCTGACCGTGAACCGGGTGGATGGCGCCGAGTTCGAGGTCAACATTATCCCGCACACCTGGTCCCTGACCCGGTTTGCCGTGTACGCGGTGGGCACGCCGGTCAACCTCGAGGTGGACCTGATCGCTCGCTATCTGGAACGCCTGATGCTGGGCGATCGCGCGGCCGAGCCGGGCGGGCAGGCGGGCGATCTGTCTGAGGCCTGGCTGGCCGAACAGGGTTTTCCCAATCACTCCGGTTCGCGCGACTAGTCGCGCGGCCGAAAGCAGGAATCTATGGAATTTTCCGATACCGAAACCATCCTGGAAGAGCTTCAGGCCGGACGCATGGTGGTCATCGTCGATGACGAAGACCGCGAGAACGAGGGCGATCTGCTGATGCTGGCCTCGCACGCGCGGCCCGAGGACATCAACTTCATGGCCAAGTACGGCCGCGGACTGATCTGCCTGACGCTGACCCGCGAACGCTGCAAGCAGCTGGCGCTGCCATTGATGGTGACCGATACCAACGATGTGCACGGCACCAACTTCACGCTGTCGATCGAGGCGGCCGAGGGCGTGACCACCGGCATCTCCGCCTACGATCGCGCGCACACCATTCGCACCGCCGTGGCGCCCAATGCGAAGCCCGAGGACATCGTCCAGCCGGGCCACGTGTTCCCGCTGATGGCGCAGCCGGGCGGGGTGATCGTGCGCGCCGGGCATACCGAGGCCGGCTGTGATCTCGCGCGCCTGGCCGGGGCCGAGCCGGCTGCGGTGATCGTCGAGATCCTGAACGAGGATGGCAGCATGGCGCGGCGATCCGATCTCGAACGGTTCTGCGCCGAGCACGACCTGAAAATGGGAACGATCGAGGACCTCATCCGCTACCGCATCGAGAACGAGAAGACGGTCCGGCGGGTGTCCGAGCGTCCCTTCCCGACCGAGCATGGCGAGTTTCGTCTGCTGGCCTTCGAGGACGAGGTGGACCACGAACTGCATTTCGCCCTGGTGCGTGGCGAGCCGAAACCGGACAAGGACACCCTGGTGCGGGTGCATCTGGAGAGCACCCTGTACGACACGCTCGGCTATGCCGGCCCGGATCGTGGCTGGCCGTTGGATGATGCCTTGCGCCGGATCGACGAGGCGGGCGAGGGCGTCGTGGTGGTTCTGCGCAAGCACGAGAGCGCGGAGGCCCTGGCCCAGCGTCTGGAGCATATCGGACAGCCCGCGCCGGAGGAGAGCAGCGGTCGCGAGAACTCGGCCGAATGGCGCATGTACGGCATTGGCGCGCAGATCCTGGCCGACTGCGGCGTGGGTCGCATGCAGCTGATGTCCGCGCCCAAGCGCTTCCACGGCCTCGGGGGCTTCGGCCTCGAGGTGGTCGACTACGTTCACGAGTAGTCGCTCCCGGTCGCGGGTGCCGGGCACTGCGACTGGCGGGACGACGCGGATGAGGGCTGGTTGCTGCGGCCCCCGCGGCGCAGTGTCCGCCCGCCGTCCGGGCGGCAAATCCCCACGAAGTCCGCAAGGCGCTGCGGCCGCCGGCGTGACCGGCGGACGGCCACGACCGGAGGGGGAATCCTGCCGGGGGTTTGACGCGGCGTGTTCCCGGTCGAAAAGGTCATCCACTATGTAGGAATCTTCCTGCTAAGCTCGATGAGCGGGAGGTGAGCCGACAATGGTGAATCGATGATCGAGCTCCAGTGGCTGATACCCCTGCTGCCCTTTGTCGCAGCGCTGCTGGTGCACCTCCTTTCGGGTCGGCCGGGTCAGCAGGTCGCACGCCTCAGCGTGGCGCTCAACCTGGTCGTCGTGATCCTCGCGGCCTACCAGCTGTTTCACTACATCGCGGCGGACACCGGGCCCCAGTGGGCGGCCCTGGCGGGCGGCTGGGTCAGCCTTCAGATCGATCCGCTGAGCGCGATCATGGCGCTGGTGGTCTCGGGCATCAGCCTGGTCGTGCACATCTACTCGGTCCGCTACATGGTCGAGGAGCCCGGGTACGGGCGCTTCTTCATGCTGCTCGACCTGATGACCGGGTCGATCCTGCTCATGGTCGTGGCCGGTGACCTGATTACATTGCTGGTGGCCTGGCACCTGATCGGGGTGATGCTCTACTTCCTGCTCGGGCACAACACCGAGCCTCCTCGCACGCAGCGGTACGCATTCTGGACATTCATTGCCTACCGGCTGGGGGATCTGCCGCTGGTCCTGGCGGCGGTGATCCTGTTTCAGACCTATGGCGTGCTGGATTTCCCCACCCTGTTCGAGCGCATCGCCGCGATGCCGGACGCCCGCACGTTCATGGATCTCCCGGTTACCGGCAGCGTGGCCTTTCTGGTGGCCCTGGCCGCCTTCGCCAAGTCGGCCCAGTTCCCGCTGCATGTCTGGCTGCCTTACACCATGGAGGGCCCGACACCGGTTTCGGCCCTGATGCATGCGGGCATCGTGAATGCCGGCGGCATCATCATCAATCGGTTTGCCCCGGTCTTTGTCCACAGCAGCGAGATCCTGCATCTGTTGTTCGTGGTGGGGCTGTTGACGGCGCTGATCGGATCGGTGCTGATGCTCACCCAGAACGACATCAAGAAGGCGCTGGGCTACTCCACCATGGGGCAGATGGGCTTCATGGTGATGGAGGCCGGCGCCGGGGCCTTTGCCCTGGCGATCTTTCATCTCATCGCCCACGGGGTGTTCAAGGGGACGCTGTTTCTCAACGCGGGGAATGTCATCAATGCCGCGCGCCGGCACGACGGCGTTCCCAACGAGCCGCTCTACGACTTCCTGGTCGAGCGCAAGTCCGCTCCAACCCGCCTGCCGTGGCTGATGATTGCGGCGGTTACGCTGATTGTGCCGCTGGCCATTCTGGTGATGGTCCACGCCTGGGCCGCGCAGGACTTCTTCCAGCAGCAGGGCGCCATTGTCCTGTTGTTCTTCGGCTGGGTGGCCGGTGTCCAGGTCCTGTTCTCGGCCTATCGTCTGGACACCGAAAACCCGCTGCGCATGATGGCGCTGATCATCTTGTCGTTCACGGTGGTCGTGGTGGGCTACGTGGTTGTCGGGCATACCTTCGAAGCCTTTTTGTACCCCGATGCGGCGTTCCGCGCCGCGCTCTACTCGGCCGCCAGCATCCATGAGCTCACCTTCAACATGCTGGTGGTCCTGCTGGCCATCATCATGGTGCTTGGCTGGATGGGCGCCTACTTCACCCGGGTGCGTCGCCCGCCCGCCGACGAGGGCAACGGCAGCACCTGGCTGATCCTGTACTCGCTGTTCTCGCGCGAACTGTATGTCGCCGACGTTTGCGAGCGCGTGACGGCCCGGCTGCTGGATCTCTCGAAGCGCCTGAATGTCTGGTTGAGGTGGAGCTGACATGTCCATTCTCCTGCTGGTCCTCGCGGCATTCTTTCTTCCCCTGTTTCCGGCCAGTGTCGTGTTCAACAGGCTGGCAGCCGCCAATGACCACCTTGGGGTGCGGCTGGCCCTGTTCGTCCTCTGGCCCCAGATCGGGGTGCTGCTGATCCTGTGGAGCGATCTTGCGGTGGCGCCGGGGCTGATTGCGGCCTGGGCGCTGCTCAGCGCGCTCCTGTACGCCTTCCGGATGCTGACCGTGCGGGAAGTGGGCCGCTGGAGCGCCATGCTGGCCAGTTCCGCCTGGCCGCTGGCCTGGCTGTATGCCCTGCAGACGCCGGGTGTGGCGAATCTCGTTGCCTTCACCCTGGCCCTGACGGTCGCTCCGGTGCTGATGCTGCTGGTGTGTGCGGCGCTTACGACTCGCCTCGAGGCCGCCTACACCGGCCTGCACGGTGGACTTGCCCGGGATCTTCCGCGGCTGTCCGGGGTGATTGTGGTGACCACGCTTGCGGCCATGGCCCTGCCGCTGTTCCCGGGCTTCTTCGCCCTTCTGGCTGTGCTGGGCGGGGCGACACTCTGGATGGCGATCGGCATCCTGCTGACCTGGCTGCTATGGAGCTGGGCGGGCGTGCGACTACTGGAGGGTACGGTGTTCGGTCCGCGCAGCGGCCCGATCGCGGCTGATCTGACCGTCCTTGCGGCCTGGGGGCTTTCCCTGCTGATCGGGGTGATCGTGGCCGGCGGCCTGGCCTGGACCGGAGGTGCCCTGTGAACCTTTCCCTTGGACGCCGACTGAAGATCCGGTCGATGGTGCACATGGCCGCCGAGCCGATCCCGAACCTCTGGCCCATGCGTACCTTCATCCACCACAACCCGCTGCACGGGCTGGAGGATCTGCCGTTCCCCGAAGCGGTCGCGCAGGGCGAGGCGCTGTTCCACGGGCGCGGCTTCCTGAAGCGTGCCGACTATCAGCAGTGGCTCGCCCTTGGGCGGGTCGATCGCGATTCGCTGGAGGCCAGCATTCACGCGACCGTTGGCGAGTATCCGGCCCTGCAATCGATCGACGGCAACGCGCTGATCCATGCCCTGCTGACCCGCCGCCGTGATCCGGTAACCTGTCAACGCGCATTCGCGAGTCTCGATGACGTCGCGGCAACACTGGCGGGCGAGGCACCGCAGGCGCCGCATGGCGTGAATGTCGAGGCACTCGCCGACCAGCTGCGCGGAGCCTTTCCGCCCGAACGACCGTTTTACGAGGTGCTGGACGCGCTGTTCGGTACCCGGACCGGCGAGACGCTCGACGAGCTCCTGATCAAGACCTGCCTGGATTTCTTCGACGAGGGCCAGTCTGCCTGGCAGATGCCGGGCCGGGAGAAGGGGCTGTTTACCGCCTGGAGCCGCCTGGCACGGCGCAATCTGCGGTTGTTCCTGCGCGGGCTGCACGTGCACAGGATCGTGGGGCAGGCCGATTCGCCCGAGGGGGTCATCGCCTTCATCCTCGACGAACTGGGCATCCCCGAGGAGGCCTGGCCGGACCTGATTGCGCGCGAACTGACCCACCTGCATGGCTGGGCCGGCTTCATCCGCTGGCGTGCGACGACCAGCCACTACTACTGGGCCCGGGAGTATCCCGCCGATCTGGTGGACTTTCTGGCCATTCGCCTGGTTCTGGCGCTGGCGCTCGTCCGCGAGCACGCGTCGCGCTGGCGGATGCCCGGCAACCGAACCGAGCTCGATACCCTGATCACCGAGCGCCCGGCCGAGTGCTACCTGCGCCACGAGTTGTTTACCGGTGTGGTGCTCCCGCCGCTGGCCGAGCGCGTCGAGGATGTCGTCGCCCGCGGCCGCCCGGCCGAGGTCGCCACGCTGCTCGGCCGGTATGTGCCGGCCCGGCGCCGCGTCGAGAGCGAGCGTCAGGCCCGGGCACTCGACGATCTGGCGGAACTCGCCGGCATGCCGGAGGCCTTCCGCCAGCTTGACCGGGATCATCTGGGCCGGGTGCTCGACGAACTGGCCGCGTTCGAGAAGCGCGAGGGCATGATCTGGCTGGAGGCCATGGAGGCGGGGTATCGCCATTCACTGCTCGCCAGGCTGCGTTGGGAGCCGCCCGCGCCGCGTGCCAAGCGGCCGTTCGCGCAACTGCTGTTCTGTATCGATGTACGCTCCGAACGGATCCGCCGCCAGCTCGAGACCATCGGCGATTATCAGACCTACGGCATTGCCGGCTTCTTCGGCGTGCCGGTCAGTTTCATCGCGCTCGGCAAGGGGAGCGAGGACCATCTATGCCCCGTGGTGGTCACGCCGAAAAACCTCGTGCTCGAGGTGAGCACGGGCGCCGAAAAGCTGGATACCGATCTGTACTCGTCGGCCGAGCATCTACTGCACGACCTCAAGCACTCGGTGCTCTCGCCCTACTTCACGGTGGAGGCGATCGGTCTGTTGTTCGGGTTCGACCTGGTCGGCAAGACCATCGCCCCGCGCGCCTACAATCGCTGGCGCCACAAGATCGAGACCGACAAGCCCTCGACGCGGCTGCTGGTCGACAAGCTCACCCGCGAGCAGGCGGACTCGGTCGTTCGTGCCCTCCAGCGGGTGATTATCGTCGAGGCGATTCACAAGGAATTCGGTATCGAACGAGAGTCGATCACCGATGCGATGATTCGCGAACTGCGTGAGGCGGCGATGGAGAACCACGCGGGGCAGACCCAGTTCGCGCGTGACTTCGCCCTGAGCGAGAGCGCGGAATCCAGGTTCATCAGGACGCTGCAGGGCGACTATCGTATCAACCGTTCCTACGCCCAGATGCAGCTCGAGCGCCTGGGCCGGATTGGCTTCTCGCTCGAGGAACAGACCTACTTCGTGGCCCAGGCGCTGCGCTCGATCGGCCTGACCGAAGGGTTCTCGCGCTTCGTCATCCTCACGGGCCACGGCAGCCATTCGCACAACAATCCCTACGAGTCGGCACTCGACTGCGGTGCGTGCGGCGGCAGCCACGGGCTTGTCAGCGCCCGGGTCCTCGCGCACATGGCCAACAAGCCGGCGGTGCGCCGCCGCATACGACAGCAGGGCATCCACATCCCGGACGATGCCTGGTTCCTGCCGGCGTTTCACAACACCACCTCCGACCAGATCCAGCTACACGACCTGGACCTGCTGCCGGCCAGCCACCTCGTCTACCTGGAACGTCTGCGCAACGGGCTGCATGCGGCGAAGCGCCGGTGTGCGGCCGAGCGTGTGCCGACGCTGCTGCCAGAAGGCGCACCCGAACCCGACCCGATCCGGGCCGCGCGCATCGCCGAGCGCAACACCGTGGACTGGGCGCAGGTGCGCCCCGAATGGGGACTGGCGCGCAACGCCGGTTTCATTATCGGGCGTCGCCACCTGACCGAGGCCTCGGACCTCGAGGGCCGAGCCTTCCTGCATTCCTACGACTACCGGCTCGACCCCCGGGGACGCCTGCTCGAGAGCATCCTGACCGGCCCGCTGGTGGTCGCCCAGTGGATCAACATGGAGCACTACTTTTCGGCGGTCGACAACGAACGCTACGGCAGCGGCAGCAAGGTGTACCACAACGTGGCCTGCCGCCTGGGCGTCATCACCGGGAACCTCAGTGACCTGCGTACCGGACTCCCCTCGCAAACGGTGTTGCAGGATGGTTGGCCCTACCATGACCCGGTGCGCCTGCTGACCCTGGTCGAGGCCCCTTTCGAACATGCCCGTGCGGCGATCGAGGGTGTCGCCAAGGTCAGGAGCCTGGTCGTCAATGGCTGGATTCTGGTCATGATCCTGGATCCCGCGACGGATCGGTTATACCGGTTCGTGGAGGGCGAGTGGCGCGAGGAAGCCCTGCCGGATGCCGGGCGCGATGCAACTGACGAATCTGCTGCGGAGGGGGCCCCTTCATGAATGACCTGAATCTCAATCCACTGAAAAAGCTCGAGATCATCCTCGAGGGTGAGCACCAGGCCTTTGCCACCGATCTGCTCGACCGGGCCGGCGTCAAGGGCTACACGATCATCGGCAACCTCTCCGGAAAGGGGAGCCAGGGGTTCCACGAGGGGCACCTGATGTTCAACGAGGACGAGGTACTGATCATGATCATCGCCGCCGTGCCCGAGGAATTGGTGGAGCCGATCCTCGAGGGCTTTACCCCGTTCTTCAACAAGCACAGCGGCGTCGTGTTTATCTCGGATATCCAGGTCAGCCGGCTGGTGAAGTTCAAGGGGTGATCGCGCCGGCTTGTCTCGCCCGGGTCCTACGATGCCTGCTCCGGGTGCGCTACACTAGGGCGGTTCTGAACCCATCGCACGATCACGCCCGAGCCGATGTCGCGCGTTGAAACATGGAGGGATCCCCGCGAACGCGCGATTCGTTCTGGGCTTCCTGTATCCACCATCCCGGGCGTGCGGCCCGGCCTTGTCCCAACCGGAATTACACCATGTCCGAGATCAAGACCCTGGAAGGCGACTTCATCGACGTTGCCGATCACCGTTATGGCCTGCTGCTGGCGCGCTTCAACAGCCTGATCGTCGAGCGCCTGCTGGAAGGCGCGGTGGATACCCTGAAGCGCCACGGGGCGCAGGAAAAGAACCTGACCATCGCCCGCGTGCCGGGTGCCTACGAATTGCCGCTGGCGGCGCAGGCCATGGCGCGCTCCGGGCAGTACGATGGCGTGATTGCCCTGGGCTGCGTGATTCGCGGCTCCACACCGCATTTCGACTACGTCGCCGGCGAGGCGGCCAAGGGCCTGGCGCAGGTGCAGATGGCCGAGGACCTGCCGATCAGCTTTGGCGTGCTGACGACCGACTCCATCGAGCAGGCGATCGAACGCGCCGGGACCAAGGCCGGCAACAAGGGCGCGGATGCCGCGATGGGCGCGATCGAGATGGTCAGCCTGATGCGCAAGCTGCGCGGCGGTTCCTGAGCGAACACGAGCGCGAATCCGACGTGACCGAACCCGGCAATCCCTCCCAATCCGATCGTCCGGCAGCCAAGGGCGCGGGCGCTTCGCGCGGCAAGCGTCCGCGCAGCACGCCCGAGCAGCGGGCGCGGCATGCGCGCTCGTTCGCGCGGCGTCGGGCCATGCAGGCGCTGTATTCCTGGCAGATGACCGGGGCTCACCCCAAGGACATCCTGGCCGAGTTCCGCGACGACGAGGAACACGCCAAGGCCGATGCCGAGTACTTCCGCGAACTCCTGATCGGCGTGACCCGCGACCGCGAGGCGCTGGATGCCCGTATGGAGCCGTATCTGGGTCGCCCGCTGGATCAGCTCGATCCGGTGGAGCATGCCCTGCTGTGGCTGGGGCAGTGGGAGCTGGCCGAGCGCTTCGAGGTGCCTTACCGCGTGGTGATCAACGAGGCCGTCGATCTCGCCAAGCGCTACGGCGCCGAGCAGTCGCATCGCTACATCAACGGCGTGCTGGACCGGCTCTCCGCCGACTTGCGCGGTCCCGAGCGCTCCGCGCCGCGCTGACCTCGGGCGGGATCAGCACCACGGCCATGACCGGCCCCGATTCCGAGTTCGAGCTGATCCGGCGCTATTTCGGCGCGCCTGCGGCGGCCGCAGCGTCTGCCGAAGGCGTCCGGCTTGGTATCGGCGACGACGCCGCCCTGCTGGGCATTCCGGGCGGCCACGAACTGGTCGTCACCGTCGATACCCTGGTCGAGGGCACCCACTTCTTTCCCGATCACCCCCCGGCGAGCGTCGGCCACAAGGCCCTGGCTTCCAACCTCAGCGACCTGGCGGCGATGGGCGCCGACCCGCTGGGCGCCGTGCTGTCGCTGACCCTGCCACGGGTGGATCATGGCTGGCTCGCGGGCTTCAGCGAGGGCTTCCTGGCCCTGGCCGGGGAGGCCGGGATTCCGCTGGTCGGCGGGGATACCAACCGCGGCCCGCTGGCGATCAGCGTGACCGTGCTGGGGGCCGTGCCCGCGGGCCAGGCCCTGCGGCGTGACGGCGCCCGGCCCGGGGATCGTCTTGTGGTCTCCGGTGCGCTGGGTGGGGCGGCCTTCGGGCTGACCCACGAGACCGCCCGGCGGGCGCGGGGCGTCGCAGGTGACATGCCGCCCGCCGATGCCGGTGATCCGGCCTGCGAGCGGCTGTTCTGGCCCCGGGCACGGTTGGCACTGGGGCGCGGCCTGCGCAACCGGGCCCGCGCGGCGATCGACATCTCCGACGGCCTGCTGGCGGACCTGGGGCATCTGTGTGCGGCCTCGGGTTGTGGGGCGCGGATCGACTGGCCGGCGATCCCCCGCGATCCGTTGCTGGCAGAGGTGCCCGATGCGCAGGCGCGCGACCACGCGCTCGGCGGTGGCGAGGATTACGAACTGCTGTTCGCCCTCCCGGCGGGAGAGTCACTCGATCTGCTGGCGTTCAGCGTCGATGTACCGCTGACGGTGATCGGGGAATGCACCACCGGCGACGAGGTGGTCGTCGAGGACACGGACGGGCAGCGACTGGACGTGGCGCGGGCGGGCCACGATCATTTCGCGGACACCGAAAAACACTAGGGACAGGGGAGCCATGTCGGAGCAGAAGATCCGCAAACCGCAGATGCCGTCGGCGAAGACCGTTTTCGGCGATCCGATCCACCTGCTGGCGTTCGGTTTCGGCAGTGGTCTGTCGCGCTGGGCCCCGGGGACCACCGGTTCGCTGGGCGCGCTGGTGCTGTACTTCGCGATCATGAATTTCCCCGAATGGGCCTATATCGCGATCACCGTGATCGTGGTGATGGCCGGGTTCCACATCTGCGGCGAGAGCGCGCGCAAGCTGGGGGTGCACGATCATCCCGGCATCGTCTGGGATGAATGGGCGGGCATGCTGATCACGCTGGCCTTCGCGCCGGCGGGACTCATGTGGGTGGTTGTCGGCTTCCTGCTGTTCCGGGTGTTCGACATCCTCAAGCCCTGGCCCGCGAACTACTTCGACCACAAGTGGCAGGACGGCCACGGCATCATGATGGACGACGTGGTCGCCGGCCTGTACGCGGGCTTTGCCCTGGTGATCCTGGGCGGACTGTTCCAGCAGCTGGTGGTCGAGGCGTAGGGGGAGCACTGCACGATGCCGGCCCCGTCCGATTGCCCCGAGCCGGCCACCCCGCCGCCGCCGGATCTACCGGCCTGACGCGGGGGATTACTGCCCCTGGCGGCCGAGTTCGCGCAGGCGATTCAGCCAGCGCTCGCGGGCGGCGGCGTCACCGCCATTTAGACCGATCAGGGTGTGGCGGACGGGGCCGAAACCGCAGAAGCGCAGGACGTTGCGCTCGAGGCTCTTCAGGCTGTGGGCGCCGAACCACCAGCGGTAGGCGAGGGCCGGCATGCCCATGGTCACGACGATGCGAACCGACCGGCCCTTGAGCCGCGTGTGGCGCAGGCGGTTCATGTCGCCATCGGCGACAAAGGATGGCCGCAGAGTCTGCTCGAGGAATCCCTTCACCACGGCCGGCATGTCGCCCAGCCAGAGCGGGTAGACCAGGACGATGTGGTGGGCGGTCTCGATCAGCTCCTGGGCCTCCAGGATGGCGGGCGGAATCGTCTCGTCGAGGAATTCGGCCTGGCTCTTGAGCAGCGGGAAGTCGCGGTGGGCGATGGTGTAGGTGTCCACCGCGAGGCCGCCTTGTTCGGCCCCCTCGCGGTAGGCGTCGGCCAGGGCGTGGTCGAGATGACCCCCGGCCGGGTCCGGGTGGCCCTGCAGGATCAGGATTCGGGTCATGCGGTTGTCCTCTTGAAGAGCCCCTTCTCCCGAGCGTAGCTCAGTGGATCGCGCAGATGACGGTCCGGCGAGGTGGCCGTGATCCGGGCCTGCCGGGCGCGGGCGGGGTGGTTCGGCGGTTTCCTCCGGCCCCGGTCTCGCCTACGATACCAAGGCAAACCGCAGGAAATGTCGTGCCTGCAACGTGGACGGAGGCGCAATGGCATTCGATCCGGTCGTACTGTTCTTCCTGCTGGGCGCGATTGCCGGGCTCGCCAAGTCGGATCTGAAGATCCCGATGGCGATCTACGAGGCGCTGTCGATCTACCTGTTGCTGGCGATTGGCCTGATGGGCGGGGTGAAGCTGGCGGAAAGCGAGCTGCTTCCACTCCTGCTGCCCGGCCTCGCGGTGCTTGCCGTGGGTTCGCTGATCCCGCTGATCGCGTTTCCCGTCCTTCGCTGGCTGGGCCGCATGCCGCGGGCCGACTCCGCCTCCATCGCCGCGCATTACGGCTCGGTCTCGGTGGTGACCTTCTCCGTGGCGGTGGCCTTCCTGGCGTCCCGCGATCTCGATTACGAGGGCCACATGGTGGTGTTCCTCGTGCTGCTGGAGATGCCGGCGCTGATTATCGGGATCCTGCTGGCGCGCATGGGCAGCAAGGGTCCTGCCCGCTGGGGCCAGACCCTGCACGAGGTCTTCTTCGGCAAGAGCATCTTCCTGCTGGCCGGCGGCCTGGTGATTGGCTTCATCGCCGGCCCGGTGCACATCGAGCCGCTGGAGCCGATGTTCTTTGACCTGTTCAAGGGGGTACTGGCGCTGTTCCTTCTGGAGATGGGGCTGGTGGCCTCCAGCCGTATCGCGGACGTGCGCCAGTACGGGCTGTTCCTGGTCGTCTTCGCGATTCTGATGCCGATCGTATCGGCGGTGCTGGGGACGCTGCTGGGCTATGCGCTGGGGATGTCGATCGGCGGGACGCTGTTGCTCGCCACGCTGTACGCCAGTGCGTCGTATATCGCGGCACCGGCCGCCATGCGTATCGCGGTCCCCAAGGCCAATCCCGCGCTGTCGATCGGCGCCTCGCTGGGGGTGACATTCCCGTTCAATATCTTCGTGGGCGTGCCGCTGTATTTCTGGATGGCCCAGACCCTCTATTCGCTGGGAGGCTAGCTCGATGCAATCCGATGACATGCACCTGCTGACGGTGGTGGCCGAGGCGATCCTCGAAGAGATGCTGATCGACGAGGTGCGCGCCATGGGGGCGGCCGGCTACACCGTCACCGATGCACGTGGCTGGGGACGGCACGGCAAGCGCCGGGGCAACTGGCGGGCCGGGGGCAACATCAAGCTGGAGGTCGTGGCCTCGGCCGATCTGTGCGACCGTATCGCGGCCCGGTTCAAGGAACAGTACGAGACCGACTATGGACTGCTGATGTTCACCATTCCGGTCGCGCTGAAGAACTGATCCGGCCGCGCAGGCGTCTCTCATGAAGTGAAGTGCTTCACGAAACGCCGGGGAACTCGAGTGTGGTCCTTGGGGGCTGCGGTGGGTGGCTGCTATTACGGGCCCTGAACGAATGGCTTAACGCCCGCAAGGAGTTTTTCCATGACGAGATTTCGCAGTACGGCATTGACCATCGCCCTCGGTGCCCTCTTCGCCGTTGGCGCAGCCCATGCGCAGGCCCCGCAACATGACGACCATCATGGTGGCATGGGGCAGGGCACGCCGCCCGCCGAGCGGGGTGCCCCGCCGGCGGGCGGGCAGGACGTGCCGGGGCAGGGCGGTATGCCACGCGGCCAGGGCCAGGAGCGTGGGCAGGGCATGCCCCCGGGGCAGCCCCAGGAGGCCCCCGGCCAGCCGCAGGGGCAGCACCCCCCCGGCCAGATGGAGCGCGGCGGCCAGCCGGCGCCGGGTCAGGGCGGCGCGCCCACCGCGCCCCAGGGGCAGGGCCAGCCACCGGGAGGCCAGGGCCAGCCGCAAGGACAGGGTCAGCCCCAGGATGCCCCGCCACTGGGGCAGCAGCGTCAGCCTCGGGGCGAGGATGCCCCGCCGCTGGGCGACGGGACCCCGACGCAACCGGACACCGGAACACGGCCGGCCGAGCCCGCAGATCCCGCCGAGCCGGCGGACCCTTCGGCGACGGATAACCTGCCGCCGCTCGATTAACCCGCGGTTACCGGAGTGCGGGCGAGAATCCGGTAGGGTCCGGGATGCCCGTTGCGGCCCGATTCGATCAGCACAATCGTGTCGGCCCGCCAGCGCAGCGGTTGTTCGATGCGTTCGCGGGCGGGGGGTGCCGCGTGGCGCCGCAGGGATACATGGGGCCGGAACGGGCGTGGCGGGCCGGTGTCGATCCCGCATTCGCGGCACAGGGCATGCGCGCGATCGGCGAGGGCCAGCAGGTCCGCCGGCGGTTCGCCGGGCCCGATCCAGGTGATGCGTGGCCTCGCGAAGTGGCCCAGGCGATCCAGGGCCAGCTCGAGCGGGGCGCAGGCGAGTTCCGGGATGCGACTGGCCAGGCAGTCGGCCTGTCTGGCCGGGACCGTCCCGGCGAAGGCCAGCGTCAGGTGCAGGTGATCGCGCGGGACCGGTCGTCCGTCACCGCCCAGCGAGCGCCCCAGTCGATGCAAGGCCTCGCGCGTGCCCTCGTCGGGCCACAGGGCCAGGAACACACGCCGGGCTTCGGGCTGTTCCACCACGGCGCTGATTTCAGGTGCGCGGGCGGGGCAGGTTCTCGCGCTGCCGGCGTTCCCACAGCGTCTTGCGGCTGATCCCCAGTGCCCGGGCGAGTTCCGTCTCGGTCATGCGGTCCTGGTTCTCCTGCACGAACTGGCGGAAATATTCGTTCAGGCTCGCGCCCGCGCCCTTGCGCCGGGTGGGAAAGGCCGGGTTGGGGATGTCGTCGGCATTGTCGGCATCCCGGGTTTCCAGGCCCATGTGTTCCGGCCCGATGTGGCCGTTGGGGCTGAGCACCCAGCCGCGTTCCAGGGCGTTGGCCAGTTCGCGCACGTTCCCCGGCCAGTCCTGGGATTCCAGTGTGTCCCGCGCGGCCTGGGTCAGGCGGGGCATCGGACCCGATCCGGCAAGCTCTTCAAGGAAGTGCTGCGCCAGCGGCAGGATGTCCTCGCGCCGATCGCGCAAGGGCGGAATGGCCAGCTCCAGCACCCGCAGGCGGTAGTACAGGTCGGCGCGGAAGGCCTGTTCCTCGATCATGGCCTCGAGGTCGCGATGGGTGGCCGCGAGCAGGCGCACGTCGACCTTCAGGTTCTCGTTGGCCCCGACCGGGCGGATCTCGCCGTCCTGCAGGACGCGCAACAGGCGGGCCTGGGCCGCCGGCGCGAGCTCGCCGATCTCGTCCAGGAACAGCGTACCGCCGTGCGCGCTCTGGATCAGGCCGGTGCGCGCCTTGACCGCGCCGGTGTAGGCCCCCTGGGCGTGGCCGAACAGTTCGGCCTCGACCAGACCCTCGGGGATGGTGGCGCAGTTGACCGCGACAAACGGGCCGCAGGCGCGCGGGCTCAACTCGTGCAGGGCGCGCGCGGCCAGCTCCTTGCCAGTGCCGGACTCGCCGCGCAACAGTACGGTGGAATGGGTCATGGCCACGCGCCGGATCTGATCACGCAATTGCTGCATGGCCTGGCTCTCGCCGATGAGGCCCAGTCCGGGGCGCGGAGCGGGATCGGCTCCCTCGTCGTCGGGTTCGTCGGTGTTGGGGCGGTCGCGCTCGCGCAGGGCGGCGCGCAGGGTCAGCAGCAGGGCGTCGTGGTCGAAAGGCTTGGCGATGTAGTCGGCGGCGCCTTCCTTCATCGCGTTGACCGCGGAGGGTACCGACGCATAGCTGGTCATGATGACCGTGGGCGTGTGGGCGAATTCCGGCAGCAGCTCGATCCCTTCGCCATCCGGCAGACGCAGATCCACCAGTTGCAGATCGTAGGGATCGGCGGCTGCGAGGGCCCGCGCCTCGGCCAGGTTTTCGGCCACGCCGACCTCGAAGCCGTGATGCTCCAGGAACCGCCGCACGGCGCGGCGGATCGGGGCTTCGTCGTCAACGAGCAGGATGCGGGTCATGAGTCTTGGCGTGGCAGTGTCAGCAGGAATCGGGCGCCGCCCTCGGGGCGGTTGGCGGCCATCAGGGTACCACCGTGGTCGCGCACGATGCTGTAGGCCACCGGCAGGCCGAGACCGGTGCCCTGGCCGGCCGGCTTGGTGGTGAAGAACGGCTCGAACAGGCGCTCCAGGCTGGATTCGTCGATCCCGGGGCCGGCGTCGTCGATGGTGACCTGGATGTGACGACCGTGGAGCCGGGCCGCAATGCTGACCGTGGAGGCCTCGGGCGAGGCCTGCTCGGCGTTGGTCAGCAGGTTGATGAAGACCTGCAGGAGCGTGGCATGCGATCCGCGGACATGCAGCCCCTCCAGGCCCGTTGTGGCGAATTGCAGGTCCTTGCGCCCGGCCAGGCGCGTCAGGCGGATGGCCTCGGCCACGAGCTCGTCCAGGGCGATGGTCTCGAAATGCCCGGCCGAGGGGCCCTCGTCGGCATGGGCAAAGGTGATCAGCGACTGGACGATGGCGTTGATGCGCCGGGTCTGGGCCAGGATGTCGTCGGCGATGCCGCGGATCTCGTCCGGATCGTTCTCCAGGGGCAGGGTCTGGGCCAGCGAGGCGATCCCGGTCAGCGGATTGCCGATCTCGTGGGCGACTCCGGCGGCGAAGCGGCCGATGGAGGCGAGGCGATCGCCGTGGGCGATCTCGGATTCCAGCTGGGCGCGTTCGGTTACGTCCTCGATCAGGACCACGCGGCCTTCCACTTCACCGTGGGCATCCTGCAGCTCCGAACGGTGCAGGTTCAGGCGGCGGTTGCCGGTGGGCAGATCCACGTTCAGCTTGTACCACTGGCGGTCCGGGCTCTCCAGGAAGGCGGTCAGAAGGCCGCTCCAGGGACTGTTGAGCTGATGGATGCTCTGGCCCACGGCTTGTTCCGTGGGGACCTGCGTGAGCTGCGCCAGGGCCTGGTTCCACCCGGTGATCTCGCCGGTATTGGTGAGGCTGGCCACCCCCAGCGGGAGTTCGTGCAGGATCTGGCGATGAAAACGGCGCAGGGCATCCAGCTCGGCCGCCAGACCGGACAACGGGAGGGAGCGGGTCTCCAGCTGTTCCTCGATACGCCGAAGGCTCTCACTAAGGGTATGGCGCCCGGCAGCGTCCAGGCGCAGGTGCTGGTCGACGATCATGCGCGCCAGGACCGGCCCGAGCAGGCCGGAGAGGTTGCGCTCGATCCGCTCGCGCAGGTGGCGCAGGTCGCCCCGCGAGCGTGTGTGCCGTGGCAGGCCAAGGTCGTCCAGCGCGCGCTGGACCTCGTGGCGCGCGGCGCCCGGACCCAGGGTGGCGGCCAGCGCGGTTTCCATCTCGGTGACGTCGCCGGCCAGGGGCAGGCCGCTGCCGGCACCGGTGGATTCATTGGGGCAGCAGGCCCGGCCGGCCTCGGCCTCCTCGCGATTGGGGCGGGTCAGGAGTGAGCCGAGCACGAATAGCAGTGCATTGATGCCCAGGCTCAGCATCAGGGCGAAGGTCCACGGGTCCAGCATCTCGGCACGCAGCAGGCGTTGCGGGTCGGGAAGGCCGGTGGCGATCCCGGCATCCGACAGCAGGGGCATGACGAGGGTGAAGGTCCAGCCGGCGATCCCCGCCGCCAGTCCCACCAGGAAGCCGACGCGGGTCGCCTGCTTCCACAGCATCAGGCCGATCAGGCCCGGCAGGAGCTGGGCTACGGCGGCGAAGGAGATCAGCCCCAGCTGCGCCAGGCCCTCCACCACCTGCAGCAGGCCGTAGAAGGCATAGCCCAGCCCGATGATGAACACGATCCAGATGCGCCGGCCCCACAGCAGGCGGGTATAGAGGTTGGCGCTGCGCTCCTCCTCGTGCAGTCGGGTCAGCGGCGACAGGTAGTTGGTGCCCATGTGGGCGAGCGCGAGGGTGGTCACGATCATCATCGCACTGGCGGCGGACAACCCGCCGATGAAGACCAGCAGGGCCAGGCTGGGGGACTCCAGCAGCCCCGCAATGCCGATGGCGTAGTAGTTGGGCGAGATGCCGAGCCCGGCGGCCTCCCCGGCCCAGTAGAGCACCGGCATCGGCAGATTCAGCAGGAGCAGGAACGCCGGGAAGGCCCAGGCGGCGGTGTTCAGGGCCTGTGGGTTGATGTTCTCGGTAAACAGCATGTGGAACTGGCGCGGGAGCAGGAAGGCCGCGGCAAATGCCAGGATCATCATCGCGAACCAGCCGCCCTCGCGCACCGGGGCATACAGCGCATCGACCGCCTCGGGATGCTCGACCAGCCAGTCATTCAGACCACTGAAGCCACCGAAGACGGCATACAGGGCCACGGCGGCGATGCCGAGAATGGCGATCAGCTTGACGATGGATTCGAAGGCGATGGCCAGGACCAGGCCGGCGTGTTTCTCGCGCGGGGCGATGTGACGGGCACCGAACAGGATCGCGAACAGCGCGATGGTGGCGCTGAAGGTCAGGGCCAGCAGATGCGGCGGGGTCTCCGCGGTCAGCACGGCGGCGGACTCGGCGACGGCCTTGATCTGCAGGGCGATGTACGGGAGCACCCCGGCCAGCATGAACAGCGCCACCACTGGTCCGGTGAAGCGGCTGCGGTAGCGAAAGGCGAACAGGTCGGCCAGCGAGGTCAGCTGCTGCTCGCGGGTCAGGCGCAGGATGGGGCGCAGAAGCCAGGGCGTGGCGGCAAAGGCGAGGGTCACGCCCAGGTAGATGGTCAGGTACAGGTAGCCCTGGTCGGCGAGGAAACCGAGATTTCCGTAGAACGTCCAGGACGTTGCGTACACACCCAGCGACAGGCTGAACACCCAGCCATTGGCCGCCAGCCGCCCCACACGGGGTACCCGGTCGGCCAGGAACGCAATCCCGAACAGCAGGGCGAGGTAGGCCACCCCGACGGCATACAGCAGCCCCAGGCTAAGGGTCACGGCGCTCCCTCCGGGTCAGCGCCGCGATGGTCACGATGAACAGGACCCAGGCCGCGAACGGCCACCACCAGGCCGGGCTCAAGTGGGCGACCCAGATGACCAGGGGGCTCAGGAACAGCAGCGCCCCCAGCAGGGCGACCAGGATGGCGCGCTGGGCGTTCATGATCCGGTGCCCGTCGCCACTGGCGGGCGGACAGACGGGCATGCCTGCGGGGCCGTCCGGGTTGGCGCGCGAAGGAGGGGCATGCGGCGAGTCTACACCGCGTGCAGGTCTCCCGGCAGTGCCGAGCGTACCGGCAGGCAATCCGCGAGGCTGAGCCGCTCCAGGTGTTCCAGGGCCTCGGCCAGCTGGGTGGCCGGTGCGTCGGGTGTTTGCGAGTCGCTGGGCGCCAGGCCCACCAGCGCGAGGGTACGAGCCAGTTCGCGGCGGACGGCATCCACGCGGACGGCGGTGGCCCCGGTTGCCTTCGCGAGCTTGTCGCCACCGGGTGCCACCAGCACCGGGTGATGGGCATAGGCCGGCGGCGCGGCGCCCAGGGCCTGGTAGAGCTGCATCTGGCGCGGCGTGGAGCCGAGCAGGTCGACCCCGCGGACGACGCGGGTCACGCCGAGGTCGAGATCGTCCGCTACCGTGGCGAGCTGGTAGGCCACTATGCCGTCCGCCCGACGGATGACAAAGTCGCTCCCAAGGGCTTCCAGGTCGAAGGCGACCGGGCCGAGAAAGCGGTCCTCGACTGTCCAGTAGCGGGTCGTGGCGCGGGCGCGCAGGGCCCGGGCTTCGCGGCCGGGTGGCAGGCCGTGGCGGCAGGTGCCCGGATAGACGGGGCCTTCCCAGCCGATCCGGCCGTGCATGGCCAGGTCCTTGCGGGTACAGCCGCAGGGAAAGGCCTGCCCGGTTTCCATCAGGGTGTCCAGGGCGCGCTGGTAGGCGGGCCCATGCCGGCCTTGCCAGGTTACCGGGCCATCCCAGCCGAGGCTGAAGGCCTCGAGCGTGCGGAGAATGGCATCGGCCGCCCCCGGGCGAACCCGGGGGGCGTCGATGTCGTCGATACGCAAGTGCCAGTCGCCATCGGCGCTCCGGGCGTCCAGCCAGGAGATGACGGCGGCCAGCAGGGAGCCCGCATGGAGCGGGCCCGAAGGGGTGGGGGCAAACCGGCCGACATAGCCGTCGGCCGGGGGGGCAGTCCGTGCGGGCGTGGCAGTCACGGCCCGGTGGCGATCAGGCGCGCTGCTTTTCCTTGATCTCGTCGAGCTGCTTGCAGTCGATGCACATGGTGGCCGTCGGGCGGGCCTCCAGGCGCCGAATGCCGATCTCCACGCCGCAGGTTTCGCAGTAGCCGTAGTCGTGGGTCTCGATCTTGCGCAGGGCCTCGTCGATCTTCTTTGACAGCTTGCGTTCGCGATCCCGGGCGCGCAGTTCCAGCCCGAACTCCTCTTCCTGCGTGGCGCGGTCGGCCGGATCGGCAAAATTGGCCGCATCCTGACGCATGTGGCCCACGGTGCGATCGACTTCCTCGGCCAGTTCCTGGCGCCATGCCTGCAGCAGGCTGCGGAAATGGTCCAGCTGATCCGGATTCATGTACTCTTCGTCCGGCTTTGGCACGTAGGGTGCAATGCCCCCGGCGACCATGTGCTGGGTGGAGGGCTTGTCGGTCTTTTCGTCTGCAGCCATGCGGGGTTTCTCCGGCTGGAAAAATGAGGCGCACTTAGTACCAGAGTCGGACGGGTCGGGCAAGTCCCGTGCCATGACAGCTTGCGCCCGTGCGCGCTTGCCCGGGCAGGGAATCCGGGAGGGCAGCGGGCGATATCAGCGAGATACAGGACAGGACGGGGAAAACGGCATGACGCAATTGCAGGGGCTGATCTTTGACGTGGACGGCACGCTGGCGGACACCGAACGCGACGGTCACCGTGTCGCGTTCAACCAGGCGTTCGCGGAGGCGGGCCTCGACTGGGACTGGAGTGTGGCCCGCTACGGCGAATTGCTGCGGGTGACCGGCGGCAAGGAGCGCATTCGCCAGTACTTGTCCGAGGATCACCCCGAGATCCTCGAGGAACCGGGGATCGACGCGCGCATCCGCGAGCTGCACGCGGCCAAGACGCGTCACTACGTGGCGTTGCTGGAGACCGGTTCGATCCCGCTGCGCCCGGGGGTTCGCCGCCTGCTGGACGAGGCCGAGGCCGAGGGCCTGCGTCTGGCGATCGCAACCACCACGACCCCGGAGAACGTCACCGCCCTGCTGGAGGCCACGCTGGGCAGCGAAGGGCCGTACCGCTTCGAGGTGATCTCCGCCGGTGACGTGGTGCCGGCCAAGAAGCCGGCGCCGGACATCTTCACCCATGCCCTGGAGGCGATGAACCTGCCCGCGGAGGCCTGCCTGGCGCTGGAGGATTCCGACAACGGGGTGCGCGCGGCGCGCGGCGCGGGCCTGGAGGTCGTCGTGACCACCAACGACTACACCCGCGACCAGGATTTCGATGGCGCCCTGGCCGTGCTCGACGGGTTTGGCGAGCAGGATGACCCGGCGACCGTGCTGGCCGGGCCCGAGCTGCGGGGCCCGGCGGTGGACGTGGCCACGCTGCGCGCCTGGTTCGCCGGGGGCGGGAGGTAGTCCGGCAACGTGCCGGTTCAGTCGAGGTCGCGCGGAGGAACGCGCGGGTCCTCGACCTCGGTCTCGTCGAGCATCTGGGTGTCCAGCATGAAGCCGACGGCGGCATCACTGACGCCATTGATCACGAACTGCACTGCCAGCACCGCGAGGATCAGGCCGAACACCTTGGTCAGGATGTCCTTCCCGGTGTCCCCGAGGTATTTCACGATGTAGCGCGAGTAGACCATCGCGTAGTAGCAGGCGACCATGCAGGCCAGTACGGCAAGGAACACCAGCCCCGTGTGATAGACCGTCGGCGCCTCGCTGGTCAGGATCATCACCGTGGCGATCGCGCCCGGGCCGCTCATGAACGGGATGGCCAGCGGGATGACCGAGATATCCTCGGTCACGTGTCCCTTGTCGGCCTTCACTTCCTCCGCCGTTTCCTTTTCGGTGGAGCCCTTCTGCCGGATCATGCCGATGGCGATGCCGAACAGGATGATGCCGCCCGCGATGCGAAACGCCGCCAGCGTGATCCCGAACAGCTGGAAGATCACCCCGCCCAGCAGGGCGAAGGCGAACAGCAGCGAGGTGGCCACCTTCACCGAGCGCAGGGCGATTGCCCGGCGCTTCTCCTCCGAGGCGCGCGGCAGCATCGCCATGAAGATGAAGGCCGTGGTCAGCGGGTTCACGATCACGAACACCGCGAGGAAGGCGACGACGAGGTATTCCAGTAGCACGAGCATGGCCCGAGCTTAGGCCGGAACGTGTTTCGTTGCCAGCGGCATGGGTGCCATGGCGGTGTATGGACGGATCACAGTGCCGGGAGGCCGCCTGCGACAGTGAGAGGCGCGTGGGCAGGGACGGGGCCCGGTCGTTATACTCTGCGCGCATGAAGAAACGACTGCATCCGGAATCCTTCCCGACGCTCGAGCACTTCGTCGGCAACACGCCGCTGGTGCGCCTGCAGCGCATGCCGGCGGATCTGCCGTCCACCGTGCTGGTCAAGCTCGAGGGCAACAACCCCGCCGGTTCGGTCAAGGACCGGCCCGCGCTGAACATGATCCAGGCAGCCGAGCGCCGCGGCGACATCCAGCCCGGCGATACCCTGATCGAGGCGACCAGTGGCAATACCGGCATCGCGCTGGCGATGGTCGCGGCGATGAAGGGCTATCGCATGATCCTGGTGATGCCGGACAACATGTCGGCCGAGCGCCGCGCCTCGATGAAGGCATTTGGGGCCGAGCTGGTGCTGGTCTCGCGCGAGGAGAGCATGGAGGGCGCGCGTGACCTGGCGGATCGCCTAGAGGCCGAGGGCAAGGGCCGGGTGCTGAACCAGTTCGGCAACCCGGACAATCCGGATGCGCATTACATCGGCACCGGGCCGGAGATCTGGCGCGATACCGAGGGCACGGTGACCCACTTCGTCTCCGCGATGGGGACTACCGGCACCATCATGGGCGTGTCGCGCTATCTCAAGGAGCGCGATCCGGAGGTGCAGATCGTCGGCGTGCAGCCGGCCGAGGGGGCGTCCATCCCCGGCATCCGGCGCTGGCCGGAGGCCTATCTGCCGACCATCTTCGAGGCCTCGCGGGTGGACCAGACCGTGGACGTGACCCAGGAGGAGGCAGAGGAGACCATGCATCGGCTGGCGAGTGAAGAAGGCATCTTCGCCGGGGTCTCTTCCGGTGGTTCGGTGGCCGCGGCGTTGAAGCTGGCGGCGCAGACCGAGGGTGGCACCTTCGTCGCGATCATCTGTGACCGCGGCGACCGCTACATCTCCACCGGCGTGTTCCCCGCATGAGTGCCCCGGTCCTGATTTTCGATCTCGAGACGGTCCCGGACATCGAGGGTGCGCGCCGCCTGCACGACTTCGAGGGGCTGAGCGATCACGAGGTCGCCGAGGCGATGTTCGCGCTGCGCCGTGCCCAGACCGGTTCCGAGTTCCTCAAGCATCCGCTGCATCGCATCGTGTCGATCGGCGTGCTCTATCAGGGCGGCGATGCGCTGAAGCTCTCCGCCTTCGGCCGCGAGGGCGAGGACGGCCAGACGCCCTCCGAGGCCGAACTGCTGCGGCAGTTCTTTGACGTGATCGACAAGCGCACGCCGCAGCTCGTGAGCTGGAACGGCGGCGGCTTCGACCTGCCGGTGTTGCACTACCGAGCGCTGATCAACGGCGTGCAGGCCCCGCGCTACTGGGAGCAGGGCAACGACGACCGCGAGTTTCGCTATAACAACTACCTGTCGCGCTTCCACTGGCGCCATGTGGACCTGATGGACGTGCTGGCGGGCTTCCAGGGCCGCGCGGTCACCAGCCTCGACATGATGGCCAGCCTGCTCGGCTTCCCCGGCAAGCTGGGCATGGATGGCTCGAAGGTCTGGCCGGCCTGGCGCGACGGGCGTCAGGCCGAGATCCACGACTACGTCGAGCACGATGTGCTGAATACCTATCTAGTCTGGCTGCGCTTCGAGTACATGCGCGGCAACCTGACCGACCAGGCGCTGCAGAACCGGCAGCAGCAGCTGGCCGAGTATCTGGAGGGCAGTGGTGCGGCGCACCACCGTGAGTTCCTCGACGCCTGGCAGCCTGCCGGGACCGACATCTGATGGCACGGATCGACAAGACCCCGTTCGAGGCCCGGATCGAGGAGGTCACCCTGGACGGCCAGGGCGTGATCCGTCGCGAGGGCAAGGCCTGCTTCATCCACGGCGTGCTGAAGGGCGAGCGCGTGATGGCGGTGCAGACCGGGCGCAAGCGCCGTTTTGATACGGCCGAGGTGGTCGAGTTGCTGGAGCCGGCCTCGGGCCGGGTCGAGCCGCCCTGCGAGTTCTTCGGCCTGTGCGGGGGCTGCAAGCTGCAGCACGCCTCGGTTGAGACCCAGCGTGAAATCAAGGAACAGGCCCTGTTCGACGCGCTGGAACGCATCGGCCACGTGACGCCGGAGGCGCGCTTCGAGCCGCTGACCGCCGACACCCTGGGTTATCGCCGCACCGCGCGGCTGGGGGCGAAGTACGTGCCGAAGAAGGGCGGGGTGCTGGTCGGCTTTCGCGAGCGCGGCAGCCCGTATCTCGCCCAGATGACCCACTGCGAGGTGCTGCACCCGGCAGTGGGTGGGCGTATCCAGGCGCTGCGCGAATTGATGGACGGGCTCGAGGCGCGCGATCGCCTGCCGCAGATCGAGGTCGCGGTGGATGACGACGAACGTGTGGCGTTGATCTTTCGCAACCTTGATCCGCTGTCGGAGGCGGATACCCAGCGCCTGTCCGACTGGGCCGAGGCCGAGGGCATCCAGGTGTATCTGCAGCCGGGCGGGGCGGACACGGTGGAGCCGCTGGCCGGGCCGATCGAGCCACTGGTCTACCGCCATCCGGACTATGGCGTGTCGGTGCCCTTCATGCCGACCGATTTCATCCAGGTGCATGCGCAGATTAACCGGAAAATGGTCCCGCAGGCGCTGGAAGCCCTGGACCCGCAGCCGGGCCAGCGGGTGCTGGACCTGTTCTGCGGGCTGGGCAACTTTACGTTGCCGCTGGCGAGGACGGTCTCCGAGGGCGAGGTGGTCGGTGTCGAGGTGGACGACGCGATGCTGGCGCGGGCACGAGCGAACGCTCGTGACCAGGGTATCGTCAACACCCGCTACGAGCGCGCCGATCTGGACGACGTGGAGGCGCTGAAGAACGCCGCGTGGCTAAGCGAGGACTTCGACCGCGTGTTGCTGGACCCGCCGCGCACCGGCGCGGCCGCGGTGATCGAGGCACTCGCGCCGCAGCGCATCGAACGCCTGGTCTATGTGTCCTGCAACCCGGCCACGCTCGCCCGTGACGCCGAGCGCCTGGTGCATCATCATGGCTATCGCCTGGAGCGGGCGGGGATCATGGACATGTTCCCGCATACCGCCCACGTGGAATCCATGGCCGTGTTCCGGCGCGCCTGACGCGCACCGTACCTGAGGGGGAATTGCATGCTGGAGATCGTACAAGCGGGCGGGTGGCTGATGCTGCCGATCCTGCTGTGTTCCGTACTGGCCGTGGCCATCGTGCTGGAGCGGCTGTGGACGCTTCGCCGGTCGCGCGTGGTGCCGCCGCGCCTGCTGACCTCGGTGTGGGAGCAGATGCGTACGCAGGGGCTCAAACTGGACGACATCCAGCGTCTGCGTGCCGGTTCCCCGCTGGGGGCGATCCTGGCCGCGGGCCTGGCGACCCATGACCGCGCCCGCCAGATCACCCAGGAGAGTATCGAGGAGGCGGGCCGCCGCGTGGCCCATGAACTCGAGCGCTACATGAACACCCTGGGCACGATCGCGATGATTACCCCGCTGCTTGGCCTGCTGGGGACCGTGGTCGGCATGATCGAGGTGTTCACCGTGATCACCGAGATCGGCGTTGGCAGCCCGCGCGACCTCGCCGGCGGCATCTCCCAGGCGCTGATTACCACGGCCGCCGGTATTGGCGTGGCGATTCCCGCGCTGGCCTTTCATCGCTACTTCCGCGGGCATATCGACGAACTGGTGCTGGAGATGGAGCAGGAGGCCACCAAGCTGGTCGAGGTGATCCATGGCGAGCGCGAGGCCGGTGCGACCGAGGGCGGGGCGAAGGCGTGAACTTCCGTACGCCGCGCCGCCAGGAAGAGCCGGGCGTCAACCTGACGCCGCTGATCGATGTGGTGTTCCTGCTGCTGATCTTCTTCATGGTGTCTACCACCTTCGACCAGCACGCGGACATCGAACTGACCCTGCCCTCGGCCGACCGCGAGGCCGAGGCGGTGGAGCGTGCCTGGATCGACATCGTCGTGGACGCCAACGGCAACTACTTCATCAATGGCCAGGAGCTGATCAACCGCCGCGCCGAGACCCTGGAGCGGGTACTGTCCGAGGCCCGCGAGGGCCGCGAGGACGACCCGGTCCTGATCCGCGCCGACGCCAATGCCAGCCACCAGTCCGTGGTGCGCGCGCTGGACGTGGTCGGCCGCCTCGGGATCACGTCGGTCTCCATCGCCACCCTGGGTGACGGCGCCGATGACGACTGAGGCCCAGCACCCGCAGCACTTCGACTCCGGCTGGACGGTCTATCGCCGCCTCCTGAGCTACGCCTTTGTCTATTGGCCGCTGCTGGCAATCGCTACGGTCGCGATGCTCGGTATGGCGGCGACCGAGGCCGGCTTCGCCGCGCTGATGAAGCCGTTGATGGACGAGTCCTTCGCCGAAGGCGAGGGGCATCCGCTGGTGCCGTGGATTCCGGTCGCGCTGATCGGGCTGTTCCTGATCCGGGGCGTGGCCGAGTTCGGCTCCGTCTACGCGATGCGTTACGTGGGCCGGCAGGTGGTCAAGCGTCTGCGCGAGGAGTTGTTCGACCGGCTGCTGCACATGCCGGTGCAGCGCTTTCAGGAACAGAGCAGTGGGGAACTGATCTCGCGGGTGACCTACAACGTCGAGCAGGTGGCGACGGCCGCCACGGACGGGTTCAGTACGCTGGTGCGGGACACCCTCACCATCATCGCGCTGCTGGCGTGGATGTTCTGGCTGACGCCGAGTCTCACGCTCACCATCCTGGTTATCGCGCCGGTCATGGCCATCCTGGTGCGGGTGGTGACCAAGCATTTCCGGCGCATCTCGCATCGCCTGCAGTACAACATGGGCGACGTGACCCATGTGACCCAGGAGGTGATCGAGGGGCACCGGGTGGTGCGCATCTTCGGCGGCGAGACCTACGAGCGCGGGCGCTTCGAGGACATCAACGAGCGTAACCGACGGCTGCACATGCGCATGGAGGGCATCAAGGCCGCCTATACCCCGACCATCCAGTTCCTGGTGGCGGCGGTGCTGGCCTTCGTGATCTGGGTGGCGACCTCGGATTTCGGCGATGACACCGTGACAGCCGGGACCTTCGTCTCTTTCCTGACCGCGATGTTGCTGCTGCTGAGCCCAATCCGCCGGCTGTCGATGATCAACGCGACCCTGCAGCGCGGGATCGCGGCGGGGCAGAACATCTTCGCGGTTCTGGACGAGACCCCGGAGCGCGATATGGGTCACGTACCGCTGCACCGTGCCGAGGGTCAGCTGGTCTTCGAGAAGGTGGCGTTCCGCTACAGTCCGGAGGGCCCGGACGTGCTGAAGTCCATCTCCTTCGAGGTGAAGCCGGGCGAGAACGTGGCCCTGGTGGGCCGCTCGGGCAGTGGCAAGACTACACTGGTCAATCTGCTGCCGCGGTTCTATCACCCCACCGAGGGGCGGATCCTGCTGGATGGCCACGACCTCGAGACCATCCGCTTGCGCGATTTGAGGCGGCAGATCGCCTACGTGGGCCAGAACGTTACCCTGTTCGCGGATACCGTCGCGGCCAATATCGCCTACGGGCGGCCCGAGGCGACCGAGGCCGAGATCCGCGAGGCGGCGCGGGCGGCGCATGCACTGGAATTCATCGACCGGCTCCCGCAGGGCATGGGGACGCTGGTGGGAGAAAACGGAACCCGGCTGTCCGGCGGGCAGCGCCAGCGCCTGGCGATCGCCCGTGCGCTGCTCCGTGATGCCCCGATCCTGATCCTCGACGAGGCGACCTCCGCGCTGGACAACGAGTCCGAACGTCAGGTGCAGGCGGCCCTGGATGCGCTGGTGAGTACCCGAACGACCCTGGTGATCGCTCACCGCCTGTCCACGGTCGAAGGCGCCGACCGCATCCTGGTGATGGACAATGGACGTATTGTCGAGAGCGGGCGCCACGACGAGTTGATTGCCCGCAGCGGGGTCTACACGCATCTGCACCGTCTCCAGTTCCGCGAGGAGGTGGGGGATGGCGGTTGATGCCCGGGGCTACGGGGATCGTCCGCTCCCGGTCTGGCGCGCGACCTGGCGGGACTACCGCCACGGGAACGGGAGTCGGGCGCGGGCTCGCCGGGGCTTTCTCACGCCGCCTGATGATCGCGGGCGGCTGATCTGGATCAAGGCCGGCGGCAGCCCCGAGGACGTGCGCCTGGGGATCGAGCTGCTTGGCGCGGTGCGCGACAAGCGCCACGACGTGCGTATCGTCCTGACCTTCGAGCAGGATTACCCGGAACTCTTCGAGCGCCACATGCAGGCGTTCCGCAAGGTGGGCGTGGGCTATGGCCCCTGCGACCGGCCGCGCGTGGTGCGCCGGGTGCTCCGGCGTTTCCAGCCCCACGGCATCCTGCTCGCCGGTGGCCGCGCGCCCGCGAACCTGCTGCAGGCGGCCGAAGTCCCGGTGATTGCGGTCAACTCGGCGCCGCCGACGCGGGCCGTGCGCCCCGTGGTGCGCCACTGGCCGGTTGATCCGCCGGCCGCGGCGCTGTGGCCGGAAGGGGCGTTCGCGCAGGGGCTGTTGCCGGCCGATCCACAGGCGCGCTTCGTCGAGGCCCAGGCCGATGTGGTCCTGCGTTCGCTGGTCGGTGGCGAGGTGGAGCGCCTGTGGTGGTGGCATGGCACGACGGGGCAGTGGCCCGCATGGCGTGCGGCCTGGGAGGCCTCCGGATTCGGGCGCAGTGACATCCTGCTGGCGAGCCTGCGCGAGGATGCGGGGGCGGCCGAACTGCCGGACGCGGATCTCGCGGTCTCGAGCTGGGATCGCTCGGCACTGGAACCAGGGACGATCCTGCATCTGGATGACCGGCGCTGGTTTGCCGCCGC
Organism: Thioalkalivibrio sp. AKL19; assembly: GCF_000420165.1. Taxonomy (GTDB): domain Bacteria; phylum Pseudomonadota; class Gammaproteobacteria; order Ectothiorhodospirales; family Ectothiorhodospiraceae; genus Thioalkalivibrio. The sequence continues at coordinate 21,955 of NZ_ATUK01000002.1, read as the reverse complement.
GGCCAGCGCGGCCCACGCGGTGCATCTGGCTGCGCCGGATCGCCAGGCCCTGTGGCAGGGCCTGGCCGGCGGGGCCGCGGTGAGCCTGGGCGAGACGCCGGCCGCCGCGGTGCCCTGTCCGGTGCTGGACGAACCCGCCGCGGTGCTGGAGGCCTGGCAGGGTCTGCGCGACGATCCGGCGGCTCGGCGCCAGCAGGGCGATGCGGCACGCCGGCGTTTCTGGGAGGAGCGGCGGCAGGTGGACGCGAACTTCGATTCCGTTCTGCAGCAGGTCTGGGACTGGTAGCCATGGGCTCGCTACAGGCATGGCTCAGTGCCCGGTTCTGGGACCAGTGGAACCATCGCGGACCGTTCGCGGCCGCGATGTTTCCCCTGTCGCTGATCTATGCCGGTCTGGCCGAGTGGAATCGCCAGCGCCAGGAGCAGTTGCGGCGCGAGATCGCCATTCCGGCGAAGGCCGTAATCGTGGTGGGCAACCTGACACTGGGCGGTAGCGGGAAGACCCCGATGACGGTCTGGCTGGCGAAGCGTCTGCGCGCGGCCGGCTATCGGCCGGGGATCGTCAGCCGCGGCTACGGGGGACGCGGGGACGTCGCCGGGATTGCGGTGACGGCCGATTCGGACCCGGTCGTGGTGGGTGATGAGCCGTTGCTGATCGCGCGGCGTACAGGCGTGCCGGTGCAGGTGGACCGTGACCGGGTGCGCGGCGCGCGAGCCCTGACCGATCAGGGTGTCGATGTGGTGATCGCCGACGACGGCATGCAGCACCACCGGCTGCCACGCGACATCACCATCCTGATGGTCGACGGGAGACGCCGGTTCGGGAACGGGCTTTGCCTGCCGGCGGGCCCGCTGCGGGAGCCCAGGCGGGCCCGCGAGCGGGCCGACTTCGTCATCGTGACCGGTGGCGAGCCGGAACCCGGCGAGATTCCGATGGAACTGGTCCCGGCGAGCCGCCTGCAGCGGGTCGACGGGGCCGAGGAGGCGCGCAAGCCCCACCGCTTTGCCCGGCGCGACGCCCACGCCATTGCCGGAATCGCCGACCCGGAGCGCTTTTTCCGTACCCTGGAGGAGGCGAAGATCGGTATCATCCGGCATCCGTTTCCGGACCATCACCGCTTCCTGCCGCACCAGATCCGGTTCGACGACGAATTGCCGGTTCTGATGACGGAGAAGGATGCCGTAAAATGCCGGTCGTTTGCGCAGGATAATCATTGGTACTGGCCGATCGCGGCCCGGTTGCCAACCACTTTCGAGCCGGCACTGCTCGCGCGTCTGGAAACCGTCAGCCGGCTCAAACACCTGGGGTAATGCATGGACAAGCGTCTGCTCGATATTCTGGTCTGCCCGGTCACCAAGGGTCCGCTCAAGTACGATCGCGAGAATCAGGAGTTGATCTCGGTCTCCGCCGGCCTCGCCTACCCGATCCGCGATGACATCCCGGTGATGCTCGAGGATGAGGCGCGGGTCCTCTCCGAGGACGAGAAGGAACGCTGGCGCGAGGTCTGAGCGTCCACATGACGGGCTTTGTCGTGGTGATCCCGGCCCGCATGGCCTCCAGCCGGCTGCCGGACAAGCCGCTGGCCGCGGTGGCCGGGCGCCCGTTGATCGCGCACGTAATCAGTCGTGCCCAGGAGAGCGCCGCGCGGCGTGTGATCGTGGCCGGGGATGACGAGCGCATCCTCGACGTGGCGCGCCAGTGCGGGGCCGATGCCTTCCTTACCGACCCTGCGCTGCCCTCGGGTACCGACCGCATTGCCGCAGTCGCCGCGTCCGAGGGCTGGGGCGACGAGTCTATCGTGGTCAACCTGCAGGGCGACGAGCCGCTAACCCCGGGGCCGCTGCTGAACGACCTGGCGGCCCTGCTGGAACAGAACCTGCAGGCGGACATGGCCACGCTGGGTGTCCCGATCCGCTGCGCGCAGGACCTGGCGGACCCCAACCAGGTCAAGCTGGTGACGGACCGCAACGGGCGGGCCCTGTACTTCTCCCGTGCGCCCATTCCCTGGGACCGCGAGGCCCGGCGTGCCGGGCAGGCGCCGGCGCTGGAGCAGGCCACCCGTCACCTGGGGCTGTATGCCTACCGGGCCGGTTTCCTGCGGCGCATGAGTGCCGAGCCGCCGTCGGCGCTGGAGCGGCTGGAACAACTGGAACAATTACGCGCCCTGGACATGGGTGCCTGGATCCAGGTCGGGCGCCGCCCCGAGGCCCATCCGCCCGGCGTCGATACCCCCGAGGACCTGGACCGCGTGGACGCCTTTCTTTCGGGCACGGCCCGCGTGTAACGCGCAATCGGGCCTCTACCGCTCGCCTGCGCGGACGCCAGCTCGCAGGTGAAGGGATCGTTGCGGAGATTCCGGTTCCGTCAGGACCGGGTTCGGGGATCACGCACCCAGTCGCCTATTGGTTGTCGGGGTGGGTCGGGTCGAGGGCGGCCAGCAAGGCCTCGTGCTCCAGTCGCGCATCCTCGATCTCGTCGAGCACCCCGTCCACGTCGGGGGTCTCTTCGCTGTGCTCGAAGTGCCCCGTCAGGGGTGTTTCCGGCGTCAGGTCACCGTTGGCGAACAGGTCCCACATCTCGTGGGCGTACTGCGTCTCCAGCAGCGTGGGGTCCACGCGGCCGAAGGTTGCGCGCATGTTGTTCACGTCCCGCTGCAGCATGCGGAATGCGTTGTTGTTGCCGGCGGCGTTGACGGCCTGGGGGAGGTCGATGATGACGGGCCCGTGCGCGTCCACCAGCACGTTGTACTCGGACAGGTCCCCATGGATCAGGCCGGCGCACAGCATGCGCTGGATCTGGCGGATCATGAATGCGAACCAGGTGCGAGCCGTCTCGAGGTCCAGTTCGACTTCGTGCAGCTGGGGTGCGGTGTTGCCTTCGGCGTCCAGCACCAGTTCCATCAACAGGACGCGGTCGAATACGCCGTAGGGGACGGGCACTCGAACGCCCGCGTCGGCAAGGCGGTAGAGCGCCTCGACTTCCGCGTTCTTCCACTGGGTCTCCTCGACCTCGCGGCCGTGACGCCCACGTCGGGCCATGGCCCGCGCATCGCGGCTGCCGCGGACCTTGCGGCCTTCCTGATACTCGGCCAGTTTGTGGAAGCCGCGATGCTTGGCTTCCTTGTACGCCTTGGCACAGCGTGTCGCACCCCCGCTGCGGACGAGGTAGATGTTCGCCTCCTTGCCGCTTTGCAGCTGCCCGAGGACGGTATCAATGACGCCGTCTTCGACCAGCGGCTGGAGCATCTTGGGGATTTTCATGAGCGCGTACGGGGTTGGCGAAACGAAAGACGCCGACCTGGGGAGAACCCCGGAGGCCGGCGTCGTGCGTTCCGAAATGGTTGGGTCAGGGCAGAAAGACCTTGGGCTTGCGCTTCTCCGCCTTGGCGGCGCGTTTCTCCATCAGTGTCTTTTCGGCCTTCTTCTTGCTGTCGCGCTTACGATCCATGGTCTTCATGGGGTGGGTCCTCTGGGGCGCCGGACGGGTCATCCGACTGATTGCGTGCCCGTTTCTGCTGGCGTTTTTCTTCCTGCTTGGCGGCTTTCTTCAGCTCGCGCTGGCGCTTTTCGTATTGGTAGTTCGGTTTGGCCATAGGGCAGCAGGGTCTCCATCGGGGTGTCGCCAGCGAGGCGGGGTCACGAAGCGTTGTCTCTCCACAATAGCACCGAAACATCGCCGCAGGGGGGAGCGCACGCAGCAGCGCAAGGCGGCGCCCGGAGTTTTCGTCTCCGTGCCGTTCAGGCGGGCGGGTGCAAGCCGGCTTGCAGGGCGCGGGCCAGGGCCTGGCCTTCGGTGACGGCCCGCTCCGGTGTGGTGTGGTGTGGTTTCAGGGTCGCGATGGCGCGGTGTTCGAGTTCGGTTTCGGTCAAGACCGGGTTCGGGTCGATATAGCCGTTGTCGGTGAGCCATTCGGACAGCCGTTCGCGGGCGCTGGTCTGGAAGCGCTTGACCGTACCGTTCTCCAGTTCGCCAAGGAGCTGTTGGCCGTCGCCATTCAGCTGGCTCGCCAGGTCGGAGACGGCGTCGATGAAGGTCGCACTGACCGCCTCGGAGGCCTCCAGGGCCGCGCGGTCCACCGGGCGGCCGCGACCCTGGCGCCAGGCGCGAATCCAGGCGCGGGCGGCCTCGCTACGGGCCTGAAGCATCTGGCGTTCCGCGTGGTCCAGCAGGGAGTCGGCGGGGCCTTGCAGCAGGGACTCCAGCGCGCCCAGGCGATCCACTCTCAGCTCCAGCAGGCGCTGCAACAGCTCCAGACGGTCGCGCAGCAGGTGAAACAGATGGATGCCGGCCGGGTCCTGCCAGGGGGCGATCAGCGGGACGCCTCCGATCCGCTGGGCGTAGTCCTCGGGCGAATCGTTGCCGGGGGCGGGTACCGGTTCGGTTTCCGGAAGGGTCAGCTGTTCGGGGCTCCCCAGCGTTTGCTGTCCCCAGCGGCGTGCGGCCAGGTCGATGATCTCGACGCTGGAGTCCTGTGCCTGCCAGTAACGGGCATCTTCGGGCTGGGCGGTCAGGTAGAAGACCTGTCGGCCGGCCTCGTGGGCCAGTGCCTGCAGGCTTTCGGCCACCGCCCGGAAGCGGTCCGGGTCCGCCGTGCCCAGCGCCTCGTCGAGGATGAGCGGGAGCGCGCTGCGGCCGCGCTCGGCCTCCAGCGCAAAGGCGATGCGTACGGCGAGCAGAAGCTGCATCCGCGTCCCGCTGGAGAGTTCGGTGAGCGCGCGGGTCGCCCCGCTGGCGGTCTCGCGGGCGCTGAATCGGGCCGTGGCATGGGGCGAGAACTGAAGTTCGTATTGATGGCGAGTGAAGCGCTGGAACCACTCCCGGGCCTGACGCAGGGCCGCAGGCTGCACCGCCTGTTCGTGTTCCATCTCGACCTGGTCCAGCAGAAAGTTTCCGGCCGTGGCAAACAGGGCCTGGTCGAGGCGCTCGCTCAGGGCGTCGCGGGCGAGTTCGCGGCGGGCGCGGGCGGATTCCAGCTGGCGTTCATGGCCGGCGCGGTCGATGGCCGCTTCGATGCGGGCGATCTCCTCGCTCAGTCGGTCGCGGTCCGCCGCCTGGTCGCGCAGGGTCTGAAGTTGCGATTCCAGGGGCTCCGTGGCATCGGCCTCGACCGCCTCCAGCAAGTCCGGGCGGTCCTCGAGGTGGCGGCGGCGTTCGCGCTCGCGTTCGCGCACATTACCCAGTTGCACGCTCAGTTCCTGCCAGTCGGGCCATAGGCGCAGCCTCTCGCGCAGGGTCGATTCATCGTCGTTCTCCAGGCCGGCCGCTGCGTACAGCGCGGCGATCTGCTCTCGCGTGCGGTTCGTGTCCGCTTGCAGGCGTTCGAGTTCGCGCTGGGCGGCCTTTTCCTCGCGCTGCGCGGTGTCCCGCGTCTGCAGCCGGGCGGCGAGACGGTCCAGGCGCTGAGCCAGGGTATCCGCCGAAGGGGCGGGGTCCGGAGGGGCCGCGGCATACCGGGCGAGAAAGGCCATGACGGGTGCCCGGGTCGCCTCCAGCTCGGCTGTCAGGCGTTCCTGCTCTGCCCGTGCGGTGTTCACGGCCTGGCGGGCCCGGTCATGGTTCGCGGTCAGGTGGATCCAGCGTTGCAGCGAGGCATCCATGCAGGCGGGGTCGAAGCCGACCTGCTTGGCAATGTCACTCAGGCGCGCCTCTTCCCGGTCGCGGGCGGCGCGCCGCTCTTGCAGTTCGCGTCCGAGTCGAGCGCGGCGCTCCGCCGTTCGTCGCGCGGCCTCCGCAGCTTCCAGGTCGCGCTCCAGGTGGGCCAGGCGCTCGCGGACCGCGTCGGTCTCCCAGTCCGTGGGCGGCTCCAGACCGGTATCGCGGAAGCGTGCCTTGGCCGCCTCGCGGGGTATGCGGTCGGTCGCCGGACGAGCGGCGATGTAGGCGCCCCAGGCGACCGGGAGCGCGAGTACGGCGAAGGCGGGGTGTACCAGCACCGCCGCGGTGCCAATGGCGCCGCTCGCCGCGAGCAGGGCGATCCCGGCGGCGAACCGGCGCAGGCCGGTCCAGGGGGCGGGGAGCGGAGACCCCAGCCAGTGCAGCAGCTCGTCGCGGCCGCGGCGCAGTGTGTCGGGGGTGGGCAGGGCGTCCTCGGTCGGAGGCAGGGAGGCGAGTTCGTCTTCCCGTTGCGTGATGCCGGCCTGCAGCCCGCGCAGGGTCTCCAGGGACTGTTCCACCCCGTGGAGCGTGGCGGGGTCCAGGGCTGGAGCCGCCTCTGGCGTGCCCCCCAGTTCTTCGGTTGCCTGGCGCAGTGTTGCCTGCGCCGCGTGCAGCTCGCTCGTCGCCTGTTCCAGCCCCCTCTCCAGCTCCAGCAGCCTGCGTGCCACGGGGCGTTGATCGTCCACGGAATCCGTATGCAGCTCGGAGTCCGCCAGGCCAGCTTCCTCGCGGCGCTGACGGGCGTCCTCCAGGCGTTCACGGGCCTGTTGTTGTTCGTGTTCCAGGCGCCGCAACTCGTCCTGGAGCGGGGCGAGGCGTTGCAGTTCGTCGCCACGGAGTGCCTCCAGGCCGGGAGGCAAGGCCGCCATCCGGGTCTCCAGATCCCGGTGTTCGCGGCGGGCCCCCAGCAGGTCCAGGGCGCGTGCGTACTGATCGGCCTCGTGGGCGGCGCGCTGGGTCTGCTGGCGTTGCGCTTTCAGGTCGGTCAGGCGCTGTTCGTCGTGCTGCAGGCCGCGTTGCTGCTGACGGCGCTCGCGCAGTTCCTGTTCCGTGGCCGTCAGCGCCTGAGACTCGCTGCGGGCATGGGTCGTCTTCAGGCTCAGTGCGGGATCGTCGCGCAGGGCGGGCAGGTCGTAGCCGCCGGCCAGTTCGCGGGCCAGACGCAGGCCGATCTCCTGCTCGGTGCCGTGGTCGGCGTTCAGCAGGTCCTCGATGCGCAGGGTGTAGCAGTCGATGAAGCGATGATCCGGCAGCGGGGGCGCTTCGACGCGTTCGCCGTTGCGGGACCAGGACAAGTCGGTCCCCAGCCGATGGGCCTGTAACGGGCCCTGGGCATCGACGAAGGTCGCCTCGATGTGGACTCCGGTCTGGCGCAGTTCCTGGGTATACAGGGCGGCTCGCAAGGCGCGCACCAGGCTCGATTTTCCGGACGCGTTGGGCCCGATGGCCACGTTCACGCCCGGCCCCAGGGCGTCCAGGCGGAACCCCGGATGGATGCCCGGCAGACGGACGATATCCAGTGAGTCCAGTCTCATGCGGCCCTCACGCTTCGCTCTCGCGCTGGAGCAGCAGCCGGTCAAGGGCGTGCAGGGCGGCCGCTTCCAGGTGGCGGGCGATCGCCTCGTCATCCGGGACGTCGGGGGCGAGGGCGCGATAGCGCGGGTCATGAATCACTTGGGCGAGCGGGTCGCGGGCCTTCTCCAGGAGTTCGCTGCGGGCCGCGTTATCCGGGCCTTGCAGCAACTGCAGCTTGCGGGCCAGCAATGCGGCGGGATCGCTGCCCGCGGCGAGTTCCGCCAGATCCAGGGCGGGCAGGGCCTCCAGGCGCCAGTCGTGGACGAAATACAAACGGCCGCCGAGGTCCTGCGGTGTGGTGCGCGGGTCGTCGGCGTGCAGGCTGCGCTCCAGCGCGTGGCGCTGATCGCTGCGCCCGGTAAAGCGCAGGCGGCAGCCGACGGCCGCAGGTCTGTGGCTCCAGGTCTCCAGCTCGGTATGGAGGGCTTCCAGGGCCTCGGTCACCCGCCGGTGGATATCGGCCGCTTGCTGCAGGCCATCCACGGCGATCTCGAGGGTATGCCAGTACAGCGGTGCCAATGGAATCTGCTCGATCGCGAGGTCGCCGCCCGGGGTGATCTCGAGACACCAGGGGCCATGGCGGCCGGGCTCGCCCGGATCCATGCCGCTCAGGGAGCCCAGATAGCCCATCGGCCGGGGCGCGGCGAGTGGATCGGGGCGGTGGATATGGCCCAGCAGCCAGGCCTCGACCGGGGCGGCGTCCAGATCGCTGCTGCGTACGGGGGCGTGCGGGCTGCGGGACTGGTCACGATCACAGTGCAGCAGCCCGACGGTGGGGCAGTCTGTGGGGGCGGGGAAATCGCCTTCCAGCGGATTGGTGGTTACGCGCGCTTCGGGGAACGACCAGCCCGCAATCCGTAGACGCTGATCATCATGGCCGCGCAGCTCGCGGGTTTCCCACTGCCCGCCGGCCCCCAGCAGCTCGAAGGCCGGCAGGGATTCGGCCAGCCGTGGCAGGACCTGGACGTCATGGTTGCCGGCGACGCCGAGTACCCGGATGCCCGCCTCGGTCAGGCGCTCGACGCCCGCCCTCAGGTCACGGTAGGCCTCGTAGAAGTCGTCCTCCTGTTCGACTACGTCGCCGGCCAGCAGCACCGCGTCGATGCCCTGTTCCACGGCGTAGTCGACACTGCGACGCCACGCAGCGGCCGGGCCGAGGTTTACGATGCCGAGCGCCTCGTCCACCGCGGGCGGGATGCGCGACGGCTGTCGGCCCAGATGGATGTCGCCCACGCACAGGAGCTTCATGGACGCGGGGAGGCGGTCGGGATCATGGGCGCAGTTTGGAAGAATCGCGGACTAAAGCCAATCCCGGAGCATGGGATGGACCCGCATCCAATGGGTATCCCCTGTAGGAGGCCAGCCCTCTGGCCGATGCGGGGCTTACCAGCGCCCCATCGGCTAGAGGGCTGGCCTCCTACAGAAGGCGGCGCCGGGTCAGGTTTCGATGCCGAGTTGCCGGGGCAGCTGGCCGAGGCGGCCGAGGGTCAGGCAGGGGCGGGGGTGACCGTGTTCCCAGGGGAGGGATTGCGGGTTGAACCAGGCGGCCCGGAAGCCGGCCTGCAGCGCGCCCAGGACGTCCGCCGTGCTGTCGTCCCCGACGTGCAGGATGGCGTCGGGCTCCATCCCCGCATGCTTGCGGGCCTGATCGAAGATATGCGGATCGGGCTTGGCCGCACCCGCTTCGCCGGCGGCGACGGCGAAGTCGAAGTACTGCCCGAGGGGCGTGCGAAAGACATCCGCGTTACCGTTACTGATCGCGCCCAGGCGGAAGTGACGCGACAGCGTCGTCAGCACACTTTCGGCTTCGGGATAGGGCGTGACCTCGTTGCGTGCCTCCCAGAACACCTGGAAGCCTTCGCTCGAAAGGTGGTCCGGGCAGCAGCCACAGGTCTCGGCCAACTCGCGCAGCCAGCGCTTGCGCAGGCGGGTCAGGTCGTGGCGCTCGTGGTCGGGGGCGGCGCGCATGAAGGTCATGCGCGCCTGGATCAGGGAGTCGGCATCAAAGCGTTCGCAGACCGCAGGGGCATGCTCGCGCAGCCAGGCGTAGAAGCGCGCCTCGGCGTGATGGATGACCGGCATCACCGGCCACAGCGTATCGTCCAGGTCGAAGGTCAGACAGCGGATACGGCCGGGTTCGAACGCTCGAGGTCGAACAGGCTCGCGACGGGGTGCGTGGTTCATCCGTACAAGGGTAGCGTGGAACTGCGACGGCGCGACCATTCGGATAACACCTTTGGGGGTACTCACGGCGTTCGGCCGTCGGAGTGGACTGCTACGCTGGGAAGGAAGCGACGAGGAGGTCTTCGACATGCAAACAACCAACGATTCCGGTGTCTGGCCGCGTTACAGCCGGGGCCAGCGGGTGGTGCACTGGCTGGTGGCGGTATTGGTGCTGGGCGCGCTGAGTCTCGGCGGGACGATTGGCTGGTTCGGTTTCGAGGGGTTGCAGGCGCGCTTCGGCGAGGATGCGACCAACACCCTTTACACCTGGCACAAGAGCTTCGGGGTGCTGATTCTGGCACTGATGCTGGTGCGCATCGGGCTGCGGCTGCGCCACGGGAAGCCGCCCTACGCGGTGGCAATCGCCAGGTGGCAGCGGATCGGCTCGGAGGTGGTGCACGGACTGCTGTATGTCCTGCTGATCGTGATGCCCGTGATCGGGTGGTGGGCGACCGCGGCCGGTGGCTATCCGGTCCAACTGGGGCCGTTAATCCTGCCGGGCTTTTTCCCGGACAACGAAGCCCTCTCGGAGATCTTGTTCGGCTGGCACCAGGCGCTGGGGATGGCCATCTTGTTCCTGGCGCTCGGGCATATCGCGGCGGCGTTCTACCACTGGCGCGTGCGTCGGGATGGCGTGATGCAGCGAATGACCTTCGGTTCGGCTCGGCGCTGATTCCGGGGCGCCGATGCTGCGATTGCTGCTGACCCTTGTTGCGCTGAATGCGGTGCTGCTGGGTCTGGAAACCCCGCGCTACGCGGGGCTCGCACCGTACTGGCTGGCCTGGGAGGCCGTGCTGCTGGTGGGCCTGTTCGTGCTTCTGCCGGCGGGCCGGCTTGCGCGGGGGTTGGCATGGCTGGCGGGCGGGCTCCTGCTGGCGCTGGTGGTGCTGGCGTTGTTCGATGCCCTGACCCGGGCCAGTCTGACCCGGCCGCTCAACCTGATCCAGGACTGGATACTGCTGGATGCGGTGTACCAGTTGGTGACCGGGAATCTCGACTTGCTGGCCACGGTGTTGCTGGCCATCGTCCTGATCGCCGGGCTGATCGTGGTGATCTGGGGGGCGGCTCGGGGCCTGTATGCACTGGGCAGCCGTGCCGCAGGCGCGCGGCGGGTGCCGCTGCCCCTTGCCGTTGGGCTCCTGGCGTTTGGCCTGGTGGGTACGGCCGCCGGCATGCGCGACGTGGCGCCCGCCGGAACGGTCGCGCCGGCGGCCGGCATGGTGCAGCAGCAGATCACGGCGGGGCAGGCGGCCATCGCGGAGAACCGGGCCTTTCGTGCGCGGCTGCAGCAAAGCCGCGAGCAGGCCGGGGCACAGCCGCTGCCGGGGCTCGCCGGGGTCGACGTGATTCTGGGCCTGGTGGAGTCCTATGGCGTCTCCACTGTTTTCGACGAGCGCTATGCGCCCGTGATCGTGCCGGGACTCGAGTCGATCGGCGAGGATCTCGACGCCGCTGGCCTGCACGTGGTGACTGGGGTGCTGGAGGCGCCGATTGCCGGCGGCCAGTCGTGGCTGGCGCAGGCCTCGCTGCTGTCGGGTCTGCAGGTCCGCTACGCCGGGCACTACGACGCGTTGCAGGCCGAGCCCCGCGATACCCTGGTGCAGGATTTCCAGACGACCGGGCACCGCACGGCCATGCTCGCGCCGGCGATCCAGCTCGACTGGCCGGAGGGCCGGTGGTTCGGCTGGGACCGGATCGTGGACAAGCACGACTTCGACTACGCCGGCCCGCCGTTTTTCTGGGTGACCATGCCGGATCAGTACACCTGGTCGTTCTTCGAGCGCGAGGTGCGCGCTAGGTCGGAAGACCCGGTCTTCGCGATGCTGGCGCTGGTCAGTTCGCATGCGCCCTGGACGCCGATCCTGCCGGTGCTGGAGGACTGGGATGCGATCGGGGATGGCGCGATCTTTGACCAGTGGGCCGACCAGGGGCCCGCGCCGGAGACGCTGTGGCGGGACTTTGGTCGCGTGCGCGAGTACTACGCGGAGTCGGTGCGCTACTCGCTTGAGGTCACCGGGGCCTACGCCGCCCGGTTTGCCGACGAGGAAACGCTGTTCTTCATGCTGGGCGATCACCCGGCGGCCGCGCTGATTACCGGTCAGGACGCGAGCTGGGCGGTACCGGTTCACGTGATCTCGGGCGATCCGGAATTACTGGAGCCGTTCCGGGCGCGCGGCTTCGTGCCGGGGATGCAGCCGCCTTCGGAGCAGGCGGAACATGGCTTCGATGCCCTGCGTGGCTGGCTGCGCGATGCATTTGGCGGGGCGCCCGGAAAGGACTGATCGAGTGGTGACTGTCGCGGTTTCTCGAGCCGAATGGCCGGGCCTGGTTAATCGTCTGGTGTTTACGGTGGCTTCTGTCCGGCCGCCTGCCAGGCGCTCTCTCGCGAGCGCACCGCGAGGTACTTCTTTGCTCGTGCAAAGAAGTACCCAAGAAACACGCCCGACTGCCGCGACCCCGGCCCGCTGTGCGGGCCGGGGTTTCCCTCGCTCCGAGGCTTTTCGCGGGCGGCGCTGAACTCGCTGCGCCTGCGGCTCCGCTCAGACATCCAGCGCCTTGAATCCCGCGAAAAGCCTCTCCACTCGGCGCGACGACAACGGGGAGGCAGGTCCAAACAACGGCTATCCCCATGTTCTTGCCAGTGGATGATGGCTAGGTCTTCGAGCATCTTCGGCACGCTCGGCCTGCGGCCGTTGCGTGCCGCGCCCGCGGAGCGGGCGCTGGGGCTTTCGGATGGCTGTGCCTTTGGTCAGGCGGAAGCGTGGGATACGGTCGGTTTTGACCTTCCCCTCCCGTATGGAGCCCCTTGCGGAAGGGTTCTCGGGCCGGCCCGTTTTCTACAAATTCGGGGCGCTGGATGTCTGAGCGGAGCCGCAGGCGCAGCGAGTTCAGCGCCGCCGGCCCGAGGGCCCTGGAGCAAGGTTCCCGGGCGGAATCCGGGTGCCCTTCTTTGGGCACTTTCTTGGGCAAGCAAGAAAGTACCTCGCGGTGCGCTCGCGAGAGAGCGCGTGGCAGGCGGCCGGACGAAGGCACGTAAACACCGAGCGCCGAACCAGGGCCAGCCAGCAACCGGCAGGCGGCGGACCGGAGCCACCGTAAACATCGAACGACGATCCAGGACCAGCCTCTACCAGGCAGGCGATGGCGGAAGCCGGTGGGTCTAGAAGTTTTCGGTGGAGGTGAACAGGCCGACGCGGAGGTCATGGGCCTCGTAGATCGGGCGGCCGTCGACCTTGACGATGCCGTCGCCGATGCCGAGGACCAGCTTGCGCGAGATCACCCGTTTCATGTCGATGTGGTAGGTGACCTTCTTCGCGGTGGGCAGAACCTGGCCGGTAAACTTGACCTCGCCCACGCCCAGGGCGCGACCGCGGCCCGGGTTGCCGAGCCAGGCCAGGTAGAAGCCAACCAGCTGCCACATCGCGTCGAGGCCGAGGCAGCCGGGCATGACCGGGTCACCGGGAAAGTGGCAGGCGAAGAACCAGAGGTCGGGGTTGATATCCAGTTCGGCGATCATCTCGCCCTTGCCGTACTGGCCGCCGTCGCTGTTGATCTCCAGGACGCGGTCCATCATCAGCATGTTGGGGACCGGCAACTGGGCGTTGCCCGGGCCGAACATGTTGCCGTAGCCACAGGCCAGGAGTTCGTCGCGATCGTACTGGTTCTTCTGCATGGGAGCGCCGCTCGGGGAAAAGGCCGGTATTGGACCGAAACCCGCGCGCAAAAGCAATTGCGGCGGGCGTGGTGACGCTGACCGGCCGGTCGTCAGGCGTCGGACGGATACCGTAGCAGTTCCGCGAGGGTGAAGAAGCGATCGCCGCGCAGGTAGCCGGCCTGAATGTCGGCGATCAGGGCACCGGGGCGCCCCTGACCGTCACGCTCGGCGACCCAGGGCGCGGGGACCGTGTCCAGGATGTGGGTGCAGGCCAGGCGGCCGTCTTCCAGGTGGCTGGCATGGACTTCGCCGGTGCGACGGTGGCGGAAGGCCGGAAGCCAGCCGGCGGTAAAGCCGGCGTCCAGCCAGGCGGGGTTCTCGGTGCGGGCCGGCGTGGGGGTCGGCAGGAGGTCGAGGCTGAGCATCGCGAGGTCTCCGGGGATTTAACCGGGGTATCGGCGTGGGCCGGTCAAACTTGAGAGCGGTCCCTGCGTCCAGCGGCAGAAACCGGAACGATTCGACATAATGGTGCAGCGGGTTTCTCGCGCCCGGAGTTGCGCCGGACGCGGCGGGCACGGACCATGCCTCAAAGAACAACAAGCAAGGGGTAGTCGTGGCCGTCACTGTATTGCTGTGGGTACTGGGGGTTGGTGTCGCGATCGTGGTGCTGGACCTGGCGCGACGGCCATTGCGCCGGTTGCTGGTGGGCGTGACGGGCGGGCTGACCCGCCTGGTCTGTGCCCTGCGCCGCCAGGTCCTGCATCTGCGCGATGCGACCCTGCGCTGGCACCATGCGCATCTGGCGCGGCTGGAGGCCGAACGCGTCCATGTCGCGGTCCATGCCCTGGAACGTCGCTATGCCCGCCTGGTCGGCCACGACCTGGCCGAGATCCCCGATTTGCGCCAGCAGGTCCAAGAGACGTTGCGGCAGCTGGAGGACGCCTACGGCCGCGACGAGGGGCGGCTTTCCGCCGAGCCGGGCTGGGTCAGCCGACTTGAGGCCCTGGTTCGTACACCGGTCAGCGATAGCCCGCAGGGGCAGCGCCTGGCGCAGGACATGCAGGAGACGGTCCTGCGGATCGCCCGGCTGGGCATGGAGGAGCATCGGCAGATGGCGCGCGGCTTGTTGTCGGCCCGTCGTCGTCTGGAGGCTCCGCTGCACGAACTCACCGGGCGGCTGGAGCAGGTGCACCGGCGGCTGGCGGACCTGCAGCGCCAGGGCGAGCGCCTGGACAACGGCCTGGCCCGTTGCGAGAGCCGCGACCATCCGGCCCGGCGTCAGTTGCCGGCGTATGCCCAGGCCGGCAGCCAGTGGCTGCTGGGCGCGGCCGGGCTGGTCCTGACCGGGGTCGCGGTGATCGTGTACCAGGGGTTGTTCGACCCGGCCCTGGGGGCGCAGTTGCCGGGGTCGATGGAGACCGGCGGCGTGGCCTTTCCGGACCTGGTGATCGCACTCCTGCTCGGGGTCGCGGCGGTCTGCGGCTGGTTGCTGGCCGAGGCCCGGGGGGTCTCGCGGCTCCTGCCACAGGCCCTGATGGACGGGAGCGAGGGTGTGCGCCGTGGCCTCGTGGTAGTGGCCGCGGTCGCACTGGCCATGGTCGCACTGGTGTCGGGTTTTGGCGGGTATCATCTGGAATGGGTGGCGTACCGGCGGGAGCTGGTGGATACCCTGCTGGCCGGCGGGGATGCCGCGCCCCCGGCGACGCTGGATCTGTTCGAACAGTCGGTGGGCGCGGTTCTCGGGCTGGTCATCCCCCTGATCGTAGCGCTGGCCCCGATCTGGCTGGTGGGTGTGCTGCAGGCGACCCGCGTGATGCTGGGCGGGCTTGTCAGCCTGTTCCTCGCGGTGCTGGCCGGAACCCTGTACCTGCTGGCGGTGACCGCGGTCCAGATCCGGCGGTTGTTGCCGGTGGCCTTTGACCTGGTCACGTTCCCGGCGCGCGCGGTGCGCGAGCAGTTCATGTGAGGTATCCGCCGGGCGTTATGTGAACTGCATCAACCCCTGGCGCGGCCCGGCGCGCGCCCGGCCTGTACCGCTGTAGAATGCAGCGCCGTTGTTCCCGGACGAATCAAGAGATGGCAGCAGACATGACGATGAATGGGTGGCCGATGCGTGCGGTGGTGCTGATCCTGGGCGGGTTGCTGATGGTGGCCTGGACGGGTGCGGCCGCGCAGCAGACACGATACGTCAGCGAGGAACTCGAGGTCGGGGTTCGCGGTGGTCCGTCGAATCAGAACCGTATCGTGAGTGCGGTGCGTGCGGGGCAGCCGGTCACGGTGATGGAGCAGTCCGGTGACGGCTGGAGCCGGGTGCGTCTGCCCAGCGGCAACGAGGCCTGGATCCTGACGCGCTACCTGCAGGACGAGCCGCATTCCCGCGAACGCCTGGCGGAGGTCGAGGCCGAACTTGCCGAGATCCGCTCCGGCGCGGATGACCAGGAGGGTCGGATCGCGGAACTGCTGGATCGGCGCAACGAACTGACCACCGAGCGCGATGAGCTCCAGGCACAGATCACGGACATGGAGGCGGAGCTGGAAGAATTGCGTGACATTGCCGAGCGCCCGCAGGAGATCCAGCGCGAGAACCGGCGCCTGGAGCAGGAGCTGATCGAGGCGCGTGACTCCGCCGACGAGTACCGTCGCCAGGTCGAGGTGATGCAGGCAGACAGCCAGCGCAAGTGGTTCATGACCGGGGCGCTGGTGACGGTGGGTTCCGTGATCCTGGGCATCATCCTGACTCGTATCCCGACGCGCCGACGCCGCAGCGACTGGGTCTGACCGACATTTCGCCAAGGATCGTTCCGAGGAACATCGTGTTTCTTGCGCGGTCCCACCCGAGTCGGTAGGCTTCCGCGACCGTTCGATCCGGGGTTGCACCAAGATGTGCCGATCCAACTCGAGCGGGGCTAGTAGAACCCTACACGCGCGGCGACCGGTCGCGTATATGGCCCGGAACCAAAAGGACTGAGCTGGCCGGATGCTCTACGCGATTCTGTCAACGTTCCTGGTCGCGGCGTTTGCCCCCGCGGTCCACCGCCTGAGCGGCCGTACCAGTGGCTGGGTGCTGGGTCTGCTGCCGGCGGCGCTGTTCGTCTATTTCCTCAGCTTCCTGCCGGCGGTCTCCAGCGGCGAGTCCATCGTGCTGGCCTGGCCGTGGCTGCCCGGGCTGGATATCCAGCTCTCGTTCCTGGTGGATGGCCTTTCGCTGCTGTTCGCGCTGCTGATCTCGGGCATCGGCTTCTTCATCGTCACCTATGCCGGGCGCTACCTCGAGGGCGATCGCGACCTCGGGCGTTTCTACGTGATCATCCTCGCCTTCATGGGCTCCATGCTGGGGCTGGTGCTGGCGGACAACCTGGTCGCGATGTTCGTGTTCTGGGAGCTGACCAGCATCACGTCCTACCTGCTGATCGGCTACAACCACGAGAACTTGGACGCGCGGAAATACGCGTTGCAGGGCCTGTTCGTCACCGTGGGCGGCGGCCTGGCGCTGCTGGCCGGGATCATCATGCTGGCGATGGCCGGTGGTTCCTGGGAGCTGTCCGAGATCCTCAACAATGGCGACGTGGTGCGCGAGCACGCGCTTTACCTGCCATTGCTGATCCTGATTCTGCTCGGGGCATTCACCAAGTCGGCCCAGGTCCCGTTCCACTTCTGGCTGCCGCGCGCGATGGCCGCGCCGACGCCGGTCTCCGCCTACCTCCACTCGGCCACCATGGTGAAAGCAGGCGTGTACCTGATGGCGCGCCTGAATCCCTCGCTGGGGGGGACCGATATCTGGTTCACCACGCTGGCACTGTTCGGCGCGGTGACCATGTTCACCGGGGTCTTCCTGGCCTTCCGCTCGACCGGCGTGAAGAAGGTGCTGGCGTACTCCACCGTGATGGCACTGGGCACGCTGACCATGCTGATCGGGATCGGCACCGAGACCGCATTGATGGCGGCGATGGCCTTCCTCCTGGCGCATTCGCTGTACAAGGGCGCGCTGTTCCTGGTCGCCGGCATCCTCGACCACGAGGCCGGGGCGAAGGACTTCCTGCAGACCGGGGGGCTGCGCAGCGCGCTCCCGGTGACGGCGGCGTTCGCGATCCTCGCGGCACTGTCGCTGGGCGGGGTCATCCCGTTGTTCGGTTTTGTTGCGAAGGAACTGATGCTGGAGGCGGTGCTTGACGCACCAAGCCTGGGCGGCATCCTCGCCCTGCTGGCGGTGCTGACCGCGATCCTCGGGGTCGCGGTGGCCGCGATCGTCGGTATCCGCCCCTGGTTTGGGGCGAAGGTGGATACGCCGAAGACGCCGCACCATGACGCCCCGGTGGCGATGCTCGCCGGTCCGGCGGTGCTCGCGAGCCTGGGCCTGATCTTCGGTCTCGGGCCGGGGTTGGCGGACGAGGGCCTGATCAACGCCGCGGCGGCCAGTGTGCAGGGCACGCCGGTGGACGGCTATCTGGCGTTGTGGCACGGGCTTAACTGGCCGCTGGCGATCTCCGCGTTCAGCCTGGTGGCCGGTGGTGTCCTGTACTGGCGCTGGGAACAGGCGCGCCGCGCGCTGGCATGGGTGGACCGCGCCGCCGAATACGGGCCGGAGAAGGGCTACTTCAAGATGATGGACGGCCTGGTGGCACTGTCCGAATGGCAGACTCGCGTGTTGCAGAACGGCTACCTGCGCTACTACGTGATCGTGATCGTCGCGATGACCGCGGGCCTGGTCGGCGTGACGGCGCAGTTGTTCGACGTGGGTGTCGGGCAGGTCGACTGGGCCGCGCTGCAGATCCACGAGATCGCGATCCTGGCGATCCTGGTCGCCTCCATGCTGTTCGCGGTGCTGACCCGCTCGCGCCTGGGGGCGGTGGTGGCCCTCGGTTCAATGGGCTTTACCGTGGCGCTGGTCTACGTGCTCTACAGCGCCGCCGATGTCGGCATTACCCAGGTGCTGGTCGAGACCCTGACCGTGATCCTGTTGGTGCTGGTGCTGTTCCGCCTGCCGGGCTTCCTGAACCTGTCATCCAAGGCGCTGCGCGTGCGCGATGCCGGTATCGCGCTGGTGATGGGCGGGATGATCACACTGCTGATCCTGAGCACTCTGGATGCGCGCTTGTTCCCCTCGATCTCGCAGTACTTCATCGACGAGTCGGTGCCCTCCGGTTATGGCCGCAATATCGTCAACGTGGTGCTGGTGGACTTCCGCGCGCTGGATACCCTGGGCGAGATCTTCGTGCTCGCGCTGGCGGCGATCGGGGTGTACGCGATGCTGCGTTTCCGCGCGGAGGACCGCCGATGAACATGCACTCCCTGATCCTGCGCACGGCGGGGCATTTCCTGCTGCCGCTGCTGCTGCTGTTTTCCGTGTTCCTGCTGCTGCGCGGCCATGACGAGCCGGGCGGCGGGTTCATCGGCGGGCTGGTCGCGGCCGCGGCCATCGTGCTGTACCTGTTTTCGATGGACATCCAGTCGGCGCGCAAGGTGCTGCGGGTGGATCCGCGCGACGTGCTCGGCACCGGCATGGTGCTGGCCGTGATCAGCGCCATTCCCGGGGTTTTCCGCGGTCAGGCCTTCTTTACCGCCCAGTGGTGGGAGTTCACCGCGCCCCTGTTCGGCGAGATGAAGCTCTCCACCGTGCTGATCTTCGACATCGGCGTGTATCTGGTGGTGATCGGCTCGGTGCTGACCATCATGCTGAACCTCGCGGAGGCGGAGGAATAATGGAAGTCGTCATGGCCTTCGTGGTCGGCGGCCTCTACGCCGCGGCCATCTACATGATGCTGCGCCGCTCGATCGTGAAGCTGGTGATCGGGCTGGTGCTGCTGTCGAATGCTGCCAACCTGCTGATCTTCACCGTGGCCGGCATGATGTCGGGCGCGCCGCCACTGATCTCGCCCGGGGACACGGTGCCCGAGGGGATCGCGGCCGACCCCCTGGCGCAGGCCGTGGTGCTGACCGCGATCGTCATTGGCTTCGGGGTGCTGGCGTTCGCCGTGGTGCTGATCCACCGCGCCTATGAGGTGGTGCAGGCGGATGACATGGACCAGATGAAGGATACCGATCGATGATGATGTCGGTGGCCCTTCCGGTCGTGCTGCCGCTGCTGTTCGGCGCGCTGTCGGTGATGTTCTGGCGCTCGCATTTCGCGCAGCGCTCGCTCGGCGTGCTGGGCACCGGTGCGATGCTGGCCGTCAGCGTCTGGTTGCTGGCCGATACCTGGGAGCACGGGCACGTGGTGATGGAGATGGGCTCCTGGCCCGCTCCGTTCGGCATCGTGCTGGTCTCGGACATGCTGGCCGCGATCATGGTCGTGCTGACCGGCATCATCGGCTTTGCCACCGCGCTCTATTCGCTCTCCGGCATCGGCAAGATGTCGGAGAAGTTCGGCTACTACCCGTTGCTGCACCTGCTGCTGGCCGGTGTGAACGGCGCCTTCCTGACCGGCGATATCTTCAACCTCTACGTGTGGTTCGAGGTGATGCTGGTCGCCTCCTTCGCGCTGCTGATCCTGGGCGGGGAGCGCGCGCAGATGGAGGGGGCGATCAAGTACGTCACCCTGAACCTGCTGTCGTCGATGATCTTCCTGACCGCGATCGGCCTGACCTATGGTCTGACCGGTACGCTGAACATGGCGGACATCGGCGACAAGTTGTCTACGGTGGAGGACACCGGTCTGATCACCGTGATTGCGATGCTGTACCTGGTCGCATTCGGGGTGAAGGCGGCGGCGTTTCCGTTCTTTTTCTGGCTGCCGGCCTCCTATCACACGCCCAAGGTCGCCGTCTCCGCGCTGTTCGCGGGCCTGCTGACCAAGGTCGGTGTGTACGCGCTGTATCGCGTGTTCACGCTGATCTTCAATCAGGACGTGGACTATACCCACGAGATCCTGCTGTGGGTCGCGGCCGCGACCATGCTGACCGGCGTGCTCGGGGCGGCGGCGCACTACGAATTCCGGCGCATCCTGTCGTTCCACATCATCAGCCAGATCGGCTACATGATCATGGGGCTGGCGCTGTTCACGCCGCTGGCGCTGGTCGGCGGGGTGTTCTACATCATGCACCACATCATCGTGAAGGCGAATCTGTTCCTGATCAGCGGGATCACCTTCGTGATGAAGGGCACCCACGAGCTGAAGCAGATGGGGGGCATCTACCGCACGCATCCGATGCTGGGTGTGCTGTTCCTGATTCCGGCGCTGTCGCTGGCCGGGTTGCCGCCGCTGTCCGGGTTCTTCGCCAAGTTCATCATCATCCGCGCCGGTATCGAGGCGGAGGCGTACTGGGCGGTGGCGGTCGCGCTGGTGGTGGGCCTGCTGACGCTGTACTCGATGATCAAGATCTGGGCCGAGGTGTTCTGGAAGGCGCAACCGGAAGGGGTGGAGACGGATGACGTGACTTCCGGCCCGATGATCTGGATGTGGATCCCGGTCATCATGCTGGCCCTGATGACCGTCGCTATCGGTCTGTACGGCGAGCCGATCTACCAGATGGCTTTGATGTCGGCCGAGCAGCTGCTGGATCCGTCGCAGTACATCGAGGCCGTGCTGGGAGAGACGCGGCAATGATCGCCTTGACCTGGAATATCGCGCTGGCCCTGATCTGGGTCTTCCTGACCGGAACCTTCACCACCGGCAATCTGCTGGTGGGGTTCTTCCTCGGCTATGTGCTGCTGGCCTTTGCGCTGCGTGACAAACCGGGTTTTTCCAGTTACGCGCGGCGGGTGCCGAAGTTCATTGCGTTCATTGGCTACTTCCTGTGGGAGCTGTTCCTGTCCAATCTGAAGGTGGCGTATGACGTGATGACGCCGACCCACCACATGGTGCCAGGCGTAATCGCGTTCCCGCTGGATGCCGAGACCGATGGCGAGATCACCATTGTCGCCAACCTGATCTCGCTGACCCCGGGGACGCTGAGCCTGGACGTGTCCACGGACAAGAAAGTGCTGTACATCCACGTGATGTACATCGAGGACCGGGACGAGGTGATTCGCTCGATCAAGTACCTGGAACACCGTGCCCTGGAGGTCCTGCGCTAGCCGCAGGGGATGCAGATGTTCGATATCGCCATCATTGCTGCCAACGTGCTGCTGAGTATCGCACTGCTGCTGGGCTTCTGGCGGCTGTATCTGGGGCCGACGCTGCCGGATCGCGTGGTCGCGCTGGAGTTGATCGCGTCGCTGACCATCGGCTTCATCGCGGTGTATGTAGTGTCCAGCGGGCGGACGCCGTTTATTGATGTGGCCATGGTGCTGGCGCTGACCGCGTTCCTCGCTGCGGTCGGCTTTGCCCGCTATCTGGAGAAAGGGGGGCACCGCGACGATGACTGAGTTCTTTACTGGCCTGTTTCTGGTGGTGGGTGCCGCGTTCATGGTGGTCGCGGCGCTGGGCCTGGTGCGCATGCCCGACCTGCCGATGCGCCTGCATGCCACGACCAAGGCGGGGGTACTGGGGGCCGGTCTGATGATGGTCGGGGTGGCCGTGTACTTCGGCGATGGTGGGGTGACCACCCGCGCGGTGGCGGTCATCGGCTTCCTGTTGCTGACCGCGCCGGTGGCCGCGCACGCGATCGGCCGCGCCGGATACTTCGTCGGCGTGCCGCTGTGGGAGCACAGCAAGACCGACGAACTGAAGGGCCGCTATGACGAGAAGACCCACACCCTGGAGTCGCCTCCCGAGATGCGGGAGCGCTCCGAGGACGACGCACCGCGCTCCTGAGGCGGTGCCGGGGTCTGCGCTCGCGCCGCATCCAGGGCGGAACCGGAGCCCACAAAAAAAGTTCATCGAAGGATACCGGGGAGGTGTTCGACCGCTGAAGGGCATCGTAGTCTCGCGTGGAGCCAGGAAGGACACGGGAGGGAGCGATGCTGGA
>NZ_ATUK01000001.1 GCF_000420165.1 Thioalkalivibrio sp. AKL19 | reverse complement strand
TCTGCTCGATCGGCACCAGGAAGCCTTCGTAATCACCCGCCGGAGTCGCATACCGCTCTAGAGTGATGGGCATGACTCGGTGCTGGTACTCACCCGTGTGTTCAACCTCTTGCGTCTCTCTATTCACGACGGTGGCCCTGCCAGAGGCGCTCCATGTCCGGTCGGGCACGATCCTGCTGGGTAGCAGCACCACCGGTGGCTCGTACAGCACGGTCTGGCCTTGCGTCAGCACGTCCAGACCGGTCAGCACCACACTGCCATCCCAAAGCTCGGAAAGATGGAGAATGTTGTAGTCACCAAATCGAACTTCCCAGCGGCCTTCACCATCTGCGGGAATCAGTTCCAGCACGACTTGCCGTCCCTCTCCGTCGCCGTCGACCACCCTGAACGTGCTTTTACCGGGAACCAGAGGGAAAAGCGCTCCGGCCTCCACCTCTTGCACCGTCGGCATCGGAGGCGCCGATGTCTCCGCGAAGGTGGCCCCGGCGGTGCAGAGGCCGACGCCGATCAGTATCGCTCGCGCGTAAGACCGATACATCGCATCTCTCCTGGAGTCCGTGAGCAAGGTGCGGCGCAACACTCGTAGCAGTGAAACGACGTCAACGGCAAAACCGGCGCCACTGGCCGGGATGGTGGAGACCTCTCCTAGATTGTAGAGGACGTCGTGCTCACGCGGCTCGCTGCACAAGCACATCCGGGCCCTGGGGGCCGCGGGATATGGGCAGCCCCCCGCGGTCGCCTTCGAGGGGTCCGGCTGGCCGACGGCTTGTCCGACTCACCCTCTTGCGGAGACGAAGGTGCGGCAACCGGGTCAGGGGTGCCCACAACCTGCCCCGGATCGGACGCATCGCGGCCGGCCAACCGTTCGAGGCGCTTGCGCACCCCGAACCCTTGGAAGTACCCGTTGCCCTGCGTGGGCGCGCCGAGCGCTATGTGCTCGAGGTGAAGGGTGACTCCATGCAGGACGCCGGCATTCTGGACGGCGACTGGGTGGTGATCGAGTCGCGCAGCCACGCGCGCAACGGCGAGATCGTCGTGGCCCTGATCGATGGCGCGGACGCCACCCTCAAACGCGTCGAGCAGACCCCGAAGGGCATCCTGCTGCACGCGGAGAATCCGGCCCATGCGCCCCTCTTCGTCGCCCCGGACCAGCTCCGCATCCAGGGCGTACTGGTCGGGCAGATGCGCCGCTACCCCTGATCGAAGCCGCCCGTCAGCAGGCGAAGTCGAACGGGTGCAGCGGCGGCTCGGCCGAGTGGATCCAGGCGGGTTTGCCCTGCCTCCACTGCCAGGCCGCCAGACCCGCAGCACAGGCGGCCACCGAGTGATCACTGACCTGGTCGAGATCGCACACCCCGCGGAGCCCCTGCCCCTCCAGCCAGGCCAGCAGCTCGCGGCGCGCCTCCGGCTCATGCTTCATGGCCTTCAATGTCGCCACCGAGGCGCCTTTCAGGACCATCGCCACGGTGGGATGTACCTCCACCACCCGGGCGTCCGGGCGCTCGCTGCCGAGCATGCGGCTGACCGCCACGCCCCGCAGCGTCAGGTAGGCCATGCGCGGTGCGGAAGGTGCCATGACGGTTCCGGCCGGCAATCCGTGTTCGACCGCGACGCGTCGCAGGGACTGGTCGGATGTGCGGCTGCCTCCGGTGGGCGAATACGACAAGGGCGCATCCAGCCCCACAATCGCGCCCGCGGGTACACGGTCGAGGATCGCCTGGTCGTTGGCTCCCGCCACCAGCTCCAACAGATCGAGCGCCCCACCCTGTTCACGGAACACGGCGACGGAGGTATGCGCGGCACTCCCGGGGCCGGACAGGTCCACCCCGATGATCGTCTGCCCCATTCGATCTACCTCGGCCCGCTGCTAACGAAGGGCCACCATCGCATCGATCCTGGGCGGGTGCGATCAAAAACGGGATCGCGTGGTCCGAAAGTAACCTTCACAACCATGGTGAGCCGCGCAGCCAATGAATTCTCCGGATGTGGAACGCGACCGAACCGTCGATCCGAACGAGGTGGAGCGCTACCGCGCCCTGGCCGAGATGTGGTGGCAACCGGATGGCAGGCTCTGGCCCCTGCACGTGCTGAACCGCCTGCGCAGCGACTATATACGCCATCAGCTCTGCCACTCGCTCGGACGGGACCCGGAAGCCGAGCACCCCTTGTCCGGCCTGCGCATGCTGGACATCGGCTGCGGTGGCGGCCTGCTGAGCGAGGCCATGGCCCGCCTCGGTGCGGACGTGCTGGGCGTCGACGTGGTGGACCGCAACATCGCCGCGGCCCGGCATCACGCCGACGAGCAAGGCCTCGACATCCACTACGAGGTCAACACGGCGGAGGCCCTCGCGGAGCGCGGGGAAGATTTCGATGTGATCCTCAACATGGAGGTGGTCGAACACGTCGCGGACCTGCCGGCCTTCATGGGGAGCGTCAATCGCATGCTCCGCCCCGGCGGTCACACCTTCGTGGCCACGATCAACCGCAATCCGGTCTCGTTCGTGGTGGCGATTGTCGGGGCCGAGTACCTCTTCCGCATCCTGCCCCGAGGCACCCATCAGTGGAAGCGATTCGTCACGCCCCGGGAAACGCGGGACCTACTGGCACGGGACGGCCTGGAGCCCGTGGCGCAGACGGGGGTCAGGGTCAATCCGCTCAACCGCCGGATGTGGCTGTCACGATCCATGAGCGTCAACTACATGATCCTGGCGCGCAAGCCCATTGCCTGATTCGGCGCTCTCGCTCGCCGGGCACGCCACCACGAGGCAGGAAGCGCGCGACCCATGGGTGGCCAGCACGCTCCATTCCTCCACCACCAGATCCGCGGCCGCGAGCTGGGCGCGGAGATCCGCCTCGTAGGTCACGTGCCCGAAATCGATGGTCGTGATCCGTCGCAGCAGGGGCTTGAGGATCTCGACCCAGCGCACCGGGCGGTGCTGGATGGTCTGCGTGAACAGGAACCGGCCGCCTGGCGCGAGCAGCCCCTTGCAGTGGCGCAGCGCCTGTTCCGGATCGGGCAGCAGCATGAAGCTCGCGGAAAAGTACACCACGTCGTAGGGACCACCCGCGTGGTCGTACACGGATTCCCGAAACACCGCGGCGCAGTCGGCCAGGGTTGATTCCTGCAACCGGCGCCGCGCCCGCCGGACGTAGGCGCCATCGATGTCGATCCCGGTCAGGTGCAACTGCTTGTGCCGCGCCCGCTCAGCATTGGCCAGCAATGCCCCCGCCGTGCCGATGCCCACATCCAGCACTCGCGCGGCATCGGGCATCCGTTCCAGGGCCTCCGCATACCAGCGGGCGGTCAGTCGCAGGATCAGGAGATCGTAGATCGCACTTCGCATCAGGCTTCTCGCCAGGAACCAGAAAGGCAGCGCGGCCGGGACAAGCGCCGTACGGACCCTCGCCAGGCCCAGCGCGCATCATCCCACCCAGGTAGACAGCTTTCCACGAACCTCTCGACTCCTGGCCCGACCCATAACTGGCATTTTGTTTGCATGTCGCTACAAGAGGGCGGAAACGTCATTTTTCTGTCGCACGACGGAGGACCCGCCCCTCGATGACGAAAAGGCAAAGATTGCCAAGGAGGGTCACAAGATGATCAATCTGTTCCTTACCCGACGCCAACTGTTCCTCCTGGTGCTGGGCACGCCGCTGGCCACGGTCCTGCTGTTCGTTCTGGGTGTCTTTTCGGGCGCCGCGATCGGGGCCCCCGGACCGCTTGTCGCCGAGCCCGAATCGGCGGCAACCGATAACACGAGCTCGGCGCCGGAATCCGGAAGCGCCCGCGCGTCGTGGCTGGATGCCCCGGCACCCTTGTCGACCCGCGCCGGCGATGACGCCGTATTGCCACTGTTCTCGCCGGCTCGCCATTCCAGCCGCATTGAGAGAAAAAACCAGGAACCGTCGCGGGCGGAACCCACGCCGGAACGCCAGCATGAGCCGAGCGAAGACGCCTCCGCACCCGAGGAGCTGTATTCTATCCAGGCCGGCGTATTCACCGAACTGGAAAACGCCCGGAAGCTGGACCAGACCCTCAAGGCCCGCGGGCTTGCCAGCCGCCTGGAGGTCGTGGACGGACCCGAGCCGGCCTCCGAACGCTACCGGGTTCGCATCGGCCTGTTCGACTCGCGCGCAGCCGCGATGGCCGCCCTCGAGGCACAGCAAGGGGATACGCTCGCGGATGCCTTTATCGTCGCGCGGCCGTTGAACCACTCCTGAAACGCACCTCAGTCCGTGCGCGGCAAGCTGCGCAGGTAACGCTCCTGGTCGGGGCTTTCGATCGCGCCGGGGCGGGCCGACCGGACCTCCCGGATGGCCGCCTCCGGCGCAAGCCCGCGTTCGATGAGGGTCAGGGCGGCAATGGTGCCCGCACGGCCCTGACCGCCCCCGCAGTGGAACACCACACGCTCCCCGGCCCGCAACCACTGATGGACCTGCGGCCCGACATCCTGCCAGCCCTCTTCCCAGGGCCGATCGGGAGCGGCCATGTCGCCAATCGGGAGATGCAGCCAGCGCATCCCTGCCGCCTGAACGGTTTGCCCCAGATCCGGGATAGCCAGATCCGTGAGTTCGCGCGTCTGATTCAGGGTCACGAGCACCTGCGTACCCCAATCCCGCAGGGCCGCGAGATCGTCCTGTACGTCCTGCATCTCGCAACCCACCCCATCCGGCCGCTTGCCGGGACAGCGAGTCATGCCGATCGCCCCACCCTCGGGCAGATGGATAACCCCGATGTCGAGGGAAGGAGCCGGACGGGTCGTGGTCGGGGTCATGGCACTCTCCTGCCAGTGCATGTGGATGGCTGCCTCAGAGATAGGGCCCAATCAGCTGCGTGATCCACCCTGCCAGGCGTCGCCGCAGTGGCCGGTTCTCCCAGTCCTCGATGGTCAGGCGTTCGGCATCGGCCTTGTCCGACTCGATCAACTCGCGGATCTCGCGGGCGAAGTCCTCGTTCCAGATACTCAGGTTGGCCTCGTCGTTCAGGCGAAACGACCGATTGTGCAGATTGGCGGAACCGACGCTGGCCCAGCGGTCGTCAACCGCCATCAGCTTGGAGTGGTACATGCGCGGGCGGTATTCGTACAGTTCCACGCCGGATTCGAGCATCGGCCGCCAACGATTGACCGATGCGTGACGGAAGAAACCGAAGTTCATGCTGTCACCCGGGGTCAACACGCGAATATGGACGCCCCGATCTGCTGCCTCCATCAGTGCGTCCAGGAACCGCGGATCGGGATAGAAATAGGCCGTGCCAATGGTGATGTGTTCCTCCGCCGCGGCGATCGCATGCAGAAACATCAGGCGTACCCGGTGACGCCCCTCGCGCGGGGCGCTGTTGACCACCTGGGCGTCGCGATCACCCCTCTCCGTCAGGGCGGGAAAATAGGCCTCGCCGGTGGGCATCCGACCCGTGGCGTCCAGCCAGGTCTCCAGGAACACCGCCTGCAGATTGCCGACCACCGGACCCTGAATGCGAAAGTGGTTGTCGCGATAGCCCTCGCGGTCGTCACGATCAACCCAGGGATCCGCCACGTTGGCTCCCCCGATGAAACCGGTATGGCCGTCCACCACGAGCAGCTTGCGATGGGTGCGGTGATTGAAGCGCGACAACTGGTACCAGGACGGCTCGCGCCAACGCACCAGCTCCACCCCGGCCTCTTCCATGCGTTCGAACGCCTCGGGGTCGGCATTGCGCGAGCCAAGGAAATCCAGCAGGGCATGTACCCGGACGCCGCGTTCCGCCGCATGCGCCAGGGCCTCGGCGAAAATAACCGCCTGCTCGCCCCCGTATTCATAGACTTCAAAGGTAACGGAGTGCTCGGCGTTTGCAATCGCCTCAAGCTTCGCCGCGTAGATGGCCTCACCATCCTGCAACAGGTCAATCCGATTGCCGCTCACGACCGGTTGTTGCAGGAGCAGCCCCATGTCCCGCCGGAACTGCTCCGATGAAGTCCCGTATTCCAGCACCAGCGGCTCTTTCAGCCGGTCCGGTTTCGGCAGCGCATTGAACAGCACCACATTCCCCAGCGCGAAGATCAGGGCAATCAGCACCATCGGGAGCAATACGTAGCGCATGGGGAGCTCCAGGCAGCCAGCGGGTGGACGAGAATTTCGCCGCAGTGTACACAGCCGAATACAGCAAACCGGGGAGCGATTCATCACAGGGCCTGATCCCGGATTTTGAACTCCCGGTTACATCCGCGCATCCGACCCCGTTCTTCAAGCGTGATAAGTCGACGCTCCCTACGGGCATTGCGGGGCGGACTCCGCATACTGTATATATCGACAGTCTATGGAATCCGCCCCGCATGCCCCCACCCGCAAGCATCCTGTCGCCCCCCCGGCCTATGCCGAACTGACGACGCTCAGCAACTTCTCGTTCCTGCGCGGGGCTTCGCACCCGGAGGAACTGGTCGAAAGGGCGCAGGCGCTGGGCTACCGCGCGCTGGCGCTGACCGATATCGCCTCGCTGGCGGGTGTAGTACGAGCACACTCGGCAGCAAAGGAATGTGGGTTGCACCTGATCCTGGGGGCGACCTTCCGGCTTGCCGATGGCCCCGCCCTGACGCTTCTGGTGCGCAATCCCACGGGATACGCCGCCCTGTGCCGATTGATCACTGGGGCCCGCGGCGCGGCGGACAAAGGACACTACCACCTGACGCGCGCCGATCTGGATGCCCTGCCCGCCGAGAGCCGCACCGGCTGGCACAGCCTGCTGCGGGTCGAGGCCGACAGCCCAGGGGCGGCGCTCGCCGAAGCGGCCCACTGGCTGTCCGGATGGGCCGCCCCAGGTCAGGGCCACCTGGCCGTGAGCCAGTTGCGTACCCCCGAAGATGCCACCCTGACGGCCCGCGCCCGGGCGCTGGGAACCGCCACGGGGCTCCCGCTCGTCGCCTGCGGCGACGTGCACATGCACCGGCGCGGCCGGCGCGCCCTGCAGGATGTGCTGACCGCCCTGCGCCTGCGTTCGACGGTCGCGGAGGCGGCGCAGGAACGCTTCCCCAATGGGGAACGCTGCCTGCGCCCGCGGGCCGAGCTGGCCGCGCTGTATCCCGCCGCCTGGCTTGAGGCCAGTGTAGCCATCGCGCGGGACTGCGATTTCTCGCTGGACGCGGTCACCTACCGCTACCCCACCGACCCGTTGCCGAAGACCATGACCCCGTCCGCCTACCTGCGCGAGGAGACCCTCAAAGGTGCTCGCCAGCGTTGGCCCGACGGCATCCCGCCGACAGTGCAGGAACAGATCGAACGCGAACTGGGCATCATCCGCGAGCTGGGCTACGAGCCGTACTTCCTGACCGTCTACGACATCGTGTGCTTTGCCCGCAGCCGCGGGATCCTGTGCCAGGGGCGTGGCTCGGCCGCGAACTCGGCGGTTTGTTACGCACTCGGCATCACCGCGGTCGATCCCTCGCGCTCCAGCATGCTGTTCGAGCGCTTCATCTCCGCCGAGCGCGGCGAGCCGCCGGACATCGACGTCGACTTCGAGCACGAACGCCGCGAGGAGGTGATCCAGTACATCTACCGGCGCTACGGCCGCGAGCGCGCCGCGCTGGCCTGCACGGTAATCCGCTACCGCCGCCGCAGCGCCCTGCGCGACGTCGGCCGGGCGCTGGGCATCTCGCGCGCGCGGCTGGATGCGCTGACCGCCAACCTCGCCTGGTGGGACGACGGCATCCCCGCCGAGCGCCTGCGCGAGGTCGGACTGGACCCGGACGGCGCGCTGGCCCGGCAGTGGCAGACCCTGACCGCCGAGCTGCTCGGCTTCCCGCGCCACCTGTCGCAGCACACCGGCGGCTTCGTGATCGCCGACGGCCGGCTGGACGAACTGGTGCCCATCGAGAACGCGGCGATGCCGGAGCGCTCGGTGATCCAGTGGGACAAGGACGACCTTGACGCGGTGGGCCTGCTGAAGATCGACGTGCTGGCGCTGGGTATGCTCTCCTGCGTGCGCCGCGCGCTGGAGCTGATGGCGCATCACCGGGGCCGCGACTGGGGCCTGGCCGACATCCCCGCCGAGGATCCGGCGGTCTATCGCATTCTGCAGAAGGCCGACACCCTGGGCGTGTTCCAGATCGAGTCGCGCGCGCAGATGAGCATGCTGCCGCGCCTGAAGCCCGCGAACTTCTACGACCTGGTGATCGAGATCGCCATCGTGCGCCCCGGCCCGATCCAGGGCGAGATGGTGCACCCGTATCTCAAGCGCCGCGCCCACCCGGAGCGGGTGCGCTATCCGAACGCAGAGGTAAAACGCGTGCTCGGACGCACGCTGGGCGTGCCGATCTTCCAGGAGCAGGTGATCGAGCTGGCGATGGTCGCGGCCGGTTTCTCCGCCGGCGAGGCGGACGGGCTACGCCGCGCGATCGGCGCCTGGCGGCGCACCGGCCAGCTCGCGCGCTACCGCGAGCGCCTGATGGACGGCATGCGCGAACGCGGCTATCCGGAGAGATTCGCCGAGCAGCTGTACAAGCAGATCCTCGGCTTCGGCGAATACGGCTTCCCCGAGTCACACTCGGCGAGCTTTGCGCTGATCACCTATGTCTCGTCCTGGCTCAAGTGCCACGAGCCCGCGATCTTCGCCTGCGCCCTGCTGAACAGCCAGCCGATGGGCTTCTACGCCCCGGCGCAGATCGTCGCCGACGCCCGCCGCCACGGCGTGGAGGTCCGCCCGGTGGACGTGCGTTGTAGTGACTGGGAGTGCACGGTGGAACCGCTGGCCGGGAGCGACGCGCTGGCCCTGCGCCTGGGCCTGAACCGCGTCGGCGGGCTGGCGCGCGACGTCGCCGAGCGCGTGGTCACCGCCCGCGCTGAACGGGCCTTCGCGGACGTCCCGGACCTGGTGGCCCGCGCCGCCCTCACCCGCGCCCAGGCCAATCGCCTGGCCCGCGCCGACGCGCTCAAGGGCCTGGCCGGCAATCGCCACCAGGCACGCTGGGCCACCGAGGCGGTGGAGGAGCCCCTGCCGCTGTTCGCCGAGGGACCGGGCGAGACCGTGCGCGAGGCCGACGTGACCCCGTTGCTGCCCCGCCCGGATGCCGTGGACGATCTGGTGCAGGACTACGCCACTACCGGGCTGAGCCTGGGCCCGCACCCGCTGGCGCTGATGCGCCCGTTCCTGGAACAGCACCGGTTATCCACCGCCGCCCGGCTACTCGAACAGCCCGGCTACAGTAGCGCCCGCTACGCCGGGATCGTGATCACCCGCCAGCGCCCCGGTTCGGCCAATGGCACGGTGTTCCTCACCCTGGAGGACGAGACCGGCACGCTCAACCTGATCGTCTGGCCGGACCGCGTGGAACGCTTTCGCGCCGAGGTCCTGCACGGCCGCCTGCTGGAGGCCCATGGCGAGTGGCAGTACAGCGAAGGCGTCGGCCACCTGATCGTGCAGCGCCTGATCGACCGCAGCGCCTGGCTCGGCGAACTCGCCACCCACTCCCGCGACTTCGGCTGAACCGCAAAGCGGCCAGTTCAGATACGTCCGGCGAGGTGGCCAACGCGCTGGCTGACCTTCTCCCAGGCTCCTTCCAGAGCGGCCAGCGGATCGCGGCGCCGCAGGGCGCGACGAGAATGGATCCACTGCCCCGTGGGACCAGCCGGCTCGGTGTCGTGTGCAGCCTCGATAATCCGCGAGACCACGGCGAACTGGTTGTACTCCTCCAGCACCCGGCGCCGGGCCTCGAGGATGTGTGGCAGGCGCTGTTCATACTCGTTGTCGCGGATGGCGCGGCGAATGCGTTGTGCCATCCCCTCCACGTCTTCGATATCAATCGCGATGAAGCTTTCCGGCGGAAAATAGTCCGCCGCATTGGGCGCACCGTAGTAAAACGGGAGCGTCGCGCCGAGAAAGGCGTCCGCCAGCTTCTCGGTCCAGTGGTGCGCGCCCACGTAATTCTCCACCGCCAGGTGGTACCGGTACGCGTCCAGGCACTCGGCCTTGTCATCCAGCGGCTGCACGCCCTTGCCGAAGATCTCCAGTTCCGGCAGCTCGGCCTTCAGCGCCCAGGTGAAGTCATAGCGTCGCCGGTGCAAGGTGTGACGCTGGCGTTTCGCCGAACACATGGTGGCGATCTCGCGGGTCTTCTCCAGCGGCGGCCTCGCGTGCATCTCGTTGTACGGCCGCTCGCCCTGGCTGCCGAAACCGTAGTACCAGATCATCCCCTGCTGGGAATGGATGCGCCGCCGGTGCTTGAGGGCCCATTCCGGGTGCGAGGTCAGCACACGCCCGAACTGCCGGGTAAAACGCCGGCCGTAGGACTTGATGGACGGCGGCTCCATGGTTACCAGGAGCGTACGCTCGGCCCCACAGGTCAGCTGTTCGCTGTAGTGCCGGTTGCGCCCGGTGTTGGAAGGAAATTCGTCGTAGACCACCAGCCAGTCGTAGTCCGTTACCGCGGGGTCGAAAACGAACTCGCAGCGCCCCCAGCGCGCCTCGCCGTCCGGCAACTGGTGGCGCCAGATACCCTCGCGCATGGTCGAGAGAAACTTCACCCGAATCGGACGCGAGGCGGGCTCGGTCACGGCCGATCTCCGCCGCGTTCCAGGAACTCGGCATAGGCCCCGGAGAGCCCCTCTTCGAGTTCGATTCGGGCCTTCCATCCCAGCGCCGCGAGTCGCGAGACATCCAGCAGCTTGCGCGGCGTCCCGTCCGGGCGCGACGTGTCAAAACGCAGTTCGCCGGAAAAGCCCACCACCCGCGCCACCAGCCGCGCCAGGTCGGCGATCGCAAGATCTTCGCCGGTGCCGACGTTGATATGGCTCAGCATCGGTTGCGTGTGTTCTGCGTAGGTCACGTGATCGAGGTTCATCACGTGCACACAGGCCGCCGCCATGTCATCCACGTGGAGGAACTCCCGGCGCGGGGTGCCACTCCCCCAGACGGTCACCTGCCCGGCTCCGGCCCGCTTCGCCTCGTGAAAGCGCCGGATCAGCCCGGGAATCACGTGGCTGTTCTCCGGGTGATAGTTGTCACCCGGGCCGTAGAGGTTGGTCGGCATCACCGAGCGGTAATCCGTGCCGTACTGCCGGTTGTAGCTCTCGCACAGCTTGATGCCGGCGATCTTGGCAATCGCGTAGGGCTCGTTGGTCGGCTCCAGCGGCCCGGTCAGCAGGGCCTCCTCGGGGATTGGCTGCGGCGCCTCGCGCGGATAGATGCAGCTGGACCCGAGAAAGAGCAGCCGCCGCACGCCCGCGATGTGCGCGCCATGGATCACGTTCGTCTGGATCGCGAGGTTGTCGCGGATGAACTCGGCCGGATAGGTGTTGTTGGCATGGATACCCCCGACCTTGGCCGCCGCCAGATAGACCTGATCCGGGCGCTCCACGCGCATGAAGGCCTCGACCGCCGCCTGATCGGTCAGGTCCAGCTCCGCATGGCTACGGGTCAGCAGTTCCACACCCGGCCAGTCCTCGAGCTGGCGACACACCGCGCTGCCCACCATCCCCCGGTGTCCGGCGACGAAGACGCGTTGCGATTTACTCATGGCGGCTCAGGGTCCGGTAGCCGTGGTCGCGCACCAGCTCGTCCCGCTCGGCGCTCCTGAGGTCCTCGCGCACCATCTCGGCCACCAGTTCGTCAAAGCGAATACGCGGTTCCCAGCCCAGCTCGCGCTTGGCCTTGCTGGCATCCCCCAACAGGGTCTCGACCTCGGTGGGACGAAAATAGCGCGGGTCCACCGACACGATGCAGCGGCCCTTTTCGTCGAATCCCTGTTCGTCCACGCCCTCGCCGCGCCATTCGATACGCATGCCCAGCTCGCGCGCCGCGGCATCCACGAAGTCGCGCACGCTGTGCTGTTCGCCGGTGGCGATCACGTAGTCGTCCGGGGTTTCCTGCTGCAGCATCAGCCACTGCATCTCGACGTAGTCACGGGCATGCCCCCAGTCCCGTTTGGCATCCAGGTTGCCCAGATAGAGCCGTTCCTGCAGCCCCAGCTTGATACGGGCCAGGGCGCGCGTAATCTTGCGGGTGACGAAGGTTTCGCCACGCACCGGCGATTCGTGGTTGAACAGGATGCCGTTGCAGGCGTACATCCCGTAGGCCTCGCGGTAATTGACCACGATCCAGTAGGCATACAGCTTGGCCACCGCATACGGGCTGCGCGGATAAAATGGGGTGGTCTCGTCCTGCGGGGTGGCCTGAACCTTCCCGTAGAGCTCCGAGGTGCTGGCCTGATAGAAGCGCGTGGTCTGCTCCATACCGAGGATGCGGATCGCCTCCAGCACGCGGAGCGTGCCCAGGGCATCGGAGTTGGCGGTGTACTCCGGCTCCTCAAACGAGACCGCGACATGCGACTGCGCGGCGAGATTGTAGATCTCGTCCGGCTGCACCTGCTGAATGATGCGGATCAGGCAGGTCGAATCGGTCAGATCCCCGTGATGCAGAATGAACCGGCGATCGCTCTCATGCGGGTCCTGGTAAAGGTGGTCAATGCGATCGGTGTTGAAGAGCGACGAGCGGCGCTTGATCCCGTGCACCTCGTAGCCCTTGTCCAGCAGGAACTCGGCCAGGTAGGCCCCGTCCTGCCCCGTGATCCCGGTGATCAATGCCACTTTGGCCATGTCGACTCCCGCTACCGGACGGCACCACGCAAAAACGCCGCCCAAAACGCCGGATCATAGCATTCCCGCCACAGCCAGGCCGCACGCTCAGGCGCGACCGTAGACGTCCTCCAGGCGAACGATGTCGTCCTCGCCCAGGTAGCTGCCGGACTGGACCTCGATCAGCTCCAGCGGGAGTGCGCCCGGGTTTTCCAGGCAGTGGACCTGCCCGATGGGGATGAAGGTCGATTCGTTTTCGGTGACCAGGTAGTTCCGTTCGCCGTTTGTCACGCGGGCGGTCCCGCTGACCACCACCCAGTGCTCAGCGCGATGATGATGCATTTGCAGGGACAGTCGGGCCCCCGGGTTCACGGTGATGCGCTTGACCTGATAGCGCGATCCAGTATCGATGGATTCGTAGCAGCCCCAGGGACGGTAGACCACGGTGTGGTCCACGTGCTCGCTGCGATTGGCCTCCTTCAGGCGGTCAACGATGCGCTTGACGTCCTGCACCCGGTCGCGATCGGCGACCAGCACCGCATCGCGGGTTGCCACCACCGCCAGGTTGCGCAGTCCGATGCCCGCGACCAGGAGGCCATCGGCGTCCACCACGCAGCCCTCGCTGTCTTCCAGCAGGCAGTCGCCGCGCAGCGTGTTGCCCTCCTCGTCCATGCCGCGTACCCCGGCCAGGGCGGACCACGAGCCGATGTCGCTCCAGCCGGCGGCGAGTGGCGTCACCGCGGCATGTTCGGTGCGCTCCATCACCGCGTAATCCACGGAGATATTGGGCGCCGAGGCGAAGGCCTCGGGGTCCACCCGCAGGAAGTCGAGATCCTCGCGGGCATCCTCCAGCGCGGCGCGACAGGCGGTCATGATGGCGGGCTCGAATCGCGCCAGCTCGTCGAGGTACTGCGATGCGCGGAAGACGAACATCCCGCTGTTCCAGAGGTAGTCGCCGCGCTCGACGTAGTCGCGGGCCGTCGCGGCATCCGGCTTCTCGACAAACCGCGCCACCCGGGCGCCGGCTTCTCCCAGCGACTCCCCCTGCTGGATATAGCCATAGCCCGTCTCCGCGGCGGTGGGCACGATGCCGAAGGTCACCAGGTAACCCGCGTCCGCCAGGGCCACGGCTCGCGCAACGGCTTCGCGAAAGGCCGCGGCATCCCCGATGTGGTGGTCCGCGGCCAGCACCAGCAACAGCGGATCGCGCCCTTCGGTTCGCGCCTGCAGCGCGGCCAGGGCGATCGCCGGAGCGGTATTGCGCCCCTCGGGTTCCAGCATAATGCGCGCCTGCTCCACACCCGCCGCGCGCAACTGCTCGGCCGCGAGGAAACGATGCTCGACATTGGCCAGTACCAGCGGCGGTGCCGCGCCCAGGCCGTCCAGCCGCTGCGCCGTCTGCTGCAGCAGGGTCTGCTCGCCCGTCAGGGACAGGAACTGCTTCGGATAGTGGCTGCGTGACACGGGCCACAGCCGGGTACCCGAGCCGCCGGCCAGGATCACCGGCTGCAGGTCGGTCCGGCTTTGCGTCTGTTCCATTGGTCTTACCCCCGTATCAGGCGGGAAATCTCGTCCACGCGGCGTTCCAGCAGGGCCGGGTCGGCGCGGGTTTCCACATTCAGCCGCAGCAGCGGTTCGGTATTCGAGCTGCGCAAGTTGAAGCGCCAGTCGGCGAACTCCAGGCTGACGCCATCGGTATGATCCAGCGCCCCGCCCTGCTCCGCGTAGGCACCCAGTACCCGGTTGGTGGCGGCCGCCACATCCTCGACCTCGAAGTTGAGCTCGCCACTGCATGGAAAGCGGGCCATGCGTTCGGCCACCATCTCGCCCAGCGACTGGCTCCGCCGGCCCATAAGTTCGGCGACCCGCAGCCAGGGCAGCATCCCGGTATCGCAATAGTAGAAATCGCGGAAATAGTGGTGGGCACTCATCTCGCCGCCGTAGATCGCATCCTCGTGGCGCAGCCGCTCCTTCATGAAGGCATGTCCGGTCTTGGACTGGATCGGCTCGCCCCCGGCCGCGCGCACCATCTCGATGGTGTTCCAGGTCAGGCGCGGGTCATGGACGATCCGTTCCCCGGCATGACCCTCCAGGCAGGCCTCGGCGAGCAGGCCGACGATGTAATACCCCTCGATGAAGTTGCCTTGGGCGTCGAACAGGAAACAGCGATCAAAGTCCCCGTCCCAGGCCACGCCCAGATCGGCGCCGTGGCGGCGTACCGCCTCGGCGGTCGCCGCCCGGTTCTCCGGCAACAGTGGATTGGGGATCCCGTTGGGGAATCGGCCGTCCGGCTCGAAATTGACCCGGATCAGTTCAAACGGGAGATACGGCTCCAGCGCTTCCAGTACCGGACCCGCGCCCCCGTTTCCGGGGTTTACGACCACCCTGAGCCTCGGAAGCGCCTCGCGATCGACCGAGGCCAGCAACCGGGCGACATAGTCAGCCCGGTGGTCCAGGTGTCGCACCTGGCCATGGGGCATAGGCCGGAAATCGCCACGCTCGGCGCGCGCGCGGATCGCCTGCAGCCCGGAATCCCCACTGATCGGCCGCGCCTCCCTGCGCACCAGCTTCAAACCGTTGTAGTCCAGCGGGTTGTGGCTGGCGGTCACCATGATCCCGCCGCCCGCGCCGTAATGCGCCGTGGCGAAATAGACCTCTTCCGTACCGCACATGCCGATATCGGCCACGTCGCTGCCCCCGGCCGTCAGGCCTTCGGTCAGCGCCCGCGCCAGTTCCGGGCTGGACAGGCGGATATCGTGTCCGACTACGGTTCGCCCCGGACGGATCTCCTCGGCGAAGGCGCGCCCGATCGCTCGCACCACGTCCGCGTTGAGTTGATCCGGCACCCGGCCGCGCACGTCGTAGGCCTTGAAACAGTCGATCTTCATGCACTCCCCTTCCTGCGATATTCAGTCCCCGTCCTGGTGGGGACCGCGACTCTTCGTTTCATGATACATAGCCGAATCGCCCCATGGCGCCCACTCGGTACCAACAGCGTGAACGGCGTTACTTGACGTTCCGGGTTCATGCCCCCGAACATGGTGTGTTTATCCAACGAGGAGAAGTCGATGAGTGAGCCGCAAGTGAAGACCGAGGAGAAGAAACAGCATTTTGACGACATCTACGTCGCCGAGACCCCGGTGCCGTTCAAAGAGCGCATCATCGACGCGCTCGACTACATCTCCGACGACTTCAACCGGCAAACCTTCGACCGGCTGATCCTCCCCTGGGCCGAAAAGCAGGCCGCCGCCGGCAAGACCCTGAATTACGTGGATCTGTGCTGCTGCTTCGGCAACACCACCATGGCCGCCATCCACAACATGGATGTCGAGGCAATCCGCGCCAACTGGGCCGACGAGCAGGCCTGCAAGACCGTCGCCGCGCCGCGCCGCCTGCCGATGAAGACCACCGGGATCGATATCTCCGGCAATGCGCTGGCCTATGGCAAGAGCGCCGGGCTGTTCGACACGACGTTCGAGGCCGATCTGAACCAGCCGGCCCCGGAGACCCAGGCCGCGATCGAAAAATCCATGGCCGATGCGGACATCGTGATCTCCACCGCATCGCTGGTCTACCTGGATCCGCCGGCGATCGAGAAGCTCGTGCGCTCCTTCGCGGAGACGCCGCGCGAGGGCTACATGCTGGTCAACTTCCTGAACCCCTTCGCCCTGGAAAAGGCCGACGCGACCAAGCGCCTGCTGCTGGAACACCTGGAATTCGTCGGTAGCACCGCCAGCCGCCATCGCCGCCTGTCGCCGCTGGAGCAGGAGAACTATCCGGGCGAGGACTGGGCCCTGCTGGAGATCTGGGTCCTGCGCCGCCGCGCGTAGTCCGGACGCTGCCAATATCGGGGCATGGCATCCCCGACAGGACACAGGACGGGCCGACCCTTTTGGGGTCGGCCCGTTTTCGTTACGGCCACCGACGCACTACCGGAACCACGGCCTCAGAGCAAGACAACGCGGTTACGACCCGACTCCTTGGCCTGATACATCGCTTCGTCCACTCGGCGGGCGAAGGTCTTGGGGGTATCGCCCTGGCGCATCTCGGTCACCCCGAAACTCGCCGTCACCGACGCCGGGCATCCCGTTTCCATGGCCGCCACTGCCTTGCGCAGCTTTTCGGCCATGGCTTCGGCGCCTTCTCCCGTTGTCTCCGGAACCACGACCATGAATTCCTCGCCGCCCCAGCGCCCAAGGGCGTCTGCCTCGCGCAGCGCGCCCTGCACCGTATCGGCCAGCCGCTTGAGGACGTTGTCTCCGGTCTCGTGGCCGTAGTCGTCGTTGAAGTCCTTGAAATAGTCGATATCGAACATGATCAGGGAGAGGGGCCGTCCATAGCGGCGGCTGCGCTCCATCTCCGCCTCCAGGGTATTGCCCAGACTCAGACGGTTGGCCAGCCCCGTCAGCCAGTCGGTATGGGCCAGGCGCCGGATCTCGTCCTCCATGCGCACTCGATCGGTCACATCCTTGCTGATCGACACGTAGTGCGTTACCCGGCCATGGGCATCGGTCACCGGACTGATGCTCTGCTCCATGTTCATCAGGGTGCCGTCGCGGCGGCGGTTCACGAACTCCCCACGAAAGGCGTCACCCCGTTTCAGGGTCTCCCACATCTCGCGGTAGAACGCGGCATCCTGCTGACCGGACTGGAGAAATCGCGGATTCTTGCCGACGGCTTCATTCCGGCTGTACCCGGTCTGCTCCTCGAAGGCCGCGTTCACATAGGTGATCGTGCCGTCCGGATCGGTGATCAGCACGGGATCCACCGACACCTCCAGCGCGGTCGACAGCAGCCGCAGATCGTCATCCCGCCGCCGCTCCTCGGTAACGTCCTTCTGCACCGAGACGAAGTGGGTAATGTCCCGGTCGTTATCGCTGGCATAGACGGGCGAGATGTGCCAGCGAACCGCGTACGAGTTGCCATCCTTGCGGTAGTTGACCGTTTCGCCCTCGAAATACTCTCCACCGAGGAGCGCCCCGCGCAACCTGTCCAGAACGGCGCGCGAGGTTGCCGCACCCTGAAGGATACGCGGGGTTTTACCGAGGGCTTCCTCCCGCGAATACCCGGTCATACGCTCGAAGCCGGCATTGACGTAAACGATCCGCGGGCCGGCGTCCAGATCGGCGTCTGTAATGACGACCGCGTTGTACGATTGCTCGATGGCCGCATCCAGCAATCGGAGTTTCTCGAACCCCTCGATGATCGACACGGACGCCATATCGGGCCTTCTGCAAAAAGTGAACGCACAACACCGGGTCATGCGCGAAGTCACTGAAATCCGACCCGCTTGGGGCGGCGGGGTTCAGTCCATGTCGGCCATCTCGAGGATCGATCCGACGATGTCGCTGGTCGTCACGATCCCTTCCAGCTCGTTGCCCTTCAGCACCACCAGCCGCCGGATCCCCTGGCTCACCATCAGCCGCGCGACGTACTTCACATCCATCTCGGCCGGCACGGTGATGACTGGCTTGGTGCAGACATCATAGACATTCGAGAGGTCGATATCGCCCTCCTCCGCGACGATCGTCTTGAGAATCGTGGTGTAGGTGATGATGCCGTAGGCGTCGTGCGGATGCTGCTTTTCCACCACCAGCGACTTCACGCCGTGCTTGCGCATCAATTGCATCGCCTCGCGAAGCGGTGCCAGCGGCGACACCGTGACGACATCGGGTCTGAGAATTTCGCTTACCAGCATGATGTTCTCCGTCAGAGTTCTTCCTTGACCTGTTCCTGGAACTGCTCGATCTGCTTGCGCCCGATACCGGCGAGATGGGCCACATCCACCGTAAAGGCCACTCCCCGCGGGTCATTGGCAAGATCCAGCTCCTTCGAGATGCACTTGAGCACGTCCAGGGCTACCTTTTTCTCCAGCACCCACAAGAGGACCGACTGACTGCCCTCGTAGGTCATGCCAAGAAACGTCTTGCGCGCCTCGGCGCCAATCCCGCGCGCATCCATAATGGTCACGCCACCTGCGCCCGCTTCCTTGGCCGTGGCAATCGCCTGTTCCTCCAGGTCATCCGAGAGCACGGCCACCAGTGCCGAAAATCGCATTGCTCACTCCTCCTGCCGCTCGTCGCGAGCGGACCAGCGTTCGTAAAGGTCCACGGCGATCGCGTAGAGCATCACCGTGACGATGGGAAATATCGACGCAAACGCGATCAGGCCGAAGCCGTCGATCAGTACGTTGCGATCCTCCAGGTGTGTCGCCAGGCCGATACCCAGCGCCGTCACCAGCGGCACGGTCACCTCCGAGGTCGTGACCCCGCCCAGGTCGAAGGCCAGGGCCACGATCTGCTTGGGGGCAAGGAGGGTCAGCACGATCACCAGCAGGTAGCCGCCCATGATGTAGTGGTGTATGGAATCCCCCGCGAGGATCCGATGGACCCCGATGGTGATCCCGATCGCCACCCCCAGCGCTACCAGGATCCGGATCACGTCACCCCGCAGGGAGCCGCGAGCCGCCTCTTCCGCCTTCTGGCCGATCGCGATCAGTGCCGGTTCAGCCATCGTGGTGGCAAACCCGATGGAGAAGGCGAACAGATAGACCCACAAGAACAGCTCGTTGGTGATGAGCTGCTCCGCCATGCTCTCGCCGATCGGGAACAAGCCCAGCTTGAGCCCGACCACGAAGGCGTACAGCCCCAGCACCACCAGGACGAAGCCGAAGATCACCCGCGGCAGATACGGGATGCGCTTGCGCAGCACGAAATACTGGAACACCACGATCACCGCGATGATCGGCGCCACGTCGCGCAGCATCAGTAGCAGGTCCATCCCCATCGCGCTCAGCCAGTGCCGCTCGCCAGCGCCCGGAAGATCCGTATCCGGATCCATCGCGGCGGTCTCGGTACCGGTCGGGGCTGCAACCTCAGCCCCCGAAAAGACGATGATCCCGTAGATCTGCACCGTGATCATCGGCACCATCACCGCCAGCGCCACCAGGCCGAAGCCGTCGCGCAGCGGGTTGCGCCCGCTGATCGAGGCGGCCAGGCCCAGGCCCAGCGCGGCCACCAGCGGCACGGTAACGATGTTCGTGGTCACCCCGCCCGAATCATAGGCCAGGCCCACGATCTCCTCGGGGGCGAAGAAGGTCACCAGAACCACCAGCACGTACCCGCTCAGGATGTACCAGTGCAACGGATGGCCCAGCACCGTGCGCAGGATGCCAAGCGCCACCACGGCTCCCACCGAAAGCGCGACGATCAGGCGCAGAATGAAGCCCTCGATCCGCCCCTCGCTGATCAGCTCCGCCTGCTCCGCCACGGCAATCAGGGCCGGTTCCGCGATCACCGTCGCAAATCCGAGGGTAAAGCCGAAAGCCATCAGCAGCAGCAAGGAACCGCGCCGCGCCAAAGCATTGGAGAGATTCTTCCCGATGGGGAAGATCCCCATCTCCAGCCCCTGCAGAAAGAGCGCCACCCCAAACACGACGATCGCCAGCCCTACGACCATGGACAGCAGGCCATCCGGCACCGTGCGCAGCACCAGTGCCTGGAACACCGCCACCACGATCACGATCGGCGCCAGATTGCGCGCCGCGTGACCCAGGGTGTGGAGAAAGTTCATGCGCTCCCTTGCCGGGGTATCGCCCCGGAATCAATTCCCCGCGTGGTGGTCGCAGGGTGTATGGAATCCCTGCAGATACCCTATCGCGCCGTGGTCATCGGCGCCACGGGCGGCCTCGGCGCCGCGTTCCTCCAGCATCTTGAAAACGACCCGAACTGCGCGCAGGTGGTGGGCCTCGGGCGCAGCACCCGGCCCGCCGTAGACCTTCTGAACGAGATCAGTATCGAGGCCGTGGCAAACTGGCTACAGGAGCAGGCACCGGAATGGGACCTGATCATCGACGCCACCGGCGTCCTGACCATGGACGGCCAGGGACCGGAAAAGCGCCTGCGCGACCTCGACCCGACGATCATGGCACAGGCCTTCGCCGTCAACGCCATCGGTCCGGCGCTGTTATTCAAGCATCTGGCACCACTGCTCCCGCGCGGCCGCAAGGGTGTCCTGGCCACCCTGTCCGCCCGGGTCGGCTCCATCGAGGACAATCACCTCGGCGGCTGGGTCAGCTATCGCGCCTCCAAGGCCGCGCTCAACCAGATCGTCCGCACCACGGCCCTGGAGATGCGTTTCAGCCATCGCCAGGCCGTCGTGGTCGCCCTGCAGCCCGGGACCTGTGCCACGCCCCTGTCGGAGCCGTATCGTTCGCGCGCACCCGAGGTGCTGAGCCCTGAGTACGCCACTGGCCAGCTGCTGGCAGTCCTCGACCGACTGGACGCCGAGCAGTCCGGGAGCTTTCATGACTTCGAGGGCCAGCGTCTCCCCTTCTGAAAACCGTCACGGGACATGATCTGCATCAACGAATACTGATACGCGCGGCGCGATAGTACCTCCGAACAATCACGCTTTCGGAGGAACCGAACATGCGACGCACCCTGACCTTCCGCTCCCTGGCGCTGGCCGGCCTGCTGGCCCCCGCCTCCCTGATCCCGGCCCACGCCACCGCCGCCAATGCCGATGTCTCCGCCGGCGACTGGCTGCTGCGTGGCGGCCTGACCCACGTGGCCCCCAAGTCCGACAATGGCAATCTGGATGCAAGAGGCCTGGCCCTGAGCGCCACTGCACCAGCTGACGTCGGCTCCAACACCCGCCCTTCCGGCAACATCACCTACATGATGACCGACAACCTGGGCCTGGAACTGCTGGTCGCCATCCCGTTCAAGCATGATCTGAACGTGGGCGGTGTCGACATCGGCAGCACGCGCCACCTGCCGCCGACCCTGAGCCTGCAATACCACTTCAACACCGGCACCGCGGTCCGCCCCTACGTGGGTGCCGGCATCAACTACACCCACTTCTTCGACGAAGATACGGCTGACGTGACGGGGCAGGACATCGACCTGGATGATTCCTGGGGAGCCGCGGTGCAGGCCGGGATCGACTTCGCGGTGGACGACAACTGGTTCGTGAACGCCGAAGTCCGCTGGATCGACATCGATACCGACGTGTCCCTGGGTGGCGACCATCTCGGCACCGTCAACATCGACCCCTGGACCTTCGGGATGAACGTCGGCTACCGCTTCTGACGCATGCCCTGCAGTAAGACGCCGGCCTAACCGCCGACGTCTTCCACGAGGCCGAGGACTCGCGCGATGCGGTCCTCGGCCTCCTGCGTTTCCAGGCCCCGCGATCTCGGCGCGCCCCAGACCGGACCGGGCCAGGCCGGGTCCCCCTCCGAGCGCGCCACATGGTGCAGGTGCAACTGCGCGACGATGTTGCCGAGCTTGGCCACATTGAGTGCCCGGGGCGCGAAGGCCTCCTCCATCGCTCGCGCCAGTGCCCCCGATTCGCGGGCCAGCTGGACCGCATCCTCGGCGTCCAGGTGGTGCAACTCCTGGATGTCGTCCCGCCGTGGCACCAGGATGAACCAGGGATAGTCGAAGTGATCCATCAGCCGGACACTCGAGAGCGGCCACTCGGCGACCGACCAGGTATCCGCCGCCAGGCGCCCATCCAGCTGGAACTTACTCATCATCATCGAACCTCTGCCAGACACCCGGTTGCGACCAGAGCCCCGTACGCCAGGCGCCATCCGCTTCCTGCAACAGGTAACTGTAGTGCGATCGATGGCGCAACGCCGCCGCGACCTCGCGCCGGGCCTCCGGCTCCTCGCCGCTGACCACGACCAGCCGTGTCTCCGGCACAGTCCAGGCCCGTGGGCCTGTTTCCGTACCTGCATCACCCTCCACCGCGCCAGGATTCCGTGGCAGGCCTCGTGCCTCCAGCCAGTCGGCCACGCTGGAGTGGGACCCCAGCAGGATGCGTGTCCCGTCCGAATCCTCCGCAATATCCGGAACCCGGCCAAGCCAGGGTGCGACCTCGGACGCTGCGGCATTCCCCAGTGTGACAATCCGCGTGTCCGGGTCCAGCGCCGCCTGCCGCAGGATCGCGGGTGACTCGTCCGGGGCCAGCTGACGAAACAACCGCCAATCCGGATCGACTGCGATCGCCCGGGGGCGGCTGGAGGTCTCGAGCGAAACTGTTGTCCGCTCGCCATTGAGCATCACCCAGTGCGTCTCGTGCCCCGCCCCGGTGTCCACCACCAGCGGGACATACAGGTCCCATGGGTCGTGATCGTCGGCCTGACGCAGAAGCCCCCGGACCACCCAACCCGTGTCACGCTCCTCCCGCCGTAGATTGGTCAACGCCAGCGCCGGCGCCCCGGCACGCTCGATCCACTGGGCAAAGAACGGCCGCAGATCCTCGTCGGTCACCTCATCGAAGGCCG
The DNA here is from genome assembly GCF_000420165.1 of Thioalkalivibrio sp. AKL19. Classification (GTDB taxonomy): domain Bacteria; phylum Pseudomonadota; class Gammaproteobacteria; order Ectothiorhodospirales; family Ectothiorhodospiraceae; genus Thioalkalivibrio. The sequence goes on along the minus strand of NZ_ATUK01000001.1, from coordinate 81,914 downwards.
CGATCACGGCATCCCAGTCCGCCTCGCGAAAACGCCATTCGTCGTACAGGCTGCGTGTCCCGGCCCGAAACGCCTCGGCCCCGACCCGATCCTCCAGCATCCGCCACAGCATCGCCCCTCGGTGATACCCGGCGATGCGCGCTGCCCCGGAGTTCCCGCCGCGGAAACTCGCGTGCGGGCGATCCTCGTCGGCGGGAAGTGCCGCGTAGTCGCGCAGCCACTGGCCGCGCTCCTCGCGCCCTTCCCCGCGTTCGCGTTTGAACTGGTAGTCCGCCATGTAGGTGGTCAGCCCCTCCGACCAGTTACCGCCGGAGGAATCCACATACACGCTGGTGCCCCACCAGGCGTGCAGTACCTCGTGCCCCAGCGAGGTATGCGGGATGAACGGCAGCGGAATCACGCGCTCCCCCAGCAGGGTAAATCCCGAAAACGCGAGCCCCACCGGCCGGGGACTCGCGGCCATGGTGAAGGTGTCGAACGGATACGGGCCGATCTCCTCGCTGAAGCGCTGCAGGTACTCGGCCGCCTGGTCCCGGTAGGTCTCGCCAAAGCCTTGCTCCAGGCCCTCCGGGAACAGGGTGCGGACCGTCGCATCGCCGGCCGCGCGCTCGCCCGAGACCCATGGACCGGTCGCTACGGCCAGTGCACGTCCCGCCGGGTGTTCGTAGGTGGCTCGGTACTCGCCACCATCCGCTTCCTCGGCCACACGCGAGCCTGAGGCAACCGCGAGATGCCCACCGGTCGTCGTCAACTCGATCCGCACTGCGTGGGGCTCGGCGTCCGGTCGCCGTGGATACCAGTCCGTCCCGGGGGGCAGATAGCCGCCCTGCGGATCCAGGAATCCGCTTCCGGGCCGCGCCTCCTCCTGTACGGGAAGCCGTGCGCCATAGCGAATCACCAGGGGGCCGGGCTCGTGCTCCGGCGCCCGGGCCAGCTCCAGCCAGCCGTCCTCGGTTCGACCAAACTCGACCGACTGCCCACCGAGCGAGACGGTATCCACGGCAATACCCGGATCCAGCCGGAACCGCCGCAGCGACTCCGGATCGACCCTTGCCGGATCCGCTTCGAAACGCCCTTCGAGAAGTGCCCTGTCCGGGTCCAGTTTGATCTGCAGGCTCACCCCGTCCAATCCCGACGTGGCGGCCACCGAGCCGCTCACCAGCCACAGCACCGCTGCAAAGCCGGCCATGCCCCATGCACGCATCGATCAGTCCTCGCGCGGGAATCGGGCCACGCGCTCGAGCCGTTCGCCTGCGCGCTCGATCTCCAACGGCAGCCACGTACCGGGTGCCACCGCCTGCACCACCCGCTGCAGGTCGGACGCGGCACGGATCGGCCGTTCGCCGGCCTGCAAGACGCGATCCCCTGCCTGCAGGCCCGCGGCCTCTCCTACCGAACCCGGCTGGACACGCAGGACACGAATACCCGGCTCGTCATCCGCCTCCAGGTGCACACCCAGCAGAGCCCCGGAGGTCTCGAAGCGGTCATCCTTCGGCACACCAAACAGCGCATCGGCCAGCACCGGATCGCTTTCCTCGCACTTGCCCGGCTCGCGCGGAAGCAGAACCACTGCATCGGTCACGCCCAGGTCGTCCAGCTGGTGGGGCACGCCATAGCCATATTCCAGATGCCCGGAACCAATGATCGCGGCCACCAGCGGGGGTCGCTCACCCCCCGCGTCGATCCGGTCGGCGATCGCGCCGGCCATCATGCGATCCCACGCCACCTGGGTGGCGATGAAGCGATCCGCATCCGGACCCATACCTGCGGGATGCCGTTCCAGTACCGCCTCCAGATACGCCCGATACCCCTCACTGGGCTCGGCCGGCGCCGAAACTCCGTCGCGGGTCTCCGCATCCACGGCCTCCCAGCCGTCATGCCCGAGACGGCGAATGTGTTCCCGCTCGAGGTTCAAAGCCAGGAGCGGGACCCCATGGACCCGGGCAAAGTGCAGGATGGGCCAGTACAGATCGGGATCGAAACCCCAGTGCGTATACCAGCCACTTTCCTCCAGGAAGGTCTCGGGACCGAGTTCACCCGCGACCCAGGCGTCCAGGACGGGCTGCCTGGAACGCGGAAGCATCTCCAGGCCGATCACCAGGTCCGGACGATGGCCGTGCAGCGCGGCCAGGGTCCCCAGTTGCCAGCGATGATGATCCATACGGTCGTGGCGTTCGCCCAGCAGGACCGCATCCCGGGTCGCCAGATCGGCATACAGCCCGCCCACATCCAGCGGCTCGCCCGCCGGCGACACCCACGTACCCGGGGCCGGACAATCGACGGCACCCTGTGCCGTGCCCGCCAGCAACAGGGCCAGAAAGCCCAGGATTCCCAAACGCTCGCCCATCCGCAAACCTGCGCTCATGCATCGCTCCTCGTCTCGCGCGTCCCAGTTGCTCTAACGCCTGGCCGCCAACCCTCCTGAAGACCCCGTCGTGGCGCGGGCGTTCCCACGGGGCGTCCGCTCGGTTAGCCTGCGGGGATGAATGCCACTCCGCAAAGCCCCTCGCGCCTGGCCTGGCTGGACCAGGCCATCGGCGTGCTGCGATCCCTTGTCATCTACCGCCGTCCCGGGCGCCAGCAGGGCCTGAAGCGGATGTACGCCCCGTTCATCCAGCCCGGCGATCTCGTGTTCGACATTGGCGCCCATGTGGGCGATCGCACCCGTGCCTTCGCCGACCTCGGCGCGCGGGTCGTCGCCCTGGAACCCCAGCCACAGCTCATCCCCTGGCTGCGCCGGGCCGTGCGGGGCCGCACGGGGGTCTCGATCCGGCGCGAGGTGGCCGGGCCCCGCCCCGGTTCCGCGCAGCTGCAGGTGAGCCGCCGCCACCCGACCGTCTCATCGGCCTCGCGCCCCTGGGTCCAGTCCCTGCGCACACGCAACCGCAGCTTCCAGCACGTGCGCTGGGACGAGGAAATCACGGTCCCCATGGTCACGCTCGACCAGCTGATCGAGGAATACGGCTCCCCGGCCTTCTGCAAGATCGACGTGGAAGGTCTGGAGGCCGAGGTCCTGCGTGGCCTGACGCATCCTGTTCCCGCATTGTCGTTCGAGTTCGTCGCCGGCGCACTGGACGTTACCCGCGACTGTATCGAGCAGCTGGACGCGCTGGGCGCCTATGGGTACAACCTCATTGCCGGGGAACGACGCCGGTATCAGTTCGCCGAATGGCAATCCGGCGCGGCCATCCTCGCCTGGCTGGAGGATCACGGCGAACGCATGGGCTCGGGCGATCTCTACGCCCGCCGGCTCCCCGCTTTACCCGCCCGCGGGGAACGGCAAGGCTGAGCACATGAAGCCCGACAATCTCCCCTGGTGGCAGGACCAGACAAGCGACGCGATCACCCAGCTTGCCGCGCGCGACGCCGTCGCGATCCTGCCCCTGTCCGCCATCGAGCAGCACGGCCCCCACCTGCCGCTGGAGACCGATTACCGCATCTGCCTCGGGCTGCTGCAGGCGGCCTGCGCCATGTTGCAGGACGATGTGCCGCTGACGGTCCTCCCGCCGATGGCGGTTGCCACCAGCACCGAGCACACGGCCTTTGCCGGGACCCTCACCCTGCGCCCGGAAACGGCGCTGGCCGCCCTGCGCGATCTCGGCGACAGCGTGGCTCGCAGCGACCTGCGACGCCTGGTGATCGTGAACAGCCACGGCGGCAATACCGCCATATGCGACCTCGCCGGACTGGAATTGCGCCGCGCGCACCGCATGCTTGTGGTGAAACATCACTATTTCGCCCAGCCACCGCCGGAGGCGCTCGGCATCCCGCCCTCGGAACTTCGCCACGGCCTGCACGGCGGGCTGATCGAGACGGCGATGATGCGGTTCCTGGCCCCGGAGAAGGTCCACCTGGAGGCCACCACGAACGCGCTCTCACTGGGCGCGAGACTCGCGGACGAGCTGGAAACCCTGGCACCCGAAGGGCGTGCGTCATTCGCCTGGATGGCGGGCGACCTGCACCCCTCCGGCGTGGTCGGCGATGCCCGTGGCGCGACCGTCGAGATGGGGCAGCGTCTGGTCGAGCACTACGCCGCCCACCTGGCCGCAACGATCCGCGACAGCGCCCGCTTCGACCGGGCGTACCTCGCGCCCTGAACGGGGCGCGCGGACACGGTTCAGCCGCGTTCGGCCTCCGAGGCCAGCAGCTCCTGCAACCAGTGGCCGCCCCGGTCCGCCTTGGTGCTGAGATACCGCAGGTTGTGCGGGTTCAACTTGCCGTGCACCGGTTCGCGGGCGACCACGTCGATCCCGCCGGCACGCAGCGCGTCGATCTTGCCGGGATTGTTGGTCAGCAGCCGCACGCTATCGATACCGAGGAACTCGAGCATCTCCACGGCCGCATCATAGCGTCGCCCGTCGGCCTCGAACCCGAGCTGGCAGTCGGAGTCGATGGTATCCAGGCCGGCCGTCTGCATGGTGTAGGCGCGCAGCTTGTTGGCCAGGCCGATGCCGCGCCCCTCCTGGGCCAGGTACAGCAGCACCCCCCCGCCCGACTCGTTGATGGTCTTCACGCCCAGGCGCAGCTGGTCGCCGCAGTCACAGCGCAGGCTCCCGAACAGGTCCCCGGTCAGGCAGGCGGAATGCAACCGCACCGGAACCGCGTCCGGCCACTCGCGGGGCTCGCCGATCAGGACCGCGACGTGCTCGAGGATCCCGTTGCCCTCGCGGAACAGCATGAAGCGCGTGACCGGGGCATCCGCCAGCGGCACCGGGGCCTCGCTGACATAGGCCAGCTCGAGCCGCGGGTGCTTGGCCACCGCGCGCGCCTCCTGCTCGTCCACGTCGAGGAACATGCCATCGGCGAGGGCCGAGCGAATCGCCTCCGGCACCGGCTCGGGCACCGGTGCCGCCACCACCGCCGGCAGCAGGCGGCCGGCCCGCACCAGTTCCAGGGCCGCGATCTCCGCCGGCAGCGCCGGGGTGACAGCCGGCTGCCCAAGCGAGGCCTCCGGGTGGGCGGCCTCGTTCGAGGCCTCGGGCGCGCTGGCCAGCGTGAACAGGGCCTCGGGATCGGTGTCCGGCGCGAATTCCAGCGCCACGCCCTCCCAACCTTCCTGCAGTGGCTGCGACCAACCCATTGCAGAGGCCCGGTGCGAAGTTAGAATCAGTCGAGGCGCCGACCCGGTCATGTGGGTCAGGCGATCCAGCAACACGGGGGTAAGACCCTCGACGGCCGCAACGAGTACACTCGACTGCGAACCACTTACCAGGACCGGATGGCCCCGGCGAAGATCAAAGATCCCGCGATCGGCGTTGTGCATCGGGTACTTCCATAGGGAGTTTTGTTTATGACCAGCCCGCAAACCGCGAATTCCCCGAACCGGGGTCCCGGCTTATCCAGGCAGGTCGGTAGCCTACCCCAACTGGCCGGTCGCGGTCCCGTAACCCCGGAAATTGCGGCATGACGGCGTATCCGGTCACCGAGGAACAGGCCTGGCGCTGGCTGCTGGCTCAACGGGCCGACCCAGGCTGCTGCCCCCTTCCCGGTCCGCTCGCGCCGGGCGCTCACGAGCTGCTGGATCTCTACGGCCCGATCGTCGAGGCGCCCAGCATTACGGTCGCCCAGCTCGGCCAGAGCCTGGACGGGCGCATCGCCACCGCCAGCGGGCACTCACACTACGTAACCGGCCCCGAGGACATCGAGCGCCTGCACCGCCTGCGGGCCCTGGTGGATGCGGTCGTCGTCGGCGCCGGCACCGTGGTCGCCGACGACCCCCGCCTCACGGTGCGCAAGACCGAGGGCCCCAACCCCACCCGCGTGATCCTCGATCCCGACGGCCGCATCCCCAGCGATGCACATGTCTTCCGTGAAGCCGAGGTCCGTACCATCGTGCTGCACGCGGCAGGGTATGGACCTTGCGGGCTTCCCGAACACGTCGAATGCCTGGAGATGCCCACCGGGGCGGATGGACGCTTCGATCCCGCGCAGATCCGCGCACGCCTGGCGGAGATGGGCCTGCACCGCCTGCTGGTCGAAGGCGGCGGCCAGACCGTCTCGCGCTTTCTCGAGGCCGACACCCTGGACCGCCTGCACCTGACCGTCGCGCCGATGCTGATCGGCTCCGGGCGTCCGGGCGTCACGCTGCCCGAGATCGATTCGCTGGATCAGGCCCTGCGTCCGCCCTGCCGCATCTTCCGGCTGGGGGGCGATACCCTGTTCGACCTCGACCTGCGCAGCAAGCCCTGACCCGACCGGGGCGTACCGGCTTCACGCCTGGCGCGACGCCGGTACGGCTCAGCTCAGGTTGTCGCGAATCGCGCGGGAGACCGCGTCCAGCTCCGCCGGGACCTTGGTCGGCTGCACCACGCTCTGGGCGATCGCGGTGTCCGGGTCCTTCAGGCCATTGCCGGTCAGTGTGCATACGACCGTGGAGCCTCCGGGGATCTTGCCCTCGCGGATGTCGCGCAGCGCGCCGGCCAGGGATGCGGCCGAGGCCGGTTCGCAGAACACGCCCTCCTTCTCGGCCAGGAGCTTCTGCGCGGCCAGGATCTCGTCATCCTGACACTCGTCGAACCAGCCACCGGATTCCTCGCGCACCTTCCACGCCATGTCCCAGGACTGCGGATGGCCAATGCGGATTGCGGTCGCGACGGTGTCTGGGTTGTCGACCATCGCGCCGCGCATGAACGGCGCCGAGCCGGATGCCTGGTAGCCCACCATGTGCGGACGATTGCCCACCATCCCGCCACCGGCGTACTTGCAGTGGCCCTTGCAGTACGAACAGGCATCGGTGACGTCGTCACTGTTCTTGGCCGCCATCTCGCTGTAGCCAATCCAGTGCGCGGTGATATTGCCCGCGTTGCCGACCGGCAGGCAGTGGAAGTCCGGCGCACGGCCCAGCTCCTCGACGATTTCGAACGCGGCCGTCTTCTGGCCCTGCAGGCGATACGGGTTGACCGAGTTCACCAGGGTGACCGGCGTGTTGGAGGCGACCTCCTTGACCAGCCGCATACCGTCGTCGAAGTTGCCCTCGATCTGGATCACGGTCGCCCCGTGCATCATCGCCTGTGCCAGCTTGCCCATCGCGATCTTGCCGTCCGGGATGACCACGAAGGCGGTGATGCCGGCACGCGCCGCATAGGCGGCCGCCGCGGCCGAGGTGTTGCCGGTGGAGGCGCAGACAATCGCGCGTGATCCCTCTTCCACCGCCTTGGTCACAGCCATGGTCATGCCGCGATCCTTGAACGACCCGGTCGGGTTCAGTCCCTCGAACTTCACGTAGATCTCGACCTCGCGCGACAGCTCGCGCGGGATGTTGTTGAGCCGGATCAGGGGCGTGTTGCCCTCGCCCAGCGAGATGATGCGCGTGTCGTCGTGTACCGGCAGGCGGTCACGGTAGCGCTCGATCAGTCCGGTATAGCGATATCCAAAGGCCATGGTGTTCTCTTCGTCGTTGCGAAAGGCAGGACACGCCAACTAGCGCGCCAGTCCTTCCATGCGGATACGGGTAATCGGGGTCAACAGATGATCCAGGGCCTCGATCGCGGCAATCGCCTCGTTCATCGCACCCTCGCGGACCTTGTGCGTCAGCATGATGATCGTGGCCTCGCCGCGCTCCGGGTCCGGCTCGCGCTGCAGGATCGCCTCGATGCTGATGCCGTGCTCGCCCAGGATCCGGGTAATGTCGGCCAGTACGCCGGGGCGGTCCTGGGTGCGCAGGCGCAGGTAGAACGAGGTCTCCACGTCGGCGAGATCCAGCACCGGCTTGTCCGACAGGGCATCCGGCTGAAACGCCAGGTGGGGCACGCGGTTCTCCGGGTCCGTGGTCAGGGCACGGACCACGTCGACCAGATCGGCCACCACCGCGGAGGCGGTCGCCTCGGCCCCGGCCCCGGCGCCGTAGTACAGCGTCGGGCCGACGGCATCGGCGTTCACCAGCACGGCGTTCATCACGCCGTCGACGTTCGCGATCAGCCGGCGCTCCGGGATCAGCGTCGGGTGCACCCGCAGCTCGTAGCCCTTCGGCGTCCGCCGAGCAATGCCCAGGTGCTTGATCCGATAGCCCAGCTCCGCGGCGAAGCCGACATCCTCGCGCGTGATATTGCTGATCCCCTCCACCGCGACACGGTCGAACTGCAGCGGGATGCCGAAGGCGATGGAGGCCAGGATCGCCAGCTTGTGCGCGGCGTCGATCCCCTCCACGTCAAAGGTCGGATCGGCCTCGGCGTAGCCCAGCGCCTGGGCCTCGGCCAGTACGTCCTCGAAGTCGCGACCCTTGTCACGCATCTCGCTGAGGATGAAGTTGCCGGTGCCGTTGATGATCCCGGCCAGCCACTCGATCTGGTTGCCGGCCAGCCCCTCGCGGATGGCCTTGATGATCGGGATACCACCGGCGACCGCCGCCTCGAAGGCGACCATTACGCCCTTTTGCTGAGCGCGTTCGAAGATGGTGTTGCCGTGCAGCGCGATCAGAGCCTTGTTCGCGGTGACCACGTGCTTGCCCGCGTCGATCGCCGCCAGCACCAGGTTCAGAGCCGGGTCAGTGCCCCCCATCAGCTCGACGATGACCTCGACCTCGGGATCGTTGACGACCTCGGCCGGATCCGTTGTCAGACGGATCTGCGAGCAATCGCACTCGCGTTCGCGGTTAATATCGCGCGCGGCGGCCGCCACGACCTGGATGTCGCGACCCGCGCGCCGCGCGATCTCGGTGCCATTGCGTGCCAGCACGTTGACCGTACCGCAGCCAACGGTACCCAACCCAAGAATTCCGATCTTTACCGGCGTCATAGCCTTGCTGTCCTTGACGTCAGGCGCCCCGCGGCGCCCGGTGTTGATTGCATTCGGAGTGTGCCGTGCGTGTCAGGCGTTCGAGCCCGGACTCTCCACGGCCGCGTCGGCCAGGATCGAATCGGCGCGAAACATCGCCTTGATCCCGCGCAGCGCCTGGCGCGTGCGTTGTTCGTTCTCGATCAGGCTGAAACGCACGTGATCATCGCCGTAGTTGCCGAACCCGATGCCCGGCGAGACCGCGACCTTGGCATCCCGCAGCATCTTTTTGGCGAACTCCAGCGAGCCCATCTCGCGGTAGGGCTCAGGGATCGGCGCCCAGACGAACATGGTCGCCTTTGGTTTTTCCACCTGCCAGCCCAGCTTGTTGAGACCGTCGCAGAGCACGTCGCGGCGCACCCGATAGAGCTCGCGGATCTCCTCGACGCAGTCCTGCGGCCCTTCCAGCGCGGCGATAGCCGCGACCTGGATGGGCGTGAAAGTGCCGTAGTCGAGGTACGACTTGATACGCGCGAGCGCCGCGACCAGTGTCGGGTTGCCGCACATAAAGCCCACCCGCCAGCCGGGCATGTTGTAGGTCTTGGACAGGGTGTAGAACTCCACCGCGATGTCCTTCGCCCCCGGCACCTCGAAGATCGACGGCGCCTTGTAGCCGTCGAAGCTGATCTCCGCGTAGGCCAGATCGTGCACGATCCAGATCCCGTGTTCCTTGCAGATCGCCACCACCCGTTCGAAGAACTCCAGGTCCACGCATTGCGTGGTCGGATTCGCCGGGAAGTTCAGGATCAGCATTTTTGGCTTCGGCCAGGAGTCCTGGATCGCCCGCTCCAGCTCCGCGAAGAAGTCGACATCCGGCGTCAGCGGCACGTGGCGCACGTCGGCGCCGGCGATCACGCAGCCATACGGATGGATCGGATAGGCCGGGTTCGGTACCAGCACGGCGTCGCCCGGGCCCAGGGTCGCCAGTGCCAGATGCGCCAGGCCTTCCTTGGAGCCGATCGTCACGATCGCTTCGGTCTCCGGATCAAGGTCCACGTCGAAGCGCGTCTTGTACCAGCGCGTGATCGCCCGGCGCAGACGCGGAATGCCCTTGGAGACGGAGTAGCGATGCGTATCCCCGCGCTGTGCCGCTTCACACAGCTTGTCCACGATGTGCTGCGGAGTCGGCTGGTCCGGGTTCCCCATCCCAAAGTCGATGATGTCCTCGCCACGGGCGCGGGCCTCGGCCTTCAACTGGTTCACGATGTTGAAGACGTAGGGCGGGAGGCGCTCGATACGGGGAAAGACGTCGGTCACGGGTCTGGGTCCTGGTTGGGGCCTGGGCAGTCGCATTGCAGGGCCATGACGGCCCCTCCGGATGCCGCACCGGAAAGCGCGCCAAAGTATAACCCGGGCCCGGACCTGTCAACGAATCGGGGCACCGCCACCCCTTCGGCGCGGCGCGAATTCTTGAGAGATTTCGCGCCCCGGAGTAGCGTACGCGACATGCTGTTCTCCGAAGTCACCAGCGAAGAGTCCTACATCGTCACCGGCTACGAAACCGGCCGTGTCGGGATCAATCAGGTTGCCCATACGCACAGCCTGATCGTGCGTCCGCACCAACTGCAGACCGACTGGCCGGTACAGACCGTGGGTGAGCTGCAGGTCGAGCACCTGCAAGCATTGCTGGACCACCCACCCGAAGTGCTGCTGATCGGTACCGGCGAGACCCAGCAATTTCCCGATCGCGCCGTCTGGCGCCACCTGCGCGCGCAGGGCCTGGGGGTGGAGATCATGGATACCGCGGCCGCATGCCGCACCTACAACCTGATCATGGCCGAGGGCCGCGACGTCGCGGCGGCCCTGATCATCGAGGGATAACCAACTCCCGACGGCCCGCGGGTCAGCCGGGTCAGGAATTCGGCAGGACCTCGTCGCCCTTCATCCCGCGCGACTCCAGCAGCTTGCGCAGGCGCTTGAGCGCATCCATCTGGATCTGGCGCACGCGTTCCCGGGTGACCCCGATCTCCGCCCCCACCTGCTCCAGCGTCGAGCGCTCGAAGCCGTGCAGGCCAAAGCGGCGGACCAGCACCTCGCGCTGCTTGTGATCCAGCTCCTCCAGCCAGGCCTCCACCAGGTGGTGGAGATCCTGGTCCTCCAGCAGCGTGGACGGCTCCGGGGCATTCACGTCCGCGAGGATGTCGGTCAGCGAGCGGTCGCCCTCCGGCCCCGACGGCAGATCCATGGAGGTCGAGGGCTCGGACATCGCGCGCAGCTTCTGGATTTCCGCCACCGGCTTGCCCAGACGCTGGGCCAGTTCCTCCTCGGTGGGATCACGGCCCAGTTCCTGCGTGAGATTGCGGGCAATCCGCGCGTGCATGCGCAGTTCCTTGCTGACATGCACCGGGATTCGGATCGTCCGCCCCTGATTCATCAGCGCCCGTTCGATGGTCTGCCGGATCCACCAGGTGGCATAGGTGGAAAACCGGAAGCCCCGCTCGGGATCGAACTTCTCCACCGCGTGCATCAGACCGAGGTTGCCTTCCTCGATCAGGTCGAGCAGCGGCAGGCCGCGATTGAGGTAGCGCCGGGCGATCTTCACCACCAGCCGCAGGTTGCACTCGATCATGCGGCGTCGACCGGCGTCGTCGCCCTGGCGGGCCAGACGGGCGTACTTGCGTTCTTCGTCGGGGGTCAGCAGGGGCCGGTATTCGATGTCGCGCAGGTAGATCTGGATGGCATCCAGCTCCGCGGGCCGGGCATCGCGCAGGGTCTTCGGCCGCACCGGTGCCCCTTGTTCCGGTTCCAGACCGACCGTGACCTCGGGAACGGCAGCGGCCGGATCGTCTTCGGCATCAAGGGATTCCTCCAGGGATTCCTCGACGCCCTCGGCCGGACGGGCCAGATCCTCGGGCACCGCATCCGCGTCGGGTTCCGGGATCGGGTCCCGGGGCAGGCTGTCGTCATCCCGATCCGTCTCAACCGGCTGCCGGCTCTTGGCCATGTAGTGTCCTGCTCTTGATCGCGTCAGCGGCCCGGGAGATAGCGCGCCGGGTCAACCGGCGTCCCGTCCACCCGGATCTCGAAATGCAACATCGGGCGCTCGGCCCCCGATGAACCCAGGCGCGCGATCGTCTCACCCGCCTGCACCTGATCACCCTCCGCGACCAGCAGCTCGTCATTGTGCCCGTAGGCACTGAGGAACCGCGCATCGTGCTTGAGGATGATCAATCGACCATACCCCACCAGCCCGCCACCTGCATAGACCACCTCGCCGGCCCGCGTGGCGCGAACGTGATCTCCCCGTTCACCGCCAATGGCAAGCCCCCGCCGGGTGCCACTACTGGAGAAACTGCGCAACACCTCGCCGTCGGCCGGCCATTGCCAGCCGCCCGGGTCGGAGGGCGGAGAACTCGAACGGGATGAACCCGACGCGGAGTCGGATGAATCGCCGCCTCCGGAGCGGGTTTCGCCGCCGGAGCCGGATTCGCTGGAGGAGGAAGGCGAACCCGAACCCGACGTGGAGGCAGTCGGCGCGCTGGGCGGCGAGGACCGCGCAGCGCCCCGCAGGCGCAGACGCTGGCCGGGATGGATGACGTAAGGGGCACCGATGGCATTGCGCCGGGCCAGATCGCGCCACTCCAGGCCGTAGCGCTGGGCAATACGGTAGAGCGTCTCGTTCCGCTGCACCACATGGGTGTCCGGCATTGAGGCCCCGCTTGGCGCCCGCGCCGCACAACCGGCCAGGACACCCACGAACAGGACCAGCACCAGTCCCGCCAGCAAACCCTGAACGGCCAGCCCCCGCATCTCAGTCCATTACCACGTAAATCGTCATCGCCACGACCAGCAGGATAACCGCCGCCCAGCCCAGACGCTCCATATACGGTCGCAAATGCTGCTCCGCACGCGGACCCGCCCAGGCCATGAACAGCGCAACCAGAAAGAAGCGCAGCCCCCGCCCGACCAGGGATGCGATGAAGAACGGCAGCAAGGCCATCGACAACGCCCCGGCGGTCACCGTGAACAGCTTGTAGGGGATGGGCGAAAAACCGGCGATCAACACGACCCAGACGCCCCAGATCTCGAACCATGCCTCGGCCTGACGCAACTCCTCGCCATACCCGATCTGCTGCAGCCAGGGCCCGATCCACTCGAACGCCAGCCAGCCGATCAGGTAGCCGAGCAGCCCGCCCAGCGCCGAGAACAGCGTGGTCAGGGCGGCCAGGCGCCAGGCGGATCGTGGACGCGCGGCCGCCATCGGCGCGAGCATCACGTCCGGTGGAATCGGAAAGAACGAGGACTCGGCGAACGAGAGCCCCGCCAGGTAGCGCGGTGCGTGGCGATGACGGGACCAGCTCATTACCCGGTCGTAGAGCGGCTCGAAGAACTTCATCGGTGCCGTACCGCCGCCACCGATTCAGTCACGCCGGCACCGGGGCCCGGAATACGCGCTCACTGCTCGGCACCCGGTAGCATGGGCACGAACATCACCGCATCCAGGATGTCGCGCACATACGCCTCTTCCGTCCGGGTATAGCGCACCAGCTGCTGGCGTCCGTCGGGGCCCTCCACCGGGGCGACCAGACGCCCGCCCAGTGCCAGCTGGGTCAGCAGGGCCTCCGGGACTTCCTTCGGCGCCGCGGTCAGGATGATGCCGTCGAACGGCGCCTTCTCCGGCCAGCCTTCGCCGCCATCGCTATGGCGCAGGTTCACGTTGTTGATGCCCAGGCGACTAAGGAGCTCACGCGCGCTGCGGCTAAGGGCCTGGATGCGTTCCACCGAGTACACCCGGTCCACGATCTGCGCCAGCACCGCTGCCTGGTAACCCGAGCCCGTGCCGACCTCCAGCACCGTCCGCGGCCGCTCGCCTTCCAGCAGCGCCTCGGTCATCCGCGCGACGATAAAGGGCTGGGAGATCGTCTGGCGATGGCCGATCGGCAACGCCGTGTTTTCGTAGGCGCGATGGCCCAGGGCCTCCTCTACGAACAGGTGGCGCGGAATCGTGCGAACCGCATCCAGCACGCGCGGGTCTCGGATCCCCTGCCCCTCCAGGATCCGCACCAGGCGGTCCCGGGCCCGTTGCGAGGTCAGGCCCGCGCCTGCGGCATCAGGAACCATCATCTGCCCCCGGCAGCGAGTCATCCAGCCAGCGGCCCACCGTGTCGATGGCGTCAAAGCGCGTGAGGTCCACCTGGATCGGCGTCACCGAGACGTAGCCCTCGCGGACCGCGTGGAAGTCGGTACCGGGGCCGGCATCCTGTTCCGATCCGGCCGGCCCGACCCAGTAGATCGGGCGCCCGCGGGGGTCCTCGTCCGCGATCATCGGCTCCGCCCGATGCCGATGTCCAAGGCGCGTGGCCTGCACGCCGCGGATCTCCGAACGCGGCAGATCGGGGACATTCACATTCAGGATGGTGGCCGCCGGCAGCGGCACACGGTTGATCCGGTCCAGCAACTCGACCACCACGCTCGCCGCGGCGTCGTAATGCTGCAGATCCGGCCCCACCAGCGACACCGCAATCGACGGGAGCCCCAGAAAGCGTCCTTCCATGGCGGCTGCGACCGTGCCCGAATACAGCACGTCGTCGCCCATGTTCGCACCGGCATTGATGCCGGAGATGACCACGTCCGGCTCCTGCTGCAACAATCCGGTGATGGCCAGGTGCACGCAGTCCGTCGGCGTGCCGTCGACCTGCACGTCACCCCCCTGGAGGTGCCGGGCCCGCAACGGGCGCACCAGCGTCAGGCTGTTGCTGGCGCCACTGCGATCCCGGTCCGGGGCCACCACGTACACCTCGGCAATCCGGCGCAAATGCGTCGCCAGGCACTGGATGCCCGGGGCGTGAATTCCATCGTCGTTGCTAACCAGAATGCGCATGCAGGAACAGGGCCGTTGGGAGGGCTCTTAATATACTGGAAACCGGTTCAGGGAGACGCTCGCGGTTCGACCGGATCGCGCCTGCCCCCCGAAAAGTGCGAGTATCCTGCCATGAACTCCGGGGACGATCCCAACGATTTCGAAGAATTCCTGCAGGCCATCGGCAACGTGCGACGGCTGCACAGCGATCGGGCCGAGGTCCGCCCGCCGCGCCCCGCCCCGCGAGCCCGCCAGCGGGATGCGGACGAGGCGCGCGCGCACGCCGACTGGCTCAGCGATCCGCTCAACGCCGCTGACCTGCAGCCGGGGGACGAACTCCGCTTTGCTCGCCCGGGCATCAGTCAACGCGTGTTCCGCAAGCTGCGCGGCGGGCATTACCGCATTCAGGACGAGATCGACCTCCACGGCCTGTTCGCCGACGAGGCGCGCCGGGCGATTGGCCTGTTCCTGGACGATGCCCGCCACAATGGCGCCCTGTGCGTTCGCATCGTGCACGGCAAGGGCCTGCGCTCACGGCAGAAGGGCCCGGTCCTCAAGGGCCTGACCGACCACTGGCTGCGCCAGCGCGACGATGTCCTCGCGTTCTCCTCCGCGCGACCCGCCGACGGTGGAACCGGCGCCGTCTATGTCCTCCTCAAGCGGCCACGCAAGAGCGATCCCGTGCGCTGAAACCCGCACCCGGCCGGGATGTTTTCACTCACTGACGTCGCGCTCACATATGGCCCCCGACATATTCGCAATTTACGATATACAGGCTTAGACTGGCTCCAGATGCGCGAGGCGGCCTGCGGAAACCGAGCGCAATACCGGCTATAATTTCCGCACAACGGGCCTTGCATCTTATCCATGACCGGTCCATGCTTTGTACAGCTCTTGTATAGATACAGGACGCAACGGAATCTGCACTGCGAGGTAATTGCCATGAAGAACTGGAAGCTTGCCCCCCTGGCCCTCGGCCTGATCGCATTCACCGCCGGCAGCGGCTACGCGAGTGCCGACAATACACCGCAGCTCAGCCAGGATGATCTGCAGGAACGCATCGCCGCCAACCGCGACGCCATTCAGAAGTTCGCCAGCACCCTGCAAGGCGAACTGATGTCCGCCATGCAGTCCGGCGGTCCGACCGAGGCGATCCAGGTGTGCAACGAGCGTGCGCCCGCCATCGCGCGCGATATCTCGGCCGAAACCGGCATCGAGATCGGCCGCACCAGCCTGAAGCTGCGCAACCAGGACAACGCCCCCGATCGCTGGGAGCGCCTGACGCTGCAGGGTTTCGAGGCGCAGCACGCCGCCGGAACGCCGGCTGCCGACCTGCCGCCCCGCTTCGGCGTGGTCGAGTCCGACGACGGCGAGCCGAAATTCCGCTTCATGGCCGCAATCCCGACCGGTGGCGCCTGCCTCACCTGCCACGGCTCCGATGTCAGCGGCGACGTCAAGCACGCCCTGGAGCGCCTGTATCCGGAAGACCAGGCCACCGGATTCAGCGAGGGTGACGTGCGCGGCGCCTTCACCGTGACCCAGGAAATGTAAGCGCCCGTATCCCCCCCCAGGCCCGCGCGATCCGGGCCTGATCCTGCCAGGCCGCCTCCGGGCGGCCTTTTTTGTGCCCACAGTGCGCCGGCACGGCCCCGCCGCATGTCCGATTTTTGAACACACCCCCCAGGGAACGTGCTATTTTCGTGACGTAGAAGCGCGGAGGCTGCGCACGGCATGGATCCTCCGCGCGCTCGACCCGCAGACCAGACCGATACCCGTTTATGACGCGAACAATAGACGCCGAACTGCTCGCCCTCGCGGTCGATGCCTCCAACGACGGTATCGTGATTGCCGAGCGCGAAGGCGACGACAACATCCTGATCTACGTCAACCGCGCCTTCGAGCAACTGACCGGCTACCGCTCGGAAGAGATCCTCTACCGCGACTGCCGCTTCCTCCAGGGGGACGACACCGACCAGGACGTGCGCCAGGAGATCCGCGCCGCCATCGAGGACAACCGCCCCTGCCGCGTGACCCTGCGCAACTACCGCAAGGACGGCACCCTTTTCTGGAACGAACTGTCGCTGACCCCGGTGTTCAACGACGAGGACCGCCTGACCTACTACATCGGCATTCAGAAGGACATCACCGACCGTGTAGAAGCCGAACAGCGCGCCGAACGCGCGGAAAGCAAGCTCAAGAACTCCGCCTGACCCCTTGCGGTCAGGGCGTCATGCCCGGCTCCCGGGGCTGACAGATCGCCTCCAGGAGACCGGTCGCATACTCTCCGGCCCCCAGTTCCAGCGAGAGCATCAGGTCCTCCCCTTCCCAGCGCCAGTCCACCGTCCCCGGCACCATCCGCAGGGACCGGCGCGCCGCCTTCATGTCGGCCCTCTCGAGCCCTTCCGCCAGCTCGGGCTCGCCGGCCGCGACGGCCGCCTCCAGTGCCTGCACCTCGCCTCCGGTCTGCATCGAGCCCTTGCCCCACAGCGGCCCCGTCGGATGGATGTCCAGACGCGCGGCACGCGCCTCCAGCTCGGCATCCACCTCCGCTACCGGAAACACGCTCCCCGATCCCTCGAGGTTCGCCACGTCGCCCGGTAGCAGTCGGTTCCAGTCCCCGCGCCGCACGCGTTCGGCGAGCACCGCATTGAAGATTGCGGAACGCGCGGCCGACAGCAGGAGGCTGCGCTGGTTGCGGCTGCGCGGCGGGCGGCCACCACCCAGCCAGGCTCGCGCCCGGGCCAGATTGTCGCGGCCGAAGCGCTGCGCCCCGAAGTAGTTGGGGATGCCGCCCTCGCGGATCGCCGCCAGGATCGCCTCGGCGGCCGCGCGATCGCCCTCCACGGCGCCCAGTCGAATCTCGAAGCGATTCCCTGCCAGATGCCCGGTGCGCAGCTTGCGGGCATGCCGGGCCACCTGCAGCACCCGCGCGCGGCCAGCCGTCTCCCCGTCGGCCTGGGCGGCATTCCAGGCCTCGGCCCGGACCACCCAGTCCGGCTCGGACTCGGGCGGGCACTGCACGCTGAACCACTGGCGCGTGACCGCCTGGCGGTCCTTGCGCCCCGCATAGCTGACCCGGCCCCGCCCCGCACCCGATTCACGCGCCAGCCAGACGGCCACGTCCTCGCTGTTCAGCAGGCGTTTCTCGATCTCCAGCCAGACATGTTCGCCCCGTCCCTCCGGCATCGTCGCCGGCAATTCCTCGACCTGGAAATCCTCCGGCTGCGCCTTGATCGTCGCCGTCAGCGGCGGTTCCCATGGATACGCGGCAGCACCCATCTCGCGCTCCGGGCTCATCGCGGGGCCGCCGGGCGAGCGACATCGTCGCGTACGTACACCGGTTGCGCGTCCTCCGGGGCCACCGCCTCGCCCCGCTCCCAGGCGTCCACTGCCAGCAGTGCCACCTCGCGGGCATCCGGGAGCGCATCCGCGTCCACCGCCGACAGCTCCAGACCCTGCGCCATGGCCAGGTCGGGGAACGCCGCGAAGGCGGAGCCCAGGGCATACCGCTGCCCCTCCGGCCATGCCACCTCAAGCGCGGCCGGTGCACCGACCTGTTCCGCCGCAGGACCGGCCCGCTCGCCGCGCACCGGACACAGGCTCCAGTAGATCTCGCCCATGCGTGCGTCCAGCGCCGCCAGAACCGCCGTGGGTCGACGGCCACCACCCTGAAGGGCCTGCTGGGCCAATGCCTGCAGCGTGGAGATCGGGACCACGGGGCGGTCCAGCGCGAAGGCCATCCCCTGTGCCACGCCCAGGCCAAGGCGCACGCCCGTGAATGCGCCCGGCCCCCGGCCCACGGCCACGCCATCCAGACTGCCGCGCGGGATATCCGCCTCGCGCAGCAGCTGTTCGACCTGGCCCAGGATCAGTTCGCCATGCCGGCGTGCGGCGCGCACCCGAACCGAGTGAATCTCGCCATCGAGATACAGGGCGGCCGAACACTGCTCGGTCGCGGTTTCCAGTGCGATCAGACGCATGTGTCAGCCTCTCGGGCCTGTTGTAGGGAAACACTGATCCATGTACACGCTCGCGCTCGAGTCGCTTTTGCGTGCGAACAAGGCGCGGTGACGGCCGTGCAGTCATTCTGCACAAGGGAATCGCAACGCCGTGCGCGCGCAAAAGAGGCCGAGCCCCTTCGGGGTTGGCACCCCAGGTTCCCCGATCCTGCGTTGCGGCCCTTGCCGGTAGAACCACTACCGACTGCGCACCGCGCCTGGTCTCGGAAAACCTGGGGTGCTAACGCGAGCGTGTACATGGATCAGTGTTTCCCTAGGAAACGCAGCGCAGCGGCCGGCTCCCGGGTACGGTGGAACGGCGGAAGGCTGGCGAGAAACCGCCGGCCGTAGGACTTGCCGGTCAGACGCGGATCGCACAGTGCGAGAATACCGGCGTCATTGGCATCGCGGATCAGGCGACCCGCCCCCTGTTTCAGGGCGAGCACGGCCTGCGGCAGGGTGAACTCCATGAACGGCGAGCGGCCCTCGGCCTCCAGCGCGGATGCCCGGGCCTGCAGCACCGGGTCATTGGGCGCGGCAAACGGCAACCGGTCAATGATCACGACGGACAGCGCCTCGCCGCGAATGTCCACTCCTTCCCAGAAACTGTGCGCCCCCAGCAACCACGCCTTGCCGGACTCGCGGAAGCGCGCCAGCAGATCACCGCGCGGCTGTTCCCCCTGCACCAGGAGCTCGCGATCGCCCGGAAGCTCGGCGCGCAGGATCGCCGCCGCCTCCTGCAGGGCACGATGACTGGTAAACAGGAAGAACCCGCCACCCGGATTGTCACGCAGCAATGGCCATGCCCAGGCAATACAGGCTCGCGTATACCCCGGGTCATTGGGATTGGGCAGCGGCGGCTGCGGATGGACGAGACAGGCCTGGCGGGGAAAGTCGAAGGGACTGTCCAGCCGCTCGCTGGCCACGTCCGCCGG
Source organism: Thioalkalivibrio sp. AKL19 (assembly GCF_000420165.1). Lineage (GTDB taxonomy): Bacteria > Pseudomonadota > Gammaproteobacteria > Ectothiorhodospirales > Ectothiorhodospiraceae > Thioalkalivibrio. The sequence goes on along the minus strand of NZ_ATUK01000001.1, from coordinate 62,409 downwards.
GAGCCCGAGGCGCCGCGCCGCGTGGCCGAAGTCCTCGCCGACAGCCAGGGTGGCCGAGGTGAAGATCCAGGCCGCCGGACGCGCGGCCCGGCGCTGCGCCAGCGGGCGCGCCGCGTCCAGCGGGGTCCGGTGCAGGGTCACGCTCTGGCTGAAGCGCTCCGCCCAGGCGACGGTATCGGGTGTCTCCTCGCGCCACGTGCGCAGGCGTTCGAGCAGCAGGGCACTGCGCCCGCGCAGCTGCTCCAGCCCCGGTGCCCGGGCCGCGGCGGCCTCCAGGGCATCCCCGACAAAGCCGAGATTCGCGTCCAGCCGGTCCAGCAACGGGTCCAGCGCACCATCCGGGTTGACCGTGTCCCAGCTGGAGCGTCCCTCCCAGGTCCGGGAGGCCTCCAGCAGTTCAGCCACGCTGGCCTCCAGTTCCGCGACCCGCTGGCGGATGTCCAGCATCTCCGGGGCATGTTGTTCCTGCTCGCGCCGGGTATCCCGCGCCAATTCCCGGAGCGCGCGCGTGCCCACCGCAATACCGAAGAACGACCCGGCGATATCGGGCAGCTGATGCGCCTCGTCCACGATTACCGCATCCACCTCCGGCAGGAGTTCGCCGAAGCCCTCTTCCTTCAGCGCCATGTCCGCGAGGAGCAGGTGGTGATTAACCACCACCACATCGGCCTCCTGCGCCCGCTTGCGCGCCTGCACCACGAAGCAGTCGTTGTAGCTGGGGCATTCCCCGCCCAGACAATTGTCCACCGTGGAGGTCACCTGTGGCCACAGCATCGAATCCTCCGCGAGGATCCCGGCATGCCCGAGGTCGCCGGTATCGCTGGCGCGGGCAAATCGTTGCAGCGCCTCGATGACCGGTAACTGTTCGCGGCGCACGCCTCCCCCCGTCGCGCCCCCGGCCTCGGCGGCCGCCAGTTCCAGGCGGTAGTGGCAAAGGTAATTGGCACGCCCCTTCAGCAGCGCCGCTCGCGGACGATACCCCAGGGCCTCGCAGACCACCGGCAGGTCACGCTCGAACAGCTGGTCCTGCAGGGTCTTGGTCCCGGTGGAGATCAGGGCGCGGCGCCGTGACTGCAGGATTGGCACCAAGTAGGCGAAGGTCTTGCCCACCCCGGTCGCCGCTTCGACCAGCAGCGCGGTGGGCGCGGTCGCCAGCGCATCCTCCACGGCCACCGCCATGCGCTGCTGGGGTTCGCGCGGGCGAAACCCCTCGACCGCAGTCGCGAGATCACCGCCCGGGCTCAATGCCCGTACGGCCGCCGACTCCGCCGAAACGGTGCCGAATGCGTCAGACAACGTCGGCTTCCAGGCGGCGAATCGCCTCGCGGGCCTCGGCGGCGCCCGCCGCGTCTCCCTGTGCCTCGCGGGCTCGCAGGATCAGGCGCCAGTTCTTCAGCGCCAGCTCGCGGTCGCGGCCACCGGCCATCTGCAGGGAACGCCCGGCCAGCCGCTCGGCCTGCTCGTAATGCTGCTGCTCCAGGCGCAGCGCGGCCATCTGGTGCCACAAACCGGCATCCCGCGGCGCGATGCGCAGCGCGCGCTCCAGGCGCTGTTCCGCCCGCGCCGTATCCCCGGCCTGGCGGGCGGACTCCGCTTGCTGGGCGAGGTTCAGCGCCGCGGAGGGGGTCGGTTCGCGTTCCCGTTCGGGCTCCCGAGTGTCCGGTTCCGGCGCCGGCGCGTCCTCACCGGCCCGTTCGGCGTCATCCGGGGCCTGGGTGCCGGCATCCCGGGGCGCGGGTGTGGCGCACGCGGCCAGCAGCAAGGCGAGCGCGACCGCCAGCGCCACCGGCGCGACCCGTCGCGCCCAACCGGCGCATATTCCTTTGAAAAAACCGGTCGTTGCAGTACAAACTTTCTTCAACGGAATAGCCTCTCGAACCAGCCCTGCCGGCCGGAATCACCGCCCAGATCACACTCGGCGCGCGTTTCAGGGCCCGAATTCTGCCAGAACGGCAGCGTCTTCACCGACTCACAGGCGTGATCGTCGCCGTCCACCCGCAATCCGGAGGCGAGGTCGATTCCCTGGTAATCAATGCCTGGATGGCCCTCGAGGTGCAGGGACTGCACGCCAATCCCTTCCATGATCTCCGCCCACACGGGCGCGGCGGAGACCCCGCCCGTCAACCCGGTCGGGCGGTTGTCGTCCATGCCCAGCCACACCACCGCGACATGCCGATCGTCGAAGCCGGCGAACCAGCTGTCCCGAAAGTTGTTGGTGGTGCCGGTTTTCCCGGCCACTACCTGGCCATTCAGGCGGGCATCGATCCGGCGCCCGGTCCCCTCGCGCGTGACATCGTGAAGGGCGTGTGACAGCAGGCGGACCGATCCATCGGATACCGCCCCCTGCAACGACAGCCCGTAGTGCGACAGCACCTCGTCGTCCTGGTCCAGCACGTCCCGGATCACCCGGGTACCCGTCGCATACCCCCCGTTCGCCAGCGCCTGATAGAGCCCGGCCACCTCCAGGGGCGACAACTCGATGGCCCCCAGGGCCAGCGAGGGCAGCGGGGCCGGCGTACGCTGCAGCCCCAGCGTCTGCATCAGGCTGATCACCTGTGTGATGCCAATATCCTCCGCCAGGCGCACGGTGGCGACGTTGTAGGACTGCACCAGCGCTTCCCACGCCGTGACCGGTCCGCGGTGCTCGCGGTCGAAGTTGCGCGGCGTCCACGGCTCGCCGTGCGGCAGTTGCAGGGTGAGCGGGCTGTCGTCCAGGAGCGTGGCCAGGGTGTATCGCTCCGGGTTGGTCAGGGCCGCGAGGTACACGAACGGCTTGATCACGGACCCCACCTGGCGCTGGGCCTCGACCGCGCGGTTGTACCCGGGGTAACGCGGATTGCGGTCCCCGACCACGCCCAGGACCTCGCCGGCCTGCGGGTCGGTCACCACGGCGGCCGCCTGCAGGCCGTCGAGGTCCGTGCCCCCGCCGCGACGCCGCACCAGGTCATCGACGCCCCGGACGAGCCGCTCCTCAAGACGCAGCTGCACCACGGGATCCATGGTGGTGAAGATCCGCAGGCCCTCGCTGCGCAGATCCTCGTCCGCGTAATCCGCGCGCAGCTCCCGGCGCACCAGGTCGAGGAACGCCGGGAAGCGGCTGCGTCCCTCGGGCATCACCGGGGACACGTCCAGCGCGGTCTCCAGCGCCCGGTTCACCCGCTCGCGATCGGCCAGACCGGTATCGGCCATCGCCTCGAGCACCCGGTCTCGCCGCTGCATCGCGCGCTCCGGGAACCGCCGGGGGTCGTAGTAACTGGCCCCTCGCGCCAGGCCCACCAGCAGCGCCAGCTGATCCAGGCGCAGCTCGTTGAGCGGCCGTTGATAGTAGAACCGGGCCGCCTGCCCGAACCCGTGAATCGCGCGCTCCCCGGTCTGGCCCAGGAAGACCTCGTTCAGGTAGGCCTCGAGGATCTCGCGCTTGTCGTAGCGGTGCTCGAGCAACAGCGCCATCACCGCCTCGTTGAGCTTGCGGGTCAGCGTCTGGTCGCGGGTCAGGTAAAAGTTCTTGACCAGTTGCTGGGTGAGCGTGCTGCCCCCCTGCACCGTGCGGCCGGCACGCAGGTTGGCGAGCGCCGCGCGCCCGATGCCCACGGGATCGATCCCCCGGTGCGACATGAAGCGGCGGTCCTCGATGGCCAGCAAGGCGCCGATCAGCTCGCGCGGCACCTCGTCGAGGTCGACCAGGATGCGGTCCTCGCCATGGGTCGGGTAGATGCTGCCGATCAGCAGCGGCTCCACGCGCATCAGGTCCACATTGCGCCCACTGGACTGCTCGGCAACCGACTGTACGCGCCCGTTGGACAGCCGCACCCGAACCGAGTGCGCCGGTTCCGGCCCGTCCCCGAACGTGAACGGACGCGTGGTCAGCCGGACGTCGTCCCCGCGGATGTGAAACTCCCCCGGCCCCGCCCCGTCCGGCGTCTCGCGATAATTCAGGGCCCGCAGCTCGGTCTCCAGCGCGTCCGCCGTCAACGGTCGCCCGGCATACAGCTCCAGCGGTCGCGCGTACACCCGGGCGGGCAACGCCCAGCGCTGGCCCTCGAACCGTTCGCGGATCTCGCGGTCCAGTTGATGGACGTAGACGCCCCCCACCGCCACGGCCGCAAGCAGCAGACCGGCCAGCGTCCAGCCGCCGGCACCCAACAGGCGCCGGAGCCGCCCCCTGCGGGGCGCGCTTTGCTTGCGTGGTCGTCGAGAGGGCTTTCGCGGCATGGCGGGTACGGGACGGGGTGACCAGAACGGCTGCAATGGTAACCTGACACACAGGGGAAAACGGGTGCATACCCGGCGATTCCGGCAAAAACATGTTCCCCTCGATGCACCAGACCCCACGCCTCACCACGGAGTCCCGATGACCGAACTGGAACAGCACCACGATCGCCTGCGCCACCTGGTCGAGGGCCTCGGGTTTCCCGAGCCCGTACCGGAGGCGAAGACCGTGCGCAGCATCGAGACGCATATCTCCACCGTGATCCTGGCCGGCGAAGACGCCTACAAGTTCAAGAAGCCGCTGAACCTGGGCTTTCTCGACTTCTCCACCCTGGAGGCCCGTCGCCAGTACTGCGAGACCGAGCTGGAGATCAATCGCCGCCTGGCGCCGCAGATCTACCTCGAGGTCGTCACCCTCAATGGGGACGACGCCCACCCGGTGATCAACGGGCCGGGCCCGTTGCTCGACTATGCCGTGCACATGCGCCGATTCGACCGCGCCCGCCAGCTCGACCGGCTGCTGGAGAACGACCAGCTGCCGCCTTCCGCCATGGAGGCCCTGGGCCATTACATCGCCGCCTTCCACGAACGGACCGAGCGCACGGATGTACAGTCCGAATACGGCACCGTGGAGGCCGCCACCCAGCCCATGCTGGACAATTTCCCCGCCCTGGCGAAGGCGGTGACCGGTGCGGCCGACCGCGCACGGCTCGAACGCCTGGAGGCCTGGACACGTTCGGAAATCGATCGCTTGCGGGCAATCCTTCAGCAACGACATGACCAGGGGTTCGTGCGCCATGGTCATGGCGACCTGCACTTGGGAAACCTGGTGTACATCAATGACGAAGGCGGGCAGGAAGTCCCGGTTGCCTTCGATGCCATCGAGTTCGATCCCGCCCTGCGCTGGATCGACGTGATCTCGGAGATCGCGTTCACCACCATGGATTTGCTGGCCCGCCAGTCGCGGGCCCACGCCTGGCGCCTGCTGAACGCCTATCTCGACGGCCGCGAGGACTTCGACGGTCTTGCCCTGCTGCCGCTCTACCAGGTCTACCGTGCACTGATCCGCGCCAAGGTCCAGGGCATCCACAGCGCCGAGGCCCAGCTCCCCTCCGACGAGCAGGCGGCTCACAAGGCCGAGATGGGGCGCTACCTCGCCCTGGCCGATCGCCTGACGGAGCGCGGATCGCCCCGGCTGATCCTCATGCATGGCGTCTCCGGCAGCGGCAAGACCGTGATCAGTACTCAGGTAGTGGAAGGCCTGGGGGCCGTCCGCCTGCGCTCCGACATCGAACGCAAGCGCATGTCCGAACCGGTCGACTACAGCGAATCCGGTCGCGCGCGCATCTACGACCACCTGCACCAGCGCGCCAACCAACTGCTGTCGCTGGGCCTCACCGTGGTGGTGGACGCGACCTTTCTTTCCCGCGCGCAGCGGGCGCCATTCCGGGATCTCGCGCACCGTCACGCAGCCGGCTTCGCGGTCGTGGCCTGCCGCGCGAACGAGAACGTCCTGCGCGAGCGGCTGGAGCAGCGGGCCCGTGCCGGCACCGATGCATCGGATGCGGGCATCGAGGTGATGGAGCAGCAACAGCCCCATCAGGAATGGCCGGCCCCGGAGGAAGGCTGTATCGAGGTCGCCCCGGAGCGCCCACTGGATTCCGATGCCCTTGCGCGCCAGTTGCTGCGCCCCCTCGCATCCTGAGCGACCGGGTACAATCGAACATGGACAGTCGCCGGCAAGGCCCGCAACATGAGTGGATGCAGGCGAGAACCCGTTGCCGGCCACCCCGCCGGTCGCGGTCATCCCGCTCTCGCCGCCGCCCCACAACCGCAGGAGTTCCCATGCACCATCGTCGCACCGGTCCGCTCACCCGTATCCGCAAGACCCTCATGCCCGTGGTCGCATGCGGGCTGCTAACGATCGGGGCCGGGGCCCAGGCCGATGCCCTCCTGCACTATGTCGACGACGAGGGTCTGGAGAGCCAGATCCTGGTGCGCGGCGACATCGTGCGCATGGAGCTCAACGAATCCATCAGCGGCACCTCCGGCTACATGCTCTTCGACGCCGCAACCGAGCAGCTGACGGTCGTGGACGACACGGAGCAGACCTACACCCCGCTGACCCGCGAGGTGATGGACCAGCAGATGCGCGCCATGACCGACATGGTCAGCGACCTGCGTCGCCAGATGGAACAACTCCCGCCCGAGGTGCGCCAGCAACTCGAGGAACAACTGGGCATCGGGGCCGAGGGCTTCGAAGCCGATATCGCCACCCGTGCTACCGGCGAGCAACGCGAAATCGGGGACTTCGTCTGTGACGATCACGAGGTCCTGATTGACGGGAACGTGCAAAGCACCGTCTGCGTGGCACAGCCCGATGCCCTGGGGCTTCAGGATGACGACTTCGCCACCCTTGGCAACCTGATGGACCGGCTGTACGAGCTGTCCCTCAGCGCCCTGGAGGCCGGGGGGCCCATGGCGTCGCAAATGGGCGCCTCGTTACTGCCACGCGTCGACGGCATCCCCCTGGAGGTCAGCGAACAGGATGGCGTGACCACCCGTCTTGCCGGAATCTCCACCGACGACCTGAGCCCCGAACTCTTCACCGTCCCCGACAGCTATGCCGAACGCGACCTGTTCTGACGCCGCGCGACCACGCCTGGCGCTGGCCCTGGCTGGCTCCGGTCTGCTGTTCCTCGCCGCCTGCAGTACGGGTCCCGAGCCCCGCAGCGGCGAAACCGTTCCAGCGGTGGCGGAATCCCAATCGCATCCCGAAGGCCCGATGAGCGCCGCCCCCGAGGCCGGGCTGGAGCGCTCCGAGGTCGTGCTCACCGCCCTCGGGCATCTCGACAGCCCCTACCGCTACGGTGGCACCGACGCCTCCGGCCTGGACTGTTCGGCCCTGGTTCAGCGGGCCTACCGCGAAGCAGGCCACGACGTTCCCCGCACCACCCGCGATCAGGCACGGGCGGCCACGCGGCGCAACGGCTCGCCCACCCCGGGCGACGTGGTCTTCTTCGCCATCAACGGGAATCAAATCGATCACGTGGGGGTCTACGTGGGAGACGGCCGATTCGTGCATGCGCCCAGTTCACGGGGACAGGTTCGCATCGAGCAACTGGACAACCCGTACTGGGCACCCCGAACCCGCTTTGCCGGCCATTTCTTCGACTGACCGCAACGGCTTCCCGCGCGCTGAGCCCCCGTATCGGGCACCGGCGCGCTGCTCCACTCAACTGCCAGCACTGCAACCCTTACAGAGGAAGGAACCATGAAGACACTCACCGGTATTTCGCGCACCCTCCGCCACTCGGCCCTGGCGATCGGGCTTGGCCTCGGTCTCGCCGCCGCGGGCACGGCCAGTGCCTACGAGACGTTCATGGAGACGGACGAACGCGTCATCTTCAAGACCGAGGGCGAATACGACTTCTACTTCGAAATGGTCGAGGAAGCCATCGCCGCCGAAGGGCTGGTAATCAACAATGTCGGCTACATCGCCAACATGCTGGACCGTACCGCTGGGCAGGAAAGTGGGGAGGGTATCTACCTTAACGGGCAGTCGGTCGATTTCTGCAGCGCGACCTACTCGCGCGCCACCATGGAGGCCGACCCGCACAACATGCTGTTCTGCCCCTACATCATCACGGTCTACGAACTTACCGACGAGCCCGGCACCGTCTACATGGGGTACACGCCGGTTCCCGAGGTTGGCGACAAGGCATCTAAGGAAAGCCTGCGGGACGTGAATGCCCTGGTCGAGCGAATCATCAAGGAGGCCCTCGCCTTCTGACGCCGCAGCGTCCCATCATGCACACGAAAACGCCCGGCGGCCTCGCGGCCCCGGGCGTTTTTCATGCCCCCATCGAGGGGATGGATCGGATCACCCTCGAGCGTGATCCTTGACCGAGGTCAGGGCGTCTGGTCTTCCTCGGCCCCTTCCTTCTTCACCGGCAGGAGGACCTGACGGTCGACGCCCAGCATCAGGGCGGCCGTCGCCGCGATGAAGATCGACGAGTACGTCCCGACGATGACGCCAATAATCAGGGCGATCGAGAAGTTCTGCAGCGCGGCGCCCCCGAGGAACGCGAGCGAGAACAGCACCAGGAGGGTCGTCGCACTGGTGACGATGGTCCGCGCCAGCGTCTTGTTTACCGCGTTGTTCATCACCTGTTCCGTACCCTGTTTGCGCAGGATTCGGAAGTTTTCGCGTATTCGGTCATACACCACGATGGTGTCGTTCAGCGAATAGCCGATCACGGCCAGCACCGCCGCGAGCACACCCAGGTCGAACTCAAGCTGCAACAGCGAGAAGATCCCCAGGGTAATCAGCACATCATGCACCAGGGCCAGCACGGACCCGATGGAGAAGCGCCACTCGAAGCGCACCGCCACGTAGATCAGGATCCCCGCGAGCGCATAGATCATCGCCAGGCCACCCTGTTCGCGCAGTTCCTCGCCCACCGCGGGGCCGACGAATTCCACCCGGCGCAGGTCCGGGTCGTCCGGGCCCCCATCCTGCAGGGCGTTCAGCACCCGGTTCGAGAGCATGGCCGGGTCATCGTCGTCCTCGCTGGGCGGCAGCCGGATCAGCACATCGCGCGAGGTCCCGAAGGTCTGCACCTGCGCTCCCGTGAAGCCACCGGCCGACAGCGTCTCGCGGATCGGGTCCAGCTCGACCGCTTCGGGGTAGCCAACTTCCACGAGGGTACCCCCGGTGAAGTCGATCCCGAAATTCAGCCCGCGGGTCGCGAGCAGCGCCACCGAAACGAGGATCAGGACCAGCGAGATCGCGATCGTGATCTTGCGCTTGCCCAAAAAATCGATGTTCGATTCTGCGAAATTCAGATGCGGAAGCATGTTTTATCTCCGCGCTCAGATGGCCAGGCGCGTCAGCCGACGCTGGCGCCCGTAGGTCAGATTGACGATTGCGCGGGTCACGATGATCGCGGTGAACATCGACGCGATGATGCCGATCGACAGCGTGATGGCGAAGCCCTTGATCGGACCGGTGCCGAACAGGAACAGCACCAGTGCCGCAATCAGGGTGGTCACGTTGGCGTCCGCGATGGTGGTGAATGCCCGGTCATAGCCCGACGAGATGGCCGCCTGGGGTGACAGTCCGTTGCGTATCTCCTCGCGTATGCGCTCGAAGATCAGCACGTTCGCATCCACCGCCATGCCAACCGTGAGCACAATCCCGGCAATGCCCGGCAAGGTCAGTGTTGCCTGCAGCATCGACAACACCGATACGATGAAGATCAGGTTAAGCGCCAGCGCCACGTTCGCGATCAGGCCGAAGACGCGGTAGTACAGGATCATGAAGATCATCACCGCGATGAACCCGATGACCACCGACTGCATGCCGCGATCGATGTTCTCCTGCCCCAGGCTCGGCCCCACCGTGCGCTCTTCCACGATGGACATCGGCGCCGCCAGCGCACCGGCGCGCAGCAGCAGTGCCAGGTTGCGCGCCTCGCGGGTACTGTCCAGCCCGGAGATCTGGAAACGCCGGCCCAGTGGCTCATTGATGCGCGCGACGTTGATGACCTCCTCGCTGCGCGAGGTGCGCAGGACCTGTTCGCCGTCTTCTTCCACCGTCTCGGTGGTCGTCTCGATGAACACCGAGGCCATCAGACGCCCCACGTTATCCGAGGTCACGCGCGAGAAGATCCGGGCACCCTGCCCGTCGAGGTTGATGAACACCGCCGGCCCCCCGGTGTCCTGGGCAATCCCCGAGGATGCATCGGTGATGTAGTCGCCGGTCAGCATGACCTGGCGCTGCAGCAGGACCGGCGTTCCGTCCCGCTCGTGGTACAGGCGGGTGCCGGAAGGCGCACGACCGGTCTGGTCGGCCTCCATCGGGTCGCCGGCCTCGGACACCAGCCGGAACTCCAGCGTCGCGGTCGCACCCAGCACTTCCTTCGCCCGGGCGGTGTCCTGCACGCCCGGAAGCTGCACCACGATGCGGTTCTCGCCCTGCTGCGCAATGATTGGCTCGGCCACGCCCAGCTCGTCCACGCGCGAACGCAGGGTGGAGATGTTCTGCTGCAGGGCCTGACGCCGCAGTTCGGTCAGGTGGTCGGCATCCAGGGTGGCGACCATCCGGCTGGTGTCGCCCGAGCCGCGCATTTCCCATTCCAGCTCGCCGCGGTACTCCCGGGTCAGCCAGCTCTCCGCGGCTTCGCGGTTCTCTTCATTCGCGAACATCACGGTCAGGTCGCTGGAACTGCGCTCGATGGTGTCGAACGTCAAACGCTCGTCACGCATGCGCCCGCGCAGCTCGTTGGCGTAGCGTTCCATGGCGGTACCGATCACCGCCTCCAAATCCACTTCCATCAGGAAGTGCACCCCGCCACGAAGATCCAGGCCCAGAGCCATCGGCTGGCCGTTGATGGCACGCAGCCAGTTCGGCGTGGCCGGCGCCAGGTTCAGCGCGACCGTGTGGTTGTCATCCAGCGCGTTGCGCAGGATTTCCGCGGCCCGCGCCTGCTCGTCCGTGGTCTCGAAACGCAGCAGGAGCTGGCCGTCGTCCTGCTCCTCGACCTGATTCGGCGTCACGCCCTGGGCGCCCAGGATCGTGCCCATCAGGTCACGGATGTTCTCGTCGATCTCGCCGGTCACGGGATTGCCGATCTGGACCGACGGATCCTCCGGGAACAGGTTGGGCGCGGCGTACAGCCCCGCGCCCAGGACGACCACGACGATCAGGGCGTACAGCCACGCCGGATAGGAATTGCGCATATCGAGAACCCTGGAGACCTTTTAAAGGTCTTTGAGCGTGCCTTTGGGCATGACGGAGGCAACCGACTGCTTCTGTACGGCCACGTTCACACCGTCGGCAATGTCGACCTTGATGAAGTCGTCGCTGACCTCGGTGATCTTGCCGGCCACGCCGCCATTAGTGACGATCTCGTCGCCCTTGGACAGGGCCTCGACCATGTTGCGATGTTCCTTCGCGCGCTTGCTCTGCGGACGAATAATCAGGAAGTACATGATCGCGAAGAAGATGATGATCATGATCAGGAACTCGATCATGCCGCCGCCGGCGGCTCCACCTTCCTGGGCATGCGCTGCAGAAATCAGAAAGTCCATCGAAACACTCCGTCTCTCGGTTCAGGTGCGTGCGCCGGCCGGACACGTGCTGGCCGCCCGCCGGCGCAAAAAATAACGCGCGGATTATGGCACAGGCGGGACCGCCATGCCGCGTCGTCTGTAGAAATCGGCGACGAACTCGCTCAGCGCCCCCGCGGCGATCGCCTCGCGCAATCCGCGCATCAAATCCTGGTAGTAATGCAGGTTGTGGGTGGTCGCCAGGCGCGAGCCGAGGATCTCGTTGCACTTGTCCAGATGCTTGAGATAGGCGCGCGAGTAGTGACGACAGGTGTAGCACCCGCATTCCGGGTCGACCGGGCCGGTGTCGTCGCGGAAGCGCGCATTGCGGATGCGTAGCACGCCCTCGCGCGTGTAAAGGAAGCCATTGCGCGCGTTGCGGGTCGGCATCACGCAGTCGAACATGTCCACGCCGCGGCGGACCGCCTCCACAATATCCTCCGGTCGACCCACCCCCATCAGGTAGCGCGGACGGTCCGTCGGCAACAGCGGCAGGGTCACATCCAGGGTTTGCAGGCGTTCCTCCTCCGGCTCGCCCACCGACAAACCGCCAATCGCGTAGCCGTCAAAACCGATCGCCTGAAGGCCTTCCGCGGATTCGCGCCGCAGCGCCGGATACATGCCGCCCTGCACGATCCCGAACAGCGCCGCCGGATTGTCGTCATGCGCGGCGCGCGAACGCGCGGCCCAGCGCAGGGACAGCTCCATCGACCGGCGGGCCTCGTCCTCCGTGGCGGGATACGGCGTGCACTCGTCAAAGATCATCACGATGTCCGATCCCAGCTCGCGCTGGACCTGCATCGAGGACTCCGGGGTCATCAGCACCTTCGAACCATCCACCGGCGACTGGAAGCGCACGCCCTCCTCGCTGATCTTGCGCATCTCCGCAAGGGAAAAGACCTGGAAGCCGCCCGAATCGGTCAGGATCGGCCCCTCCCAGTGCATGAAGTCGTGCAGGTCGCCGTGCGCGCGGATCACCTCGGTGCCCGGCCGCAGCATCAGATGGAAGGTGTTCCCCAGGATGATCTCCGCACCCAGGTCACGCAGTTCCTCCGGCGTCATCGCCTTGACCGTGCCGTAGGTCCCCACCGGCATGAAGGCCGGCGTCTCCACCGTCCCGCGCGGGAAGTGGAGGCGGCCCCGGCGCGCCGGCCCGTCGGCGGCCAGATTCTCAAACTCCATCGGAGACCCCCATATCCCTGGCGACACTCGGAGGCAGGTCATCATCCTGGCCCGGCGCCAGCCACATCGCATCGCCATAGCTGAAGAAACGGTAGCGCTGCGCGACCGCGTGCGCGTAGGCATCGAGGATGCGTTGATAGCCGGCAAAGGCCGCAACCAGCATCAGCAGCGTACTTTGCGGCAGGTGGAAATTGGTCACCATCCGGTCCACCACGCGGAAGCGGTAACCCGGCTGGATAAACAGCCGCGTCTCGCCCTGGAAGGGCGCGAGCTCACCGCCCGCGGCGGCGGTCTCCAGCGAACGCACACAGGTCGTGCCCACCGCGACCACGCGCCCACCACGGGCCTTGCAGGCCGCCACGGCGGCGCAGGCCTCGGCCGACACCTCCAGCCACTCCGCGTGCATCTCGTGCGCGGTGGTATCCTCCACCTTGACCGGCTGAAAGGTCCCGGCCCCCACGTGCAGGGTCACCGTCGCCGTCTCCACTCCGGCATCCCGCAGACGGCCCAACAGGGCGTCATCGAAATGCAGGCCGGCTGTGGGTGCGGCAACCGCCCCCTCGCGCCGGGCGAACACGGTCTGGTAGCGATCGGCATCGTGCGCCTCGTCGGCCCGCTCGATATACGGCGGCAGCGGGATGTGTCCGTGTTCGCGCAGCAAGCCCAGCACATCGTCGGCGTCGATCAGCGCCAGGCGGAAGAACGGTCCCTCGCGCCCGGTCACTTCCACGGTGAACGCATCCGCCAGCCGCAGCCGCGTCCCGACCTTCGGGGCGCGGCTGGACCGCACCATGGCCAGGACCTGAGCGGGGGACTCGATGCGTTCGACCAGCACCTCGACCTGCCCCCCGCTTTCCTTGCGACCGAATACCCGCGCGGGGATCACGCGGGTATCGTTCAGGACCAGCAGATCCCCCGGGCGCAACAGGCCCTCGGTCTCCGCAAACCCGGCGTCGCGCGGACGCTCCTCCTCCAGCACCAGCAGGCGGGAACCCGCGCGATCCGGCAGCGGATACTGGGCAATCAGCTCCGGCGGGAGCTCGTAATCGAAATCGGCAACACGCATGGCGCGCGATCCTACCACGCGCCAGGCGAACCCGGTTCTCCGCATCCGCGATACCCGCCCCGTTTGTGTAGGGGGGAACCTGCGCTACACTAGCGCCCCACAAGCCGGGATGGCGGAACTGGTAGACGCGCCGGACTCAAAATCCGGTTCTGGCAACAGAGTGCGAGTTCGATTCTCGCTCCCGGCACCATCCTTTATTATCGGGCCCTCCGCCAGGCCCAGCCCGGGGAAACGATTTTCCCGACACCGAGCCGGTGTAGCTCAGCTGGTAGAGCATCTGATTTGTAATCAGAGGGTCGCAGGTTCGACTCCTGTCGCCGGCTCCATTAAATCAAGCGGTTACAGCCCATCGGCTACCGCCAATCTCCCCGCCCGCCCTTCGTGGCGCACATCGTGGCGCACATAGTCGGCGGGTAGATTTTTTTTGCCTCACTTCCGCGCTACGATCCCCACCAGATCAACAGCACACGGAGGTGCGACCATGCTTGTACTCACTCGCGAGGCCAACGAATCCGTATGGATTGGCCAGGACGTGCGCGTCGTGGTCCTCGGCGTGGAGTCAGCCGGCCAGGTGAAGCTCGGCATTGAAGCGCCGAGCGACGTGCAGATCCTGCGCGACGAACTCGCAGACGATCTGCCGGACGCTCCCGACGAATAGTCGGCGCGGACACGCCGTGCTTGCCGGCGAGGGCTTCAGCGGTGCTTTTGGGCGGATCAGTTTGCCCCCCCGAAAGCTCGCGCCCTTCGCGCCCGCCAGCAGGCTTCTTGCTTCGGTTATCAATCCGCCCGCGCCGTTCGATAGATAACGCCTATGGCCACACACAAAAAAGCCCCCCGGCACCGCTAGCTGCCAGGGGGCGTGTCGGGGTTTTTTGAACGGTGGCACTAGCCCGACTACACCACCCGCCCCGAAGGGCGCCAAGAACCGCTAGAGCGCGGCCTTAACTAGTTGGTGCGAGCGCCAGGGTGACGCCTGCAACCGATGCATCGTGCTCCACCGGTAGCGCCGCCGCGCGAGCCTGCAATGCGAGCACGCCGTCGACCTGTGCATTCTCGGCATTACGGACCACCACGGCCCGGACGTACCGCTTGACCGGCTTGCTCACCTCGAGCACCAACACCTTGTCGGAATCGGCATCGGTGTAACCCACATCAGCCCCCACATCGACAAAGCCGGAGGCCGGTTCGTCGCTGTGCTGCGCCTTGAGGGCGCCGGAGCCGCCCGCCGTGATGGTGCCCAGCAGGGCATGGAACGCCACGGTGTCGTAGTCGCGCGCATCCACTGCGGAGGATTCCACATCGGTTTGCCCAGCGACGATGGAGTCCACCACGCGGGCCGTCTTTACGTCTTTGGAAAGCAACATGTCTTCAGCTCCTTAGTTGGTGACGCCGCGAAGGACGGTGAACCAGTCGGGGCGCATCAGCACCGAATCGAACCGGATACGCGCCCGGAGGAAACGAACAAACTGCGAAGCCGCGTTGATCGTTTCTCCATCGGCGGTGATGGAGCCGGAGTCCACGACGTCGAATACCACGCCGCCGGTCCGAAGCCCGATCAAAACTTGATCGAATGCACCCACGATCATGTCCGTTTCGCCGCCGTCCACATCCAGGGAGGTAGTCGGGAACTGGCGCAGCGCGCCGGCCCACGGCGTCGGGCGAAGCGGCTGGTTGTCGCTTGCCTGCAAACGGTCGTACGTCCCGCCGTCACGGGGGTTCATGATCCACGCCAGGTTGGCCGGGTCGCCGTCGTAGTTGGCACCCATGATGTCGCCCACGGCCTGCGAGACGTCCGCGAAGTTAGCCGGAGTCCCCACGGTGGCGCGCTCGTTGGTGCCGCCGGCATTGGTGATACCCAGGACTTCAGCACCGCCCGCACCCGTCAGTACCGCCCGGTCCATCGCCTGGCCCAGCGCGGCGCGCAGCGTCTGCTCGATCACTGCCGGCGCGTTGGCGGCATCTTCGAGCTGCTCGATCGTGATGGGCACAATGGCCGAATACATCCGGGCCTGGAGGGTGAAGCTGCCGAACGTAGGCTTCGTCGCTTCCACCGCCTGCATCTCCCGGCGCGCGCTCACGGTCGGGTCAGACAACACGCGCAGCAGGCTCATCTCGCTGGTGTTCATCGGGATACTCTGCGCACCGGCTCGGGCCACCACGGAGGCGGAGCGGGCCAGGTCGATCACGCGGCCCGAAACCTCGGGTTGCAGCATGTAGCTACCGCCACCTTCGCCACCACCGGTCACGGCGGCCTTCAGGGCTGGGGAGAGGTTGGAAAAGTCACCCAGGGCCACAGCCGCGCCGATCTGGCCGACCGTGTTTTCTCCCGCGTCTCCATCGAACATCGCCTCGGTTCCGGCGAAGGCCGGGATTCGCTTCCCAGTCTCGGGACTCATCAGGCTAGCAGCCCCGCTGCCCCTGTTCTGCCGCCCGGTCGAAAGTGCTCCAGCGGGGCTACCGAGGGGCTCTTTCCAAAGCGCGCGCGGTTCCTTCGAGCCGCTTTTGCCGCGCTTGTCCAGCTCGTTTTCGTTGTTGCCCTTGATCTTCACCAAGTAGGAGTATGCGTTGGCCTCCTGCTCGTTCAGATCCCGACCATCTTTGATTGCGCTATCAAGCACCGCCTCCAGGCCGCGATTGCACGCCTTCACATCATTGTGGAGGTCGCCCCACTGCATGGCGGACGGCACGCCGTTTGAGTCAGGCACTTCGATACCGAGCTGCTCGCCCATCTTCAGGGCCGCCAGACGCTCTTCAACGTTGATTTCCTGCATTTGCATTATTGTTGCCTCCTGGGGGCTTGAAGTGCAGGCGCAAAAAAGGCGCGACTGCAAAACTCCAAACCCCAAGTTAAAGGGTTGTAGGACTCAGCACGTCGCGCCTTTTCCTCGAATCGGCGGTTCGTTTTGTCGTCCGTCTCCCCTCGGGATTCGGATCTGCTTTTATGATACCAAAGTAAAAGAAAAACTCAACATGTCTAGTGCCCTTTTTGTATATTCGCCGCGCTCCATTCGATTTCATCCGCGAGCGTACGCATATACCTAGCCACATCTTCTGGTGTCATGTAATTGCGGGCCAACCACACCGCCGCAAAGAATGTCGCCTCTACCGTCTCTGTCACATCAGCGCCGCTTTCGATGAATTGACCGGCCTGCGCATTCAGCGCATCGGCTACATCAGCATTCACGCTTCGGGTCTTATGTTCGTTGTTCATCGTTTTACGCTCCGGCTTCGTTCAGATAGTTGTGATGTTCGAGAAAGGCCTGCTCGGCGTCTCTGGCCGCCTTCAGGTCGGCGCTGGGGTCTTGGGTCAGCTCCGCGTACAACGCGCCCCCAGCAGGCCCACGGGCGGCCAGGTCGGGATGCTCACACCACCACCAGGCCCAGGGGCGTGTTCCGGGGCGCTCTGCAATCCACGCCGCCGTGATCGCCGCCCCATGCCGCGACCAGTCATCAACCATCGCCCCCGGCGGTTCGCCATAATCACATTCGGGCCAATACCCCAGCCCGGACAGTAGGCACGGGCCATGGCGCAGCTCTTGTTCCTTCCAGGGGTCCAGGCGACGTGCCTTGTCTGTTCGTTTTTTAACGGGCATCTCGTTACCTCCTATTCGACTGGAGGCCCGGCGGGCGGGCATCCGGTGCGGCTACATGATCCAGGTCCAGTTCCCGCACCAGGCGAGCAAACTGCACGCGTGCGTCCCGCTCAATGGCCACCTCGGGACGCTGGCGAGGCTGGCCGAAACGGTCGTCGTAGACCATGCCATGGACCACCAGCGCATCGCGCGCGGACTGGCCTCGGTCCCAGGCTTCGGCGGCCAACGTAAGGAGCCGGACGTGGTGCTCTTCGAGTTCATAATCATCGACCACGGACTGCCACCATTCGCGCGTTGCGACCTCCAGGTGATCGGGCGGGCTCATCTTGGTTTCACTCATTTCGATACCTCAAAATTTTAATTGAACCGGGGCGAGGGGCGTTAAGATTGTGGAACTAGACACGGATCTTTGGGCTCGACCCTGAGCTTTTCTGCGGTCCCATCTCAAATTTCTATTTGCCGTTTGCAAAAGACTGGTCCCACCACCGATCCCACAGCATCAGGCTCGGCATTTATCTCGCGCCCTCACGGATCAGTGGATGCACCATGTGCATCATCAGCATCGGCTCACCCCCTCCTGGTCGTGTCGCGCAGCCAGGCATTCGCTGTTCGCCGGGCGACGTTCTCGCGCTTGATCTCGTTGGGCTCGGTGCTGGATGCAGCCAACCAGCGGGCGCGGTACTCAACCAGAAGGTCGTGACGGTCGCCTCGACCCACCACGCACCGCTCAATGAATGCACGGTCCTCGAACATCAGGGGTAGCCCGTCCAGCGGGTTGCGCCGTACCCGCTCGGTAGTCACCAGCTCGACTTCATCCGGCAGCACGTACCCGCGTGCCCATCGGGCGGCCACGGATCGGGCGAACGCGACCAGTTCGGCACGGGACAGCGCACCGGCGTCCAGGTCCGCGCGATCCTCGTCACTCAGCAGGGCCGCCAGGGTGTCGGGGTGCAGATCCGCAGCACGGGCGGCTTCGACAAGGCAGGCATGTGCGGGCTGATTTTTCTGGAAACGCCCCGGTTGGGCACTGTCAGAACTGCCAGAAGCCCCTTTTGACCCTTCTGTCAGTACCGTACCTGCGCGTTTCTGGATTTTTCGCAGACTGGCGAGGCGGTCGTGGTAGCTCATTGCCCGCCCTCCATCACTGCTGGATGGACGTGCCAGGCGGTCTTTCTCCGGCCTCCTGTCTCCACCGGCTCGGAGCGCACACGACCCAGATCCTCGAGGTACTCGAGCGCGCGGGTTACGCTCTCACGATCCAGGGCGCGCCAGCCCTTGCGATAGACGTCATGGGCCGTGAACCCCGTTTGCAGATCACCCCGCCGTAGTCGGCGTTCCAGCTCATAGGCCGCCCGCAGTTCAGGTGTGCGTGCGGCGCCGTAGACGCGACGGGCGTGTTCCTCGAGGTAGTCGCACCAGGCGATCGCGGCGGTTACGGCTTCTGCGCCTACCGGGCCCGTGCCGTTGCTTGCCAGGTGGTACAGGAGCGCCAGGCTCGGCACCAGACTGCGGAACTTCGCCAGGTGGGATATGAATGCATCGGGCTCGCTGGAATCGGGATCACGCAGACGTCGCTCCAGGGCCCCGCGCCAATCGTCGAAAATCTCCTGAGCATCGGCGTCGAACCGAAGGGCCGGGATATCCGATTCGGTGTCGGCACCCAGAGCCTCTACGTCGATATCGTCCAGGCGGGCGAACAGGTCGAATGCGGCTTCCTTGGCCTCACGGTCGGGGTAGCGGTCCACGTTCTTCCAGTCGCGGCCCATGTCCGGCCACACGCATAGCTGGATGCGCTGCATCAGGCCGTCATCGCCAACGCCACCGCGCAAGGTTGCCCGCAGGTAGTCTTCGAGCGGCCCCGGTTGAATGCCTCCGATCAGTGAGACCGTCGCGGCTTCGATCTCAATGGTGCCGCGCCCGATGCGGTCGTAGGTGTAGCGGCCCGTGCCGCTCCAGGACTCTAGGTAGAACGCGCGAGCGCCTTCATGCCCCTCTTTATCGAGGCCGCGTAGCCAGCCGACCAGCTCGTCCCGTGCCACCAGGACGCCGCGCGGGTTGTCCCGCAGTAGCTCACCCAGCTTTTCGACGGTCGCGTCTTGTGTCGTGTAGCGCCTGCGGGCCGGTGCCTCGGGTTCCTCAATGGCGGCCAGCGCATGCATACGGGCAGCGTCGGTGTCGCCTTTCTTGGTGGCGGCCTCAATGTGCTTCTTCGCGGCTTTGCTCGCAGCCTCGGCTAGCAGTTGATCCGCCTGGTGTTCTTGCGACGCACGCTCGTAGGATTCGCGGGCCTCGGTCTCCAGTCGATGCAGCGGGCGTAGGGCCTCGGTCATGGCGGGGGACTTCATCACGCCAGGCCGCCCGATGATCGCGCCCCAGACGTTCGCAACCACTAGCCAGTCATCATGGCGCTTCGGGTGGATGCCGACTTGCCGGCCGATCACCGAGCCAAGCGCGGTCATGGCGACTACAGCGGGATAGTCCATCGGGCACTGGACCCGCTCGGCAATATCCTTAATCCAGGGCCGCATCGCTCCCGGTAGAAGATCGGGTGAGAACTCCGGCGCCGGTGGCATCGGCGGGGGTAACGGTTCGGCGTCGGGCCACGTGTGTGTGGGTGCGGGCTGCATCTCAGCCGCCCGCGCGTCCAGGTATGCGAGTCCACGATCAGACATTGGCGCCCACCTCCCGCGCCGCAGCGCGAATCCGTCCAGCGGCCTGCGCGAGACGCTGCATATCAGCATCGGTCGGCTTGCGCCCCTGGTGTACATCGTCCGCGACGACCACGACCAGCAGGGCTTCATGCGCCACGGCTTCGAGGGCATCACGCGGAACCCAACGCTGCCCCGGCCGCAGTGGACTGCGTGCGTCGGGTTGCTGCGGCGGGAACAGGTCGCGCATCTCGAGACCCACGGCGGCCAGCACGTCAGTTACGGCGCAACCCGCGAAGCAATGGACCAAGACCGTTCCGTCGTCCGTCTCCCGAACGCTCAGACTTCGGTTGCGATCGCCATGTGCAGAGCACAGAGCTTGCCACTTGCCCTGGCCGGTGGACTTCACTTTATCGAGGCGACCCAGCAGGCGATCAACGGGTGCTTCGGTGCTATAATTATGGGCGAGTGCCTGGCGGCGCTTGTTTTCTGCCCCGTTCCCGGTTGCCTCCGGGGCGGGGTTTTCTTTTGCGGGCATCATTCGGTGCCCCCTTCTCGCTTCTGGTGCAGCTTCGATAGGTCGTGGTCATCCTCACCGACCACACGGGCAGAACAGTCGTACAAGTTGCCGGCGGCCATTTCGATCAGGGCCAGCACGGCATCGCGCTCGCCGGAACTGAGGTATCGCCCGTCCTCGAAGGTTTCCTCCACCAAATCGCGGCGGAGCATCTTAGCGGCTGTGCTGATTGCCGCCGGGGCCTCGCGCATAAGCTCGCGGTTTGCGTGGGCGCGAAAGCCGATTTCGTGAAAGTTGGGATCGGAGTTAAGCATTGGCGCGACCCTCCCGTGTATAACGTTCGGGATCGGCCATCCATTGCGTGACTTCAGATTCACGCCACGCAACAGCGCCCCCGCCGAGTTGCACACGCTTGGGGAATCGGCCCTCTTTTTCGCGGCGGTAGATCGTGGAGCGGGAAAACCCCGACATCTTGCGAACATCGGGAAAGCGGATCAGGCGGTCGGCCTGCGTTTGGTTTGTCATCTTGTTGCACCTTTAACCGTGTTGGTTCAGGTGCAGTACACGGGGCGGTATGACGGGGGCGCTTAGCGTACTTCCGCTTTTTTCAAATGCTCGCGAACCTGACGGGCGGTAAGCCCGACGCGCTCGGCAATAACGGACGCCCGATTACGTTCTGGCATCGTATTAAGGGAGTGCCAAAGCTCCACAATATTGCGCCGGGTTTCTTCCGCTTCCTGCTTCCGTTCTTTCGCGGTTACCTCTCCTCCCTGCATGCGCCCCGATTGCGCGGCCTGCCCATGCGATGCCGCATAGCGTGTCTGCCAGTAACGAAGCCCTGTAGTTTCAAATAGAACTTCGTCGGCTACCGCAAGGCGCTCGATCTGGCGCTCGAACTCTTCCACCGTCAGGCCGCGTTCGCGTGCCGCCTTCGCCACGGCATCACGCATTGCGCGCTTGATATCCCCGTCCGTCATGCCGCCGCCTCCTTTGCCACCGCCGCGCGAATGCGATCCTTGTTCACAGGCTCCCCGTTGATTGCATAGCGAAGTGCCAGCGCGAAGGCGTCCACCATTTCGCGCTTTTCATCTACAAAGTCCCAGCGGTCGTAGTGCTTCACGTCCACGCCGGTTTGCGCGTGGTTCTGTAGGCGGTTGCGCTGTTCGTTGTTGAACCCGAGTTCACCGAGACGGGTTTTAACCGTGCTGCGGATGTTGGCAGGCGACCACGGGGTCATCGGCTCCCGGCCCTGCTCTTTGTCCTTTCGCTCGATCCACGGGCGCAGGGACTTGCGCACGTACTGCGCGGGCGAAGTCTGCGCCATAGGCTTGCTCTCGTCCTGGTGGTGAGGGAAAAGCCATTCCGCGTGCCCTGTCAGGCGGTAGAGTTGTTGAAGCTCCGTCAGGGCGGCTTCAGACAGCGGCACCACATGCGGGCGCGCGTTCTTCGTCCCGGCCCTGCCCCCACCACGGCGCGCGGGTATATCCCAGATGCGCCGCATAAAGTCGATTTCATCCCAGCGGGCATAGCCGACTTCGGTAAAGTGCATCCCAGCGAGTAGGAATTGCAGCCGGATTTGAGCGCGCGTGACAGGCGAGCCGGGCGCGGTCGGGTCTGTCAGCCCTTCCCATGCCCGCGCAAGTTCCCAGAACTCTAGATCGCGTTCCCGCGCGTTCTCCTGCGTCTCCTGTTTCGGGATCGCGTTTATCGGGTTCTCGTACAGGCCGAACTTCACATCGGCGGCCAGGTTCGCCGGGTCGTGATCGTGCAGCAGGGCCGTCTTGAACAGCGCGTGCAGATACGTGCGCAGCCGGTTGGCCATCACCACATGCCCGGCCTTGATCGGGACCGCAATCCGGTGGGCCAGGTCTAGCGGCTTCACGTCTGCCACCTTGGCCGATAGCAGGGCTTCGGGCAGGTAGCGGCGCACCGTGCCCTCAAAGTCCGCTATATGCTTTTCGGTGCGACCCTTCCGGCGCATGGCCTCAACGTGAAAGCGCAATAGCTGCTCCACGGTCCCGCGCTGGTCGGCTTCCTGTTGTGCACGCACGGTAGCCGCCCGCTCAGCATCGGCTCGCTGTTCGATCTCCTGTTCCTGTCCCGCAGGGTCTAGCCCCTGGTCCACCAGCCCACGCACACGCTGCGCGACCCGGCGTGCGCTCTTTAACCCTTTCGGCGCGTGCGCCTGGCGGTAGAACTCCACCGTATCGGTGGCCGCTATACCCGCGTCTGTGATCTCCGGGGCATCTGGCACGTACCGCCCTAGCCCGTAGAACCGGCGCTTGCCGCCCTGGCCGTAGTAGAACTGGAAAAACGACACGCCACCGGCAGGCGTGACGCGCACGCCGAAACCGGAGCCGTCGCCATCCCAGGCGCGATACGCGGACTTTTTGCCCTTCAGGTTGTTGAGTTGCTTCGTGGTGAGCATGGCCGTCTCCCGTGGTGCACATGGCGCACGTGGTGCACATTGTGGTGCACACAGGAACCGACAAGCCGTGCACCACGCTGAACAATAGTGAACAGCATAGTCACACAGGAATAAAGCTCGAACAAGGGGTTAAGGACTGCCAACGCACTGACTTGAACAGCCATGAGCAGGGGTCGGCGCCGATTTGTAATCAGAGGGTCGCAGGTTCGACTCCTGTCACCGGCTCCATTTTTCCGCCCGCTCGCTCCGCTCCGGAGCCAATCACTGCCGTCCACGCGTCGCCACCTTGACGGGCGTAGTACGCGGTGTAATCTCTCATTAGAAGGTTGTTCAGGGGGCCCCACCCCGAGGGATGCCGGGTCCATGGACTTCGGCCCCCCCAGGGGCAACACCCCGTGGACAGGACCGCTTGGGCTCCACACGCACAGGAGGGAGTCGCCATGTCAACCGACCGCTTCTTCATGTTGTTCGCCGGAATCGTCGTACTGGTCAGCGCATTGCTCACCTGGCTCGTCAGCGCTTGGTGGCTGCTCCTCGCGGCCTTTATCGGCATTCACCTGATTCAGGCCTCTTTCACCGGCTTCTGCCCCCTGGTCATGATCCTGAAATCCATGGGTCTCAAGCCGGGCGAGATCTTCCCCTGAACCCCGGTACCCGCTTCGAATTCCAGAAGGCCGCACGCCCGGGCACCCCTTGTTTTCCCGGGTGGCAGGCTTCATATTAGCTCTTGCTAATACTTAACCAGGAGACATGATCCATGAGCATTGACCGAATCGTCCTTGCCTTCGCTGGCACCGTCGTGATCATCAGCGCCATCCTTGCGTGGGTGTTCACCCCGATGTGGCTGATCCTGACCCTCTTCGTCGGTGTCAACCTGCTGCAGTCGGCCTTCACCGGCTTCTGCCCGCTGGCAATGATCCTGAAGGCCATGGGCGTGAAGCCCGGAGAAGCCTTCAACTAAATCGAAAGAACGCGAGAAAAGGCCCGGGTACCGCTGGTCCCGGGCCTTTTTCTTTCTGGCGCTCCGGTTCATATCGCCCTGTCCTACACTTCAGGTTATGCCGCCCAACCGGAGCGATACCCATGCGTTTTCGTGATCGCAACGAAGCCGGTGAACAACTTGCACAGGCCCTGGAGCGATACCGTGGCCAGCCTGGCGTCGTGTACGCGTTACCGCGCGGCGGCGTCCCCCTGGGGGTCGCGGTCGCGCGCCACCTGGGCATGCCCCTGGACCTCCTGATCCCGCGCAAGATCGGCCACCCGTTCCACCCCGAGTACGCCATTTGCGCCGTCCCCGAACGGGGCGATCGGGTCTGCAATCCGCGGGAGGCGGAGCGCGTGGATCCGGACTGGCTTGAGCGGGCGGAGGCACACGAACGTGCCGAGGCCCGGCGGCGGCGTCAGCTCTACTGCACCACCCCGGCCCCGGATGTGAACGGCAAACTCGCCATCATCATCGATGACGGGATCGCCACTGGACTGACCATGCGCGCCGCCATCCGCGATGCCCGCCAGCGCAAACCCCGCCACCTGGTCGTAGCAATCCCCGTCGCGCCGGCGGACACCGCTGCCGTACTGGAAACCGAGGTGGACGAACTCGTCACCCTGGACATCCCCGAGTACTACCGCGGCTCCGTGGGCGCGTATTACGAGGATTTCGAACAGACATCCGACGACGAGGTCATCAGTCTGCTCGCGTCGGTCCATCAGTCACAAAGACCCGATGTCTCGCGCTGAGGCACAGCCAGTCTCCCTGGTCCTGGACGGGCAGACCCATCAGGGCATTCTCGGCCTGCCCGAAACCCCCACCGGCCTGGTCATCTTCGCGCATGGCAGCGGCAGCAGCCGCCTGAGCCCCCGAAATCGGCAAGTCGCCGGCACCCTGCAGGACAGCGGAATCGCCACCCTGATGTTCGATCTCCTGACCGAAGACGAGGACCGGACCCAAGCCAACCGCTTCGACATCGACCTGCTCGGCCGGCGACTGGTGCAGGCCTGCCACTGGGCGACCACGCAGCCATCACTGGCGCCCCTGCCGCTGGGCCTTTTTGGCGCCAGCACCGGCGCGGCCGCCGCATTGCAGGCCGCCGCGGACGCCCCCCAGACGATCCGCGCGGTCGTCTCGCGCGGGGGGCGCCCGGACCTTGCGGGCGAGGCCCTGGAACGGGTGCAAAGCCCCACCCTGCTGATCGTCGGCGGCGACGACACCACCGTGATCCAGCTGAATCGGCAGGCACAGGCGCTCATGCACGCACGCTGCGAACTCGAGATCATTCCGGGTGCCGACCACCTGTTCGAGGAACCAGGCACGCTGGAACGAGCGGCCGAACTCGCGACCGCCTGGTTCGGCAAATGGTTTCGCGGCGCATCTATGGTGTAATCGCCACCTTCAGCACGCCATCACGCTGATGCGAGAACAGGTCGTAGGCGGCCTCGATGTCATCGAGCTTGTAGCGATGCGTCACCATCGGCGTCAGATCCACGCGCCCCGAGGCGACCACCTCCATCAACCGCCTCATGCGTTCCTTCCCGCCGGGGCACAGGGTCGTCACGATGGTGTGGTCCCCCAGGCCGGCCGCGATGGCATCCAGCGGCATGGAGACCTTGCCGGAATAAACGCCGAGACTGGACAACGTGCCGCCCGGTTTCAGGACACGCAGACAGGCCTCGAAGGTCTGCTGCTGCCCGAGGGCCTCGATGGACACGTCCACCCCGCGGCCGCCCGTCAGTTCCATGATCGTCCCGACCGGATCCTGCTCGTGGAAGTTGATGGCGTCGTCCGCACCCAGCTTGCGCGCGGTCTCCAGGCGTTCCGGAACCCCATCCACCACAATGATCCGCGTCGCCCCCATGAGCTTCGCGCCCGCCGTGGCACAAAGGCCGATCGGACCCTGGGCGAACACCGCTACCGTATCGCCGATATGGATGTGCCCGCTTTCCGCACCGCCAAACCCGGTGCTCATGATGTCGGGACACATCAGCACCTGCTCGTCACTCAGCCCGTCCGGCACCGGAGTCAGGTTGGCCTGCGCGTTGGGGATGCGCACGTACTCCGCCTGGCAGCCATCGATCGTGTTGCCCAGCTGCCAGCCGCCCATCGCCTTGCCACCGCATTGACTGGAGATCCCCTCCTGGCAGGAATGGCACTGGCCACAGGGCGTGATCGCGCCCGCGATGACGCGCTGGCCAATCGCGTAGCCGGTCACCGCAGCTCCCAGCTTTTCGATCACGCCCACTGGTTCGTGTCCGACGATGCGGCCCGCCTCCACGGGATATTCGCCCTTGAGGATATGGATATCGGTCCCGCAGATGGTCGTGGTCGTGACCCGCAAAAGGGCATCCGTCGGGCCAATCTCCGGGATCGGCCGCTCCTGGATCTCGATCCGGCCCGGTTCAACGAAAACGGCCGCCTTCATCGTGCTCATGCTTGCCTCCTCGCATTCCAGCCCACTGGTGGGCACATCCCGTCATGTTCGCCCGTTCCCCAAACATAGCAGGCCCACGGCCCGGTTCGGCCGTCGTCCCTGCATACGATCGCGACAGGTCGCCGGCCTCCCATACAATGGACGCTACACCCATCGCCGAGGATCGCATGTGATCTCGCTCATCCCCCGCCTGTTCCAGCGCGCCCCGGCCCTCGATCCGGAAAGTCGCGCCTGGATCCATGCCATCTTCGACTGGGCCGATGACGAGCCCCATCTGGGGGGCATGCTGCGCAATGCGCATCTGGTGCTGCCCACGGCCGAACACTTCCCCGGACAGGCCGACAACCGCCAGGCCATGGCCCAGCTGGTATTCGACCGCGTGCTGGAGCATGCGGGGCTTGCGGACAGCCCATTCCGGCTCTCGCACCCGGGCACCCTGATGGACGCCCCGATCCCGTGGGACGCGATGAACACGGCCCGGGCCACCCAGAACGCCACGACTACCGGATCGGGGGGCGTGGGCATCCCCTACGACCCCGAACTGGTGGCCCATTCCCAGGCGCTGATCGCCCACTTCGCGCGCGAGATCGCGCTGCGTCTGCTGGTCACCACTCGCCAGGCCCCGCCGGCACTCGAGGGCAACGAGGCCCACATCGCCGAGCTGCTGGCCACTCGGATGGGCTTCGGCGTCATGCTGGCCAATACCGCCTTCCAGGTCCGGGTGAACCAGTGCGGTGCCTGCAAGGGCCCGGCCGCGGAGCGGGACGCCGCCCTGTCCCGCGATGACCTGGCTTACGCCCTCGGGCTGTTCTGCCGCCGTCAGGGCATCCCGCCGAGCCGGGCCAGGGCCCACCTGAATACGCCACTACGGCCCGCTCTGCGCCACGCCCTGCGTGATCTGGCCCGCCGCGAGCGGGAAACAGCCAGCGGTGCCGCCTGAAACACCCCTCGGCACGAAGGTGCGCGAGCAGCGTTATGTGATCCGTTTTATAAAAAAGGCACAGTAACGTACGGGCCACACTGAAGTGTCTGGACGAGGCACCGGGAACCCCCTTCGGCGCATGAGTCGAAAAATTTGAAGGGCGCGGATCGGACATCTAGTGAAAGGACTGCAAACCCTGATCTGTGGAGATCCGTGATGAACACCCTGCGTTGCTGTCTTGCTGCCCCGATCGCCCTCGCCTTTGCCATTGCGCCATTGCAGGCCAGCGAGGGCACCTTCGACACCCCGACCCTGCTCCCCGAACTGGCGGTGAAGGCCGCCGACGCGGCGGTGGAGGCCTGTCGCGAGCGCGACACCCAGGTCACCGCGGCAGTGGTCGACCGCCATGGCACGCCCCAGGCGCTCAAGCGCGACCGCTTCGCCGGCCCGCACACCGTGGACACCGCCATCAGCAAGGCCTGGACCGCGGTCAGCTTCCGCACCGACACCCTGGAACTGCGCGAAATGACCGACCCCAGCGCGGCCGGCTACGGCATCCAGCACCTCCCCCGGGTCACCATCCTGGGCGGCGGCAAGCAGATCACGGCCGGCGGACGCATTGTCGGCGGCATCGGCATCTCCGGTGCACCCAGTGGCCAGATTGACGATGAATGCGCGGCCGTCGGAATCGACGCGATCGCCGAGGATCTGCTCTGACACTCGCTGGGCCAGGGGGCTTTCCGCGCGGCGGAGAGCCCCTGCCCCCCAATCCCGGCCCAAGCCGTCTCAGGCGCCAAGCAGCCCGCTACGCTGTAGCCCGTCAAAGATAAACTGCATGGCAAGGGCGCTCAGCAGCACGCCCAGGATACGCGTGAGCACATGCGCCCCGGTCACACCCAGCCAGTGCTGCAGGCGCGACGCGACCAGCAGGCACACCAACGCGAGCACCATCACCGCGACCAGCGCCCCCAGCACCACGGCCTGACCCACCGGGTCGCCCTCGGCCCGGCTCATCATCAGGATCGCAGCACCCATCGCACCGGGCCCGGCCAGCAACGGGGTCGCCAGCGGAAAGATGGACAGGTCCTTGCGGGTGCGGGCCTCCTGGGTCTCCGCCGCCGTCGCCGACACACCCCCAGAGCTGCGCGCAAACACCATGTCGATCCCGATCAGCAGCAGCAGGATCCCGCCGGCGGTGTACAGGGCGGCCAGCGAAATCCCCAAAAGCGAGAGCAGCGCCTCCCCCGCCAGCGCGAACAGCAACAAAATGATGCCCGCGACCACGGCTCCCCGGATCGCCATGGCACGGCGCCGCGCGGGATCAATACCCTGACTGAGCACACCGAACACCACCGCCACGTCCACTGGACCGATGGTCACGAAAAACGTGGTCAGCGCGACGATTCCCAGTTCCAGCATGGCGGATCCCTCCTCTGGCCCATGTTCGCCAACGGCCATGACATGCCCAGAATGGGCCTGGCCATCCGGGGTTTAAGTTGCCCTTCGTGATCGACGAACCTACTTTAGCGCGTTCTTGAATGCTTATTGGGGAGCCATCCAGCCATGAAACGTCGTGTTGTCGGTCACCTGACGCTGGCCAGTCTGCTTGTATCACCCGCCCTCGCCCATGGCCAGGAGGCCTCGCAGACGCTGGGAACCGTATCGGTTACGGCCACCGGATACGAGACCCTGATCGACGAGACGCCGTCCTCCGTCACCGTGATCGAGGCCAGCGAAATCCGCAACCGCGAGGCCCGCACCCTCGGCGACCTGCTGCGCGGCCAGCCGGGTGTCGCCACGGCCGTGGACGGATCGGTGGGCTCCGATCCGATCATCCGCGGCCTGAAGCGCGACCAGGTGCTGGTTCTCGTGGACGGCGTGCGCATCAACGCGATGCAGCCGCCGGCCCGCGGCTCGCTGGCTTCCTATGTCAACGTCGACCTCATCGAACGCATCGAGATCGTGCGCGGCCCGGGCTCCGTGCTCTACGGCGCCGGTGCCATGGGCGGCGTGATCAACATCATCACCCGCGGCGGCGATTTCACTGAAGAACCCGAGACCCGCGGCTTCTCCCGCCTGGGCGTCACCTCGGTCGACGAAGGCATCCGCGGCGCGGTCGGCGTCACCGTCTCCAACGACCGCAACGTGCTGGACCTCTCCACCGCATACCTGAACACCGACGACTACAAGAACGGCGACGGCGATCGTCTGCGCGACTCCGGCACCGAACAGAACGCCTATCACCTGCGCTACCGCGGCAAGCTCGCACCAGGCCACGAGGTCCAGTTCCGCGCCCAGCGCGACGAGCGCAAGGACGTCTGGTACCTCGCCTCGCGCAACTTCAACCCGATTGATCCGGACACACTCCAGGGGGAGGAGAGGCAAATGGCCCCTCCACAGGGCCTGAACACCCACTACACTCCGCGTCAGACCCGCGACCTTGTCGAATTAAGCTACGAAGGTGAGTTGAACGGTGCCTGGGCACCGCGAGTGGAGGCCTCAATTTATCGGCAGGAACTCTCCCGCGGAAACTACGACTGGAACGCGGAACTCGGCCGAGACTATCGGACCTCTGATACCGACTTCACCACCGATGGCCTGCAGGTACAGACCGAGCTGGTTCCCACCGATGACCAGATCCTCCTCGTAGGCGCCGAGGCCTGGCGCCTGCGTGCCAGCCCGGTATCGAATTTTGGTTCGGTGGACAACGATTTTCGACCGAGTGAAGCCGCACCGAACCCACTGATCACCAATGGTCGGATCGAATCGGTCGGCGTTTTTGCCCAGCACGAGACCTACCTTGACTGGGCCACCGTGAACGTCGGAGCCCGCTACGACGAGGTGCGGGGAAGCGCGGACGACGCTCTGCGTGTAAGTGGCCCTCTAGACAAGACCGACCGCAACCTGAGCTGGTCGGCCGGGCTCACCTGGCACCTGGACGAGGCCTTCAACCCCTACTTCAGCCTGTCAGAGGGCTACCGCTCCGCCAGCCTGCTGGAACGCTACCTGACCTACCCCTACAGCGACGGTTTCACCTGGCAGAGCAACCCGCAGCTGGATCCGGAACGCAACCGCACCTTCGAGGTGGGCGCCCGCGGCCGGATCGGCGCGACCTCGTACACCGTCTCGGCCTACGAGAGCCGCATCCGCGACTACATCGGAGGACGGGTGGTGGAAGGTGCACCAAGGCCCACCAAGGAGACAATCAACCTCGACGAAGCTCGCATCCACGGTCTTGAGGCCTTGGTGGAACATGCCTTCACCGACGCCATCACCGGCTACGCCACTGGCACCTGGATCCGTGGCGAGAACCGCGACAGCCGCTTTAGCGAGCCGCTGACCCAGATGCCGCCGCCTGAAGCCAGTGTTGGGCTCAACCATTCGGTGGCCCAAGGCTGGCAGTGGGATGCCCGCATCCGGGCCGTGGCGAGCCAGAGCCGGACGGCCGACACCTTCACGGAGAACAGCGAACGCAACACCTCCGGATTCGCCACCGCCGACCTCGCCGTCGGCTACCGCTTCGGGCCCAGCGCCGGCTTTCGTTCCAACGAGATCACCTTTAGCGTGACCAACATCGCTAACAAGACCTACCGCGAGCACGTCAACGAAATGACCGAGGCACGCCTGGACCCGGCCAATGGCGTACAGGATATCTGGGCCCCCGGCCGCAGCTTCGGGCTCACCTGGAACGCCGAGTTCTAGACCGGCCGCAGACATCGCCCCCAAGACAAGACAAGGACAACACCATGCGTTTACGTGTAATCGATTTCGGCCAGCAGCCCGCCGTGCGTTCCCAGGCGGTCTACCACGGCATCGCCGAAGCCATGGGCAAGGACGACGACCCGGTGCTCACCCTGGTCAACCCCGACGACCCGTATGTCTGCGTCGGGTTGCATCAGGAGATCGCCCTGGAGGCCGACGAAGACTTCTGCAAGGAACAGAACCTGCCGATCATCCGCCGCCACGTCGGTGGCGGTGCGGTGTATCTGGACCACAACCAGATGTTCTTCCACTTCATCTATCCGTCGTCCAAGGCCCCGCGGATCGTCTCCGACATCTACAAGAAGTTCATCGACCCGGTGATCAACACCTACCAGGACCTGGGCGTGAACGCGACCTTCCGCCCGGTGAACGACATCCACGTGGACGGACGCAAGATCGGGGGCACGGGTGCCGCCAGCATTGGCAACGCCACCGTGATGGTCGGCAGCTTCATGTTCGACTTCGACACCGCCACCATGGCGCGCTGCCTCAAGGTCCCGTCGGAGAAGTTCCGCGACAAGCTGCGCGCCGGCATGGAGGACTACATCACCACGCTGTCACGCGAACTCGGCGAGATGCCCGCCCGCGAGACCGTGCGCGACGCCTTCCTGAAGCGCGTAGCCAGCGACCTCGCCGTCGAGGTCGCGATGAGCGAACCCACGGCCGAGGAAACCGCCGCCATCGAGGAGCAGATGGCCGAGCTGACCGACCCCGAATGGACCTACCGCAAGGGCCGCAAATTCGTCGAGATGGGCGTCAAGATCGCCGCCGGAACCCACCTGACCGAAGGTGCCCACAAGGCCGCCGGCGGCCTCATCCGCGCCCAGCTGATGGAGAAGGACGACCACATCGCGGATCTCCTGCTGTCCGGCGATTTCACGGTCTTCCCGGAAGACGGCATGGACCGCATCGCCGACGCCCTGCACGGCCAGCCACTGGAAGAAGAAGCCCTGCGAAGCGCCGCGGCCACCTGCATGCAGGAGATCGGCCTGGATGCCCCCGGAATCGAACCCGCCGACATCGCCACCGCGATCCTCGCCTGCGTGCACCGAGAGCCTCATTGATCTGTCAACCGGCCGCCCAAAAGACGACGGCCGGACCGCCTTTCCCGGCGATCCGGCCGTCGCTTTTACGGCGGCGTTTCAGGGCCCGGCGGCGTCAGGCAGAGTCCGCCGAGTCCACGCACTCCGCGCGGCTGGGCGCAGTACTAAGCCGCTCGCGGTCGGTCCGGTACGGCTCGGTCCTGGATACGGCGCGATCGGCAGTCTGAAGGACCTCCGAGGCCCACACCGGGAGCTCCGGCGAGAGCTGGTAATAGATCCAGTTGCTCGCACGCCGGGTACTGACCACCTGGTATTGCCGAAGCGCCGCCAGGTGCCGCGACACCTTCGGCTGGGACATCTCGAGCGCGTGCGTCAGCTCGCAAACGCACAACTCCCCTTCCGCCTGCATCAGCAATAGCGACCGCAACCGCGTCTCGTCGGCCAGCAGGTTAAACAGGTCCGAGGGATTAAGCGACATAACGCATCCAGGAAACGTCCATTGACCAACTATATCCCGACAGCTCAGGTGGGACAATGCGAAGAAGGTGCCCGCGCGCCCATATCGCGAAGAGACGGATCATCCGGGCGCGATCATTCCAGCGCCTCAAATCGCAGGATGTTTGCAGCCGATCCGGTAGCATCCGGTATGGACGCACGGCCGACCCGGCACTCCCCATCCCGATGTCTGGGTGCCCCCGACCACCCCCGGAACCGCGAGCATTTCTCGAAGTTTTCGCTTCTTGCGTGCTCGATTCGTGTATGATGCCGGGTTGGCAGTTGCCATCCGATTTTCGCCGGGCCTTCGTTTCCGGCCTGTGTGAGTACCCCCAATGTCTGATTCCCCCTCCTTCTCCCAGCTCGGGCTTTCCGAGTCGCTGGTCCGTGCCCTGTCGAACATGGGCTTCTCTGCCCCGACCCCTGTCCAGGCCGCCTGCATTCCCGCACTGCTGGAAGGCCGTGACGTCCTGGGCGAGGCCCAGACCGGCACCGGCAAGACCGGCGCCTTTGGCCTGCCGCTGATCGACCTGATCGACGCGGCCCAGCGAGTGCCCCAGGCGCTGGTCCTGGCCCCGACCCGCGAGCTGGCCAACCAGGTGGCCGGCGCGCTGACCGAATTCGCCGCCGGTTTCGCTGGCATCGATGTGCTGCCCGTCTACGGCGGCCAGCCGATGGGCGAACAGCTGCGCGCCCTGCGCAAGGGCCCGCAGATCGTCGTCGGCACGCCCGGCCGCGTGGTGGACCACATCAAGCGCGGCACCCTGAACCTGGACGCCCTGCGCGTCGTGGTGCTGGACGAAGCCGACGAAATGCTGCGCATGGGCTTTGTCGAAGAGATCGAGTGGATCCTGGAACAGACCCCCGAGAGTCGCCAGACCACCCTGTTCTCGGCCACCATGCCCGCGCCCATCCGCCGCATCGCGCACCGCCACATGCGCGAGCCGAAAGAGATCAAGATTGGCGCCGGAAACGAGGCGGGCACCGATATCGACCAGAGCTACTGCCTGGTCGACGCCCGGCACAAGCTGGAGGCCCTGACCCGTCTGATGGAGACCGAGGACGGCCTGGACGGCGCGGTGGTCTTTGCCCGTACCAAGGCCTCCACGGTCGAGATTGCCGATGCCCTGAGCCAGGCCGGCATTGCCGCCTCCGCCCTGAATGGCGACATGGAACAGGGCGAGCGCGAGCGCGTCGTGAGTGATCTGCGCGACGGTCGCCTGGACGTGATCGTGGCGACGGACGTCGCCGCCCGCGGGATCGATGTTCCGCGCATCAGCCACGTATTCAACTTCGATGCCCCGGGCGATGCCGAGGTCTACGTGCACCGCATCGGCCGTACCGGCCGCGCCGGTCGCAAGGGCCGCGCCATCCTGTTCCTGGAGCCGCGCAAGCGCCGCATGCTGAAGGACATCGAACGCCTCACCGGCAAGCCGGTGCGCGAACAGCCGCTGCCGGACCGCCAGGCCGTCCAGGCCCGTCGCGAGGGCCGCTTCGCGGAGCGCGTACAGGCCCTGCTGGGCAGCGACCAGGCCAGCACGCACGAGGCCCTGGTCGAGCGCCTGCTGGCGGACAGCGACGTATCCGAACGCGAGCTCGCCACCGCCCTGATCGCCCTGGCGACAGCCGGCAGCCCGCTGGACGCAAACGCACACAAGGGCAACGATCCACTGCTGGCCGCCGCCCGTGCACCCTATCCGGAACGCGGCAACAACCGCCGCGACGCGAAACCGCGCGGCGAACGTCCGTCACGTGGGAAGGATCGCGAGCCGGAAGCCGACATGGTGCGCTACTACATGCCCGTGGGGCGCAATAACGGTGTGGCTCCGGGCGCCATCGTCGGCGCCCTGGCGAACGAGGGTGGCCTGAACGGTCGCGATATTGGACGCATCGGCCTGCGCGACGATCACAGCCACGTGGATCTTCCGGCTTCCCTGGACGAAGCCTCGATTCGCCGCCTGGGCAACATCCACGTGGCCAATCGCAAGCTGGAACTGACCCGCCAGGCGCCCCGCCCGGGCCAGGCGGCCAGCCAGGAAGACACCCCCCAACCGACGCCGCGCAAGCCGGCCGGTACGCGCAGCGAAAAGCCCGCGCCCGGCGGCAAGCCGAAATCCTTCAGCAAGCCGGGCGGTAACAAGCGCGGCCCGGCGCCGGCCAACCGCAAGCGTCCGGCCTATGCCGCCACCGGCAAACGCCCCGCCGGCAAGGCCCCCGGGGGCCAGAAGACGGCCGCTTCGCGTGCCGACGGTACGCTGATGATCAAGCGCAAGGCCGCCAACGGCTAAGCGCGGCAACTCAAAGGCGCGTACCAGACAACGCCCGCGTCCTCCGGAAGGAGCCGCGGGCGTTTCATATGGACGTTCAGAAATCTCCGGTGCGCCCGGCCTCGACGATGCTGTAGATCGTGTCACGCACTTCGCGCGCGGTCGCCTCGAGATCCTCGGGGAGATCCGTCGCGTGCAGCATCATGTCCATGTTGGTGGTCACGATCCAGCCCTGCCCCTCGTCGTCTTCCACCACCGCGATGCGGCATGGCAGGAAGCTCGCGAAGATGATGTCGTGCTGCACCATCTGGTTGGCGATCAACGCATCGCAGAACGCGAGGATGCGCATGTAATTGCCTTCGCCGCCCATGGCGGTCACCTGATCCGACAGCGGCAGATCGGCCACTTCCTGGAAATTGCGCAGATTCGCGCGCAGCTTCATCGACTCGATGGCGTCATCGATACTTACGCCATCCTCGATGCGGACCAGCTCCACACTGTGACGGACCATCTGCTGCAGGGTCTCGCGATCGAGCTCCTCCACGTCTTCGGCGTCCGAGGCCGTCAGGGGAAACGGCATCAGCACCAACAGCAAGGCCAGTATCCAGACTTTCATCGCACGCTCCTGTTTGGGATGAACGAGGAACCCTGGCCCACTCGGCCGACTGGCTTCCCCTCAACGAATCTAGATCATGTACCTGCACTTCACCGCATCCCCCGGGTACCGACAGGGTAGGCCGTGCGCAAACAGGGACATCCGTCCCGAAAACACACCGTTACGCGCCGCTTACCGCCGGATCAGAAGGTACAGCACCTCGTACTTGCCGTTGGTGTGATCGGTCCGCCCCACGTCGTCGCTCCACTCCCAGCGGTCTGCAGGAAAAAGCTCACGCATGTCCGGCACCGCGCAATGGAACGGAGGCCCGCCCTCGCGACCGGTCTGCATGAAACACGCGAACAATTCCCCGCCCGGCCGCAACCAGACATGCAACTGGCGCTCGTAGGCGAGCCACTGACCGGGCGGCAGGGCGCAGAGCGAGGTCTGTTCGTAGATCCCGTCTACCGGGACATTCGGTTGCCAGGCGAGCATGTCGGCCTGCGCCACGTCCGCCTGGAGACCGGCCTGTTCCAGCCGGTGGCGCAGCCGCAAGACCGGGGTCGGCGCCACATCCAGGCCCGTCACGCGGAAACCCCGGGCCGCCAGGGCCGGCACCTCGTGGCCAAACCCACAACCGGGCACCACGATATGTGCCCCCGGCGACAGCGCGGTGAGCCCCAGCCAGCGCTCCAGCGAGGGACTGGGCTGGCCACGATCCCAGCGGGTCGAGCCCGCCTGGTAACGGGCCTCCCAGTCGGCCTCCGCGTCGAAGGTTTCGGAGGCAACGGGAACGTTCTCGGAATTTGGCATCGGGCTCCTTCTCGGCACAGGATGGTCAGCACATGGACCATACCAAACCCCCAACTTTTCACGGAGACGCGCCGATGGACCGCAACGCCCTGCCCTATCGCATCCACCGCCAGGAACTCGGACCGATGGAGAACTTCGTCTACCTCATCGAGGATCGCGCCAGTCATCGTGGCGCCGTGGTCGATCCAGCCTGGGATCCGGAGGCGATCATCCGTCAGGCCCACGAAAACGAAGTCGACATCTCCGACATCCTGCTGACGCACAGCCACCACGACCACATCAACGGGGTCGAGGCAATCCTTGAACAGTATCCAAATGCGCGACTGCACCTGCTCAAGCCCGAGGCCGAGTTCTGGGGCAAGGAGCTGGAACGTCCGGAACTACACCACGGTGGCGACGAGATGCGTCTGGGCGACACCGAGATCCGCTTCCTGCATACACCCGGCCACACCCCCGGCTCCGCCTGCTTCCACATTCCGGCGGGCGACGACCTGATCACCGGCGACACCCTGTTCGTCTCCGGCTGCGGCCGCTGCGACCTGGCCGGCGGCGATCCCGAGCAGATGTTCCACACCCTCAACGGCCTGCGCGAGGGGCTTCCGGCCCATACCTGTATCCACCCGGGCCACAACTACGCGGAAAAGCCGGAATCGACGCTGGAGGAGGAGGACGCGGGCAACCCCTTCCTGCACTTCCACGACAAGGACGACTTCGTCCACTACCGCATGGTCGAGCACGACCGGGTACGCAGCACCCCCTATCACCCCATCCCCCGGAGGTGATGTAGCGGACGGGTTTGGAAATGCCTGAATCCACGCCGATTGCCGGCCTTCTCGGCGCCCGTCGCGTCCCAGCGCGCGTCCATGCGACGGCCACCCCTGGCCCGGCTGGACGGACTTCCCGGCACCCACCGGGTGTGTGCCTCAGCGTACAGACCCCGGTGGAGTCGCTCCGCATGATCAATGGCGCGTTCGCAGCGTGGGCTCAAGCTGCCCGTGCGCTGCACGCGACATCGACTGGCGGCTTGAATGCCGCACCCTTCCAGGAGCGTACCCATGATAAAACTCGCCTCAACCAAACTCGTCGCCGCCAGCGTCCCCCTCTTCGTCTTTGGCCTGGCCGGCGTAATGAACGGCACGATAGCCGGCGAATACGAGAGGGGCGCGAACGGCCACGAGGTCATGGAAGAACGCCGCGCGGACGCCCGCGACGAGGCCCCCCATCTCCAGCGTATGCCGGACCAGGGGCTGCACGTCTCGGACCTGATGGATCAGAAGATCCACGACCGCGCGAGCCACGACGAGATCGGCGAGATCCACGATCTGGTCATCGATCGGGATGGCCGTATTGTCGCGGTCGTTATCAGCACGGGCAGCGGCGTTCTCGGCCTCGGCGGGAAGGACGTGGCGATCGCGTGGGACCGTATCGAGCGGACAACCGAAGACGGAGAGGTCAAGCTCTACATCAACATGAATGAAGACACCCTGCAGGAAACACCGGAATACGTGCGCGACTGACGCGTTAATCGTCCCCACCCCGGGGGATGTCCCATCCCTCGGGCATGCCGCCAGGCCATACAGAATGAACCGGGGAGCGAGGCCCCGGGATTGGAGCGGCGCCGGACACGCCAGTGTCCGGCAATGCGCCCCGCTACCTCGTAGCCCCTCTCCAGCAACCACCCCCTGACGCGAACCCGCGCGGGCCAGGCGTCGTCCGCGTCTGGCGGTTCAGTAATGGACCCGGCGCAGCTTCCGCTCGAACTCCACGAGCTGCCATTCGGCCGCGTCCCGGCTCACGCCATAGCGTTCCTGGATGCAGCCCACCAACTGGTCGCGCTCGCCCGCCACGGTTTCCAGTTCATCGTCGGTGAGCTTGTCCCAACGCGCCTTGACCTTCCCCTTGAAATGTTTCCAGTGGCCCTTCGCAACACTCCAGTTCAATTCTCCACCCTCCGAGTGACTGGCTGGCGAAATTGCCGAGCCACTCGCTACCCTGCTGAGCACGTCACCGCCCGTCTGTGCGCGACCACACAAAACAACCGGCTACGCCCATCCAACGCGCGCCTTCGCGGCCTCAATCGCTGGCAATTTCCGACTTGGATCACACCGTCTGAACCTACGCCCGGGCTGCATTCCGGGCGGATCCAGGTTTCCCGTTGGGGGCACCAGAGCACCCAAGCCCCTTCCTGATCAGGAACGAGAGTCCGCCAGTCACGGGGATCATCCGGGACATCAATAGCCCGCCGCGGGTCGCCCCAATCCGGGGCCCTCTGGAATCTCATCATCCCCGGTCCTTGCCCCTGCACCGTCATCCCGGCCGGAGCGCAACGAAGAGCCGGGAGCTTCCTCGTCGGGGCAACCCAGGCCGCCTGGCGCCCGGATAACCGCTACGCGGTTTCCGGGATGACGAAGCGGGAGGCGCGTGGAGCCTCGGGGCGCGTACCGCTGCGCTCCAGGGCCACCTTCGACCGCCCCGGGTGCTGTACACCCCCGGGGCCGCACGGCCCCTGAACCTGGCGGACCCTCGTGCCTAATCAGGCGCCCTTTTGTGCGCCAACGTACAGATAGCCAGGACCCCGAATCGTAGGGTGGCGCCACGGAATCGGCCGGGAGCATCCCGGCTGTGCCCGTGCCCCCGCAGTACCGGTCGCATCCCGCGCCGGACGGGAAACAACCAGGAGAACGCACCAATGAAAAAACTTATCGCGCTCACACTCTGTCTGGCCGGGACCCTCCCGCTCGCCGTCCAGGCCCAGCAAAGCGGATCCACGGCGAACTACGGACCTTCCATGGGCGATCGCGAGTTCTCGCTTTCCGGCAGCGGCAGCAGTGACCGCAAACTCGACAGCACCAACTTCGGTATCTCCGGCGATCTCGGCTGGTACCTGCGCGATCACTTGATCCTCGGGGTCCGCCAGAGCATCAACTACGCCGACATCGAGGGCGAGAACATAACCAATGACTTCTGGAACGGCGCCACGCGCGGCTACCTCAACTTCCAGACGACGGACGGCCTGCTACGTCCCTTTGGTGGTGGCAGCCTGGGCTTCATCTACGGCGACGGTGTCAAGGACAGTGCCTTCGCCGGCCTGGAAGGCGGCCTGAAGTATTACGTCCTGGAGAATACCTACGTCCTGGGCCGCATCGAATACCAGTGGTTCTTCAGTCGCTCCAGTGATGCAGAGGATGCCTTTCGCGATGGCGCGTTCGCCTACACCGTAGGCCTTGGCTACAACTTCTGAGGCATCTTGCCCGGGGTAGGGTCAATTCGAAAGGACGCCTGCTGCCCTGCCCCGAGGCACACCACCATCAGGGGAGCCACCGCCCCCGCGACCATCCAATCCGGCTACAAGGTCGCTTCATAACGGGCCGAAGCGCAGGCGGACAGAGACTCCTGTGCGTCCACCATCAGGTCCCTTTCGTTCACGACCCAATGCACAGCGCCCTTGCCCCGGACGACCTGCGGCGACACCGCGAGAACACGCTAACGCGCCTCAATCAGCGTCTCGCTGAAGATCCCCTTGAGCACCTCATATAAA
This sequence comes from Thioalkalivibrio sp. AKL19, assembly GCF_000420165.1. Classification (GTDB taxonomy): domain Bacteria; phylum Pseudomonadota; class Gammaproteobacteria; order Ectothiorhodospirales; family Ectothiorhodospiraceae; genus Thioalkalivibrio. The sequence goes on along the minus strand of NZ_ATUK01000001.1, from coordinate 22,793 downwards.
GTATCGAAAGAATCGCGAACCCATTGTTTCTTTGTCTTTCTTTTGGCTCCCGTTACCTGAAATCCAGCACCCCCGGTGGCGAATGTGCGGCAACGTACAGATGCCCCTTTGGTTGCGACCGCAATCTGCCGTTTCCGACGCAAAGCGGGCCTTCCCGCTCACAGTCGCACTCCAAAGGCTCTGTGCCTTGCCAACGCGGTGGGTAACGTTTCAGGAGGCACGTAATGATGAAAAAGGTGATCGCAGTCATGCTCTGCCTGGCTGGACCATTCGCCCTTTCCGTCCAGGCTCAACAAGGATCGGCCGCCAACTTTGGGCCCTCCATAGGCGACCGCGAATTCTCGCTTGCCGGAAGTGGCAACAGTGACCGGAGGTTCGCCAACACAAACCTCGGCATCACGGGCGATATAGGCTGGTATCTGCGTGGTCACTTGGTCCTCGGCGTCCGCCATAGCATCCAATACGCCGACTTCGAGGGCGACTTCCTGACCAATGACTTCTGGAGCGGAGCCACTCGAGGCTATCTCAACCTTCAAAACACAGACGGCCGGCTGCGTCCCTTCGCTGGCGGGAGCCTGGGCGCGATCTACGGCGACGCGGTCAACGACAGCGGGTTCGTCGGATTGGATGGCGGCTTGAAGTACTACATCCTGGAGGACACCTACGCCCTGGGTCGCATTGAATACCAGTGGTTCTTCAACCACTCGAACGACGCAGAGAATGCGTTCCTCGATGGGGACTTTTCGTACACTGTCGGACTTGGCTACAACTTCTGATGCTCCTTCGGGGGCCGGGGCTTTCCAGGCGCACGCTCGAATCGTGAAATCCACACCGGAACAAAGGGCGCGCCGGCCATGCCTCCGTGCGCCTCGGCGGCGTGCAGGATTTCGCCCACGACCGCATTCGTGAACGCGACGGAGTGCGAAGTACGCTCTATCGCCCGATTGAGCACGGCTGGGAGAGCCAGGCAGACCAAGCCGAAAGCAAAGAATACCCAGCGACGGCTTGCATCCCTCGGGACCAATCGCGATAATGCGCGCCTTCAGTCGATGCGCCCGTAGCTCAGCTGGATAGAGTACCTGGCTACGAACCAGGTGGTCGGAGGTTCGAATCCTTCCGGGCGCGCCATATTCCAGAGAGAGGGCATCCACATCCGGGTGCCCTCTTTCGTTTCTGCTAGCACAAAGGATTCGAACCTCCGTTCAACAATCGGTTCGATCCCGAGCGCAGCGAGGTACGTGTCGGCCCCTGGCCGACACCCGGAAGGGCAAGACGCGCAGCGTCGCCGCTATCCTTCCGGGCGCGCCATCTTCTAGAGAAAAGGATCAGTGACTTACCGTCGCTGGTCCTTTTTTCGTTTTGGCCCAGGTCACGCCCCGTAACACTCTCGTGCCACTTCTGTGACCACCCTCCAAGTCCCATGACTGGCTTATTGCCGCCTGATGAGCCCTTGGCTCCGTGACATGTTCCGCACCTCGCAGCTAGAAAGACGCTGATTTAATCCACTGCCGCTCCCGCCTGGCGAGCGGGTTTGGAATAATGGCGGCAGGTTTCCTGCCCGAGGTGATAGCGGATCTCGCAGCGCAGCTTTTCCGATCTCGAGTATTCCGCAAGCGCAAGCAGACGCGGCGCGACCGCTTTCTGGGGCAGATCGATGCGATCACGCCCTGGGCGGCGCTGGTGGAGGCGATCGAGCCGCACTTCCCGGAGGGGAAGCGCGGCCGTCCGCCGATCGGACTGGAGCGCATGCGGCGGATGTACGTGGCGCAGCAGTGTTTCAACCTGTCGGATGAAGGGGTCGAGGATGCGGTGTATGACAGACAGGCGATCCGGCGCTTTGTCGGGATCAGCCTGAGTCGCGAAGACGCCCCGGATGCCACCACCCTGCTGCAGTTCCGCCGGCTGCTGGAGCAGCACAACCTGACCCAGGTGATCTTCGACCGAATCAACACCCACCTGGAGCAGCGGGGCCTGTTGCTGCGCGAAGGAACGGTGGTGAATACCACCCTGATTGGGGCCCCGCCGTCGACCAAGAACGAGAAGAAGGCCCGCGAGCCGGAGATGCATCAGGCGAAGAAGGGCAACCAGTGGTACGTCGGGATGAAGGTGCGTATCGGGGCCGATATCGTCGGCGGTTTCGTCCACACGGTGAAGGGTACCGCGGCGAATGCCTCGGACGTCTCACAGGTGCGGAACTGCTCCACGGCGAGGAAGCGAGCCTGCATGGCGATGCCGGCTACATCGGTACGGAGAAGCGGGTGAAGGGCATCGCCCGGAGACGCACATCGCGCGCAAGCGCGGCACCGTACGCGCGCTGCCGGAAGGCCTGGAGCGCGATCAGGTCCGCGCTGCTGAGCAGCACAAGGCCCAGTTGCGTTCGATCGTGGAGCATCCGTTCCATGTGATGAAGAACCTGTTCGGGTATCGCAAGGTGTGTTACCGGCCCTCAAGAAGAACACCGCACAGCTGCACAGCCTGTTCGCCCTGGTGAACCTGTACCGGGCGCGACGATGGGGACTCCTGCCGCAGGGGTAGTGTACCCGCAGGACCGGAAATCGCCCCTGTAACCGCCAAAAACGGCGGTTACAGGGGGTAAAACAGGCCACCGTGGCCCCGATGTCCTTCCAAAAACACTTCGGCGGGACATGGAGCCGGATGCAGGGCCATTGATCAGCGTTTTCTTAGCACGCAAAATCGACTCAAGCGCGAACGCGCGATTAAGTCAGCGTCTGCCTAACCGCAGAGCGCACAGATCGGATCAATGGAGATTAATCGAATGACTGGAAGGCCGGTGGATTTGGAAAGGATGATCAGTTGCTCGGGATTGAGCCCCCCGGGTGGGAGTACACCCAGTGAATGACGATATTGTAAGGCGGCTTGAAGAGGCAATCGGCGAATTCCGTAAGGGCGCCGAGTATCAATATCAGGAAGGGAAGCGTGTCACACATCGAACGGCCCAGCTTGCGCGTTGGTCGCTGGTCATCGTAGTCCTGCTAATTGCCGGCCATGCCACCCTGATGATTATGTTGGCACAGGGCCTGTCCGGGATGATTCAGCACATAGAGGGAATGCAAAGCGATACTGGACAGATGGCCACCGTCATGTCGTCAGTAGGAAACGACATAACGGTGATACGGTCCGAGATGGACACGATCAGCACGAGTATTACTGCGATGCAGCAGGACGTGACGTCCATTCCCCCCACGCTGGATCTGATGAGCCAGCGCTTGGACGTTATGAGCCAGGCCGTGGTTTCCATGGACGAACGCATGCAGATTCTGAACGGCCAGATGCACGGAATAAACGAGTCCGTTTACTGGATAACTCGGGATACCGGCGAGATGTCTCGCCCGATGCGGATGTTTCCGTGGCCCTGAAACACTAAGGCAAGCGGGCGGCTCGTCCTCGCGAATCCGGAAGGCTCCCCTGCCCCCGGATTCGGACAGCGCAACACTGCGTTCCGGCGTCAACCGATGGGATCCGGGCACATAGCGGAGCGGGCCGTCCGCCTCACTTACCGGCGTGAGACACAGCCACGCCTTGGCGGTCGCATGAAACGTATCCTTGTGCAGGTCGGTTTGCGGGTCTGGAGCCGGTAAGCTTCCAGGCTGCACAAACACGGTCTGCAACTGGAACAACGGCTCTCCCCCGAAAGACGAGACATATCGTAGAGGGGACACAAGCGATCGACCGCGAATGAGCGCACGAGCCCCGGATGTTCCGTCAGCTCGGACGGCTCGAGAGACAATCGCCGAGTGACCGCCATACCCTCACGCCGCTCTGCCGACGGCAGGGGACGATTCATGATTTCGTTCACGATGAGCGATACTCTTCGCGAGCCAGAAAATCGTGAATCAGGATATACCCGCCGCGCTCGAACGCTTCGATCTGATCCGCTGAGACCTTTCGGCCAAGTCCGCGGTGACGCTGACGCGCAAGACTATCGGCTACCCGGACGCGCCATCGGTGCAGACCGCGTTCATTCAACCACCGGTTACCGAGGACCTTGTTCGTACGGAGAGTTTTCTCGCCAGTGATTACTCGAGGGCTCCAAACCGGAGCCATGAGGAGCCCGTGGCCCATGGCCAACGCGCGCTTGACGGCCCAGCTGACTGAGGACACGGCTTATTACCTTTTGGCCTGGGTTCGGCGATGGATGGCTTGCTAGCCACAAGCAGTTTGGAGCGACCAGATAGGATGCTCTCAGTCGGCTCACCTCCAGTCCAGACAGCTCCACATCATGCTCGATCGGTTCGTCTCCGGCAGGCGCTAGATACTCGTTTGGGCGGGAAACCCCCTGTGACACCAGTATCCACGACGCACCGCCCTCGCTTCGGCCGCGTGACACCGGAGTCGGCGGCTTCCGTTCTTATTTGTCACACCTCAAAAACAAGGGCGGTCCAATTTTCCATCGGTTACGTTACTATCGGGGTACCGCAGTCCCACTTGAGATCGCTTTAGCCTGCTTCCTGACGCATGGCTATTTCTGGCTTCGAACCAGGTGGTCGGAGGTTCGAATCCTTCCGGGCGCGCCATGTTCCAGAGAGAGGGCATCCACATCCGGGTGCCCTCTCTCGTTCCTGCTAGCACAAAGGATTCGAACCTCCGTTCAACAATCGGTTCGATCCCGAGCGCAGCGAGGTACGTGTCGGCCCCAGGCCGACACCCGGAAGGGCAAGACGCGCCGCGTCGCCGCTATCCTTCCGGGCGCGCCATATTCCAGAGAAAGGGATCAGTAACTTACAGTCGCTGGTCCCTTTTTCGTTTGTGGCTTCGGAAGTCCTGTGACCAATTCTGTGACCAACCTGTGCCGCTACGCGCCATGGTGCCTCGGACGAGGCAACGGGATGACTTCCTGGCGCTGTGTCCAAATTCCCACCCTACTCCACCACCCTCAGGTAAATGCTCAAAGAGATCACCCACCTGGCGATTGAAGTAGGTGCAGAGGGCATCTACGGCCGGGAGCTCCACTCGTGTCGCCGTTTCCTGATGAGGATCGGGATCCATTCCCGATGATGGTCAACGCCGGCACCCCTGCGGCCGGCCGAGCCTCAGCTTTACTGCATAAGGGTTGGCTTGGGATACTGCCTGCATGGGGTGGCGCGCAGGTTTGCGGGCGGTCGCCGGAAACTCACCCGCTGATCGAGATTGCGCTCCCCTCCCGCCAGCCATGCGTTTGTTCAAACATCCTGCCCTCTTCAGCTGCCTCCTGGTCCTGGTGACGCCCGCTGCGGCTGACCCGGGGAACCCTGGCGACCCGGACCGCGTGGTCGCGGCGGCCGACTCCGCAATTGAATCGCGCATGCGAGCCGGGAGCGCGCCCCTGCGCCTGACGTTGCGCGAGACCTTGCAGGTCGCGCTTGCCCGCAATCCGTCGCTGCGCGGCGCGTACCTGGGCCGTGTGGTCGACCGGGCCAATCTGGATCTGGCCAATCAGGCCTTTAACCCCCGGAGCGCCGTGACGCTTCAGGCTCGCGAGCAGCGTACAGCGGGCGCGAACGGCGTGCGGACGCGCACCGCAAGCGTCAACCCAAGTGCCAGCCTCGCGCTTCCCACCGGCGCGCAGGCGGGCCTGAACTGGCGGATCGAACGGGTACTCCAATCCGACGCGCCCGACACCACGCCAGACAGCGCCTCCGCAGTCACGCTGGACATCACGCAACCGCTATTGCGCGGTGGGGGTCTGGAGATTGGCCGGGCGCCGGTGGAACGGGCGCACCTGAACGAGGAACAGAACGTACTGGCCCTGGAGTCACAGGTCATCAGCACCCTTGCCCAGGTAATTCAGGCCTACCGCAACCTGATCCTGGAAAACCAGCGGGTCGAACTCGCCGAGCTCGCACTGGAAAGAAGTCGCCAAGAGCTGGAAAACCGGACGGAGCTGGTGGAACGCGGTCGGCTGGCGGCGGCGGATCTGGCCCCGGCGCGCGAGAGCCTTGCGCGTCAAGAGCTACAGCAGGCGCAGACCCAGGAGCGCCGGGATCAGGCCGAGCTCGATCTGATTCGACTGATTGGGCTGGAACCCGGGGTGGAGATCGAGCCGCGGGACGCGATTGATGTCCACGACATTGACGGACTCCTCGCCGAGACACCCCCCCTCGAAAGCGCGATGGATACGGCACTGGATCGGAGTCCGGAATTTCGCCAATCTCTGGTCACGCAACGGCTGACCGCTCTCGATCGAACGCTGGCCGAGGACGCCAACCGTTGGCAACTGGATGTGACCGCCTCGGTCGAACTGCGGGGCGATAGTCCGTCCACCACTCGTGCCATCGAGCGCGGCTTCGAAGAGTCTCCTGGCCACTCCCTGGGCCTGCGCCTCAGCATCCCCTGGGGAGATCGGCACACGCGTCAACAACGCCTTGGCGCGGCACGGGTGGAGCAGCGTCAGGCGCGCCTGCGGACCCAGGAACTCCGAACATCCATCCGCATTGAGGTCGAACGCGCCCTTGGGGCGCTGGAGAGCCGGCGGGATCAACTCCATCTGGCCGAACAAGCGCTGGATCTGGCACAACAGGCTGTGGCTATCGAGCAGGAAAAGCTCGCAGTCGGGCGTTCCTCTGGGTTCGAGGTCGAAAGCGTGGAGCGCCAGCTCCGGGAGGCGGAGCAGTCATTGCTGGATGCCGCCATCAACTACCAGAACGCCCAGACCGACCTGGATCGCGCTATGGGCATCGTGCTCGAACGCTGGGATCTGGCGATCCCATCAAGGACAACAGACACCTCCGCGTACATCGATTGAGGTCCGCATCGTGGCCCGGTCATCACGGCGTAGACACGGAGGCTTCATTCCCGCCCAAAACACCTCACCTTACGCTGGACTAACGCTATATCAAGGTGTCGGCACTGCCCGTGCTAGGCTGGCGCGCATTCAACGGCGAACAAGCACGGAGGCCACGTCCAAATGATTCCTCAACCGATACGACGCGCCCTATTGCTGAGCGTGACATCGGCCCTGGTGGCCACCTCGGGATCCAGCCTGGCCTCGAGCACCAGCACCGCCAATGTAGGTGACGAGCTGCGCGCGGGGGACCAAACCCGCATGCAGGCCTTGATCGGCTCCACCGGCTGCATGGAACTGCGGGGCCTGAGCGACAGCGAAGTGCAGGGATATCAGATCATCGAGTCCTACCGTGGGGGCAATTCGACCGAGGAACGCGGTCGGGAGCGCTGGCGCGAAGGCGAGACGAAACGGTTCGACTTCCGTAACTCGGCAATCATGGTGCTCTCTGGCTCCGTGGAGATCACCGAGATCAATCGTAGCGGCGGGGGCTGCCCCGATCGTCTCGGACTGCGCGTCGGCTGATGGCCACGGCAGGGCAAACCAGCACCCCCACCCCAACCCGGTATCCGCAATGAATCCAGTTTCTCGCCTGCTCACCACTGCGGTCGTGCTTTCGCTCGCCTCGGTGACCCTCTCCTCTGCGGTAGCCTCAAGTGGGGGCAGCTCCGCCGATGAAGGGGACGTCCTGCGCAGCGGCGACAGCGTACAGCTCTTCGCCACGCAAATCTTCGCCACCGGGTGCATCGGATTCCGCGGGCTTGCCGACAGCACCCTGCAGGGATACGCAATGGACTTGCACACCGAAAGTCACACACTCGAAGCCCGCGACCGGGAACAGTGGCGCGAAGGCGAGAGCAAGCGGCTGGATTTCAGCCACCGTTCGGAGGTTCACGTAGTCTCCGGTCAGGTCGAGATCACCGAGATCAACTACAGCGGCGGCGGCTGTCCGAACCGCCTCGGCATCCGCTAATCCACCAAGCAGCTGCGGCACACCCACCGTTACGGCATTGGTGATCCAGCGGTCCGCTCTGTCCGTACTCGCGCGTGCGGGCCTGCTGGCAGGTTCCGCGGTTCTCTTTCACCTGAGTTTCCCGGAGGCCCCCCTGCCCGGGGCCTTCGTCCTGATATCCATTGCCCTTCTGGGGCTCGCCTTGCAGGGCCTGACCATCGGCGCATCCGCTGCGGCCGGCCTTCTGGCGGGCCTGGGCTACTGGCTGCCATCGCTCGGATGGGTCGTATCCGGCACCGAAGCTTGGCTCGGCTTCCCATGGACCCTTGGCAGCCTGATGGTGCTGGGGCTGGCGGTGCTGCACGCAGTACCCTACGCGCTGTTCTCCGGTGCAGTCGCCGCACTTGCGCTGCGCCTGGAACGTCCCGCTGAGGCCCTGCTCGCAGCGGGACTGCTGACGGTGGCCCTGTCCTTCTCGCCGCAGGTCGTTCCCGGACATTTTGCCTACGCCCTGCTCGCACACCCCCTGCTGGCACAAGTCGTCGATGTCGGCGGCATGCCCCTGCTGCTCTTTTTCTCGACCTCGATCGGCTTTCTCGCCGCCAGTATGCTGATCGCGGTGAGTCGCCACACGCTCACCCCAGTAGCGCCAGTACTGCTCGGCTTGCTGGTGGTGACCCTGCTGGCCTACGGGAGCCTGCGCCTGGATACACTGGAACGGGCAGCTCCGGAACACAGCACCCGGTTGGGCCTGGTACAGCCCAATATCCCGGTACATGTGCGGCGCGACGACATGCCGATGGCCGATCGAAACAACGACATCGATACCGCCATTGCGCAGACTCGAGACTTGCACAAGATCGACCCGGATCTGGATCTGGTGATCTGGCCCGAGGCGGCCATGACACTTCAGGCGGCTCCGAAATCCTGGGGGCATCGCGCCCTTGCCGCCCTGGCCGACGAGATCGGGGTACCCATCCTGGTCAACGGGACCGAGCACCGGGATGACCCGGGCCATGGCACTCACAACGTCGCCCTACTGTTCGAGCCCGGGGCCGGCCTGTCCGGGACCTACCGCAAACGCAAGCTCGTGCCATTCGGCGAATACCTGCCGTTCGAAGCGCAACTACCCTGGCTACGCGAGCGCCTGCCACAGGCCTCACGCTTCAGCCCGGGACAGGCGGAACAGTCCCTGACCGGGCCCGACGGGGTGCACCTGGCCCCGACGATCTGTTTCGAGAGTCTGTTCGCCAACCTCGTGCGCGAGAACCTGTCGGAGCAAGCGGGGATCATCGTGAACATCAGCAATCACGCCTGGTTCGGTTCGCCGCGCGCCGCTGATGCGCACCGGGCCATCGCCCGCGCACGCAGCCTGGAGAACCGCAGTCCGTTGGTCATGCTGCACAACACCGGAGGCGGCGCTGTCTTCGACGCGACGGGCCGAGTGGTGCCAGGTAGCGAGACGCCTCAGTGGCGGAGCACAACCCAAAGCCTCGTGGTCCACACCGTGGCGGAGCGCCCTTTCTACCAACGCCATGGCGACCGCTTCCTTCAGGGCCTGGCCGTGCTGGTCCTGCTGGCCAGCCTCTATCGTGGCTGGCGCCGGCTGGGACGCTCTACTCGCTACGCAGTGCGATGATCGGATCCAGCCGCGAGGCCTGCAGGGCGGGGTAATACCCGAAGGCAATCCCTGTCAGCGTGGAGACGGAAACGCCCAGCAGTACCGCCATGGGTGCCGCCACGAACGCGTTCCCAGTGAAATGGGCAAAGGCGATGGCCACCCCGGTTCCCAACGCGGCCCCAATGACACCGCCCAGCAGACACAGCATGACCGCCTCGACCAGGAATTGGCGACGGATGTCGGCATTGCGGGCCCCGATGGCAAGCCGAATGCCGATCTCCTTGCGTCGCTCGGTGACCGATACCAGCATGATGTTCATGATCCCTACGCCCCCCACGATGAGCGCAATACTGCCGATCGCGCCCAGCATGATCGTGAACATGCGGCTTTGCTGCTCCATGTTGGCCAGCAACTGTTCGGCGCTATTCACCTCCACGGGCAACCCCGGGGCGCGCGCCTCCACCCAGGTCTCGATGGTTCGCGCCAGTTCCTGATGGTCCGCCTGTGGATGCACACGCGCCAGGATGCCTTCCAGCTCGTCATCGGCATCGAAACGCTGCAAGGCTTCGATCGGTAGAAAGATCGTCCGGTTCGGGGAGATCGGACTCACCCCGCCGCCTCGTGGATACGGCTCCAGGATTCCGGCCACCGTCATGGTGTAGCCGCCCAGCCCCACTCGGCCACCCACTTCCAGTGGCTGGTTGGTTTGCGCGGCATAGCTGGATGCCACCTCGGAACCGACCACACCCTGGAGCTCCACCCCATCCAGCTCGGAGACCCAGCGCCCGGCGGCCAGGCGTACCCGCAAGAGCCCCTGTAACGCCTCGGTCGCCCCCGTCAGCCGGACATTCTGGGTCTCCGCGCCCGCTCGCAGTTCCGAACTCGCCCCATCAAATGGCGCGACTTGAATCAATTGCGGTAGGGCCGGCCCCAACGCCCGAGCCAGCGCAAGGTCCAGCTGATTACGCGCGGGGCCGTCCTCATCCGTGGCGTAGCGCTGTCGGATATTGATGACATTGGTCCCCATCGCGCGAAACTGCTCCAGCACCGCGTTGTGCATGATAGACCCGACATTCAGCATCGCGATGACCGAGGCCGTGCCGATCACGATCCCCAGTAGCGCCAGCAGGGAGCGCTGCTTGGTCGCCACAATATTGCGGCTCGCCTCGCCCAGGAGCATCCGCAACCTCATGCCGGCACCTGCTCCGGGCCGGCGACCACACCGTCCCGGATGACCAGTTGCCGGGGACACTCCCGTGCGATGGCCGGGTCGTGGGTGATGATCACCACGGTCACGCCTTCGCCGTTGAGCTCGTGGAACAGATCCATGATCTCGCGGCCCACACTCGAATCCAGCGCGCCGGTGGGCTCATCCGCCAACACCACGGAAGGGTTACCCACCAGTGCACGCGCAATCGCGACCCGCTGGCGCTGGCCGCCGGAGAGCTCGTTGGGTCGATGATCGACCCGATCACCCATGCCGACTCGACCCAGGATCTCGCGCGCACGGCGACGCATCTCCCGCTTGCTCACGTCCTGATACAGCAGCGGCAGCCCCACGTTATCCAGGGCCGTCAGTCGCGGCAGCAAGTGAAAGGTCTGGAAGACGAAACCGATCTGCTGATTGCGGTAATGCGCCAGGGCATCGGGCGCGAGTTGCAGCACGTCCTGACCCTCGAAAAAGAAATCACCCGAAGACGGGCGTTCAAGCATCCCGATGATGTTCATCAGCGTGGACTTGCCGGAGCCGGAAGCCCCCATCAGCGAGGCCAGCTCACCCCGGTGGATCTCGAGTTGAACTCCGCGCAGGACGTGCACATCGGTAGGTCCGACTCGATAGGAGCGATGGACGTCTTGCAGGCTAACCAGCGGTTGCGCCGCGGACATCAACCTTCACCCCCGGGTGGCAACAGCCGGTCTCCGGGTTCCAGGCCGCTCTGCACCTGAACCCCATCGTATCGGGACCGGCCGAGTTCCACGGCGACCCGCTCGGAGCCGTTGGATGTCTGCCGCAGGACCCAACGCTCCGACCCGCTCCCGCCCAGAAAGGCATGGGGCACGACCACCGCATCCGGATCCTGCTGCGTGATCACATCCACGGAGGCGGACATCCCCACCCGAATCCGGTCCAGGTCCTGGGCGTCGAGGTCATCAATACGCACGATCAGGCGGAACGATGGCAGACCTCGTCCGCTCCCCTCCTGCGCTTGCGAAGACACATAGGACACCCGGGCCGGCATCGGGTCACCCCCGCCTCGCACCACGTTCACCCGGGCCGACTGGCCCGCCTGGACGTCATGGATATCCAGCTCATCAACGGTGCCTTCGATCTCCAGGGAAGACAGGTCGCCCACCGCCAGCAGGGCGGCACCACTGGACACACGCCCCCCAGCCTCTACCCGCTCGCCGTCATCCCGGTCCTCGCCGAGGGGCGCCAGGACGACGCCATCGACCGGGGCGTATACGCGGGCCCCCTCACGCTGGCGTCGTACCTGCTCATACTCCGCGCGCGCGTTCTCTACCTCGACGCGAGCCCGCGCAATCGCCCGTTCACCGCCCTGACGCGAGGTCTCCGCAAGGTCTTCTCGGGCTGCCTCGACCCGCACTCGGGATTCTTCCACTCGCTCCCGGGCCGCCCGCAACTCGCGCTCGGGAACGATGCCACGTTCGAATAGATGCTCGACATCGTCCAGTTCGCGCTGATCATTACTCAAATTGCGTTCGGCCTGCCTCAGACTGCGGCGTGAACTGGCCATCTCGCGGCCCTGCTCCCAGTCCTCCAGGTCCTCAAGCTCCGACTCGGCATCCGCCAGGTCGCTGCGTGCACGCCGATAGCGGATATCGATCTCGGTCGAATCGAGTTCCAGCAGAAGATCACCCTCATCCACCCGCTCGCCATACTCAACGTGGCGGGCCACCACCGTGGACTCGAAAGGACTGACCAGCGTAATGACATCGCCCGGACGAAACCGCCCGGAAAAGCTCGTGGTGGTTTCCACCGCGCGCGATTGCACCTCGAACGCTCCGGGCTGAGTGGCATCGACGACCTGGGCATCGCTGGCACCAAATTCGGGCATCGCGGCGTTCGGGATCGCCCAGTACCCAGCACCCGCAAACACGGCCACAACGGCGGCCGTCATCATCAGCCGCATGCGGCCGGAACGGCGGTACGCCTGCTGCAAGGCCTCGCTGTTCGCCTCGATTTCCAGGAAGGCGTCCTGCAGTTCCTTGTGTTTGCCGCGCAGCTCATCGGAAAGGCTTTGCTCGGCCTGGCGTGCCTGCTCCAGGTCGGTCACATCCGTAAACACCGCCAGCACGGCGCGTTCGCCCCCGGCTTGCCGGGGCGCCAGATAGGAGGTGGTCAACTTCAGCGAACGCACGTGCCCGCCCACGCTGATGGACACCATCTGGTCGGGCTGCATCACACCGGAATAGACCGCCTCGAACAATGCATCGACAAAGGCTGCGTAGCCCTCTTCTCCGATAAACACCTCGGCCAGGCTGCGTCCTTCTGCCTCATCGGCCCGCAAACCGAGAATCGCCGCCCCGGCGGGATTCAAGGTCGTGATTGCACCAGAGGCGTCGACGACCAGCACCCCATCCGCCATCGAATCCAGGATCTGCTGACTCAACACAACTCGACTGTCGCTCATGGCATCACTCCCGCTTCAGGGAGCGACAGCCCCCAGCTATCCAGCGTGGTCCCCAGCGCCCGGTCCAGCGCAGTCTGCGCATTCAGATACGCAATCACGGCGTCCAACAAGCTCTGCTCGGCCTGCTGGAGGTTTTGTTCGGTTGCATTGACCTGGAACGACGTCGTCCGGCCCACCGCCAGCCGCTCACGCTCGATCTCCAGGCTTTCGCGCGCCAATTCCAGCGAGCGCTGCGCCAAGCCCAACTGTTGCCAGCGACTGTTCAGATCATTCAGGGAACGTTCCACTTCCAGCTCCAGCTCGACTTCTCGTTCGGAGAACTGGATTTCCGATTGCCGCAGGCGGATGCGGGATTCAAGCAGTCGAACCGGCCGCTCCGGATCCAGGATCGGGATCTCCAGCTCCAGCCCCAATGCATATCCCGGACGTTCGTCCAGCGTCGAACCGGTGGCCTGCCGAGCGCTTCGCCCGGTCGCGCCGGCATCCAGCGAGGCGTTCAGATCGAGTCTCCAGAGGTGTTCATTCTCGGCCAGCATCTGCCCGATCGATTCGATCTCGCGCGCGATCCGCAGGCGTAAATAATCCGGACGGTTGTCACGCGCAATCGATGTTGCCGCTTCCAGCGAGGGGGATCGAACGCGAAGGCTCTCAAGCGCCTCCAGCTCGACCGTGTCACGCAGACGAAGACGCGTGTCACGCCCCAGGTTGAGCAGGCGCAGGAGCTCCAGCCGAGACTGATCCACGGCGTCTTCGGCCTGGCTGACACTGAAGCGCTGATTGGCCAGGCGCGACTCGGTCTGCACCAGTTCGTTGGATGCCATCCGCCCTCGCTCCACCAGCGCACGATTGCGTTCCAGCTGTTCAACGGTGCGCTCCAGGGAACCCTTCGCAATCTCCAGGCGCTGCTGCCCCTGCAACAGCGTGCGATACGCCGCAATCACGCTATCGATGGTCCCGACCACCGTCTCTTCCAGCCCCAGGGCACTCGCGGTTTCCTGCAAGCGGGCAATCTCGAGGGGTGCCCGACCCACTGCCAGGCCGCCGCCGCGCAGCAACGGCTGATTCAGGTCCAGCGAAAGTTGGGAGCTGCGCGAGGTTTGGATGGCGGGCTCATCCAGGCCATGGTCCTGGTCAAGATTCCAGCTGAAACCGATTCGGCCACCCGTCGGAAGTGCGGTATCCAGAGACGGCGAGAGGGTGCTCGACCGCTGCGTCTCGGCATCATCCCCGGGCGCGCGGTTCTGCTGTGCACCCAACACGATCGTACCCCGGGGCCGAAACTGCGCCTCGGCCACCGCCAGATTCAGCTGATCGACTACGCGATCGAGGTACGCGCTTTGCAGCTGGGTATTCCGCCGCAGGGCCAGGGCAATGGCCTCGGCCAGCCCCAATTCCACCTCGCTGCCCGACAGCGGGGTAGGCTCGTATTCGTGGACATTGAAACTACTTGCAGAAGCAGCGGCCGTGGGCATCAGAACCCATGCGGACACTGCAAACGCCAAGCTGGCCAGCACACCTGTGACCCAGCATGCTGGCCAGCCTCGCGTGTCACCTAACACGTGCGGTTCGTTTGGATCCGAGGCCTAACGTCGTTCCCGGGTGCACAGCCAACCGGTTTCGGACGAATATTCACTACTGCTGGCACCACTGCTGAGCCGGTCGGCATGATGCTTGCGCACGTACGACTCCAGATCCGAGTTGCTCACATTGGCAAAATACTGCCCGAAGTTCGCCCCGATTGCGTTGCTGCCACAACTACCTCCGGCACTTCCTATACCCACGCACACACAAATCGTAGAAGCGTTCGCGGTCGCGCCGAACATCACCCCACCCAACAGCATCATCGTAGCCAAACGCTTTTTCATCTTTTTCTCCTAGTTGTCGAACCCAACAGACGGCCGCTCGCCTTTCTTCTTGATCGGCGAGGATTTCACCGGCCACACACTCGTATCATTTCGTATCATTCGATCGTGCAGACGTTTGCCTGCACGCATACTACAGCCGCGAAACGGCCTCGATCATGGCCACCGGCAAGACTTGGAGCACTCGACCCGGTGGCTCAGCTCGCCCTGATCGTCGTACCAGGTGATCTCGACTTCACTGGAGTAGTAGGAGGCATATCCAGGCAATGACATCAGCACCGAATTGAGTCGCCCTCCGTCCAGTTCGTACGCGTAGTTCCCATACCAGCCATCCCAGACGAACTCTTCGCTTGCACCCGGGGCAAGGCTGAACTGCCGTTGTTCATAATCCGCCGATCCGTGCAGGACCGTAATGGTCCCCTGCAGTGCCTCACTGGAGCGGTTCTCGAGTCGCAGCTCGGAAACCTCGCCGGCCGTGGCCATCCCCGCCGACATCGTGGCTATCCCAACCGCAGCCACCAACGCCCATCGTACCAACCGTCCCATCCATCACCTCTCGTGTCGATCGGAACCGCGCAACGACCGCCCCGACGTCATGATCGCCCGTGTCCAACCAGGCGCCTTTCGAGCGGTATCAGAACACAAACTGTGATTCAGTTCAGATTTCGCCCCAATGCGACTAACGGAAAACTCACGCTTCCGGCGAGCACCCGCACCGAGACGGAGGATCAGGCGCGAGCCTGGCCGCTAAGGAAACACTGATCAATGGGCCCGAATCCGGCTCCATCTCCCACCGACGCGTTTTGGGAAGGACATTGGGGCCACAGGGGCGTGTTTTACCCCCTGTAACCGCCGTTTTTGGCGGTTACAGGGGCGACTTTCGGTTCTGCGGACTTCGGCGCTCTTAAGAGCACATCTCGGGAAGGCGGGCGCGCCATACGTTCCGCTTGAAACCTGTCAGCGCCCGGGGTGTCGAGCATCGGCGAGACGGAGGATGCCCTCGCAAAACGGAAAACGGCCAGCAGGCGGGATCAGGGGTCCGTTCGGAACAGCGAAAAACGAAGCATATGGCGGTCGCGCGTGGGAGAGATTGGCATCATCACAGAGTTCGGATTTCACCCGACCGGCCCATGCGCATGTGTCGGCGACCCGAGTGTTATACCCTGCGCCTGTAAAGGTAAGCGCCGCGTCCGAGAAGGCTACGCGGGCTCCGGCGATCTTTTGGGTACAAATGCGAGCAAGCGGAGGCCAGTGACGGCGTGCGGTGCAGTCTCGATATTGGTAACGAACTGACGGAGATCCCTCGACTCGCTGGTGAAGTCGAGGCGTTCTGCGAGCGCGCCGGCATGGAAGCCAACACCGTGAATCTCGCGCTCGATGAATGGATTACCAATCTCGTGTCCTACGCCTTCGATGACGGCGGCGAGCACCGGATTGGTGTGGAACTCGAGGCGGACACCGAAGGCCTGACGGTCGTGGTGACCGATGATGGCCACTCCTTTCATCCGCTAGAGGACGCACCGAAGGTCTCCCTGGAGGGAGGCGTCGAGGACCGCGCGATCGGAGGCCTGGGGCTGTATTTCATCCGAACGCTGATGGACGACATTCAGTACGACAGTGCCGACGGAGTGAATCGCCTTCGACTGCGACGTCTCAAGCGCAAGTGACAACGAACTGAACAACAAGGCCCGATTACGTAATGGAATTGAATAAAGAGACGGTGGACGGCGTATGCGTGGTGAGCCCCGAGGGGCGCCTGGACAGTAATACGTCGCCGGCTTTCGAGGCGGAACTGCTCGCCCTTCTGGACGATTCGCCCACCCTGGTGATCCGGTTTGCCGACCTGGAATACATCTCCAGTGCCGGGCTGCGGGTCATGCTCATGGCGGCGAAGAAGGTTCGGCAGCTGAATGGTCAGCTGGTGCTGTGCGAGATTCATGAGCCGATCCGGGAGGTCTTCGAGATCAGCGGCTTCCTGTCGATCCTGGACGTCTGCGATGATCGGGCGGTGGCCGTGGCACGCGCCCGCGGCGAGGACTGAAGCCCGGTACTGATTACAGTGTCCGGGCCTCAGGTGCGTCCGCCCGCCGGCCCGACAAAGTGCAGTGCCAGCACGGTGACGTCATCCGCCTGATCGGCCTCGCCGGCAAACTCCTCTACCGCCTTCATGACGGCCGCAGTCTGTTCCCCAACCGCTCGGCCCTTGAGCTCGCCGTACAGGCGGATCAGGCGGTCCTCGCCGAACAGGTCCTGCGCTGGATTCGCCGCCTCGGTCACGCCGTCGGTGTACAGCAGCAGCTCTTCGCCCGGCGCCAGATGCAGATGCTGCGTCGCGTACGGCATATCTTCCATCGCCCCAAGCACCAGTCCAGGTGCCAGCTTTAACCACTCTGCGGTGCCATCCACCCGCCGGATCAACGGCGGGTTGTGGCCCGCATTCGCCATCACCAGCTCCCCGCTGTCCAGGTCGAGAATCCCGCACAGATAGGTCACGAACATCCCGCTGTCGTTATTCAGGCACAGCTCGTTGTTGACCCGTTCGAGGATGCGCCCGGGATCGGGCTCCTGTTCCGCAATGCCCTTGACCAGGGTCTTGGTAACGGCCATGAACAGTGCGGCCGGGACGCCCTTATCGGAGACGTCACCGACGGCAAAGAACAAGCGGCGGTCGTCCTGCATCGTAAAGAAGTCATAGAGATCGCCCCCAACCTGGCGTGCCGGGAGCAGATCCGCATGCAGATCGACATCCGCCTGCATCCGAGAGAGCTCCAGCCGCCGCGGCAGAAAGCTCATCTGAATGTTGCGGGCGATCTTCAGTTCGGACTCGATCCGCTCCTTGGCCGCTGTGGTTGCGGTCAGGTCGTTGATGTAGTCCTTCAGGGACAGGCGCATGTCATTGAAGGATCGAGCCAATTCACCGATCTCGTCCCGAGAGCGAATGGGGGGCATAGGCTGATCGAGATTGCCCCGGGCGATCTCGCCGGCACTGGTAACCAGCCCCTTCAGGGGGCGCGTGATACCCCGGGAGATCGCGATAATGGCCCCCAGAAGAATCAGGAACCCGACGCTTCCGATGATCAGCACCAGGTGCATCACCCGCAGCACATCGCCGAACAGTTCCCGCTCCGGGATGACCACCCCCACCACCCAGTCAGGATCCGGAAGGCGGACGTGGTAGAGCCGCGCAGGTTCGTCCAGCAGCGCCCTCGGCAACCGGCTGAACCCCTCCTCCTGACGCTGCAGCATGCGCCCGAGTTCGCGCAGTTCCGGTTCATCCAGCGTCTCGGCCAGACTGAACAGGCTCTCGCGCATAATCCAGTCGCTGTTCGGCCAGGAGATAAAGCGCGTCTGCCCGCTCAATAAAAAGCCGAAGCCACTGTCCAGCACCTCAACCGCATCGACGGTCTCGGTCAGACGTCGCAACTCGACGTCGAGGGTCACGACCCCACCGAGTTCCTCCGTGCCGTCCGCCTCGCCATTGGCCATCGAAAAGGGCGTGGAGAAGGTGGTGATCAGGCGATCGGGATCGGCCGCCGATGCAAACGGATCCGCCCAGAATGCTTCGCCGGTGAGCGCGGGGATCTGATACCAGTCGCGGGTGAAATAGTCGAAGTCGTCCCCGCCGAGGTTCATGTACTCCAGTTCCCCATCGGGTCCCTCATAAACGAAGGGCCCGTGGTATCGCTGTCCGGGGATTGCCGCTTCAGGTTCCCAGGTGATGGCGGCACCCTGGGCGGCCGCCGTATTGGTCGTGATCGACTCCAATAGAGGCCGCATGGCCTCGGGGTCATGCCCGCCCTGAGTCAACGAGGCGGCCAGGGTCCGCCCCGAGCCCGCGACTTCGTTGAGTGAGGCCTCGATTCGCCCGGCCGTGGCGCGGGTCAGCTCGCGGGCCTGGTGCTCCGCATGGTCCAGCATGATGTCGCGGACCATGTAGTACAGCAGCCCCGACGTCGTGAAGAAGATGGTCGCCACCGTCACCACGGTGACCAGCGCCAGACGTACCGCCAGGCTCTTACTCGGGGCGTGCATCAAGCACCGGGCGGTGGAAGGTGTCGTAGTCGGCAGGTTCACGCTCGAGACCGACCAGGTTATTCATCAGGTTGTGGGCCATTAGATAGTCATTGGGGTCGAGTACCGGGGCCGGCAGGCGGCCGTCCGAGTCGAAGTAAAGCGAGCGAAGCACCTTGAGCATTAAGCTCTGGTGGGCGCGGTTCGTGGGCTCACCGTGCTGCTGGACCCGCTGCATAACCGCATCCACCGCCTGCTCCGGATACTCGAAGGCGTGCTGCCAACCGCGTAGCGACGCAGCCACGAAGGCCTTCACGGCTTCGGGGCGCTCCTCGAGCGTGGATTCGAGAACGTAAATCCCGTCCTCGGCCAGGCCAGTGCCGTGTTCCTCCAGCCCGATCGTGGAAAGCTCCTCCGGCTCGAATCCCGAAAGATAGAGCTCCACCATTTCGTTGAACCGAGTGGCCATGGCCGCATCGACCGCACCCGAGCGAAGGGCAGTTACACCCGATCCCTGATCGATAATCTCCGGCTCCACGCCGTAGGCGAGAAACAGCGCTTCGGGTTGCATGCGAAAGCTCTGCCAGCGGGCCACACGGCGCCCATCGAGATCCTCGGGCGCGAGGATGTCGCGATCAGCAAAGGACACGATCACCAGCGACGAGTCGTGCAACAGTTGTGCTACGTTGACGACCTCCACACCGGCGTCGCGAAGCTCCAGCGCCTGCACCAGATACAACAAGGCGATATCGGCCTCGCCGCGAGCCAGCGCCTCGGATGCCGGATAGTCCGGGCCGTGCGGAAGGATGTCCACGTCCAGGCCGGCATCGCGGTACCAGCCCTGGTCGGCGGCGACATAAAAACCGGCAAACTGCGACTGCGGGACCCAGTGCGGCTGTACACGCAAGGGTTCCGCGAATGCCGAACCCGCCGCCAGGACCAGACTCAGGGCCAGCAACCGGCCGACCCACCGGGTTGGGTTCCAGGGAAGACCCGGTGGTGGAAGTCGCATGGACGAACTCGGCATCGGCTGAAGACCACCGGGAGGAAGGATGAAAACGACGGACAGCATACCGGTCAGGACGGCCTCGCGCATCCGGGGACGGCTGCAGGATCTGTTCGTCGTTTTGTTGTTGATCGGGGCCGGACTGGTAACGGTTCCCGTGGCCGCTGCCAACCCGATCGACCCCCTCGCCGCGCCGCTTCCGGTCGCAACGGAGGGCCCGCCGGAGACGCTGCGTTCCGGCTGGTTTGAGCGGCCGCCGTACCAATATGCCGATCCGGATGGCGTATCCGGAGCCGCAACGGGGCTGGATCTGCGTGTCGCCCGCGAGGCGGCCGAGGCCACGGACCACACCGTACACTTTCGCCCCATGCCTTGGTCCGACCAACTGGCGGGGCTGAAGCAAGGCGCCCTCGATCTGGTCGTCGGGACTTACTATGAACCCGCGCGCCTGGGTTACGTCCACTACTCGCGGCCCTATCGCGAGGAACGCAACGCGCTCTACCTGCGCGATGACGGCGACATCCGCCTGGCCAGCCGCGACGACTTCCTGGAGGCGGTGGAAGCCGGCGCGTTTCGCCTGGGCATCACACGGGGTTACGCCTTCGCCGACCCCGAGGTCGCGCGCCTCGTGCGGGACCCAGGCGATGCAGCCCAAATCCTGGAGACTGACAGCGATGCGGCGAACGTAGTCGCCCTGGTGGAGGGCCGTATCGACGGGTTTATCGCCGACCCGGTGATCCTCGACCTGTTCCTGGCACAAAGCGGACAGACCAACGAGGTCCGCCGCGCCCGCCTCGATCTCGGCTCGGTAGGCGTACGGGTCATGTTCAGCCGCGCGACCGTTCCACGCGAATTCGTCGAGGCCTTCGATGCCGAGCTGCAGACTCTGGGGGACAGCCGCCGGATCGCCAACCTCGAAGTAGAACACCTGCTACCCGCGTTTCTGGCCATGACCACCAGCGAGGGCTGGTTCAACGTACTGACGCTGATGGGCATCCTCGCCTTCTCCGCCTCCGGCGTGATGCTGGCGCGCCGCGAGCGCTACAACCTGTTCGGCGCCCTGATACTGGCCACGCTTCCAGCCATCGGCGGCGGTGTGCTTCGTGACCTGCTGCTGGGACGCGACCCGATATTCATCTTCGAAACGCCCGAATTCCTGTTACTGCCACTGGCGGTGGTGCTGGGCGGCTTCGCGCTCTACAAGCTGCATGACCACTGGCTCGTGCATCTCGCCCCCGCACAGCGACTGTTGGCGCGTCAGCGCGCGGGCCTCGGCGGGCGCATGGTCGGCAATGTGCAGCACGGCCTGGATGCCTGGGCGGTGGCCGCGTTCACCGTGATCGGCGTGGGCGTGGCCGTCGAAGCCCACGCCAGCCCGCTATGGCTCTGGGGCCCGGTGATGGCCGTGGTCACGGCATCCTTCGGCGTGATCATGCGCGACGTGGTTCGCTCGGACTTCAACATCGACATGCTCAAGCGCGACTCCTTCGCCGAGATCGCGATCGTCGGCGGCATTGCTTACTCGCTCCTGCTCCTCTGGCCGCCCGTGGAACTCTCGATGTTCTACATCCTGATGGTCACCAACGGCGTCATCGTGAGCCTGTTCCTGGCGCGGCTTCTGGTGTTGTGGTCCGGCTGGGTAAACCCATTACAGATGGGCGACCCGCATACCCTGCCGGAACGTCGTCTGGATGCCCTGGAAGCGGCGGAACCTGCCCTGTGGCAGCGCCTGTCAACCTACCTGGAAGAAAGCGAGACCGGCCGTGCCCGCGGTGTCGACCCGAGACGCCTGGAATCCCTGCACAAGGACTTCGGCTATGCCCTGGAGCCCTGGCAGACAGAGTTCACCGCTCTGGCCGGAGAACCGCTGTTCGAGTCCACGGTCATGCGCTTTCAAAACCTCCGCGCCCGGTTCGAGACACTGCGCGCGCTGGAGCAGCAACTCTATGACCACCTGCGTATGCCGATCGCCGACGCTCTACCGGATGCGGAAGAGGCCGGCGAACTGGAGACCCGAGTATCCGAGGGCCTGCGCAGCCTGCTGGACACCGTCAGCATGGCGGTGGAAAGCGGCGAACGGGAAGACTTCGAATGGTTGCAGGAACTCTCGCGCAACCAACGGGCACGTTTCGACGACCTCCGAGCCCGGTATCTCAAGGCCGATCCAGCGCCCGGCGGCGCCCTGGACCAGGTGCTACAACGCACCCACCGGGTCGAACGGATGATGTGGATGCTCGCCGACTACGTGGACCAGCGTCTGTCACCAGGCGGCGTGGCCGCCGTCAGCGACCGCCGCCAACGGCAGATAATGATGCAGACCGGGGCCCACTAGGTGTGATCTCTCAATAGGTTGTCCACGGGGCGATTCCGAAGGATGCTGAGTTTGCCGACTGAGCCATTCCAAGGAGGACGCCCCGTGAACCTTCATCAAAATGCCTTAATGGGACCCCGTGGTCGAGAGCGGATGGTCCGCTTGGTGATCGACCATGGACTGAGCCTTCGGGCCACGGCCCGGGGGTTTGGCGTGGATCCGAAGACCGTGCAGCGCTGGGTCCAGCGGTTCCAGGAGGCGGGCCGTGCGGGCCTTGTGGACCGCTCGTCCCGGCCCCGGAAGCAGACCCGCCGAACCCCTCGACGGATCCAGCGGCAGGTCGTCGCCTTGCGCCGGCAGCGCTGGACCATGGATCGGATCGCCGCCTTCACGGGGATCTCGAGGGCCAGCGTCAGCCGGATCCTGCGGCGTGAGGGACTGAACCGCCTGAGTGCGCTGGAGCCCGTCGAGCCACCCCGGCGCTACGAGCACGAACACCCCGGTGATCTGCTCCACCTCGACATCAAGAAACTGGCGCGCTTCCGTCACCCGGGGCACCGCGTGACCGGGGTTCGCGCCAAGGACTCCATCGGGGC